>NZ_QRIL01000019.1:0-2887 GCF_003471165.1 Ruminococcus sp. AM22-13 | reverse complement strand
CACTTCCACCTCTGCCCTATCTACCTCGTCGTCTTCAAGGGGGTTTACTTCTTTCGAATGGGATATCTCATCTTAAGGGGGGCTTCACGCTTAGATGCCTTCAGCGTTTATCCCTTCCGGGCTTGGCTACTCGGCCGTAGACTTGGCAGTCTAACCGATGCACCAGCGGCCCGTCCATCCCGGTCCTCTCGTACTAAGGACAGCTCCTCTCAGATATCCTACGCCCACGCCGGATAGGGACCGAACTGTCTCACGACGTTCTGAACCCAGCTCGCGTACCGCTTTAATGGGCGAACAGCCCAACCCTTGGGACCTACTACAGCCCCAGGATGCGATGAGCCGACATCGAGGTGCCAAACCACTCCGTCGATGTGAACTCTTGGGAGTGATAAGCCTGTTATCCCCAGGGTAGCTTTTATCCGTTGAGCGATGGCATTCCCACTTAATACCACCGGATCACTAAGCCCTACTTTCGTACCTGCTCCACCCGTCGGTGTCGCAGTCAAGCTCCCTTCTGCCTTTGCACTCTTCGAATGGTTTCCGTCCATTCTGAGGGAACCTTTGGGCGCCTCCGATACCCTTTCGGAGGCGACCGCCCCAGTCAAACTCCCCGTCTGGCATTGTCCCACCGCCGGGTCACGGCGGCTGGTTAGAAACCCAATACTGCAAGGGTGGTATCCCAACAGCGGCTCCACAATAACTGGCGTTACTGTCTCATAGCCTCCCACCTATCCTGTACATGCAATACCGAGTCCCAGTACCAAACTGGAGTAAAGCTCCATGGGGTCTTTCCGTCCTGGCGCAGGTAACCAGCATCTTCACTGGTACTTCAATTTCACCGGATGCATTGTCGAGACAGCGCTCAAATCATTACGCCTTTCGTGCGGGTCGGAACTTACCCGACAAGGAATTTCGCTACCTTAGGACCGTTATAGTTACGGCCGCCGTTTACTGGGGCTTAAATTCAAAGCTTCGCTTGCGCTAACCTCTCCTCTTAACCTTCCAGCACCGGGCAGGCGTCAGCCCATATACCTCACCTTTCGGTTTCGCATAGACCTGTGTTTTTGCTAAACAGTTGCTTGAGCCTATTCTCTGCGGCCTCATTTCTGAGGCACCCCTTATCCCTAAGTTACGGGGCCATTTTGCCGAGTTCCTTGACAATGCTTCTTCCGCCGGCCTTAGGATTCTCTCCTCATCCACCTGTGTCGGTTTACGGTACGGGTACGGTATAAACAATAGCGGCTTTTCTTGACGCATGGCTCACGGACTTCACTACTTTATTTCGCTCCGCATCACGGCTTCCCATTGCCACCCGGATTTGCCAGAGTGACTGGTACCCCGCTTGCACCGGGCTTTCCATTCCCGGCTTCCGCTTTCCTTACGTGTCCCCACAGTTCTGTCATACCGCAGTACAGGAATCTCCACCTGTTGTCCATCGGCTACGACTCTCGTCCTCGCCTTAGGCCCCGACTTACCCAGAGCAGATCAGCTTTACTCTGGAAACCTTGGATATTCGGCCTAGAGGATTCCCACCTCTATCTCGCTACTCATTCCGGCATTCTCTCTTCCATGCAGTCCACAGCTCCTTACGGTACTGCTTCGTTCCGCATGCAATGCTCCTCTACCAACCTTTCGGTTCCTTAGTTTCGGTGGCGCGTTTCAGCCCCGGACATTTTCGGCGCAGGACCTCTCGACCAGTGAGCTATTACGCACTCTTTGAATGGATGGCTGCTTCTGAGCCAACATCCTGGTTGTCTTCGAAATCCCACATCCTTTTCCACTTAACGCGCACTTTGGGACCTTAACTGAAGGTCTGGGCTCTTTCCCTTTTGACCGCCCAACTTATCTCGTGCAGTCTGACTCCCGATAATCGATTACGCGGCATTCGGAGTTTGATATTCTTCGGTAGGCTTTGACGCCCCCTAGGAAATTCAGTGCTCTACCTCCGCAAATCTGTATCGAGGCTAGCCCTAAAGCTATTTCGAGGAGAACCAGCTATCTCCGGGTTCGATTGGAATTTCTCCCCTATCCACACCTCATCCCCACCCTTTTCAACGGATGTGGGTTCGGTCCTCCACTACCTCTTACGGCAGCTTCAACCTGGACATGGATAGATCACCCGGTTTCGGGTCTACTCCTACTGACTCTGGCCCTCTTAAGACTTGGTTTCCCTACGGCTCCACACCTGAAGTGCTTAACCTTGCCAGTAAGCGTAACTCGCCGGACCGTTCTACAAAAAGTACGCGGTCGCACATATAAAGTGCTTCCACAGCTTGTAGACACAGGGTTTCAGGTTCTCTTTCACTCCCCTCCCGGGGTCCTTTTCACCTTTCCTTCACAGTACTATGCGCTATCGGTCACTAAGTAGTATTTAGCCTTAGGGGGTGGTCCCCCTGATTTCCCACAAGGTTCCACGTGTCTCGTGGTACTCTGGATCCTGCTCAGTCAGCTCTGTTTTCACGTACGGGGCTTTCACCCTCTGTGGCCGGCTTTCCCAAAACCGTTCTGTTAACATCACTGAATCCTAAATGCAGTCCGTAACCCCGGAATGCACGCATTCCGGTTTAGGCTCCTCCGCGTTCGCTCGCCGCTACTTACGGAATCGAGTTTTCTTTCTTTTCCTCCGGGTACTTAGATGTTTCAGTTCCCCGGGTTCCCTTCCTACAGTTATGTATTGGCTGTAGGATACATGAGGTTTGCTCATGTGGGTTTCCCCATTCAGACATCTCCGGATCACGGGATATTTGCTCCTCCCCGAAGCTTATCGCAGCTTATCACGTCTTTCATCGGCTCTTAGTGCCAAGGCATCCGCCCTGTGCCCTTATTGCTTGACCTTTCGCTTCATCACCCTAGCGTAGGTGATGCGGTCGTTTGATTCTCATTGTTT
>NZ_QRIL01000018.1:25304-87973 GCF_003471165.1 Ruminococcus sp. AM22-13 | reverse complement strand
GGTATTTTCAATTTTCAACATCCACGATTTTTATTATACAGGAAGCTTCTTATATACATAATTTTCTGTTTCCATACGATGTCTCCATCACTGTAAAAGAACTGTCATTTGTTCTTTATATCGTCTCTGATAATAATCCATTGCCCTATATTCAATTACATCTTTCATCTGCTGTGCTAATACTGGATTCTTTATAATTTCTTTCATTTGATCCCTTAATACCAGCGCTGAATCCTCCTTTTTCACAAAGAAACCTTTTCCTGATTTCACTAAGAAGTTCACCGGCATATTGATAATCTTTTTAATATGATCTTTATCCGAAATTTTGCAATACTGCTCATATGTAATCCCTGTATCCAGATCTTTCCAGTTTGTTCCTGTAGAAAAGAATTCTTTCCAGCTTGCCAGAAACTCTGTCTCTGTCACTTCCATTCTTACATCACCATGATTATAGAAAGCCATCAGTACTGGCATTTTATATACTTTGGTCATATTGGTGTTTTCCAGCAGTTTTACAAACTCTTTTCCTATTCCCTGGCAGAAACTTTTTTGTTCATCTGTTAGCTCATTTAATTCATTCAGGTATTCTAGATACTTCTTAAATGGATTTTCATTTGAATGTGTAATAGCCATCTGATAAACATCATCGTCCATATATGTAAATAAATCCATTCTGGATGGTTGTTTGCCTAGTAATTCTTTTACTCTGAAATATTCATTTCTAATCTGTTCTTTGATGGTCTGTTGTTTCTTGTCCATTTCTGCAAACAGGTCAATTAGTTTCATATCAAAGTCAACAAAACAATCATCAGGATAATTCGTTTTATCTGCTGGAGAATAGGTTTGTTTCTCTGCTTTACTTTTTCCTGTCAGTAAGTATCTGACTCTTCCTGCCTTTTCGTAATTGCCGATGAAGTCCAGGACATTGAGATATTCTTTTCCTTTACTTCTCCGCAATCCTCTTCCAAGTTGCTGCAGGAATACTATTGGAGATTCCGTCGGACGGAGAAACATTACCATATCTACAGAGGGAATATCTACGCCTTCGTTGAACATATCCACCGAAAAGACGACTTTGATTTTTCCACTTTCCAATTTCTCAATTGCTTCTGTTCTGTCCATGGAGAATTCTCCATTTGCATTACTGTAAACTGCTGCTGATGGGATTCCTCTTCTGCTGAATTCCTTTGCCATTTCTTCTGCATGTTTTCTGGAACAGCAGAAGCCTAATGCCTGTTTTGAACCATATTTACAGTAATATTTGTAAATCAGATCATGTCTGTAAGCATTTCCTATGTATGTTTTGTTCAGTTCTTCTTCCACATATTTTCCTCTGACTATATGCAGTTTGGTATAGTCTGTCTCGTCGTAGATTCCATAATAGTGAAATGGAACCAGCATTCCTTTATTGATGCCATCTTTTAATGAAATCTCATAGGGCACATTATAATCGCAGATTTCATATATATTTTTGCCATCCATTCTTTCAGGTGTTGCTGTCAGTCCGAGAAGAAATTGGGGTTTAAAGTATTCTACGATTTTTCTATACTGATTATTGACTGCATGATGAAATTCATCAATCACTACGTAGTCGAAATAATCCGGTGCAAAATATTTTTCATTCAGGTATTCTGATTTTCCGAGAGTTGCTACAGAAGCAAAGATAACGGATTTATCTGTGCATTTCTCATCTCCTGTAAAGAATCCATAAGCCTCAGAATTTCTTACATTTCTAAAAGAATCTGCTGCCTGTTTCAGGATTTCTTCTCTGTGTGCAACAAACAAAACCTTTTCATATGATTTGGAATCAAATGCCGCCAGATAAGTTTTTCCGATACCCGTTGCAGCCTGGATGAGCGCTTTCTTTGCTCCTTCTGCTCTTGTATCTTCCAATGCACAGAGTGCTTCAATCTGTGCCCCTCTTGGTTCATACATTGTTTTAATTTTAGTATCTTCTGTATCCTGTTCAAAGTCATATTTGTCAAGATCTTTTGCAACTGCAGGACGATGCCAGTTCTGGGAATATCTCTTTAATTCTTTATCATCGATTATGATGGAATGGTTTTCAAACAAGTCTTCAAATGTATAAAAAAATTCAGCATAGTTTTCTGGATCTTTTTTGCTGCTAAAACGGTAGTTCCATTCTATTCCTGAAGTCAGTGCACTTCTTGAAATATTGGACGATCCAATGTAAAGTTCACTATGGTCTGCATAATGGAATATGTAAGACTTTGGATGAAAAGAACGGCCTTTTTCGCAGTAAAATCTAAGATCAACTCTGTCACCGAGTTTTCTTTTAATCAGATATAGTGCAGACGGCTGGGTTATTCCGAGATAATTTCCTGTCAGGATTCGGATTTTGGCTCCGCGTTTCAGGGTGTTTTCCAGTTCCTGAAGAAGCATTTTTACTCCTGATTCCATAAGGAATGAAACAATGATATCAACGCTTTCTGCTTTCTTCATACTCTGGATTAACTGATAATATAATTGTCTTCTTTTATCAGGTCCGCCGGTCATGGCATCTGTGGAATATTCATTTTCATATCCGATGTTCATTTTTTCTGCATAATTAAGTTCAGCCATTTTTCCTCACCTCTTCCCGGTCGGACATCTCCTGTGATCCAGTGTTCTTCTATTTGCAGATTGTGTATCTCCTGTACAAAATCCGCAAATGTGTCTATTGTAAAATCTGTAAAGTATCGTCCGTTTCGCTCTCCCTCATACTCTCCATATTTGAAAGAAGTATAAATCCGTCCACCAGGTTTCAACGCTGTGAGCATTTTCTTGAAAACCTCTTTTAGTTCTTTTTTCGGTAAATGAAGAATGGAAGCACAAGCCCATATGCCGTCGTATTTCTCATTCACTTTCAGTTCCTGAAACAGCATCTGTCTAACTTTGATTCCAGTATGTTTACTCGCAATCTGGCATAACTGTTCGGAACCGTCTATTGCCTCTACCAGATAGCCTTGGTCCAAAAAATATTTCGTGTCCCTTCCTGCGCCGCAACCAAAATCGAGTATATATGCTCCCGGATTAAGCTTTTGCAAAAATTTGTCCTGCATTTCTGTAAACTCTACGGAAACAGTTCCAGACGCAAAGGACTGTGCATTTTCGTTATAGTAATTTAAAGTCTTATTCATTATTTTTATCCAATTTCCAAATGTCTCTTCAGACATTATTTCTCTTTTATATTCTTTACTGCCTAAGTCATCTGATAAAGCTAACTACTTTACGTCATATTATACAATTTTTCGACATAAACGGCAACAATTTTCATTCGACATTACCTATTATATTCAATTCACTGTAATACAAAAAGAGACATACCTTCTACCTCTGATATGTCCCTTTCTTTCTAAGCAATTTTTGTTACTTTATTATTCAGTTTTAATATTTACGCTTCCGCATCCATCTCCGCCTTAATCTCATCCTCGCAGTCTGCCATTGCCTGTAATGTCATAGTCAGCAGCTTCTGTAATTCCCAGCCGAGCTGGTCAGCGCCGCGTTCGATGACTTCTCTGCAGCATCCTGCTGCGAAGCCTTTGCTTTTGTATTTCTTCTTGAGGGATTTGAGTTCCATGTCTTTTGTGCTTTTGGATGGTCTCATAAGTGCTGCTGCCCAGATAAGTCCTGTAAGTTCGTCCGCCGCAAAGAGTACTTTTTCCATTTCGTGTTCCGGTGCTACGTCAATAGTTGCGCCACATCCTACTGTGATGCCGTAGCCGTGGGATACAACTGAATGAATCACATCTTCGCCTACGCCTGCTTCGCGGAGCATTTCCGGAGCTTTCAGACAGTGTTCTTCCGGATATAGTTCAAAGTCGATGTCGTGAAGGAGTCCTACAATTCCCCAGTATTCTGCATCTTCGCCATAGCCAAGTTCATTGGCATACCATTTCATTACTGCTTCCACAGTCAGGGCATGCTGAATGTGGAAGGGATCCTTGTTGTATTTTTTTAATAATGTAAATGCCTCATCTCGTGTAATTGTCTTCATTATTTTGTCACTCCTCATATCTGAATTGTCAGGCGGATAAAATCATCTGCTTTACTGCTTGTTTATAACTGAATAACTGCTCTGCAGTTTATCTGTCAATCTGAATCTGGCATACTTCCATTGCTTTCAGTGCATTCTCATGACTTTCCGGTGTTACGCCTGCGCAGCATTTAGCGTCTACAATAATCGGAACTTCCGGGAGAGATGCTTTTGCCAGAAGTGCATTGGAAATAACACAGATGTCTGTACATAAACCTACGAATGTGATACTTTCGATTTCATTATCCTCATTCATTGCCACAAGTTCTCCTGCAAGATCTGTGGAACCAAAGGTTTCTTTGTCAATAGGTTCTGTTTTTCTGAGTGCATCTAATTCGCTTCTGATCTGCCATCCTTCAGTGTCACGGATACAGTGCGGTACAGGAAGCTTCTTTCCTTCCTGGGTGTCGAGATAGTAAGTTTCATGGGTATCTCTGGTAAAAAGAATAACTCCATCAAAATTTTCAATTTTCTCTTTTACACCAGGTACAATGGCAACTGCCTCTTTTGTTCCAAGAGCTCCGTCGATGAAGTCATTCTGCATGTCTACAACTACTAATACTTTCTGCATATTTCCTTCCCTTCCGTTCTTTCTGCACATTTTTCAGATAATCCCATAAAATCTCTGGAAACGTGTGCTGTTATTATTTGTTATTACTATACAGCAACAAAATATTTTTGTACAGGCAAAAGTGCCAGTTTTACTATAGCAATTCCATAAAGTATCAATCATCTATTTTTCAGTATATTTTTCAAATCTGTACTTCTGTTTAATATCCGGATATTTGTCTCTGTCTACTTCACTCATGAACATATCATAGGGTCTGGCGCAGATTTTGAAAGGTGCGTAGAGGGCCTGGTAGATCATCAGTTTTTCACCGTTTTCTGTGTGATGTGCTACTGCAAGGACTTTATAGAGATATTCGGAAGTATCCGGGGATACCCATTCTCTTTTGAAATGCTGCACAATGTCGCCTGCATGGATATCGTGTTCCGGTGTCTTCGAAGTGTTTTCATTTTCCGCACTGTCAGGTTCTTCTGGTTCTGTGTTGATTTCCATATATTCTTCTTTATCAAGGGAAACCGGGATTCCGGAGCGACCATTGATGTGGACGCCGCCATACCAGGTGCCTGTGACCTCGCAAATATCACCTACTTCGTATTCCATGCTGCAGTCATTATTTTTCTTTATGATTCTGATCTTTGTCATTTTTTATTTTTCCTTTTATCTCTTATATAAATACATTCACATTTTTTATTTCCAGTTCTTCCATATCTCCGGCTGATATCCCACTGTCGCCTGCTTTCCGTTTCTTACTACCGGGACTTTGATGATACTCTGGTTTTCAAGGATTTTCTCTGATTTGTCTTCCTCCGCAATATAGGTGATCAATGCCAGCAGGTCTTTATCCTTGCAGTCAGTATCTATCAGCTTGTTATAACCACCAATTGCCTTGCAGACAGATTGGAATTCACCTTTACTTAAGCCTTTTTCTTTCATATCTATGAACTGATATTTAATCCCACGTTCTTTGAAGTAGCGTTCTGCTTTCTTGCTGTCAAAATTTTTCTTTGTTCCGAATATTTGTATATTCATAGTTTCCTTTCCATTTTATAGCAAAGCAATTTCAAATTACTCTACACATTATTTTTCTTTTTTATTACTCCGATCGCATGACCCAGTATCCTGATCTGATCCGCATTGACCATCATGGGTTCATACTCATCATTTTCCGGAATTAACAAAATGGTACTTCCCATCTTTCGAAAAGTTTTTAATGTGACATTTCCATCAAGTTCTACAGCCGCAATCTGCCCGTTATCTACCACATTTGTTTTCCGCAAAACGACTTTGTCTCCATTATTAATATCTGCATTAATCATAGAATTTCCCCGTACAGTCAAAAGGAAAGTTTCCGCAGGTACTGAGATCCATTCTAAGGGTAATTTACATATCTCTGTTATACCTTCCGTCATTTCTATCGGAGTTCCTGCTGCTATTTCAGCAAATACAGGACATTGTACCAGTTCATTCTCTTTTAAACTTCTCTGCGCATTTTCTTCCTGAAGGATAAATTCATCCGGACATTCTTCGTCACACATATACCTGTATTTTTTGTCCCGTACAAAATCCACATATATATATTCAGCAATTCCTGACGGAAGCATTGAAACATCAAACTTCGGAATATCCTCTACTTCTGCTCCCTCTTTATTGATAAGTTTCAGTTCATTTCCATCTGTAATAATTCCATAGCAAACCTCCGGACTTACAGCCATATAAGAGCGCAATTGTTCTTCAGCCACGCTTATTCCTGCCTGATATTGTTTTACCTCAGCCATAATATATGGTACTATCCGATTATTTTTATAAACCATGACAACGACATCAACAAATCCCATTTTTGAAAAAGCCTGTACTTTATATTCTACATCCAGCAATTCTGACGGATAATGATAAACTGTTTTCAGTTCCTTCAACAACCATTGACGTATTTTTTCTTCTTTACTATACGGATCTGCAATTTTGTCCTTAAACATATAATTCTGTAAGGGAATATCTGTCAGGCAACGAAATGCCGCTCCCTCCCTCATTTTCAGAAATTTTGGTTCTATACTTGAAATAAACCTCGAAGGAACACCATGACAGCTCATATACAGTCTCTCTGTTGCCCTTGTCATACCTACATAAAGTAATTTTCTTTCCATTGTTTCTACATAAGCAGCATCTTCATTTTCCTGCAACAACATAGGATTCGGGATTAATTTGTCTGATAATCCCATAAGAATTACTATTTTAAACTCAAGCCCTTTTATAGAATGCATAGTCAGCAGCTTAATTGCCTCTTCTCCGAAATTGATTCCTTCCTGAGAAGTATACAGCGTCATCTTTATATTCTCATCTGTTTCTTTTTTAACTTCTTCCAGGATTCTTTTGGTTCTGGCAACAATTGCAATTTCTTTCGCTTCATAGCGTTTAAGAAGTTTCTTTAAAAGTTTTTCCACTCCCAAAATTTCTTCCCCAATTGTATTATACCGGGCAAAAACGGGATAAATCCCCTGCTTATCAATAAGGGAAGGTTTTACAAAATTATCATCATTTACAATATCTGAGTCTTCTCTGATTAGACTATATGCAGCCTCCGCAATTTGTGTTGTTGTACGATAATTTTTTGCAAGGGATGTGCTTCTTCCTGTCATATCCAAACCTATGCTGGTAAAGCTCCGTCCCTTCACAAGCCATGATGTACTATAAATACTCTGTGCTGTATCTGCTACAAACATAATACTACTGTAATCCTTTTCAGAATCATACATTTGCATAAGACATTGCAGCTGAACTCTGGATAAATCCTGACTTTCGTCAATAATAATATGTGTATATCCAGATATTTTATGGTTTTTCAGATACTTTAAAGCATACAATGCCACATCCTGAAAATCACAAAGATTTTGCGCATAGCACTCTTTCGTATATGTTGCCATTAATTCATAAATTGCCTGTCTGATTCGGCTGTTTTTCTGTAATTTCTGTGGTCCCTCATTGCTTCCTTTGCTTCCCATTCTTCCAATCCTGTCAGCCGACTGATAACTTTCATATTCCACATAATTACAGGCCTTAATCCATGCAATTTCATTTTTCAAAAATCCTAAATACTTTGCATCCAGAATTTTGACATCCCCGAATGTCTTTTTTACACTACTGAGACTTCTCTGCCATATTTCAATTTCTTTTTGTCCCTGGACAATTTGAAGTAGCTTCCCTTTTTCCTGACAAAATGCTCTAAAATAAGAATACAACAGTTTATCTATATTCGTTATTTTTACGTTTTTCTGCAATTCTGTTTTATCAAACAATCCATATTGGTCATCTTTATCAATCTGACCGTATATATACTCAATATAATTTGTCAGACTTTTATTATAGGTGACCATCAATATTTTATCGCTCGCACCATAACAATAATTATCAAGCAAAAATGAAATTCTATGTACTGCTACTGTAGTTTTTCCTGAACCTGCTACCCCTCTAATGATTGAATGTCCCATGGCCGAACTCCGAATCAGTTTTTTCTGTTCCAGATTTAGCTGCATACCTTATCTCCTGTATCTTCAAAATATCATAACCATTCCCTGTTTTCACAATTATAATAATTGATATTCATAGTCTTTTGATAACTGTTCAGTATCTTCTTTGAAAATAGAAATCTGAATAGTTACATCTTTTGTACTTTTATCTTATCATAACTGGTAAATGCTTTCAATGTCAGGTCTTATGCAATTTGTTACGTTCATTTTAAATTTCCATCTATTTCACAGTTTTTTCAAATTCTCACCACATATTTCTCACATTTCCTGGTTATATTATTACCTGTACAGAGCAAAGAGTAATTGCAAATAAAACTTTTTCTTTTTCATACTTTTGCCGGGAATCGATGAGGTTCCCGGCCTCCTTCTTTTATTCCGTTATTTTTTATTCCATTAGATTTTCTTTTTAATATGGTTATAGATATTCAGTCCTTTTGTCTGTCCGTATTTGGAAATGATAGATCTGTAAATCTGCTGCTTTCTGTTTTTGTCTTCTGCATTTTTCTCCACAGTTGTAGAAACATAGTTTACTACTTCCTTTGGCATGCCTGCTTTGTCGAGAACCAATACCAGTTCCTGCTGTAATTTCTTTGTTCCGGCATTCATGTCAATTATCTTTTGTTTTGGCTTTTTTGTATTCTGATTCTCTGATTGTTTGACAGACTGTTTTTCAGGTTGTTCATCCAACTGTTTTTCTGTTTTCTGACCGGATTGTTCGGTCATCTGTCCGTCTTTTTCTTTACCGGTCTGTTTTTTTACCTGTTTCCTTGTATGCACCTGTTTTCCGGAAATCTTCTCATTTCTGGAGACTTTCACATCTTTTTCTGTTTTCCAGAACTCTATAATATGGTCAAATCCTGTATCTTTGCTGATTACAACAATTTTGCATTCTTCATACTGCCCTGTGCACTCTTTTCCTATCAGATATCCCAGATAAGAGCCCAGATGCATATCTGCTGACTGATTTCCTGTCGGTACTTTATGTGTGATCAGTTTTGACTCTCCGTGATCATTGATAATATCAAGGTCTATTTTTCTGCTGTTGTCTGTATAAAAAAGATGGATAATATCTGTTTCCCGTAATTTTTCGCATCCTTTGAAGCCTTCACTTCCTACATTTTCATAATCAATTAAATAATAAGTTTTAATAATCTTCATCCTCTCTTTATTTGTTAATGTTCACTCCGTTCACAGTAACCTTTATTTTTCTCTGCTGTATAATACTCTGTCATTTTCAGCCGGATAATTCTTTCCTATTTTAACATGCATCTTTCTTCGGCACAACCACATAGTGGCAGCTCTCCTGGTTAGTATTTCCTGGTTGTCTTTCCTGCCTGTTCCAGTCAGACAGAATATTATCATATCCACGAATAGTATTCCCATATTGCCGCCATAATAAATTTACATACCTTTTGTGAAAAATGACGGTTTTTTCATCAAATTTGAGTTGATAAATCTTTAACAAATTTCAAAAAAAGGCAAAAATCCTGTTGATTTTAAGCGTTAAATATGTATAATAGTAAAAGAGAAGCGATACCCATTCGCTTTTATGGTAAGGTATCTTAAGCCTGTTTAAACAGGCGCTTTCATTAACGAAGAAAAGAGGTTAAACGTAAGATGGCAAAAATCGATTTAAGCAAGTATGGCATTACCGGAACTACAGAAATTGTCTACAACCCTTCTTATGAAGTATTATTTGAAGAAGAAACCAAACCGGAACTGGAAGGCTTTGAAAAAGGTCAGGTCAGCGAACTTGGTGCAGTTAACGTTATGACAGGTATCTACACAGGACGTTCTCCTAAAGATAAATATATCGTTATGGATGAGAACTCCAAAGATACAGTATGGTGGACAACAGACGAATACAAAAACGATAACCATCCTGCAACTCAGGAAGCATGGAATGCAGTAAAAGAAATCGCTAAAAAAGAGCTCTCCAACAAGAGACTTTTCGTAGTAGATGCATTCTGCGGTGCTAACAAAGATACTCGTATGGCTATCCGTTTCATCGTTGAAGTTGCTTGGCAGGCACATTTCGTAACAAATATGTTCATCCAGCCAACAGCTGAAGAACTTGAAAACTTCGAGCCAGATTTCGTTGTATACAACGCTTCCAAAGCTAAAGTTGAAAACTATAAAGAATTAGGCCTTAACTCTGAAACAGCTGTAATGTTCAACATCACAACTAAAGAGCAGGTTATCGTAAACACATGGTACGGCGGAGAAATGAAGAAAGGTATGTTCTCTATGATGAACTACTTCCTTCCACTGAAAGGCATGGCTTCCATGCACTGCTCTGCAAACACAGATATGAACGGCGAAAACACAGCTATCTTCTTCGGTCTTTCCGGAACAGGTAAAACAACTCTTTCCACAGACCCGAAACGTCTCCTGATCGGTGATGACGAGCATGGCTGGGATGACAACGGCGTATTCAACTTCGAAGGCGGATGCTACGCTAAAGTTATCAACCTTGACAAAGAATCTGAGCCGGACATCTACAATGCAATCAAACGTAACGCTCTTCTTGAGAACGTAACACTTGATGCTGAAGGCAAGATTGATTTCGCAGATAAGAGTGTAACAGAGAATACTCGTGTATCTTATCCGATCAACCACATTGAAAACATCGTTCGCCCGATCTCTTCTGCACCGGCAGCTAAGAACGTAATCTTCCTGTCCGCAGATGCTTTCGGAGTACTTCCTCCAGTATCTATCCTGACAGAAGCTCAGACTCAGTACTATTTCCTGTCTGGATTCACAGCTAAACTTGCTGGTACAGAGCGTGGAATCACAGAGCCTACACCTACATTCTCTGCTTGCTTCGGACAGGCATTCCTTGAACTGCATCCGACAAAATACGCAGAAGAACTTGTTAAGAAAATGGAAAAGAGCGGCGCAAAAGCTTACCTGGTTAACACAGGATGGAACGGAACAGGAAAACGTATCTCCATCAAAGATACTCGTGGTATCATCGATGCAATCCTTAACGGAGATATCCTTAACGCTCCTACTAAGAAGATCCCATTCTTCGATTTCGAAGTTCCAACAGAGCTTAATGGCGTAGACACAGGTATCCTTGATCCTCGTGACACATATGCTGACGCTTCTGAATGGGAAGAAAAAGCTAAAGATCTTGCTGGAAGATTCATTAAGAACTTTGCTAAATACGAAGGAAACGCTGCTGGTAAAGCACTTGTTGCAGCTGGTCCTCAGTTATAATTATAATTGCTGAATTAAAGTTAATTATAATTAAATTATAATTTTATTGTCCAAATGAGTACGAAAGGGATGCGAGTAATTCGCATCCCTTTTTCATGTTGTTTCGGTGGTCAGGCGGATATTCGCAATCCGCTTCGCTACAGGGCTCTGAGTTTTTCTGCCACTTTCTCATATGCGGGTACCGGAACGTGATATTCTTCTCCCATTCTTACTACTTCGTAAACTAATCCGTCAATTTCGGACTGTTTTCCTGCCATGATATCCCGCTGCATGGAAGTGGTTGCTTCCGGTGCGAGGTTGGAAAGGATTTTTAAATTTACTTCTGCCATATCTTTCTGGAAAGGAACTCCCATGGCTTCTGCAAGTGCTGCGATTTCTTTTATCATGGTCTTAAAAAGTTCTCTGGCTTCGCCTTCTTTCTGGAAATCTGCGGCAGTTGCGTGGTAATAGAGTCCTGCTGCCCCGATTGGGGATACATAGGAAAATTTCTCCAGTGCTTCACGGCGGATGTTTTCCGAAAGAGTCCCGTCGATATGACTGTCACAGAGGTCTTTCTGAATCTCTTTCAGTTCCGGTCGGAATTCTGCTTTGTCTCTTACGCCGAATACAATGTGCAGGATCTGTCCATGCTGGAGAAGTTTTCCCGGTTCTTTAATGTTGGCAGAAACATAGATGCAGCCGTCCGTTACCAGAAGATCCGGCAGTTCTTTCTGCATTTTTCCACCTGTTCCATATATATTCAACACCGGAATTACGATAGTATTTTTCCTGGCAATGCGTTTGATAAACGGAATCGTTTCCTGTAAGGAATAGCCTTTTACGCAGACAAAAATTACGTCCGGATGCTCTGCATAATGCTCCATATCTGTAGCAGGAATGCTTATGTTTTCCTCTGTTTTATCCCACATTTTCTCCAATGTAAGACCCTGTTTCTGGATCTTTTTCAGGTGTTCGCCTCTCGCGATCAGGGTTACGTCCTTGCCTGCTTTTTTCATATAATATCCGGTAACACCACCGGTTCCTCCGGCTCCAATGATTAAGTATTTCATATTTATTTTCTGCCCCGCTTTCATTGTTTTGATTCTTATATCATAGCACAATTGCAATTTTTCTTCAGTATATTTTATGCATTACGCTGACATAATTTTGCATTGACAGTTTATTTTTTGCCCTGTAATATCAATGGTATCAATATCAGAATATATTACGCAGGAAAAGTATTAAGATGGAACGATATCTGGAATTTAGAATAGATGAACAAACTACAGAACTTAAAATGGAAGCATTTCTGAAAAAGAATGCAGGACTTACAAAACGGCAGATCAGCCAGGCGAAGTTTCGACCGGACGGGATTACCAGAAACGGAGTTCGCTGTCGTGTAACTGAGACAATATATCCAGGCGATGTGATCTGCGTTTGTCTGGAGGAAGCCGGGACTGCTTCTACGCATCTTGAAAATTATAATGACGGAATCAGAAGTAAGGATTTGTCGGATTTCCATTCCAACAGAGCTTCAGCTCCAGTTTCCGAAACTTCTTTTTCTCTGAATATTTTATATGAAGATACGGATATTCTGGCGGTTGATAAACCGGCAGGAATGGTTACGCATCCAACGGGAATGCATTATACAGACAGCCTCTCCAATCTTGTTGCCGGTTACTTTCGAGAGAAAAATGAACAGGTCTGTGTCCGCCCGGTGGGGCGGCTGGATCAGGAGACTTCCGGGATTGTGGTTTTTGCCAAAAATCAGGTAGCAGCTTCAAGGCTTCAATCTGTAAAATATCCATGCAAAATTCACAAGCAATATCTTGCCGCTGTATCCGATACTTTGCCTGTAGATATGCCTGGTGTCTGGCATACCTTAGATTTACCGCTGATGCAGGACCCGGAGAATCATCTGAAAATGAAAACTGCTGCTGATCTTTCCTTACATTCATCTGCATTATCGGGAAAAATCAAAACAGCAGTTACTCATTATCATACTCTTTTTTCCAGTCAGGACTGGTCGCTTATCACACTTAAGCTGGATACCGGACGTACCCACCAGATCCGTGTCCATATGGCATCCACAGGACATCCTTTGCTTGGAGATACTCTTTATCATTCAGACGATAAAATATCTTCCTGTGCTTCCTTTTCCAGGGCAGCCCTTCATGCATGGAAAGTTTCTTTTCAGCATCCTTTCAGAGATGAAATGCTCCTTCTGGAAGCACCATTACCTTTCGATTTTCGTGAACTGGTTTCACTTTCAGGGTCTGATCTGTTGTCTATTTAAGCTTCAAATTCTTTGATCAGATTTACCATTTCAATGGCACTGAGTGCACAGTCATAGCCTTTATTTCCTGCTTTTGTACCTGCGCGTTCAATTGCCTGCTCGATGTTTTCTGTGGTAAGTACTCCGAATAATACCGGAACTCCTGTTTCCAGTGATACTGATGCAATCCCTTTGGAAACCTCATTGCATACATAATCATAATGACTGGTATTTCCACGAATCACAGCACCTACGCAGATAACCGCATCATACTTTCCACTTTTTGCCATTTTAGACGCGATCAGCGGGATTTCAAAAGCACCTGGTACCCACGCTACCTGGATGTCCTCTTCTTTTACATTGTGACGTGTCAGCCCATCCATGGCACCACTTACCAGCTTGGAAGTTATAAATTCATTGAAGCGGGCTGCTACAATTCCTACTTTCATTCCATCTGATACTAATTTTCCTTCTAATGTTTTCATTTTTTCTGGTCCTTTCATCTGTAAATTTATATTTTTTAACCTGTACAGGTTTTTATATACGGTAAATTTTATTTTCGGGAACGTTATCGTTATATATGAAAATCCCCGCTGTATTTAATACTTCAGAATATGTCCCATTCGTAATTGTTTTGTCTTAAGATAACGCAGATCATACGCTGTGGCATTCATCTGTATCGGAACTCTCTGTTTGATCCTGATGCCAAATTCTTCCAACTGATAAACTTTATCCGGGTTATTTGTCAGCAGCCGCAGCTCTTTTACCCCAAGATTTCTCAGAATCTGCGCACCAATGTAGTATTCTCTTTCGTCTCCGGCAAATCCAAGTGCCAGATTTGCTTCCAGTGTATCCATTCCCTGTTCCTGAAGTTCATAGGCACGAAGTTTATTGATCAGTCCGATTCCTCTTCCTTCCTGTCTCATATAAAGGAGTATCCCTCTGCCTTCTTCCTCAATCTGGGCCATCGCCGCTGCAAACTGCTGTCCGCAGTCACAACGCTGTGATCCAAAAACGTCTCCTGTCAGGCACTCTGAATGCACACGGCACAGGACGTTTTCTCCATCTCCGATTTCACCTTTTACCAGTGCTACATGATGTTCCCCATTCAGGCGATTTACAAATCCATACGCCATAAACTCTCCGTATCTGGTCGGCATTTTTGTGGTCGTCACGCGATCCACCAGAATATCATGGCATTTACGGTAATTCTGAATATCTTTAATTGTTATGAATTTAAGATTCCACTTTCCGGCAAGTTCCCGTAACTCAGAAGTCCGCATCATAGTGCCGTCTTCTCTCATAATTTCACAGCACAGCCCGCACTGTTTTAACCCTGCAAGTCTGCACAGGTCTACAGTTGCCTCTGTATGTCCGTTTCTTTCCAGAACACCGTTCTTCTTCGCCAGAAGTGGAAACATATGTCCGGGGCGTCTGAAATCTTCGGGTTTTGCATTCTCATCCACACATTTCATGGCAGTAACAGAACGTTCTGCCGCAGAGATTCCTGTAGTGGTGCTGATATGGTCTACGGAAACAGTAAAAGCAGTTTCGTGATTATCTGAATTTTCTGCTACCATCTGCGGGAACTGCAGTTTTCTTACATATTCCTCAGACATTGGCATACAGATAAGTCCTTTTCCGTGAGTTGCCATAAAGTTAATATTTTCTGTTGTGGCAAACTCTGCTGCACAGATAAAGTCTCCTTCATTCTCTCTGTCCGGATCATCCGTTACCAGAATAATTTTTCCATTCCGAAGTTCTTCCAGAGCTTCTTCTACTGAATCAAATCCGTTCATTTTTTCTCTCCTTATACAATATATTTTTCTGTTGTTAAGAGGGCAAAATCATTCGTATTGGCTGCTTATCTGGTTCGTGTCAGGCAGATAAAACATCCACTGTACAGTTCTGCATCAATCGAATAAACGCTTTGTGATTAATTCTGTCAAAAGCCATACTTATTCAGAAAATCCCGTGTAATATTACTTTTTGTCGGCTGTTCTTTCACAGGCGTTATTAATTTTTCCACGTATTTTCCAATTATGTCTGTCTCAAGATTAACGATATCTCCTTCTTTGCGTTCTCCGAGGACTGTAATCTTTACTGTATGAGGAATTGCAGAAATGGAAAAGTCTGTTTCTGAGACTTTTGCCACTGTAAGACTGATTCCATCAACTGTTACAGAACCTTTTGTCACAATATATTTCATAATTTGTGGTGAAGCCTGAATGGTGTACCAGACAGCATTATCATCTCTGCGAATTTCCGTGATTTTTCCTGTTCCATCCACATGCCCGGCAACAATGTGTCCTCCAAATCTTCCATTTGCAGGCATTGCCCTTTCCAGATTTACATGCTGTCCCAAAGAAAGCTGAATCAGCGCAGAACGATTCAATGTCTCATGCATCACATCTGCTGTAAAACCATCTTCCAGACATGCAGTTACAGTGAGGCAGATTCCATTTACAGCTACACTGTCCCCTGTTTTCAGATCATCCAGAATTTTCTCTGCCCGTATCGTAAATACTGCTGAATTTGCTCCTTTTTTTATTTTTTTCACAGTTCCCAGTTCTTCAACAATTCCCGTAAACATTTCTCTTCACCTCACTCTCTATGAGAAAATCATCTCCCAGTCTGATTATTTCGCTGTTTTTTAATAATACTGCGCTGGCAGGATCAGGAAATCCTTTTCCTTCCACCGGCGTCTTTGCTTCTTCGCCTCCAAAAAGTTTGGGTGCTATATAGGTCTGAACTTTCTGAACAATACCGCTTTCCAGTGCTGACCAGTTTAAAGAACCTCCTCCTTCCAGCAAAATACTGTCTATCTTTTCAGCTCCCAGAAGTTCCATTAATCTGTTTAAATCTATGTGTCCGTTTTTCTCCGGAACATACAGAACCTGGCATCCCAGTTCTTCATAATTCTTTATCTTCTGCTGATCTTTACTGCTGCTTGCAATGATTGTAGGAATTGTCGCTGCTGTTCTTACAATCTTAGATGTCAGTGGTGTTCTCAGATGGGAATCGCAGATAATACGCACAGGATTTCTGCTGTTTTCCAGTCTGCAGGTAAGCATCGGATCATCTGCCAGCACAGTTCCCACCCCAACCATAATTCCTGTATATTTCAGTCGCTGTTTCTGTACATGAATTCTGGCAGCTTCTCCTGTCACCCATTTGGATTCTCCTGTATAAGCGGCAATTTTTCCATCCATAGTCATTGCATATTTCATGACCACATACGGTTTTTTATTTTGGATGTAATAAAAAAATGCTTCATTCAATTTATCACACTCTTCTTTTAAAATATTTTCTGTTACTTCAATTCCATGATCCTTCAAAATCCGGATTCCTTTTCCTGCAACCAGTGGATTAGGATCTGATGATCCGATGATCACGCGTCTGATTCCAGCCTCCAGGATTGCATTCACGCATGGAGGCTGTTTTCCATAATGGCAGCAGGGTTCTAAAGTAACATATATAGATGCTCCTTCGGGTTCTTCCGTACATGCTGCCAGAGCTTCTCTCTCCGCATGGAGTTCACCGTATTTTCTGTGATATCCCTGACCAATGATCCTTCCGTTTTTAACGATCACAGCACCTACCATCGGATTAGGTGCTGTAAAACCCATTCCTTTTTGCGCCAGTTCCAAAGCCATTTTCATGTACTGCCTGTCCTGTTCCATATCCGTTATATTTTTCAATCCATCATCTCCTGCTCTTTTATAACAATTCCATAAAATAAAGCCCCGGTGTTTTTTCAACATCCAGGGCTTGGTAATTAATATTTGATATGAATTATCTTCCGATGAATCTGACTCTTTATTTCATCACTGAAATCACTTTAATTGATATAAAAAAGCTCTGGAATAAATTAATTATTCCAGAGCAGTCAGCTTTCACAGATCAGTTAATTCTTCTGTATCTCTACTGTTATCCTCTTTCATCCAGACTGTACTGTCGGCTTCGGAATCGCACCGAATCATGCCTTATGGCTCGTGGGCTTTACCACCGGTAGGGAATTGCACCCTGCCCTGAAGATCTTATTTTATTTTTATCAGCAATTTATACGATTTACCTTGCTTATGTCTGACAGTATACTCTCAACTTTTATCTCTGTCAAGATTTTTTTCAGGAAAGTAACCCTCTTACCATCTCTGCATTAAATGTCACACCTGTCAGGTGATCTACTTCAATCTGGTACAGGGCATTGGCTGCGATATGCTCTGCCGCCTGTTCCAGATCACGAATACCGCTTGTATTTTTATGCAATTCAACGATGGCATTCAGACCCTCTTCTGTTACTACGCATTCTTCTGCCTTGAGGCTCATGCGTTTCAGAACTTTCGGAAGAACATATTTGGAGAAGATGATCTTCTTCTCTTCTGATGTATAATCCGGGATATCGATCACTGCAAAACGGGACATAAGAGGTGCGCTGATCTGAGATTTATCGTTTGCCGTAGCAATAGGATAAACGCCCACTGTGGGCACCATACATTCCATATAGTTATCTGTAAATCCAAGGTTGTCAAGCAGAGTAAGAAGTACGTCTGCAGGGTTTCCGTTGCCCTTACCTGACGCTGCTTTATCAAGCTCGTTGATAATAAATACAAGGTTGGATTCTCCTGCTGCTGAGAAAGCTTCCATGATGATTCCAGGCTTTGCGTTTGCATAGATTCTGGAACTTCCTGTAAGCTGTTCCGGATCATTGATGGAACTCATGTCCAGAGTTGTCCAAGGCAGTTTCAGGATACGGGCAACCGCGTATGCAATCTGGGATTTACCTGTACCTGCAGGGCCTACAAGGAGAAGTCCGTATGCAGGAAGTGTATGGGTACGGTTGATCTGAATAATCGTCTCAATGATACGCTGTTTTACAGATTCCATTCCGTAGAGTTCTTCATCAAGAATCCTGCGGGCTTCCTGCGGATCAATTGCTTCAAAGTAGTTATTCTTCCACTGAATATTCATCATAATGGACAGTGCACGCTGAGCGTGGCGTCTCTCTTCCGGAGATACCTCATGAGAGCGGGCAACTGCAAGATTTCTTCTCGCCCAGAGACGGATATTGTCCGGCAGGGTTCTGCCTGCGCAGGTCATAAAATCAGTGATGCTCTGAATGCTTGTCAGCTTCATCTCATCCCCTGTTTCTTCCTCATCTTCATCCTCAACAATCTCTGCAGGTGCACTGCTTGCAAGAAGTCTCTCGATCATAAACTGAAGAAATCCGTCCTCTGCGGAAAGTTTCGTGCCGCCGCCAAAAGCAGTTTCACGAATCTTATAAACTGCATAACCATTCTCTTTATTCTCTCCTGAAAGGCGCACATTGATATGATTCTCCCCAAGCCATTTCAGAAGACTTACAAATCTTGAATCAATACTGATGATATCTGCACTGAAAACGCCGTCATCCTCTTTAAATTCAAAGGATGTACGTTTGATTGGATTAGTAAAAATACCGCATGAATGATGTTTCCACTGACGGCTGCTGTTATCCAGAATCATGATCGGTTTCTCAGGGGAAGTCTCCTTTTCATTAGACTGGAAAGTAGTGTAGGTACATTCAGACTGTACACCTGGTTTCTTGTCTGAAGCACCGCTGAAATCAAATACTGGCATGGTAAATACTCCTTTTATTTTAACCTTAATCAGTGTGTAATTTTTTATGTACAACTCTTTATTATTCTAGCAGAATCTTTTCTTTTAATCAATTCTGTAAATGTATTTATTGCATAATTATTCAAGAAATTATATCGTTAATGTTCACTCCGTTCACAGTAACATTATATCCTCATTTATTCCACCAAAATCATTGACGGTAACATCCGCAGGCTTTATAATAGGGATAACTGAGAATTTCCAGATTATTCTCTGGAAAATCGGAATTTACTTTTAGGAGAGCAAAATGAGCAAAATTATTTTAACCGGTGACCGTCCAACCGGCCGCCTTCATGTTGGACATTATGTTGGTTCATTATCCGAGCGTGTTCGTTTACAGAACTCCGGCTTATATGATGAAATTTATATTATGATCGCAGATGCACAGGCATTAACAGATAATGCTGAACACCCTGAGAAAGTTCGCCAGAATATCCTTCAGGTTGCACTGGATTACCTTGCATGTGGTATTGATCCTGAGAAATCCACAATCTTTATCCAGTCTATGGTTCCGGAGCTTACAGAACTCACTTTCTACTATATGAATCTTGTGACTGTAGCACGTGTACAGCGTAACCCAACTGTTAAATCTGAGATTCAGATGCGTAATTTTGAAGCCAGCATTCCTGTTGGATTTTTCTGTTATCCGATCAGCCAGGCAGCAGATATCACTGCATTCCGTGCTACTACTGTTCCGGTTGGAGAGGATCAGCTTCCGATGCTTGAACAGTGTAAGGAAATCGTACACAAGTTCAATACTGTTTATGGCGAAACTCTGACAGAACCAGAGATCATTCTTCCATCCAATAAAGCCTGCTTACGTCTGCCAGGTATCGATGGCAAAGCAAAAATGAGCAAATCTCTCGGAAACTGTATCTATCTTGCTGATGAAGAGGCAGATGTCAAGAAGAAAGTTATGTCCATGTTTACTGATCCGAATCATCTTCGTGTGGAAGACCCTGGCCGTGTGGAAGGAAACCCGGTATTTATCTATCTGGATGCTTTCTGCAAACCGGAATATTTCGCAGAATTCCTGCCAGAATATCAGAACCTGGATGAACTGAAAGCTCACTATACACGTGGCGGTCTGGGTGATGTTAAAGTTAAGAAATTCCTGAACAAAGTACTTCAGGCAGAGCTTTCTCCAATCCGCGAAAGACGTAAACATTGGGAACAGCATCTCGATGATGTATATGATATCCTCAAAGAAGGAAGTAAAGTTGCTGAGGCAAAAGCTGCTCAGACACTTCATGATGTACGTTCTGCTATGCAGATCAACTACTTTGACGATAATAGCCTGATTAAATAATTTCCCAGGATATAAAACAGGTTCAGATACGAAATATATTATTCGTGTCTGAACCTGTTCTTTGCTTAGCATTATTTTATTACTATTTTTCTAAATCCAGTTGTTTCTTTACAGATTTTCTCCGTTTCTTTTTTTCCTCATAGAGAGCTTTATCGGCATCTTTCAGTTCATCTGAGATTGCCAGTCCGCTACTGCATGTAACTATCGTGTATCCCACTGATAATTCCACATAATACGCTTTATCGGAATTCTCATTAAATGCTGCACTTTTCTTCTGGATCAGTCTACGAATCCTCTGTCCATTCTCAGCATTTCCGGGAAGCATTGCGCAGAATTCATCTCCGCCGATTCTTCCTATGATACCATTTTCTCCCACCACAGATTTTAAAGTCTCAGCACATTTTTTAATGGCAAAATCGCCTTCTATATGTCCAAAAGAATCATTGATTTCCTTCAGGTGGTCCAGATCTGCAAACAGGATCAGCATCTCTTTTCCATCATTTTTTCTATTCATCTGAACTGCCTTTTCCATAAGTCCCCGGCGGTTCATACAGCCTGTTAATGCATCAGATTCCGACAGAAAGTTAAGGACTTCATTCTTTTCCCTGACTTCTCTGACCAGAGCTTCGAGTTTCTGCTGCATCCTTTTTTGCTCTTTCGACATCTGATACATACGCAGCATATTTCCAATCTGCCTGCTGATAAGATAAAATAAAGCCAGATTGGCAGGATTAATTTCCGCTGCCAGAACACCATATTGCATTTCTCCGGAAAAGAGACAAAGAATCGTCGCTACATAATTTTCGTTGTCTTTCTTTCTGCATATAACTCTTCCGTCCCTTGAATAATCCGTAGACACTTCCGGACGTTCATTCTCTTTATATGAAATAATCTGCTGTCCTATCTGATATGCAGCCAGATACATCTTATCTGGGCATTCCCATTCCTCATCTCTGTAATGAGCTACCGGTTCTTTAAAAATATAAAGATACGATGCTTTTGCGCTCAACGCGTTTAGCTTCACAAGTGCACGTCTATACATCTCCTGCTCATCATTCATATGACATATCATATCTTTGGAAATCAGTGGAACAAACCAGCTTTCCTGTTGAAAAGTACTGAAATGCTCTTTTTCACTTTTAATACTGTATGCCACGATCTTATCATTTAAGAGTCTCTTTCTCAGAAGTAAATTCTGAATGATCGTTCTGTCTGGCTTATCTTTTCGCAATTCTACCTGAATACATTCATCAACAAATTGATCCAGCACTTTCATAAAAGAATGTCCGTTGAGCAGTCCGCCGAGTTCACTGTCAAACAATTTCTGCAGACCTCTCTTTATATTCTCTTCACTATCCGAAGTTCTGAAATCCACACTTAAAAGCAAGCTCAGATAATCCCGTATTCTGCCCTTCAATTCTTTATTTGAATTGGCCGGAAGAACTTCCTTCAGCATACTGTCCAGATAACTCTCCACAATCGCTGTCCAATGAGTTTCTTTTCCAAGAATTGAAGTTTCCTCATAAGAATTTCTGTCTACTGAACATCCACATGACTCGCGAATTCTTACACTCGCCGTAACTACCACAGAGTGGCATTTCTTTCCCTTGCACAATTCTACCGCGCCGATTATTGCCATATACCCCATATCAAAAGCATTCTGCAATACAGTTGTCAATGGCGGATTCATTGTCTCGGCAAGTTCCCAGTCATCAAAACCAGTAATCGCAATGTCCTTTCCGACAATCAATCTTCTTTTATTACATTCTCTATATGCAGTCTCTGCCATAACATCATTTGCACAGATCATTGCTTCCATGTCAGGATATGCATCCAATAAATGATTTACCTGTTTCTGCACACATGATGAATAATCTCCATAAGCAATCCGCTCCGGTCCAAACGGGATTTCATATTTCTCCATCACATCATATACCGCCTGCCTGCGTTCCCTGGCGTCTGTATTTCCATGAGGTCCCGCAAGATAGGTAAAATTTCTATACCCATGGTCCTTTACCAGATGTTCTGCTATGGCATACATTCCATTATAATTGTCCGTAATAATGGATGTAGATGTTCCTGTTTTGTCCCTTTCTTCGAGAAGAACACGTGGCTTATCTCTATATTTCTCCAGAAAAGTTGCACTCTCTTTTTCATCCAGAAAAATACATAATGATCCATATGCGATTACCAGCACATCCAGGTCCGCAAATGCCTGATAATCATATGCGGCATTAAACTGGTAGTCATAATCATCCTCCACATCTTCTCCAAAATACGATTTATAATAATAGCTGCTGTGAATTCCAAGGAATAATATAACATTGACATCCATCGACTGTGCTGCATGAAAAATCCCCTGCATTAGATCCATCGTATGCGGTGAATTTGCATTTCCTATCATCACACCAATTGTATATCTCTTCTTCACAACTTTTGGCTTCCTTTCAAAAAGCTTTGATTTGTATATTATTTTATAATATTTTTGGTTCCCATTCAATATATTTTAGCTATTTCTGTCAAAAATAAATGCATTGTATTTTCTATTCGTTTCCTATACAATATTTTTATATCATAAGATAAGAAATGTTGTTGTTGTTCACATCATTCTCAGTAATACAACACTTTTCTTATCTGTCAGAAAGGAGTTATTTAGCGTTATGCAATTTACATTTCCAAATTATTATAAAGAATTCTCCTGCATTGCCGGTGCCTGTCCGGACACCTGCTGTGCAGGGTGGCAAATCGTTATTGATGATAAAACTTTGAAAAAATATCAGCACTTTAAAGGTCCGTTCCGTAACCGCTTACATAACGATATCGACTGGAAAGAACATGTTTTCCGACAGTATGATCGTCGCTGTGCATTTCTGAATGAAGATAATCTGTGTGATATTTATACAGAAGCAGGGCCGAAAATGTTCTGCAAAACATGCAGAAATTATCCCAGACATATTGAAGAATTTGAGGGGTTACGCGAGATTTCCCTGTCACTTTCCTGCCCGGAAGCCGCAAGGATCCTTCTGTCTCAGAAAGATAAAGTAAATTTTATAACCAGGGAAAAAGAAACTCGTGAAGAAGTCTATGATGATTTTGATTATCTCCTGTTTACTGCATTGATGGATACGAGGGATATGCTGATAGCTATCATTCAGGACAGGACAATTCCTATGCAGAAGCGTCTGTGGAAAATACTTGCGATCGCACATGATTTTCAGCTGTGCGTAGATAAAAATGAGCTTTTTAAATGGGAAGATATGAGGAAACGCCATAAAGATTCCGGATACGGAGAAGAATTTTGCAATAAAATTCATTTTAAAATGAATCAATATAATAAAGAAAATACCGCAAATCCTTCAGTGAAAACAAATATAACTAATGTCTCAAATGTAACCGATAGTTCCTGCCGTCCAGATTATTCCTGTAAAACGAAAGAATTATTCCAACAAATGTGGCAGACGATAGTTCCTGCCATGGAAGTCCTTCGTCCTGGGTGGAGAGACTTTCTGAATGAATCTCTAACTCCTTTATATACAGGAATTTCAGATGATCCGTCCGCAAAAGTAAGTCTTTATCCATATCAGAAAAGTGAATTCGATTATTACTACCCGGACTGGCAAATTCAGGAGGAGCAGCTTCTGGTTTATTGGATCTACACTTATTTTTGTGGTGCTGTTTATGACGATGAGATTTTCGCAAAGGTAAAAATGGCTGTTGTCTGTACATTATTTATCCACGAATTATCTGTTGGAATATACCTGAAAAACAACCGTCAATTTAGTCTGGAGGAGCAGATTCAGATTTGCTACCAGTTCTCCAGAGAACTGGAGCATTCGGATCTTAATCTGAACAAATTTGAAGAATTAATGTCAGAGAATAAGATTTTTTCATTTGAAAATCTGTTGAAAATTTGCTAAAAAAACTTGCTGTACATTGGTGTTTTCCCTCTGTGCAGCAAGTTTTTATTATTCGTCCATACCAGCTTTCTTTCTGGAGTCCTCTCTGACCATATCCCGCAGACTCTTCATGTATTCACTGAAACTGCACTCTTTAGTTCCGTAGGTCATCTGTAGATCATATTCCAGCGGAATCCAGGTAGAAAGATCAGCCTCATTATGCTGAATCAATGCTTCTAATTTGTCCAGAGCCTTATATATTTTTGCTTCTAAAGTTTCCAATGCCTCCATCTCAGCAAACAGTTCTTTCAAATCTGTTTTGTACGGCTCTGGCAAAGTGTCCAGCAGTTCATCCATTACAGAATTTTCATGCTCTGAATCAGCAGTAGTTTTCTCAAACGCAGGAATATCTCCTGTAATGGCTTCTCCCATGTCATGAAAGATACACATCTTGATTACCTTATCAATATCTGCCTCAGAAAATTCATCCTGCATAAAATATGCCATCATAGTAAGCCGCCAACTATGTTCTGCCACACTCTCATGCCGCCCTGAAGATGTATAAGAATGTCTGGTATTACATTTTAATCTTTCCGCTATCTTCAAAAAATCCAGAAATACTCTGCTATCCATATGTTTTCCCCTGATTATACTAACTTATCAAGAATAGAATGTCCGATTGTTCCCTCTGGCATTTTTACCTGAAAATTATCTGCAATAGTTGCCCCGATAATTGCAAATGTATCCTCTTCCTCTAACTGACCACCCTGTTCCATCTTCGGTGACCAAGAAATGAATGGTACATATTCTCTGGTATGATCTGTTCCTGTGTATGTCGGATCATTTCCATGATCTGCAGTAATAATCAGAAGATCATCAGATGTCATCTCCTCCATCAGAACGCCCAGATTCTTATCAAATTTCTCGATTTCCTGTCCGTATCCTTCAGGATTTCTGCGGTGTCCCCAGAGTGCATCAAAATCTACCAGATTGGTAAAGCAAAGTCCATGGAAATCTTTCTTGCTGATTTCAATCGTCTGTTCCATTCCATGCACAGAGCTGTTAGAATGCAGTGCTTCTGTCACACCCTCTCCACAGAAAATATCATTAATTTTTCCTACACTGATCACATCGTATCCTGCATCTTTTAATGCATTCATAGCTGTTAATCCGGTTGGTTTAAGTGCATAATCATGACGGTTACTTGTACGTTTAAACTCACCTTTCTTCTTTCCAACATATGGTCTTGCGATTACACGTCCCACACGCCATTCATCTTTCATTGTAATTTCACGTGCGATTTCGCAGCAACGATAGAGGTTCTGAAGGTCGAATGTCTCCTCATTTCCGCAGATCTGCAGAACTGAATCAGCAGAAGTGTATACGATCATTGCACCTGTATTGATTTCTTCTTCGCCAAGTTCTTCAATGATTTCTGTACCGCTTGCACTCTTATTTCCGATTACACGTTTGCCACAGCATTTCTCAAGTTCTGCAATCAGTTCTGGCGGGAATCCTGTATCTGTAAAAGTCTTAAATGGTTTCTCTGTCTTGATTCCCATCATCTCCCAGTGACCTGTCATAGTATCTTTTCCATTGCTGGCCTCACTGACACGCATAAAACGTCCCATCGGATTCTCTACCTTCTCCATTTTACCTGCCTGATGAAGATTTACCATTCCCAGTTTCTGCAGATTCGGAATATCCAGAGTTCCCATCCGTTCCAGAATATGTCCGAAAGTATCTACACCCTTATCTCCAAATTTCTCTGAATCAGGCATCGCCCCAATTCCCAGTGAATCCAGAACGATCACGAATATTCTCTTATATTTCTCCATTTCACCATATCCTTTCTTTTTTATTTTACAACTAAGTAAGCCCCCACTTTATTCGCAAAAGTAATCTTTTACAAGCAGGGACTTTCTCTGTCTATTTTTTATCTATATCATATCATAATTTTATGTTTCAGGCTATCATAATCTTAATTTTTTTGATAAACCTAATAAAAAATTTATCGTTTCTGATTTAATCTGCTAATCATCGTTATCAGGTGTTCTGCGCAGCTTCTTATTTCTTCTTCTGTAAGTTTTCCTTCTTTATATGCCTGTAGGATGTTCTTATCATCGTCTGGATTTCCAGGCATGATGATGTCATTTCCTGCTGCCGCACATTTCCATGGAGTACTTCCATCCTCCGGCACTGTTGTGTTCCAGTCTGACATAATGGCGCCGTCAAATCCCCATTCCTTTCTGGCAACTGTTACACATAAATCTTTACTGTTTGCTGCATGCACTCCATTCACCAGATTATAAGATGTCATAATGGAAACCGGATTTCCTTCTTTTACTGCAATTTCAAATCCACGAAGATAAATTTCCCTGAGTGCACGTTCTGATACACGGGAATCTACACCCATACGGTTATCTTCCTGATTATTACATGCAAAATGCTTGATTGTTACTCCACATCCCGGTTTGCTTTGCACACCACGTGTTACTGCTGCCGCTAACATTCCTGTAAGATACGGATCTTCTGAATAGTACTCGTAATTTCTTCCGCATAACGGATTTCTGTGAATATTCATTCCCGGTGCCAGCCAGAGATTCACATGGAATTCTTCCATTTCTTCTGCAATTGCTTTTCCAAACTTCGTCATAAGCTCTGTATCCCATGTCTGAGCCAGTGCTGTTCCTACCGGAAAAGCTGTGCAATACTGATAATAAGTATCTGCATTTTCATGATATACTCCCGGCTCCAGGATTCCATTTTCCAGAGATCCAAGAACGCCCATTTCATAAATGCTGTCGGTTTCTTTATTTACCTGATACCACTGTCTGAGACGAATACCGGCAGGACCATCAGCCATAACAAGTGACGGGACTCCACATTCTTCCAGTGCGCCACTGGTTTCTCCAGCAGAACCTGGTACGCGGATTCCAGCTGCTCCTAAAGTACTGATATTCTCTGAAATTTTTCCATAAAGTAGTGGAATCAGTTCTTCAGCGGATTTCTCTGCTATCTTTGAAAGGACTTTTTTATATTCATTGGTGAGAGATCCTTTATTTTTCTCTACATCGTTAGTTTTATCAGAAGGTGTCGACAGACAACGCGGTTTAAAAAGATATCGTGGTACCTGTGCCAGTTTCTCCTCTTTCTGATATTGTATAAGTTTTTCCTGCATTTCTTCAGACAGATGAATACAATCCAGTTTCTCCTGCAATGGGCAGATTTCATCCAGCTGTTCAAGTTCTTCATAATCTGGAACTTCCAAAATCGCAGCAAATTCTAAATTATCTGAGTTGTTTCCAAGCATAAGGCCATAGCTGCCTTTTTCCATTATCCAGGTATGTGAATCCTCATTGAAAGATGCCAGTTGTTTTTCCTGTATTTCTATGATAAGTGTCTGTGTTTCCCCAGGCTGCAGAAGTGTGGTTTTGGCAAATCCCACTAATCTCTTATATTCTTTTTCAAAATCTGTTCGTGGAAATGTGGTATAAATCTGCACTACTTCTTTACCGGCATATTTATTTCCTGTATTTGTAACCTGCACCTCTGTTCTGATCTTGCTTTCCTCAATCTTCAGTCCACAACATTTAATCTCAAAGGAAGTATAAGAAAGACCAAAACCAAATGGAAACAGCGGCTTTTTCCCGAAACTGTCAAAATACCTGTAACCTACAAAAATCCCTTCTTTATATTCCTCTTTTTCCAGATTTCCATTCAGATATCCATATTCTTCAGAAGACGGATAATCCTCATAATGTCTTGCCCAGGTTGTCGTCAGTTTACCACTTGGTACTTCTTTTCCCAGAAGTACATCCGCCAATGCATCGCCGCCTTCCTGACCCAGCTGGGAAATATTAAGAATTCCTTTTATATTATGTGTCTGTTCCAGAATTTCAGTCAATTCTACCGGGCCGCCGGCATTAAGAATAAGAATCACCGGCTTATTCATTTCTGCAAGATAGCGTAAATCAGCGGCTTCCCTTGTGCTCAGATAATAATCACCTTTCACTTTTCGGCGGTCTTTTCCTTCTCCTGAAATACGACTGATCACATAAATTATAGCTTCAGCCTGACAGATATCTTCTTCTCGAACCTCGCGTCCCAATGGCATCTCGAACGGATTATCTGCATAGGCATCAAAAGGATTGTCTACTTTTTTTGCCTCTTCCAGAACTTTTTCTTTCCATGCTTCCCTTGCCTGCTCATAACGATTGTGATAATCGCTGATCCAGTCTTTGCTTACAATTTTTACACCGGCTTCTTTTAACCCCTGATAGATTGAAACGTTTTTTCTGTTATTAACATCTCCCGAACCAATTCCGCCTTTTACTGTTTTTTCTGCCCCACATCCAAGGACTGCTACTGCTATATTCTTTTTTAATGGCAAAATTCCTTCATTTTTCAGCAAGACAATTCCCTCTGCCGCTGCTTTTCTTGCAAGCCTTCCATGAAGTACTTCTCTTTCAGATGGCAGTTCCTGTCTGATTCCACTGTAAATCCATTTTTTCATAAATTTAGATACTCCTGTTTTATAAAATATTGTTCTTTTCTAAAATTTATTTGAAAATACTATCCGATAATGGCAGATTCCCATGAAAAGAACCTCCATAGCATTCTCTCTACGGAGGTTCTTCTTTTTATTTATGGAGATTCTATTTATTTTCTTATTCTTTTTATTCCTTTACACCGCCAAGTGTAACACCTGCAATAATATATTTAGATAAAAGCAGATATACTATAATGATCGGTACGATGGCCACTGTGATCATCATGTAAATTTTACCCATGTCAAAGTTCATATAGTCAGCTCCTCGCAGGGTTGCGATCAGAATCGGCACTGTCATTTTATTCTTTGACTGAATGATCAAAGCCGGAACGAAGTAATTGTTCCAGGATCCTACAAATGTAAAGATTGCCTGTACCGCTACTGCCGGTTTCATAATCGGAAGTACAATACTGTTAAAGGTTCTAAACTCTCCGGAACCATCAATTCTTGCTGCTTCCACAAGGGATAAAGGAAGAGAAGACTGAAGGTAACTATACATAAAGTAAAATACTGCAGGAGATGCAATAGATGGAATAATCAGCGGAAGTAAAGAGTCATACATTCCCATCTTTGTGATCAGTCGTAAAAATCCCATTGCTGTTACCTGTGTAGGCATAACAAGAATTGCCATAATAAAGGTAAAAGCTGCTTTCTTCATTTTAAAATCATAAGCATATAGACCATAAGCTGTCAAAGAAGAAAAATATGTACAAAGTGCAGCACTGCAGGAAGATACAACAACACTGTTAAGAATACCGCGGAACATCGGGAAACTTCCGTCATTTGCCACATTCTTCAGATTCTCAAGAAAATATTTTCCGGGAAGTGCTGAAAATCCTTTCTGCAGATCCGCATGGGAACGTGTTGCATTTACAATCAGAATGTAAAAGAAAAACAGACACAGGAAGGATAAAAAGATCAGCACAAGATGAACAAAAATACTGCGCACACGACCTGATGTATTTGATTTCATAGTTTATCTCCTCCTTCTTTCTTCTTTTGCTTTTTTCTTTGCAGCTTTCTTGGAACCATCCGGGTCTGTGTCATTTGTCATCTTATATACAATCATACATAAAATACCGCTGACAATAAACAGATATACGGACAGTGCACCTGCCATACCATAGTTCTTGCTCTTTAAGTGGCTGTTCAGGAACATGATCAGAGTCATAGATGTACGGTCTGGATTTCCCTGTCCATTCGTAAGAATCTGAGGAACATCGAACATCTGAAGACCACCGATGATAGATGTGATCAGTGTATAAGCAAGGATCGGACGGATCAGCGGCAGTGTGATATAGAAAAATCTCTTGATACTGTTACAGCCATCCAGTTCAGATGCTTCAAAAATATCCATACTGATACCCATAACAGCAGCCATCAGCATAATTGTTGTATTACCAAACCACATCAGGAAGTTCATAAATCCGACCAGAGATCTGGTTCCGATTACAGAACCCAGGAAATCTATCGGGTTTTTAACCCATCCCAGAGACATCAGAATAGAGTTAATCGGTCCGTTGGTAGAGAACATGGTAAAGAACAATAATGCAAATGCAGAAGCCATGATCAGGTTAGGAAGATAAATAACAACCTTGAAAAACTGCTGTCCATGGATCTTCAGACGCGCATCTGTAAACCAGCATGCCAGAACCAGTGCGATCACGATCTGCGGTACAAATCCGATTACCCACAGAATCAGTGTATTAGCACTGTATTTGAACATATCTGACTTCAACAGACTCAGATAGTTTGCCATTCCAATAAAATTCGGTCCGATTTCTTTAATTCCTGAACGATAATATTCATAGAAACTATAACGTACAGTATCTACCAGCGGAATCAAAGAAAAGATTAAAAAAGTTATAAAAAATGGAAGGATAAAGATATATCCCCATTTTGCATAGCTGATGCTTTTCTTTTTTTTCATAGTTCAGCATTCCTTCCTTTACATATTAGTGCCAGACACACATCGCGTTCATGCGTGTCTGGCAAATACAAATGCATCTGTACAGGTTATTTACACCTGAAACTTTTTAACTGTCAATTCAAAAGCGTTTATTATTCAGCCCAGTTAACTTCCTGGATTTCCGGATAACGTTCTTTGATTGCTGTTTCAAAGTTTGATTTTGCTTTGTCATAGTCTACCTGACCCTGGAAGTAATCGCTGAAAGCGTTCTGGATCAGTTCTACACATCCCTGGTCATAAGCAGAAAGTGGTGCGATCTTGATGTTCTCTGCAACCGGTGCGAAATATGTAAATGGATTCTGTCCGCCAAGGAAGTCAGATGCGAAAGTATCATCTGTTGCAACTTCCTGCATACCACTCTTTGTATTTGTAAAGTCAGAATAATCTTTGGAAATCTTTAATAAATTGTCCTTATTTCCTGTCAGTGCAAGAATGATATCTTTTGCATGTTCCGGATTATCTGTTCCTGTTGCTGCATGGATGTAAGAACCGCCCCAATTGTATTCCTGTGGTGGATTTGTAACAGCCCATTCTCCGTCTTCTCCATCCCAGTTTGGTTTCAATGTAAAGTCAATTCCCCATGCCGGGAAGAGGAATGCAAATACTTTGGATTCAGATCCCATAGCTTTGTTCCAGTCATCATTCCACTGACCTTTTACAGTTTTGTTCAGGTATCCTGCATCCAGCCATTCTTTGGAATCTTTGATCCAGTTCATTACCTGCTGGTCTACATTAACAGTTGTTGCACCGTCTTCTACCCATGGCTGGGAAATGCTGTTTCCATACAGTCTGAATGTATCAGCATAAGAAGCAAATGTGTAATATCCTTTTGCTTTCAGTTCTTCAGCTGTAGCTTTTGCTGTATCCCAGTCTTTCATTTTCTTGCCTACTTCTTCAGGATCGTCGGTTCCGAACACATCTTTGGCAATATCACGACGATATACAAGAAGTCCAGGGCAGCACTGCCATGTAGATCCTCTCTGTACTCCATCTGCATCAGATGCAGTTGTTTTTGTAAAGTCATACTGATCTGCAAGATCTTTGTCAGGATCAATTCCAAGATCTGTCAGAGGCATTGCCACATCCGCTGCTGCATCTGTATATTTGTATACATAATCTGTTTCTGATAAGAAGATATCTACCTTATCATCTGCTGATGCATCAGCCTGATTCATAAGAGCTTCATCAAGTTTCTGCTGATAAACACCATCCTGATTTGGATTTATGATCCAGTGAATTTCTGTTCCATCGTTTAATGTTGTTACTGTTCCGTCTTTGGATGTTTCTTTTACTTCAGGATACACTGCTTCCAGACGCTGACGGAATTCATCATTCCAGGAATAAATATTGATTACTTTTCCTTCTTCATCTGCATGTACGATTGTAGCGGTTCCGCCCATTGTACCTGCAATTACGGATGCTGTAAGTAAAACAGCTAATGCTTTCTTTTTCATTAAAAAAGCCCTCCTTTTTCTTTTTTTCTCTTTGTGAGTTTCTTGCCTCACCTGATGTATCAGATTATAGCTTAAGCTGCTTTTCGGGTATATTATAATTTCCACCAAAATGTCAGATTCATGACCTCATTGTGTTCTTTTTATATACAGACAGATTTTGTCATTTAATAAGGAAATCTTTCCTAAAATCATAATCTTTCTGTTTTTTTATTAGTATTTTTGTATAAAAAGTACCATTTTTCTATAAATCAGCCAGATGAATATTCGCAATCTGATTCATTACCTGCTCATATATTTTTCTGAAATTGTGTTATTTTATGTCATGATTCTGATACTTACTTCATGTTTCTTATTTCCGAAAGAACTCAGTTCCGATATAATTTCCATACAATATTTATGGAAGGAGAAAAATGTTGAAACATATTAAGTTTATTGATAATCATGGAAGCTTTTGTGTGAACAGACCGGAAAATACCAGTTATCTTTATTTTCCTCTTGCATCAGAAGCAGGTCTGAAAAGTTCCGTCACACCAGTGCTTGGAGGTGACAGCAAAATTGATCAGGATACCTTCCTGCTGGAACCGGTCAGTTCCGAAAATCTTCATAACAATCGTTCTTCCAGAAATTTCTGGATCGTAAAAGAAGGACACATTCCTTATTCAGTAACAGGTTCCTCTGCTCAGCAGGAAGCCGACCGTTTTACTGACAGGCAGGAAGACAGTGAACTAACCGCCGGATTCATGTGGCAGACTTTGAAAAGGACTTCCAGAGAACTTGGGTTCATCTCCACAGTTACTTCTTTTATCCCCAAAAGTGATAATGTGGAGATTATGTATGTGACGGTTGAAAACCAGACAGATACTGTACAGAAATTTACTGCATATGGTGCAATTCCTGTTTACGGAAGAAGTGCGGATAACATTCGTGATCATCGAAATGTCACTTCCATGCTCCATCGTATCGAGACAACAGAACATGGAATCAACGTCTGCCCCACCATGTCATTTGACGAGCGGGGACATCAGCCAAATCATAAAATCTATTATGTAAATGGCTGTTCCGGAAAGGGAGAAAATCCGATTTCCTATTATCCGACTGTAGAAGATTTTATCGGAGAAGGTGGTACCTATACACATCCACGCACAGTATATGAAGGATATAAAGGAGTTCCCGCACACAGTCTGGCAGCAGGAAAGGAAGCAATGGGTGCTTTCTGTTTCTCATCTTTCACACTGGCTCCCGGTGAAAAAACAGACTTTATTTTATTATCAGGTATTGCCGACAGTAAAGAAGAAATTGAAAATATTTTTGAAAAATACAATACTTCCGATAAAGTAAAAAATGCACTGGAAGAAACCAGAATTTACTGGAAAAAACAGGTAAACGTTGACTTCCACACACAGGATCCTGACTTTGACAGTTATATGAAATGGGTAAGTTTCCAGCCATTCCTGCGCCGTTTATTTGGCTGTTCTTTCCTTCCTCATCATGATTACGGACGTGGTGGACGCGGATGGCGTGATCTGTGGCAGGATTGTCTTTCTCTTCTGCTGATGAATCCTCAGAATGTAGGTGCCATGATTGAAAAGAATTATGGCGGCGTACGTATTGATGGTACAAATGCTACTATTATCGGAGACGGTGACGGCAATTTTATCGCTGACAGAAACGGAATCGCACGTGTATGGATGGATCATGCACTCTGGCCGCTAATCACGACCAGTCTTTATATTAATCAGACCGGAGATATAGAGATCCTTAAGAAACAGGTTCCTTATTTTAAAGATGCACAAACCATGCGCGGCACAGAAATTGATACTCTCTGGAATGACGCATATGGAAATAAACAGCGCACCGAAGACGGTCAGGTATATACCGGAAGTGTTCTGGAGCACATTCTGATCCAGCAGCTTGCCGCTTTTTATGATGTAGGTGTTCATAATATTTACCGTCTCCGCGGAGCTGACTGGAACGATGCCCTGGATATGGCAGCAGAAAATGGTGAAAGTGTTGCCTTTACCTGTGCTTATGCGGGCAATCTCCACACTCTTGCTTCCATATTACGCCTTATGGAATCTGCAGGCGAAACCAGTATCCCGCTGTCAGAGGAAATTGAAATCCTGCTGAACGACCAGACAGATATGTTTGACAGTGTATCTGAAAAGAAAAAGGTTCTTACTGAATATGCCAAAAGCTGCAGGCATAACCTGAGCGGCAGAAAGAAAAACTTCTCTCTCTCCACACTTGCTGCCAACCTGATCCAGAAATCCAACTGGCTGATAAATCATATCCGTTCACAGGAATGGATTGATGGCAAAGACAACGAAGAAGGATGGTATAACAGCTATTACGATAATCATGGAGAGGCAGTGGAAGGTTTCCACCATGAACAGGTGCGTATGATGCTCACGGGCCAGGTTTTCTCTATTATGGGAAATGTTGCCACTGATGCGCAGATCAGAAAAATCGTAAAAAGCGCAGATCATTATCTTTACAGAAAAGAAATTGGCGGTTACCGCCTGAACACAGATTTTCAGGAACTGAAGTTTGATATGGGACGTATGTTCGGTTTCGCTTATGGCGAAAAAGAAAACGGTGCTGTTTTCTCTCATATGGCAGTTATGTATGCAAATGCCTTATATCAGAGAGGCTTTGCAAAAGAAGGCTGGAAAGCATTGCGTTCTCTGTCTGATACAGCTCTCGACTTTGATACCAGCCATATCTACCCGGGAATTCCTGAATATTTCCGTTCAGACGGACGTGGCATGTATCATTATCTGACAGGTGCTGCAAGCTGGTATCTTTTTACCATGATCACAGAGGTCTTTGGTGTCCGTGGAGTTTTTGGAAACCTTTTGGTTCATCCAAAACTTCTGGCAGAACAGTTCGATGAAGCAGGAACTGCTTCTGTCTCTGTTACTTTTGCAGGAAAACAGTTCCATGTTACCTACCGAAACACAGACAGAAAAGATTATGGTTCTTATCATATCGCCGCTGCGGACTGCGACAAAACAGCAATAGAAATCGTAGAAGATTCCCATATTATGATCTCCAGAGAATTTATTAACAACCTCTCTTCTGATCTTCATGAAATTACAGTAACACTTGCCTGAAAACAATAGCTGCTCAGCCTCCATAAAAGCAGTCGACAGGCAGTTATAAATATTGTTCTAACAGAAAGGATTTACTATATGAAATACGGATATTTTGACAATGAAAACCGAGAATACGTGATTACTAATCCGGCAACACCTGCACCATGGGTAAACTATCTGGGTTCCCCGGAGTACGGTGCAATCATTTCCAATAATGCAGGGGGCTACAGTTTTGCAAAATCCGGTGCAAACGGACGTATCCTGCGCTATGTTTTTAATAACTTTGACCAGCCGGGACGTTACATTTACATTCGCGATGACAGATCATCAGACTTCTGGTCTGCATCCTGGCAGCCTGTAGGCAAAGATCTGGCTCAGTATAAGAGCGAATGCCGTCACGGAATCGGTTATACAAAAATTTCTGCCGACTACAGCGATATTCACTCAGAAGCCCTTTACTATGTTCCTCTTGGAAAAAGTTATGAAGTATGGGCATTATCTGTGACCAATCATTCTGATCACGAAAGGAACCTGACTCTCAGCGGATATGCAGAGTTTACCAACCACAGCAATTACGAACAGGATCAGGTTAATTTACAGTACTCTCTTTTTATTTCTCGTACACTGTTCGAAGGAAACAGAATTACTCAGCAGATTCATGGAAATCTTGATGCAATTCCTGAAAATGAGAACGTAGATGAGAAAAATGTGACAGAACGTTTCTTTGGACTTGCAGGTGCTGAGGTTTCTTCTTACTGTGGGGACAAAAATGAATTTCTCGGAAGTTACCATGGATATGGAAACCCTGAAGGTATTGTCTGTGGTGATCTTGGTGATAAGACAAGCTATAATGAAAACTCCTGTGGTGCTCTCTCCTGCAAAATAACTCTTAAAGCAGGTGAAACCAGAACAATTGCTTTTCTTCTTGGAATGAAACCGTCATCTGAAGCTGCTGAAGTAATCAGATGTTACGAAAATCCGGCTCCAACTGTAGCAGAAGAACTGAAAGCATTAAAAGCTGACTGGAACAGTAAGCTTGATAATCTTAAAGTCAGCACTCCAAGTCCGGAATTTGATACTATGATTAATACCTGGAACGCATATAACTGTTTTATGACTTTCATCTGGTCCCGTGCAGCTTCCTTCATTTACTGTGGACTCAGAAATGGATACGGATACAGAGATACTGTACAGGATATTCAGGGAATCATCCATCTGGCACCGAAAATGGCACTGGAAAAGATTCGTTTCATGCTGTCTGCGCAGGTAAATAACGGTGGCGGACTCCCTCTTGTCAAGTTTACTCACACACCTGGAAAAGAAGATACTCCGGATGATGCTTCTTATGTACAGGAAACCGGCCATCCGGCTTACCGTGCAGATGATGCATTATGGCTTTTCCCAACTGTATATAAATATATTTCAGAAACCGGAAACACTGCTTTTCTTGATGAAGTGATTCCTTTTGCCAACAAAGAAGAAGCTACTGTATACGAGCATCTGAAACGTGCAGTTGCCTTCTCCCTTGATCACCTTGGACCGCACGGAATGCCTGCCGGACTTTATGCAGACTGGAATGACTGTCTCCGTCTGGGTGCAAACGGAGAATCTTCTTTTGTTGCTTTACAGTTCTATTATGCAATGACAATCCTGAAAATCTTTGCCGAATATAAAAAAGATACAGAATATGTACAGTATCTTGAAGAAACTCAGAAAGCATTTGGCGAAAAAGTTCAGGAACTGTGCTGGGATAACGACCGCTTCGTACGTGGTTATACAGAATCAGGAGAAAGAATCGGTGAAGTTGCTGCTCCTGAAGCAAATATGTGGCTGAATCCTCAGAGCTGGGCTGTCATCAGTGGTCTTGCCAGCCCTGAACAGGGAGACGCTGCACTGAACAATGTATACGAACGTCTAAACACAAAATATGGTGCGATCCTTATGGATCCGCCTTATCATGCGCATGCTTTCGATGGTGCACTGGCAGTTATCTATAATCAGGGTACCAAAGAAAACTCCGGTATTTTCTCCCAATCCCAGGGCTGGCTGATTCTTGCTGAAGCACTCCGCGGTCATGGAGAACGTGCTTTTACTTATTTTATGGAAAATTCTCCTGCTGCGCAGAATGACTGTGCCGAAATCCGTCGTCTTGAACCATACTGCTATGGTCAGTTTACAGAGGGAAAAGCAAGCAAACACTTTGGACGCTCTCATGTTCACTGGCTGACAGGAACTGCTTCTACTGTAATGGTAGGATGTGTGGAAGGTATCCTCGGACTTCGCCCTGATCTTGAAGGACTTCGACTGTCTCCTTCTGTGCCAAAAAGCTGGAAACACTTTGAGATTGAGAAAGTTTTCCGTGGAAAACAGCTTCATATCTCTGTAGAAAATCCAGACAAAAAAGAATCTGGCTGCTGCAGTCTGGTTCTTAACGGACAGAAATTAGCAGATAATTATATCCCTGAAAACCTTCTTCAGGATAAGAACGAAATCATATTAACTCTTTAATCCCCCGATATTACCAGATGAAAATAAACGGCCGGCTTACAGAAAATTTATATTTCCTGTAAGCTAGCCGCCTGTTTTACTTATCTTAATATTTTGATTAATCCTGTACTTTTTTCAGTTCCGACTCTGATGCGACACAAAGTTCTTTTTCTATATCCCAGTGTATCATATAATGTTCATCCCTGTATTTACCCGGTGTCATTCCCGTAACTTCCCGAAACTGCTGGATGAAATGACTCTGGGAAGAAAAGGAAAGACGGTTTGCAATCTCAATGATCGGATAATCACTGTACTGCAAAAGATTTTTCGCCATTTCTATCTTCTGTCTGCGGATATAGGCACTGACCGATATTCCTGTTTCTTTTTTAAATAATCTGGAGAGATAGCTCGCAGATACTCCAAGTGAATCTGCAAGATCTTCTATTGTAATTCGTTCTTTGATATGAGAATAAATGTATTCTTTACTTGCGTTGATATGTTTAGAATAAGTGTTGTCTCTGAAATATCTGCGCATTTTTTCAGTATAATCCATCACCATCTCATCATGAAGGCTCTGAACCTCTTCTACTGTATGAATGCCATCCAGCTTCTGAATATAAAAATCACTCAGCCGAAATGCCTGTTCCATTTCCATTCCATTCTGTTTACAGATTCTGGTTATCATTGCCGTAGTTATCACAAAATGATATTTCATATTTGTGACCGCATTTCTGGATAAGATTCCCACACCTTCACACTCTGTAAATCTCTCTTGCTCACAGTTTTTCTTTACCGCATCTATGTCACCACTTGCAACTGCACGATAGAATAAAAATTCTTCTGTTGGTTCTCTGTGTTCAATTTCATCAAACTCATCTTCTGCTTCAAAAAGAAGCCATTCATTCTGATAACTCATATGTTTCTCCTATGCCAATGCTAGCAAATCTTTTCCTTCTTTCAGTCTCTCATAAAACTGAACATAAAAATCCTGATTCTGGTCATAAGGTTTTATATAAAATCTGTTTACTACAAAGAGATTCAGATTTCTGATCAACTCTGAATCCTCGGTATTATATATTACTTCCTGCACATCCAGCAGAAAATAATGCCAGTCATTAACAAATTTCTCATAATTTTTCAGATCTGGTGTATCAATCCATTTCTTTACTTTTATCTTGCTTCGGTTTGTTTTTGGACATTCATGAATCTGGAGAATATATTTAAATCCATTATTTTCGTAAAATCTTCCCAATGGAAATAATCTACAGAATCCCGGTCTTATGGCGTGGATACTGCAACGGCCCTGACTGTTAAGAAATACACACTGTTCTTTCTCTCCTGTCATCCGAAGATGCGGAAGAATATTGCCATCTGTCACTCCCAGTTCCAGACATTCCTGTAAAAGTTGCTCGACTGGTTTCTTTAACCCGATTGACAATCTGTGTACATCAAATGGGTCTAAAATCACTGAATCACCCATTCCCTGGCAACAGTCACAGCATCCTTCACAATCATGGCAGTCTGCTTTTACCATATCATTGGAATCATATAATTTTCCATCTGAAATTTCTTCCAGTGTCTGTTCTCTGCGCATAATTTATGCTTTTTCCTTTCACGCGAATAGCTATTTTATTTCTTTTCTCTCTATAGTCAATAAAGTAAAAATTCATACTCTATCGTTTATTGTTTTATAAGGAAAACAGTAAATTTAATTCAGTTAAAAGGCTTCCAGACCACTGACACCCCAGTCAGAGGCAAGGTCTTTCATTCCCTCCAGTACTTCCTCTCTGGAATATCCGTTGTCATCCAGGAAATCTCCATCCATATCATTCAGATACAGATAAAAGGTCAATGCTAATTCCAGATAATCTACATTCTCCTCTACCATACCCTCATACAATTCATTTTCCGCCTCATTAATTTTGCCTTCTTCTGCAAGTTTCATTACAGATGCAAAAAGCTTATCTGCATCCGTATAATCTGCTTCATTTTCAGGTAATGTATAATTTGGCTGCTGTTCATGAAGCAGAAGCTTCGCAATTAATCTTCCTACATCCTGAATATTTCTTATCATGTGGTCATCCTGTACTGCCATGTCTATTCCATCCTTTCACTTTTTTGATTTATATATTTTCATATCTTTTAGACACGAAATTACACTCTGTTTAGTATCTATATCCTGTATGATATCATCAGTCTAATTTCAATCCTGCAAGTGCCTGCGCAAATGCGTTATTTACTGGTTCTTTTGCTTCTTTTTGCTGTTGTCTCATATATTTCCGGACATCGCGCTTATTAACTCCTGCACCTTCCTTTTCCCGTCTTGCCTGAAAAGCGGAGAGTTTTTCTTTATATCCGCAAGCACAGATAAATGTCTCTTCTTTGCCCTTTACGTACATTTCCATACGTTTATGACATTTTGGACAGCGGGCATTGGTCGTTCTGGAAACTGTTTCTTTGTATCCACATTCTCTGTCCTGGCATACCAGCATCTTTGCATTCTTTCCATTCACTGCGAGAAGTTTCTTACCGCAGTTCGGACAGATTTTATTTGTGAGATTATCATGGTGGAACGTTCCCTGTCCGGTTTTAATCTCATCCACGATATCGCAGGTATAGTTTCTGATTTCTTTCAGGAATGTCTCCTGTTTCATTTTACCTTTGGCAATATTTCCAAGTTTCATCTCCCAGTCTGCTGTCAGTTCTGGTTTGCGAAGTTCCTCAGGTACCAATTCCAGAAGCTGTTTTGCTTTAGAAGTCAGATATATTTCTTTTCCTTTTTTCTCCATCATGAAACTGTTAAACAGCTTCTCAATGATATCAGCTCTCGTTGCAACAGTTCCAAGGCCACCGGTCTCACCGAGAGTCTTTACCGCTTTCGCATCATGGCTTTCCATAAAGCGTACCGGGTTCTCCATAGCCGCAAGCAGGGTTGCTTCTGTAAATCTTGCAGGTGGTTTTGTTTTTCCTGTATTTACAGACACATTCTCTATACGCAGTTTTTCGCCCTTTTTCATCTGCGGAAGTTTCTGATCTTTCAGCTTCTGAGAGTTGTCCGATATATCTGCGTCTTCCTCATCTGTATCTGCGTCCGTATTTTCGTACACTTCTTTCCATCCTGCACTTTTTACAACTTTACCACTGGCGGCAAAGAGTTCTCCTGCTGCCAATCCTTCCATACTTACCTGTTCATAAATAAATGGCGGATAAAGTACACTTAAGAATCTGCGGACAACCATATCATAAATCTTACGTTCTTCATTTGTCATATGGTCAAGCTGCACAAACTGCTCCGTAGGGATAATTGCATGATGATCACTAACCTTTTTATCGTCCACAAAATTTCCATTGGCACGAATAGGCTGATTTAGCAATAGACCTGCCAGCTTTCTGTATGGACCGACTGCACACGCCTTCAGTCTTTCTTTGATCGTAGGCACAATGTCTTTACCAATATATCTGGAATCTGTTCTTGGGTAAGTAAGAACTTTATGATTCTCATACAGACGCTGCATGATGTTTAAGGTCTGTTTTGCTGAATACCCATATCTCTGATTTGCTTCCCTCTGTAACGTAGTCAGGTCATATAAGCCCGGAGCATATGTTTTCTTCTCTTTGCTGGTCACAGAAGAGATTTCCAGTGTATGATTACGGACTGCAGTGGAAATTTCTTCCACTCTCTCTTTATTAAAAGTTCTGAAACTTTTACTCTTCGGTTCTTTCCACGTCCAGGTAACATCTCCTGCTTTTACAGAAAGACCATAATATTCTTTTGGTCTGAATGAACGAATCTCTTCCTCCCTTTTTGCAATCATGGCAAGTGTAGGAGTCTGCACACGTCCACAGGATAGCTGGGCATTATACTTACATGTCAGTGCTCTGGTTCCATTCATTCCCACAAGCCAGTCTGCTTCTGCCCTCGCTACTGCAGCTCTGTACAGATTATCGTACTCATGTCCGTTTTTCAGATTTGTAAAGCCTTCTTTGATAGCTTTATCTGTAACTGAAGAAATCCACAGTCTGCGGATTGGTTTGCGGCAGTCTGATTTGTCAAGAATCCATCGTGCTACCAGTTCTCCTTCTCTTCCGGCATCTGTGGCTATGATAATATCTTTGATATCTTTCCTGTAAAGCTGTGTTTTCACTGCATTGTACTGTTTACCGGTCTGTCGGATCACAACCAGTTTCATTCGATCCGGCATCATGGGAAGTGTGGACATCTCCCATTTTGTATACTTTTTGTCGTATTCTTCCGGATCAGCAAGGGTAACCAGATGTCCCAGTGCCCAGGTAACCACATATTCTTTTCCTTCCAGTGTTCCATTGCCTTTCTGGCTGCAGTGAAGTACCCTGGCAATGTCTCTGGCTACGGAAGGTTTCTCTGCTATTACTAATGATTTCATAAAATAATTTTTATTCTCCTTATAAAAATCTACAGTCAGGGTTTTTAATATCCCTGACCGCTGATTTTTCTTTTATATAAAGTATAGCATAGATAAATATGTGATTCCAGTTCTTCTTATCTAAATTTGGTAAATCTATAGAACGCTTCCCTTTTTCTATATATTTATCATATCTCACCATAAAAAATACGAAGCAATTTCTAATCTTATTTCATATCAATTTTGTATCCTACTCCACGCACTGTTTCCACCAGTTCTCCTGCAGTTCCCAGTTTCTGTCTCAGTGTTCTGATATGTACATCAACGGTTCTGCTTTCTCCGTCAAATTCATATCCCCATACCTGATTTAAGAGCTGTGTTCTGGAAAGAACAGTTCCGCTGTTTTTCAGGAGCAGGCATAATACTTCGTATTCTTTCAAAGTCAGATTCACATTCTGTTTATCTACCGTTGCAATATGTCTGGCAGGGCAGACATAGAGATTTCCAATCTGATATTCTTCTGCACCGTCATCTTCTGTTCTTCTAAGTAAGGCACGAATCCTTGAGATCAGTTCCATCATTCGAAATGGTTTCGGGATATAATCATCGGCGCCGCTGTCCAGACCTACTACTGTGTCATATTCACTGCTTTTTGCAGTCAGCATAATAATCGGAAGTTTACGTGTATCCGGACGTACACGCAATTTCTTTAATATGGAAATACCGTCTTCCTCCGGGAGCATTACATCCAAAAGCAACAATGCGGGCTGTTCTTTTTCCAGTGCTCTCCAGAAAAGGGAAGGTCTCTCAAAACCTTTTGCCTCAAAGCCCTGACTTTTTAATGTATAAATCACCAGTTCACGAATACTCTCGTCATCTTCCACCAAATATATCATTTTTTGTTCTCCATTTACTATTATTTTTCTGAATCAGGTAAATTTCTGATTTGATTAATCTCAGTATAATCGTGTGCCGTAAAATCTTTGTCCTGCTTTATGTTAAAACTTTGTAAAATATGTTACCGTTCACTACGTGCCCGGCAACACGCTTCGCGATGCACAGAATTTATACTAATCGTATAAATTCGCGCGGTATGTCTCGGGTTTTCTGTTGCCAGGCATCCGTAAGAAGCTGCCAGTGGCAGGTTCTGTAGGTGACCTTCGCTCACCAAAAACACCTCGCGGGATATTACCAGTGAACAGTACTTAAAATATATTGCTTTTCATCCTGCATTTTTTAATAAAATTTTTATATACTTTATGAGAAAATTTATTTGTAAAAGAAGTATGAAGATGTTATGATAATGAAAGAAAGAATATAGAATGTTACTGCAAACGAAATGAACAGTAATACAGTATTAAACAGATTATATAAAGAAGGTGACATTGTGAAACGTCTTATTGAAAAATACCGACATGGCTTTGTGATCGGTATTTACAGTATTATTTATATTTTGATGTTCAATTATCTGGAACATCTTCCAGTTCACAGCTATCATATCGTACATACGGTTTTCGATGACTGGATACCATTTTGTGAGGTTTTTATCATACCTTATCTGTTATGGTTTCCGTACATGTTCCTGGCTGTAATCTATTTTATATTTTTTAATAAGAACAAACATGAATACTACCAGCTGGCATTTAACCTTATGATGGGAATGACTGTTTTTCTGATCGTTTCTTACGTTTATCCAAATGCACAGCATTTACGTCCAACAGAGTTCCCAAGGGATAATATTTTTACAGATATGGTGAAATGGCTGTACAGCACAGACACTCCTACAAATATTCTTCCAAGTATTCATGTTTTTAACTCTCTTGCGATACATATGTCTCTCACAAACTGTGAGGCACTTCGTGATAAGAAAATAGTAAAGGCTGCTTCCTTTACCCTTACCGCATTGATCATCATGTCAACCATGTTCCTGAAACAGCATTCAGTGATTGATGTATGTATGGGTACGACTCTTGCTTTATTTGGATTTTTGTTTTTTTATCCGAGAAAAGCCGCCGTTTCTTCCAGAGCATCTTACTTTGGAGAGGCCAGACGAAAAAAAAGTGAAAATTAAAATTACCTTCTTGAAATAGATTTTGATAAAACAAAAAGAACTTTTTTAGAAAACATAAGATGTTTCCTAACATAAGTTCTTTTTTATCATCTTTCATCCATTCCTTTACATGTAAAAACTCTGTACAATCAAAATATCAGATGTTTTCTGTCTATTTTTAACCCAATTTCAATTAATTAAATCCATAGAATTTCTGGCTGATCTTATAGGCTGCCACTGACATCTTTCTTCCACCCTTTCCTGGCAGGTTCATTACTCTTCCAAAAAGACTGTGGCGTAATTTTCTGTATACCAGTTTGTTCTGCGTTTTAATATATTCCAGAAGTTCTTTCTTCTTCTGCAGAGATTCCTCTGTATTAGCACGTATCAGCATGATAGAAGAAATCGTTGTTATGATATCCAGATAACTGAACATATACTCTTTCAGGCGTTTATTGGTATTTCCGCAATTAATATATGCGTCTACCATCAGCTTATTTACACGAATCTGCTGGTCAATTCGTTTGATCATTACTTTCTCGTTTACGGATTGGTCATCTCTGCCGATAAAGTAGCGGTAGAAATTAACGTCCAGATAATACAGATTCTTAACATATGGAAGCGGCTCAAATGCAAACAGATTATCTACATAGAATGTATGCTTCGGTAATTCCAGTCCACACTCCTGAAGCAATTTGGTACGGTAGATCATGGAATGCATCAGGAGATATTTTCCCTTCGGCATATGTTTTACTTCTTCCCATCCGAATACTCTGTCCTGAGGAAGACATCTGCGGTACTGCATTACTTTTTTATGTGTTGCTCCCTGTTTCTCATATACGAAATTGCTGATCAGAAGATCGACTGTCTGCGGTCCTCTGAGTAACTCGTATAAAGTTTCCAGAATCTTAATATACGCTTCTTTATTTACCCAGTCATCACTGTCTACTACTTTAAAATATAAACCTGTCGCATTTCTGATTCCTGCATTGACAGCTTCTCCATGTCCACCATTCTCCTGATGGATAGCCTTTATGATCGTAGGATATTTCGCTGCATAGGCATCTGCAATCTCTGCAGTTTTGTCCGAAGATCCGTCATCTACTACCAGAATCTCTACTTCCTCTCCGCCTACTAATAATGACTCTATACATTTTTCCATATAATCCTGAGAATTATAGCATGGAATCGCAATACTTAACAGTTTCATCTTGTTGTATCCTCCTTGATATATTTTGCATACGCTCCGAAAGCAGATGGAATTGCGTATTGTTTACTTGACTGTTTCTTATTTGCAAAAATAATCTCTTTGTCCTGTGTTTTTTTCAGAGATGACACCTTTATCCTGTATGCCTGCATTCTCCACTCAATGTGGGAAAAAATATGTTTCGCAGGCGGAAGTTTCTCTATATATAAAGGATCAAGTCCAAGACTCTCTACATAGGAAAGAGCTTCTTTCCTTTCCAGATATCCCATAACATTTGGCAATTCATATAAGCCTGCCAAAAGTCCTTTTTCCGGTCTTTTTCTGATAGCTGTATATTCTCCATCCTGAATGATAAATACTGTTTTATCTTCCAGAGTTCTGGCTTTCTTAGGGGCTTTTACAGGAATGCCCTCTACCTTGTCATGTCTACATGCCAGACAGGCAGAGGCAACAGGACATTCTTCACACTTTGCCTGACCATTCGGGACACATACTATCGCACCAAGTTCCATCAATGCCTGATTAAAATCTCCCGGGCATTCTGACGGCATGATCTGCTGTAACTGCTGCTCTATTTTCTTACGGACAGATTGTTTGCTGATATCTTCCGTACTCTCTGTAATTCTGGAAATTACACGAAGTACATTTCCGTCTACTGCCGGAACTGCAATCCCATATGCAATAGAAGCGATAGCACCGGCTGTATAACTTCCTATTCCCTTTAACGACAAAAGCGCCTGATAGTCTTCAGGCAATCTGCCATTATATTCATTTTTTACAGTACGAGCTGCCTCCTGCATATTTCGGACGCGATTGTAATATCCCAATCCTTCCCATAGCTTCAGAAGCTTCTCCTCCGGACACTCTGCCAGAGCTTCTATATCCGGAAGTTCTGTGATAAATCTCTGGAAGTATGGCTTTACTGCTTCCACCCGGGTTTGTTGAAGCATAATTTCTGATACCCACGTATAATAAGCATTATTCTTATCTCTCCATGGCAGAATTCTTTTATTTTCTCTGTACCATTCTACCAGAGGAGATACAATTTCTTCAAGCATAATTTAATAAGTTTCACCTTTCATTATCTCATTTCTCTTATCTTATCATAAAATTCTCCAGAACGCTAATACATAAAAAGAACCGCATTTGAGCCGGCACGATGCAAACCGGTTATAAAGCGATTCCTTTTATATTTGTTAAATATGTACAACCACTGAATTATTCGCTCTTCTGCCAAAAGTTATATGTTCATAACTTCGTTTATTTCTTACATTTTACTCTTAAGAAATACAAAAGGCCGATAATAATGATTAATAATACCACTATGTATGCAATTTTAAAGACCAGTCCTGTAGTAAACATATCTACCGCTGAAATAACGCCAATCAGAATAAGTGCTATTCCACATCCCTTTGCCATCTTTTTCTCATCATATAGTTTCTTACGGACATCTGCATTTCCACCTTTCATAAAAATGTCTCCATGTCCTGTCAGAAGCATTATGCCAACTATAAAAGCAGCTACTGTCAATATCAGATCCAAAGAATCCATATTACCCATAAATAATCTCCCTTCCGTCTCCAGCCCAAGAACATGTTAATTGCTGAAATGACTGTTTTTTCAAACATACTCTAATCTGGAGAACCATTTTCTTTTTATAAAAATCCGGGACTATTGCTTCTCACAACAGCCCCGAAAATATTATCAATAGAAACATACGATCGGTACATTATAATCAATGATATTATAAAGTTCTGCCGCTTTATCCGGAGGCATATTGATACATCCATGTGAACCACCTTCCATAAAGCGGTCACCGCCAAAATATGGCTGCCAGTTTGCATCATGGAATCCGATGCCGCCGTTAAACGGCATCCAATAATTTACTTTCGCCTCATATTCATATTTACCATTTGCAAGCTGTTTACCTCTGAGCACATCAGGACTCTTTTTATAATAAAGTGTATAAATACCTGCCGGAGTCTGACGGTCAGCGTATCTCATATCACCGGAAACAATATCAGATTCAAAAATATCCTCTCCATTCTGATAATAGTACATATGCTGTTCGCTCAGATCAACTTCAATGTAAGTATTTCCAATATCATTATAACCATGTGCATTCGCTGTCATAGAATATACCGGTTCTCTGGTAGTCTGTATTCCTGACTGAATCTCCTGTGTCAGTTCTGCCACCTCGGAAGCCTGGTCTATCTGCCATCCATATGCAGAGCCGTAGACGCTGACTGTTCGTCCGCTTGTTGTCTGGAACTCTCTCTCTGTGCCCACTGTATCATGCGCCGCAGCAAGCTGAGCCACGTAATCTGCAATATGCTGCTGGAAAGATGCATCATCCATAATAAGCTGACCTTTTTCGTCAAAGTTCAGCCAGTCTTTTACTGTATTTCCATCCAGGGTCACCGTCTCATCCCCGAAAGTGTAGGTAATATTTGCTTTCGTGAAATTATTGCATGCATCAAGGGATGCCTGCAGATCTGGATCATCGCTCGTCACATCTGCCTTTACGTACACGTCAGGATTGCTGTCAAAATCAACAGATGCCTCATTTCCGGAAACAGCTTCTGAAAGTGCATTATAGGCTTCCCGAAGGTTTAATTCGCTTCCCTCTGTCTCAGGAACGATTTCAAACTGAGAATCTCCATATGCGACATATGCATTCTCAGGTGCAACCTGATTCTCTTCCTGTGCACAGTTAAGCTCCCTGACCTGTTCTTTCATTTTTTCTTTATCATATGTCGTATTCTCTGCTGTTGTGTAGCTCTTTTTTTCAAATAAGCCACGAATCCATTCGTATGGTTTCTGATCTTTTAGAAGTTTCAATACACTTCCATCGGAAACATAGCTATATCCAATCTGATCTCCGCTTATCGTCTGCGGATCCAGATTTCTTGAATCAACTTCTATGGAATAATTCTCCACTGTCTTTGCAATTAACTGTTCTGCCTCATAAGCAGTTTTTCCGGAACAGTTAATTCCATTGATTGAGGTTCCCTCAAAAAACTTATCTGAATAATAGTATGACATGCCCGCATATGCAGCACCTGCACTTACCAGGATCATTGCAGCAGTAATTCCTGTTATTTTTAAAGCTTTATGCTTCTTCCTGACAGGCGGTTCATAAGGTGCAAGATCTTCATCATTAATCGGTACATAAGTGATTTTTCCCGGCCTTGCAGATTTACGATGTCTGCCTGTTGTTTCTACATTGCCATCCGAGGCTTTGTTACTTCTTTCCTCTTTGTTGCCCATCTATTTTCTCCTCAATATAAGTATTACCGTTCATTTTATTCCGGAAAATACAGCATCCGAAACAAAACTTTTGAACAGTAATCTATAACTTGCCTGTATCAGCTTTCTCATTATAACATAATTCTTCCAGTTTGCATGTACTATTCACTTTTTTCTTAAATTTTTTTAATTTTTTTCTAAACAATCCTATAAAAAAAGATAACCGGAAACTGTTCAAGGTTTTCACAGTCACCGGTATCATTTTTTATTCTATAAATCAAGTCTGCGTTTCATGTCTTTCATGACATAGAAATACATAATGATGAGCAATCCTCCTGCCAATACCCATGCCATCGGACTGGCCATACATGCTCCAAAATAACTCTTATGTGCTGCCGCGATCATCGCAGTGATTCCACGACCTGCAAGCTCAGCTACACCAGCCAACATAGGGAGCAGTCCGTATCCCATACCTTGGATACCATTTCGCAGTGCATTAACAAAATGTAAAGGAATAAAGAATACTGCAACACATTTAACATAAATATCGACCATCGGAATAACCTCTGCTGCGTTATCTGAAATAAACAAGTATGAGAGATATTTTCCAAAGAAAAATATGATCACACCTGTCACGATCGCATAAATAATTCCAATAATATGCGCACAGTTAAATCCTTGTCTTACTCTGTCAAGCTTACGTGCACCGATATTCTGTGCATTGTATGTAGCCATCGTTGTACCGATTGCAACATATGCCTGGGTAAAGATATTTTCAATCTTATTTCCAGCCGTAAATGCGGCTACCGCATAAGAACCAAGAATATTTAATGCAGACTGAACCATCATCGTTCCGATCGCTGTAATAGAATACTGAAGTCCCATAGGAATACCGACAAGAATTTCGTTCTTGGCAATTCCAGAGCGGAATCTCCAGTCATCTCTCTTTAATCTTAATTCCGGCATACATTTTATAATATAAACCAGGCAAAGCAGTCCAGATACTCCCTGCGCTGTGATCGTGGCCCATGCAGCGCCTGCCACACCCATATGGAAAGCAATAATAAATATTAAGTCAAGTGCCACATTCAAAAGTGCCGCAAGTATCAGAAAATACAATGGTGTTTTACTGTTACCTAATGCTCTCAGAATACTTGCCAGAATGTTATATAACACCTGAGCAAAAATACCGCCACAGATAATCATGATATAAGTATATGCATCCTTAAAAATATCCTCCGGCGTATGCATTAACGTCAATAATGAGTGCATTCCCAACATACTGACTGCCGTCATGATAACTGAAATAATGATAGATAACAACGCCGCATTTCCCACAGACTGGCGCATTTCATCCATCTTTCCCGCACCGAATTTCTGTGAAGTGAGAACCGTAAACCCGGCTGTCAGTCCTGTAAGAAATCCTATAATGAGGAACATGATCGTTCCCGTAGAACCTACTGCTGCCAATCCTTTTGTTCCTACAAATTTCCCCACGATTATGGCATCTGCCATGTTGTAAAACTGCTGGAATACATTGCCTATAAATACAGGTATCGTAAAATCTAGTATCATCTTCATTGGTTTCCCAACTGTCATGTCTGTCTGCATTCCAATAAACCCTCCAGTCCTTTCTTAAAATTAGTTTTTTCCTGTCTTTTACCTGATCGTTTATCAGATATCAGAGCGATTATAGTTGAAAAATTTTACCATTTCAAGATGTGTTTTCCAATTCTGTAATTTTCTACATAATCACAAAAAGACCCCCGGTAAAACGGAGGTCTTTTTCGTTATATTCACGAATTATTTTTTTATCAGAGTCAGGCTGCCCTCTTCACCCTTATTCTTGCAAATTTACGTTATCTTTCAAAAGGTAATATCCATTATCCTGAACTAAATAAAATTTGATTTTTATTTGTGTGCTAAAAAAGTTGCACAAATCAAGGTTTTTCCCTAAAATCCAATAAAAAAAGACCTTGAAGATCTGCACTACTACAAATCTACAAGGTCAATTTTATGTTTAATTTTTTACTGCTGGTTGATGCTGTTTTCCCTTTTCAGAGTATTGAGTTTTACCCACCAACATAGAAATAACCTTGATACACTTCATTATAATATATATTTAAAAAAAGACAAGTCTTTTTGAACCAAAATAAAAGCCCGACTTATGCCAGGCTTCTCAATCTCTTCCACTTCTCATTACATCAATCAAGTTTTCAATTACTTTTATCTCTTTCGGTGTCAGTCCTGATACATCTATACTTTGATCTTTTAGCGGCTTATTTATTCCCATCAGCATATCCATTGAAACATTAAAGATTTCACTAAATTGCGCCACAATGTCTGGAGATGGCGTTTTTTTAGAATGTTCATAAAATGATATCGAGGATTTGCTAATTCCTAGTTTTTTTGCTAATTGTTCTTGTGTTAAATTGTTCTCTTGTCGCAATCGTTTCAGATTATCGCCAAATGTCATATAATTACCTCATTTTTCCAATATTAGTCAACTTTTTAAACCATATTTTTATCTTGATTATATCAAAGGCTTAGGCTATAATGTATACATCCAATGGTCAACTTATTCCAAATTTAGTCAACTTTTATAGAGGGAGGTACATAAGAATGAGTACAAACACAACGAAAAAGTCTCAATGGTCTGGTTACTTTATAATTATCATTTTTGTAATCGCTATTTTTTCGCTCTTAGGATCATGCTTTAGCAGCAGTTCCGGATATTCCGGTGGCGAAGTTCGCTGTACATACTGTAGCAAAGTAATCTATAGTGACTATCGTCCCATCCATTGCACAAATTTATATAACAATACATATGAATGCGATTATTGTGGACACAAAAACGTAATCAAATAACGGAGATATCTAAAATGAAAAAAGTATTTACTTTATTAGTTGTTGCTACTTTAACAACATTTACTGCCTGTCAAACATCATACAGGGAATTTTCCAAAAATACTGAAGAGTTGGTTCAATATTATGACAAATACTGCAATCAAACTGACGCAATAGGTCAAGACGCAAGTTTAAAATGCGCAAGTTCACGCTTACGTGACATGTCTAAATACTATGAAGATGCAAACGAAAGTACACGAAATAAATTAAATGACATTCTAAATGATAATGTAACACCTGAGATGATTTATACAGTATACACTTATACGTTAGATTACCCTGACCAATATTTGATCCAACCCGCATTAGTTGAATATTTCAGAGAATATATAGATGATTTTCAAAAACAAGCTGCTATCGAGAGTTTAAAAATAGATCCAGCAGTAGGAATGACTGCTGATGAAGTTAGAAATTCTACTTGGGGAAGTCCAACGGATATCAGTAAAACTACAACAGCGAACAATGTTAGTGAAATGTGGTCATATGATTCCAGCAGATATATTTTTTTGGATAATGGAATTGTTACATCCATACATGAATAGCTAAAAGACTCGGTATTATGCCGAGTCTTTTTTCTGTTCGAACTTACACTAAATGAATGACACTGATGGATACCACGAAAGCAGACTTATTACGTTTGGTATTTCTTAAAAATGTAAATAATCCCCCCTGCTTGCACATAGGCAGCTACTTTTCTCATTCTAATAAAAACATAAGCCCTTTAACCCAAATAGAATAATCCGGGAGTTTCCCCCCGGACTTATCTCATTCTTTTGAACTTACAATTGTAATATATTTTTTTAATGTGTTTCTGCTTATATGATATTTATTCATCAGATCTACTTGTTTTATGCTTCGATCCACAAGAAACTTCTGAATATCTGCTTTAAGTTCTGGTGTCATCTTATCAAGCTGTCCTGTTTTGCGCCCCGATTTCTTATTACTTGCAGCTATTCCGTCTTTAATACGTTTGACAGTTATTTCTCTTTCCTGTTCTGCTCTGTCTAATTCAACAAGGATTAACAACTCTATTGTATCTTTTAAAGATTTCTTAGCAATCCTGTTCTGCTGCCGTTCTGCAACCCCCATCATATTCTTTATATATTCAGTACTAATAGTAGGATTATCAAGAAATACAAGATTGATTCCCTTATCAAGTAATTTCATATACTCTTTAAATCCGTTTTCATATTCTCTTGTAAATCTGCAAATATCCTTGAATACGATTGTATCACCTATTTGTATATCCTGTATTAATTCTTTCCATGACGGACGTTCAAAGCTCTTTCCGCTTGCATCATCTCGGTAGATTCTACGTTCTGGGATTTCTATATTATTTTCTCTACACCATCTCTCAATAGCCTGTTCTTGTCTTGTAAACTTCTGCTTACCACGTTCTTCTTTTGTACTGATTCTCATATATGCAAACGTCTTACACATATTCTTTCCCCCTTTTATAGTGTCATTTAAACTTTAGTTATTTTGATAACCTCATCATATAATCAAATTAACTATTTGTCAATATATTTTGACACTTTTGTTTTATTTCTTTCTCGTAGATGATATTTTGACGGTTTTATAGCAATAAAAAAGCCCACCAATTTACTTACTGGCAAGCTTTCTTATAACTTTTGATCTTCGTCGGATGGCATGTATTGACAAATATCCTGTATCTGACAATTGAAAATGCGGCAAAGGTCATTCAGAGTCGTCGTATTTAATGGTTTGTTTTTTCGCAATTTGTCTACGATAGCGCCAGACACATGATGCTTATGAATTAACGTATAAGTTGATTCTTGCGAATTTTTCAATGTATCCCAGAATGGACTATACTCTATCAACACTGCATCCCCCTTTCAACAATATACTTAAGCATAAATGATAGTTATATTGTTGACTATAATCAGGAAAGTGACTATATTTTATTCAAGGGAGGATTCCACCAAATGAAAAAGATATTTAAAGCCTTAACTTCATTATTGTTCATTGCATTTATGAGTTTCTGTATGTTTCATTGTTTTACATCTAAAGTCACAAATCACATTACTTTGTATTATGTATGTGCGGCTATTTTTTCATGTTCCGTACCAATTATTATATGCATCATGTGGCACTACATTAATTATCAGGAAAGAAAAATAAAACAATTACTCAATCTTCTTGATAAGGTGATACAAATAAAATCTGATAACTGATACTATTATTTTTATTTATTCTGACTTTTTATTGACTTTAAATCCTAAATATGTTATATTCACACCAACTAAATAAGGAGGTAAAGCAAATGTTACTAAATTTCAACTGCTTTTACAAGGTAATTGTCGTCGAAGTTGGACTATTTGGCAGCAGAATTGTTAATGAAAGACATTTTTCAACATTAGAATCTGCTGAATCATATGCCAATACTGTTACTGCTGACAATTCTATTGTTATTGTCGCTACTATGTAGCCTCAATAGGATAGCTCACTTTATCGTGGCTATCTTACCATAAGTTGATATAAATAAACTAAAACATTTGCTAACCATACCATCTCTATAACCTTAACAGGAGGATCGTCTATGGAAGTTCTTATAGTTCTAATTTTTATCTTGATAATCGCCATAAAAGAACAAATAGACATTCATACGTACATTCACAATCATAAAAAAAGAAACTGAAGAAGAAGTTCAACAATTTAAGGAACAAATGCAAAAGCTAAAAGATATTTTGCACTAAGCTCGGTAAAACTCTTTTTTGCTTACTTTTCAGCTTATTTTACTTAAAAAGTAATAAATGTTCGAGCAAAAATGCAGATAAACAGAATAATGCTCTGCATCCATTATGTATTTGTATTATTCTATATTTATCCCTTACCCTCTCCCAACCAACAGGAATACAATTTTACTTATTTACAATTTCCTTATACAAAATCTCTTCTCGTAATTTTTCGCTTGGTGTAAATTTAATTCTATTATGCGCCGGAATTTCCAAACTTCTTCCATTACGAAAGTCAAATCCTTTATGTTCCTTATAATTTCTGATTTCGAATTTTCCCACATATTTTAATGACGCTTTTCCGTCCTCCGTCAATCCCTCACATATCAGTGTTGCCACCGTATCAATAGCAAACTCCGCTTGTTCGTATGTACAATTCTGTATCTCGGAATATCTTCTAATCATCTGCTGACGTTTCATAGTATGTTACTCCTTTTTCCTTATTTTAAATTTATATATAGGCTAACGCCCCAACCAGAGAGAAAAATAAATGTATGATATAGTTTTCGCCAAACCACCTACTTATCAAATTATATATATATGAAAATACCCTTTATCTTTCTTCATTGGTCGGCAGAGTGCCAGCCGATACCTCATAAGAAGTCAAAGCTTCTCTGCACGATATCATGCACTGATAAGAATATTTATATCTACAACAAAATTCTTCTCATGTAAGAAAAGAACTTTGATTTTGTTTAAAATGCCACGAATCTTTGAGTGGCAGACAACACAGAGTGTTGGCTTTACTCTTGTCACTTTCGTGACGCTATGTCCTTATCCCAGATAAGTCCATATATAATACTTTTTTATCTAGGGGGGTGTTTTTAACCGCAGAGTTATAATAATAGCTTTGCGGTCAGAAAGCCCCCCTTTGTTCATTATCTGCTCTTTTCAATCATCCACACATTGTCAAACCGTTTGACTTTTCCATCAACTTTTTTCTTTTTTCGCTTGCATACAATTCTATATGTACTCTTGTATTGATTTTCAAGTATGGCATTTATAGCTTTATAGCTTGTAATGATATGCCGATATTTATCTGTAAATCCCAGTGATTTAGCAAATTCTTGTGTTTCCGACCGATTCCACCAAACCGTTTGTTTCTGGTAGTGATCTTCCAATAATTTTTCTGTATAAATCTTTGCATCGTCATTCCAGGGACTTATATTGATACCAAAAGCATCTTTTAATGTCAACAAAAAACCATTCTTGCCCCGGCGAATCATATCCGTTGTGCGCTGAATGCGATTTTCAAAAAATGTCAGCTTTTTATCGTTCACTGTCTTTGTCAGTACACCATTTATTTTTTCGTCCCGGATTATTCGGTGCTTGTCCGGGTATCTGTTCCCATTTTTCAGATACCATTCTAAGTAGTAATCAATGCCCTTCGTCAATAATATATGCGCCGGTTTTATCCACCGTTTTTCGGCAGAATTAAAGCCATTGAGCGTACTATTTGAGATATTTCTTATATAAAGAGCTGCTACGTCACAATCATCCTGTTTTCTCTTACGACCAACAATCTGTTTAATGGTCTGTATATCATAAATGCCATCAATGATTATGATTGAAAAGCTATAGTCTCTCATAGATACGCCACAATCTAATGCAGATGTACCAAATAGAAACTTTTGTCCGGAAAAAACTTTATCCTCTGAGATTTTCGCAATTTCTGATGATATTGCTTTTTTCATTTTGGCTGTCTTTCCGCTTAAATTACCAGAACCAAGCACAATCGAAGATACGTCTTCATATTTCCTATACATTTTCAGTAATTTCTTTGTGCTGCTCATAACAACCATAGCTTTTACATTTGTGTCATGTGCCACAAATTCAAGAATATTTTCAAGTTCTTCATCGGATTTATATGTATAAATCTCGTTAATCACTTTTGATTCGGTATAATCTTTCGGGTATAGCTTGTAATCCATCAAATTACTATGAAAATACTCAAAAACATCATCTGGCGTTGCAGTTATCCAGATTTTTATACAGTTTAAACTCTTTAATATGTTGTAGTGTCTGTCAGTAAGGTCATTGATTCCACTATCCGAAAAAAGATAGTGGCACTCGTCCAACACAACAATTAAATACTTTTCAAAGTTTTTTATCGACTCAAGTGATTGATAGGATTCGACATCAATGGCAGCAGTAGTAACCTCTTTTCTCTGCTGCCTCTTCAAAAGTAATCGTGGCTCTAATTGAAGAATTTTTTTCCCTTGTAACTGCACAAAGTTAGCCAGCTTATTATTTACAAATGTTGTTTTTCCCGTTCCAGTGCCATTATAAAGAAAGATATTATCTCCTGGTTTCCATCTGTTAATCTCTTCCTCCGAAATAATTTCAGAAATATATTTAGTTTCACTCATTTGTTTCTTCTCCCTCAACTATCTGTTTTTGTATTTTTCAACGGCTTGTCGAAGTTCTGGAGTATTACGAAAGTAAAAGACATTTCTGCCACTTCCTCTTTCATCTGGTCGCATATTTACCAGCACAAACCCCTGTGCAATTAATTTACTCATCAGTCTTTGTGAAAAAATCGTATAATATTTCGTTTCGCTCATTTGTTTAACCTCATTTTCAAAATTTTGACAATAAAAAAGCAACCAATTTTTTAGGGAATCCACCTTGTAACTTGGGCTTTCCCATTTTAAAATTGATTGCTGTTAGTGCCTAATTATATTATGCCTTATGCAAAGCATACCTAGATACATTTGTTCTGTTTGATTTTTATTTAGAATAACACACTTTTCCTAATTTGTCAAGTATTTTCATGTAATTCAACAAAACTTCAAAATAATTCCGAATAGTATAGGAAGATTTTTAAAGTTAGACACAACTTATAATAATCTTTTCTTTATTCATCTCGGACTAATCATATCAATTACTTCCTTTCCTATTTTATTACTAAAATAATCTTTATGTTGGTAAAAGTTCATATTACTTATATGAACCAAATTTTTCACACTGTTCCATCCCAACTTTCCACCTCGCTCTTCAATAACAGATAATGCCCATAGTATCTTTCGTGCCCAAAATTCCTCTTGACTTTCTTCATATTTTTTCACTGTTTCGCTACATTTCTTCATATTATACAAATCGCGATTATTTAATCCCATGAATTTATTTATTGCATTAACTGTAACCCTTTTAGGTATTCCATCACTTGTTTTCTTATAGTCAGCAATAATAGAGTCCATTTGCGGAAAATATTTTTTATCTAGCTCTTCCAGTCTTTTATTTTTCACTTGACTTTTACATTTTTGTGGAAAATGTTTCTCTGTCCATTCATAATCATTTCTTCTTAACCATCTTAGTTGTAATTTATATTCTGATGTTTCACATATCTGTGTAAATGAATATCCTGGATATTTAGAAACTGTTTCAAGCCAAATTTTCCTTAACTTAACAATCTTCTCTTGCGTATTTTCGGATTTCTTTGTTATATATCTTGGATCTGTATAAGTAGGTATTTCATGTTTTCTTCTAATTAAATTGATAAGTGCAGTAGAAACATATAAATCTTTCGCAACACGATAAGTACTTTTACCCGCCTGAAGCATTTCTATAACTCTGTCATCAAAATTCTGTTCTGGTTTCTTATCAGATAACTGACATTTTATTAGTTCTTCCGGCGAAATATTCAAGAAAAGCCCTATCTGAATAATTTCATATGGATTTATTCTTTCTTCATGTAATACTTTCGAAATCTGCCATTGTTCTTGAATCCCTCTATCCAGATCTTTGTAAAATTTTATCATATCACTATATAACAAACTTGATTTTATAATCTTTCCTCTATTCGAAAGATACTTCGTACTCTCCATTTGTGATATAAGATACTGTCCTGGATGTATGACAGAATAAACATTTATCGGTAAACAAACCATTGCCCTTATATACTCTGCAATTTTTATTTCCAAATCTGATCCCTTTTCAAATTTCAAATTCGTTATATTGTTTTCTGCAGTATTAAACGTATGCATTTTATGTCTATCCTTTTTGATTGTACTATTTAATAGCTTACATTTATGTTTTGGACACACTGTAAGTTCCGGCACTTGATGAAGCCTATTCCAATATGTTTCTCCGTACTTGTTTCTATTTTCTTTTACACACATTGGACAATATCTTAAATATTCTGTTCCATTTCTAATTGGCGTAATTGAAAACAAATTGGCGTAATTCCCTTTTAACTCCCTAAGTGCTTGCATAGCTTTAACTCTTTGTTTTAAATCTAAATATCGCCCATAATAATTGCATAAAGTATGATTATTTAACATATCTTCCCACTTACAATTTTTTGTCAGATAATCAACAATCTCCTTAGACATATCATTACAAAATGCAAATTCTAATCTTTCTTTTGGATTTTTTAGAAATTCTTCCATTGCCTGAGTCTGCGATACATAGCCACCTTTTTCATATGACCTCGATAGAAAACTATACATAGTTTCATCTTCATATATTTCTGGTAAATATAAAATCATACTCTCACCTCCACAACTGTTAGATTTTTCTTTAATAATGTAACTATGTTCTCTCCGCTTTCTTTTGCCTCTACAACAATGTCTGCAATTTTGACACTATCGCTTAGTAATAGTTCATCATTTGGCTGTTGTTCATTCTTTTTTCTTTTGGTTGATTTTCGTATCATTGAAAACTCTACATAGTTATGTAATACCTCCATACGATTGTTATATGCTTTTTCTAATAGTCCCAATGTTAGCTCTTTTTCACTTGAAAGAATGCCAATTTCCTGTGCATCATGTAAAATTGATATCACTATAGACGCATTACCATTTGAATGTTCATACAACCATTCTATAATTCTCTCCGTGATTTCCACATGTTTTTCCATATATTGATACTGAAAAATTATTTTGCAGAACGCAATAAACTCTGTTCCATACTCCATAGACCCATATTGCAATCCCATTGTTCTCCTAGCAAGATGCATTGCTTTAGCAAAGAAATCTTTACATTCCGGCGTACCAACAAAACAAATACTAATACCTGAATTATTAACTAGCTGCGTAATACTTCCAACCAAGTTTCTTCCATTTTTCGAATGACATATGTTTTGAATTTCATCGAGAACGAGTAATCCAATATTATTCAATGCAATCTGACTTACACAACCAATCAATGAATCTGTTGTCGCTTTTGATCTTATAGCATTTTCGTAATATTTCGAGCCAAGTAATTCATCAATTTTTCTCAAAATTTCAAGCATTAATCCTTTTGTTGATGAATCAAACGGTGTTTGTACAACCAAAATAGGAATAATCTTTGCATATGGATTTTTCATTTCTATTACTTTATTGCCCCTTAATAGCTGAATTGACCTAAAAATAGATGCACTTTTTCCTATCCCAGAATTTCCGATAATAGAAAACGAATCCGAACCTCCAATAATCCCGCCATTATAAGATGATTTATGTTGTATTACTTTAAAATTCTCTCTCTGCTGCCTAGCTGTATTTATACATTTTTTCTGTAGAGATCGCATTAAAGCAAGATAAAATTTACTGTATATTTCCTGTGACATTTTTGACGGAATATAGATTCTATATATATCAGATAGCGCCATTAATCGCTCTGCTGCACTTGCATTTACAATTTCAGAATCATACTCCGGCAGAACACTCAATGCAGATATTAGTTCTTTTCCTGATAACATCGGCGGTAAATTATCTATAATATTAGGAATTTTATTCATTCTTTTCACTGTCCTTTACAAAGTCTATATGCGCCCTCCGTGTCTCACGTTTTCGTGTTTGGCGGATATCTTTCACTTTTACGTCTGACTTATAACATACATTATTCGCAATATTTTCAATATAACGTGCAAGGTCTATCTGAGCTTGCGTACTTTTCCTATTTTCGCCCGATATAAGCGTTTTCTGACACTTTCTTAGTATTTGTGTTTCCTCCATACTTTTGCCGTTATATTGTCTTTCTATAAGATCAAAAGCCATATATTGACCATCTAGCAATGCCCACACTGTTGTCACATCATCAGGATTATATGCCACACAAACTTCGCCACCGGTCAAATATTCTTCTGTATATCCTTTGCGATGATATCGCATTTTATTAACCTTTAAACCCAACCTAGTAAATTTACCGCTTGTTCTAGGCAGCAGAGAATATATGACTTCATTCTTTCTAACAGAAATCATATTTGCTTCTAATTGATTTTTACCCCACTCAAATATACAATTTGCATACGGCAATACATTTTCAGCAATCATCTGATCTGTATATGGAAAATTTTCTACGATACGTTTTGAGTTGTAAAAAATAATGCAGCGTAATATTACACATTCAAAATCTTTCATCGTTAAACATGCATCTTTTCTATAATCGTGTGATCCTCTTTCTTGGAAATCGGAGTTTATAACGCCTTTTCCTTTGAGATATTTTTTATAGTATCCCTGCACTAAATCAAAAAACTTTTCCACCGACCCTTTTAATTCTGGACGATATGGAGGAAGATTCGTTATTGTAATCCCCAATTCTATCAATTGTTCAAAATTCTCTGATCTGTATTCTGTTCCCATATCTGTAACCAATACACCCGGAAGTTGACTGTTATTCCATTCATTTCTATTTATGACTATTCCATATTTTTTGCACCACTCTACCTTATCTGTAACAACATTTATCATCAAATTCCTTAAGCTGTACATACCACCCTCCCAAGTCAACGAATATCCGCAACATAGACTACTATAAGCATCTATACAAGTAGTAAGCACGGGTCTTCCTACAAGGTTTCCAGCATCATCAACAAGATAAATATCACAAATGGTTGCGTCCAACATGCCCACCCCAACATTTGGCGCAAATTGCTGTACGCCGTCACCAACCAACGGTCTATTATTCCTCTGATAATTTTTCAATCCATCTCGTGAAATATAGTAAGTTTGCATACTTTTTGTTTTACGGTAAAAATATCTAAATTGGTTAAATGTCGGATATTCTGGCAGCAGTTTTCCATTTATATCACAATATTTCTGTTTCAGCATTAAAGTATACGCTGTCTTTAAACTATTTTGATTTCTTGTATAGAAAAATTTGTTAAGTGCCCAACGCATGTTTTTCTGATCGCTGGAAAGTTCTCTTTCTTGTTTCTGTTTTGGGGCTAGTACAGATATATCCTGATAAATTAAATATAAGCATAAATAATGACGTATCGTTTGTTTACTTACATGCATTTCTTCTGCGATATTTTCTATCATTTGGCTTCTCTTTGCACTATCTGCAATAAAAGGCAAGATACTGGCAATCAAAGAAAAATGCGTATGAATAAATTTTCTGCTGTCTGTATCAAATGATTCCATTGATTTAATCTTTGTATTTGTGATACTATGTAACTCTTGTTCTGTGCAAGGTGAAAACAACCTAATTTTTTCATTTTTTACCCATTTTGGCATTGTCTGTTTTATGCAATCAATTATAAGTTTTTTATCTGGTTGCTGATCCAATATTCGTATGATATTGTTACCATTTTTTAAAAGACAATTATTCTTCATTAATTACTATCCCCCAATCTTCAATACCATGTCTTAGCCAATACTCTCTCGACATATCCAACAATTTTACTGTCAGTGGTTTCATTAAATGATTTCTTTTCACACATTCTCTCACCATTTTTTCATTATCTGTTCTTGTACATAGGAAATCAGACATATATATCCCATCTTCTAAATCTTCTAGTACAACATTACATTGAATTTCTATTATTTCAGAATCTCTTTCAAGAATTTCCGCATAGATAGTTTGAATTGGATCATAAGTACGACATATATCTCTGCACTTTGAAAGCATACGCTTTTCACAACGTCCCTTATAGTTCTTTTTCCTCATCTTATTCCACCTTTCTCAATAATATTTAGTTCCCAAAAATATCCCAAAATTGAATTTTTGTTTCCCAAAAACATAATAAATTCATTTTTGGGAAAAGGCATTTCTGGAAATCGCCATTTTTACAGGAATCTCTACTATTTTATTTTCCCTAAAATGCAATTTCTAAATTTCTCTATATTCTTGCAAATTTACGTTATCTTTCAAAAGGTAATATCCATTATC
>NZ_QRIL01000018.1:0-25294 GCF_003471165.1 Ruminococcus sp. AM22-13 | reverse complement strand
TATCCTGAACTAAATAAAATTTGATTTTTATTTGTGTGCTAAAAAAGTTGCACAAATCAAGGTTTTTCCCTAAAATCCAATAAAAAAAGACCTTGAAGATCTGCACTACTACAAATCTACAAGGTCAATTTTATGTTTAATTTTTTACTGCTGGTTGATGCTGTTTTCCCTTTTCAGAGTATTGAGTTTTACCCACCAACAACCCTGAAATTTTTTATTTCTCTACAAGAAGAGATTTGCCTGTCATTTCTGCCGGCTGTTCCATTCCCATAAGCTGAATGAGTGTAGGAACGATGTCTGCAAGGCATCCATCCTCACGCAGTGTGTATTTCGGATCAGCGTTTACAAGAATGAACGGAACAGGATTTGTGGTATGTGCAGTCCATGGAGCACCTGTCTCATAATCGATAAGCTGCTCTGCATTTCCATGGTCAGCACAGATAAACATCTGTCCGTCAACTTCTTTCAGAGCTTCTACTGCTTTACCAACACATTCATCAACTGTTTCTACTGCTTTCACAGCTGCTTCCTGTACGCCTGTATGTCCAACCATATCAGGGTTAGCAAAGTTGATTACGATCACATCATATTTGTCAGATTTGATAGCATCTACCAGTTTCTCACAAACCTGTGGCGCACTCATCTCAGGCTGAAGGTCATAAGTTGCAACCTTCGGGGATTTCACAAGGATTCTATCCTCGCCTTTATTCGGCTCTTCCACACCACCATTAAAGAAGAATGTAACATGTGCATACTTCTCTGTCTCAGCGATACGAGCCTGAGTCATGTCGTGTGCTGCAAGGTATTCTCCAAATGTGTTATGAAGCTGAACTTTGTGGAATGCAACCAGTTTATTCTGGATGGTATCATCATACTCTGTGAAGCATACGAATGTGACATGTGGTCTTGCTTTTCTCTCAAATCCCTGGAAATCATCATCGCAGAATGCTCTTGTGATCTCACGAGCACGGTCAGGACGGAAGTTAAAGAATACAACAGAGTCTTTATCAGATACAACACCTGTTGGCTGTCCGTCTTTCTCGATTACTGTAGGAAGAACGAATTCATCTGTTTTGTCATTGTCATAGGATGCCTGAACTGCTGCTGCAGCGTCAGTTCCCTTTACACCTTCTCCGGATGTAAGAGCATTGTATGCAAGCTCTACACGATCCCAGCGGTTATCGCGGTCCATTGCATAGTAACGGCCGGAAACGGTTGCAATCTCACCTACACCGATTTTCTTCATCTCAGCTTCCAGAGTCTCTACAAACTCTTTACCTGATGCAGGAGGTGTATCACGTCCGTCAAGGAAGCAGTGTACATAAACTTTCTCAACGCCCTCTTTCTTAGCCATCTCAAGTAATCCATAGAGATGTGTATTGTGGCTGTGTACACCGCCATCAGAAAGAAGTCCCATAAAATGTACAGCGGAATTGTTCTCTTTTGCATTCTTCATTGCTGCAAGAAGTGCTTCGTTCTTAAAGAAATCACCATCCTGGATCTCTTTTGTGATTCTTGTAAGTTCCTGATATACGATGCGGCCTGCACCCATGTTCATATGACCTACTTCAGAGTTACCCATCTGTCCATCTGGAAGACCTACTGCAAGTCCGCTTGCATTACCTTTTACAAAAGGATATTCTGCCATCAGCTTGTCCATAACAGGAGTCTTTGCCATATATACAGCATTGCCTTCTTTTTTGTCATTCAGGCCATATCCATCAAGAATCATTAATACGGTTGGTTTTTTGCTCATAATGTTCTCCTTTTATATGTGTTCATTATTGATTGCTGTATGTAACTGTACACAACTGTACATTTTAGCATACAGCAACTGAAATTTTTATATACAGATGCACTTTATCGTTCATTGCATGCCTGATAACACGCTTTTGTGCCCTCTTTATATAGTATCAAAATTTCAGGATTTTTCAATTCTTTTTTTTATGTATTTGGCTTCTTTATTTAATTTCGTTTTACCAACTTATTAAGTGGATATTCATAATCTGCTTTTTTGCGCATCTCTGTATTGAATAACTACTTCGCAGTTTATAACAATAAACGATATCTTATTTTCCGTAAACACGAATGATTGTAGAAATCTTTCTTACAGAATCTCTGTTTCTCAGTTCCTCGATTGCAGTTCTGAAATCACCTTCTCTTACTTTCTCAGTGATCACAACTACTTCCGCACAGCCTTCTACCTTGGTGTCCTTCTGAATAATCTGTGCCACACTTACCTGATATTTTGCAAATATTGCCGTCATTTCGGCCAGAACACCACAGCGGTCTTCTACTTTAAGGCGGATAAAGTATCGGTTATGTGTATCTTCCATCTTCTTAACCGGAATCTCTTTATAACAGGTGCATCCGATTCTGCCACAGCAGCCGATCAGGATATTTCTTACAATGTCAAATACATCACCTACTACTGCACTTGCTGTAGGAAGTTCTCCTGCTCCTCTTCCGAAGAACATGGCATCTTCTACTGCATCTCCATGAACAAATACAGCATTGTATGAGTCATTTACAGTTGCAAGCGGATGAGAACTTGGAATCAGCATCGGGCATACATAGGCTTCGATTCCATCCTCTTCATTTCTGGCAACACCGAGAAGCTTGATATCACGTCCCATTTCTTTTGCATAATTAATATCCTTAGAAGTAATCTTGGCAATTCCTTCTGTATAAACATCATTGAATACGACACGTGAATTAAATGCTACGGAAGCAAGAATTGCCACCTTACGTCCGGCATCAAGGCCTTCAATATCTGCGGTAGGGTCAGCTTCCGCATATCCAAGTTCTGTGGCAAGTGCCAGGGCATCCTTAAATTCCATGCCTTCCTGAGTCATCTTTGTAAGAATAAAGTTGGTAGTTCCGTTCACAATACCCATAACTTCTGTCATATGGTTTCCTGCCAGACACTGTTTCAATGGTCTGATAATCGGAATTCCTCCAGCTACTGCTGCCTCAAATAAAAAGTCTACTTTATTCTCATGTGCCGCTTCCAGAAGCTCATGTCCATGAACCGCGATCAGGTCTTTATTTGCTGATACTACATGCTTTCCTGCTTTTAACGCAGAGAGAATGTATTCCCTGGCAGGGTTGATTCCCCCGATCAGCTCAATAATGATCTCAATCTCCGGATCATTTACGATTTCGTCCCACTGACTGGTAAGCATAGAGGTATCTTCAAGTTTAGCTGCTGCTTTTTCTATATTTCTGACAAGGATTTTCTTGATTTCAACTTTACAGCCAATTTTAGCTGTCATTTCTTCTTCCTGATTCTTCAGTACCTTATATACACCTGTTCCTACTGTTCCAAATCCTAACAGTGCGGCTTTGATGACTTTTTCACTCATTTCACAGGATTCCCCTTTCTTATTCGTTGATTTTTATACTAGGGCAGAATCGGCTATTTGTCAAGTTTGTCTGCGTTTTTAAGCAAAATCTCCACCATGTTTTCGAGTTCTGTTTTCTTTTTGCGAAGCCATTTTATATACCAAATTGTTGTCATCACTGCCGCCCAGACTGAAACGCAGAAAATGCCTGCCAGGATCATATAAAACAGTCTCTCTGTTCCCTGATGCGGAGCTCCGTTCAGAAAACAATAATACATTGCCGCTGATAATACAGCCATACAAATTTCCGTAGTTATCTTTTTAATCAACTTCATCATTATCACTTTCCCTCTTATAGTGTCGTTATAACGACACTGTTATAACATTCATTTTAACCCGATAATAGATAGTAATCAAGAACAAATTGGACGGTTATTACAATATGATAAGTTATAGGAAATTATGGAAAACTATGAAAGAGCGCGGAATCAGTCAATACGCTCTGTATACGCGTTATGGCATCAGTACTTCTTTTCTGGATAAACTCCGCCATAATGAAAATGTAGAGATTCGCAGTCTTGATATTTTATGTTCTATACTCAAATGCGATTTTGGAGATATTGTGGAACATATTCCGGATGAGACTGAATCCAAAGAACAATAATTCAGATTTATAATATAAGATTTTCTGTTTATGTATCTGAATTCGCAAAGAACATTTTGTTCTTCATTAATTTATTGCAGAGAAAAGACTCAATAGAATGTTTATTTTTCTTCCTTATTTATAAATCTAATCTATAAATCATTCATAAAAAATAAAAGATTTTTCGCTCAATTTGTGTTATACTTTTATCGAGTAAAGTAATGCGCAAACCAACATACCTGAGCTCAGGAAAATCACGTGAAAGGATTGTAATATATATGAAATATGACGTAGTAATCATTGGCGCCGGACCTGGCGGCATTTTTTCTGCCTATGAATTGATGAAACAGAATAAAAATCTCAAGATTGCTGTTTTTGAAGAAGGAAATCCATTGGACAAAAGACATTGCCCTATCGATGGTAATAAGGTAAAAACCTGCATCAAATGTAAGACCTGCGCTATCATGAGCGGTTTCGGCGGTGCCGGTGCATTCTCTGATGGTAAATACAATATCACCAATGACTTTGGCGGAACACTCTATGAACATATCGGAAAGAAAGAAGCTCTTGAGCTCATGCGTTATGTAGATGAGATCAATGTTGCCTACGGCGGTCAGGACACAAAAATGTATTCTACCGCAGGAACTAAATTTAAAAAGCTTTGCATGCAAAATAAATTAAAATTGCTGGATGCTTCCGTTCGTCATCTCGGAACAGATATTAACTATGTAGTTCTGGAAAATTTATATGCCAAATTAAAAGAACATGTAGATTTCTATTTCAACACTCCTGTAGAGCGCTTGGAACTTCTGGATAACGGTTATCGTATCGTTACCAAAGACAGCACAACTGACTGCAGTAAATGTATCGTATCTGTCGGCAGAAGCGGAAGTAAATGGATGGAACAGGTCTGTAAAGATCTTGATATCCCTACTAAATCTAACCGCGTGGATCTCGGTGTCCGCGTGGAGCTTCCAGCTGTTATTTTCTCCCACCTGACAGATGAACTTTACGAGAGTAAAATTGTTTACAGAACAGAGAAATTCGAAGATAATGTAAGAACTTTCTGTATGAATCCTTACGGTATCGTTGTAAACGAAAACACCAACGGCATCGTTACAGCTAATGGACACAGCTATGAAGATCCCTCCAAACAGACAGAGAACACAAACTTTGCGCTGTTAGTTGCTAAGCACTTCTCCGAGCCATTTAAGGACAGTAACGGATACGGCGAAAGTATCGCCCGTCTTTCCAATATGCTTGGTGGTGGTGTAATCGTACAGCGTTTCGGCGATTTAGTACGTGGAAGAAGAAGCACTGTTGCCCGTATTGAAGAGGGTATGGTACGTCCTACTCTTGCAGCTACTCCTGGCGATTTAAGCCTCGTTCTTCCAAAACGTATTCTTGACGGAATCATCGAAATGATCTATGCTCTGGACAAAATTGCTCCGGGAACAGCAAATGATGATACTCTTCTTTATGGTGTGGAAGTTAAATTCTATAACATGGAAGTTGAGATTGATGAAAATCTGGAAAGCAGATACAAAGGATTATATATTATCGGTGACGGAAGTGGCGTAACTCATTCCTTGTCTCACGCTTCTGCAAGCGGTGTTTATGTAGCACGTCAGATTACTGAAAATATGTAATTTTTCTCTAATAAAAATATACAGGTAAGTCTCCCTTGCTGCTTATTGCTTTTCGCAATTAAAGCAGGGAATTTCCTTAATTTGTTTAAAAAAGGATGGCGTAACTTACCTGATTCAATAAAAAACAGGATTATTTTGAGGAAATCTCCCGCTTTTACTATAAATCAGTAGGAGAAACATCCTGTCCAAAATGATCCTGTTTTTTTATTTACCTATGTTTTCTTTTTATTCTTTATGATATGCCATCCATTTGTCTGTTCCCAGGCGTTCAAATGAACCACAATATTGAAATCCACATTTTTCCAGCAGTTTTTGCATGGGGATATTGTCTTTATACGTGTCCATTCGAATATTAGGGAACTGAGTATACACCCAGTCAAGGCAGTAAGATGCCGCACCTTTTACGATTCCTGTAGATGCCACTCTGTGAACTACTGCATAAGGCTTTTCATTTAACCATTTCCCGTTGATTTCTCTATAGTCCTCATCCTCTTCTACTGCATAGTAGAAGACACAGGCAATCTGTTCCTCTGAAATACAAAGATACATCTTATCTATATCTTCCCTTATCAATTCTGTCGAAGGATAATCATCTCCCCATTGTTCTTCATTTCCATTTTCGCACATAAATTTCCTTGCGTTTTTATAAACATGCATAATCTGTTCCAAGTCTTGCATAGATGCTTTTTTTATTTCCATAAATCACTCCCACCTTTACTTCGTATCCTATAGTATGCTTTATGATGTATCGAATTTATAATATTTATTTTGTGAATTTCTTTGTCAAAAGACAAACATTTTCGCAGTGATCTGTAAAACTGAACATATCTACAGGCTGTATTTTTCTTACTTCATAACCATATTTTGTAAGATACTCCAAATCTCTGGCAAGTGTTTCCGGACCACAGGATATATAGACGATTCTGGACGGTCCAAGTTTAATTACGGAAGACATGAACTTCTTATCACTTCCCGTACGTGGCGGATCCATAAATACAACGTCTGCACACTCTCCATTCTCTGCCATTTTTTCCATAAATTCCCCTGCATCACCCTGGTAAAAATGCGCATTGGTAATCTTATTTTCTCTGGCATTGATTCTGGCATCATGGACTGCATCCGAATTTAATTCTACTCCAATAACATTTTTCGCTCTTTTCGCCGCTACCAATCCGATCGTACCAATTCCACAATATGCATCGATTACGGTTTCTTTTCGTCCCAGACCCGCATATTCGATTGCTGTCTTGTACAGAATTTCTGTCTGCACAGGATTCACCTGATAAAAGGACTGCGGAGAGATGCGGAAAGAACATCCACAGAGTGTATCCCTGATAAAACCTTTTCCATAAATGACTATGTCACGTTCACCCAGTACCATACTGGTTTTCTTGTCATTAACGTTCAATACCACTGTAGTAATCTGCGGATATTTTTTCCGCAGGGCTTTTACAAAATTATTTTTCGAAGGGAAAACCGGAGATCCTACAACGAGAACTACCATAATTTCATTTGTTGCAAATCCTCTTCTTACCAGGACATGGCGTAAAAGTCCATATCCCGTATCCTCATCATAAGTTTTTATTTTAAAAGATTTCAGCATATCACGGATTGTGCGAATAATCTCCTGACTGATCTTATCTTCGATCATGCAGTCTTCCACTGGGACTACTTTATGCGTTTTCGCCTCATATGTTCCGCAGATGATATTTCCTTTTCTGTCTCTGTCAAATACTGCATGGACTTTATTTCTATAATAAAAAGGATCCTCCATGCCGATAATTGGTTTTACATTTCCAAATTTCTTCAGGAGTTTGCTCATCTTCTTCTGTTTCGCTACAAGCTGTTCTTTATAGGGAACCCCCTGATACTGACAACTTCCACATTTTTTTGATACACTACATTTTTTTATTTTTTCTTCCATGAAACTCTGACCTGCTTTCTATTTTCACTTATTGTTTACTGTCTGTTTTCTACATATTTTTACATTATAACAGTGAAAACAGGTTCATGCAATCAGATAGCTTCAATTATTTGCTTTCCAGCTGTTCACCGATGATTTTCACCTTAACACCCAGTATTCCCATACACCCTCCCTAAGATATATAAATCTACAGCAATTCCATTATCGCAAACAGTTTAGAATGTTTTTTCAAAACATTTTTAGTATAAACTAAATTATTACTATAATATCATATTTATAGTTCTTATACTATCAGTTTTTTGTAAAATAACAGTTAAATATATAGGCATAACCGGCTATACTGACTTTATTCATTCAACAGAATGTCGAATAATAGAAGTTATTGTCGAAATGTTTTTAACAGATTCCTGTTGAATTCTGTAGACGAATGTAGAAAAATATGCTATACTTCGTATGTACAAAAGAGACAGATTTGGAAAGCACCGACGGATCGGTAGTAGAAATACAAAAGATAAATATTTAAAATTCAGATTAAAGAGATACAAAAGATTTATTCTCCAAAATACAAAAGATATTTTTCCAAAGTACAAAAGATGTTTTCACACCAGATAAAAAATAATACACTATAAGATGAAAAGAGTAGTTTCACAAAAACTACTCTTTATTTTTGTTTAAATAATAGATAAAAACAGACACCCTGACAACTGAAGCGGACAGGGTGTCTTCTGTTTGGACACAAAGATTATCTATTTATAATCAGTTTTAAATTTTTATTCTTATTTGTAGTTTACGATCTTACCGAAATCAGCTTTCAGGGAAGCTCCACCAACAAGGCCGCCATCGATATCATTCTGAACGAATAAGTCAGGAGCTGTTGCAGGATTTACAGATCCGCCGTACTGAATACGGATTGCTTCTGCTGTTGCTTCATCATAGATTTCAGCGATGCATGCACGGATACCAGCGCATACTTCCTGAGCCTGCTCAGTAGTAGCTGTTTTACCTGTTCCAATAGCCCAGATTGGCTCATAAGCGATAACTGCTGTCTTAGCCTGATCTGCTGTAACGCCCTGGAAACCAACTTTAACCTGCTGACGGATGAAATCCATTGTCACGCCCTGCTCTCTCTGAGTAAGAGTTTCGCCACAGCACATGATTGGTGTGATTCCATGTTCGAAAGCTTTAAGGATTTTCTTGTTAACGTCTTCGTTTGTTTCTCCGAAGTATTCTCTTCTTTCGGAATGTCCGAGAACAACATATTTAACACCAGCGTCTACGAGCATTGCAGGGGAAATCTCTCCTGTGTATGCACCTTTTTCTTCAAAGTACATATTCTCAGCACCAACCTGGATGTTTGTTCCTTTAGCAGCCTCTACAACCGGGACAATGTCGATTGCAGGTACGCAGAATACTACATCTACTTCGTCATTTACTACTAATGGTTTTAATGTTTCTACTAATTTAACGGCTTCGCTTGGTGTCATGTTCATTTTCCAGTTACCAGCGATAATTTTCTTTCTTGCCATGATTCTGTATCTCCTTCTTATAGAATTACTTATTTATCGTTTGCTGCTGCAACACCCGGGAGTTCTTTTCCTTCCAGGAATTCAAGAGATGCACCGCCACCTGTGGAGATGTGTGTCATCTTATCGCCATAGCCAAGGATGTTAACAGCTGCTGCAGAATCACCACCACCGATGATAGTTGTAGCATCTGTATCAGCAAGTGCTTTGGCAACAGCTTCTGTACCATGAGCAAAGTTAGGCATTTCGAAGCAGCCCATCGGTCCGTTCCATACAACTGTCTTAGCATCTTTTACAGCCTCAGCAAAAAGCTTCTCTGTTTCCGGTCCGATATCCATTCCTTCCCATCCGTCCGGGATCTCTCCACGTTTTACAACCTGAATATTGCAGTCATTGGAGAAGCTGTCACCGATTCTGTTATCTACAGGAAGAAGAAGTTTTACGCCTTTTTCTTCAGCTTTCTTCATCATGTCTAATGCATACTGAAGATAATCATCCTCACAGAGAGACACACCGATATGTCCTCCCATAGCTTTGGAGAATGTATAAGACATACCACCACCGATGATAAGTGTATCTACTTTATCAAGAAGGTTATTGATTACAGAAATCTTGCTGGAAACCTTAGCTCCGCCAAGGATAGCAACAAATGGTCTATCAGGATTGTTTACTGCATTTCCAAGGAAATCGATTTCCTTCTGCATTAAGTAACCAACAACTGCTGTATCAACATATTTGGTAACACCAACATTAGAGCAGTGTGCTCTGTGAGCTGTACCAAATGCATCATTAACAAATACATCGCAAAGAGAAGCGAGTTCTTTGCTGAATTCGTCTCCATTTTTTGTTTCTTCTGCACGGTAACGTGTATTCTCAAGTAAGATAACGTCTCCGTCTTTCATCTCAGCTACTGCTGCTTTTGCGTTTGGTCCTACTACTTCCGGGTCTGCTGCAAATTTAACTTCCTGTCCTAATAATTCGGAAAGACGTTTAGCAACCGGTGCAAGAGATAATTCTGGTTTCGGTTCTCCCTTCGGTTTTCCAAGGTGAGAGCAAAGAATGATCTTTCCACCGTCAGCGATCAGTTTCTTGATTGTAGGAAGAGCTGCAACCAGACGGTTCTCATCTGTAATCTTACCATCCTGAAGCGGAACATTGAAGTCACATCTTACAAGAACTTTTTTACCTTTTACGTTGATATCATCAACAGATTTTTTATTCAGCATTTGTGGTGCCTCCTTAATAATATTCTTTATGTGTTACTGCATTGTCCACAGTAACATAGATTCCTCGAGCGTCCTGTAAAATCTGCTATGGCAGTTTTTCGGATGCTCAGACAACGCGAAAAGGATCCGGTCCAAATCAGACCGGACCCTTCCTTGGAGTCTATTCTTCTACACTTACTGAAAATTAAGCGTTCAGCAGTTTACCAAAATGTTTGATTGTACGAACCATCTGGCTTGTGTAGGAGTTCTCGTTGTCATACCAGGAAACTACCTGTACTTCTGTTGTGCCATTCTCAAGTGGAAGAACCATTGTCTGAGTAGCATCGAACAGAGAACCAAATCTCATACCAACGATATCGCTGGATACGATTTCATCTTCATTGTATCCGAAGGATTCGTTAGAAGCTGCTTTCATAGCTGCGTTGATCTGTTCTTTTGTTACGTTACCTTCAACAACTGCTGTTAAGATTGTTGTAGAACCTGTTGGGGTAGGAACACGCTGAGCAGATCCGATTAATTTGCCGTTCAGTTCTGGGATAACAAGACCGATAGCTTTAGCAGCACCTGTGCTGTTAGGAACGATGTTAACTGCAGCTGCACGAGATCTTCTTAAGTCACCTTTTCTCTGTGGTCCATCAAGTGTCATCTGATCGCCTGTGTAAGCGTGGATTGTGCACATGATACCAGATTTGATTGCAGCAAGGTCATTTAATGCTTTAGCCATTGGAGCTAAGCAGTTTGTTGTACAAGAAGCTGCAGAAATGATGTGGTCTTCTTTTGTAAGAGTTTCATGGTTTACATTGTAAACGATTGTCTTAAGGTCGTTTCCAGCCGGAGCGGAAATGATAACGTGTTTAGCACCTGCATCGATATGAGCCTGAGCTTTGTCTTTGGATGTGTAGAATCCTGTACACTCAAGAACTACGTCTACGCCGATTTCTCCCCATGGAAGTTCAGCAGCGTTAGCTTTTGCATAAATTTTGATTTCTTTTCCGTCAACTGTGATGGAATCTTCTCCTGCTGTTACTGTGTCTGCAAGAGCATATTTTCCCTGTGTTGAGTCATATTTTAATAAGTGAGCAAGCATTTTAGGAGATGTTAAATCGTTGATTGCTACGATTTCAAATCCTTCTGCTCCAAACATCTGACGGAATGCAAGACGTCCGATACGTCCAAAACCATTGATTGCAACTTTTACTGCCATGATAAAATTCCTCCTATGAATTAAGTGGTTAATTATGGTAATCCTTTTGTTTGTTAAAGAATCATCAACCTGTATTGTATTGTACATAATTCTAAACAAAAATTCAAGACCATTTTCCAAAAAAACAAATAAAAATTAAGTAAAAAATGTAAATTCTATGCTATACTTGGTATGTGGTATGCTTTAAACATTACTGTCAGAAGCAAATTGATACTGTTTTGCATTATTTTTTCATTATTCTCAATATATAAATGTCCAATTTTCAGGATTCTGGTACTTTCATTTCAAAGTACTTTGAGGAATAATAATGTGTGGACAGTAACTCGATAAAGGCTTTGGATGTTTACCACATATATACAGCACGATCATCACCACATTATATTATTTATAATAGAAGAAAGGACTGAACTTATGGACAGACAGATATTATGGGATTGCCATATGCATTCTTCTTTTTCCGCTGATTCTGATACTCCTATGGAGTCTATGATACAGCGTGCTATCGAACTCGGTATTCAGGGGATTACTTTTACGGAGCATCTTGACCCTGATTATCCGGCTACTCCTGATGGTCTGGATTTTTCTCTGGATATTTCATCTTATCAAAAAAAGCTTATAGAAATGCAGTCTTTATATAAGGATAAAATTCATCTGCGTTTTGGAATCGAATTGGGGTTGCAGATGCACCTGGGAGATTATTTTAACTCACTTCTCTCTCAGACACCTTTTGATTTTGTCATAGGATCTTCTCATCTTGTTCATGGATACGATCCTTATTATCCTGATTTTTTTGAGGGACGCAAGGAATTTCTGTGTTACATGGAGTATTTTGAATCTATTCTTGAAAATATTTCTGTATATGATGATTTCGATGTTTATGGTCATATTGATTATGTTGTCCGTTACGGTCCTAATAAAAACCGCCAGTATTCTTATGGCCGCTATAAGGATATCCTGGATGAGATTCTTAAGAAACTCATTTCAATGGGAAAGGGAATTGAGCTTAACACAGGTGGATATCATTATGGACTTGGCGAGCCAAACCCTTGTGTTGCGGTAATAAAACGTTACAAAGAACTCGGTGGAGAAATCATTACGGTTGGCGCAGATGCCCATACACCGGATAAAGTAGCATATGCCTTTGATAAGGCCGCTAATGTACTTGAAACTTGTGGTTTCAAACATTATACCGTATTTAAAGACCGTAAACCGAAATTTATTTCTTTATAAAGTATTTGAATACTTGCCTATATGGCAGTCTATGTAATATAATATCTCATGATATCAGGGTTAATAATTCAAAAAGGTCATATGTACATGCATGATAATACTTTTAACCCTAGTACAGCGAATATTAAGTAACTGCTTTCCGTAAATCAACCGATTGGTACACCAGAGCATTTCACATGATTTCAGAGGCGCAGTTTTAAGGCTGCGGCTTTCTGTATATATTTTTTCATAAACCAGGGAGGAATATTATGGCTAAAAAAAGACTCCAGAAGAAGCATTCTTCAGCAACAGTCAGAAAACAGGAAACTGAAACATTAAAGGTAACTACCTCTAAAACAGAGCCTGTTAAAGTAGAAACTTCTAAAGTTGAACCAATCAAAGTGGAAACTTCTAAAGTAGAGCTTGTCAAAGTGGAAACTTCCAAGGTAGAGCCTGTTAAGGTGGAAACTTCTAAGACAGAACCAACCAAAGTGGAAACTTCCAAAACTGAGCCAATCAAAGTGGAAACTTCTAAAACTGAACCGATTAAAGTAGAAACTTCCAAAACTGAACCAGCTAAGCTGGAAATGCCTGCTGATCTCGCTGTATATAATGAGCGTTTCCAGAAGCATTACGATGAATTAAAATGGTTATACTGTGAATTATATCAGGATCGCGATGATGTCATGACATATCTCAATGACCTCACATCTAATATGAAGACCTTTTATAATGGAAGAAATGCAGTATTAAGAGCATCTGACAGCAAACGTGAAGCAGATCCTAATTGGTATAAACGCAATAACCTGTTAGGTATGATGATGTATGTAAATAACTTTGCGCATACTTTAAAAGGTCTGGAAGAGAAACTGGACTATGTACAGGAATGCAATGTAAACTATCTGCATCTGATGCCTCTGCTCGCATCACCGGAAGGTAAAAGTGATGGCGGCTATGCAGTTGCTGATTTCCGTACCGTTCAGCCGGAACTTGGCACTATGGAAGACTTTTCAGAGTTAACAGCCAAATGTCACGAACGAGGCATTAATATCTGCCTTGATTTCGTTATGAACCACACATCCGAGGATCACGAATGGGCAAAACGCGCACGCGCCGGTGAAAAAGAATATCAGGATCGTTATTTCTTCTTTGATTCCTACGATGTTCCTGCTCTCTACGAGCAGACCTGTCCTCAGGTATTCCCGACTACTGCGCCTGGCAACTTCACATGGCTGGATGATGTACATAAACATGTTATGACCACATTTTATCCATATCAGTGGGATTTAAATTACAGAAATCCTGTTGTATTTAATGAGATGGTTTATAACATGCTGTATCTTGCCAACCAGGGCGTTGATATTGTACGTCTTGATGCAGTTCCTTATATCTGGAAACAACTTGGCACAAACTGCCGCAACCTGCCTCAGGTTCACACTATCGTGCGTATGATGCGTATGATCTGCGAGATCGTATGCCCGGGAGTTCTGCTCCTCGGAGAAGTTGTTATGGCTCCTGAAAAAGTAGTTCCATACTTTGGTACACTTGAGAAACCAGAATGCCATATTCTGTATAACGTTACGACAATGGCAAGTACCTGGCATACTGTTGCCACTAAGGATGTATCTCTTCTTCGCAGACAGCTGGATATTCTTGGTTCACTTCCTAAGGAATATGTATTCCAGAATTATCTGCGCTGCCATGATGATATCGGCTGGGGATTAGATTATGATTTTCTTAAGAACTTCTCTATCGATGAAGTGTCCCATAAGAAGTTCCTTAACGATTTCTTTACAGGAAAATATCCGGATACATTTGGACGTGGTGAACTCTACAATGACGATCCTCGCCTGGGTGATGCAAGACTTTGCGGAACTACTGCTTCTCTTTGTGGAATCGAGAGATTCGGATTTGAGGGAAATACTGCGGGTGTGGACAGAAGTGTACGTTATGATATCACATTACATGCGTTTATGCTTTCCCAGTCCGGTATTCCGGTTATCTACAGTGGTGATGAGATCGGCCAGTTAAATGACTATGCTTATAAGAATAATCCAAATAAAGCAGCTGATTCCCGTTATCTCCACAGAGGAGAATTCAACTGGTCTCTTGCTCCGAACCGAAATATCGCTGACACTGTACAGGGTAAACTTTTCCATGCACTGGATCATCTGGAACATATCAGAAGTGAGCACAACGTCTTTGATACAAATGCATCTCTTCGCACTATCGATACATGGGATTCTTCTATCCTTGCACTTGTTCGTGAAAATGATGATGAGAAATTTATCGGTATCTACAACTTCAGTGATCAGGATAAGGTTGCATGGATCAATGAAGATGATGGTATGTATACAGACCTTATCACAGGTCACGAGATGGAAGCTAAGGGCGTTATGATTCCGGCATTTGGATGCTTCTGGCTGTGTAGAAAAAAATAATATCAGATTTGTATCAGTTTAGTTGACAAAGGCGATATTAAACCATCTGTTATTTTCATATGTAATAACGCAAATAAGGACAACCCGTATTTTTCGCGGATTGTCCTTATTTTTTAACCCATATACATTTTATTGCAAGAAAGAATCCTGTTTGCGGAATTCTCCGTCTGTGTTGGGTTGTTTTAGCAACATAATTCCTCTCCGTCGCAGTGCGATCCTTCCCGGAGGACTTCTGTCTTATTTCTGTACTCTTTCCAGAAATCTTGCAAAAAATCCCCTATCCTTATCTTCTTTATCCAGAGATTTCTCGTAAATTCTTCTGATCCATTCTGTGATTGTTTCAATCAGAATCGGAGAAAATGTCATCAGGACGAATACAAGGATAATCATTCCGAATTCCAGTGATCCCAAGGTCAATAGTTTCTGTAATACTACAGCACTTATAAAAAATGCAAATTGCATTCCATAAATGATTACTTTTCTATATGTGTTCAACGGCGAGTAAACTGTACGCAGAGCAGACATATAATTCCATCCGGTAACAAGAACACATGCTGTATTTAACATTACATTGGAATGATATACATTCTGGCAGACCAGCATGATCGTAAATACGCATCCGGTGATTGTAACAGCCGCCGGGAAGGCGTTCATAAATACATGTCTTAAAAATGTATGGTCAATTTTATTATAATTGTTTTCCTGTGTCAGAAGAAATGTCGGAATGCCTACCGCGCAGGCACTAATCAGAGACATCTGTATCGGCTCAAACGGATATGCATCTCCAAAGAAAATCGTAATCAATGCTAAAAGTACAGAAAAAATTGTTTTTATCAGGAACATAGATGCCGCACTTCGGATATTATTTACTACACGTCGTCCCTGATTCACAATATGCGGCATTGCTCCAAAATTAGAATCCAGTAAGACCACATTTGCGATATTCTTGGCTGCATCACTTCCTGCTGCCATGGCAATGCTGCAGTCTGCCTCTTTTAATGCCAGTACGTCATTTACACCATCACCGGTCATAGCTACTGTATGTTTCTGAGCCTGAAGCGCCTGAACCATCTGTTTCTTCTGCTGTGGTGTCACACGTCCGAAAACACTGCATTCTGCAACTGCACGCTGCATTTCATCAGGAGTAGTAATTGTTGTCGCATCAATATAATGATCCGCATTCTTTAAGCCTGCTTTCTTTGCAATCGCTGAAACTGTCACCGGATCATCTCCCGAAATTATCTTAAGGTCAACTCCCTGACTGTCAAAGAAAGCCAGCGTATCTGGTGCTTCTGCACGAATCACATCTGTAATAAGGAATAATCCCATCGGCTCCAGTCCTGCCGGGCGTTCAGTTCCTTTCGTTTCCTGCTCGCTGTATGCCAGAACAAGGATACGAAATCCTGCTTCTGCATATTTGCTGCAATATGCCAGAAGTTCTTCATTTTCTTCCGGAAACAGAAACTGTGCAGCTCCCATCAGGTAAGTTCCTTTTCCTTCAAATACGGCTCCACTGTATTTTCTGTCCGATGAAAACGGAATAACATGAACCGGTTTTAAGTCAGACTTTGCCGAAAATTTCTCTCTAAGGGCATCTGCTGTTGCATTTTGGTCATGCAAAACTGACATAAGATTTCCCATAATATGGTTAATCTCCTGGAGTTTCCGTCTATCCTCCTCTGTGATATCCTTATTTAAATCGTCTGATTGTGACATTTTCGCATCAACTTCTGAGTCAGCCACTTGTAATATTGTTTTTTCACCTTCAGTATTTACTGTTGCTGACGCTTCCGCTTTCAAATCAATTATCTGCGGCTCTGTTTTTTCAAGAGAGACGGCTTTCACTCCAGCGTTCTGTCCGGCGGTATACAACTGTACATCTTCGACGCGCATAGTTCCTTCTGTGATCGTTCCGGTCTTATCCAGACAAAGTGTATCAACTCTTGCCAGGGTTTCTATACAGTAAAGCTCCTGTACCAGGGTCTTCTTAGTTGCAAGAACCATAGAACCAAGTGTCAACGCCACACTTGTCAGCAGCACAAGTCCCTCCGGAATCATTCCAAGTACAGCTGCCACCATATTTACCACGGAATCTTTCAGCGTATCTCCCACGATAAAATACTGTTTATAAAACAGCATCGCACCTAAAGGAACGATAATAATACTGATTACTTTCAAAATCGCATTCAGAGAGTTACGTAATTCTGAATTATGGCGTTTAAATTCCTTTGCTTCACTTGTGATCTGTGCGGCATAGTTATCCTTTCCGACGTGAATTACCTGACAACAGGCTTCTCCAGATGTCACAAAGCTTCCTGAAAAAAGTTCATCTCCCTGGTTCTTGGTCAAATTATCTGACTCACCAGTCAGCAGAGACTCATTTACTTCCACCGCTCCTTCCAGTACTTTCACATCTGCCGGTACCTGATCACCTGTCTTCAGGAAAATCAGATCATCAATCACCAGCTTCTCTGTGGAAATACTCCATTTCTTTCCTTCACGCAAAACAACTGTTTTACTTTCCGTAAGGATTGCAAGCTTATCGATTGTCTTCTTTGCCCTGATCTCCTGAACAATACCGATTACCGTATTGATCAGGATAATTCCCATAAACATGGAATTCTTATAAGATCTCACAAAAAGGACCAGCACCAGAAGTACAAGGTTCAGAAAGTTGAAAAACGTAAGTGTATTCTCCAAAATAATCTGCTTGTACGTCCTGGTATTTGGGTTCTCGTTGACATTAACTTTTCCTTCTGCAATCCTCTCCTGCACCTGTTCATTCGTAAGTCCTGTCATCTTTACCTCCTGCAGAAAATAGATAAATTGTTAATGAGACCAAAACGAACAATAACTGCCCGCTTTGTAATGATATCAGGGTCAAAAGACCTTTTGATCCTAACTTTACAATATAAAACGCAGGGCAGATGATGAGTATCATCCGCCCCTTCTTTTAATATAACGATTTCAAATCACAAACAGATTCAGCTTTCTGAAAAAACTGATTAATATTCTTCCTCTTCTGCTTCTTCACCTTCGTGAATATCAGACTTCGGTTTCTTAAGACCTTTAATCTCAATGTGATGTTTCTGGGCATAGTCCCATAAAGCAGCATGGATTGCTTCCTCTGCAAGCAGAGAGCAGTGAACTTTTACTGGCGGAAGTCCGTCAAGAGCTTCCATAACAGCTTTATTTGTAACTTCCATAGCTTCTTCGATAGTTTTTCCCATTACCATCTCTGTTGCCATGCTGCTGGTTGCTACTGCTGCACCACATCCAAATGTTTTGAATTTGCAGTCTTTGATGATATGTGTCTCATCATCAATATCAAGGAAAATTCTCATGATATCACCGCATTTTGCATTTCCTACTGTTCCTACGCCACTTGCGTTCTCTATTTCTCCAACATTACGTGGATGCTGAAAATGATCCATTACTTTCTCACTGTAAGCCATTTGTATTTCCTCCTGTTATCCTGCTTATTTCTGTTTTTTCATAAAGTCTTCATATAATGGAGACATGCTTCTTAAATGTGCTACAATTTCCTTCAGTCTGTCTACTGTGAAATCTACATCTTCCATTGTTGTCTCTTCGCTGAGAGTCATACGCAGAGAACCATGTGCGATCTCATGCGGCAGACCGATTGCCAGAAGTACATGAGACGGATCAAGAGAACCTGAGGTACATGCAGATCCGCTTGATGCACAGATTCCATAATTATCAAGCATCAGAAGAAGGGATTCGCCTTCTACAAACTGGAAGCTGACATTTACATTATTTGGAAGACGTTTTACACGATCTCCGTTTACTTTTACATATGGAATTTCTGTCTCAATTCTGTGAATCAGATGATCTCTGATAGCGATTTCTTTCTCTGTACGCTCTTTCATGGAAGCGTTCGCGCGAGCTGCTGCTGCACCGTATCCAACGATTCCCGGAACATTTTCTGTACCGGCACGACGTTTACGTTCCTGTGCTCCGCCATGTACGAAAGAACGAATCTTCACACCTTTACGGATGTATAAGAAACCGATTCCTTTTGGTCCGTTAATCTTATGTCCGCTGGAACTTAACATATCAATATTACATTCATCTACATTGATCGGAACCTGGCAGAATGCCTGAACAGCATCTGTATGGAAAAGAACGCCATGCTCTTTTGCGATACGGCCGATTTCTTTAATTGGCTGGATAGAACCAATTTCATTGTTTGCAAACATAACAGAAATCAGGATTGTCTCTGGTGTGATAGCTTTCTCAAGTTCATCCAGTTTCACAATACCATTCTCATCTACATCTACATATGTGATCTTCGCGCCGCGTTTCTCCAAGTATTCACATGTATGAAGAATTGCGTGATGCTCAATCTTTGTTGTGATGATGTGGTTTCCTTTTGATTTATATGCTTCGAAAGTTGCTTTCAAAGCCCAGTTATCAGCTTCAGATCCACCGGCTGTAAAATAAATTTCTTCTTTCTTTGCACCAAGAACTTCTGCGATCTGCTCTCTTCCTTTTGTGATCGCTTCTTTGCTCTTGCCTGCAAAATCATAAATACTGGACGGGTTGCCATAATATTCTGAAAAATATGGCAGCATTGCCTGGACAACCTCCGGTGCTGTTTTAGTTGTTGCTGCATTGTCCAGATAAATCATTTTTCCCATTTTCTTGTCCTCCTGTTTTATTTAAGTATGTCTGACACCATTTCCTTTGTGTTCAGGCTTTCCATTTTTTCTTCATGTACTCTTCTGCTTTCATCGATCAGCTGACCAAGCATCAGGGTATCCACAGCGTTTGTAATACTGTCGTTAATTCTCTTCCAGACGAGTTTCGCCACACAGACATCGCTGCCATGACAGGTTCCATCGTTCTCGATCCCAGGGCAGGCTGCTGCTTCCAGGCTGCCTTCCAGCACTCGCAGGACTTCACCGACCGAGATCGCATCTGCCGGCTTGCCAAGCTGATAACCGCCATAGGCACCTCTGCTGCTCTTTACCAGACCAGCTTTCTTAAGCATGGCCATAAGCTGTTCGAGATAGCTTGTGGAAATATCCTGTCTTTCTGCAATGCTCTGTAAAGAGACTGCTTCATTTTCGCTGTGTAATCCCAGGTCTATCAACGCTTTCAAACCATAACGTGCTCTTGTTGACAGTTTCATTTTCTCACCTCGTTTTTTAATTCCCAGTGTTTCCCTCGGATTTCATGATTACTTTACCAGAAACTATTTGTTCTGTCAAGGCTGTTTTGTACATATATTGCTGTAAAAGCGTTATTAAGGTTACTGTTCACTCCGTGCCCAGTAACACGCTTCGCGATGCACAGACCTTACGGGACATCAGTAGTGAATAGTAAGCATTATTACGCAGCAAACTTAAAAGGGCTGAAAACTTTATTATGTCAAAAATGCTTTTTATAAAGGGGACTTTACTACTTACTTTTACCGGACTGCTTAGCAGACTTTTAGGCTTCTTTTACAGAATATTCCTTTCTCATACGATCGGTGCACATGGACTGGGACTTTTCCAGCTTGTTCTTCCTTTGCAGCTTCTGGTAATGGCCGTTTGCGCCTCAGGTATACAGTCAGCGATTTCCCGCCTTACAGCTTCAGAAACTGCCCTTCATACCCCCAGACACGCCGGTGATTATTTCATCATTGGCACGATATTTTCTATTATGCTTTCTTTGTTCCTTTCCTGGATTCTTTATACTCATGCGGATTTCTGGGCTACACAGATTCTCAAAGAGTCCCAAACTGCCTTTCTGATACAGATACTGTCTTTTAGTATCCCTTTAAGTACACTTCATACTTGTGTTAACAGTTACTATTTTGGCAGAAAAAAAGCAGGTTTTCCGGCAGGGGTACAGCTTCTCGAACAGATTTTTCGTGTAGGCGGCTGTTATGTTCTCTACCTTATTTTTGAATCACAAAAACGTACCATTACTCCGGCGATAGCGGTTGGCGGAAATCTTATCGGGGAAATCGCCTCTTCTTTTATTTCTCTTTTTGCTGTCAGTATGCATTTAAAGAAAACAGATTATACTTTTTCACATATAAAAAATTCTGGCCGGATTTTAAAAAATCTGTTTCAGATTTCTATGCCTCTTACTCTAAACAAAATACTTCTGACCGTCCTCAGCAGTATGGAAGTCATTCTCATCCCTGCCAGATTACAAATGTCTGGATTAAGTGCTAAAGACGCATTAAGTATTTACGGTGTTTTTACCGGTATGGCTCTTCCTCTCATCCTGTTTCCTGCAACGATCACAAATTCAGCCGCTGTTATGCTGCTTCCTTCCATTACAGAACTCCAGACACTTGGTTATCAGAAGCGGATACAATATGTGGTTCACCAGATTTTCAGATATTGCCTGCTGTTTGGCGGTTTTTGTATGATCCTGTTTTTATTTTTCGGAGAATTTTTCGGAAACTTTTTGTTTCACAGCCAGACTGCAGGTACTTATATTCACACTATGGCATATATCTGCCCTTTTTTATACCTCAATACGACTCTCACCAGTGTATTAAACGGACTTGGCAAATCAGGAACCTGCCTGATTCACAGTATGATCAGTATCTGTATCCGGGTATGTTTTGTATTATTTGCTATTCCAGTTTTCGGAATACGTGGATATCTGTATGGAATTCTCTGTGGAGAGCTTGTTCTTACCCTGCTTCATATGTATGTATTATCCGAAAAATATTTTCCCTATCGACATTCAGATAAGAATGGTTTATAATAAACGCCGAAAAAGCGACACAAAAAGACACAAAGGAGATACAACCATGGGATTCGATTTTATCAAAAAATTACCAACCCCTGAAGAAATTCGCAATCAGTATCCCATTGATGCTGAAATTCAGGCCATTAAAGATGCAAGAGATAAGGAACTGCGTGATGTTTTTACCGGAAAATCCGATAAATTCCTTGCAATCATCGGTCCTTGTTCAGCAGATAACGAAGATGCTGTTCTGGATTATCTTACCAGATTACGCAATGTTCAGGAAAAAATAGCTGACAAGGTTCTGATTGTTCCACGTGTTTACACAAATAAGCCGAGAACAACAGGAGAAGGCTATAAGGGTATGATTCACCAGCCGGATCCCGAAAAACAGCCAAACCTTCTCGCAGGTCTTATTGCAATCCGTAAAATGCATATTCATGCAATTCAGACCAGTGGAATGACATGCGCAGATGAAATGCTTTATCCAGAGAACTATCGTTATCTTTCCGACCTGCTTTCTTATGTAGCAGTAGGCGCACGTTCCGTAGAAAATCAGCAGCATCGTCTTACTGTCAGCGGTATGGAAGTTCCTGCAGGTATGAAGAACCCTACCAGCGGTGACCTTGCAGTTATGCTTAACTCAGTTGTTGCAGCACAGGGCGGACATCGTTTCATTTACAGAAGCTGGGAGGTAGAGACTACCGGTAATGAACTTGCTCATACGATTCTTCGTGGTGCTGTAAACAAACATGGCGAAACAATCCCAAACTATCATTACGAAGATCTTCGTCTTCTCTGGGAAAAATATCAGGAAAAGAACCTGAAAAATCCGGCTGTTATTGTTGATACTAACCACTCCAATTCTAATAAACAGTATGACCAGCAGGTTCGTATTGCCAAAGAAGTTCTTCACAGCCGTCAGGTTAATCCGGAACTTCATACTCTGGTTAAAGGTCTTATGATCGAGAGTTATATTGAGCCAGGCAATCAGAAGATCGGATGTGACCACATTTATGGAAAATCCATCACAGACCCATGTCTTGGATGGGAAGAATCCGAGCGTCTTCTGTATACAATCGCTGAAATGTGCTAGTGTGCCGACAAGTTGATTCTTGAAACAATCTTGCAGGATAAATTTTCTTATTTCAAGGCGAAGGAGAGAGGCGTAGCGGTGGCTACGGCGATTGACGACAACGCGGAAATAAGAAATTTAGACGTAAGATTGTTCAAGAAATCAGCTTGTTGACACACTACTGTGCCATTTCGTAATTTTCTTACGCAAAAAGCTTCCACCAAATACAGCGGAAGCTTTTTATTTTTAAATAGACACTATCATCCATTTTTTCCTTTTTAACATTTATAGATACGCACTGTATATATCAATGACGTGGGTGTGTTTTCATATACACATCCCGCATCTTGTTCATATTCATACCCAGATAAACCTGCGTAGTAGAAATATCTGAATGTCCCAGCATTTCCTGAACACTTCGTATATCTGCGCCATTCTGAAGCATATGTACTGCAAAGGAATGGCGCAGCGTATGCGGCGCAATATCTCTCTTAATCCCGGCATCATCCGCATATCCTTTCAGCATCTTCCAGAATCCCTGACGACTCATCGCCTTCCCGGAACAATTTGTAAATAATGCAGTTTCTTTTTCATCTTTTACAAAAGTAGTTCTGGATGTCTTCAAATATCGTTCCATAGCCTTTTTACACGGAAGTCCGATAGGAATAATCCTCTCTTTTCCATTCTCATGGCAGACTACATATCCAAATTGAAGATTCACATCAAAAATCTGCAGGTGTAGCATCTCGCTTACACGCATACCTGTAGCATATAATAATTCCAGCATTGCAGAATCTCTTATCCCTTTTGGTGTATCCAGATTCGGCTGCTGAAGCAGTTTATCTACCTCTTCTATCGTGAGTATCTCCGGTGCTTTTTTCTCAACCTTCGGTGGTTTCAGATTTTCTGCCGGATCTTTTGTAATTACGCCTTCTTTCCACAAATACTGAAAAAACGCTCTCATAGATGCAACACTTCTTGAAATGGAGGATGATGCAAATTTCTCACGTTCCATATAACTTATGTATCCTTCAAGTTCAAGTTCTTTCACATCTTTATAATTTCTGATTCCCCGTTCTTCCAGAAATTCTGCCATTTTTTTCAAATCTCTTTTATAAGAAATTTCTGTATTTGTAGATGTTTTCTTTATATCATGCAGATATGTGATAAATTCCCTTATTTCTATATCCATATTCCCACGCTTCCGTTCCCTTTTATTGTTTATCCTATGTAGCAGATAATGACATCCCCAACATTTTAGCTAAATATCAAAATATATCCAAGCACAAAATACACATCTGATTCATCATTGAAATAGTAAGGAAATAATGTGTATTTATTTAATCGAATCAAGTAAGTCCCCTGCTTCAATTGCGAAAAGCAATAAGCAGTGGGTGGGGACTTACTTGTATCAGGAGGAGTGCAAGCTCCTTCTGATAAACTGCGGAGCAGTTATTCGGTGTAGAGCTACGTAGCGAAGCGGATTGCGAATATCCGCTTGACCATCACCAAACCATAATAATACTCGTCATAGCACTTCTGATCCGTTATTATTCTAAAATGTATATGTATTATACTGTTTATTTTACATAAAATCAAACCCTTTTTTTGCCTTAAAGCGCGGTATTTCAAGCCTTTTCAGCATGATATACTATATCTCGGAGATTTTATGACAACCAACACTAAATATGGTAAATATATCATTCAAAAAATTTTAATATATTCCAGAATTTTACTGATGATCCAGGGATTTACGAAACATTCTACAAGGATTCCCAGAAAATATAGCAGAAAAGCAAACGTCATTCTACGTAAATACATACTTATCTTTCCGAAAATTAAACCTTTATTTTTCCATATTTCCGATGACATTATCCATTCCTGTTCCATAGAATACAACCAGACCGGAATATAAAATAAATATTGGGGAAGCAAAAGTCCCATACCGATCACTCCGCCCGCAAATCCAAATTCCAGTATGGATGCAGACATTATAATACCCGTATAGAGTCCGGAAGCTATAAGTGTTATAACAGAAAGAGGCTCGCCAAAAACGGAAAATCCGCAGATTACATTCAGTAGATAAAAGCATCCTCTATACTTCATTATCTCTTTCAGATATTCTATTCCTGATATATCCTTTCCTGCAAATGTACTTAAAAAATAAATTGACGCCCAGGTTTTCTGCTGCCATTTTATTTTCCAGATAATGTTTGGTATCAGGTTCCCTGCCAGAAATCCTAAAAAGAATAAAAGCAAAACGGGAAATTTTCTTTTTCTTTTCATTCTCTCACCCCAATGTTGGGAACTTAGCGTCAACTTAAGGACTTTAAATCGAT
>NZ_QRIL01000017.1:0-90000 GCF_003471165.1 Ruminococcus sp. AM22-13 | reverse complement strand
ACGGATTGGGATCACTGCTGTGATAAATTCACCCGGCATAAGCTGTAAAAGATTAATGATTGCTGTTCCTCTTGCGGTACGTCCTGCCTCAGGAATCTCATATGCTTTCAGACGGTATACTCGTCCTGTATTTGTGAAGAACATCAGATAATGATGTGTGGTCGTCATCAGAAGTTCTTCAATGTAATCGTCTTCAAGAGTCTGCATTCCCTTGATTCCTCTTCCACCTCTGTTCTGACTTCTGAAATTATCTACTGTCATTCTCTTGATATATCCCAGTTTAGTCATTGTGATCACTGTATTCTCTCTTGGAATCAGATCCTCTGTAGAGATATCATATACGTCAAATCCAATGGCAGTCTTTCTCTCATCTCCATATTTCTCTGCGATTGCGAGAATTTCTTCACGAATCACGCGAAGCAGAAGATTTCTGTCAGCAAGAATTGCTTCGTATTTGCGGATTTTTTCCATTAAGTCAGCATACTCTGCTTCCAGTTTCTCTCTTTCCAGACCTGTCAGAGCACGCAGACGCATATCTACGATTGCCTGAGCCTGAACATCCGTCAGCTCGAAACGCTCCATTAATTCCTGTTTTGCGATCTGTACATTCTGAGAAGCTCTGATAATACGGATTACTTCATCAATATTGTCAAGAGCTTTCAGCAGACCCTCTAAGATATGAGCACGTTCTCTTGCCTTATTCAGATCATATTTTGTTCTTCTGGTCACTACATCTTCCTGGTGAGCCAGGTAGTATTCCAGCATTTCCTTCAGGTTTAACACTTTTGGTTCAAGACTTCCGTTATTTGGAATAAGAGAAAGCATATTTACGCCAAAAGTATCCTGCAGCTGTGTATGCTTGTACAGTAAATTCAGAACTACGTTCGCATTTGCATCTTTTCGCAGATCAATACAGATTCTCATGCCTTCACGGCTGGAATGGTCGTTAAGGTCTGTGATTCCATCAATCTTTTTATCTCTTACAAGGTCTGCGATTTTTGAGATAAGACGCGCTTTGTTTACGAGGTATGGAAGCTCTGTAACGATAATTCTGGATTTTCCGTTTGGAAGAGTCTCAATATTTGTTACCGCACGTACACGGATCTTTCCACGTCCTGTTCTGTATGCCTCTTCAATTCCTCTTCTGCCAAGAATCGTGGCACCAGTTGGGAAATCAGGACCTTTTACGATGTCCAGGATTTCCTCCATAGTGGTTTCTCTCTGTTCTTCAATCGTGTTATCAATGATTTTGACAACAGCATCTATAACTTCTCTCAGATTATGAGGCGGAATATTGGTTGCCATACCTACCGCAATACCGGAAGTTCCGTTTACCAGAAGATTTGGATAACGGGATGGCAGAACAACAGGCTCTCTCTCTGTCTCATCGAAGTTTGGCTGGAAATCAACTGTATCTTTGTTGATATCTGCCAGCATTTCCATGGAAATCTTGCTCAGACGTGCCTCTGTGTATCGCATGGCTGCTGCCCCGTCACCGTCTACAGAACCAAAGTTTCCATGTCCGTCTACCAGCGGATATCTGGTAGACCATTCCTGTGCCATATTTACAAGTGCACCATAAATAGAACTGTCACCATGTGGGTGATATTTACCCATTGTATCACCGACAATACGCGCACATTTACGATGTGGCTTGTCAGGACCATTATTCAACTCTATCATGGAATACAATACACGACGCTGAACCGGTTTCAGACCATCTCTTACATCCGGCAATGCTCTGGAAGCGATAACGCTCATTGCATAGTCAATGTAAGAGTCCTTCATGGTCTTTTCCAGATCCACCTCGTGGACTTTGTCAAAAATATTATCTTCCATTTATCTATTCTCCCTATTATCAGATATCCAGATTCTTTACAAATCTTGCATTCTCTTCAATAAATTCACGTCTTGGCTCTACTTTATCACCCATCAGTGTAGTAAATGTCAGGTCTATCTCAGAAGTTGCTGCTTCATCCATGGTAACCTTGAGAAGAATTCTCTTCTCCGGATCCATAGTTGTCTCCCAAAGCTGGTCTGCATCCATCTCTCCAAGACCTTTGTATCGCTGAATCTTGTTATTTCCGTCACGACCGATATCTGTCAGAATCTGATTCAGCTCATCATCATCGTATGCATACCATACTTTCTTGTTCTTTTCAATCTTATATAACGGTGGCTGAGCAAGGTATACATAGCCCTGTTTGATAAGTTCCGGCATAAAACGATACAGGAAAGTCAGCAGTAAAGTCGCGATATGTGCACCATCGACATCGGCATCAGTCATGATAATGATCTTGTGATATCTAAGCTTACTGATATCAAAGTCATCATGGATACCTGTTCCGAAAGCTGTGATCATTGCTTTAATCTCAGCATTTGCATAAATCTTGTCCAGACGTGCTTTCTCTACATTCAGGATCTTACCTCTCAGTGGAAGAATCGCCTGTGTTACACGATTTCTGGCTGTCTTTGCAGAACCACCGGCGGAATCTCCCTCTACGATGTAAATTTCGCAGTTCTCCGGATTCTTGTCTGAACAGTCAGCAAGTTTTCCAGGAAGTGACATATTATCAAGTGCTGATTTTCTTCTGGTGAGATCACGAGCCTTACGTGCAGCCTCACGTGCTCTCTGTGCAAGGACAGATTTCTCTACGGTAGCTTTCGCTACTGTCGGATTCTGTTCAAGAAAGATTTCAAGCTGTCTGCTTACCACGCTGTCAACAGCACCTCTTGCTTCGCTGTTTCCAAGTTTCTGTTTTGTCTGTCCCTCAAACTGAGGATTCTCAATCTTAACACTGACAATAGCAGTCAGACCCTCTCGGATGTCATCACCACTCAAGTTCGGTTCGCTGTCTTTGAGCAATTTATTCTTTCTTGCATAATCATTGAACGTTTTAGTCAGAGCATTTCTGAAACCTACAATATGAGTACCGCCCTCAGGTGTATTAATGTTATTTACAAATCCATAGCAGTTCTCGGTATAAGAGTCATTGTGCTGCATGGCAACTTCTACAGATACACCGTTCTGCTGCCCTTCACAGTAAATGATCTCCGGATACAGTGCCTCTTTACTTCTGTTAAGATAGCTTACAAACTCACGGATACCACCTTCGTAATGGAAAACTTTCTCTCTTTCCATTCCTTCTCTGGTATCTTTCAGACAGATTCTCAGTCCTTTTGTCAAAAACGCCATCTCTCTCAGACGCTGTTTCAGGATATCGTAGTCATATACTGTTTCCTCAAAGATTTCTTTATCCGGCAGGAATACAACAGTCGTTCCTGATTTATCCGGCTCACAATCTCCTACAACTTTCAAAGGATACATTGTTTTACCACGCTCATAACGCTGCTGATAAATTTTACCTTCATGGTAAATTTTTACTTCCAGCCAGGTAGAAAGTGCGTTTACTACAGATGCACCTACTCCATGAAGACCACCTGAAACCTTGTACCCTCCACCGCCGAACTTACCACCGGCATGAAGAATGGTGAATACTACTTCGACAGCAGGAATTCCTGCTTTATGATTGATACCTACCGGAATACCACGTCCGTTATCTACGACTGTGATAGAATTATCCGGATTAATAACTACCTGAATCTCCGTACAAAATCCAGCAAGTGCTTCGTCAACTGCATTGTCTACGATCTCATAAACCAGATGATGAAGACCTCTGCTGGATGTACTTCCGATATACATACCTGGTCTCTTTCGTACGGCTTCCAAACCTTCCAGAATCTGGATTTGATCCGCTCCGTATTCTGTATTTTCTCCGCCCATTTCTTTCCTCCTGTTATATATAGTTATCACCAGAATATATCTGAAAACCCTTGCGGGTTAATTTCCGCAAGAAACCATAAACTGGGTTACTGTTCACTTCATTCTCAGTAACTAAACAGGTTTTCAAATATATTCTGGTATTTGGACATAATAATACAAATTTATTATAGCACAAAAGCCTGTTTCTTGCTACAAATTATATAAAAAGAATCCCCGCTAACGGGAATTCTCCTATAAATTCTTCTGTGGTTTTTGCTTTTTATTTATCCGAATTGTTAATGAGATACTGATAAACATCTCTCTTCGTCATACCTCTGTCATTTGCCACCAGTTTCATGGCTTCTTTTCTGGAATGGCCTTTGTTTTCGTATAGTTCCATATGTTCTTCTATCGTTATTTTTTCCCAGGAAGCTTTCTGTTCTTCTTCCATTTCTTTTCTGTTTCTGCCTTCGATTACCAGAACACATTCACCCAGTGGTTTCTCCGTCTGATAATACAGAATCAGATCATCAATCGTAGAATGAAAAGCAGTTTCATGTTTCTTTGTCAGTTCTCTGCAAAGCGTCATCCTGCGGTTTCCCAACGTTTCTTTCAGTTCCTCCAGAGTCCTTACCAGTCTGTGTGGTGCTTCGTAGAGAATAATGGTTCTCGTTTCATTCTTCAGTTCTTCCAGAATCTGTTTTCGTTCTTTCTTATCTGCCGGCAGAAAAGCTTCAAAAGCAAATCTTCTCGTTGGTAGCCCGGACAATGTCAGTGCTGTAATACAGGCAGCAGGTCCAGGAAGTGATGTTACCTCGATTCCAGCCTCATAACACATCGCAGCCAGTTCTTCTCCCGGATCAGAAATACCAGGTGTTCCTGCATCTGTGATCAATGCGATATTCTGGCCTTCCTGCATTTTGTTGATCAGTACATATGCCTTGTCGATTTTGTTATATTCATGATAGCTGGTCATAGGCGTCTTTATATCAAAATGATTCAGCAGTTTGATACTGTTTCTGGTATCTTCTGCTGCAATAAGGTCCACTTCTTTTAATGTGCGAAGTACCCGGAGTGTGATATCCTCCAGGTTTCCTATGGGTGTTGCGCACAAATACAATTTACCACTCATAATTTATTCCTCTCATATTACTTTGCCGATAATGTTTTTTCGTAACTGTAAATCAACTAAACAATTACGATTTTTCCACAATTCCTGTTCATCAGATCATATCATAAATCTTCAGGATATTCTCCGTATAAACTCCCGGCTCTTTATATACGATCAACGGCGGCTCCACTGTCACTCTGGAATTTCCGCCTTTTAATGCCTCAATCAGAACCATATTCGGCTCTCTGTCTATGTATGGATACACCAGCTGCATTCTTTTCGGCTCCAGGCGGTATTTTGTAAGAACATTCATAATCTCTGCAAGCCGAAATGGTCTGTGCACCATATAAAATCTCCCACGCTCTTTCAGAACTTTTGCTGCCTGACTTACCACATCTTCCAAATTACATAATACTTCATGTCTGGCGATTGCCTTTGGCATATCCGGGTTTCTTAGTCCGTGCTGTCCAATCATATAAGGTGGATTGCTTGTCACTACATCAAAAGAGGCCGCCCCAAAAATCTCAGCAGCCTCTTTAATATCTCCCTGCACGATATCAACATCGTTCTCCAGGTGATTATACATGACACTGCGTCCGGCCATATCTGCACATTCCTGCTGAATCTCAAGACCTGTGAAATGTTTTCCACTTGTTTTAGCCTTGAGCAGAATCGGAATAATTCCTGTTCCTGTTCCCATGTCCAGAGCAATCTCACCTTTTTTCACTTTTGCAAAGCCGGAAAGAAGAACCGCATCCATTCCAAAACAGAATTTATCCGGATCCTGAATCACATAATATCCGTTTTGAAGATCATCTACGCGTTCGTTATCTTTTACCAGCTGATCAGTCATTTAATTTGGGATCTCCTTTTTTGTCTTCCAGATTTCCAAGTTCCTTTAATTCTTTGTCTGAGACTTTGACTTTCTTCTTTCTCGGACGGAATTTCAGTTCATCCACCGGAAATTCCTGAATCTCTTTCTCGTCATTAATCTCAACGATTACCTTTACACGCTGACGAAGTACGTTCACACTGTGTACAGTTCCTGTAAGTCCATCCGGAGTTGTGACAGAATCGCCCAGTCCCGGAAGTTTCTTATTCAGTTCCTCATATGTTTCCTGCTCATTCTTCAGACAGCACATTAATCTTCCACATACTCCGGAAATCTTTGTCTGGTTAAGAGACAGATTCTGCTCTTTCGCCATCTTAATAGATACCGGTGCAAATTCTGAAAGATAAGTATGGCAGCACAAACATCTTCCACATATACCGATTCCACCAAGAATCTTCGTTTCATCACGAACACCGATCTGTCGAAGTTCAATACGTGTTTTGAAAATTGCTGCGAGATCCTTTACAAGCTGACGGAAATCAATTCTGCCGTCTGCCGTAAAATAAAACAATACTTTATTGTTATCAAATGTATATTCCGCATCTATCAGCTTCATCTCCAGACCATGCTCACGAATCTTCTTCTGACAGATTTTAAACGCTTCTCTCTCTCTGACTCTGTTCTGTGCCTCTCGCTCATCGTCCTCCTTTGTCGCTACGCGGAGTACTTCTTTGAGAGGATGAACAACATCTTCCTCACCTACTTCCCTCGGTGCAAGTACAACTTTCCCGTACTCTATTCCACGGGCAGTCTCCACGATCACATGATCGCCAGTTTTAATCTCGTAATCCTTAGGGCTGAAATAATAAATCTTGCCTACATTACGAAATCTTACGCCTACTACTTTTGTCATTCTATTTCTCCCTGATCGTCAGGAACAGTAATTCAAATGCCAGGTCAAAATTAACATTTGCTTTCAGACGTACCTTTGTCTTCTGAATGGAATCCAGGATTTTCTCCAGATTCTCATAGGAACGCTGTTTCGCCTGTTCTCTGATAAAATTAATTTCCTGCTTAAATACCAGATTATCAACTTCCTGTGTTGCCTTGAACATCAGGACATCTCTGAACCAGAACTGGAAAATATCCAGATAATCATTAATGTTCTGTTTCTCTCCTGAAAGGCTCTTGATCGCATCTGACAGTTCATAAACTTCCATGGTATTTGCATATTTAAGGATTCTCAGTGCATTCTGAGTCATCTCTGCAAATTCCCGGGAAGTGGCGGCTTCCTTTGCTCTTCCGATACTTCCCTGTGCAAAAGACGCATCAATCTCTGCCTGATAGTCAGGAACATGAAGATGTTCCATCAGGTATTTCTTCACAAGACCATCATCTACTACCTTCAGGTCAAGACGAACACATCTTGACTGAATCGTTGGCAGCAGTCCACCTATATTATTCGTCAATAACATGATCACTGCATATTCCGGCGGCTCCTCAATTGTTTTAAGAAGAGCATTCTGTGCCTGCGGTGTCATAAGATCTGCATCTGCAATAATATAAATCTTGTAGGGACTATAATATGGCCTGATATCCACATCATGAATCACCTGATCCCTGATCTCATCAATTGTGATCGTTCCCGGTTTCTCATGTGTAACCATAATAATATCCGGATGATTCTTGCCCATAGCTTTCTTACAGGAATCACATTTCTGACACGGTTCTGTACCGCCGGCTTCGCATTGGAGTGTAGCCGCAAAAGTTCCTGCAAGAAGTTTCTTACCAGAACCTGGTTCGCCGGTAAAAATATAAGAATGCGATATTTTTCCCGCATCTATTGCATTTTTTAAATGTCCGATAATCTCATCATGTCCGATAATGTTGTTAAATCCCATCATAAGAATCACCTCACCAGTCCGTTTTGTAAGATATTATACCATAAAAGAAGATCTATTGCATAGATTTTATATAATTTACGATTTCTTTCACACATTCGTCGAGATCTATATTCTGAAAACGTTTCCATATTCCGGCCCGGAGAATGTTCTCCTCTGAGAAATCCGACTGGTCCGCAATAAACCGTCTGCACATTTCCTCGTATTTCGGATTTGCCTGCTCACGCTCCCTCTTAAGAGCGCGGCTAAGTCTTTCGCCATCTTCTACCTGGATATAAACAGGGCAGACCGCATCATCCCCATAATATTTACGCATTTTCTTAAAGGATTCCAGCGTTCCAATACCAAGGTAATCAGAACCAGTCAGGTCCACCTGTCCGTCATCTGCGGTAAAATATGTCCAGATTCCGTGAACGGTATGATATGCTCTCGCCTCGATCAGATTTCCGTTTCTGCGAAATTCTTTCAGTTTCTTATCATCTACAAAGTAGTAATTCTTCCCATCCTGTTCCCCTGCCCTGATAGGGCGTGTCGTATACAGGACCAATGTCTTTAAATTCAGTTCCTTATGTGCGGCCAGAAGTGAATAAATTCTGTCTTTTCCGGACGCACTTTTTCCCATAATGTAAAAAATCTTTCCCATGTCTGCTATTTTATTCCTTTGCCGGACTGTCATCTTCCTGTCCCGATTCATTTCGGGCCGCCACGCAGATCGTCTCAGCAGATGTATCACTAAGCCCCTGCACTTCCAGTCCCTGTTCCATGTATCTTCTCACATTTCGTACGAATTGTCCAGTTATCTGCTCTCCCGGCACAATAATCGGGATTCCCGGCGGATACAGGTAAGCAAACTCTGCACTGACCTTTCCAATACTCTCTTCCAGAGGATATCTTCTCTGCTGTGCATCCATTGCCTGGGAAATACTCATAAGCTGCTTCATTCTCGCATAAGAAACAGTCTCCTGGGATTCCTCCGCTGAAGCTACGAATTCTGTCTCTGTATCAATCTGTTCAATCGCATCACATAATCTTTCAAATCCCTCTTTGGTATCTCCAACTGCCGCAATCCCCAGCGCATATTTCTCCGCTTCCATTTCCATCTCAATATGAAATCTGTCGCGAAGCATCTCGTGAAGCTGATGTCCATTAATTGAAGTTCCCACTGTTGAAAAGAGAAGCTTCGATCTGTCAAAATCATAGATTCCGGTTCCCTTAATCATAGAAGTTTCGATCAGCCTTATCTTTTCACAATTTGACAGTCTCTGCCTGGCTTGTTCCAGATTAAAGGTAAATTCCCGAAACATCTGCTGCCCATCTTTTTTTAATTTATCCATACACGCATCCATGCTTGCCATCAGAATATAAGAAGGACTGCTGGTCTGATAAATGCCCATAAATCTTCTGATTTTCTCTACATCTGCCATGTCACTGCATATATGAATCACCGCCGTCTGTGTCATAGATGGAAGCGTTTTGTGAAAACTCTGAATGACGATATCTGCTCCCAGATCTGCCGCCGAAACCGGAAAATAATCTGAAAAATGAAAATGTGCACCATGTGCTTCATCCACAATCAGTGGAATCCCATGTCTATGCACCACTTCTGCAATCGCCTTTATATCAGACACAATTCCGTCATATGTAGGAGATGTCAGCAGAAATGCCTGTACATCCGGATTTTCTTCCAGATATCTTTCCACACGCTCGGCAGAAATCCCTCCGTTTATCCCCAGCCGGTGATCTTCGTGTGGATAAATATAGACAGGCTGTAATTCTCTTAAGTACAATGCATGATAAACTGCTTTATGACAGTTTCTTGCCACAAGTATCCTGCCACCTTTACTTACGCTTGCACTGACTGCTGCCAGAAGTGCAGCTGTGCTTCCATTTACACTAAAAAAACATTTCTTTGTCCCATAAATCTTAGCTGCATATTCCTGTGCTTCCTTCAGGATTCCTTCTGCATGATGAAGATTATCAAACCCGGAAATCTCCGTAATGTCTCTCTCAAAAGGAAATTCTCCTGCTGAAGATGCCTTATTTCGCTTATGTCCCGGCATATGAAATGGATAATAATCCGACTGCCCATAACTTTCTAATTTTTTATATAATCTTTCCATTTTCTTCCTTTCTTATACTTTAAATCTGTAACCAACCCCCCAGATTGTCTCAATATACTGCGGTTTGGCCGTATTAAATTCGATTTTTTCACGAATTTTTTTAATGTGAACAGTAACTGTTGCAATGTCTCCCACTGATTCCATATCCCAGATTTCTCTGAACAGTTCTTCTTTAGTAAATACTCTGTTAGGATTCTCTGCAAGGAATGTAAGAAGATCATACTCTTTGGATGTAAAGGTTGTCTCCTCTCCGTTCACCCATACACGGCGTGCAGTCTTGTCAATCTTAATGCCTCGAATCTCCACAATATCATTCTTTCTCACATTTGATCCGATCAGACGATTATATCTGTCCATATGTGCCTTGACTCTGGCTACCAGCTCACTCGGGCTAAACGGTTTTGTCATATAGTCATCTGCGCCAAGCCCCAGACCTCTAATCTTATCTATATCATCTTTCTTTGCAGACACCATAATAATTGGTGTATTTTTCTCCTGGCGCACCTGTCTGCAGATATCAAAGCCATCCACTTCCGGCAACATCAGATCCAGAATGATCAGATCAAATTCCTCATTCAGCGCCTTAGTCAGCCCTGTATCTCCTCTGTTACAAATCTCAACCTCAAATCCGGACAGTTCCAGATAGTCTTTCTCCAGATCTGCGATTGCTTCTTCATCTTCTATGATTAAAATCCTGCTCATTTCATTGGTACCTCCTGATACTTTCTAAGTACAAAATACATAATCGTGCCGATTCCAAGTCTGCTTGTAGCCCAGACCTTTCCACCATGATCCTCAAGAATTTTCTTTACAATGGAAAGTCCGATTCCGCTTCCACCCTTGGAAGAATTTCTCGACACATCCGTTCTGTAAAAACGGTCAAAAATAGATGTAAGATCTTTTGCAGCTATTCCTTTTCCATTATCCTCTATCTCAACCTGTATGAAATCACCTACGTCTTTAACACGAATCTGAATGATTCCCTTCGGTTTATCCATATATTTGATGGCATTACTGATAATGTTATGGATTACACGACGGATCTGTTCACCATCTGCGATTACCTGTACGCCACTCTCCACATAATTCGCATATACCAGTTCTATTCCTCTTGTTTCCAGTTCCAGTCCTGTTTCTTCCGCACAGTCGCTGAAATAATCCTCTACATTCAGTTTACTGAATGTATATGGAATTCTGTTTGTATCAATCTTGGAATAAAAGGTCAGCTCGTTAATCAGATGATCCATCTCATTCGTCTTGTTATAGATGGTCTTTACATAACGATTCATTTTCTCCGGAGTGTCTGCCACTCCATCCATAATGCCTTCTACATATCCTTTCACTGCGGTGATAGGTGTTTTAAGGTCATGGGAAATATTACTGATCAGTTCCTTGTTCTCTTTATCCAAAAGAACTTTCTCTTCTGCCGACTCTTTCAGCCGTTTTCTCATCTCTTCAAAATCTCTGCAAAGCTCTGAGAATTCGTCATCTCCCTCTACTTCCAGAACGAAGTCCAGATTTCCCTCTTTGATATTCTGAGTCGCTTTCTTTAATTTTACCAGTGGTGCTGCAATGCTTCTGTATATCCACAACCCTATCGACAAAGATGTAAAAACCAGAATTACCGTCGCCGTAAATAATACATCTTTGGCTATCAATCTTACCTGAGTCTGGCTGTTGGCTGATTCTCCAACAGAAATATCATACACAACCTCTGAAGAATTCTTTGCCTGCTGCGCAAATTTCGTATGGCTTAATCCATATAAAGTTGCTGAAAATAAAAGCAGCGGAACCAGAATGCTCATGCCGAACCCCACTATGATCCTTGTCTTTAACTTCATTTGAATCATCCTTTATCTTTTTTATTTAACCGGATCAAACAAGTTTCCCATTTCCATTACAAGGCACAAAACAGCAGCCTTATCCAATCCGAACAGCTTAAAAATATTATATCATAAAGTCTCTTTGCCATATCTAAATTTTCTATAAAAAGAACAGGAATCATCTGTCAGATATTTACAGATAATTCCTGTTTCCTCTTTTTTGTATTTCAATTTTCTCACAACTGTATTTTCACAGTTGCTGCAATATCTTCCCTGCTATCAATTATGCAAGATATTTCTTAAGATCATCAACCTTGTCAAGATGTTCCCATGGAAGATCTACATCTGTACGACCAAAGTGTCCGTAAGCAGCTGTCTGTTTGTAAATCGGTCTTCTCAGGTCAAGCATCTTAATGATTCCAGCCGGACGAAGGTCAAAGTTCTCACGAATAATCTCAACCAGTTTTGTATCAGAAAGTTTGCCTGTTCCAAATGTTTCTACGTGGATAGATGTCGGATGAGCAACACCGATTGCATAGGAAAGCTGAATCTCACATTTATCTGCAAGACCTGCTGCAACGATATTCTTTGCAACATAACGTGCAGCATATGCTGCAGAACGGTCAACCTTTGTGCAGTCTTTTCCGGAGAAAGCTCCGCCGCCGTGACGACCAGCTCCACCATATGTATCAACAATGATCTTACGTCCTGTAAGTCCACTGTCACCGTGAGGTCCGCCGATTACGAAACGTCCTGTCGGGTTGATGAAGTACTGTGTATTCTCATCTACCATATCTGCCGGGATAATCTCATCAAATACATATTTCTTGATATCTTCATGAATCTGCTCCTGAGTTACATCCGGATCATGCTGTGTAGAGCATACAACAGTATCGATACGGAAAGGTTTTCCAGCTTCATCATATTCAACTGTAACCTGAGTTTTTCCATCTGGTCTTAAGTAAGTTAATGTACCGTCTTTACGAACTTTTGTCAGCTGACGTGCAAGTTTATGTGCCATGTTGATTGCATATGGCATATATTCTTCTGTTTCGTTTGATGCGTAACCAAACTGGATACCCTGATCTCCGGCTCCGATAGCGTTGATCTCATCTTCACCCATCTTAGCTTCCAGTGCTTTATCTACACCAAGAGCGATATCTGCAGACTGTTTATCCAGAGCTGTGATAACTGCACATGTATCTGCGTCAAATCCATATTTACCACGGTCATATCCAATCTCACGAACAGTATCTCTTACGATCTGCTGAATATCGATATTTGCAGTTGTTGTGATTTCCCCCATTACCAGTACAAGACCTGTTGTTGTAGCTGTTTCGCATGCAACACGTCCCATTGGATCCTGTTCCATGATTGCATCAAGAACGGCGTCGGAAATGGCATCGCACATTTTATCCGGATGGCCTTCAGTTACAGATTCAGAAGTAAATAAAATTTTCTCCATTGTATTCTCCTTTTTTCTATGTGTTAACAAAAAGAAACAGCCCGAAGTAATCGGACTGTCTGATTATCTCAACAATCCTCTTATTGTTCGATCACTCGCTCAGGTTGGCACCTTCCTCCACTAAAGGGGTTGCCGTGGCTTCGCAGATCCTTTGTATCTCCACCACTCTGAATAAAAGGCTATTACTAATTATTAACTTTCATTAATATTGCTGCACACCATACAATATACTTAACATCGATAATTGTCAAGCTATTTTTTTGGTATTTTTTATCATCCCACTCTTAAACGGAATTTCTGGATTTCTTTCTCACTGGATACTCTCTCGATCTCAGCGCCAAGGGATCTGAGCTTCTCTTCGAAATTCTCATATCCTCTCTGGATATAAACAATATCATCAACAATAGTGATTCCATCTGCTGCAAGACCTGCAATTACAAGAGCTGCACCGGCACGAAGATCAGGAGCACTTACTCTTGCACCAGTAAGCTTCTTCACTCCATCAATAATTGCTGAATTACCTTCAACCTTGATGTTAGCTCCCATACGTGAAAGTTCATCCGCATATTTAAATCTGTTCTCAAAAATGCTCTCCGTTACAATACTGGTACCTTCTGCAAGCGCCAGTGTTACAGCGATCTGTGGCTGCATATCTGTCGGATATCCCGGGTATGGGAGAGTTTTTACATGAGTACGATGAAGTCTGCCTGTAGAACGTACACGAACTGCATCATCAAATTCTTCAACTTCGCATCCGATTTCCTCAAGCTTAGCAGTGGTTGCCTCTAAGTGTTTCGGGATTACGTTCTTAACTGTAATATCTCCGCCAGTTGCTGCTGCCGCAAACATAAATGTACCAGCTTCAATCTGATCCGGAATAATAGAATATTCTGTACGGTGAAGTTTCTCTACGCCTTTAATACGGATAACATCAGTTCCTGCACCCTTAATATTAGCTCCCATGCTGTTTAAGAAGTTTGCAACATCTACTACATGCGGCTCTCTGGCTGCGTTTTCCAGGATAGTACGTCCCGGAGCCAGTGATGCTGCCATCATAATATTGATTGTTGCACCAACAGAAACAACATCAAGGAAAATATGGCTTCCATGAAGTTCATCTGCTTTTGCAACGATCGCGCCATGCATGATATCAACCTCAGCACCAAGTGCTCTGAATCCCTTCAGATGCTGATCGATCGGACGGCTTCCGATATTGCATCCGCCCGGAAGCGGTACTTCTGCATGTTTGTACTTACCAAGAAGTGCTCCCAGCAGATAGTAGGAAGCTCTGATCTTCTTGATATATTCATAATCAACACTTACATCTCCAATTGTAGATCCGTTAATCTTTACAGTAGATTTATCAATACGGTCTACCTGTGCTCCAATACCAGCGATTGCTTCAAGCAATACATTGATATCCCTTACATCCGGCAGATTCTCTATAAGAATCGTCTCATCAGTCATTATGGCTGCTGCAAGAATAGCAAGTGCCGCATTCTTGGCACCGGCAATCTCAACCTCACCAACTAAAGGGTTGCCTCCTTTAATAACATACTGTTCCATATCACACCTCTATAATTATTTTCACTCCACGAGCAGAATTAAGTACATCTTACTCCATACAAAAACAGCTTTTTTGCGGGTTTTATAACAACGTACATTTTATTTCAAATGAATATATGTTTATACTAAACGATCATCTTATTTTAAAGTCAGTTGTATATTATAACATATATTTAACATTTGTAAACAAAAATTATTTACCACTATCTGCTTCAGGACCTGTAATAATCACTTTCCCTGCTCTTTGATATGTATTATCTCCAGAATTGCTCTGAGACTTTCATCCAAATCTTTCCCATCCTCATCAATGGTAATATCTGCATATTTTTCGTATAAAGGTACTCGTTCTTCGTATAAGTCTTTCAGGCTTTGTCCATCCTTAAGCAGAACTCCACGTCCCTTAAGATCTCCAAGTCTTTTGGATAAAGCTTCCAGAGATAATTTAAGATAAATAACTTTACCTATGGATTTCAGATGCTCCATTGCTTCCTCGCAGTAAATAACACTTCCGCCAGGCGCAATCACTGTATCTGTCACATGAATAGCTACATTAACACGATTCTCTATTTCCATAAAACGTTCCGGCCCGTCCTGCGCTATGATTTCAGAAAGTTTTCTTTTCTCCTCTTTCTGAATCAGAAGATCAGAGTCCAGAAACTCATATCTCAAAGCTTTTGCAAGAATAACTCCTATTGTACTTTTCCCTGAGCCGGGCATTCCTATTAATGTCACATTATTCATGTTTATGTCCTTTCATTTTACCATACTTTTATCGTTTTTTACCGGAAGATTTTTTCTTCTTTTTTACGCTGTAACCAAAGGTTCCCAGTTTCTTTCCGATTCCCAGATATTCACCATGGGAATATACCAGCGGCTTCGCATCATTGAGATGAAATTTCTTCTTCTCATCCATATATTCCGGATCTGCATGGACTGCAAGTACATCTGCCAGAAACATATGATGAGAGCCTAACTCCAGAACCTGTTTCACTCTGCACTCAATACTTACCGGAGATTCGGCGATCATCGGTGCTTTAATAAATTCTGCCTTTTCCTTTGTAAGCCTCATTTCCTTAAACTTATCAACATCCCGGCCGGAACGTACACCACAATAATCTGTAGCATATGCCAGCTTCTCCGTTGTCAGGTTTATTACAAATTCCCCTGTTTTTCTGATCATATCATAAGAAAAACGGGATGGTCTTACGGAAATGGATACCATAGGCGGATTGGTACACACAGTCCCTGCCCATGCAACTGTAATAATATTATCATTACCCTCTCCGTCAGAAACACTTACCATAACTGCCGGAAGAGGATAAAGCATATTTCCTGCTTTCCAAGTCTCTTTTGCCATTCTATATTCCTTAACTGTTTTATTGTTAACACACGATAATTCACCACTTATCAGCTGTAGTCATTCTGTCCCGCCTGTGCAGCTTCCATAAGTGCCGGAATCAGCTGTTTCTTACGTGAAACTACACCTTTCAGGTCAAAGACACCATCCTTCGGTTCCATATGGAATGCAATACGCGCCATTTCTTCACTGCCCTCACCATAATAAAGAAGTTCAGTAGACTCCTCAATAATATTAGTAAGCATAAAGAATACGCGGGTAACTCCATGGCGACCACACTCGCTGACCATAAACGGAACCAGTCGTTCTTTTATTTCTACCAGCTCGTCGCTGTCCATAGAACTGATCTGTCCAACACCAAAGTTGATCTCGTCTTCTGCGATAAACTTCTTGTAATCCTGATAGAAAATCTCTTCCGGAGATTTATCTTTGAGGTTACTTCCTGCCTTAAACATTTCTCTGGCAAATTTTTCAATATCGATTCCTGCGATTAATGCCAACGCACCTGCTGCCATTTTATCTGATAAAGTGCAGGTCGGTGAACGGAACATCAAAGTATCTGAAATAATCGCAGCGCAGAGAAGTCCGGCGATAGTCGGTGAAATTTCAAGCTTCTGTTCGCCATACATTTCATACAGAATCGTTGCCGTACATCCAACCGGCTGATTTCTGAAAGAGATTGGTACCATTGTCTCTAAAGAACCAAGTTTATGATGGTCAATGATCTCTACAATCTCTGCCTTATCAATATTATCTACCGCCTGGTCTTTCTCATTATGATCCACAAGTGCAACTTTCTTCTTGTGCATATCCAGGAAGTTTCTTCGGGAAATCGTTCCGATACATTTTCCCTTTTTATTGATTACAGGGAATGCACGATGACGATGTTTGATCATCTCATTCTGAATATCATCGGTGAAATCTTCTGTGTTAAATGTAACCAGATTATCTGTTTTCATGATATATCTTACCGGAATACTCTGGTTGATCAGTCTCGCAATTGTAAATGTATCGTACGGAGACATAATGATCGCGATTTCTTTTTCATGAGCAAGTTTAATTACTTTCTCACTGACTTCAATTCCCATTCCAACGATAATACAGCTTACGTTCTGTGCAATTGCCTGAAGATGATCCTCTTCTCTGTCTCCCATGATGAGCAAGTCATCTTCTTCAATATAGGCTTTGAGCATTTCCGGATTTGCTGTTCCTACCAGAACTTTTCCCTTTGTAAAATATCCATGCTCATTTCCCTCTATCACAGTACCTGCAATTGTCTCGGCAATTCTTCTGTACTGTGTTCTTGCTCTGGATAACAGATAGCTGTCCGTTGTATCCATATAAGTCTTGGCGATATCGCCGATAGTGATCAGACCTTCCAGCTGCCCGTCTTTATCTCTGATCGGGAGAGATACGATACTCTTCTCCATCATCAGATCCCACGCATTCTTCAGGGACATACTCTTGTCTGCATCCGGACTCATACGGATATCCATATCCTTTACCTGAGTTCCGATATTAGACAGATATCCCGGTGGCTGCATTCCAAAACGGTTTAATACATATTCTGTTTCTTCATTAATCTGTCCTGCACGTTTCGGAATATATTTTACTTTCTGAGAAGTCCTGTTTTTGATGTCCGCATAGGCGATTGCTGAACAGATAGAATCCGTATCGGGATTCTTATGACCTATTACAAATATTTTTTCCTGATTTCTCATACAGATTTTAACCTCAATTATAAATTTTAGTGTAATGATTCAGCCGTCCACTAACTGTGAAGATACTGACCCGTTGCAATTTAGTTTAACTTAATGTTTGCAAAAAGAGACGCAAGAGAAGTGGATGCTTCTTCCTTGGAATCCGGAAGTTCGATCACCTCTTCTTCGATTTCCTTAGCCATCATATCCGTAGCTTCTTTGATACTCAGGCTTAATTTTCCATCTTTAACAGCAGTTACTTTGACTTTTACTTTGTCTCCGACTGTCAGAACTTCAGATGGTTTCTTGATTCTTTTCTCACAGATCTGAGAAATGTGTACAAGTCCTGATAAACCATTTCCAAGGTCTACGAAAGCGCCATAAGGCTGCAGACTCTCAACCACACCTTCCGTTACAAGACCTACCTGTACATTGGAGATTTTTGTTTTTTTCTCTTCTTCTGCTTTCTCTCTTAATATTTCCTTTGCGGAAAGAATTAATCTGCCTTTTTCTTTATCAATATCAAAAACCTGAACCTGAATTGGTTTATTCAGATATTCATTTGTATCCTCTACATAGTTTAACGCAAGCTTTGATGCGGGAATAAATCCACGCACGCCTTCTACATATGCGATCACACCGCCGTTTACGATTCCCTTTACTACTACATCGATAACTTCTTTGGAATCCTTTAACTCTTTCAGTTTATCCCATGCCTCTACATCTGCTGCCTCCACTCTGGAAAGAAGAATATTTCCGTTTCCATCATCTTTTCTTACAACCGTTGCAGAAACTTCATCTCCCACGTGAACTTCTTCTTTTAATGAAAATCCCGGTTCTCTGCTGTAATCTTCTGCCGGAATGATTCCCTCTGCATAATATTTAAGGTCAATTACAACCTCTTTTTCATCTACACTGATCACAGTTCCTGTAAGAATATCTCCTTCTTCAATTTTCTTAAAAGAAGCTTCCAGTTCTGTTTCGTAATCTTTCATTGATTCAGCCATTATTTGTTCTCCTTTACCTGGATTTGTTATATAATGCGTTGCTGTTTCCTTAGAGCGTATTTGAAAAAAGCTCTGGTACACTAGTTTCTGGCAAGTTAAAAACCAGCTTTTTGCAAACATTATAGCACAATCACTTTAAGAATGGAAATCCGAATTTCCGGGCAGATATTTACACAACTAAAAATTTATATGGTATAATAGTGTTATTATTGACTGGCAGTATTTTACAATTTATCAGGCAGTTAATTTTTTAATCTATTTTTTTTAATTCACTTACCTCTGAAATACAAAAAAAGCAGAAAATAAATACAGCAATGACTTCAAAGGTATCGCATAGAAAAATATAATTGAGCATAGAAAGGACTTTCGTATATGAATTATGATTCTGTCCCATTGAGGGACTTTAAAGAGCTAAATGACTGGGAAACTGTTATTTTCGTTTATCAGTCTGCTCTCAAGCAGATTGAAACAAAGATTAATATTTTAAATGGTGAGTTTCAACACCGCCATAAATATAATCCTATTGAACATGTAAAATCCAGGATCAAAACTCCGGAGAGCATTGTAAAGAAATTGAAACGACATGGATATGAATCCAGTATTGAAAATATGGTTCGATATGTTAACGATATTGCAGGAATCCGAATCAGCTGTTCCTTCACTTCAGACATTTATCTGATTGCAGATATGATTTCCAAACAGAATGATCTGACAATTCTTGCAAGACGCGACTATATGAAAAACCCAAAGAAGAGTGGTTACCGAAGTTACCATATGCTGGTTACCACACCTGTCTTTCTTTCCGACAGTATCATTGATACCAAAGTAGAGATACAGATTCGTACAGTAGCACAGGATTTCTGGGCAACTCTGGAGCACAAAATGCATTACAAATTTGAGGGAGACGGACCAGACTACATCACAAAGGAATTAAGAGAATGTGCCAGATATGTAGCCGAGCTGGATGCCCGCATGGAAGAACTCAATAACGAAATCCAGAAATATGGGAAAAAAAATCCTCTATAAAACGAGGAGTGCCCCGGCAGTGGTTTACCGGGGCTATTATTATGAAAAAAATTTATGTGTAATGATAACACATTACAACGTCTTTCGTAGGTTCTTTCGAACTGTCTATATAATAGCAATTATTTATGAACAAAATATGAACTCGCCGTTAACTTTCGTTCATTTGCACAATTAATTCTATTTTTTATACTTTTTTTTAGGAAATTGCCACATATATTTTATTTTTGCAATTCCTTGCACTTGTACATGTTGTATATCTCCATCACGTTCATATGTCCGTATCAGGCGGATATTTTTTCTCTGAAAGTCCGGCAGCAGTCATATCCTTTTAATTCATATTCTTTTAATTAAAGAGACTCTTTGCAAAATCAAATAATTTATGCAGAATTCCTTTTACTTCCTCTTTGCCGATTCCCATTTCTTCAAGCTTATCATACACCTTTGTCACAGTACTTCTCAGCTGCTCCTCGTTAATATCTGAATTCTTGACCTGCTTAACGATCGTGACGATTTTATTCTCTTCCTCATCAGTAAGACTTACTCCAACAGTATTTTCTGCTGTCTGGATTACCTCTTTGATCTGGTCATCCGAAATATCCTGATCTGCCACAGCATCTTTTACATACATAATGATATCCACAACTTTATCCGGATCAGAAACGAGAGAATCTATTTCATTATCTGAGATAATCTCCTGTACAGATTCAACTGCATCTGATGCCATTACAGGCATTGCCGGTGTCGTGCACATGATCACTCCTGCAACAATAAGTGTTCCCAGTTTTTTTATTCTCATAATCTAAATTACCTCCATAACCAATAACAACCTGGGGCATCAATCATTCAACCTTTATAACTGTTCAGTACCTTCACAGTTACAAGTCAAAAAGCCAAATCATTAACACCCCGATAACTGTTCATATTATCTGATATTTCTTATTTTTCCTTTTTACCGGCACATTATAACACACTTACTTTTCCCTCTGTAAAGTAAATATCACTTCACATACTACCTTCATAAATCATTTGACATTTGTTCAAAATTTTTTCACATCTTAAACATGATTCTATCATAATTCCAAGATATACTAAGACCATAAAAATAATAAAGCCAACATTATTTTTATAAAATTTCTTTTTCATATGTTGATTGCCTGAAAAGGGCAATTGACTCTCCTTCCTTTTAAAAAATAAATTTGAACGTAATATAAAAAGCATCCGACTAGCCACCGGATGCTTTTTATATTCATATTTTTATAAACTGCTGAAAGCATTTGCAAGCTGTGCAAACTGCTCAAGTGTCAATGCTTCTCCTCTGATATTCAAAGAAAGTCCACACATTCCCAGAGCCTCCTCTATCTGCTCTTTTGAAAAAGGAATCTCCGGTGAATTCTTCAGACCATTCACCAGTGTCTTTCTTCTCTGATTAAAGGATGCCCGGATAATTCGAAACATCAGCTTCTCATCGTTCACCTCAACCGGCGGTTTCGCATATCTTTCCAGTCTGATCACAGCACTTCCAACCTTCGGTCTTGGCATGAAACAATTCGGCGGTACATTTGCAACGATCTGAGGTTTCGCATAATACTGTACTGCCAGTGAAAGAGCTCCATAGTCTTTCGTTCCGGGTCCTACCTGCATTCTGTCCGCAACCTCTTTCTGTACCATGATCGTGATTGAATCAATCGGAACCTGATTCTCAAATAATCCCATAATGATAGGGGTAGTAATGTAATACGGTAAATTCGCAACCACCTTGATCGGACGTCCCTGGTTCTTCTCAAGTGCAAGCTTCCGGATATCCACCTTAAGGATATCATTATTGATCACTGTTACATTATCCCAGTCTTTTAATGTGTCCTTCAAAATCGGAATCAGTGTCGTATCAATCTCGACTGCCGCAACTTCCCTGGCTGCTTCAGCCAGGTACTGCGTCATTGTTCCGATTCCCGGACCAATTTCCAATACGAAATCGTCCTTTGTAATCTGCGCTGAATCTATGATCTTATCCAGAACATGAGTATCGATCAGAAAGTTCTGACCAAACCTTTTCTGGAATGCAAAATTATACTTCTGAAGCACTTCTATGGTATACTTTGGATCTCCTAGATACGGTCTGGGCATAGTCTTTACTCCTTTTTCTTGCATTATTTACTGAAATCTTTTTCATACAGAACGATATAACCGTCTCTGTCTATACGTTTCTTGGATACATTTCGTTTAAATTTACGGATTCCTCCCTGAGATTTCGCAATCGCAGAATCTATAAGTTCTTTCACCGCGCCAATATTCATCGGCGAATCCTCTTTCTGATTGATTCCAATCAGATTGTACAGTGCAAGCATTCCCATCTGGTCAATGGTATAACCATTTTCCTTTGTATAAACCCTTGCAAAATTAACGAGCTCATCATTGGTAAATACCGGAATATTGATCATAGATGTAAATTTCTTTGCAAATTTCGGATATTTTGCAATCAGTTTACGCATGCCAATCTTTTCATCCTCAACAATTATAGTCAGACCATCCGTATTTACTTCCATAGCTTTATCAAGCATCTCAACAGTTTCCTGTGTAAGCTGATTTGCATTCTCTATTACAAGGAAACCACCGGACAGCTTGGAGAAAATCTTATAAATATTTTTTCCATTGATCTGGTCTGCGAAAACGTAAGCTACTTTGGATGCTTCCAGATTTAACTCTTTACAGATTGCCGGAACCAACCCGGAGATCAGTCTCGTCTTTCCACATTCCTTGCCACCCATAACAATAATATTTCCAGTTTTGGAAGTCTTATCTGCTGCCGCCATCTGAACATCACATAACGTATCAACCAACTGTTCTTTCATTCCCGGAATCTTTACAAAATATGTAAATAACTGTTTCTCATCATCCGTCAGTTCTTTTTCTCTTGGTACAATGTCTCTAGGATCGGTTTCATCTTTCGGCTGAATAGATTCTATAAAACGTTCCAGTTCCTCTTCTTCAGTCAGAGGTTCTGGCTGTTCTTCTTCCTCTTTCGCCACATCAACTAACTGTTCCGGTTCTGTATCATCTATATCTTCCAGATTGACATCCGAATTACCTGCCGGTCCATACAGAAATTCCTCTTCTGCTCTTCTGAGGTCCTCTTCCGTAACCTCATCTTCGTCATCTTCAATAAACTCTTTTGGAACAGCTACAAGTTCTTCTGTTTTTTCCTCATCTATTATAGCCTCTGCCGGCTCTGCTTTAACATCCTCAGTGTCTGTATCTTCCAGATTTCCACTGAGAAAATCCGGTTCTTCTAATTCATCTGCAATCTTCTGTGTTTTTATCGTTACCTCAGGTTCTGTTTCTGAAATTTTTTCCGGCTCTTTTACTTCCGGCTGATTTTCTTCCTTCGGAATTTCAATTCCCTGAGCGCTGGCAGCAGCAAGAATCGTATCTTCCAGATTAAATTCTGTTCCTGATGTTTTAAAAGAGTCCATGGATAACTTCGTCTCAGCAACATCTTCCACTTTCGGAGCTTTACTAAGTTCCATATTCTTCATGGAAGCAGGTATATTTAATTCCGGCATCTTAATTGTTGCAGAAAAATCCGGCTCTTTTTTCTCTTCCTGTACACTCTCGACAGGAACAGCTACCGGAGCTTCCCCCGGTTTCTCAGGTTCTGCTTCCAGCTGCGGAACATTTTCCGGTTCTTCCTGTGATGCATCACTCTTTATGATCTCTTCCGGAATCTCATTCTCCTTTGTAATTCCGGCTTCATTGATCATATCATCAGATTCTTCTGTAAACTCTTCTTTTTCTTCCTGAGTCTTACCACCAAAAATATCTCTGATACCTTTGGAAATTTGCTCCTGGATACCCTCCATATTGACACGAATCTCTGGCTCTGATTCTTCAGGTGTTTCCGATTCTTTCTCTTCAGTATCCTCACTTACATCTGCCACTTCACTGTCTGAAGCTACTTTCTGTTCTTCCTCTTCTGAAGCATCTTTCTCTGACTCTGCTTCTTTTTCTGCCTTTTTCAGTTCCTTCGCCTGCTCTGGCGTAAGAAGTTTCGGAACAAACTGTTTCTCAAACTTAGCTTTCTCTGCACCTGTCAGCTCACCCATTCTCATTTTAAGATCATAAGCTTTCATGACATATTTGCCTTCGCTGAACCACAGAATAATCTCATTACATAAATCCAGACTCTTCTGCTTTTCTCCGGCTTTATAATATAATGCAGCCAGTTCATATGACCATTTCTCAGTAAATTCCTGCTCTTTATATTCTTCCAGAATTCTGATCTGCTCATTCAAGGAAGAGTTCTTCGCTCTCGCAATTTTATACTGAAGAATATACTGTGTACTATCATTAGATGCTACCTGTTTATATTCTTCAAAAAATTCTTCCGCTTCATTAATGTCATCCATTCTAAGTGAAATCTCAATTAAGCGATAAAGAATATTTTTTCCAATAGATGCTTTATGATATGCAAGAAGAAAAATCTCCTTACTATCTTCATATCTTCCATTTGCGGCATAAATCTCACCGACAACGCATAAAGTACGGACGTTCTTGACACGTCTCCAGTCTATGCTGTCTACAATGTTCATGGCGCCTTTATAATCTTTGTCCTGAACCAGCTTATTAATCTCTTCCAGCTTTATCCGAAATTCTTCTTTGTCCAATGCATTCACCAACTTTCCATAATTACGTTCAGTGTATCATAAGCCTATACCCTTGTCAAAAGATTGTTAACCGTCATTGTTCAGGTTGCAATACATTTCCCTGCACTACCTGAAATACCTTATTTATCTGAAACTGATGACTGATAAAATCATCAAGACCTGTACATGTGATCAACGTCTGAATATCACTGATACTGTCCAGAAGATAGTTCTGTCTGCTGCGGTCCAGTTCAGACAGAACATCATCCAGAAGCAGAATCGGCGTATCCTTTATTTTTCTTTTCACCATATAAATTTCCGATAATTTAAGTGAAAGTGCCGCGGTTCTCTGCTGGCCCTGTGAACCGTATCTTCGAATATCGATTCCATTTGCCATCACACACAGATCGTCTCTGTGCGGACCGACAGATGTCAGCTTCATCCGCATATCTTTTTCCCTATTTAACTGTACACTTTTTTCCAGTTCTTCTGAGGTACAGCTTGGCTCATAAATAACTTCCAGTTCTTCCAGACCACCCGTAAGATTATGATGTATTTTTCTTACAGTCTCATTTAATTCCGCAATAAAATCACTTCGCTTATTAATAAGTCTACGCCCATACTCTGCCATCTGCATATCCCAGATATCAAGAGTATCTTTTAGCGAAGGCTGAATATAAATATCTTTCAGCAATTTATTTCTCTGATTTACAATGTGATTGTATGAAGCCAGATCCGTAAGGTATATTTTGTCCAGCTGACATAATTCAAGATCAATAAATCTTCTTCTTTCTCCGGGACCATTTTTTATGATATTCAGATCCTCGGGAGAAAAGAACACAAGATTGACCACGCCAAACAACTCACCGGCTTTTCTGATCGGCAGCCCGTTAATAGCTACACCTTTCGCCTTATTCTTTCTGAGGTGCATGTCAATTTTGTAAGAAAGTTCATCTCTTTTCACCATCATACGGATATGAGATTCATCCTCTCCAAACCGGATCATATCTTTATCTTTGCTTCCCTTGTGCGATTTAGTCGTTCCACATAAATAAAGAGCTTCCAGGATATTTGTCTTTCCCTGGGCATTATTTCCGTAAAATATATTCGTCCCCTGTGCCAGATCAAGTTCCAGAGAATCATAATTTCTGAAATTTTTTAACTGAACGGATTCAATATACATTTACTCACCTGATCACTTTGATTTCTTTTCCATCGTAAGAAACAACATCGCCTTCATAAACTTTTCGTCCGCGACGTTCGTCCACTTCTCCATTAACTTTAACCAGTCCGTCGGTGATCACATATTTCGCTTCAACCCCGTCCTGAACCATATCTGCAAGTTTCAGTAACTGCCCCAGTTTTATAAATTCATCTCTGATTTTAATTTCTTCCATTTTCATTTACTCCCTATCTTGCCTGATTCTGATTGATATTTACAGGCAGAATCAAATATGTGTAATTTTCCTCATCATCTCTGATAAAGCATGGTGCTTTTGGATTTACGAGGTAGATACTGATTGTTTCATCATCAATTACTTTCAGAGCGTCAATCAGGAAACGAGGATTAAACCCAATCAAAATATCCTTTCCCTCTTTGTTGATATCAATGCTTTCATTCATGGAACCCATTGCTGAATCAATGCGTAATTCCATCGAATTATCAGTAATTTCTATGATGATCGGTTTCTTTTCTCCCTCTCTTACCAGCAATGTAGCTCGGTCAATACAATCCAGAAATTCTTTTTTGTTGATTACGATCTTTGTTTCATAATCGCTGGAAAGCATCTGATCAATGCGGAAATATTCTCCGTCAATCAGCCTGGAAATAACAATTGTCTGGTCGAATTCAAATAAAATATGATTCTTTGAAAAATAAATATTTACAATATCATCAATTTCACCTGACAGGATCTTACTGATCTCATTAAGGGTTTTACCAGGTACCACAACTTTGCGGTCTGCATAATCTTTCTTCAGTTCCATACGTCTGATGGCAATACGATGTCCATCCAGAGATACGATTTTCAGATAATTATCCTTAATCTCAAAAAGTTCTCCGGTCATTAATTTGTTAGTCTCATTAGACGCAATTGAGAAAATTGTCTGTCTGATCATCTCTTTAAGAGTGAATTGTGAGATAGTAAGACTCTCTTCCCTTTCGATAATTGGGAGATATGCAAAATCTTCTCCGGATTTACCAGGAATTGTAAATTTAGCTTTTTCACAGGTAATGGTGGCAGTAAGTTTATCGTCTGTTTTTATAGTAACCTGATTTTCTGGCAGTCGACGAATGATTTCATAAAAGATTTTTGCATCAAGTGCAATTAATCCTTTTTCTTCAATCGTTCCATCAACGATTGTTTCAATCCCAAGTTCCATATCATTGGTAGTAAATTTAATCTGGTTTGTTGTTGCATCTATTAAAATACATTCAAGGATTGGCATTGTTGTTTTGGAAGGAACTGCTTTGAGTGAGATACTGACACTTTTGAGCAAGTTACTTTTCTGGCAAATGATTTTCATAATGTGTATAACTTCCTTTCTGGGTGAAATGTGTTTTTTATAGATAAATATATAAAAGGAATCCGTCGTCGCCGCCGTAGGGGATGTGAATATGTGAAAAACTCAATTTTATGTTGATTTTTCAAGGGTTTCGAATATGGATAACTTCGTGTATAGAGGCACTTAAAGCATGTGAATAACTTGTGTATAACTGATTTGCCAAAAAAGGGGCAGAAAGTTATACACATTTATCCACATATAATCAACATCTTATACACAGTTTATACAGTCAGTTATCCTCATCCCTGTGGATTAATCTTTTTCTTTAAGGTTTCGATGGTATTTTTTAAATTTTCGTCGTTGGAAATCTCTTTTTCAATCTTGTCGATTCCATGCATAATGGTAGTATGGTCACGATTACCAAGAGATTTTCCGATAGATTTCAATGGTGTGGAAATAATTTCCCTGCATAAATACATTGCGATCTGACGAGGGGTTACAATTTTGGAGTTACGTTTATTTCCTGAGAGGTCTTCAACTGTAACATCAAAGTGTTCTGCAACCATGGAAATAATGTATTCCGGTGTGATCACTTTCTTTTCGTCAGGTGAAATGATATCTTTAAGCGCTTGTTCAGCAAGTTCAAGTGTTACTTCTTTCTTTTCAAGTTTGGCGAAAGCCATAACCTTGTTGATCGCACCTTCCAGCTCACGAATATTGGATTTGATATTGTTTGCGATGTATTTGATTACTTCTTCATTAATATCATAGCCATCCATTTCTTCTTTTTTATGAAGAATTGCCATTCGGGTTTCGTAATCCGGCAGTGTGATATCTGCGATCAGACCCCATTCAAATCGTGAACGGAAACGTTCTTCCAGAATTTCCATATCTTTCGGTGGTTTATCTGATGAAATAATGATCTGTTTTTTTGCGCTGTGCAGACTGTTGAAAGTATGGAAAAATTCTTCCTGTGTAGATTCCTTTCCTATAATAAACTGAATATCATCGACGAGAAGAACATCAATATTTCTGTATTTTTCGCGGAATTTAGTCATTGCTGAGTTATTTCCGTTTCGGATTGTCTCGATCAGTTCGTTAGTAAATTCCTCGCTGGTAACATAAAGTACTTTACTGTTTTCATCGTGATCAATGATAAAATGCGCAATAGAATGCATAAGGTGAGTCTTTCCCAGACCTGCGCCACCGTAGATAAACAGCGGATTGTAGGTATCTCCCGGAGATTCAGCAACTGCAAGGGCTGCTGCCTGGGCGAATTTATTGTTGCTTCCGACTACAAATGTGTCAAAAGTGTATTTCGGATTCAGATGAGCTTCTTCGCAGCGGGCGTCCTGCGACTGCGCTTTGGGAGAAACTGTCTCTCTTTTCGGAACATCTTCCGGTAATATAAAATTAATATCACAGTTTTCCATTCCGGTAACTTCACTGATTGTTACCTGGAGAGGAAGTTTGTACTTTTTACTTATATAATTGAGACCGACCTGCTCAGATGGAACGATAATAGTAACGACGTTGTCGACTACTTCAAAAACAGTGAGTGGTTTTAGCCATGTATTAAAAGAAACGTCAGACAGATCATGCTCTGTTTTGACGATTTGTAGGATTTCATCCCATTTTTCCACAACTTTGTTCATTTTTGGTTCTCCCGGTTCGTATTACTTATTACTGAACATGTAGTGAACAGTAACAATTGCTTCTATATTAATGTATAAGTCATTGCGATAGCCTGTTTTCCACAGACATTGTCCGTATTCTTTAAAAAAGACATAAATATCCTTATATATATTATAATAAAATGCCTGTTTTCGCAATGTATATTTGATGGAAATGTGGAAAAAAAGTTATCCCCAATTTTTATGTGGATTAGTGTGGATAACAGTGGAAAAGCCCATTTTGGTTACCATAATGCGACACGATCACTTGAATATAGGAAAAAAATGTGTATAATTTTATACACTGTCAAAAAGCGCAAAAATAAAAGAAAATTTTTGGGAGATGTGTAAAAACAAGGGGGATAAAATGGAAAGATACGCAGGTATTCCACAAGTTATCCACAAGTTATCCACAAATTGTGGATAATATTACGTAAACCAATTAAACTATCCACAATGACAGAAAAACAAGAGAAATCTTTGTTGCAAATAATACTTGACGAAACCACCCTTTATGAATATAATTGAAATGATGTTCTAATAAGTAAAGTTGGCGGCTGCAGGAAGCGAATACTCCGGCATTTGCCATACTTAAAAAGTTACAAAATTTAACATGGATAATAGATAAAGGAGGTGCTTTACCTATGAAAATGACATTTCAGCCGAAAAAAAGATCTAGAGCGAAAGTTCATGGCTTCAGAGCTCGCATGAGCACAAAAGGTGGTCGTAAAGTATTAGCTGCCAGAAGATTAAAAGGAAGAAAGCATTTATCAGCCTAAGAATAAGACCGCAGTTATGTGGTCTTTTCTTCTCTTAAAAAAGAGATTATGAAAGGGGATTCTATGCAAAGATCAGAGTCCTTAAAAAAAAATCAAGATTTTCAAAAAGTATATAAACATGGAACATCAAAAGGTAATCGGTATCTGGTGATGTACGTACTGAAAAATCAGTACATGAAGAATCGTCTGGGAATATCAGTAAGTAAAAAAGTAGGGAATAGTGTGGTCCGCCACAGACTCACCAGATTGATAAGAGAAAGTTATCGGTTAAATGAAGCGGAATTTGAAAATGGTTTGGATATTGTAGTAGTTGCACGTCCCCAGGCAAAAGACAGAACCTATCATGAGATAGAAAGTGCACTGATGCATCTTGCGGGAAAGCACTGCATAGCAGGTAAGAACAATGATAAAGAAGTTTCTGATCAGAATAATTAAACTCTATCAAAAGTATTTGTCACCGATGAAGAGAACAAAATGTCCTTATATTCCCACATGTTCTCAATATGGTTTAGAAGCAATCGAAAAATATGGTGCATTAAAGGGTGGTCTTCTTGCGGTATGGAGGATACTTCGCTGTAATCCTTTTTCCCATGGAGGCTATGACCCTGTACCGTAAAGACAGGAATGTACTTGAAAATTGAATATTGATCGATCGAAGGAACCTCCTGTCATTTATGGATTCTAGGAGGAAATGAACTTGGAAATGATTTTAGCGACAAAGAGCAGCACTCCTATTATCGGTCAGCTTGCGACCGTCATGGGATGGATCATGGATGGTATCTACAGACTGCTGAATGTATTTGGAATTCAGAATATCGGTCTTTGCATTATCATCTTCAGTATCCTTATTTACGCTCTTATGACTCCACTGCAGATCAAACAGCAGAAATTTTCTAAATTAAGTGCGATCATGCAGCCAGAGCTTCAGAAGATTCAGAAGAAGTATAAGGGAAAAAATAACGATTCGGCAGCTATGCAGAAGATGCAGGAAGAGACACAGGCTGTATATCAGAAATACGGTGTATCTCCTACAGGAAGCTGCGTACAGCTTGCAATCCAGTTCCCTATTTTGATGGCATTATACCAGGTAATTTACAAAATTCCGGCATATGTAGGCAGCGTAAAAGATATCCTTGCATCTGCAGTTACAAGCATTACAGGTGTAAACGGATATACAGATATCCTGCAGCAGTTCATCACAGATAATAAGATGACAAGAGTTCAGCTTATTATGGATGGCAACAATGCTACGAGCAATTCTGTAACAGACTTTTTATATGCATTATCTCCTTCTCAGTGGAAAACTCTTGCAGAGACCAGTCAGTTTTCCGGATTTGCGGATACACTCAACAGTACTGCAAAAGAGATTTCGCATGTGCAGAACTTCTTTGGACTGAATATTGCAGACCAGCCTTTGACTTATATTAAAGCCGCTTTTGTCGGTGGTTCTATTCTTATTGCAATCGTTGCAATCCTGATTCCGATCCTTGCGTGGGCTACACAGATGATTAACTTAAAGCTGATGCCTCAGGCAGCACAGCAGGGTGGAGATGCACAGCAGGATGCAATGATGAACTCCATGAAGACAATGAACATGGTAATGCCGCTCATGTCAGCAGTATTCTGTTTCACATTCCCTGTAGGTCTTGGTATTTACTGGGTAGCAAGTGCGGCAGTACGAAGTGTACAGCAGCTTGTCATCAACAGACATATGGATAAGATTCAGATTGATGACCTGATCAATGAGAATATGAAGAAGATGGAAAAGAAGCGCGAAAAAGAAGGGCTTCCGCCTCAGAAAATCACAAATCAGGCACATCAGAGCGTTAAGAATATCAATAAAGTTGAAAAAGGCAGCAGCAATACTGATGTCGAGACAAGAGCTAAGAAGGTCGAAGAATCTTACAAAAACGCAGCAAATGCAAAACCGGGCAGCATTACTGCCAAAGCCAATATGGTAAAAGCATTTGATGAGCGTAATAAGAAGAAGTAGTCAGGAACGGAGGGGTTGGCATGGAGGATTATATCCAGTTTTCAGCGAAAACAAAGAGTGAAGCAATTACAAAAGCATGTATCGAGCTTGGCGTATCCAGTGACCAGCTTGAGATTCAGGTAATCAGTGAAGGAAGCAACGGATTCTTCGGAATCGGAAGTAAACCTGCAGTGATAAAGGTTCGTAAGATTGAACTGGTTTCTGAGGAAGAAGAAATGAAGGAAATCGTAGAGACAGTAAAACTTGATTCCTTCAAGGAAGAGACTCCGGTTGAAGAAAAGAAACCAGAACCTGTAAAACCGGTGAAGAAAGAAACAAAAGAGCCAAAAGCTGTTTCTGAGAAACCAAGACAGCCAAAGCCTGTAAAGGAAAAAGTTGTAAAAGAAAAACAGCCAAGAGAACCGAAAGAAATCAAAGAGAAACCAGTCAGAGAAAAGGCAGCAAAACCGGTGAAACCGGCAAAACCTGTTGAGATCATTACAGATCCAGAAGAGATTAAAGAAGTAGAAAACAGAGCAAGGATATTCCTGAGCGAAGTGTTTGCTTCTATGAATCTTGGAGAAGTAGAGATCACATCTAAGTATAATACAACAGATGGAAGTCTGGAAGTTGATTTCGAAGGCGAAGATATGGGAATCCTTATCGGCAAGAGAGGTCAGACACTGGATTCTCTTCAGTATCTGACAAGCCTTGTGGTAAATAAAGGAAAATCAAATTACATTCGTGTAAAACTTGATACAGAAGATTACCGCAAACGCCGTAAAGAGACTCTTGAGAATCTTGCAAGAGGTATCGCTTATAAGGTAAGAAAGACCCGCAAGCCGGTAATTCTTGAGCCGATGAATCCTTATGAGAGAAGAATCATCCATTCTGCTCTTCAGGGAAATAAATTCGTTGAGACTGTCAGTGAAGGTGAAGAACCTTACCGCCATGTAGTGGTAAAATTAAAAAGAAATTAATCTGCTGTTTATTTCACAAGGTGTAATGGCGACTGAACAGTAACAAATTAAATAAATAGCTGTATGTAGAAGCACATGTTTCATTGCAGATATTAAAAAAGAATGTTATTCTAGGTGAAAGCGTGAATAACACGTAACTTTGCGTGTACACTTTTACCTGGAGTAACATTTTTTATTGTAGAAAATAAGTAATTATCCAACGGCAGCAGTTCCCAGGTGGGACTTGTTTTTGTATAAATAACAGGGATATTAACGATAGGTGTAATGATCCTGTTATTTATATAAAGATTTGAAAAAGATGCTAAGGGTTGCCTGTGTAATCCTGTTTGTATTTTAAAATTTCTAAATGCTATTCGGCTATGAGCAGGCAGCGAGAGTACATATAATAAGTGAGGAGGAAAAAATGGAAACAACAATTGCAGCAATTTCCACAGCTATGAGTGCATCCGGAATTGGAATTGTCCGCATCAGTGGTGAAAATGCCATGGACGTGATTTCCCGTGTCTACAGATCAAAAGGTGGAAAGAAAAAAATAAAAGAAGTTCCGACTCATACCATTCATTATGGATATATTTATGATGGAGAGGAACTGGTGGATGAGGTTCTGGTGATGATCATGCACGCACCGAGAACTTTCACAGGGGAAGATACAGTAGAAATTGACTGCCATGGCGGTGTATTTGCCATGCAGAGAGTACTGGAAACAGTGCTGAAAAACGGTGCAGAGATCGCAGAACCAGGAGAATTTACGAAGCGCGCTTTCCTGAACGGTCGTATGGATCTGTCCCAGGCCGAAGCGGTTATGGATGTCATTCAGGCAAAGAATGAATATGCACTTCGCAGTTCCATGGATCAGTTAAGAGGTTCTGTACAGAAAGCTATCCGCGAGATCAGAGAGAAACTGATTTATCATATCGCATACATTGAGTCTGCATTGGATGATCCGGAACACATCAGTCTGGATGGATATCCACAGGAGCTTCTGGAAGTTGTGGACAACGAGCAGAAAGAAGTGAAACGATTGTTGAAAACTTCTTCCGACGGAAAGATGATCCAGGAGGGAATCCAGACGGTTATTCTTGGGAAACCAAATGCCGGAAAATCTTCTCTGCTGAACCTTCTGATAGGAGAAAATCGCGCTATTGTAACTGATATTGCAGGAACAACAAGAGATATTCTTGAAGAATATATCACACTTCATGGAATCTCTCTGAAGATTATCGACACAGCCGGAATCCGTGAGACGAAGGATATTGTGGAAAAAATCGGTGTAGACAGAGCCAGAGAAATGGCACAGAAAGCAGACTTGATTCTTTATGTTGTGGATTCGTCAGTTCCGCTTGACGAGAATGACGAAGAAATCATGGCTATGCTTGCCGGTAAAAAAGCAATCATCCTGTATAATAAAACGGATCTTCAGCCAGTATTCCAGACAGAACTTCTGAAAGAAAAGACGGGTCACCCTGTGATTCCGATTTCTGCAAAAGAGGAAAAAGGAATCACAGAGCTGGAAGAACAGATCAAAGAAATGTTCTTTGGTGGAGAGATTTCCTTTAATGACGAAGTATACATCACAAATGCCCGCCATAAAGCAGCACTGGAAGAAGCTGACAAGAGTCTTGATCTGGTCAGAAACAGTATAGAAATGGGAATGCCGGAGGATTTCTTCTCCATAGATCTGATGAACGCATATGAAAATCTTGGAAAGATTCTCGGAGAATCAGTGGGTGAGGATCTGGTTAATGAGATTTTCAGTAAGTTCTGTATGGGTAAATAGTGGATAAGAATCTGGCAGCGAGTAGTGACTTGATTGTATCCGATAGATTATCATTAGTATTGATGAAGTATGATTGTAATAGAATAAATTTTGCAAAAAAATCGCCTTCGGCGATTTTTAATAATAGATTAGTAAATTGTACGATAGTAGATTATACAGTGGAAATAAAGGAGATAAAATGAAAACTTTAGTAGAAGATTATGATCTCGTTGTAGTCGGCGCCGGACACGCCGGATGTGAGGCTGCACTTGCAGGCGCGCGCCTCGGTCTGAATACAGTTATGTTTACCGTCAGCGTAGATAGTATCGCATTAATGCCATGTAATCCAAATGTAGGTGGCAGTTCCAAGGGACATCTGGTAAGAGAACTGGATGCTCTTGGCGGTGAAATGGGAAAGAATATTGATAAAACATTTATTCAGTCAAAAATGCTCAACTGCTCCAAAGGACCTGCGGTTCATTCGCTGCGTGCACAGGCGGATAAACAGGCATACAGCAATGAGATGAGAAAGACATTGGAAAATACTCCGAACCTTACTATTAAGCAGGGTGAAGTAACAAAGCTTCTGGTTGAAGATGGAAAGATTAAAGGCGTAAAAACTTATTCAGGTGCTATTTATAATTGTAAGGCAGTCGTTCTCTGTACAGGAACCTACCTGAAAGCAAGATGTATCTACGGCGATGTAAGCAACTACACAGGTCCGAACGGACTCCAGGCTGCCAATTATCTTACAGATTCTCTGAAAGAACTGGGAATCGAAATGTTCCGTTTTAAAACAGGAACACCGGCACGTATTGCTGGAAATACCATTGACTACAGCAAAATGGAAGAGCAATTCGGAGATGAGAGGGTTGTTCCGTTTTCTTTTTCAACCAACCCGGAAGATGTTCAGATTGAACAGAAATCATGCTGGCTGACATACACCAATGAGAAAACACATGAGATTATCCGCGCAAACTTGGATCGTTCTCCGCTATATTCAGGAATGATTGAGGGAACAGGACCACGTTACTGCCCATCTATCGAAGATAAGGTAGTGCGTTTTGCTGATAAAAACCGACACCAGGTGTTTATTGAGCCGGAGGGACTTTATACAAATGAAATGTATATCGGCGGAATGTCCAGCTCCCTTCCTGAGGATGTACAGGAGGAAATGTATCACTCTGTACCGGGACTTGAACATGCCAAAATCGTCAAAAATGCATATGCCATTGAGTACGACTGCATTAATCCGCGCCAGCTATATCCAACACTGGAATTCAAGAAAATTAAAGGTTTATTCAGCGGTGGACAGTTTAACGGAAGCTCCGGATATGAGGAAGCGGCGGCTCAGGGACTGATTGCCGGAATTAATGCGGCTATGGAAGTTAAAGGCCAGGAACAGTTGATTCTGGACCGTTCAGAGGCGTATATCGGTGTCCTGATTGACGATTTGGTAACAAAGGAGAACCATGAACCATACCGTATGATGACCAGCAGAGCAGAGTACAGACTTCTTCTCCGTCAGGATAATGCAGATCTGAGACTTCGTAAGAAGGGCTACCAGGTAGGTCTTATCAGCGAGGAAGAATATCAGAAGATTCTTGCAAAAGAAGAACAGATTAAGAAAGAAATTGAAAGAGTAGAACATACAAATATCGGTGCAAATAAAGAGGTTCAGGCACTTCTGGAAAGCTACAACAGTACTCCATTGAAGTCAGGAACAACACTGGCAGAACTGATCCGCCGTCCGGAACTTTCCTATGAAGCAATTAAACCGCTTGACAAAGAACGTTCGGAACTTCCATGGGATGTACAGGAACAGGTTGATATTAACATCAAGTATGATGGATATATCCGCAGACAGTTAAAGCAGGTAGAACAGTTTAAGAAACTGGAAGCAAAGAAAATCCCAGTGGATCTTGATTATGAGAAAGTCGGCAGTCTGAGAATCGAAGCCCGCCAGAAGCTGGAGGCATACAGACCGATTTCTATCGGACAGGCCTCCCGAATTTCAGGGGTATCGCCAGCAGATATATCTGTTTTACTGGTATATCTTTCAAGTGCAAGATAAGACACAATAAGCACTGTTTAATGTACTTACGCATGCGGAAATATGAAAAAAGCAAGCATATTTTACGGTATTAAAGAACTGAATAAAGGACATTTAGATTACAAAAAACGATTTCGAAGTACAAAAAACAGCACTGAAATATGCGGACTCAGGTAGAAAAAGAACAGAAAAGAACATTAAAAAGCCCAAAAAATAACAAAAAGAAAAATAGAAAGTTGAGAGAAAAGCTAATAAAATAGCAGGGAAACTCAAAATCTGAAATACCGAAATAAAAAAGAAAAATCAGTTATAAGTTGAAAAAACAAAACAACGATTAGAGAATTAGAAATAAGTATAAAAAGGAGAAAAATACCATGCCATATAATCTGTCGACATTGGAAAACGGATGTAAAGAGCTGGGAATAGAACTGAGTCAGAAACAGAAAGATCAGTTTATTCAGTTCTATGAATTTCTGGTAGAGAAGAATAAAGTTATGAATCTGACAGGAATTACAGAATTCGAGGAAGTGCTGACAAAGCATTTTCTCGACAGCCTGTCCTGCGTAAAAGCGATTGATATGACAAAAGTAAAAACAATCATGGATATTGGTACAGGAGCAGGATTCCCGGGAGTACCGTTAAAGATTGCATTCCCGCATCTGGAAGCCTGCCTGCTGGACTCCCTGAAGAAGAGAGTGAATTTTCTGGAGGAAAGCTTTACGCTTCTCGGATTGGAAGGAATTAAGGCAATTCATGGAAGAGCCGAAGAGTATGCGAAGAACAAGGAATATCGTGAGAAATATGACCTCTGCGTATCCAGAGCAGTGTCAAATCTTGCAACGCTGTCAGAATATTGCCTTCCATATGTAAAAACAGGTGGAACATTTATTTCCTATAAATCAGGAACTGTACAGGAAGAAGCAACAGAGGCTGAAAAAGCAATCAAAATCCTTGGCGGGCAGTTAAGAGATATCACATATTTCCAGCTTCCTGATTCGGAAATTGACCGTTCTCTTGTCATTATAGATAAGAAGAAACCAACTCCGGGTAAATATCCGCGTAAAGCAGGAACTCCGCTGAAAGAACCATTGTCTCACACAAACATCACAAAATAATCACACTTTTATCCTAATTTTATCACAACTTCATCATAAACTGTTCTTGTAGAGATGTCCTCGGGTTCCCCCATTCTCTGTTTCGCCTGAGGACATTTTCTATATTAATCCTGAAGCCAGAGCGTGTTTGGAAAATCATTCCTGCGGAAAGTCTTTTTTAAACACACCAGGACGAATTTGCGGCATTTAAATAAAAGGAGGAGAACACATTGATTGAAGTAAACAATCTGGTCAAACGATATGGCGACCATACGGCAGTTGACCACCTTTCTTTTAAAATCGAGAAAGGTAAAATCTATGGATTCCTTGGACCAAACGGTGCAGGCAAATCCACCACAATGAATATGATAACAGGATACATTGCATCCACAGAAGGAACCGTCAGGATTGACGGACACGATATCCTTGAAGAACCGGAAGCAGCGAAGAAATGTATCGGTTATCTGCCAGAACAGCCGCCACTCTATTTTGATATGACCGTTCTGGAATATATGAAATTCGTGGCTGATCTCAAAAAAATCCCAAAAGACAAAAAAGCAACCATGATAGAAGAAGTTATGGATATGGTAAAGATTTCTGATATGAGAAATCGTCTGATCAAAAATCTGTCAAAAGGCTACAGACAGAGAGTTGGACTGGCGGAAGCAATCATGGGCTACCCGGAGGTTATCATTCTGGATGAGCCGACAGTAGGACTTGACCCGAAACAGATTATAGAAATCCGTACCCTCATCAAAGATTTAAAGAAGAAGCATACAGTAATTCTCAGTTCGCATATCTTATCTGAAGTAAGTGCGGTGTGTGATTACGTGCTGATCATTTCCCATGGAAAACTGGTTGCCAGTGATACTCCGGAGAACCTTGGAAAGCTGGCAGAAGGATCTAATACTCTTGAAATGCTTATTAAAGGTGAAAAATCACAGATTAAACAGGCTCTGGAAAGCATTGAAGGAGTTAACAGCGTGACTATTGAGAAGGATGAGAAACAGAATCTCTGGAGCGCTAAGGTTTCCACAGAAGAGAATAATGATATCAGAGAAAAAGCATTCTACAAGATGTCTGATATAAACAGTCCAATTTATGAGATGAAGTCCAAGAAAGTATCTCTTGAGGAAATATTCCTTGAACTTACAGCATCTGAGAAACCAGCATCTGCAAGTGAAGATGATACAGACCAGAAGAGTTCTGAAAGCCAGGAAACAGCAGAAGCTAAAACGGAAGCTGTAAACGTGGAACAGACATCAACAGAATCACAGAAAAATGATGAAGGGGGAGAAAAATAATCATGACAGCTATTTATAAAAGAGAGCTGAAAAGCTACCTGACATCCATGGTAGGATATTTGTTTATCTTTTTTATCCTTGTACTGGCAGGTATTTATTTTTCTGCATATCAGCTTTCAGCAGCATATCCTAAATTTGAATATACATTAAGTGCCATTACCTTTGTGTTCCTTATTGGAGTGCCAATCCTGACTATGCGTGTACTGGCAGAAGAAAGAAAACAGAAAACAGACCAGCTGCTTTTGACATCACCGGTTTCTGTAGGTGGTATTGTAATAGGTAAATATCTTGCACTGGTAACGGTATATGCCATTCCTATGGCAGTTATGTGTACTTATCCACTGATTATGTCTAAGTTTGGTACAGTATCCTTTGCATCTGCTTATACAGCAGTTCTTGGATTTTTCCTTCTTGGATGTGCAAATATTGCAATCGGTGTATTTATGTCAGCATTAACTGAAAGCCAGGTAATTGCGGCAGTACTTACATTTGTCCTTTTATTTGCCTTCTACATGATGAATGGTATTTCTTCATTTTTCTCTCAGACATCAATGTCTACATGTGTAGCATTTGGATTACTGATTCTGGCAGCAGCGATTATTATTTATACAATGATTAAGAATGTTCTGATCTCAGCAGTGATTGGAGTGATCGGAGAAGTAATACTTGTAATCATTTATGTAGTAAAATCCAGTATTTTTGAAGGCGGAATTCAGAAAGTTCTGGATGTATTCAACCTGAGTGGACATTTTGATAATTTCACGAGTAACATTTTTGACATAAAAGGAATTGTATATTTTCTTTCAGTGATCGCAGTATGCTTGTTCCTTACAACACAGTCTATTCTGAAGAGACGTTGGAATTAGTGGGGAGGTGAAAGGAAATGAAGCTGAAAGAAAAAATGAAAAATAGTAAACATACGAAGTTTGATAAAAAGAAATTGATTGGAACTGTCAGCAAGAAACATATTAAAAACGGTTCCTATACAATGGTAATGTCAGTAATATTTATTGCAGTTGTAGTTGTGATAAATATGATTGTAAGTGCGATTCCATCCAAATACTCAGAGATCGATATCAGCAGTGAGAAGCTTTACAGTATCGGCGACGATACTAAGGCAATGCTGAAAGATCTGGATAAGGATGTAACGATTTATCAGATTGCACAGAGCGGTTCAGAAGATGAAAATATCACGAATCTTCTTAAGAAATATGAAGATGAATCCAAACATATTAAAGTAGAACAGAAAGACCCGGTAGTAAATCCTAAATTTGTAGCCGAGTATACAAGCGATGATCTTTCTGCAAATAGTCTTATTGTGGTATGCGGAGATCGAAACAAAGTTATTGATTATAACAATATCTATGAAAGTACAATGGATTATCAGACATACAGTTATCAGACAACTGGTTTTGATGGTGAAGGTCAGATCACAAGTGCTATCGGATATGTAACTTCTGAAGATCTTCCGGTTCTTTATACATTGGAAGGACATGGAGAAAAAGAGATGGATTCTTCTATCAAAGAAGACATCGAAAAAGCAAACATGGATATTCAGTCACTGAATCTTCTTACAGAAAGCAGTGTTCCGGATGATGCAGATTGTCTGTTTATTGATTCTCCATCTACAGATATCTCAGAAGATGAAAAAAATGCCATTATCGATTATCTTGAAAGTGGTGGAAAAGCAATGATCTTCTCTGATTATACAACAGAAGATCTGCCAAACTTTGATGCAGTTCTTGAAAATTATGGTGTTCAGAGAGCAGCAGGAATTGTATTTGAGGGTGACAGCCAGCATTATGCAATGCAGATGCCATATTACCTGGTTCCGACTGTAAACAGTACAGATGCAAGTTCTGAGACAGCCTCCGGCGGATATTATGTACTTGCACCATATGCACAGGGAATCAAGAAGATGGATGATGTGAGAGACACTGTAACGGTCAACAGTATCTTAACAACTTCTGATCAGGCATACTCAAAGACAGATCTTAACAGTGATACATTAGAGAAAGAAGATGGCGATGAAGAAGGGCCATTTGATCTGGGAGTGAGCATTACAGAAACTCTGGATGATGACAAAGAAACTCAGATCGTTTATTATTCTACTTCTAATCTGATGGAATCACAGGTTAATCAGATGGTATCAGGCGGAAATGAAAAGCTGATCATTGAATCACTGAAATGGATGACTGATACAGAAGACAGCGCAACCGTATCTATTCCGTCAAAGAGCCTGTCCGTATCTTATCTGACACTTACAGATTATGATGCTGCATTCTGGAAAATCTGTACGATCGGACTGATTCCTGGATTCTTCCTGGTTGTAGGTTTTGTAGTCTGGATGAAGAGGAGAAAAGCTTAAATGAAGAATAAAACTGTAAAAATGATTCTTGCAGTTGCAGTTCTTGCAGTTTGCTGTGGGGCATACGCAGGCGTAAAAACCTACGTATCCCACCAGGAACAGAAAGAATCAGAAGCGGAATCCGAAGAAAACACCTCTGTATTTACTGCTTCTGCTGACGACATTAAATCTCTGGATTTCATGGTTGATGATACAGAAACAACATTTGAAAAAAAAGATGATAGCTGGGTAAAAAAAGATGATACAGATTTTCCGGTAAATCAGAGTACTTTGGACAGTGCTGCGTCATCGGTTACTTCCGTAGAGTCAGACAGAGTTCTGGAAGATGTAGATGACCTTGCAGAGTATGGTTTGGATTCTCCGGCAAATACAATTAAGATTGTGACGAAATCAGAGGATGAAGACGGTGATGATACAACAACTACATTATATGTAGGAGATGAGAATTCATCTACAAGCCAGTATTATGTAAGAAAAGATGATGAGAAAACAGTTTATCTGGTAGATTCTTCCTGCGTAGAACCATTTACAAAGACATTATATGATTACGCGCAGATGGAAGACTTCCCGGCAATCTCCAGCACAGATACAATCACTAAGATTTCTGTAGACGGAGATAATTCCTATGAATTAAAAAAGGATGCGGATACCAGCGTATGGTCAGTAAATGCTAATGGAGAAGAGGATAAGGCAGATTCAGCTACAGTAAGTTCTCTGGTATCTTCTTTTGGAAGCATGGCTTATAATTCCATGGCAGATTATAAATGCGAAGATAAGAGCAAGTATGGACTGGATAAACCGTATTCGACAATCACCGTAGATTACCAGGAAGAAGCAGAAACTTCGGATGATAACGCAGAAACCTCAGATTCTGAAACACCGGATTCTACAGAAACGACAGAGATGGTAGATAAACAGCTTACAATTCTGGTTGGTAACGAAGCTGATGACAGTAACAGATATGTCATGGTAAATGACAGTAATGAAGTCTACACTATGTCGGAAGAAACACTGTCTGCACTTACGGATAAAACAGAAGAAGATTTCTGGGATATGACAGTAAGTTATGTATCTGTAAACAGCCTTGCAAGCTTAAAAGTAAATTATCAGGGAACAGATTATAAGGTAAATGCTTCACGTGAAACATCAACAGACGAAGACGGAAATGATACAGAAACAGTAACGTATAAACTTGACGGCGCTGATCTGAATGAAACAACATTTACAACATTCTATAATAAACTGATCAACATGGCAGCACAGAAACGCCTTACGGAAAAATATGATCCGGATGGAGATGCAGAACTGACAGTAACATTTACAGAAGAAGACGGAGACACACTGGAAGTTTCCTACTACAGTTATGATACAAACTACTATGCAGCAGTAGTAGATAACAAGGTATATCTTGTAAACAAAATGAATATAAAAGAGTTATTTACAGCATTCGAGTCAGTCGCAGGCGTTGAGAAGGATGAGACTAAAACAGATTCAGATGAAGTGGAATCAGATGAAAAAGCATCAGCAGATGTTGAAACTGATAGTGAAACAGAAACATCCGATAATAGTGATGCAGTAACTGATGATGATTCAAAGTCCGCAAGTGCATCTGATACAACAGATACATCTGAAAGCGATACAGAAGAGTAAGAAAATGTAAATAAAGACCATAGCAATTCCATTATTTTCTGGAATTGCTATAAAAAAGCTTCGATACATAGAAATAAATCTGCGTGTCGAAGCTTTTTGTGTTTGAGAACAACTTTATAGGGTTGCTTTATTGCAGAACGCCTTTTTCAAATATGTTCTAACCTGCCACTAAAAGAAGATTTTAACCTGCTCGAGAAAGTTTTCTGGGTTTTCAACATGAGGAAGATGCTTAGTACCAGTCAGTGTAGAAATTTCTATAGCCGGGTTACAAGAACAATATTCATCTGTGATGGACTTTGCATTTGGTTCTGCTTCTCCCTCAACGATATAAATACTGTTATCTAACGCCTTGACAGCATGATTGATGTTAATATTCATGTATTTGGAAGCCAGGCTGGAGTACAGATATTTCGTATAACATCCGCCCTTATGTGCTGCCTCATAATATGCATCTGTCATCTGAGAATCCACATGAAACGGATTGTAATACATTTTCTCTATAAACAAATTACTTACATTATCACGTGAAACAATCATATGGTAAATCAATGTTCCAAAAATTGGAACCTCCAGAGCAAGTTTTAATAAGTGGTCTTTTCTTGTTGGCATATGCCTTAACTGAGTAAAGCTTGGAGGGTTAACCAGCATGATTTTGTTAAAGAGCTCTTTCTCATTATGACAGGCCATTACAACAAAGGAACTGGAAAATCCACTGGCAATTACATCTGTTTTTTCTCCGATAATTTTCCGGATAAAGTCACAGATCATCTGTACATATACAAAATTGGTATATGTGATGCTGGGTTTATCGGAGCGTCCACAACCTAAAAGATCAACAGTATATACGGTATGGTCAACTGCCAGTTCATCTTCAATTTTGCTCCATTCATATCCAGAAGCTCCTGGTAAAGCATCATGAATTAATAAAATTGGTGAGCCGGTTCCTTTTTTTGTATAGTAAATATTGCCAAAACGCCATTCAAAGTAATTATCATCAAAAATATGAAGCATCTGTTTAAGCTGTGCGGCAGCAGCAACAGTGCGGTTGATCAGATGGACTGTAACAGTTGCACCAGTCATCAGAGCAGCAAATGTAAGAAATTTATGTTTGTTTCTGTTCATTTTCAGCCTCCTTTATTAAGCATAGCAAATGTTTAAAACGTTACTGCATACCTTATTTTAAGGAATATATTTTATGACAAAATAGCATGTGACAGTAACTATAGCAGTTTCATAAAATACTGCAATTAATTCAGCCCGTCAGAGAGTGAAGTCCTGTGTCAGATATCTTTGTCCTGTGTCAGCACGCCTGCAGATATCTTTCTTGTCCTTCACACTCTGCTGAACTGTCTAATTTGCATTATTTTCTGGAATTGCTATAAAAGACACTAAACATATATAAAGATATTATACTGCGAGGACATTGATTTTACAAGAAAATCATGAGCCATACAAACTAAACAATTTTTTTAAAAAAATTTATTTGTTTTTTTATGTTTCACGTGAAACATTATGTGGCGGGATTAAAATAAAAGTGTTATAATAAATCTGCAATACGCACAATGACAAATAAAACCTCATAAAGGAGGAATGAAGTTGGGAAGAATTATAGCAGTTGCCAATCAGAAAGGCGGAGTTGGTAAATCAACAACTGCAATTAATCTTTCGGCCTGTCTGGCAGAAAAGGGAAAGAAGGTTCTTACAATTGATATAGACCCACAGGGTAATACAACCAGTGGACTTGGCGTTGACAAGAATTCTGTAGAAAGTACATTGTATGAACTTCTCCTTGGAGAAGCCGAGACGAAAGATACGATTATAAAAAATGTTGTCGAAAACGTAGACCTGATTCCATCTAATGTTAATCTTTCCGGTGCAGAAATCGAATTAGTAGGCATCGATAATAAAGAATTTATATTAAAAGGAATTACAGATAAGCTTCGACGCAAATATGACTACATAATACTTGATTGTCCGCCATCACTAAATATGCTGACAATTAATGCGTTGACTGCAGCGACATCAGTATTAGTGCCTATTCAGTGTGAGTATTATGCATTGGAAGGACTTTCGCAGTTAATCCATACGATTGATCTGGTAAAAGACAGATTAAACAAGCGTCTGAAAATGGAAGGTGTCGTATTCACAATGTATGATGCCAGAACAAATCTGTCTCTGCAGGTTGTGGAGAATGTAAAGGAAAATCTTAATCAGAATATATACAAAACGATTATTCCGAGAAATGTAAGATTAGCAGAGGCACCAAGTTATGGACAGCCGATAACAATTTATGATCCAAAATCAGCGGGAGCAGAGAGCTACAGACTTTTAGCTGAAGAAGTGATCAACAGGGAGGATAATTAATGGCAGGCAGAAAGAACGGTCTTGGCAGAGGTTTAGATGCACTGTTTCCGGAAAAGAAGTCTGCTGTCAAAGAACCTGTAAAAAAAACAACAGCTAAAACAGAAAATAAAACTGTAGCAACTGAAAAAGAAACAACTGGTACGAAGGAAAAAAGCAATACAGCAGAGCATAAAAAAACAGCAATGATAGTAAAAATATCAAGCGTAGAGCCTAATGTAAATCAGCCTCGTAAACAGTTCGATGAAGATGCGTTGTTAGAACTATCTGAGTCCATTAAACAGTATGGAGTTCTCCAACCGCTGCTTGTATCCGATAAAAAGGACTATTATGAAATAATTGCAGGAGAAAGACGCTGGAGAGCAGCAAAACTTGCCGGACTCAAAGAAGTTCCTGTAATTGTAAAAGACTTTTCTGAACAGGAATTAGTAGAAATTTCCCTGATTGAGAATATTCAGCGGGAAGATTTAAATCCGGTCGAAGAAGCAATGGCATATAAACGCCTGATTGATGAATTTCACCTTAAACAAGATGAAATCGCAGAGCGTGTAGGCAAAAGCAGAACTGCTGTAACAAATGCTATGAGACTTCTTAAACTCAGTGAAAAAGTGCAGCAGATGTTGATTGATGAGATGATAACTGCCGGACATGCACGTGCAATCCTTGCAATATCAGACAAAGAAAAACAGGAATCTGTTGCGATGAAAGTTTTCGACGAGAAATTAAGCGTTCGAGAGACAGAAGCACTTGTCAAACGTATGCTGGAGCCACCGAAAACAGAGAAAAAGAGTAAATTCAGCTCTGCGGAAGATGCAATCTACGAGAGTCTGGAAGAAAAAATGAAGAGTATCATGGGCACCAGAGTACAGATCCACCGAAAGAAAAATGACAAAGGTAAAATTGAAATTGAGTATTATTCCAAGGATGAATTGGAGAGAATCATAGATCTCTTTGAATCCATTGGTTAGGAGTGACAGTAATATGAGTGGCATTTTTGAAAGTCTTGGAATTGATTCCGGGATCATCATTATTATACTACTGATTCTTACTATCTTCCTGCTGGTAAGGAATATCAGTATGAATATGCGTCTGAGTCGTCTGGAACGAAAATATAAGACGTTTATGAAAGGCTCGGATGCACAGTCTCTGGAGAAAGTATTTGTAAGAAAATTCGCTCAGATAGATAAACTGTATGATGCGAAAGAAGAACATGATCATGATCTCCTTTTTATAAAAAAGAATCTTGATAAGATGTTTAATAAGTATGGTGTAGAGAAATATGATGCATTTGATGATGTAGGCGGCAAATTAAGTTTTGCATTGGCCTTGCTGGACAAGGAAAATACGGGTCTTATTTTAAATGCAGTGCATAGCCGTGACAATTGCTTTTTGTATATGAAAGAAATTGTAAAAGGCGAATCTTATGTTATGCTTAGCCAGGAAGAAGTGGAAGCACTTCGAAAAGCTGTTAATTTCGGCCTGGATAATCTCGAACAGGACTGATTAAAAACAGAAAAGAAAGAGCATACTTAAAGATAAAATAAAAAACAGTGTTACTGGATACGAAGTAAACAGTAACAAAATAGTAACTGTATGACAGCAATATATCCGCCAGGCGGCTGCCAGAATACATAAAAGAATAGTAACTGCCTGGTAATTTGCCAAAAAGCAGATCAATGAATAGTTACAAAATATTTTATGTTACTGTGAATGATGTAAACAGTAACTATTTTATTCAGGAGGAACAAGATGTTAGACATTAAATTTGTGAGAGAAAACCCGGAAGTTGTAAAACAGAACATCCGCAATAAATTCCAGGATAATAAACTGGAATTAGTGGATAAAGTGCTGGAACTGGACAAAGAAAACAGAGAAATCAAACAGGAAGTAGAGGCTCTTCGCGCTGAGAGAAATAAAATTTCCAAACAGATTGGTGCTCTGATGGGACAGGGAAAGAAAGAAGAAGCAGAAGAAGTCAAGAAACAGGTAGCTGCTTCCGGAACACGTATTGAAGAACTTTCTGCAAGAGAAAAAGAAGTAGAAGAAGAACTTCTCAAAAATATGATGGTAATCCCGAATATCATTGATCCGTCTGTACCGATTGGCAAAGATGACAGTGAAAATGTAGAAATTGAGAAATTCGGTGAGCCAGTTATTCCGGATTATGAGATTCCATATCATACAGATATTATGGAAAGCTTTGACGGAATTGATCTTGACAGTGCAAGACGTGTTGCAGGAAATGGTTTCTACTACCTGATGGGGGATATTGCAAGACTTCACTCTGCAGTAATCTCTTATGCGCGTGATTTCATGATTAACAGAGGATTTACTTACTGTGTACCTCCTTTCATGATCAGAAGCAACGTTGTAACAGGTGTTATGAGCTTCGCAGAAATGGATGCTATGATGTACAAGATCGAAGGCGAAGATTTATATCTGATCGGTACAAGTGAACATTCCATGATCGGTAAATTCATCGACCAGATTATTCCGGAAGAGGAACTTCCAAAAACTCTTACAAGTTATTCTCCATGTTTCCGTAAGGAAAAAGGTGCTCATGGACTTGAAGAGAGAGGCGTTTACCGTATCCATCAGTTCGAAAAACAGGAAATGATCGTTGTCTGCAAACCGGAAGAAAGTCCAATGTGGTTTGATAAATTATGGCAGAATACAGTAGATCTGTTCCGCTCTCTTGACATTCCGGTTCGTACACTTGAGTGTTGTTCCGGTGACCTTGCAGATCTGAAGGTAAAATCTCTTGACGTAGAAGCATGGTCCCCACGTCAGAAGAAATATTTCGAAGTAGGAAGCTGCTCTAACCTTGGAGATGCACAGGCACGTCGTCTGAAGATTCGTGTAAACGGTAAAGACGGCAAATATCTTGCACATACATTAAATAATACAGTTGTTGCACCGCCTAGAATGCTTATTGCATTCCTGGAGAACAACCTGAATGCAGACGGATCTGTAAGCATTCCGAAAGCTCTGCAGCCATATATGGGCGGCATGACAAAGATTGAGAAAAAGCACGCTTAATGGAGAGTGAGCTTTTTCAGGGAGGTGTTCTTATGCACAGTTATCTGAGAGCAGTTGGTTTTTCCAAGATCACCAAAAGAAGCAGTATCAGGCAGATCATTACGGATGTGGTTGAAAATTATGATGATAAAACAATAGTAAAGGATCATCCGGAGGGTGTATTTGCTGAGTTTTCCAAGGATTATGGATGCGATTGTGGAATCACTGTCTGTGGACAGTATGATGAAAACAACGTATTTTATCCGGACTATTATTTTCCTTTTTTTCGCGGAACAGGTATTACGACACAGGAGAATGTCATAATAGAGAGACATACAGAAAAAGAGTCTTTTGCCGGTGCCTGTGACGATCTGAGAATAGGAGTTACTTTAATTTTTTATCTTCAGAATGCCGCTGAGTATATGAAAGAAAAATACAAAAGCGGTATGCTTCCTGATGGCCAGCCCTTAACCCTTTCCGGACTGGCCAGGGAAGGAAAAATTCTTTTTCCGGTGGAGAAGGATAAAGAGGCTGTAAAAGCTGAACGGGAACTGACAAAAAACAGAAACCATTTGATTGCGGCAGCCCGCAACGGAGACGAAGAGGCAATGGAAAGCCTCACAATGGAGGATATGGATACATATTCTATGATTTCACAGAGAATTGTCACTGATGATATTCTTTCCATTGTAGATTCGTATTTCATGCCATATGGCATTGAATGTGACCAGTACAGCGTCATGGGGGAGATTATTGATTATATGACTTTTGAAAATATCATTACAGGAGAGAAAATTTGTCAGATTACTATAGAATGTAATGATATGCAGTTTGACGTGTGTATCAACCGGGAAGATCTTCTGGGAGAACTCAAGATCGGCCGCCGATTTAAAGGAATCATCTGGCTTCAGGGTCAGTTACATTATTAAATAAGTGGGAGATATTTAACCAGTTAGTGATGGCATATAAGTATGAAAAACTGGTATGAATATCAGATAAAATATTATGTTTCACGTGAAACATAACAACGATAGTTTAACCGAAACTGCGAAGCAGTTATTTGGTGTAGAGCCACGTAGCGGAAGTGGATTGCAGATATCCGATTGATACAAATCAATTGTGGATGAGAAAATATCCACTTCATAACATATTTGATGAAAACATTTGAATTTTGGGTAAGATTCTAGTTACTGTTCACACGCCACTATCCCGCGAGGTGTTTTGGCATGAGAATGCCAAAATCCCGAGACATACCGCGCGAATTTATGCGAATAGCATACATTCAGTGCATCGCGAAGCGTGTTACTGAGAACGGAGTGAACAGTAACAGATTCTAAATGTGTACGAAAAGAATATGAAAGATTCTCTTGTAATTTGAATAAAAATATAGTAGAATTACGATTGTGAGTCAAGTGTCCTCGTAGCTCAGCTGGATAGAGCACTCGCCTCCTAAGAGAAAGCCGAGGCATTCCCCAAAGGGAAAAATGAAAAACAACTTTCAGTTCGAATCTATTCTGAATAATGCCAAAGGTGACAACAAAGCATTCCCCAATTTGGGGAACGTTCTAATGTTACCAAAGTAAAAAAATCTGTAGATTGACAACTCGAAAAAGAGTTGATAATCTTATATATGGCCGAAGGGGAAAATCCCAGAAACCCAGTAAAATCAAGGGTTTGCGGCATGTGTCGTCATAGCTCAGCTGGATAGAGCACTCGCCTCCTAAGCGAGGGGTCGGAGGTTCAAATCCTCTTGGCGACGGGCTTCAAAGCGTTCGAAAATGTTAGCTGGATTAGCTGACAGCGAACGCTTTTCTTATTTTCTAATCACGTTCGTGACATGAAATTCCATTCAAAATGATCCATTTCCAGCTAACACAATCCGATTTTTGTTAGCTGACAGCTAATCAAAATCACCGGTTTGCAAACATGGTTTTTCAAGAGTCCAGCTAACATTTGGGTTCCGCTCTGTTGTCACCCCTTATTTGGGGATGTAAATAAGAGAAAAGGCGGGAAAAGAAGCAATCTCTCCGAAACCTGCAAACATAAATTAGCTGAAACAGTATTCAATTCTATTAGCTACAGCTAATGGTCAAACGGCAATGTCTGTTTGGAACTTTACTTACAACAAAAGTTCCAGGCAGGCATTTTTTATATCCTGAATCCTGGAGGAAAGGAGTCAAGATGACTGAGACAAACAGACAATTAGGAGAAAAAGAAGAAAGAATCATAGAAATTGAGATTGAACGTCTCCGCCCTTTTAAGGAGCATCCGTTTCAGGTGAAAGATGATAAGGAAATGTTTCTTCTGCAGGAAAGCATTATCCTGTAATTCAAGGAGAACAAATCAATTATCAAAATAAATAGTATTTATAAATAAGAAGTAGGAAGGAAATTACCATGACAAAGGAAGAAGTAGAAAAACTCTGGATGGATAATCCGGAATCAATGCAGTTTTTAAAGAATGCTACAAAGTTTTATAATTTAATGATGATGTACCGTTGTGCTATCCGGGAAATTCAAACCAAACTTGAGGTTTTAGATGATGAATTTTCAGTTGAGAACAATCGAAATCCTATTTCATTTATAAAGACAAGAATTAAGAAACCCAATAGTATTTATAATAAACTGCAGAAAATGGGACATGATTTTACAACAGAGAATATACAAACATATCTAAATGATGTAGCAGGTGTTCGAATAGTTTGTGCATTTATTGATGATATTTATATGATATCTGATTTGATCACACAATAAGATGATATCAAAGTTATTGAAGTAAAGGATTATATAAAAAATCCCAAACCAAATGGCTATCGAAGCTATCACATGATTGTTGAGATTCCTGTATTTTTTGCTAAGGGTAAAACACCTATGCGTGTAGAACTTCAAATCCGAACTAATGGGATGGATTTCTGGGCAACGTTGGAACATCAGCTTCGTTATAAAAAAGGCATTGAAGAAATGCCTGGATATGAAGAGATCAGTGAAGAATTACTTCATTCTGCAAGAGTTGTCATTGAAGCAGATAATGAAATGCAGAGAATAAAAGACAAAATTGGTATGTTCCACGAAAAATTTAAGCAGAAATTTGATTGAGTAGAAAGGTTGGAATATATATGAAACAAGATACTTTAGAAGGAAAAGCGAAAACAAAAAACGGAGTAAAACGATTGTGTTTTTCCATAATCTGCATTCTTCTAGAAGTAGTTTTTATTATTACTATTGTAACACGCTTAAATGAATATGCAGAAATCATAAATCTATTTACAAGGATTTTAAGTGGAATTTTAGTTTTGAGATTGTATGCATCAAATAAGACATCTTCCATGAAAATGCCTTGGGTTATATTAATTTTAATTTTCCCAATTATGGGTGTAGGCCTATATTTATTGATTGGTTTGAATGGTGGCACACATAAAATGCGTGAGCGATATGCAGAAATTGATAGCAAATTGTTACCAATGCTTTCCGATAATCAGGAGTGTTTAAGCAGAATAAACGAAACGATTCCGAAGGCAGGAAATATTGCAAGTTATATACAAAGAAATTCGCAGTATCCAATCTATCAGAATACGGATGTGATGTATTTCGATGAAGCAGTAAAGGGATTAGAGACCCAGCTTGAAGATCTTGCAAAGGCACAGAAGTTTATCTTCATGGAGTATCATGCTATAGAAGATGCAGAGGCGTGGCATAAGATCCAAAAGATTCTGGAAGAACGAGTAAAAGTTGGAGTGGAAGTACGCATATTTTATGATGATATGGGTTCTATAGGATTTATTAATACTGATTTTGTAAAAAAAATGGAGTGCGTAGGAATTCATTGCCGTGTATTCAATCCGTTTGTACCAGGTTTAAATTTGTTCTTGAACAATCGTGATCATAGAAAAATAACGGTTATTGACGGGAAAGTTGGGTTTACCGGTGGATACAACCTCGCAAATGAATATTTTAATTATACACATCCTTATGGACAATAGAAAGATACAGGTATTCGTTTAGAAGGAGATGCTGTTCAGTCACTCACAGTGACATTTTTGGAAATGTGGAATGCGGTTAGTGATAAAGATGCGAATGATCCTGATTTTGGTAAATATATTTTTCATTATGATTACAAGGCGCAGCAAACGGGGTTTATTCAGCCTTATGCAGACAGTCCTATGGATAATGAACAGGTTGGAGAAGAAGTTTATATTAGTATGATAAATAAAGCTGAAAAATACTGTTGGTTCATGACTCCATATCTGATTATAACAGACGAAATGACACATGCGTTATGTTTGGCTGCTAAGCGAGGAGTGGATGTCAGAATTATTACACCGGGTATTCCAGACAAAAAATTTATTTATAATATCAATCGTTCTTTTTATCATGGATTGGTTAAACATGGTGTGCGTGTTTATGAATGGACTCCTGGTTTCTGCCATGCAAAAATGAGTGTGGTGGATGACTGTATGGCAATTTGTGGAACAATTAATCTGGATTATCGAAGTTTATACCATCATTTTGAAAATGGATGTTTTATGATAGATTGTCAGTCTGTTTTAGATATAAAGAGTGATTTGATAAAAACCATGGGTGAATGTCGTGATGTGACAGAACAATATTGTACCGGACGCAGTGCATATTTACGATTAGGACAATTATTTGCTGGATTGCTATAAGAATCTGATGTAACGATCTCTCAAAAAACAGTTAATTTAAAAGTCGACTGTTTTTGAGAGGTCGTTTTGTTATATCGAATGATTTGTACAGAATTTCCGTTTAGGTGAAAAAAATAAATTTTGTTGAGGTTGAATTGAGATTGACATTGTATTATATAAGCATAGAAAAAAGGAATCAGGTGATATACAATGAAAAAGCATAAAATATGTAAAATTCTTCTTGTTATACTGGCAGTTCTTCTGTTTATGGCTTGTTATGAATTACTTGGAATCTGCATTGCATATAAAAAACAGCCAGAAATGTCCGAAAAAACCATAAAAGAAATACATAATGAGTTGTGGAACGAATGCAGTGAGAATCCAGAACGGGCAGTGATCATAGAAAAGAATTCGGAAGCTCTTTTACAAAGAGTGCGATTGATTAAGAATGCAAAAGAGGAAATTATTCTTTCTACGTTTGCATTCAAATCCGATGAAAGTGGGAAATTGATCTTAGGAGCTCTTCGTGATGCGGCAGACAGAGGTGTACATGTTCGCTTGCTGGTAGATGGAATGGAGAGTTGGATTGATATGGAAGGTAATCCGTATTTTTATGGATTATCTTCCCATGAGAATGTTGAAATCAAATTATACAATAAGGCCAATCCGTTGAAACCATGGAAAATGATGGGAAGAATGCATGATAAATATTTGATTGCAGATGGTAAGAACTATATTCTTGGAGGAAGAAATACATATAATTATTTCCTGGGCGATTTTCCAGGACACAAGAACTATGACAGAGATGTGTTGGTTATTTGCGATGAACCAAGGAAAGAAAATTCAGTCAACCAGTTGTTAGATTATTTTGAAACGATATGGGAACAAGAAGATAGTAGCTATTTTCATAATGATAAGAAACTTGCAAATAGAAAATCTGTAAAGAAGGCAGTATTAGAACTGCAGGAAGGATATCAGCAATATTTTAATGAAAACAAGGGAATGATTTTCGATACGGATTATACAGACGAAACGTTTGAGACAGAAAAGATTGCATTGGTATCAAATCCTATTCACACAGCTTCCAAGGAACCAGTAGTCTGGTATCAGCTGGGAGAATTGATGAAAAGTGCGAAGAATCGTGTAAAGATTCATACACCATATATTATCTGTAATGATATGATGTACAATACATGGGAGGAGATTGCAGAGAATGTTCCAAATTTTTCAATCATGACAAATTCGGTTGCAAATAATGGCAATCCATTCGGGTCTGCTGATTATGCAAAAAATAGAAATAAGATTTTAAATACAGGAATTGACATCTGGGAATATGAAGGCGGTTATTCTTACCATGGAAAAAGCATCCTGATCGATGATGATATATCTGTGATTGGTTCCTTTAACATGGATATGAGAAGTACGTATCTGGATACGGAACTGATGCTTGTAATACGTAGCAAAGAAATCAATAAACAGTTGGAAGAAGGAATGATGGAATATGAAAAAGTATCCCGACAGGCATTAGAAGATGGCACGTATCATGATCCGTATCATGTAAAACCGATTGAATTAACAAAAAAACGTCAGAGAAATGTGTTTTTGGTACAGCATCTGCTTGGATGGGCAAGATATCTGTTTTAATAGATAACAGGGAGGAAGGAAAACGTGTTTCAGATATTAATTGTAGAAGATGATAAAGAATTAAGCCAGCTATTTCAGAAAGTGCTCGAGAAGAATGGTTATCAGGTTAAAAGTGCACCGGATGGAGCTCAGGCATTAGAAGTATTGGATAAGGAATATATTGATCTGATTATTTCCGATATCATGATGCCGGTTATGGATGGTTATGAGCTGGTGTCGGAACTTCGTTCAGCAGGATACCAGATACCGGTACTTATGATCACTGCAAAAGGAAACTTTGATGACATGCGCCAGGGATTTCTTTCTGGAAGTGATGATTATATGGTAAAACCGGTAAATGTGAATGAAATGGTTTTAAGAGTAGGCGCATTGCTCCGTCGTGCACAGATCCTGAATGAACATAAAATTGTGATTGGTTCAACAGAGTTTGATTATGATGCAATGACCGTTACAACGGATAAGGAAAGCCTTGTTTTACCGAAAAAAGAATTTCTGCTTTTATATAAGCTGGCAGCTTCGCCGGGAAGAACATTTACAAAACAGCAGTTAATGGATGAAGTTTGGGGATATGAGACAGAGGCAGACCCACATACGATAGAGGTGCATATAGGAAGAATTAGGGAGCGTTTTAAAGATAATCCAAATTTCGAAATTGTAACCATGCGTGGAATTGGATATAAGGTGGTGAAAAAATAATGAATCAGAAGAAAGAAAAAAGATTGAAGATTCGGTCCTGTCTGACTGGTGCAATCTGGCTGTCTCTCGTATTTTCAACAGTGATATCTGCTTTATTATTTGCATTTTTAAATCATTTCTTTAAGCTACCGGGGAGTATACCTGTGCTTGGCTGGCTTTTGATTTTTAATACACTGATCGCAGGGCTCATTACTTCTTTTATTAATGCAAAGTTACTGGAGCCAATTACCAGACTCAGTAAAGCAATGAAGGAAGTTTCTCAAGGAGATTTTGAACAGCATTTGGAAACGAACAGTCGTATAGCAGAGGTTGGTGAATCCTACCAAAGTTTCAACGTGATGACAAAAGAGCTTCGTGCAACAGAAGTGCTGCAGATGGATTTCGTATCTAATGTTTCTCATGAGTTTAAGACCCCTATCAATGCCATTGAAGGTTATACAATGCTTCTTCAGGGAGAAGAATTATCGCAGGAGCAAGAGGGATATGTAGAAAAAATCTTATTTAACACGAAGAGGCTTTCTGGGTTGGTTGGAAATATTTTGTTGTTGTCTAAATTGGAGAATCAGAATATACCAATGAAAAAAACGAAATATCGACTGGATGAACAGATTCGTCAGGCATTTCTTTCTTTGGAATCAAAATGGACAGAAAAAGAAATTGGCTTCCAGGTAGAATTGGAGGAAGTCAAATATACTGGAAATGAAGGACTTCTTATGCATATCTGGATGAATCTTTTAGATAATGCAATCAAGTTTAGTCCGGCAAAGGGAACAATTACGATGTTTCTGAAACAGGAAAAGAATTCTGTGAAGTTCATTGTGGAGGATGAAGGACCAGGAATCGAGGAAGATGTAAAGACTAGAATATTCGACAAGTTTTATCAGGTAGATGGTTCTCATAAGGCAGAAGGAAACGGTCTTGGTCTTGCACTTGTAAAGCGGATTGTAGATAGTACGGGAGGAACGATCAAAGCAGAAAACCGGGAATATGGCGGATGTAGATTTGTTGTAGAACTTCCGATACAGACAAATGAGAATATAATATAAAAGTAGAAGCTGGGAGGATTTATATGACATTTTATCAGGAATTACAGTTAAATCAGGCAGGATCGAAAAACCTGTTGAAAAAGAGTGAAACCACGAAAGAAAAAATGTATCATATACTGGTATATCTGATTAAGATAGCTGTTACAATGGTTTTTTGTTTTTTATTTGTTACTGTTTTCAGCATCCTGTTTGGAAATGAAAACAGTATTGTTGGTGTGGTAGTTTTATTATGTCTTATGGTATTTCGAAATGCGGATTTGGGAATCCACACTGGACAATCTACGATGCTTTTGGCTATGTTCTTTGTAATAATGGTCGTATGTCCGCATCTTGCAAATCAGCTTTCACCGGTACTGGGAATGCTGTTAAATATTGCTGCACTGGCAGTGTTGATATTTTTTGGATGTCATAATCCATTCATGTTTAACCAATCTACATTGGTTCTTGGCTATCTGCTATTATATGGATATGATGTTACAGGAACAAGCTATCAGATGCGATTGGCCGGAATGATTTTAGGCGCAGTTCTTACCTGTTTTGTATTTTATCGAAATCATAAAAATAGAACTTTTAAAAGAAATTTGAAAGATCTAATCCAGGAATTTGATATCACTTCATCGAGAACAAAATGGCAGTTATGCCAGATTATATGTGTACCAATTGTCCTTTGCATTGCAGAACTTTGCAATATGCCACGTGCAATGTGGGCAGGCATTGCAGCTATGTCAGCAATTTTGCCGTTTGTGGAAGACATGCAATACAGAGTCCGTAAAAGGATTGTCGGAAATATTGTAGGTGTTATATGCTTCACCGTATTATATTTTCTGCTTCCATCATCCATCTATGCTTATATAGGAATTCTTGGTGGAATTGGTGTAGGATTTTCAGCGCAATACGGCTGGCAGGCTGTATTTAATACCTTTGGCGCTCTCGCAATTGCTGCGGAAAGTTATGGATTAAAAGGAGCAGTTAGTCTTAGAGTGATTCAGAATGTTTTTGGTGTTGTATTTGCATTGGCATTTTGTGCTGTATTTTATTGGTTTATGTCGAAACAAAAGGAAAGTGATGTGACCGTACATGCAGAGTGAAGGAAGTCAGAAAGAAAATTTGAATAGAATTATTACAGTACCCAATTTGCTTTCTTTTTTTCGGTTTTGTCTGATTCCAGTAATTATATGGAGTTATTGTGTAAAGGAAAATCCTTTGTTAGCAGGAGAAATCTTATTGCTATCCGGTCTTACGGATCTCGCTGATGGATATATTGCAAGAAGATTTCATATGATTAGCAATCTAGGAAAGATTCTCGATCCGGTTGCCGATAAGCTGACACAGGCAGCAATGTTGATTTGCTCGTTTACTCGCTTTCCACATATGCTCCCGTTGATCGTTATAATGGCAGTTAAGGAACTTTATATGGCGGTTAGTGGATGCCTTGTGATACGAAAAACAGGAAAAGTGCATGGTGCAGATTGGCATGGAAAAATAGTAACCTTTTTATTATATGGAACTGTGGCTGTGCATATTATATGGTTCCACATTACACCAATGGTGTCAGATCTGTTAATTGGTTTGTGTGCTATAATGATGGTTGTATCAGTTGTTTTGTACATTATCAAGAATACCAGAACACTTAGGGGAGAGACTGCATAAGCAATTTGATTATATTGAGATGACTAGATAATATTTAGGAGGACACAGACATGAACAGTAAGTCAAACGCACAGGCTATGGAAACAGAAAAAATACCACGTCTTTTGGCCCAGCTTGCAATACCGGCTGTTGTGGCTCAAATCATCAACCTTTTATATAATATTGTTGACCGTATTTATATCGGACATATTCCAGGTGTCGGTGCCGCAGCATTAACAGGTGTTGGATTGTTTACGCCAATTCTCATGCTGATCAATGCCTTCGCCATGCTGGCAGGATCCGGAGGTGCACCGCGTGCAGCGATTTCTATGGGAAAGAAAGATAATAAGACAGCTGAAAAGATTCTTGGAAATTGTTTTGCAATCCTCATGCTTATGGCCGCAGCTTTGACGGTGATATTCTTTACTTTTGCGCCACAGTTACTGACGATGTTTGGTGCTAGCGATAAGACACTTCCTTATGGCGTGGATTATGCAAGGATTTATATTCTTGGAAGTATTTTTGTTTTGATCGTGATGGGAATGAATCCATTTATTACGACACAGGGATTTGCGAAGATCAGCATGATGACAACAGTGATTGGTGCTGTGATCAATATCATTCTTGATCCGATTTTTATCTTCGTATTTCATCTTGGAGTAAAGGGAGCTGCACTCGCAACTGTTTTGAGTCAGGCTGTAGGGGCAATATGGATCCTTCGTTTCTTGTCAGGAAAGAAGACGATTCTGCATCTTAAAAAAGAAAACTTTAAACTGCAAAAAGAAATCATCTTACCATGCCTTGCTCTTGGTATATCTACATTTGTCATGTTATCTACGGAAAGTATTTTGTCTATCAGTTTTACTTCCAGTTTGTCAAGATATGGCGGAGATCTCGCAGTAGGGGCTATGACAATTATTACCAGTGTTAGCCAGCTTGCAACATTACCATTACAGGGAATTTGTCAGGGTGGACAGCCAATCATGAGCTATAACTATGGTGCAGGAAATAGAAATCGAGTAAAAAAAGCATTTTTTACTCAATTTACAGTTTGTACAATTTTTACGGGATGCTTCTGGTTGATTATGCTTCTATTTCCGAAGATGTTTGCAGGTATTTTTTCGAATAATACAGAATTAATCACGTATACGGCATGGGCGTTAAGAATTTACATGGCAGGTATTTTTTCTCTTGGATTCCAAGTTGCTTGTCAGCAGAGTTTCATGGCATTGGGCCAGGCAAAAGTTAGTTTATTACTTGCCTGCTTAAGAAAATTGATTCTGTTGATTCCGTTGATTTTTATCCTGCCGCATTTTATCCAGAATAAAGTATTTGCGGTATTTTTGGCTGAGCCAATCAGTGATATTTTGGCAGCGATAATAACAACTTCAACGTTCTTTAGTCGGTTTAATAAAATTTTAGATAGAAAATAAAGCATTATAAAAAGATCCTGTTCAAACTATGCTATAAAGAACAGGATCTTTGTGTATTTATTTTGCCAGGAAATTATTCTGTATCTCCATTGGCATATGATAAGCCTGGCCTCGTTTTGTTAGGCTGTATAGTTTAAGCGTTTGTTCTTCTACAGTTGCGTACAAAGAAGCAAAAAAAGCATTTCTTGTAAACATTGGGAAGTTCGAATTTAGCTGGTTTATGCTTTTGGCATTGCTGATTCTTGTCGCATCATATATCATATTATATAAGACTAAGTTTGGTCTCCGTCTTATGACATGTGGTGAGCATCCGCAGGCAGCAGACTCCGTAGGAATTAACGTTTACAAAATGCGATATGCAGGTGTTTTGATTTCTGGAGCATTGGGCGGACTTGGCGGGCTGGTTTATATTACAGCCGGTGTCAGTGAATGGAAATTTGAGAATGGTGTTGCGGGATTTGGATTCCTTGCACTTGCAGTTATGATCTTTGGTCAGTGGAAATCGGTGAATATCGGACTTGCAGCACTTCTGTTTGGTCTGTTCCGTGCACTTTCAAATGTTTATACAGGATTTGACGTACTGGTAGCATTAAAGCTTCCAAGTACCTTATACAATATGTTCCCGTATATTATTTCTCTGATTGTTCTTGCATTTGTGTCAAAGAATTCCAGAGCACCGAAAGCAGAGGGTATCCCGTACGATAAAGGACAGAGATAAAGCCGTGTTTGGGTTAAAAGACAATAAGAATTATCTCATCACAGGATAGAAAATTACTGAACAGTTACGAAAAAACTTTAGTAAAGGATGGAAAGACCATGAAAAATTATTCAGAAGACGCAAGCAGACAGTATCATATTCAGGTGGCAAAAGGCGAAGTAGGACGTTATGTGATCCTGCCGGGAGATCCCAAAAGATGTGCCAAAATTGCACAGTATTTTGATGATCCGGTGCTGATCGCGGATAACCGGGAATATGTTACATACACAGGAACATTCGACGGTGTAAAGGTAAGCGTAACATCAACAGGAATTGGTGGGCCATTCGCATCCATAGCAATGGAAGAACTGTACCGTTGCGGTGCAGATACATTTGTGAGAATTGGTATATGCGGAGGAATGCAGCCGGAAGTAAAGAGTGGTGATGTAGTGATTGCCACAGGTGCAGTCCGTATGGAAGGAACTACCAGAGAATATGCACCAATTGAATATCCTGCGGTAGCAAATCAGGAGAGAGAGAAGCTTGGTCTGGAGAATCCGGTAGTTCACGACACAGATATGGCTATTCGTGTAGCTGTAGAGGCCATAAGAAGAATGATTAAAGAAGATCAGGCTAAATAGCAGCTGGTGAGTATGAATGAATAATCGCAACGAGCGGAACCGGCAGTGACAGAAAGAAAAGAGGATAAGTAAAAATGGAAATTAAAGAAATCTTAAAACATGTAGATCATACATTACTTCTTCAACCATCCACATGGGAAGAAATTAAGCAGATTTGTGATGATGCAATGAAATATGGAACCGCATCTGTATGTATTCCTCCATGTTATGTAAAAGAAGCAGCAGAATACATGAACGGAAAAATGGCAGTATGCACAGTTATTGGCTTCCCAAATGGAAATACAACAACAGCAACGAAAGAATTTGAGACCAAAGATGCCATTGCAAACGGTGCATCGGAAATTGATATGGTAATTAACATCGGATGGTTAAAAGATAAGAAATATGATCTGATTGAGAACGAGATCAGAACTCTCAAAGCAGCATGCGGAGAAAAAATTCTCAAAGTTATCATTGAAACCTGCTTTCTCACTACAGAAGAGAAAATCAAAATGTGTGAGATCGTAACAGCGGCGGGAGCTGATTATATCAAAACGTCAACAGGATTTGGCGGTGGCGGAGCAACATTTGAAGACATCGAACTGTTTTCCAAACACGTTGGACCAAATGTAAAAATGAAAGCAGCAGGTGGTATTTCTTCTCTGGATGATGCTGAGAAATTTCTTTCTCTGGGTGCAGACAGACTGGGAACGAGCAGAATCATTAAGATTGTAAAGAATGAAGAAGCAACTGGTTATTGATTTAACCGAATCAAGTAAGTCCCCTGCGGAGGTTGCGAAGAGCAATAAACTGCGAAGCAGTTATTCGGTGTAAAGCCACGTAGCGGAAGCGGATTGCGAATATCCGATTGACATAATAATTACGCAAGGTAAGTATTTGATAATGAAAAATAAAGACGGTAATTAACGGGGGTGTAGATTATGCAGAACTTAGACAAAACGATGATTGATAAATTAATCGGGACAGCAATTGAACAGTTGAAATTTTCTTATGCACCATATTCCAATTTTAAAGTTGGCGCAGCACTGCTTGCGAAGAATGGAGAAATCTATACAGGGTGTAATATTGAAAATGCAGCATACACACCTACTAACTGCGCTGAGAGAACTGCGTTCTTTAAGGCTGTAAGCGAGGGGATAAAGGAATTTGATGTGATTTGCATTGTTGGCGGAAAAGGCGGTGTTTTGACCGAATACGCGGCTCCATGCGGTGTGTGCCGACAGGTAATGATGGAATTTTGTAACCCGGAGACATTTAAGATTGTTTTGGCAGTGGATAAGGAACATTATGATATTTATACCCTGAAAGAGCTGCTGCCACTGGGATTCGGTCCAATGAACCTGGCATAAAGCCTTTTTCCAAACACTTACTAAAGTATATACGAAATACGAAATGGAGAAACATCATGACTCAGGAACAACTGATCGCATTACCCAAGATAGAATTACACTGCCATCTGGATGGGTCAGTCGTGAATTTATAGAAAAGCGTCTGGAAAGAGAAGTACACCAGGAGGAACTGAGCGTATCAGATGACTGTACCAGTCTTGCACAATATCTGGAAAAATTCACATTGCCGGGACAATGCATTATGGATGAAAAAGGGCTGGAAGAAGCCGGATATGATGTGTTGAGAGGCATGAGCAGAGAAAAATGCAAAGGCCATTTTTTGTAAAAGACATTTTCAATCATTAGTCTTTTGTGCTAAAATAGGAAAAGAGTTTATCTGAATAAATCGCTAAAGCGAGATAAATGATAAAGACAAATCATAAAGATAAATGATACAGAAAGGAAAATGATTTTTATGGAAACAGGGACAATTTTCAAATTTCATAATGATCTGGATACAGACCAGATCATAGCATCACAGTATCTGCTACTTCCGAATCTGGATGAGATGAAAGGACATGCTTTTGAATCATTGGATCCGGATTTCTCAAAGAAAGTAAAACCAGGAGATTTCGTGGTAGGTGGAGAAAACTTTGGATGTGGTTCTTCCAGAGAGCAGGCACCTGGTGTTCTGAAAGCGTTAGGAGTACAGGCAGTCGTAGCGAAATCTTTTGCACGAATTTTTTACAGAAATTCAATCAATATTGGTTTGCCGGTAATTGTTTGTAAAGATCTTCCGGACGAAGTGAAAACAGGTGATCAGATGATTCTTCATATGTCAGAGGGAACGGTTGAAGCAAATGGAAAAACTTATTCTTGTACAAAACTTCCGGAGTATATGCAGAATATCTTAAATCAGGGCGGCCTGATCGCATCTCTGAATAAGGAGGAAAAATAAGATGGGAATGACAATTGCAGAAAAGATTATTGCTGCGGCAGCCGGTGTTGACAGCGTAAAACCGGGAGATATCCATACAGTTAAACTTGACCGTCTAATGAGTAATGATGGAACAACACATCTTACCGTTGATATGTACCGCAATAAATTAAAGAATCCGCATATTGCAGATCCAGGCAAACTTGTGTTTATCGTGGACCATAATGTACCTTCAGACAGCCCGAAAACGGCTGCTTCTCAGAAGAAAATGAGAGATTTTGCGAAAGAAAATAATATTGATTTCTGGGAAGGAAAGGGAGTTTGTCATCAGGTTATGATCGAGAACTATGTTCGTCCAGGTGAATTGATCTTTGGTGCAGACAGCCATACCTGTTCTTATGGAGCGCTGGGAGCATTCGGAACAGGTGTAGGCTGCACAGATTTCCTGTATGGTATGGTTACAGGAACATCATGGGTTCTGGTACCTGAAAGTGTAAAATTCAATCTTATCGGAAAACTTCCGGAAGGAGTTTATGCGAGAGATTTAATCCTCACTATTATCGGTGAAATTGGAGCAAATGGATGTAATTATCAGGCTATGGAGTTTACAGGGGAAGGCGCAAAAACACTCAGCATCAGTGATCGTATGGCACTTTGTAACATGGCAGTAGAAGCCGGAGCTAAGACTGGTATTTTCGAAGCAGATGAGAAAGCGATTGAGTATCTGAAAGAACATGGACGTGAGCCAAAAGCTATCTATCACAGTGATCCGGATGCTGTTTACGCAAGAGAATATACATTTGATTTAGCAAAAGTTCGTCCTGTAGTTGCTAAACCGGACTTTGTAGATAATGTAGTTCCGGCAGAAGAAACATGTGGAATTGAAATTAATGAAGCTTTCCTTGGCTCCTGTAACAATGGACGTATTGAAGATCTTCGTGTCGGGGCAGAAATCATCAAAGGCAAGAAGGTGGCTGAGGGCGTCAGATTCCTCGTTGTGCCTGCAAGCCAGACTATTTACCGTCAGGCATTAAAAGAAGGCCTTATGGATGTGTTTATGGACGCTGGAGCCATTGTTATGAATCCGAACTGCAGTGTATGCTGGGGAAGCTGCCAGGGTGTTATTGGCGAAAATGAAGTTCTGATCAGTACAGGAACACGTAATTTCAAAGGACGTGCAGGACATCCAAGTTCAAAAGTATATCTGGGTTCAGCTGCAACTGTTACAGCGTCTGCTATTGCCGGAAAGATTGCGTTAGCAAGTGAAGTATAAAATGTTTCACGTGAAACTTATAATAAATATGATTTTAGGGACAAAGGTCTTTTGCCCCTGATATCATAAATATGCAGATAGAAATAAAGAGGTAAGATTATGGAAAAATTTACAGGAAAGGTATGGGTATTGGATGATGATATTGATACAGATATCATTATTCCTACAGAGTATCTGGCACTGAAAACAATTGACGATATGAAACAGTATGGATTCAGTCCTCTGCGTCCGGAACTGGCAGGTCAGATTCAGAAAGGTGACATTATTGTTGCCGGAAAGAATTTTGGATGCGGATCTTCCAGGGAACAGGCACCGGAAATTATCAAAGCACTGGGAATTCAGTGCGTAATTGCGAAGTCTTTTGCACGAATTTTCTTCAGAAATTCCATTAACAATGGTCTTTTATTAATTGAGCAGCCAGATATTCATGATGATATCAAAGAAGGCGATGAAGTAACTGTAGTAATGAATGAACACGTAGATTATAACGGAAAACAATATCCAATTGCTTCTCTTCCGGAGAATCTGATGAGTATTATCCAGGCAGGCGGACTTGTAAAAGCCATGCGTAAATTAAACGGACTGGATTAATGAGAAAGGAGAAGTAAATGGGCGAGACAGTTATTGAGAAAATCATAAGAAATAATGTTGGAAAAACAGTAAAGCCAGGAGACATCGTAACGGTCAATGTAGACAGAGTTATGATTCATGACATATTTATTCCATTCGTAGCAGAAAAGTTCGAGGAAATGGGCTTTACGAAGCTCTGGGATCCAGATAAAGTTGTCCTTATCTATGATCATCTGGTTCCTGCAAGTCAGTTAGATGATACAAGGCATTTCCATGCAGGAGATGCTTTTGCAAAAAAATATGGCATGAAAAATGTTCACAGAAGTGACGGAATCTGTCATCAGTTAATGACAGAAGCAGGCTATGTAAAACCAGGAAATATTGTATTTGGTACAGACAGCCATACAACTACTTATGGTTGTGTTGGTGCATTTTCTTCAGGTATCGGATATACAGAAATGGCAAGTATCCTGGGAACAGGAACGATGTGGATCAAGGTTCCGGAGACCATCAAAGTAGTAGTTGACGGAGAACTTCCGGAGAATGTTATGTCAAAAGACATTATTCTGCGTCTGATCGGTGATCTGGGAGCTGATGGCGCAACTTACAGAGCGCTTGAGTTTACTGGCAGTACAGTGAAAAATATGACAGTTGCAAGCCGTATGACAATGGCTAACATGGCAATTGAAGCAGGTGCTAAATGTGCATTATTTACACCAGATGAAAAGACAGCAGAATATTGCGGGATAGAGTTAAATGATTTCCAGAAAAGCCTTTCAGGAGACACAGATGCAACATATATAAAGACGATTACATATCGCGCAGAAGACTTTGTGCCTGTTATGGCATGTCCTTCTCAGGTAGACAAGATCAGAGATGTAAGTGACCTTGAAGGAACGGAAATTGATCAGGTATTCATTGGCTCCTGTACAAACGGTCGTCTGGAGGACCTTAAAGCTGCGGCAGAGGTCTTAAAAGGCAAGAAGGTAGCAAAATATGTAAAACTGATCGTAACGCCTGCAAGCCGCAAAATATACCGTCAGGCGATAGATATGGGAATTATGGATGTACTTGCAGAGGCAGGAGCTATTATCACACATCCTGGATGCGGATTATGTTGTGGTCGTACAGGCGGAATTCTTACAGACGGAGAACGCGTAGTAGCCACAAATAACAGAAACTTCCTTGGCCGTATGGGAACATCAAAAGTAGAAATTTATCTGGCATCTCCAAAAACAGCAGCAGCTTGTGCTGTGGCAGGTAAAATTGTAAAACCTGAGTAATAAAAGGGTTATAAACAGGATAGAAAATATTTACAGTACAATAAATAGTGCTACAATATACTTTAAACACTGAGATTGAGTGAATTTAAAAGATATAAGCATAATAATTTACAGTACCGAATAAAAATTAAATATGAGATGTGTAGTTATTATGTGACTGACATCAAAGAAATCCCTTGCTTATTGTTTTATACAGAGCAGGGGATTTTTTTGGTGTGATTTTATGTAATAGAAATTCCAAATAAATTTCCTAGTACAGCGAAAATTAAGTTTCTGCTATATTGACGCAGGATGATTTCCTCCGCCTTAAAATAAGAAAATTTATCCTGCAAGATTGCTTCAAGAATCAACTTGTCGGCACACTAGTACATAAAATCACATCAAAAAGTCCTATCAGGCGGGAACATGTTGCGGCAGAAAGCGGATGCTGCTTACAGGGGCTCATCGAAGGCGAAGAATCCTATAGGCAGAATTCTTTTGGGATGAAGAATATAAAAAGTCACTTCGGAATCATTAAAATAAGAATAAAAATATAGGATATAAGATAAAAATAAGCAAAATTGAACCGTATTAAGCGTGATAATAAGGATATTTTGAATAAATAGCGAAATAAATGGGAAAATAAGCTGAATTACGCTTGAACTTTAAAATTGAACATGATTGAACTAATGACTAAAACACGAAGAAAAGTTCAGAGTAAGTTTAAATATTAGTTCAATGCATAAAACGAACCAATTGAACCAATATTTAAACATGCTGATAAAATGTTCAATATAGTTCAAGGTAAAATTAAACTATAAATTGAACCAAAAGTGGGGAACAATTGAATTACAAAAAAATGTGAAAGTTATCGTTGAATTTTTAGTTCAATTATAGTATAATGACAAAGTAAAAACCGCGTAATCTTGCGGGTTCCAAAATAAACAGAACATATGGTTGCACAACATAAAAAAGTGAACTATGTTGAACTTACTTGGACATATTTTTAAAATAATAATAGTTTTTACGAAGAGTGATAAAAGTTTCTGGGGAAAGATATATTTTGTTTCTATATATAATATATGGAAAGATATGAAAATTATTACTTCTAATTTGACCAAATCAAGGAAGTCCCCCTGCTTTGATTGCGAATATCCTTTGACTTTATTGAATCAAGTAAGTAGCGAAGCTGATGATTTTATTTGTTTGATTATAGTAAAATAAACAATATTATGCGTTGAGAAGTAAGCTGGGAGGTAATTTTATATGAATAATAAATTTGCTGAGCGATTGAAGATAGCAATGGAACAGAAAAATATGAAGCAGATCGATCTGGTTAAGACGGCGGCTGAACAGGGTGTAAAGCTTGGAAAGAGCCATGTAAGCCAGTATTTGAGTGGAAAAACAACTCCAAGATCAGAAATTCTTCATTTTCTTGCAAATACATTACAGGTAGATGTCGATTGGTTAAAAGGAAATGATGTAACAGTAGAAACATTAAAGAAAGAGACAAACGAGGCAGAGTTTCAGATGGAAAATATGAAATTTGATTACAATTATAATAATATGAAAGAAAATAATAACGAGGCAGTTGAGGAAGCACAGGTTCGTGAATTTAAGAAATCATCAAAATTAAATAATGTACTATATGACGTAAGAGGGCCTGTTGTAGAGGAGGCTGCACGTATGGAAGATGCAGGAACTCAGGTTTTGAAACTGAATATTGGAAATCCTGCACCGTTTGGATTCAGAACACCGGATGAAGTTATCTATGATATGAGACAGCAACTGACAGAATGTGAAGGCTATTCTCCGGCAAAAGGTTTATTTTCTGCCAGAAAAGCAATCATGCAGTACGCTCAGCTGAAAAAACTTCCTAATGTATCAATCGAAGATATTTATACAGGAAATGGAGTCAGCGAGTTAATAAATCTTAGTATGTCAGCTTTGTTAGACAATGGAGATGAGATTTTAATTCCGTCTCCGGATTATCCGTTATGGACAGCATGCGCTACTCTGGCAGGAGGAAAAGCTGTACATTACATCTGCGATGAGCAGGCAGAATGGTATCCGGATATGGATGATATAAGAAGAAAGATTACCAGCAGGACGAAAGCAATTGTTATTATCAACCCAAATAATCCAACAGGTGCATTATATCCAAGAGAAGTATTGCAGCAGATTGTTGATATTGCCAGAGAACATCATCTGATTATTTTCTCTGATGAAATTTATGACCGCCTGGTAATGGATGATGCAGAACATATTTCTATTGCATCAATGGCTCCGGATTTATTCTGTGTTACTTTTAGTGGATTATCAAAATCACATATGATTGCCGGATTTAGAATTGGATGGATGATTCTTAGCGGTAATAAAGCAATTGCAAAAGATTATATAGAAGGTATCAAGATGCTTTCAAATATGAGACTTTGTTCTAATGTACCGGCACAGTCCATTGTTCAGACTGCATTAGGAGGACATCAGAGTGTAGAAAGTTATATTGTTCCAGGTGGACGTATTTATGAGCAGAGGGAGTATATTTACAATGCCCTGACAGATATCCCGGGAATTACTGCTGTTAAACCCAAGGCGGCATTTTATATGTTCCCTAAAATTGATACAAAGAAATTCAATATTGTAAATGATGAAAAATTTGCATTGGATCTGTTAAAAGAGAAGAAAATCCTGCTTGTACATGGTGGTGGATTTAACTGGCAGCAGCCAGATCACTTCAGGGTAGTTTATTTACCGAGAATAGAGGTTTTAAAAGAGGCAGCAGGAAAAATCAGAGATTTCCTGGAACATTATCAGCAGGAAGTATAACGAAAATAGCGTATATGTTTCACGTGAAACATATACGCTTATTTTTTCAGCAGAGAATAATTATTGTAATGTTTTAATTGAGCATAGTTGTCTGAATAACTTAAAAATAAATATTGTTTCACGTGAAACATCAGCTATAAATTTTAGTATTTACTTAATTAAGATGTTACGGCATTGTTGTAAATTTTATAAAAAATTAATGGTGAATAGGAAATAGATGTGATAAACTATATCCAATGCATCGTTTGCAAAACAGCTATTACATATTTAAAGATAATAAATGTTATATTATTGATAAATGATGCAATAGCATGAATTTTGGAGGTACGACGGAAGATGGAAAATGAAGAAAAAAGCCAGGCAGAGCAGGAGAACAAAAGTCAGTCTGTCTGGAAAGATTTATGGGACTATGCAAAGATTATTCTCGTTGTCTTTGTTATAGCATTTCTGTTAGGACACTTTGTATATATCAATGCAAGAGTGCCGTCAGGATCTATGGAACAGACAATTATGACAGGAGACAGGGTATTTGGTAATCGCCTTGCATATAAGACGAAGGATCCGGAGAGATTTGATATTGTAATATTTAAGTATCCGGATGATCCATCTCAGCTTTTTGTAAAAAGAGTAATTGGCCTGCCTGGTGAAACGGTAAATATTGTGGATGGAAAAGTTTACATCAATGATTCGGAAGAACCATTAGATGACAGCTTTTGCCCGGAAACACCAGAGGGAAGCTTTGGACCGTATACGGTTCCTGATGGTTGTTATTTCATGTTGGGAGATAACAGAAATCATAGTATGGACTCAAGATACTGGCAGAATACATTTGTAGAGAAAGATGCGATAGTGGCAGAAGTAGCAGTTCGTTACTGGCCGCTAAACAAAATAGGAACGGTTGATTAAAGCAATAGCATGAAAGTCGAAAAAAGACTGTTAAAATTAACTGATTTCTCCAAAGATTTTTGGTGAAAAAGTTAATTTTGACAGTTTTTTTACTTTACTTGATGATTTTTTTACCAGTAGTTCTTTTTCATTGTATGAAGATTTTTCAAATGTTATACTATAAAAAAGCTAATTATTAGATATAGAATTACTATAATAATCAGGTGACTCTTGACAAATTATAAAGTAGTTGTTTGAGAAGGCTGGGGAGCAAAATGGATTGTGAATATCCGATAGGCTTCTTATATTTGGTATGTAAAGAGAGGGAAAGAAAGCATGAGAAAATGGAAAAAGTTTATGGCAATAGGTTTGGCAGCATCTATGATAATACCATCTGGTGTACCGCAGCAGATATTGTGGGCATCAGAGTTTTCGGCAGAAAGCAGTGAAACGGTAGCTGATGTGTTTGGAGATAATTCGGAAAGTGAATCGGGAAATAGAACAGGTGATAAGAATAACGAAAAATATGAATTTGATACAGGAGAATCTGAAAAAAAGAAGGAAATGGAGGATATATCAGACGGAGAGAATGGATCGAAAAATATTATTTTAAATGATACAAAAGAACAAACGCCAGAACAGTCTGAAAGGGAAAAAGAAGTAAATACCGGGCAGGCAGTCGAAGGATATACAATACAGCTTTACAGTGAAGGAAAAATCGAAAAAACGTATGTGATAGCATATGCAGATATTAATGACGCAAAAGCACCTGAAGCATTAAAAGGAAAAGCCGGATATGTTTTTAAAGAGTGGAATACAAAAGAAGATGGAAGCGGAGAAGCCTATAAACCGGGAGATTCCATCAGCAAGCTTTTGAAAAGTGAAAATCCGGCAATGCAAAATTTAGATCCGGCAAATACGGATTCAGCGGTACAAGATAAGAAAATGGGAGAAATGGAATCAGAAGGTCTGAATCCAACGGTAGAAAGTGCTGGAAATACAGCACAGATATTATCCGCTGAAGAAGAAAAAATGGAAAGTGCATCATTAGCTGAAGAACCTGAATGGACAGAAGAAACAGAAGAGTCGAAGACAGCAGGAATGGTAACATCTGAAACGACAACCGGAACAACCATAACATTATATGCAATCTGGGAAAAAGCAGCAGAGTATAAAATTACATATAAACTTAATAAGGGAAAAAACAGCACGTCTAACCCCAAAACGTATACTGGAGAGACTGAAATAAAACTAAAAAAGCCCACACGTTCAGGATATCATTTTGTGGGATGGTATACAGACAGTAAGTACAAACAAAAAATAGATGTGATTGAAAAGGGATCAAAGGGCGGGATTACTTTATATGCAAAGTGGATAAAGGAAGTTAATCCTTCAGCAAAGGCGGCGTCACTGACTGCACTGAAAGGAACAAAAGCAAAGACAATCACTGCATCTGCAAATATTGCCAATTATGTAAAAAGTGTGGATGATTATTATTATCTGTTATATGTAGATTCCAATTCCGGCAAGGTGAAGAAAGCGGCAGCTAAGGTTAAGAAACCTGAGATGTCAAATGGAAAAGTTACATTTAAACTGGATATTTCCGGACATCCGGAATATACGCAGGGTAAATTTGCAGTGGGAGTAAAGAAATCCAAGACTGCTTATACAGTAATCAGTTCTAAAAGTTATGTCAGCAATCCAGAGAAACTTAGCTCAAATACAGCAGCATATTTTGTACCAAAAACAAAAAAAGGAATTCAGGCTACGAATTTTAGCGAAGTGACTGATACAAAGTCCAAGAACGTATTTTTTAATCTGTATATATCAGATCTGATGCGAAAAGACAGTGGGGTAGAAACCTATAAGTATAACGGAAAGACATACCATTTTAACCGAATTAAGTAAGTCCCCTGCTTCAATTGCGAGAAGCAATAAGCAGTGGGTGGGACTTGCTTGTATCAGGAGGGGTACAAGCCCCTCCTGATAAACTGCGGAGCAGTTATTCGGTTATGAGCAAGTAGCGAAAGCGGATTGCGAATATCCGATTGACTGGGCTGTATGGATATGAATATCTGGTTCAGCAGTGTAATGCAAAAGGAATCCAGGTGACGGCACAGATCAGTATTGACAAGAATGCAAGTACACAGAGTCTGACAACCGGAAGCAGCCCATATGCAGAGACTGCTTACTATGGATGGAATACAGACAACGCTGTGACAAGACAGACAATGGAGGCAATGTTTGCATATCTGGGAGAGAAATTCGGCAGAAATAATTGCTATATAAGTAACTGGATTCTGGGAAATGAAGTGAATAGTGCAAGTGGTTATTATTATGTAGGAAATGTAAGCTTCTCTAAATTTATTTCCATGTACAGTGAAGCATTCCGCTGTCTGTATAATGCAGTTCGCAGCAGCCGCGGAAGTTCTAAAGTATTTATCTGCCTTGATAACTGCTGGAACCAGAAAAATGCATTCAGTGTCTGCTACAGCGCAAAATCAACTTTAGATAATTTTGCAACCAAAATTTCTGAGATGCAGAAGAATGTTAACTGGAATCTGGCATATCATGCTTATAATCAACCGCTTTCAGATCCTCGGTTCTGGTCTGGGGCAAATGCATCTATGTTTACCAGCGATGCCAATTCCACAACATTCATTACAATGAGAAATATTGACACATTGACTAGTTATGTGAAGAGCAGATATGGTTCCAATACGAGAGTGATTCTTTCTGAACAGGGATTTTCTTCTACAGGTGGACAGGCAAATCAGGCAGCAGCATTGGCGCTGGCATATTATAAGGCGGCTTGCAATCCGATGATTGATGTATTTATTGTAAGAAGCTATAAAGATGAGGCTCATGAAGTAGCTCAGGGTCTGGCGATGGGATTAAAAGATGCCAACGGTAAGAAGAAAACAGCATTTAATGTCTTTAGTAATATGGATAGTTCCAATTCACTGAAGTATACGGAAAAGGTATTAAGCAGTCAGGTGGGGAACTGGAAAGCACAGATTCCGGGATATAATGTAAAAAGAATTTCCAGTATGTATCGAAAGTAAAGCGGAAACATATGAAATCGTCACAAATTAAACACATTTTTCCCACACAAAGAACACAAATGATTTCTATACTTAGAAGCATCAAAAGGAAACAGAGAGAAATAAAAGTAAAACAAAAAAATACATATTGTTTTATGGAATTGATATAGATTCAGGGAGGGACTTTATTATGATGAATAAAGACAATAGAAATGATAAAATCAGAAAGATCGTTAAGAAAGGTCTTACACTTAGCTTATGTGCAGTGCTTGCAGGAGGACTTGCAGCAGGAAGCTTTGAGGGTGTAAATAAACTTGCAGGATGGGATGGAGCAACAACAGTAGAGGCTGCATCAAATAAAAATGAGACAACTTTAACATTTGCTAAATCTGAAAAAGAAGCAGAAGCAGATGAGAGCGATTCTAAAGCAGATGACAGTAAAGATACAAGTAGCAAGACAACAGGAAGCCTGGATATATCTGATATCGCAGCGGAGGCACTTCCATCTATCGTATCTATCACAACTAAATCAGTTCAGGAAGTACAGAGCTATTATGGAATGTACGGAATGTATGGATATGCTCCACAGCAGCAGGAACAGGAAGTAGAGGGCAGCGGTTCAGGTATTATCGTAGGTAAGAATGATGATGAACTTCTGATTGCTACAAACTACCATGTAGTAGAGGATGCAGATACATTGTCTGTTGCATTTGCAGATGGAAATGCTGTAGAGGCATCTGTAAAAGGGTTTGATGAAGAGAGAGACCTTGCGGTTGTATCTGTAGCACTGAATGATATTAAGGATGATACAATGGATGCTATTTCTGTTGCAAAGATCGGCAGTTCCGATGACCTTAAAGTTGGTGAGCAGGTAGTTGCAATTGGTAATGCTCTTGGATATGGACAGTCTGTTACTACTGGTATTGTAAGTGCTAAGAACCGTAGAATGGATTCTGAAAAAAGTACAGTAACTGATGGCAGCGATGACAGCAGTGACGGTGTAAATCTGATCCAGACAGATGCGGCAATTAACCCTGGTAACAGTGGTGGTGCTCTTTTAAATATGGAAGGTGAAGTTGTAGGTATCAACTCTGCAAAACTTGCATCTACAGAAGTTGAAGGTATGGGATATGCGATTGCAATTTCTGATGTAACCGATATTCTTCAGAATCTGATGAATGAGACTTCCAGAGATAAACTGGATGACTCTGAACATGGTGTGCTTGGAATTGTGGGTTCATCTGTAAGTTCAGAGGCAGTTCAGATGTACGGAATTCCGGCAGGTGTATTTGTATCAAAAGTAATAGAAGGCGGAGCTGCTGATAAAGCAGGGCTGAAATCAAACAGCGTTATCACTGAGTTTAATGGAAAAACAGTTTCCAGCATGAACCAGCTCATTGAATATCTTTCCTATTATGAGCCAGGTGAAGAAGTAGAGCTGACTGTACAGGTTCCGGACGGTACAAGTTATAAAGAAGATACTGTTAAAGTAACTTTGGATGAGAACACTGATGCCGGAAAAGACAGCGACAGTAAAGATAGTAAGGAAAAAGACAAAAAGGATTCTAAAGACGATTCCGATGAAGATACAATGGAAGATTTCGGAAACGAGGATAATCAGGAATCAGATGATTCAGATGAGAGCGATAATCCATTTATCCAATATTTCCAGAGTCAGGGATTCTTCAGATAAAACTAATCCGAAAGATAGAACAATAGAGGAATAATTAATTCATTGGAAACTTAAAATATTAAATGGGCACTTTTGTATGTGACAGATGATTACATATGGAAGTGCCTTTTTATGTTATTAAAGCTTTGCAGAGTAATTTTCTAACGGATGAAAAATCATTTATGAGATAAAAGTTCTTTTGCTGAAAATGTAAAGTATGAATACAGAGTAAAATGTCGATTTTTGAGTCCTTTTTTTGTGAAAGATTAAGAAGTGCTTTTTTGGAAGAATACTTGAGAATGGCTACATGGTGTGATAAAATAGTGCTATTGCATAAACTGGCGGATTATAGAGTCGCGGGTTTGAAATTCAGAAATCTTATTACATATGAATGAGAAATATGTTTGTGTTTTTTGAATAGTAGTGTATAGATTTATTCTTACAGAAGGATGTTAATAGAAATAAAGAGGAGAAAAATATGACTGTAAAAGAGTGTTATGAACAGATGGGTGCTGATTACGAAGGCGTTCTTGGAAGATTAAGAAGTGAGGGACTTATTAAAAAATTTGCGAAGAAATTTCTGGATGATGGAAGTTTCCAGAGCCTGAAGGATAATCTGGCACAGGGAAATGGTGAGGAAGCTTTTCGCGCCGCCCATACATTAAAAGGTGTATGCCAGAACCTTGGATTTGACAATCTCTATCAGGTTAGCTTTGATATTACAGAAAAGCTCAGAGGAAGAGAAACAGATGGTTGTGAAGAACTTTTTGCAAAAGTAGAAGAGCAGTATAAGAAAACGACAGATGCAATCCATATGATGGAGGACTGATATTGTGAATTGCAGAAAAGAGGACATGGTTCTGTATGCGATTACAGACAGGCATTGGCTTAACGGTGAATCTCTTTATCAACAGGTTGAGAAAGCTTTGCAGGGCGGGGTAACTTTTCTGCAGCTGCGAGAGAAGAAGCTGGATAAAGAACTCTTTATGAAAGAGGCCAGAGAGATTAAGGAGTTATGCAGAAAGTATAAAGTCCCGTTTATTATTAATGATAATGTAGAAATTGCGAAGGCAATCGATGCAGATGGTGTCCATGTGGGGCAGAGCGATATGGAAGCCGGAGATGTACGTAAGAGACTGGGCGCAGATAAGATTATTGGTGTATCTGCCAAGACGGTTGAGCAGGCTCTTCTTGCAGAGAAGCATGGTGCAGATTATCTGGGTGTGGGAGCTGTTTTTTCTACCAGTACTAAGACAGATGCAACTGGTGTTTCACATGAAACATTGAGAGATATTTGTCAGGCGGTTAAAATTCCGGTAGTAGCGATTGGTGGCATCACTAAGGACAATGTGAACGAACTCTCCGGATATGGTGCAGATGGAATTGCAGTGATCAGTGCGATTTTCGCGCAGGAGAATATCACAGAAGCTGCGAAAGATCTGAAGCAGCGTTCGATGCAGATGGTTAGCAGTAATGGAAAATAAAAATCATATGACTGGTACTGTAAATGCTATAGAGAATAATATTAATCATAATATTCAGGGTGCGATTTTTGATGTAGATGGAACGTTGATAGATTCCATGCCTGTATGGGAGGATATTGGAGAACGATATCTTATAAGTCTGGGAATTATGGCGAAAGACGGGCTTGGAGATGCGTTACATACAATGAGTCTGGAGCAGGGAGCTGTTTATCTGAAGGAAGAATACCGACTTGAGAAAACTGTACCGCAGATCGTAAAAGAAGTTCTGAAAATAGTAAGTGATTTTTATCGCTTTGAAGCACCTTTAAAGCCTGGTGTGAAGGAAACACTGGAGTGGATGAGTAAACAACAGATAAGAATGGTGGTTGCGACTTCAGGAAACAAAGAGCTTGTGGAAGCTGCGCTGGATAGAAATGGAATTCTGAAATATTTTGAGTGGATTTATACCTGTACAGAAGTAGGAGCCGGAAAAGATGAGCCTGAAATTTATCTGAAAGCAGCAGAGACTCTGCAGGCAGAACCTGAAAATATAGTAGCATTTGAAGATGCGTTTCATGCAGCTGAAACTGCGAAAAAAGCTGGATTTAGGGTGATTGGTGTTTATGACGTCAGTAATGAAGAGAATATTTCTCGAATGAGAGAAGTATGTGATTGCTATTATGACAGAATGGATGAAGTAATAAAATATGATCAAGTTGCATCGATAAATGTAGTATGAAAGAGTAAGAATTAAATTTGAGGAATAGCATGAAATGATAAATAGAATCATAATACTTTGAGAATTGTGTTGTGATTGGATTATCTGTAAATAAAATGAGGATATTATATTTACTGTCTGGACTATGTGATTTAAAGTCCAGACAGTATTTCTTTATATCATAAGAAATTACTCTGTGGTATTTCTACAAATATAAAAATTTTTCCAATCAGTTTTTTGACTTAAAGCAGCTTAATACCAACGTGTCATTGGCAGATCATTATTAATGCCTTTGGTCATGAGAATCTGGTGAATATCGATAATTCCATTATGGAATGTTGCGGCACATGCTGACAGATAGAGATCCCACATACGCAGGAATGATTCGTCAAACATTGTTTTTTCTTTTTCCATATTGTCGCGGAAATTCTTTTCCCAATGGAGTAAAGTTTTATTGTAATGCAAGCGGAGATTCTCGATATCCAGTGTATGGAAGTTATCTTCTGCCATATGATTCAGGATTTCTCTGAGACTTGGAACGGTTCCGCCTGGGAAAATATATTTTTTGATCCATGGATCACCCGGATGTTCTTTGAGTGCGCTGATAAAGTGAAGCAGGAATAATCCGCCTGGTTTCAGAACTTTCTCTACACAATCAAGGAAGAGCTGATAATTATCACGTCCGACATGTTCCAGCATACCAACACTGACAACGCGGTCAAACTGATAATTATGTTTCGGAAGATCACGATAGTCCATCAATTCGACAGTAAGATAATCTTCCAGTCCTTGTTCCTTAATACGATTCTGGAATTCAGCATATTGTTCATGGCTTAAGGTGATTCCTGTGCCATGAATTTTGTATTTCTTAGCGGCTTCGATTAACAGAAAGCCCCATCCACAGCCGATATCCAGAAGACTCATACCTTCTTCAAGATGTAATTTCTTAAGAATATAATCTACTTTATTTACCTGTGCCTGATATAGCGTATCATCTTCATGAATGAAGTAACCACAGGAATAACTCATTGTTTCGTCCAGCCATAATTTATAAAAATCATTTCCAATGTCGTAGTGGCTGGTTACTTCTTTTTCCTGGTTCTTTTTTGATGTGGAGCTGAACATGATCTTTTTTAAGGCTGATTCGTTGGTTGAAAATTTACCCATCTGTCCAAGAAAATGATCAAGTGCTTCGTAAAGATTTCCCTCGATGTCAAGATCTCCACGCATATAAGCTTCGCCTAATGCAAGAGATGTACTCTTGACTAGATCTGCGAGAGGAATTACTTTTTTAAAATTTACTGTAAATGTAGGTTCACCCTCTCCGATGTGATACTCGGAATTCTTGAACTTTACCAGAAATGGATAGTCTGTAAAGCGCTCAAGGAACTGCACCATTGCTTTCTCTTCGGCCTTTTCTTCTAATGTCTCAAACATAATAGTTTACCTCCTTTAACACAGGCTTATGATACACCTTAGGAGGGTGTTTTCGTCAAGGGGGGAATTATACAAAGATATGGGAAAAATAGAGGAATCTTTTGATAGAATTTTCAATATTTTTTGTGTAAAAAAATCATCTGATGAATTGAAATACACTCTCCAATATACTATAATTGCAATATAAAACACAAAGGAGGATGTAGTCAGAAAAACTGATCAGGAGGAATCAAATGATGAAGAAGAGAAAAAGTTTTGCAGGATTAAAAGTGTCATTGGCTGCTGCGGCATTGACTGCAGCGCTCACATTTGGAGCAGGCAGTGTATATGCAGTAGATTTGCCACAGGAGGGTGGAAGTGAGTCAACAGTGACAGTAACGCCGACACCGGAAGTAACACCGACACCAGAAGTAACGCCGACGCCGATTCAGCCATTGCCAACAGTGAAACCGAAACCGAAAAATGGACTGCGCAAGGAAGGCAGTATATATCGTTATTATGTAAATAACAAACTAGTCAAAAGTAAATGGAAGAAAGTAAATGGCAAACTTTACTGGCTTAAATCAAATGGGGTTGCTGCGCATGATGGATCTTATAAAGTAAATGGTACTTATTATGTATTTAATAAATATGCACAGAGAGTTATGCCAGGAAAGAAAACGATTGTGAATGTCAATGGCGTGAAATATTTCGTTGATGCCAAGGGAAAGGTCGTTACAGGATGGAATGAACTGAATGGTAAAATGTACTATGTGTATAAGAACGGCAAGTGCGCAACAAATGAGACCGTAGGCGGAATTAAGTTTAATAAAAACGGGTATGCATCAAATCTGACACAGGCGAGATGCAAACTTGCGGCAAGAAACTTTATTGAACGCCATAGTAATGCCAATGCAAGCAACTATGAAAAGTTCCGTTCATGCTTCTATTACATTATGGCTTATACGAATTTTGTAGGATATATGGATCCTACACCGCAGGAATTTAAGACAAAGGACTGGGTTTATAAATATGCCCTTCAGATGTTCCAGAATGGTCTGACAGGAAACTGTTATGGAATTGCCAGCAGTGTGGCAGCAATCGCGAAGGAACTGGGATATGAGCCATATGTCATTACGATTCCGGACGGACATAGTTTTGTAACAATCAATGGACTTTACTATGACAATATGTACGGAACCTTATTTGGTGCAGCTACACGTCCTGCATACACAGTAGAATATAGAATTAAATTCTGAGAGGAGAAAGAAGAATGAAAGGATTAAAGAAAGCCCTTGCAGTCGTACTTTGCATGCTTCTTATGCTGACACCGTTAGCTACTGTAGCAGAAACAGTGACGGTACATGCAGCACAGGATGTTAAGACTGTTAAGGTAAAAACGGACAAAAAAACAGGTAAGAGATATGGTTATGATGAAAATAATCAGAAGGTTACTATGACATGGGGAGTAACTTCCAGTGGATTCCGTTATTACTTCGGAAAAAACGGAGCTGCTTATCAGGCAGATAAGGATACGGTTGGTAAATATGGTATTCTGATTAAGAAGATTGATAAAGTATATTATGGATTTGACGTAAGTGGTCATACAGTGAAGGGAATCCGCGTAGGAAGTATAAGCATGTACGATATTCCAAAGCTGTATTACTTCAATCCTAAGACAGGAGCTGTAGATAATAAGAAAACATCTTTATACAGAAAATATGCAGCAACCTCTACACTTGCGAAACAGAATAATGCGTCAAAGATCAAGAAAGTTCTTGGAAAATATAAAAAATGTACAGTAAGCAAGTCTAATACCTGTATGTTGGATGGAAACGGTAAGGATGTCACTTATGTTTATGATTATGTACAGTTAAATGTTGTACGTCCGACAGGAAAGGGAAGCAGTGCAGAAGTTGTCGCAAGTATTACAGTAAGACAGTAAGATGGGATAACATATAGAAGTGTAAATCGAGTATAAGCAGCGAAAGAGGATACGCTTATTCGTTCGGCTGCTTTTAGGATAAAAAGGAGGAAAAGGATTATGAATAGAAAAAAGCTCACCGCATTATTACTCAGCTCAATTATGGCGGTAACACCTGCAATGCCAGCTATGGCAGATCAGTCAACTGTTAGTGATTATGTAGAAGCAACTGCTGATGATGTATCAGACGATACCTCAGATGATACAACAATCGCTCCGGCGCCGCTTCCGGATCCAACCGTAAAAAGCGGATGGGAAACCGTTGATGGAGTTAAGTATTACTATGAAAACGGAGAGAAAGTTGTAAACAAGGCAAAGAAGATTGGTAAATATACTTATTGCTTTGATAAAAATGGTAAGCTTGTAACAAACAAACCATATTACAAATTTAACTCTAAAACTTACTATAAGATTAAAAAGAATGGCCAGGCAACTAAATTATCAACAGTTGAAACAATGGCTGCGATCAGACTTATAAAATGTAAAGGAAATCTGAGAAAGGCATTTAACTGGTCTGCATCTTTACAATATGCAGGAAATATAAAGATTTCAAAGAAAACGCCAACTGAATACGGTCTGTATGGATTTAAGACAGGAACAGGAGACTGCTATGTAATGGCAGCTACTTTCTACTGGATGGCTAAAGTTGCAGGATATGATGCCCATTATGTAAAAGGATATTTCAAGAAATCCAATGGTAAAGGTGCACATGCATGGGTTGAAATCGATCAGAAGGTTGGCGGAAAGACAAAAACTTATGTATATGATCCGAACTTCCAGCAGGAATATAAACTGAATGGATACAAACTTACTTATGGCGCAAAGAAAACACTGAAGTATATTAATTATAAGAGAGTTAATTAAGAACTATAAAGAATGACAGAAAGGATTAAGGCAATGAAAAGAAAAATCGTAACAGCATTTATGATGGCAGCACTTGGAAGCAGTCTTGTATTCAGCCAGGCAGCTATGGCAGCGGACACTACAGCAGAGACTGAGACTTCAGAAGATGCAGATTTAAAGACAATCGGTGAGAAGCCGGAAGAGGATACGGAAGGAGCACTTTCTGTAAAACTGAAAAATACAACAGGCAAAGTAATCACTGGTGTTGCTGTAAAGAATGAAAAAGATGAAGAGTATCCGGATAACTTTCTGAAAGAGGAAGATAAGTTTGAAGCAGACGAGGAAAGAGTTCTCTGGTTTGATCCAAACGCAAAGGATAAAGAAAACGAAGGTAGCAAAGACACAGCAGATGATACCGCAAAGACAGAGGAAAAATCTGACGGTGAAGACAAAGATGATGCTGAGAAAGAAATTCCGAAATATAACATTCAGTTAACTTTTGAAGATGGAACAACAGCAGAAATTCATACCTTCCCATTTGGTGACACAGAAGAAGCAGAGCTTCATCTGGAAGGAGATATCGCATATCTGGTATTTGACAGCATCAGCCAGAAGAAAGAATTCAATACTCTGGAAACAGAGAAAGCTTTAGCTCCGAAACCAACAGAGGCAGCTGCACAGGCATCAGAGTCTCAGTCAACTCAGAGCTATGACAATAGCAGTGATTATGATTACAGCAATGATTACGACTACGATACTGATTATGACTATGATTCAGATTACGACTATGATGGATCAGATGATGGCGGATCAGACGACGGCGGTTCCGATGATGGCGGAGACGGATGCCTGGATAATGGATTATTAAATTAAGGAAATTTAAGAATAATTAAACACAGGGGCGCTGCATTATTTGATATAATGTAACTGTTCGAAAGGTTACTATCTTAAGAGGGTGATGAACAGTTACGACATGATACTATAGTGCGGTGCCTTTGTTTGTCAGAAAAATAAGGAATGTATTACTGTCTGATCATACAAAATAAATTACGTTGTTACGAGTTGCATTGTTGAGTATAAAGCAGACAGTGTTGTACATATTCAGGGAGATAGATCATGTCATTAGTTTCAAACTTGTTTTTATTGTTTGTGGCGGCAAGTGTACTGGTTTATTATATCGTGCCTCACAAATTTCAGTGGCTGGTTTTATTATGTTTCAGCTACATCTATTATCTGGCGGGTGGTGTCCGCTACGTAGGATTTCTTCTCTTTTCCACGCTGGTTACCTGGCTGATCGCACTTGCTGTTGAGAAAACAGAAGCGAAAGGAAGCCACAAAGGCGCAAGAAATCTTTTGGTCCTTGGGTTACTGTTAAATTTTGGAATGCTTGGTGTCGTAAAGTATACGAATTTTGCGATTGAGAACCTGAATGCTTTATTCCACATGAATTTAAGGGGAATGGAGATTCTGCTTCCTCTTGGTATTTCGTTTTATACTTTCCAGTCTTCCGGATATCTTCTGGATGTGTACTGGAAGAGATGTGAAGCAGAGAAAAATCCTGTGAAATATGCGTTATTCGTATCTTTCTTTCCACAGATTCTGCAGGGACCGATCGGAAGATACAGCCGTCTGGCACATCAGCTTTATGAGCCTCATAAATTTGAGGGGAAAAATATTACCAGAGGTTTTGAACGTATTCTCTGGGGGTTCTTTAAGAAGATGATTCTGGCGGACTGGGCAGCAGTGTTTGTTGATGCAATTTTTGACAATCCGGATCAGTACAGTGGACTGGCGCTGTTTGGAGTGCTGTTTTACACCGTTCAGCTGTATGCAGATTTTTCCGGTGGTATGGATGTAGTAATTGGTATCGCATCTATGTTTGGAATAGAATTGGATGAAAACTTCAAGCGTCCGTTCTTCTCCATTTCTATTACAGATTTCTGGCATCGCTGGCATATTACACTTGGCACCTGGATGAAGGATTATGTGTTCTATCCGGTTACCTTATCCAGATGGATGAGTAAATTCGGAAAATGGGGCAAGAAAGTATTTGGCAAAAAAACGGGACGTACCCTTCCAATCTGTCTTGCAAACCTGATTGTATTCTTCGTTGTTGGTGTATGGCATGGTGCTGCATGGAAGTACATTGTGTACGGTATGTATAACGGTATCATTATTGCTTTCAGCGGACTTATGGCAGAGCATTACAGAAACTGGAAAAAGAAATTTAATATTACAGGTAAAGAGAACTGGTATCATGTTTTCATGATCATCCGTACGTTTATTCTTGTAAATATCAGCTGGTTCTTTGACAGAGCAGATACAGTGGGACAGGCGTTTCATATGATGAAACTTTCTGTGACTAAGTTTACTCCGTCACAGTTACTCCTGATTCCGGCTGGTAAAGAAGGTACTGCCTTTACGCCTTATGCACTGGCAATTCTGGCGGTTGGCTGCATGATTCTGTTTATCGTAAGTGTCCTTCAGGAACGTGGCATGAAGATAAGAGAAAAACTTGCAGGACTTAGCCTGCCGGTTACTGTAGCAATTTATTTTTGTCTGCTGGCATCCATCGGATTCTTCGGATCAACAGCAGTAGCGAGAGGATTTATTTATGCACAATTTTAAGAAAGTTTTAAAAACGTTCCTGGTATTGGTCGTATGTGCGGCTCTTCTGGCAGCACTTGACCTGGCACTTTATCCATGTACATTTATGAGAAATGATGTGCATGCAGTTGTGACACAGCAGTTTGATGACATTATCGTGGGAACTTCCCATGGAAAGATGGATATTGATCCGGAGGTGATGCAGGAAGTTACCGGACGCAGTGGACATAATCTTTGCGTTGGCGGTGAATATGGAATTGATGCGTACTACCTGACAAGGCTGATCAAAGAGAAGCAGAATCCGAAGAGAATCATTTATGAAGTTGATCCTGGATATTTTGTATCAGAGAAGGAAGAGGGAAACAACTACCTGCTTTTCTATCATGAATTTCCATTCTCGAAAGCGAAGCTGGGATATTTCTGGAATTCTATTGCGAAATGTAATTTCCGTACTGTACTCTTTCCATGGTATGAATATTCTTTGAGTTATGAACTTCCTAAGATAAAGGATACGTTTACTCAGAAAGTGACAGGTGATTACGATGTAGCTCATTTAAAGAGCGATTCTCAGGAATACCATGAGAGCGGTTTTATCGAGAGATATCCGGTGGATGTGACGAAGCTTAAGAAGTCTGAACCGAAGCTCTATGAAGAGGGCAAAGTGAATGAAGAAAATATGGAATACCTGAAGAAGCTTATCTCATTTTGTAAGGAAAATAATATTGAGTTTGTTGCGGTAACAACACCGATTCCGATCAATACACTGAAAGATTACAGCGATAATTATAATGCTGCATGGAAATATTTTGGACAGTTCTTTGAAGAACAGGGAGTTGAATATCTGAACTTTAATACGGAATATTTCAAAGCATTTACACATGATCTGAAAGCTTATACAGATTATGATGGACATATGAATGGGGATGCAGCAGAAGCGTATTCCAAAGTCCTGGCGCAGGTGTTGGAGAGTGCAGGTCAGAAAAATTAAAAATTATGTCGGGGAACTTCCCTGATTGGATTAGAAAACTTAAAGAAACTTTGTTGCTGAGAACGGAGTGAATAACAAAGAAACTTTGTGAAGTACAGAGGGGAGGAATTTATATGAAGACAAGTATTCTGGAATATCTGGAAGAATCCGCACGAAAATATCCGGATAAGACAGCTTTTGCAGATGAACATACATCCTGCACATTTAAAGAACTGAAGCAGACTGCACGCAGAACAGGAACTGCACTTGCGAAACATTTCACACCGAGAAATCCGGTGCCTGTATTTATGGAGAAGAGCGTAGAAACCATCGGGGTTTTCATGGGCGCTGTTTATGCAGGATGCTTTTATGTACTGATGGATACCAAACAGCCGGCGAGCAGACTTCAGCAGATCCTTGGAATTCTGGACAGTGATGTGATCGTTACATCTGAGAAATATCTGAAGGATTTGGAGAAACTGGAGTTCAAAGGAAAGGTTCTGATGGCTCCGGATCTTGCAGCTGAGCAGGAGAATGAAGCGGTGCTGAATGAGATCAGAGAACAGGCATTGGATGTGGATCCGCTGTATGGAATTTTTACTTCCGGGTCAACAGGAGTTCCCAAGGGTGTTGTGGTAGGACATCGTTCAGTACTTGATTTTATCGATTGTTTTACAGAGCTTTTTGATATTACAGATAAAGATGTAATGGGAAATCAGGCACCCTGGGATTTTGATGTATCTGTTAAGGATATTTATTCCGGACTGAAGACAGGAGCAACTGTCCAGATTATTCCGAAGCAGCTATTCTCTTTCCCGATGAAATTGATTGATTATCTGATCGAGAGGGAAGTGACTACGCTGGTGTGGGCGGTATCTGCGCTGTGTATTATCTCAACTCTGAACGGATTTGAATATAAAGTTCCGGATAAGATTAAGAAGATTCTTTTCTCAGGAGAGGCTATGCCTGTGAAACATCTGAATATCTGGAGAAAATATCTGCCGGATGTTATGTATGTAAATATTTATGGACCAACTGAGATCACATGTAACTGTACGTATTATATTGTAGACAGGGAGTTCCGGCCTGGAGATGTACTTCCTATGGGCAAGGCATTTCCAAATGAAAAAGTATTCCTTTTGGATGAAGAAGACAAGCTGATCACAGAGAAAAATAAAAATGGTGAACTCTGCGTAACCGGAAGTGCACTTGCACTGGGATATTACAAAAACAGAGAACAGACTGCGAAGGTCTTTGTTCAGAATCCGCTGAATGACAGATATCTGGAACCAATGTACAGAACCGGTGATCTTGCTTATTATAATGAACGTGGTGAGTTGTGCTTTGCAACACGTAAGGATTTCCAGATTAAGCATATGGGACATCGTATTGAGCTTGGAGAAATCGAGGCTGCTATGGATAAGGTTCCGGAGATTGTGAGAAGCTGCTGTATTTTTGATACAGTTAAGAGCAAGATTGTAGCTTTTTATGAAGGAGATATCGAGAGAAGACCGCTGGCAAAAGCATTGGGGCAGTATGTACCTGCTTTTATGGTTCCGAATGTATTCCGCCAGGTGGAGAGAATGCCTCTTACAAAGAATGGAAAGATTGACAGAAAAGCTCTTACAGCTATGTATCAGGAGGAAAAGAAATGAGTTCCTATGGATTTATAAAAGAACTGATTGAGAAAGAACATACTCCAACTCCAGCTTATGTTTTTGATCTGGATAAGATGAAGGAATTTGTAAAAAAAGTGCAGGGCTGTCTTGGAGAGAGCGCACAGTTATGTTATGCTATGAAGGCAAATCCTTTTCTTACAGGACCAATGATGGATGTAGTTCCGACATTTGAAGTGTGCTCACCAGGTGAATTCAGAATCTGTGAGCGTGTTGGTGTGCCGATGGAAAGAATTGTTCTTTCGGGTGTGTATAAGAACCCCGAAGATATGGAATATGTACTTTCTACATATGGCGGAAAGGGCGTGTATACTGTAGAGTCTTTGCAGCATTTACAGATTCTGAATGATACTGCAGTGAGACTTGGCATGAAGATTACGGTGCTGATCCGCGTGACAAGCGGAAATCAGTTTGGTGTAGATGAATCTGATATCAGGAAGATTATTTCTGACAGAACAGATTATCAGGGGATTGAGATAGAAGGTCTTCAGTTCTATTCCGGAACTCAGAAGAAAGAGCTCAGTCAGATGAAAACAGAGCTGGAGCATCTGGATGAATTTATCGGGGAGCTGAAATCTGAAAGTGGATTTGAAGCACAGGTGCTTGAGTATGGTCCGGGATTTTTTGTTCCATATTTTAAGAAGGATAAGAGCGAGGATGTGGAGAACGTTCTGAGTGAGTTCAGAGTACTTCTGGAAAGTCTTAATTTCAAGGGTAAGGTTGTTCTTGAGATGGGAAGATTTCTGGCAGCAGCCTGCGGATATTATGTGACATCTATTGTGGATATGAAGGTGAATAAAGAACAGCCATATGTAATTATGGATGGAGGTATTAATCATCTGAATTATTATGGTCAGGCAATGGCGATGAAACAGCCATATTGTACACAGCTTGATGTTGAGGGAAATGAGAAGACAGAAGGTGAGGAAGAAGCCTGGAATCTCTGTGGAGCACTTTGTACAGTCAGTGATGTGGTTGTAAAGCGTTTTCCACTGTACAAACCACAACTTCATGATATACTGGTATTTGAACGGGTAGGTGCTTATTCTGTTACGGAGGGGATTTATTTATTCCTTAGCCGTCCGCTTCCGAGAATTTATTTCTGGACAGAGGGAGAAGGACTGCGCATGGTGCGGGATGGTGTACATACAGATCTTTTAAATTCAGAGAAATAAAAGACCATGGCAATACCGAAAAACAAAAAATAAGGAGATATGAAACAATGGAAGAATTAATTGAATTACTGGAAGAGATCCAGCCGGATGCAGATTTTGAGAACTGCGATACTTTAATTGATGATGGAATTCTTGATTCCTTTGCAATCCTGTCTATTGTGAGTGAATTGCAGGATACTTATGACATTACTATTACACCGGCAGATATTATTCCAGAGAATTTTAATTCTGCTAAGGCACTGTGGGATATGGTGTGCAGATTGAAGGATTGAGTTATTTGGGGCAGACAATCGGTTTTGGGATCGGTTGTCTGTTTTTTTGAATAAGGTACGCCAGGCCCACCAGACAATTCCTGTAGGCTCGGTTTCGGGACTTAAGAAAAGCTAAGCCTCGGAAAATCCGCTAAAAGCATTCGCAGATAACTCAAACTCGCTGCGCTCAGACAGTGAGTGATCTGCTCATAACGCGGATTTCCCGAGGCTAAGTTTTTCTAAAGCCCCTGCAAATGTCGCTCGACAGGAATTGTCTGGCGGGCCTGGCTGGTTATTGGGGGTGGAGAGGAATTGTGATTTTAAGGTGAACTGTCGCATGCGAAGAATCCTGATCTACAGGAGTTTCTCTTGCGTGGAGGAGGTTGGTTATCGAAAAAAATCAGTTATTTTATTATCTTAATGAGATAAAATGATAGAAGTTGTGGTAATATATTCTTACCAAAGGAGGAGATTTATAAAATGAAGAAGAAAAAATTAAGTATACTTATTAGTACATTGTCATTAGCATTAACTGTTTCTATGAGCGGATGTACAGTATCAATAAGTTTTGAAAATGGAGATAAAAAAACGGCAGAAACTACAGAAATTACTGAGAAAAAGGAGAAAACGGAGAAGGAAAAAGGTACAGAGGCAATAAAAGAAGTGGAGTTGACAGCGACTCCGGTACCAACAGCAACTCCGGTACCTCAGAAGGTGGAGCAGGCAGTGCCGCGGAATCAGTATCCAACTTACTATGTAGTAAATTGCAAACAAAGTATTACTTTACGTCCACAGCCAGATGTGAATTCAGGGGAAATTCTTCAGATACCATTAGGATCAGCGGTAAGTTATATTGAGACAGCACAGAATGGGTTCTATAAAGTTATTTATAATGGGAGTACAGGGTATGCACTGGCATCTTATTTGTCTTCTACAAAACCAGCAGAAACTGCGGCAGCTGCTCTGGCGCAGACGAATGTAGCAAATTATGAGACTTATTATGTAGTAAATTGTAATGAAAGTATTACTTTACGTCCGCAGCCAGATGTGAATTCAGGAGAAATCTGTCAGATACCATTGGGATCAGCGGTAAGTTATGTAGGAACAGCATCAAATGGATTTTATGAAATTATTTATAATGGAAACAGAGGTTATTCATTAGCAAGTTATTTATCTTCATCTTCTGGCAGTTCAAGTTATTCTACATGTAGAGTGGTGAATTGTAATGAAAGTATTACTTTACGTCCGCAGCCAGATGTGGATTCAGGGGAAATCTGCCAGATACCATTAGGTTCTACAGTAAGCTATGTAGGTACAGCGTCAAATGGATTTTATGAAATTTATTATATGGGACAACACGGATATTCACTTGCTGATTATCTTGCGTTTGAGTAGAGTGTTTTTATGATAAGGATATTATATAGAAAGATTATAATTGGAGCAGTTGGAATGTTGTGTGGAAGTGTTGGAATGGTAAATGTATATGCAACAGAAGCAGAAATTCCAATTGTACAGGTAAGTAATTTAAAGTATTCGTATGAACAAATGCAGCAGGATTTGGATGCGTTGGAGGAACGGTATCCGGGGCAGATGCAAGTGGATTCTTTGGGAACAACTGCGGATGGCAGAGACATTACAGAGGTAGTTCTTGGGGATGTAAATGCGGAACATCATATTCTTATTCAGGCGACCATGCATGCCAGAGAATATATGAATACAGTTTTGGCAATGAATCAGATTGAAGATTATCTGAGGGATTCTGAGAGAAGAAGTTATGCAGGGCAGACATGGAAAGATGTGTTTGAGAATGTTTGCCTGCATATTATTCCGATGGTAAATCCTGATGGGGTGACAATCAGTCAGGATGGAGTGGAGGGGATTCATGATGAAAATCTGAAAAAACAGGTTGAGCAGTGCTATCAGACGGATCTTGCAAATGGAAAAGGAAGTTCGGATATGGAGCAGTATTTCAGAACCTGGAAGGCAAATGCAGAAGGGGTTGATCTGAACCGGAATTTTGATGCAGGATGGGAGTCGTATATTGGAGCGTCTGGTCCTTCTACAGAGTGCTATAAGGGGACGGCTCCGGCGAGTGAGGCTGAATCGAAGGCTGTGCTGAGCGTTGCAGAGAATTATGATTTGGATTGTTGTATTGCATATCATTCTTTTGGAAATTTGATTTATTGGAATTATGGTAGTCAGGGTGATGTGCTGAATGCGGATCAGGAGTTGGCACAGTGTGTGTCGGATGTGACGGGGTATGAGATGCATTCTACGGTGCAGGATTCTACGGATGCGGCTGGGTGTAGTGATTATTTTGTGCTGAATCTGGGGATTCCGGCGGTTACGATTGAGAATGGGGGGAGTGAGTGTCCGATGCCGATTGAGGAGTATCAGCCGATGTATCAGAGGAATCAGGATTTGTGGGCGGCGGTGGCTTGGTTCTATAAGAGTAGGTAAGATGGACTAAAAAATTTGTAAGGGACGCCAAGTCCGCCAGATCATTCCTGTCGGCTCGGTTTCGGGACTTAAGAAAAGCTAAGCCACGGGAAATCCGCTAAAAGCATTCGCAGATAACTCAAACTCGCTGCGCTCAGACAGTGAGTGATCTGCTCATAACGCGGATTTCCCGGGGCAAAGTTTTTCTAAAGTCCCTGCAAATGTCGCTCGACAGGAATGATCTGGCGGGCTTGGCTGGTTATTGGTAGTGGAAAAGTGGCGGTGGGAAGTTGTTCATTTATAGATAGGCTTTCTTATAGGGAAAAGGAATAGGTGGATAAAGGGAAAGAGGAAAATAAAAAAAATTGTCAAATTATGAAATTAACTGTTGACATTGTGATCTTTGGGTGTT
>NZ_QRIL01000016.1:99739-100095 GCF_003471165.1 Ruminococcus sp. AM22-13 | reverse complement strand
CAGCCGCAGACGCAGCAAGAACTAAAAAACACCATGAACGCCATGCAACCGCCCCAGAGCATTGAGGAAATCAAGGCGGGGCTGGAAATCACCGAGAAAGGCGGTGTCCGTCAGAGCATCCGGAACTGCCTGACCGTATTCCAGCGTGACCCTCTGCTTTCCGGGGCTATCGCATACAACATCCTAACTGACCGCAAGGACATCATAAAGCCCATCGGCTTCCACAGAGAAAGCACCGCCCTGAACGATACGGACATGAAATATCTGCTTCTCTATCTGGAAGAAACCTACGGGCTTACCAATGAGAAAAAGATTGATAACGCCATCGGGATTGTGGCGAATGAAAACAAGTACCA
>NZ_QRIL01000016.1:0-99692 GCF_003471165.1 Ruminococcus sp. AM22-13 | reverse complement strand
TTCTGTCTGCGGCACTTTCTGGGGGCTGACGCAGACGATTACACCTATGAAGCGTTGAAGCTGTTCCTGCTGGGTGCAATCTCACGAGCCTTTCAGCCGGGGTGTAAGTTTGAAATCATGCTCTGTCTGGTCGGAGGTCAGGGGGCTGGCAAGTCCACCTTCTTCCGTCTGCTGGCAGTCCGGGACGAGTGGTTCTCCGATGATTTGCGGAAGCTGGACGATGACAATGTGTACCGCAAGCTGCAAGGTCACTGGATTATCGAAATGTCGGAAATGATGGCAACCGCCAACGCCAAGAGCATTGAGGAAATCAAGTCATTTTTAAGCCGGCAGAAAGAAGTTTACAAGATACCCTATGAAACCCACCCGGCAGACCGCCCCCGTCAGTGCGTGTTTGGCGGCACTTCCAACGCCCTTGACTTCCTGCCCCTTGACCGTTCCGGCAACCGCCGCTTTATCCCCGTCATGGTGTACCCGGAGCAAGCCGAGGTTCACATTTTGGAGGACGAAGCTGCTTCCAGAGCCTATATCGAGCAGATGTGGGCAGAAGCTATGGAGATTTACCGAAGCGGCAGGTTCAAGCTGGCTTTCAGCCCCACCATGCAACGGTATCTCAAAGAACACCAGCGGGATTTTATGCCGGAGGACACCAAAGCCGGAATGATACAGGCGTATCTTGATAAGTACACCGGGAGCATGGTCTGTTCCAAGCAGCTTTACAAGGAAGCCTTGAACCATACCTTTGACGAGCCGAAGCAATGGGAAATCCGGGAAATCAACGAGATTATGAACCAGTGCATTACCGGCTGGCGGTACTTCCCGAACCCAAGAATGTTTTCCGAATATGGCAGACAAAAGGGCTGGGAGCGTGAAAACCCGGCAACGGACTCCGGCAACCCGTCTGAAAAAACGATGGATGGTTTTGTGGAGGTCACAGAACAGATGGAGCTTCCATTCTGAAAATGACCGCCCGTTGCACCCCCTGTTGCTATCCCGTTGCCGAGCCGGTTGCCGGGGAAAACCCCTTATTTCCGGGCTTTTCTCCCTTATAACAACCAAAACAACAGAAAAATAAAAGAAAAGTATAAATAGTAATCATCGCCAGATTGAGATTGTTTGCAAGGTCTTTTGAAGCCCGTTGCCGGACTTCGTTGCCGACACCCTCTGTCTGGCTATTTTCATGCATGGAGGATAACTGCCTATGGCGAATAATAAGATGAATATTGAAGGAAAAAATTACTCGGATATTCCGGTGTGGCGTAGATATACGCTTACCATTGAGGAAGCAGCCAGATATTATCATATCGGCGAAGGAAAATTGAGAACGCTTATTGACACACATCCCAATGAGGATTTTTATGTGATGAACGGCAATCGTGCCCTCATTAAGCGTGAGAAATTTGAGAGGTATCTGGATCAGGCTACTGCTGTGTAAACAGAGCTGACAGATTTACCGATTTCACATGATATAACTATGCGGAGAGCTGGATTTGTGCTATGATAAGAGCGCAAGTCTGGCTCTCTTTTTTGAAAGGAGAGTTCACGATGAGTGAGAAAAGACGAGATAACCGTAATCGGATTTTGCGAGAGGGCGAGTACCAGCGTAAAGATGGGAGGTATCGGTTCCGCTATATTGATGAGGACGGAAAAGAGAAAAATGTATACAGTTGGCGTTTGGACAAGAATGACCCAATGCCAAAAGGGAAGAAGCGGGAGCCTTCCCTGCGTGAGAAAGAAAAACAGATTGAAGCGGATTTGTTTGACCGTATCGTAACCAACGGTGGCAACTATACTGTTTTGGAACTGGTAGAAAAGTATGTTTCATTGAAAACAGGAGTTCGTCACAATACGGTTGCCGGATATAAAACGGTCATCAATATGCCGAAAAAAGAGAGTTTTGGGAATCTGCGAATTGATAAGGTGCGTTTGTCAGACGCAAAGGCATGGTTGATTAAGCTCCAACAAATTGATGGGCGGGGATACAGTTCCATTCATTCGATCCGGGGAGTTCTCAGACCAGCATTTCAGATGGCAGTAGATGATGACCTGCTTCGCAAAAATCCATTTGAATTTGAGCTGGCATCCGTCATTGTTAATGATTCTGTTACCAGAGAAGCGATTACCCGAAAGCAGCAGAGAGATTTGCTGAAGTTTATTCAGGAGGATAAGCATTTCAGCAGATACTATGATGCAATCTATATTCTTTTTCACACAGGGCTTCGTATTTCAGAGTTCTGTGGGCTGACGATTTCGGAGATTGAGTTTGGAGAAATGCGTATTAAGGTAGACCATCAGTTACAGCGTACTGCACAGATGCAGTATGTAATTGAAGAACCAAAAACTGACAAAGGTATTCGCTATGTGCCGATGACGGAAGCTGTCGCAGCGTGTTTTCGCAGAATTATTGCCAACCGAAAGACACCAAAAGTTGAACCGATGGTGGAAGGATACGCTGGATTTTTATTTTTGGATAAAAACGATATGCCGATGGTTGCCCTTCACTGGGAGAAGTACATGGAGCATATCATTCAGAAATACAACAGGATTTACCGTATCCAGATGCCGAAAGTTACCCCTCATGTATGCAGGCACACCTTTTGCTCTAATATGGCAAAATCCGGGATGAATCCGAAAACCTTGCAGTATATCATGGGTCACGCAGACATCAGTGTAACCTTGAACACTTACACCCATGTGAATTTTGATGATGCAAAGGAAGAAGTATATCGGATAGCGAATAGTTAAAAAAGCCCGTTGGTAAGGACGCTTGCTTTACCAACGGATTTACCAAGATTGCAGGGAAAAACACAAGAAAATACGAGAAGATTTGAGAAGATACCTTGAAAAGAAAGGAAAACTCAAAAGTCGGAAAACCCTGAAATATCAAGCGTTTGAGAAGAAATACAAGACTTAAATGGAGATATAAAAAGATGATTAAAGTATTATTTATTTGCCACGGCAATATCTGCCGTTCACCAATGGCAGAATTTATTTTCAAAGATATGGTATCAAAACGAGGTCTTGCGGATCAATTTTATATTGCATCTGCCGCGACCAGTACAGAGGAAATCTGGAATGGAATAGGAAATCCGGTGTATCCTCCTGCGAGGGAGGAGCTTGCTAGGCATGGAATCAGTTGCAAAGGTAAGAGAGCAGTGCAGTTGACAAAAGCGGATTATGATAAGTATGACTATATTCTTGGTATGGATCATTGGAATCTGAAGAATATGTTGAGAATACTGAAAGCGGATCCGGAGGGAAAGGTCAAGCTTCTTTTGGATTACAGTGATAATCCGCGGGATATCGCAGACCCATGGTATACAGGTGGATTTGATGTCACATATTCAGATGTAGTGGAGGGCTGTGAAGCTTTTTTGAGGTACTTGCAAAATATAAAAAAACTGTAAAACATTTTGTCGATGGAATTTACTTTACAAATGGCTGGGACTATTTTATACTATGTCTACAGCGACTCTTAAGGGGGCTTTCGCTCCCTTATTTCTTTTTCCTGAAAGGGAAGTCAACGTTCAAATCAGGGCATCCTGCCCGCATTATTTTCAAAGCAAGAAAGGAAACTGAATATGCAGAAAGACTATGAAACATTCGTAGAGAAACTGGAGATTGGTATTTATGAGGCCACAGGAATTCCAAGAGAAAATATTTCTTTTGAGAAAGAAGGCGGGAGATTTGCGCCTGTAGGAGACAGACTGCTGGTGAAGTTTGCCGAGCACGATGATGCATGGGAAGTCTGCGGACTTTATACACAGGAATTATTTAAATCTTATCAAAGTGGCAGCTCATTTGAGGAGATTATGACTGAGATTACAGATGATCTGAAGCGGATTAAAAAGGCTGATATTTATGAGAAAACAAAAGTAATTAAAGATTATGAAAAAACAAAGCCGCGTTTATTTATCAGACTGTTAAATGCCAATAAATATGCAGCAGATTTGCAGGATGCGGTTTATAAAACTCTTGGAGATATTGCGCTTGTGCTTTATATGAAAGTTACTGAATATGAGGGATGTGTAACCAGTACGAAAATCCGCCTGGGAATGCTGGAACAATGGGGAAGAGACAGTGATGAGGTATTTAAGGAAGCATTACTCAATACGTACTTTATGAGCCCACCGAGAATTTACAGATGGGAGCAGATGATCTTTAATCCGGAATATGAAGGCGAGAGTTTTATGAATCTGGGAGATAAATGTGAATTAAAAAGAGATGCGATGGGAAATTGTTTAAGTACTACCAAGAAGACGAATGGAGCAGTTGCAGTGTTTTTGCCCGGGGTGGCAGAGCAGCTTGCGTATATGCTGGATTCTGATTTCTACATGGTATTTACAAGCGTACACGAGGTGATGATTCATAATGACAAATTTGTGGAGCCTGAAGACCTGCAGTATGTTTTGGAAGATACCATTAAAGAAGCCACACCTAAGGAAGATTATCTTACATCCAGAATTTATCAGTATAATAGAGAGACACACAAATTTATTTGTGTAACATCTTTAGATGAGTGAATATAGTATTTGAATGATGGGATATGATTTTTGTTGTATTGATGCTGGTACAGCGAAAATTAAGTTTCTGCTATATTGACGCAGGATGATTTCTTCAGCTGCAAGGCGGAGGAATGGGACGTAGCGGTGGCTACGGCGACCGACGACAACGCGGAAATAAGAAATTTAGATGCAAGATTGTTCGAGAAATCAACTTGTCGGTACACTAGATATATAACCTTTGTTGAAGATAAAGTAGCGTGTTGGGAAGGGGAGTGTCCATTTGAAATATTAGTTGGTATTGTGTAATGCCGTTGCTTGTTAATAATATAAGAAGCAATAAAATAGTGTGAGATAAAATATGAGAGTATTCGTTAAAAGAATACTCTCATAGTAAAATTCTTATGTGTAATTGGAAACGGCAATTATCCAAGCAGTGCGGAGTCGTTACTGAATTCTTCGCCGCTTGCACGTTCAAACTGATCCAGAAGGTCTTTGACAGTCAGTTTTTTCTTTTCTTCACCCTGAATGTCCAGAATGATTTTACCTTCCATCATCATGATCAGACGATTGCCATGTGCAATGGCATCTTTCATATTGTGGGTGATCATCAGAGTTGTAAGGTGATCACGATTTACGATCATATCTGTGATTTCAAGAACCTTTGCGGCTGTTTTCGGATCAAGGGCAGCGGTGTGCTCATCCAGAAGCAGAAGTTTCGGTTTCTGGAGTGTCGCCATAAGAAGGGTAAGCGCCTGTCTCTGTCCACCGGAGAGGAGTCCTACTTTGGAGGTAAGTCTGTCTTCCAGACCAAGACCGAGAATTTTGAGAAGTTCTCTGTATTCTTCTCGTTCTGCTTTTGTAATTCCGGAGCGGAGAAGACGGGATTTTCCACGACGTTTTGCAAGTGCAAGGTTTTCTTCAATACCCATGGTGGCAGCAGTTCCGGTCATCGGATCCTGGAATACACGTCCAAGGTATGTGGCACGCTTGTGTTCGGAAAGTTTGGTAACATCAATATTGTCGATAAGGATCTGTCCTTCATCAACCGGCCATGTTCCTGCAACAGCATTTAACATAGTAGATTTACCGGCACCGTTTCCACCGATGACTGTGACAAAGTCTCCTTCGTTCAGTTTAAGATTCAGGCCATTTAAAGCACGCTTTTCATTGATGGTTCCCGGGTTAAATGTTTTATAGATGTTTTTTAATTCAAGCATTTTTATTTACCTCCCCTTTTTACCGGTTTGTTGAAATATTTGCCTTTCCAGTATGGGAACGCAAGGAAGAGGGCAACAACGATTGCGGAAAGCATCTTCAGCAGGTCCGTATCAATACCCATCCAGATAACGACCTGAAGTACCAGATAGTACAGGATGGAGCCAAGGATAACAGCGGTCAGGCGAAGTGCAAAGTTACGGAAAACACGTCCGAAGATTGCCTCACCGATAATAACAGCAGCCAGACCGATAACGATGGAACCACGTCCCATGTTGATATCTGCAAAACCCTGATACTGTGCAAGGAGAGCGCTTGAAAGCCCTACCAGACCGTTGGAGATCATAAGACCGAGAACTTTGTTCCTGTTTGTGTTGATACCCTGGGCACGTGACATATTTGGGTTACATCCGGTTGCTCTTAAAGAACATCCAAGTTCTGTTCCAAAAAACCAGTATAAAATTGCAATCAGAACAATACACATGATTGCTACGATAAAGATGGTGTTTTTGGAAAGGGATGTGTTTTTAATATGACGCAGAGAAACCAGAAGATTGTATTTATCAACATTGATTGCCTGGTTTGCTTTTCCCATAATTTTCAGGTTGACAGAGTATAAAGATAACTGTGTCAAAATTCCGGCAAGGATTGCAGGAATTCCCATAAATGTATGGAAAATTCCAGTAACAAGACCAGCAAGCATTCCTGCGAGAGTAGCGGCGAGCATGGAAATCCAGACATTATGTCCGGAAAGCATCATCATTATACATACTGCACCACCGGTACACATGGTACCATCTACAGTAAGGTCTGCGATATCGAGAATGCGGAATGTCAGATAAACACCGATTGCCATGATTCCCCAGATCAGACCTTGTGCCACAGCGCCCGGAAGCGCAGCTATTAACGTCATAATTTGCATTTGTAATTTCCTCCTGTTGAGACGCGAAAAGCGAGAGAGGTAAAAAACCCTTTCCCGCTGATCGCATATAAGTTAAATTTTCGTAACTGTGTTGTTACTGAACAGTTACAAATTTTCGTTCAGAATTATTCATCAGCCTCTTCAGTTGCATCATCTTCAGCAGTTTCAGCAGTAGCTTCGTCTGCTGCATCTGCATCGTCAGATGCTTCTTCTGTATCTTCAGCAGCTTCGCCGATTGCTACATAATCATCAGGAACTGTGATGCCAAGTTCTTCACAGATATCTTTATTGTATTCTTTTGTGAAGTTTGGTGCATATTCGATTGGCATTGTAGAAATATCTTCCCCGTCTTTTAAGATTTTAACTGCCATTTTACCGGTTGTAACACCAAGATCATAGTAGCTGATGGAAAGTGTTGCAACACCACATCCTTCGCAGATACCTTCTTCACCTGTGATTACCGGAACCTTTGCCGGAAGGCAGATGTTGTTGATGATTTCAGTGTTAGATGCAACTGTGTTATCTGTCGGTACATAGATTACATCACTGGCATCAGCAGCTGTTGTAGCAACAGAAGAAAGGTCATTGGAATCAGAGAATGCATAATATTCACATGTATATCCCAGTTCTTCCAAAGCAGCTTTTACTGTATCTACCTGATACTGTGAGTTTGCTTCTGCGGAGCAGTAGAGGAGACCTACATTTTTAGCATCAGGGAAAAGTTCCTGAAGCATTGCAGCCTGTTCATCAAGTGGTGCAAGGTCAGCAGTTCCGGAAATATTGCCACCTACAGTTCCGTCGAAATCATCAAGTCCGAGTGCAACACCATATTCTGTAACAGAAGTACCAAGAATCGGAATATCGCTTGTTCCGGCTGCTGCAGCCTGAAGAGCTGGAGTTGCGTTTGCGAGGATCAGGTCAACATTGTTGGAAACAAAGCTATTAACAATTGTAGAACAAGTATTGGAATCGCCCTGTGCATTCTGTTCGTCAAATGTAACGGCATCTTCGCCAAGTTCTTTGATTACTTCATCCTTAAATCCCTGTGTTGCAGCGTCAAGAGCGTCATGCTGTACAAGCTGGCAGATACCGATTGTATATTTGTCTCCGTCAGCGGCACTTGCTGTTACTGCGCAGGTTCCCATAGCCATGACTGCCGCAAGAGTAATTGCTAATGCTTTTCTTTTCATATTATATATCCTCCTAAAAATAATATTTTTGATTTAACCAAATCAGGCAAATAGAAAAATGGATTGTGAATATTCGCCTGACTAAAAGTAATCTCTTACTTTGTCGAAAAATCACTTCGACGTTTTAAAGTATAACGCTTTAATGTTAAAAAGTCAAGCGATTGTTGCCAGGTGGTTTGTATGATTGCTTTTTCATGTTACTGGGCACGGAGTGAACAGTAAGATTTTTATTTCATATATTAAATAGAAAGAAAATTAAAAGGCAGTGTATCATTATGGCGTATTCGATTATGCTGGATGCGGGGCATGGCGGCCAGGATCCGGGAGCTGTATATAAGGGAAGACAGGAAAAGGATGATAATCTTAAACTGGCACTTGCTGTGGGGAATATTTTAAAAAATAATGGAATTGACGTTTCTTATACCCGCACAGGAGATATTTATCAGACACCTTTTGAAAAAGCACAGCTTGCAAACCAGGCGGGTGTAGATTATTTTATTTCATTTCATAGGAACAGTAGTCCCAAAGATAATCAGTATAATGGGGCAGAAGTGCTGATATATGATAAAAGTGGGATAAAATATCAGATGGCAGAAAATATTCTGGGAGCTTTAGGGGAAGCAGGTTTTCGGGAAATTGGAGTAAAGGAAAGGCCAGGACTGGTGGTGCTCCGTCGGACCAGGATGCCAGCTCTTTTGATAGAGACTGGATTTATTAATTCAGATGAAGATAATAAGTTGTTTGATGAGAAATTCAATGAGATCGCGCAGGGAATCGCAGATGCAATCTTAGGAACTTTGGATGAAGAGACAGTGCAGGAACCGCTCTATTACAGAGTACAGACGGGAGTATTTAGAAAAAGAGAAAATGCAGACAGAATGTTGTATCAGTTGTTGGAAAAGGGATATCCGTCATTTATCTTGCATGAAGATGGATTTTATAAGGTTCAGACAGGGGCATATCAGCAGATTGGTAATGCGGTAAATATGGAACAGAGACTTAGAGATGATGGATACAGTACTATTATTGTGACAAAATAAATGTATAGTATACCAACTTGCCAATATACCAGAAGGAAGAAATATGCTATAATTTATAGAAAATAATTGATAAAAGATATATTAATGGTTACTGTTCATATATCACTATCCCGCGAAGCGTGTTACTGAGAACGGGATGAACAGTAACTATTAATGAGAACAGGGCGAATAGTGAAAAACAAAAGAGGGAGAGTTAATAAACGATGAAGGATGCATATGCGGAATTTTTGAAAAATGCAGAGGAATTCATTTTTGCAGAGAATACACCAGAAAAATCAGATATTATTTTTGTACCGGGAAATGGTTATCCTCAAATGGCTGAATGTGCAGCGCAACTTTTCAGAGAAGGTATGGCTGAATGGATTTTGCCAAGTGGAAGATACAGTGTAGTGAATGGGAAATTTTCGGGAGTTCTTGAGAAGTCAGATATTTATAATAAAGAATATGAGACAGAATGGGAATTTCTTAAAGAGGTTCTTATAAAAAATGGTGTTCCGGAGGAAAAAATCCTGAGGGAAGATCAGGCAACTTTTACGTATGAAAATGCAATTTATTCCAGACAGATAACTGACCAGATGGGACTGGAAATAAAAAAGGCAATTTTGTGCTGCAAATCGTATCATTCCAGAAGATGCCTGATGTATTATCAGATTTTATACCCGGAAACACAATTTTATGTAGTACCTGTGGTTGCAGATGGAATCGCCAGAGAGAACTGGCGGGAGAGTGAAGAAGGAATTGATGTTGTTACAGGAGAACTCTCCAGAATCGTGAAACAATTTTCACTGATGCTGGAGAGATGATATTATTTCTGTTCTTCTGTTTCGGTTTTTTGCTCAGGAAGCCAGATGTGGACAAGTTCGATTCTATTTTTGTCCAGATGGTCAACAACCAGGCGGATACCGCTTTCAAGTGTAACTGACTGGCCTTCCTTTGGCAGACAGTCAAGCTGTTCTATAATATATCCGCCAATAGAGTCGTAATCTTCAGATTCCAGATTGATATGCAGAGTTTCGTTGATATCGTCAAGTTTAGCAGAGCCTTGGACTATATATTCTCTGTCAGGCTGTATTTCCTTTATATCTTCGACTTCGTCCTCGTCATATTCATCCCGGATCTCACCTACGATTTCTTCAAGCAGGTCTTCTAATGTGACGAGCCCGGCAGTTGCGCCGTATTCATCAAGAACGATTGCAAGATTGACAGATGCCTTACGCATTTCAATCATGAGATCTGCGGTAGCCTTATATTCGTAAGTAAAGTAAGGCTCACGCAGGATATTGCGGATAGAAAAGGGTTTATCTTTTGGATAAATAAGAAGATCTTTCATATTGATTATGCCAATTACGTTATCTGTGTTATCTTCATAAACCGGAAAACGGGTATGCATATCTTCACTGAAGATCTCCATAAGTTCATCATAAGTGGAATCGACATTCACAAAGGTCATGTCAATTCGTGGAATCATTACGTCTCTGGCGGTAGAGTCACCGAAATCGAATACATTATAGATCATTTGTTTTTCTTCGTTTTCAATAACGCCCTCTTCCTGACCGACATTAACGAGGGTACGCAGCTCATGTTCTGTCATGGCGTTTGCTTTTGCATTCGGATCGATATGGAACAGTAAAAGTACACCGGAGGTTATTTTAGTTACGATAAACACAACCGGGGTAAGAATGAACATAAATCCATAAATAATTCTGGCATATGCAAGTGCAAGTTTTTCTGCATGGATGGTAGCCATGTTCTTAGGCGTGATCTCACCGAAAATCAAGATCAGTAAAGTAAGGATTCCGGTTGCGATGCCGACATATGCATTACCGAGAACTTTGATGGTGAGTGTGGTCATAAGAGAGGAAACAGACATATTTACAATGTTGTTTCCTATTAATACAGCACTGAGCATTTTAGGCGAGTCAGAGATTACTTTTTCCAGAATAACAGCCCGCTTATCTCCCTGCTCAGAAAGAGACTGTATCCGGATTTTATTTACAGTTGTCATAGCAGTTTCGGCAGAAGAAAAAAATGAAGAAAGAGCAATCAGTATGATGATTGCCACTGCCTGAAAAACAATACCTGAGTCCAAAGTTTTTTCACTCCTTTTGATTATGATAGTTGAGAGTATGGCTAGTGTACTAACAAGTTGATTTCTTGAACAATCTTACGTCTAAATTTCTTATTTCCGCGTTGTCGTCAATCGCCGTAGCCACCGCTACGCCTCTCTCCTTCGCCTTGAAATAAGAAAATTTATCCTGCAAGATTGTTTCAAGAATCAACTTGTCGGTACACTAAATCAAAAAGACAAGGATTTCTTTTCTTAATTGATTAGATTCTCTCAAAAAATATTTAAGCAAAATATACATGATTTCCTATAAAAAATCAAGAAAAAGCTTACTTATAAAAAATAATGCAAAAAAAATTTAAATGAGGGGTGTTGAAAAAGTAAGATTTGTGTTATAATTCATTCGGCTAAAATCAAAAAAAATATTACAAAATATTTACAAAACAATAAAAATTTGATAGTATATACAAATATACGATATTATTATATAATTATAATGCCGTATAAAAAAGAAATATAAATGATACCAAGATTAAAAGTTCAAAAACTGTTCGTGCCTGCACGATAAAGCTTTTGAACTGGTAGTGCCAGATATTGGAAAATAAACTGAATTTGAACAGCATATTTAGGTTCAGTTATAGATAGCAGATGATACGGATTAAAGATATCTGCTTAATATATAACATATAAACAAGAAAGATAAATGAAAAACAGAGGTGCGAAATGTCTAATAACATAAATAGAATGAAAAGGAATAAATTAACAGGGAAAAAAATGGGAATTCTTGCGGCAGCAGCTTTAACAGCAGCTTTGATCACAGGAAGTGTACCTGTTGTGACCGAACCAGTCAGTGCGGCTGAATCACAGGAAAAGGTGTCTGATGCACTGATACCGGATAATATTACAATTGATCAGCCTACAGAACTTGCGAATATAGCACTTCCGATAACTGAACATGGAACTCTTGAATGGGCAGATGGAAGTTTTGTTCCGACACAGAGAGTACAGGCTTGCGAGGTGCTTCTTATACCAGCAGAGGGACAGGATCTGAGTCATGCAGAAGGATGGGATTCAGAGACGGGAGCAGTTGTTGGATATATTAATGTAGTGGTAAATGGCATTGATGACAGCAGTTCCACAGATGCGCCAGGGGATTCAGAGGATACTAAGGATCAGGAAACGCCATCAGAGACTCCGGCTGAAGAAGAAAAAAATACTTCCGATAACAAAGATGGTAAATCTGATGAAGTGAATTCGGCTGAAGCAAATAAAGATAACACGGATAAGGAAAATAAAGACGAAAACAGTAAAAAAGAAAACGACACACAGAATGATAAGGATAAAAACAGCAAAGAAAATAGTACAGACAAGAGTTCAGACAGCGCAGATGTTACCGGCAAATTAGAAATTGCAGATGACACGACACAGGATACTGCTGATGAGAAAAAAAATGATTCAGACAACACAGATAGCAAGGATGATAACATTTTCGACAATCCTGTATTACCAGACGAAAAAGATAACCGTCCGACAGATGTGGAAGATAACCTGTCAGATGAAGAAAAAGAAGAGCGGGCAGAGATTAACCATACCTGTGACGGTATCACAGTAAGTGGCGCTAATCTTCCTTGGTATGTGCAGTTCAGAGTATCAAGCGGGGACAGCTATCAGTTCACAAATGAATCCGATGCGATGATTTTCCAGTCTTATGAATTTGAACTCTGGGATCTTCAGAATGACACAGAATATGAAATTCCAAGTGGAGAGTATGTCAGCGTAACTGTACCGGTGAAATCTGGATATGAGTATACAATTGAGCATCTTCTGGATAATGGTGCAACTGAGACAATCATTCCAAGCGTGGAAGATGGAATCATGGTGTTTAGCACGCATTCTTTCAGTCCGTTTGGAATTGCCGGAAGCAGACAGCTGGTAGGTCCGGATACCGGAGATGATTCAAACAGTGCCGGGACAGTGACACCTACTCCGGCTTCATCTGATACGCAGGAACAGTCTTCTGATACAGGTAAAAATAATACAGTGTCAATTAATACTAATTCTGACAATAATAATACTTCTTCATTATCCGCACAGACAGACAGTTCTTCGGGAAATGAAACCGCTAAGAATAATAATGCGGTAAATACCGGTGATACAACAACAATTCTGCCATTTGTAATACTGGTGGTGGCTGCGGCAGTAATCATCGGAGTGGTTGTGTTTGTAAAGAAGAAAAAGAAATAAGATAAAAGTGTAGAAGAAAACAGAAAATAAAATTTTGAATAACATATATTTCTCTCCCATATAGTTTAACAGGAGGGAAGTATATGAGAGTCAGAACGATTTTAAAATCATTATTATTTGCGTATGCACTAACTGGGGTAGCATTACTGCTCCTGGCGTTTCTACTGTTTACTTTTGATCTTGGAGAGACGGCAGTGGACATAGGAATTATCGTTGTCTATGTGTTTGCCTGCTTCATGGGAGGCTTTATGGCCGGTAAAATTACACATAGAGATAAATATCTGTGGGGAGTTGTAACAGGTCTGGCCTACTATGTGTTATTGCTGGCAGTTTCCTTTACAGTAAAGGGGCATTGGGACATGAGTCTGGCACATGCGGTTACTACATTTTTCATGTGTGCGGGCGGTGGAACACTTGGTGGAATGCTGTCGTAAAAAAAAGCTTTCAAAATTAAAAAATATATGATATACTATGCCAAGAATATAATTACATAAGGAGGATAGAGTTATGGAACATATCAAAACCCTGAATACAAAGAATTTACAGAACACAGTAAAGAAAGGTGGATGTGGCGAGTGCCAGACTTCCTGCCAGTCCGCATGTAAAACTTCCTGTACAGTAGGAAACCAGAGCTGTGAGCAGAAATAAGATCAGCTATGGAGAAATGAGATAAGCAGCGGAGTGGAAACTCCGCTGCTTATCTTACGCTTAGAAAGGATTTTAGTTAAAATGAGTCTGATTCACCGTTATAAAAGCAATGGCTTTAATATTGTGCTGGACATCAACAGTGGATGTATTCATCTGGTAGATGAGGTTACATATGAAGCGCTTCCTTACCTGGAAGAAGGTCTGGACGCAGAAGCTATTGTAGAGAAACTGGGAAACAAATATAAGAAAGAAGATATCGAAACATCTGTAAAGGAATGTAATAAGCTGAAAGAAGATGGAATGCTTTTTACAAAAGATGTTTACGAGAATGCAATTGAAGAATTTTCAAATAACCGGCAGACCGTTGTAAAAGCATTGTGCCTGCACATTGCGCATGACTGCAATCTGGCCTGCCGTTATTGTTTTGCCGAAGAGGGAGAGTATCATGGCAGAAGAGCCCTGATGTCTTATGAAGTCGGCAAGAAAGCACTTGATTTCCTGATCGCAAATTCAGGATCCAGAAGAAACCTGGAAGTGGATTTCTTTGGCGGAGAGCCATTGATGAACTGGCAGGTTGTAAAAGATCTGGTAAAATACGGCAGAGAGCAGGAGAAGATTCATAATAAGAACTTCCGTTTTACACTTACTACAAACGGCGTTCTGCTTAATGATGAAGTAATGGAATTCTGCAATAAAGAAATGGCAAATGTTGTACTGAGTGTGGATGGACGTAAGGAAGTACATGATTATATGCGTCCGTTCAGAAAAGGTGCCGGAAGCTATGACCTGATCATGCCGAAATTCCAGAAGTTTGCAGAATCCAGAAATCAGGACAAGTATTATGTAAGAGGTACATTTACACATCATAATCTTGATTTCTCAAAAGATGTGCTTCATCTGGCAGATCTGGGATTTAAACAGATTTCTGTAGAGCCGGTAGTCGCAGCAGATACAGAGGAATATGCGATCCGTGAGGAGGATATTCCGCAGATCATAGAAGAGTATGATGCTCTTGCAAAAGAAGTGATCAAGAGAGAAAAAGAGGGAAGAGGATTTAATTTCTTCCACTTTATGATCGATCTGACAGGTGGTCCATGCGTTTACAAGAGACTGTCTGGCTGCGGTTCAGGAACAGAATACCTGGCTGTAACACCATGGGGTGACCTTTACCCATGTCATCAGTTTGTTGGTGAAGAAAAATATCTGATGGGAAATGTAGACGAGGGTATCGTAAAACCAGAGATTCAGAAAGAATTTGGCGGATGCAACGTTTATACAAAGAAAGATTGCAAGAATTGTTTTGCACGTTTCTACTGCAGTGGCGGATGTGCGGCAAATGCATTCCATTTCCAGGGAGATATCAAAGGTAATTATGAAATCGGATGCGAACTCCAGAGAAAACGTGTGGAGTGCGCTATCATGATAAAAGCCGCACTGGCATGTGATTAATCAGCAGGGATGCTGGTTGATAGCGTGATCTGCCGGCTGTTATCATAATAGAAAATGGCCCGGTACATCAATATTTGTTCATAACCGAATCACTTCTTCGATTATGTGCAGGTAGTGAAAGCAGGTAAAGAATATCTGCTTGATGGATGTACATGCAGATGGACACATGACCGCGGACAAATAATCAAGAAGGGAAAAGAACTATGAAGAAAAGTAAAGGAATCGTAGTGCTGCTTCTGACACTGATCCTGACTGTGTTCTTTTGCTTTACTGCAGCCGTAGGTATCGGTCCTACCGGAACCGGTGCAGCAAAACATATCAACACAGGTCTTGATCTTGCCGGTGGTGTCAGCATTACCTACCAGGCCAAGGAAAGTAATCCGACAAGCGAGGAAATGTCAGATACTATCTACAAGCTCCAGAAGCGTGTAGAACAGTACAGTACAGAAGCTCAGGTATATCAGGAAGGATCAGACCGTATCACAGTTGAGATTCCTGGTGTTACAGATGCAGATACCATTCTGAACGATCTGGGTAAACCAGGTTCTCTGTATTTTATCACTCAGCAGGATGCTGACGGAAACCAGAACTTTACTACAGGACAGAACGGCTATGTTCTTTCCAGAACAATGGATGAGATTAAAGAATCCGGAAGTGTTGTTCTGGAGGGCTCTGATGTGGCAGATGCACAGGGTGGTGCCATTCAGAATCAGAACACAAGCGCAAAAGAGTATGTAGTAAGTCTTACACTTACTTCTGACGGAGACAATAGTGGTAAGGCAAAGTTTGCAGAAGCTACAAAAGAGAATGTAGGCAAGCAGATAGCGATTGTTTACGATAATCAGATCATCAGTGCTCCGAACGTAAATGAGGAGATTTCCGGTGGAAAAGCACAGATTAGTGGTATGTCTGATCTGGAAGAAGCACAGAACCTTGCTTCTTATATCCGTATCGGTTCCCTGGGACTGGAACTGGAAGAACTTCGTTCCAGTGTTGTAGCTGCACAGCTTGGTGAGGAAGCAATTTCTACAAGTGTTCTTGCAGGTGCTATCGGCCTTATCATTGTTATTATTTTCATGATCATTGTATACCGCGTACCTGGTGTTGTTGCAGGTGTTGCGCTGATCCTTTATACATCATTGATGCTGATTACACTGAATGCCTTTGACATCACACTTACTCTTCCGGGTATTGCGGGTATTATCCTGGGTATCGGTATGGCGGTGGATGCCAACGTTATTATTTATGCACGTATCCGTGAGGAGATTGGTGCAGGTGTATCCGTAAGAAATTCCATCAAATCCGGTTTCAGCAAAGCTTTCTCCGCGATCTTCGATGGAAATATCACAACTCTGATTGCTGCATTCGTGCTGATGTGGCTTGGATCCGGTACAGTTAAGGGCTTTGCTTATACTCTTGCTCTTGGTATCGTAATCTCTATGTTTACAGCTTTAGTTGTATCACGTCTGGTTGTGAACGCGCTTTATGCAGTTGGAGTTCGCGATGCGAAATTCTACGGAGCTGCTAAAGAACGTAAGGTAGTAGATTTCCTTGGAAAGAAGAAAGTATTCTTCATTATTTCCATTATCCTTATTCTTAGCGGTCCGGTAGCAATGTTTATTCATTCAAATGCCGGAAATAAAGCTTTGAATTACAGCCTTGAGTTCTCAGGTGGTACTTCTACAACTGTTACATTTAATGAGGACATGGACATTAAGACAATTGACTCTGAGGTAACACCAGTTGTTGAAGATGTAACAGGCGATAAGAACGTTCAGCCTACAAAAGTAGTAGGAACAAATCAGGTTGTAATTAAGACACGTTCTCTGGAACAGAGCGAGCGTGAGGCGCTTAAAGATGCACTGGTTGAGAAATTTGGTGTAGATGAGAGCACAATTTCCACAGAGAGTATTTCTTCTACAGTAAGTAAGGAAATGCGTCAGGATGCGATTGTAGCGGTTATCGTAGCTACAATCTGTATGCTCCTTTATATCTGGTTCAGATTTAAAGACATCCGTTTTGCAAGCAGTGCGGTACTTGCACTTCTGCATGATGTTTTAGTTGTACTTGCTTTCTATGCAATCGCGAGAGTATCCGTAGGTAATACATTTATTGCCTGCATGCTTACGATTGTAGGTTATTCCATTAACGCTACGATCGTTATCTTCGACCGTATCCGTGAGAATCTGCACAGCGGTTCCAGAGAGAAACTGGCAGAGATTGTAAATGCAAGTATCACTCAGACACTTACAAGAAGTATTTATACTTCCTTTACAACTTTCGTTATGGTAGCTGTTCTTTATATCATGGGTGTTTCTTCTATCCGTGAGTTCGCAGCACCTCTGATGGTTGGTGTTCTTGTCGGTGCATATTCTTCTGTATGCATTACAGGTGCATTATGGTATGTAATGAAAAAGAAATTTGCAGGAAAAGGACAGCCGGCGATTGCCACAGTTTCCACATCCGGAAAATCTTCTTCTAAACCTAAAAAAGCACGTGACGTATCGCAGAAAGATCCGACTCAGCCTAAGAAGAAAAACAGAAAAAGAGTAGCTGAGCGTCTGGCAGCTGAAGAAGCTGCAAAAAATCAGCAAAATGATGATGCTGAACAGAAATAGAATATTCATCTGATTTAAATGTTCAGATACATACCGTCCCGGGGGATAATCCCCGGGACATTTTTTATAAACGTATTGCATAGCCGATGAAAACTGTATTATTATGTAATAATCCGTGGACATTCACGAGAAAGCAAAAGAAATTAGTTTTGTTTAACTATTATAGATAAATGAGGAGAAAATACATGGAAAAATGGGTAGTAGCTGCAAAGAAGGCGGACTTTAACCTGATAGGCAGACAGTTTCATATTGATCCGGTGATCGCAAGGCTGATCAGAAACAGAGATGTGGTCGGGGAAGAGAAAATAAAAGAATATCTGTTAGGGACAATAGATACGATTCCATCTCCCTGGTTAATGAAAGATATGAAAAAAGCAGTAGACATACTGGAGAAAAAAATACAGCAGCAGGCGAAAATCCGGATTATCGGAGACTATGATATTGATGGTGTAACTTCTACATACATTTTACTGAAAGGCTTGACAAGAATCGGAGCAAATGTAGATACTTATATTCCTGACAGAGTCGCAGACGGATATGGGATCCATGAGCATCTGATAGACAGAGCCGAGTCGGATAAAATTGACACTATCGTAACTTGTGATAATGGAATTGCTGCTTGTGCAGAAATTCAGATGGCAAAAGAAAAAGGCATGACAGTGATCGTAACAGATCATCATGACATTCCTTACAGAGAGGAAAACGGAGAACGCCGGGTAATATTGCCGCCTGCGGATGCAATTCTGAATCCGAAACAATATGACTGTTTGTATCCGAATAAAAATCTATGTGGTGCAGTGGTAGCTTTTAAATACATCACAGCTCTTTATGAACGATTTGATATCCAAAAGAAAGAACTGGAAGATTACTATGAGCTGGTTGCAATTGCAACAGTGGGTGATGTCATGGATCTTCAGGGAGAAAACCGTATTCTGGTAAAAGAAGGCCTCAGACGCCTCCCAAATACAAAAAATAAAGGTTTGCAGGAACTGATTCGTGCCAATAATCTGGAGGACTCAAAGATTACAGCCTATCACATTGGATTTGTGTTAGGACCTTGCATCAATGCCAGTGGAAGACTGGACACAGCAGCACGTTCGCTTGCGCTTTTGAATGCACCGACAAAAGAAGAAGCAGCAAAACTTGCGGGGGATTTAACAGCGCTTAATCAGAGTAGAAAAGCACTTACTGAAAAAGGAAAGGAAGAAGCAATCCAGCTTATAGAAACAACAGAACTGAAAAATGACAGGGTGCTGGTGGTGTATCTTCCGGAATGCCATGAGAGTCTTGCGGGAATTATTGCAGGAAGACTCAGGGAGAAATATCACAAACCCGCATTTGTGCTGACAAGAGGAGAAAAATGTGCAAAAGGCAGTGGAAGATCCATAGAAAGCTATTCCATGTATGATGAACTGGTAAAATGTGCAGATCTGATGGTTCAGTTTGGTGGGCATCCGATGGCGGCAGGACTTTCGATAGAGGAAGAGAATATAGAGAAATTCAGAGAACAGCTGAACCAAAATTGTACATTGACCGAAGAAGATCTAAGGCCTAAGATCGTAATTGATGTGGCAATGCCGATTTCCTATATTACAAAAGAACTGGTAGAACAGATTTCTCTGTTAGAACCTTTTGGAAAGGGAAATGTAAAGCCAATTTTTGCGCAAAAAGGATTAAGAGTGCTTGACAGCAACATTATTGGAAAAAATAAAAATGTGGTAAAATTAAAACTTCTTGACCCTCAGGGCGCCATAATAGAAGGAATTTATTTTGGAGAAGCAGATGATTTTATGAATTTTATACGAGAAAAGGACAGTATTTCTATTACTTATTATCCGGAAATTAACAGGTTCAGAGGCCGGGAAAGTCTCCAGATCATTATTCAGAATTATTGTTAAGTATAAGAGTAACGATTGATTCTAAAATAAAAAGGTGATATACTATAAAATATTTATGAGTTAATCTATTACTTGACTAAATAGAACAAGCTTCTGTTTTTTCAGCAAAATTGGGGAAATTATTGAAGATTTGTATTAAATATGCCGGAGGAGAGATAAAATGAAGAAAATTGAAGAATACGTAAGAAGTATACCGGATTTTCCAGAACCGGGGATTATTTTCAGAGATATTACAAGTGTTCTGCAGGACGCAGATGGTCTGCAGCTGGCAATCAATTCTATGCAGGACTGCCTGAAAGATTTAGACGTAGATGTGATCGCGGGTACAGAATCCAGAGGATTTATCTTTGGCGTGCCGATTGCTTATAATCTTCATAAACCATTTGTACCGATTCGTAAGAAAGGGAAACTTCCATGCGAAACAGTATCTGCAAGCTATGAACTGGAGTATGGCAGCGCAGAGATTGAGATGCACAAAGATTCCATCAAACCTGGTCAGAAAGTAGTAATCATTGATGACCTGATCGCAACCGGCGGTACTATCGAAGCAGCTATTAAACTTGTAGAACAGCTTGGCGGAGAAGTGGTCAAAGTTGTATTTCTGATGGAACTTGCAGGATTAAAAGGACGTGAAAGACTGAAAGGATATGATGTAGCATCCGTGATTTGTTATGACGGTAAATAAGCACGACTGATCGTGCAGGACAGGCAGGTGGGAGCATATGGCAGAGATGACGAAAGGTACAGAAGCAAAAAAAGATGAGATGCAGGTTGAAAAAGAAAAACTGGAATCTGTAAAAAGAGCAGATGCAGCGGTAAAAACCATGCATGATTTTACAAGTCCGGAGGTGCTTTACAAAGAACTGATAAACAGTGTCTTAAAGTATCATCCGTCCACAGACATTTCTATGATAGAGAAAGCATATAAGGTTGCGAGTGAGGCGCATGAGGGACAGAAGAGGAAGTCCGGTGAACCATATATCATCCATCCTTTGTGTGTGGCAATCATTCTGGCAGATCTGGAGCTGGATAAAGAGACAATCGTGGCAGGTCTTCTTCATGACGCGGTCGAGGATACCTGGATGACTTATGAAGAAGTTGAGAAGGAATTTGGTTCAGAAGTTGCACTTCTTGTAGATGGTGTTACCAAGCTGGGACAGCTGTCTTATTCGGCGGACAAAGTGGAAGTTCAGGCAGAGAATCTAAGAAAGATGTTCCTTGCTATGGCAAAGGATATCCGAGTCATTCTGATCAAACTTGCTGACCGCCTTCATAATATGCGTACTCTGCAGTATATGCGCCCTGAGAAACAGCAGGAAAAAGCAAGAGAGACGATGGATATTTATGCTCCTATTGCCATGCGTCTCGGTATTTCCAAGATAAAAGTAGAACTGGACGATTTGTCACTGAAATATCTGAAACCAGATGTTTATTATGATCTGGTAGAGAAGATTGCTTTGCGCAAGAGTGAGAGGGAACAGTTTGTAGGTGCAATCGTAAAAGAAGTCAAGAAACACATGGAAGATGCCAGTATTAAATCACAGGTAGACGGACGTGTGAAACATTTCTTCAGCATCTACAAGAAGATGGTAAATCAGGATAAGACGATCGACCAGATTTATGATCTGTTTGCAGTCCGTATTCTGGTAGATACAGTAAAAGACTGTTATGCTGCCCTTGGCGTGATTCATGAGATGTACAAACCGATTCCGGGAAGATTTAAGGATTATATTGCCATGCCAAAACCCAATATGTATCAGTCACTGCATACGACTCTGATTGGTCCAAATGGACAGCCGTTTGAGATACAGATTCGTACTTATGAGATGCACAGAACTGCTGAGTATGGTATCGCGGCACACTGGAAATATAAGGAATCTTCTGACGGCAAAGCACCTGTAGGAAAGAGTGAAGAAGAGAAGCTTAACTGGCTGCGTCAGATCTTGGAATGGCAGAGAGATATGTCTGACAACAAAGAGTTTATGAGTCTTCTGAAAAATGACCTTGACCTTTTTGCAGACAGTGTTTACTGCTTTACTCCACAGGGAGATGTCAAGACACTTCCGAGCGGTTCGACACCGGTTGACTTTGCTTACAGTGTCCACAGCGCAGTTGGAAATAAGATGGTAGGTGCGCGTGTAAACGGAAAGCTTGTTCCTATTGAATACGAGATCAAGAATGGTGACCGTATTGAGATCATTACTTCACAGAATTCTCAGGGACCGAGCCGTGACTGGCTGAAACTGGTTAAGAGTACACAGGCGAAAAACAAAATTAACCAGTGGTTTAAGAAAGAATTAAAAGAAGATAATATCCTTAAGGGTAAGGAAATGCTTGCGCAGTATGCCCGTGCAAAGGGATTTAAGATTGTAAATTATAATAAGCCTCAGTATCTGGAGGCTGTTATGCATAAATATGGATTCCGCGACTGGGATTCCGTACTTGCTGCGATTGGTCATGGCGGACTAAAAGAAGGCCAGGTATTTAATAAGCTGGTAGAAGCCTATGACAAGGAGAATAAGAAGGCTCTGACAGATGAGCAGGTTCTGGAAGCTGCATCGGAAACACAGGAGAAGCTTCATATTGCGAAGAGCAAGAGCGGTATTGTGGTAAAAGGTATTCATGATGTGGCGGTTCGTTTTTCAAAATGTTGTAATCCGATTCCGGGTGATGAGATCGTAGGTTTTGTCACAAGAGGACGTGGGATTACAATTCACCGTACAGACTGTATCAATGTGCTGAATATGTCAGAACTTGACCGAAGCCGGTTGATCGAGGCAGAATGGCAGCAGCCTGACAATAAGGAAAAAGAGAAATACATGGCTGAGATTCAGGTATATGCGAATAACCGTACAGGACTTCTTGTTGATCTTTCTAAGATATTTACAGAACGTAAGATTGACCTTAGAAGTATTAACAGCCGTACAAGCAAGCAGGAGAAAGCAACCATTTCCATGAGCTTTGAAATCGGAAGCAAGGAGGAACTGCGTTCTCTGATAGAGAAAATCCGTCAGGTAGAAAGTGTCATTGATGTTGAGAGAACGACCGGCTGATCACAGAAAACCGATGGATAGAAAGGGATAACATGAAGAACTTAGAGTTACAGAAATGTATATTAGGACCTGTATATACAAACTGCTATTTCCTTAAAAATAAAGAAACCGGAGAGCTGATCATTATAGATCCGGCAGACTGTCCGGAGAAGATTGAGCTGAAAGTTTCTCAGATGAATGGAAAACCGGTGGCAATTCTGCTTACACATGGACATTTTGACCATATCATGGCAGCTCAGGCAGTGAAAGAGAAATACAATATTCCGATTTATGCCTGTCGTCAGGAAGAAGAGATGCTTCGGGAACCGGAGATTAATATGACAGCACATTGTGGAAGAGATTGTTCCATTGCGCCGGATGTTTTTCTTGAAGATCTGGACGTGGTTAAGATTGCTGGTTTTTCTGTTCAGATGATTCATACACCGGGACATACCAAGGGAAGCTGCTGTTATTATCTGAAAGATGAGGCGGTATTGTTTAGTGGCGATACTGTTTTTTATGGTTCGGTGGGAAGAACAGATTTTCCGGGAGGAAGTACAGCACAGATCGTGCAGAGTCTGCATAAACTGGTAGATTCTCTTCCGGAAGAAACAGAAGTTTTTCCAGGACATGATGTATCTACAAGCATTGGCTATGAAAAGAGGTATAATCCATTTGTATAAGATAGGCATTCTGTTTGAGAACAGAGAATTTGAACATGATGTTTATGAATTGATTAAAGCATTTTATCCCGAGGCGGAGATACATACTCTTTATGAAGATGATGAAGCAGAGTATGACCTCCGCTTCTGCGTGGAACGGGATAATGAAAATTATTTCATAAAATATGATAGAAAAGAAAATCCGGAAATTAAAGAAACGGAAATAAAAGGTGTAGCTTCTGCGGAAGTGATCACGGATAGTGCAGTGAAAGATCCTCATGCACTGAGAAAAGAGAATAAGGATTCTATTAAGTATGCATTGTACCAGCTTCTGGTGAAATTAACGGGCAGAACACTTCCATGGGGAAATCTGACCGGAATTCGTCCGGCTAAACTGGCAATGGGAATGATCGAATCCGGTATGAAGAACACAGAAGCTGCACAGGAGATGAGAGAAAAATATCTGGTAAGTCCGCAGAAAACAGCCCTTGCCATTACGATTGCCAACAGGGAAAGAGAAATTCTCAAAGATATTGATTATGAGAATGGATACAGCCTTTATATCGGAATCCCGTTCTGTCCGAGTATCTGTCTGTATTGTTCTTTCAGTTCGTATCCGCTGAAAGTGTGGGAGAAAAGATCAGATGAGTACGTAGAAGCCCTTTGCAAAGAAGTAAGAGAAACGGCTCTTATGATGAAGGGCAGAAAACTGGATACCATTTATATAGGAGGTGGTACTCCGACCACATTACTTCCGCATCAGATCCGGAAACTTCTGGATACTGTTGGAGAAGCTTTTGGTTACGAGGGGCTGGCTGAATTTACTGTAGAAGCCGGCAGACCAGATAGTATCACACGAGAGAAACTGATGGCAATTCGGGAATATCCGGTGACCAGAATTTCTGTAAATCCGCAGACAATGAATCAGGAGACCTTGGAGATTATCGGGCGTAAACATACAGTAGACCAGACAAAGGAAGCCTTTCATCTGGCAAGAGAACTGGGATTTGATAACATTAATATGGATCTGATCGTAGGTCTTCCTGGAGAGGACATTCATATGGTAGAACGTACTCTTGAACAGATCCGTGAACTGGCTCCGGACAGCATGACGGTACATTCTCTGGCAGTTAAGCGTGCAGCACGGTTAAATATTTTCAAAGAAAAATATCAGGAAATGTCTTTTGAGAACAATCAGGAGATCATGGATCTCACGATGAAAACAGCATATGAGATGGAAATGGGCCCTTATTATCTGTACAGACAGAAGAATATGAAGGGAAATTTTGAAAATGTTGGCTATGCAAAGGTTGACAAAGCTGGAATTTACAATATACTGATTATGGAGGAAAAACAGCCGATCATTGCACTGGGTGCAGGTGGTTCTTCCAAGCTGGTCTTTGACCATGGCAAAAGGATCGAACGTGTGGAGAATGTAAAGGATGTTTCCAATTATATTTCACGCATTGATGAGATGATTGAGAGAAAACGGACAGCAATAGCTACCTGGCTGTAGGATGTGGAGGTAACACTTTGAATACAGTACAAAAGACAGCAGTGGGTTCGCAGGAGAGGATTCTGGAGTTTGACCTTGCTTCTGAACTGCATCATGGGATGATGGTAAGTAATCTTGCTTATGCACTTGCGGAAGAGATGGGATTGCCGCATGAACAGTGCTATGAACTTGCGATTGCGGGAATGCTCCATGATATAGGAAAGCTGAAGCTGACAAGTTATATCAACGGACAGGAACAGGATCCTCTTGTGATTGAGGAACTGAAGTATGTCCGTATGCATTCAACATTGGGATATGAGGAACTGAAAGGACAGGGATATTCGGACTTTGTATTGGAGAGTATCCTGTACCATCATGAGAATTATGATGGCAGCGGATATCCGGCCAATAAGGCAGGGGAGGACATTCCGATAGGTGCCCGGATTCTCAGAGTCTGCGATGTATATGCGGCATTGATTTCAGACAGACCGTACAGAAAAGCCTTTGACATTTCTGCGGTTATGGAACTGATGATCGATGAGGTCAAGAATTTTGATATGCAGGTTTTTCTGGCATTTCAGAGAGTGGTTCATAATGGAGACGGACAGAGTTTCCGAAAATGAAACAGGGCTGATATATTACTGAGGAGATAAAGAAGGAATCAGTAATGTTGAATACGATAAAAGAGGAGGACAACATGGCATTAAAGAAGAAACCGGTAACCGGTATGAAAGACATTTTACCAAAAGAGATGGAGATTCGTAACTATGTGATGAACATGATTCGTGAGACATACGGAACTTTTGGATTTTCATCTATAGAGACACCATGTGTAGAACACATTGAGAATCTTTCCAGTAAACAGGGCGGAGAGAATGAAAAACTGATTTTCAAGATCCTGAAACGTGGAGAAAAACTAAAACTTACAGAAGCTGAGGCAGAGAGTGATCTGGTTGATTCCGGACTTCGCTATGACCTGACTGTACCGCTTTCCAGATACTATTCAAACAATGCAAACGAGCTTCCGGCTCCGTTTAAGGCACTTCAGATGGGAAATGTATGGAGAGCAGACAGACCGCAGAGAGGACGTTTCCGTCAGTTTATGCAGTGTGATATCGATATTCTGGGGGAGCCTACTTACCTGGCTGAGATTGAACTGGTTCTGGCTACTACAACTTTGCTTGGAAAGCTGGATTTCCACAACTTTACCATCCGTATCAATGACAGAAAGATTTTAAAGGCAATGGCCCAGTACAGTGGATTCCCGCAGGAGAGCTTTGACACAGTATTTATCATTTTGGACAAGATGGATAAGATTGGTATTGAAGGTGTTGCAGAAGAACTGGAGAAAGAAGGATTTGCCAAAGAAAGTATTGACACTTATCTTGGACTTTTCAAAGAAATCACTTCTGATATCGAAGGTGTTCGCTACTGTAAAGAGAAATTAAAAGATGTTCTGGATTCAAAGGTAGCTGAGGACCTTGAAACAATCATTTCTACTGTAGATTCTGTCAAGACAGCAGATTTTAAGATGTCTTTCGATCCGACTTTGGTACGTGGAATGTCTTATTATACAGGACCGATTTTTGAAATCTCTATGGATGAGTTTGGCGGCAGCGTAGGCGGCGGTGGACGCTATGATGAGATGATCGGTAAATTTACAGGAAACAATACATCTGCCTGCGGATTTTCAATTGGATTCGAGAGAATCGTAATGCTTCTTCTTGAGAGAAATTATGAAATCCCGACAAAGAATGGTAAGAAAGCATATCTTATCGAGAAGAATATGCCGGCAGACAAGATGCTGACGATTCTGAAACAGGCTCAGGAAGAGCGTAATGTCGGAACACAGATCAATATTTCTATTATGAAGAAGAATAAGAAATTCCAGAAAGATCAGATGACAGCAGAGGGCTATACAGAGTTTGTAGAATTCTTTAAAGACAGAATGTAATAATTCGTAACTGTTCAGCAACATTGCGGGATAGCAGACTGCTGGATAGTTACAACAATTCTTATAATATAGAAAGCATGAAAAGAGGAAAGAAACATGGCTGAAAGTATGCAGGGACTGCACAGAACATGCCGATGTGCAGAAGTAACAAAGGAAATGATCGGCAAAGAAGTTGTCCTTATGGGATGGGTTCAGAAAGCCCGCGATAAAGGCGGAATTATTTTCGTAGATTTAAGAGACCGTTCCGGTATCATGCAGCTGATTTTTGAAAATGGCAGCATTGATGAAGAAGGTTTTGCAAAAGCAGGTAAACTGAGAAGTGAATTCGTAATCGCTGTTACCGGTGTGGTAGAAGAAAGAGGCGGCGCTGTTAATAAGAATCTTGCAACAGGTGAAATTGAGCTTCGCGTAAAATCCCTTCGTGTTCTGTCTGAAGCAGAGGTACCTCCGTTCCCAATTGAAGAGAACAGCAAGACAAAAGATGAAATCCGTCTGAAATATCGTTATCTTGACTTAAGAAGACCTGACCTTCAGAAGAACATTATGCTTAAGAGCAAAGTCATGATGCTTACAAGACAGTTCTTCGCAAAAGAAGGATTCCTTGAAATTGAAACTCCGATGCTTGGTAAGAGTACACCGGAAGGTGCAAGAGATTATCTGGTACCGTCTCGTGTTCATCCGGGACATTTCTATGGTCTGCCACAGTCTCCGCAGCTGTACAAACAGCTTCTGATGTGCTCTGGTTATGACCGTTATATCCAGATTGCAAGATGTTTCCGTGACGAAGACCTTCGTGCGGACAGACAGCCGGAATTTACTCAGATCGATATGGAACTCTCTTTTGTAGATGTTGATGACGTAATCGATGTAAATGAGAGATTCCTTGCTTATCTGTTCAAGGAAGTACTTGATATTGATGTAAAACTTCCAATCCAGCGTATCACATGGCAGGAAGCTATGGACAGATTTGGTTCTGATAAACCGGATATGCGTTTCGGAATGGAACTTCATGATGTAAGTGATGTAGTTAAAAACTGTGGATTCAGCGTGTTTACTTCTGCGTTGGAAAATGGCGGCAGTGTTCGTGGTATCAATGCAGAAGGACAGGGCGCTATGCCACGTAAGAAAATTGACAAACTGGTTGAGTTTGCTAAAGGTTACGGTGCAAAAGGCCTTGCATACATTGCAATCGCTGAAGATGGCACAAGAAAATCTTCTTTTGCTAAATTCATGACAGATGAAGAAATGGATGCTCTGGTAACAGCTATGGATGGTAAAGCAGGAGACTTACTTCTGTTTGCAGCAGATAAGAAGAAACTGGTTTATGATGTACTTGGCGCACTTCGTCTGGAACTTGCAAAGCAGATGGATCTTCTTGATAAGAATGAGTATCGTTTCGTATGGGTAACAGAGTTCCCGCTTCTTGAATGGAGTGAAGAAGAGAATCGTTTCACAGCAATGCATCATCCATTTACCATGCTTATGGAAGAGGACCTTCCACTTCTGGATACAGATCCTGGAAAAGTTCGTGCAAAAGCATATGATATCGTATTAAACGGTAATGAAATTGGTGGAGGAAGTGTCAGAATCCATCAGGATGATATTCAGGAGAGAATGTTTGAAGCACTTGGATTCACAAAAGAAGCTGCTCACGAGCAGTTCGGATTCCTTCTGGACGCATTCAAATATGGAGTTCCGCCTCACGCCGGACTGGCATACGGACTTGACCGTCTGGTAATGCTTATGGCGAAAGTTGACAGCATCCGTGACGTAATCGCATTCCCGAAAGTTAAAGATGCTTCCTGTCTGATGACTCAGTCTCCGAGCCGCGTAAGCGAGGAGCAGTTAAAAGAACTGGAACTGGAAGTAAGACCGGAGGAAGTAACTGAATAAGGATGGAGCTTACAATTCAGACGTTTTTGATTGTATGCCCGTTGGTATTCCTTGCAGGATTAGTTGATTCTATCGCAGGCGGGGGTGGTTTGATCTCCCTGCCTGCGTATCTGCTTGCAGGGGTTCCGATGCACAATGCGATAGCAACGAATAAATTATCCTCGGCAACTGGGACAGCGATTTCAACAGCACGTTTATGTAAGAATAAATTTGTGGACTGGGGAGTTGCACTGCCATGTATTTCCATGGCTCTTGTCGGTTCTTTTGCAGGCGCTCATATTGCGCTTCTTGCCAGTGATAAGATATTAAAATGGATGCTGATTCCGGTACTTCCTATTGTTGCGTTTTATGTAATGAAGAAGAAAAATCTGGATGATAACAGCAATGTAGAGATTTCCAGAAAGAAACAGTGGATTTTGTGTGCGGTGTGTTCTCTGGCTGTTGGCTGCTACGATGGCTTTTATGGGCCGGGAACTGGTACGTTTCTGCTTATTTTATATACAGGAGTAGCAAAACTTCCCGTAGCGAAAGCTTCCGGAACTATGAAACTTGCAAATCTTTCTTCTAATATAATGGCATTAGTTGTTTTTTTATTTAGTGGAAAGATTGTCATATATCTTGGACTTGCAGCTTCTGTTTTTTCCATTGCAGGGCATTATGTAGGATCTGGAATGGTAATGAAAAATGGAAATAAAATCGTAAGACCGATTATTCTGATAGTTCTGGTTTTACTGTTTATCAAAATTATAACGGGGATGTAAAAAGAATAAGACAAAGATTAAAAAGACCACCATATCATAGAATGATTCAGAAAAGGAATATTTCTGTGATATGATGGCCTTTTTAGTTATTTGGTGTAGAGCCACGTAGCGAAAGCGGATTGCGAATATCCGATTGACTAATCGTTAATTGGAACTGCTTTCAGTAGAAGTATTATCATCTGTCTGCTTATCTGTATCGGCAGAAATATTTTCATCCTCAGAATCAGAAGTCTCGAGAGGAGAATCTGTCAAAGTACCGAAAATAGCATTTCCCAAAGTATTTCCCTCATCCTGAAGTTTCCAGGATACCCCATCATTGATTAGAACAAAATCTACATCGTTGACGGTAGTAACGGTATTATCATTGATGCTGTTCAGAAGAATTTCGAAAGATTTTTCGTATCGTTTCTGAGAGCCATCGATAACTGCTTCAGCAGAAGCCAGATATTTATCAAGCTTTTCCTGATAATCAGCCAGGATCGAATCACTGTCAAAGGTTGTAATTTCAGTTGTAACAGTGGCATTGTATCCATTTTCACTGCTGGATTTAATGACATAATTAAAATTTTTATGAATCTGTTCGGCAAGTGCTGAGGCAATGGAATTTTTTGCAGTATCGGATGTATTCATGATATTTACTACACCCAGATAAGATGTCATTTCTTTCAGATTCAGTTTCTGTAGAGTGTCAAGATAGACAGTCAGGGTATCTTCCGGTGAAAGAATATCCGGATCAGCCAGATTGGCTATGAGACCGCCGACGAGCTCATCTTCAAGGGAACTTGTACGCTGAATCTCCCATTTTTCTTTTTTATCACTGCCGGTATTAATAAGCTGAATGGAACAGTCTGTTTCAGTTGAATCATATTTGTTCGTATCCAAAAGATGATTCAGAATCAGATAATGTGCCTCAAGTGATTTGGAAGAATCTTTGATATTTCCAGTCTGGGCCTGTGCAGCTTCTGTGATTTCGGTCCGAAGCAGTTCTGCTGCGAAATCTCTGGCAAGAGGCTTGGCATCGATTGTAGTAAGTTTCACAGAAGCAGTGGCTGAATTATTTGCCGTGTCGACGCTGATATCCAGAATTTTGTAATCAAATTTCTGGAAAAAGAGAGAAAATACTTCATTGATTTCATCGGATAATGCAGTGTTTTCTGTAGCATCGGGGAACAGCTCTTTATACGGTATATATTTTTGAGTTGTTTCTGAATTAAGATTCTTTAACTGATCCAACTCATTTCTGACAACATTTTTTACATTTGACCCGCTTTTATGTGAACAGCCGCTGTTCATAAATACAGCGAAAAAAACAAATAAAATATAAAGCAAAGGAGCCAGACGTTTCTTTGTGTTCATGCGTATTCTTTCCTTTCACAATACTTTCTGAGTATTTTACCAGATTTTGCGGTGACTGTCAAAAAAACGAAAAACATGAACGAATTTCATAAAATAAACGTGAAAAAATTGTGAAAAATGACATCATTTAGATGCAAAGCTTTTTTTTTAAGATAGAATCTGATATGATAGGGAAGTGAAAGTTACAGGAAAACGTAACTATATAAATACGAAGTAAAAAAATAGTAGTGTATAATAGATGTCGACATCAAAAATGCGATAATATCAAGGAGGCAACTATGAAAAAACGTATTATCATCGTTTTGGGAATCCTGATTGCTGCGGGTGGTATTGGAAGTGGCGTATGGTATCATTTTAATGGAAGTGGTCAGAGTGGCTCCGGGGATACAGTAGTTTATGTATCTAAAGTGAGTGTGATCACAGGAGCTGAAACAGCTGCGACCAACCGCTTTGCAGGTGTAGTGGAACCACAGGAAACTGTAAACGTTAAGATAGAAAGCGGACGTAAAGTAAAAGAGGTTCAGGTAAAGACCGGTGAAGAGGTAAAAAAAGGCCAGCTTCTTTTTGAATATGATCTTAGCAGTATCGAGGATGACTTAAAGCAGGCACAGCTTGATCTGGATAGATTAAAGAATGAGCAGATCAGCCTGACAGAACAGATTTCTACTTTGGAAGCTGAGAAGAAAAAGGCAAAAGCGGAAGATCAGCTTTCATACACGATTGAGATTGAAACAAATAAAATGAATCTCAAGAAAAATGAATATAGCCAGAAGAGTAAACAGTCTGAAATTGATAAGCTTCAGAGTGCCACACAGAATACAGAAGTCAGAAGTGAGATTGATGGTGTGATTCAGAAAATTGACACCTCCAAGATGACAAGTGATGACGGAGATTCTGTGGATGACAGTAGCGCAATGGATAGCACCTCATCAAGTGACAGCAGTTCAGACAGCTCTGCATTTATTACAATTCTCAGTACCGGGGCTTATCGGGTAAAGGGAAAAGTTAATGAACAGAATAGAGATTCGATTGTGCCTGGTGAAGCTGTAATTATCAGATCCAGAGTAGATAGCAGTAAGACGTGGAAGGGAACAATGGGATCTATTGATGTTAATAATGGAACATCAGATGATAGCAGCAATGATATGTATTTTGGAATGTCGAGCACAAGTTCTGATGATCAGACGACATCTACTTCATATCCTTTTTATGTTGAACTGGATTCTTCAGAGAATCTGATGCTTGGACAGCATGTATACATAGAGCGTGATATCGGGCAGGATGATCAGAAAGATGGACTGTGGCTCAGTGACTATTATATTCTGGACACAGACACCAATGAGCCGTATGTATGGGCTGCCAATGACAAGAACAGACTGGAGAAGCGTTATGTAACTTTAGGAAAGCATGATGATGATCTGGGCGAATATGAAATTGTTGATGGTCTGACAAAGAAAGACGCGATTGCATTCCCGACAGAAGCTTTGGAAGAAGGGGAGAAAACAGAAGTTGGAGATCTGGCACAGACAATGAGCGGTGGTGCTGACGGAATTACAGATATGGATGATGATTCCTATGGAGCGGATGGATCTGTCAGTGATATGACAGATATGGAATCATCTGCGGATGATTTTACAGAGCCGGATATGGATGAAAGCTCAACAGACACAACAGACAATAGTTCTGATACAGATGATGTAATTGATCCGAATGAAGAACTTGTACCAATCGATGAGGCACCGGGTATGAGCGCAGACGGAGATGTGGAGGGGATTGAATGATACTGGAATTAAAAGGTATTTATAAAGAATATCTGCAGGGTAAAATGAAAGTCCCGGTATTAAAAGACGTAAATTTTTCTATGGAAGAAGGAGAATATGTAGCAATCATGGGTCCTTCCGGTTCCGGAAAAACTACATTGATGAATATTATCGGATGCCTGGATAAACAGACAGAGGGGACTTTCTTTCTGGATGGTCAGGATATTAAAGCATGTTCGGAGAACGCAATGTCAGATATCCGGCTCAATAAAATAGGATTTGTATTTCAGAGTTTTCATCTGCTTCCGAAACAGAGTGCATTGGCAAATGTGGAAATGCCGTTAAATTATGCGAAGGTGCCAAAGAAAGAAAGAAGGGAAAGAGCTCTGAGAGCTCTTGACAGAGTGGGCTTGTCAGACCGAGTTGATTTTAAACCCAATCAGTTATCTGGTGGTCAGATGCAGCGAGTTGCCATTGCGAGAGCTATTGTCAATAACCCAAAGCTTCTTCTGGCAGATGAGCCAACAGGTGCTCTTGACAGTAAGTCCGGGGCACAGGTTATGGAACTTTTCCAGAAACTGAACGATGAAGGTGTATCCGTATTAATGATCACTCATGATGCAGATATCGCAGCACATGCAAAGAGAGTGGTTACGATCAAAGATGGAATCCTTCAGGAAAAGAGGTGATCTTCATGGGTAAAGTAAAGAAAATCCTCGCCGGAGTGTTGGTGGTGGCAGTTGCCGGATGTGGAATCTCCGCCGGTCTGATGCAGCTGCGAAAAAGCAGCCAGAAGACGGTAAATGTCACACCTGTCAGTGGATTATTACAGGAATTCTATACTCCGACCACCACACTTGACGGAACGGTGACATCCAGTGCGACGCAGACAGTAAATGGAGATAAAGATCTGATCATAGATCAGATTTATGTAACAAAAGGTGATACTGTAAATAAAGGTGATCCGTTGATTTCATTTGACACCACTTTGGTGGAGATGGAATTAAATATAGCAAAACTGAAAAAGCAGAAACAGGAACAGGATTTGAATAAGGCTGTAAACCGACTTACCAGCCTCCAAAACGGTGGTCCGATAGAAGAGTCGGATGCCAGTACAGATGCCGATGACCTGAGTACTACGAAGAGAAGCCGTGATACCGGTACAGGCGATGATGATATGACTCCGGATGATACCATGTCATCAGCCGCAGATATGTCAGGCAGTTATCTGGCTGCGGCAATACATCCGCTTCTGTTGTCTGCATTTACGGATGGTGGAGCAGCAGACAATAGTTCAGGTGCTGCTTCAACAGATACTGAAAATACAGCTGACAAAAAGAATCAGAGTGCAGATAACACTTCTGATACAACTGAAACCGACAATACTGCCAATGCTCCGGTGTATACAGATTCTTCTGCAAACGATTTTGGTGACGGCAGTGATGATTCTTTTAATCCGGGAAAAGATGATACCCCGGAGTTATCGCCGACACCAACTCCATCACTGGATGACCATACCACATATTTTGATCCTTATTATCAGAAAGGTGATCCGAATATTACAGACGGTGATGAGCCATTTTATCAGAAGCTGGATGCGAATTCGATTCCATTTACAGGAAGTGGTACAAAGGATGATCCATATGTATATTTGTGCAGCAGTGCAAAAGAAAAGGTAACAGTTATGGGTTCATTCTTTAATAAACTTGCCGGATACAGCGCTGATGGAACAAAAGTTGTGCATCAGGGTGGATACTGGTATCAGCTTGAATTTCACCAGAATGATACCATATCAGATTATGAGGATCGAAAAAGCTCTTGTACAGGATATTATCTGATAAATGGAAGCCTTCTGGAGAAACCGGTATATGAATTTGTGGAGATGGAATTTACTCTGGCAGATGCAGATAAATATGATATACTTCCAGATGATGGAGGTGACACAGACGGAGGAGATGATGCAGAGCCGACAGGACCACCAGTTTCCAGGGAGGATGCGATTAAGTATCAGAAGAGAAAGATCTCAAGTCTGAAACTGGATATTCAGGAAAGTGATATTAAAATATCCCAGCTTGAAAAGAAGGCGAATAAAAAACTTATCAGCGCAAAATTGTCAGGTACGGTTACATACGTTGGAGATGGCGGCAGCGGTGAGACAACCGATGGCAAAGCCTTGCTTAAGGTAAAGAGCAGTGATGGTTTTTATGTAGTAGGTTCTGTCAACGAACTGATGCTGGATGATATCAAAGAGGGAACAATTCTTAACTGTACAAGCTATACAAGTGGTTCATTTGAAGCAGAAGTTATGGATGTTTCTGAATATCCTGTAAGTGGTAACAGCTACTATGGAAGCAGTAATCCTAACGTTTCTTACTATGCATTTACCGCGGTAGTGACAGATAAGACGCTTCAGCTTGAGGATCAGGACTGGGTTACGATTAACTACGAAGCTTCTTCTTCCGAGGGCAGTATGGTCATTCAGAAAGCGTTTGTCAGAAGTGACAGCAGCACGAATTATGTTTATAAAGATGACAATGGAATTCTGAAGAAACAGGAAATTTCTGTGGGAGCAACGGTAGACAGCGGTTATAGTGTAATTGTTAAGGGCGGACTTAGTGAAGATGATTTGATTGCTTTCCCTTATGGAAAAGATGTCAAAGAGGGAGCAAAAACAAGAGAAGTTACCTTAGACCAGATGTATGGATCTTGATAAGAAAGGAGACATTTTATGCTTGAGAATATACGCCTGGCATTTCAGGGAATATGGTCACATATGATGCGATCCTTCCTGACAATGCTTGGTATCATCATTGGTATTGCATCTATCATTGCGATTGTTTCTACGATCAAGGGAACCAGTGAGCAGATTAAAGAGGATCTGATCGGTGCCGGATCCAATACAGTAAATATTTATCTTTATGACGGAGATAATCGGTATGATTCAGAATACGGAAATTCTTCAAAGGCACCGGTTCTGACAGATGATGTCAAAGAAGAAGTACGCGACCTTGATCATGTGGAGAATGCAACTTTTTATTATAACAGCACAAGTGCTTCCATTTATAACAATAACAACAGCCTTGAAGGCGGAAGCGTTTATGGGATTGATGTAAATTATCTGGCTACCTGTGGGTATGTGATTCAGTCAGGCAGAGGCTTTGTAAGTGATGATTACAAAAACTATAACAAAGTTGCCCTGATTGATGACAATGCAGCACAGAATCTGTTTCCGTCACAGAATCCGGTGGGACAGACAGTAGAGATTAATCAGGAACCATATACGATAGTTGGTGTGATTCGTCAGGATGAGAATTATCAGCCAACGATTAACAGTATTGATGAGTATTATACTTATTACCAGTCAATTGTGGGAAGCGTGATGATTCCGGACAGCTGTTGGCCGATATCCTTTAGATTTGATGTGCCGCAGAATGTGATCGTAAAAGCGGACAGTACAGATACGATGAGTTCTGTGGGAAATTCTACGGCAGATGCGTTGAATAATTCCATCACATCGTTGAATATAAACGGTAGTACCACTATGAAATATAAAGCAGAAGATATCATGGAGCAGGTTAAGAGCATGCAGAAACTCAGTGAGAGTACAAATAATCAGCTGATCTGGATTGCAAGTATCTCCCTGCTTGTAGGTGGTATCGGTGTTATGAACATCATGCTGGTTTCCGTTACAGAGCGTACCAAGGAGATCGGTCTGAAAAAGGCAATCGGAGCCCGTAAGAAGACGATTCTTGGACAGTTTCTGACGGAAGCTTCAGTGCTTACCAGCATTGGAGGTATTATCGGTGTAGTAACCGGTATTGGTTTGTCGAAAGTTGTGGGAAAAGTAACCGGATCTCCTACCGCGATCAGTGTACCGTCAATTGTGATTGCAGTACTGTTTTCGACAGTAATCGGTGTGGTATTTGGTTTGCTTCCATCTGTGAAAGCGGCTAATCTGAATCCAATCGATGCACTTAGAAGCGAATAAAGAATAAACAGAAATAGAAAAATAAGAAGAAAACAAAAAGTGGGCACTGAATCTGACGAGAGATTAGATTCAGTGCTCATTTACATGTGTATAAAATCTGATAATGAAAGACTGTGTTTTAGTAGATTTTGACATAGGATAGAACTTAAGACGGTGAAAATGTCAAAAAAAGTGCTTAAATTTTGTACAAAAAGTAAAAAAGGATGGAAGTATGGAGACGGATTGTGCTATAATGGGTTATCTCAAAAAGAAGTATGTATACAGGAGGAGGTTTGTGGATGGTATCATTTACGTATGTTATCAAAGATAAACTTGGAATACATGCAAGGCCTGGTCTGCTTCTTGTGCAGGAAGCTGGCAAGCTCACAAGCGACATTACCATTTTTAAAGGCACAAAGAGTGGTGATGCGAAGCACATGTTCTGTGTTATGAATCTTGCGGCAAAGCAAGGCGACCAGATTATGGTGCAGGTGGAAGGCGACAATGAAGTGGCAGATGCCGAAGTGATGAGGAACTTTTTGGAAGATAATCTGTAATAAGGAGAGTTGGAGTAATGAGAGTATTAGAAGGTAAGTCCGTATTTTCCGGAATCGCAATTGGAAAGATTTCTATTTTGCAGAAGGCAGATACAAGCGTGAAGCGTACAAGGGTAGAAGATCCGGAAGCTGAGATCGCCCGCGTGCAGGAAGCAAAGGAGAAAGCAGTTGCCCAGCTTCAGAAACTGTATGATAAGGCACTTCAGGAAGTTGGAGAGTCAGGTGCAGCTATTTTTGAAGTACATCAGATGATGCTGGACGATGAGGACTATCTTGATTCTATTGACAATATTATCCGCACAGAGAATGTAAATGCAGAGTATGCAGTGGCAACAACAGGTGATAACTTTGCAGATATGTTTGCACAGATGGATGATGACTATATGAAGGCAAGAGCTGCTGACGTAAAAGATATCTCAGATCGTCTGGTACGTGTATTATCCGGACATGACGATGGGGATATGGATGCAGCAGAACCATCTATTATCGTGGCAGAGGATCTGGCTCCAAGTGAGACAGTACAGATGGATAAGAGCAGAGTACTTGCATTTGTTACAAGAAAAGGTTCTTCTAATTCCCATACAGCGATTCTTGCAAGAACAATGAATATTCCGGCACTGATCAACATTGAATATGATGACAGCATGGATGGAAAGATGGCAATCGTGGATGGTAAGTCGGGTTCTCTTATTGTAGAGCCGGATGCAGATACACTTAAGAAATATCAGGATCAGAAAGATGAAGAACTGCATCAGAGAGCAATGCTCAAAGAATTAAAAGGTAAAACAACCGAGACAAAGAGCGGACATAAGATTCATCTTTATGCGAACATCGGAAGCACAGGAGATGTTGCAAGTGTTCTGGCTAATGATGCAGAAGGTATTGGTCTTTTCAGAAGTGAATTTATTTATCTGGAGAAGGAAAACTATCCGACAGAGGAAGAACAGTTCCAGATTTATAAAGCAGTAGCACAGAACATGGCCGGCAAGAAAGTAATCATCCGTACTTTGGATATCGGTGCAGATAAGCAGATTGATTATTTTGATATGGCACATGAAGAGAACCCGGCAATGGGCTATCGTGCGATTCGTATCTGTCTCGACAGACCGGAAGTGTTTAAAACACAGCTTCGTGCGCTCTTCAGAGCAAGTATGTATGGAAACATTTCCATTATGTACCCGATGATTATCTCTGTGACAGAAGTAAAACAGATCAAAGCTATTGTTGCAGAAGTAAAGAAAGAGTTGACAGAGCAGGGTGTACCGTTTAAGGATGACGTAGAGCAGGGTGTGATGATTGAGACACCGGCAGCCGTTATGATTAGTGATCTTCTTGCAAAAGAAGTTGACTTCTTTAGTATTGGTACAAATGATCTGACTCAGTATACACTGGCAATTGACCGTCAGAATGCAAAACTGGATAATATTTATGACTCTCATCATGAAGCAGTAATCCGTATGATCCAGATGGTAATCGACAATGCACATAAAGAAGGTATCTGGGCAGGTATCTGCGGTGAGCTTGGAGCAGATACAAGTATGACAGAGCGTTTCGTACAGATGGGCATTGATGAACTGTCCGTATCTCCGACATTTGTTCTTCAGGTTCGTAAGATTGTAAGAGAAATGGAATAAGTTTAATCCGATTGAGAAGATCTGTGTGGCTATAAGAGAAAAAGATACTCTCTTCACAGAAAACGGGATTGTGAAAAAGCCTGTTTTCTGGAAGGGAGTATCTTTATGTGGGAAAATGATAAGGGATTTATGAGAGATAACTTTGAGAAGTTAAATCAGCTGTTAGAGCAGGAACAGTGTGAATTTACAGGTATTCCTGATGGATTCTTTTAGGTGAACTCCTTGACGATATAAAATTATTCTATGGAGTTTTGTCAGATATTAAGTGACCAGTACACTGGATTTTAAGATAGAAATGGAAAAATTTATATTCTGGATTGAGATACAAAGAAAAATATGCTACACTAAAGACTGAATGATTACGATGAAATGATATCAGAGTCAAAAGGTCTTATCGGGCAAGTAAGAATGACTTTCAGGTCTTTTGCCTCTGATATCATGAAATTATAATAAAGGAGATATGAATATGGGAAAAATTGCCATTGTCACAGACAGTAACAGCGGCATAACACAGGATCAGGCAAGAGAACTTGGTGTCAGCGTGATTCCGATGCCTTTTTATATTAATGAGAAGCTTTATCTTGAAGGAATCACTCTTTCACAGGAAGATTTTTATGAGCGACTTAAGAATGATGAGACTATTTCCACTTCCCAGCCGGGACCGGCAGATGTGTGCGGGCTTTGGAATACACTTCTTGAAGAGTATGATGAAGTAGTGCATATTCCTATGTCAAGCGGTCTGAGTGCATCCTGTGATACAGCTATGGGACTTGCTCAGGAATATGATGGGAGAGTGCAAGTGGTAGACAATCAGAGAATTTCTGTTACACAGAGACAGTCTGTATTGGATGCACTTACCTTAAGAGATGCAGGCAGAAATGCAGCACAGATCAAACAGGTTCTTGAAGAGCAGAAATTTGATTCCAGTATCTATATTACTCTGGAAACATTGAAGTATCTTAAAAAAGGTGGAAGAATTACTCCGGCGGCAGCAGCAATCGGAACAGTTCTGAACTTAAAACCTGTACTCCAGATTCAGGGAGAGAAATTGGATGCATATTCCAAGACAAGAGGCAAGAAGCAGGCAAAGCGTGTCATGCTTAAGGCTATGCAGAATGACTGGGAGAACCGCTTCGCTGAATATGTGAAACGTGGCGAGATGTGTCTGCAGTCTGCTTATACAGGAAACGAAGAAGAAGCTCTGGAATTTAAGAAAGAGATTGCAGAAGCTTTCCCTGGAATTGAGATTGTACAGAATCCGTTATCATTAAGTGTTGCATGCCATATCGGACATGGTGCTATCGCTGTTGCATGTTCAAGAAAAGTGGTAGTGGATTAATCAGAATATGCCGGATACAGGCAGGGACTTTTGTCTGTCTGATTATAAAAATATAGGAACTGTTTGGCACTTTTGCAGAATAGCAGACTGCTGAATAGTTACAAAGTAAAACAATTTGAGGAGTTAGAGAATGAAGAAACTGATGGAACAGATGGCGGAAGAACTTTCCGCAGCATTTGAAAAAGCAGGATACGATCCGTCCTACGGAAAGGTAACCGTATCCAACAGACCGGACCTTTGCGAATTTCAGTGCAATGGTGCCATGGCGGGTGCAAAAGCATATAAAAAAGCGCCATTTATGATTGCAGATGATGTAGTAGCTTATTTAAAAGACAGCCAGGTTTTCTCTATGGCAGAAGTTGTAAAACCAGGATTCATCAACCTGAAAGTAAAAGGTGAATTTCTTGCAGACTATTTAAAAGAAATGGCAGCAGATGAGAAACTTTCCGTATCTGCAGCAAAAGAGCCAAAGACAATTATCATTGATTACGGCGGACCAAACGTTGCAAAACCTCTCCATGTAGGTCATCTCCGCTCTGCAATCATCGGAGAAAGTATTAAAAGAATCGGCCGTTTTGTAGGTCATAAAGTGATCGGTGATGTACATCTTGGAGACTGGGGTCTGCAGATGGGACTTATCATCACAGAACTGAGACACAGAAAACCAGAGCTTGTCTACTTTGATGATTCTTATACAGGAGAATATCCGGAAGAAGCACCATTTACAATCAGCGAGCTGGAAGAGATTTATCCTTGCGCAAGTGGCAAGTCCAAAGAGGACGAGGCATACAGAAATGAGGCACTGGAGGCAACTCATCTTCTTCAGCAGGGCAAACCGGGATATATGGCTCTCTGGAATCATATCATGAATGTATCTGTTACAGACCTGAAACGCAACTATGACAAGTTAAATGTTTCTTTCGACCTCTGGAAAAAAGAATCTGATGCCCAGCCATATATTCCTGGAATGGTTGAAGAGATGAAAGAAAAAGGATTTGCCTATGTAGATCAGGGTGCTCTTGTAGTAGATGTAAAAGAAGAAAACGATACAAAAGAGATTCCGCCATGTATGCTTTTAAAATCAGACGGTGCTTCTCTTTATACAACTACAGACCTTGCAACGATCGTTGAGCGTATGAAACTGTTCAACCCGGATGAGATTTTATATGTAGTTGATAAACGTCAGGAACTTCATTTCATTCAGGTATTCCGTTGCGCAAGAAAGACAGGTCTTGTAAATGATGATACAAAGCTTTCTTTCCTTGGATTTGGAACAATGAATGGCAAAGACGGCAAACCGTTTAAGACAAGAGAGGGCGGCGTTATGCGTCTGGAAACTCTTATCAAAGACATCAATGAAGAGATGTTTACCAAGATCGTTGAAAACCGCAGCGTAAAGGATAAAGATGCAAGAGAGACTGCTGAGATCGTAGGACTTTCTGCGATTAAATATGGTGATCTTTCCAACCAGGCTACCAAGGATTACATTTTTGATATTGACAGATTTACTTCATTTGAAGGAAATACAGGTCCGTATATTCTTTATACGATCGTTCGTATCAAATCTATCCTGAACCGTTTTACAGAAGAAGGCGGTGACCTTGATGCAGGTGCAATCCTTGACCCTGTAAACGACAGCCAGAAGAATCTGATGCTTCAGCTGACAGGATTCGGCGCAATTGTAGAGAATGCTTTCGAAGAAAAAGCACCACATAAGATCTGTGCATATATTTACGAAGTATCCAATGCATTTAACAGCTTCTACCACGAGACAAAGATTCTCAGTGAAGAAAACGAAGCACAGAAAGCTTCTTTCATTCAGCTGCTGAAACTCACAAAGAAAGTTCTGGAAACATGCATCGATCTTCTTGGATTCTCTGCACCGGACAGAATGTAAAGAGATATCAGTCGATTAAAATTAAGCAGATATTCGAATCTGCTTTAAAAACCGAAACATTAGAGGACAGTATACAAATATTGTACTGTCCTCTGTTTGTTACTGTTCACTGGTAATATCCCGCGAGGTGTTTTGTGTGAGCGAAGGTCACAGAAAACCCGAGACATACCGCGCGAATTTATGCGATTAGCATAAATTCTGTGCATCGCGAAGCGTGTTGCTGTGAACGGAGTGAACAGTAACCTCTGTTTATATTAATGTTCTGAATATAAAAACAGGGCTTTTCAAAAAGAACGAGATGTGCTATTCTATATTTATCTGTTAGCGGTGAAGTTCTTTCATCGTATTTTTCCAATTTTTAAATTTAACCGAATCAAGTAAGTTCCCTGCTTCAATTGCGAATATCCGATTGACTGTAGAATCATGCAACGAAAGTGGATGATTTTATCTGTTTGATAACTGAATAAGGAGGTGCGCCGGTGAATTTATCTGGAACTGTATTAAAAGGGCGTTATTGTATTCTGGAGCCTCTTGGAAAAGGCGGTGGTGGGAAAGTCTATCTTGCCAGAGACCTGGAACTGGGAGTATTGTGGGCGGTAAAAGAAATCCCTGTTTCCGGCAGAAATGAAGCCAGAATGCTTTTGAAGTTGTCTCATCCATCTCTTCCAAAGATGGTAGATTATATAGAAGATGATCAGAAATGTTATCTTGTTATGGAATATGTAAAAGGAAAATCTCTGGGTGAATATATACGAAGCGGGGAACGATTTTCCATAAAAGAGATTATCAAATATGGAATAGAGATTACAGAAATATTTGTATATTTTCATAACCAAAAACCACCGGTATACTATGGTGATCTGAAACCTGATAATCTGATGCTTGGTGAAAACGGCAGATTGTATCTGATCGATCTGGGTGGCGCGGTGAATGGCTATAAATATCAGCATAAAGTATGTACAGGCACAAATGGATTTGCAGCGCCGGAACAGTATGAAGGCAGGATCAATGCGGCAACGGATATCTATACATTTGGAAAAACACTATCTGCCCTGTGTCAAAAATCTGATTTTTTGCTGTTTATACAAAATATGTCACTGTTCTGTCTTATTTTTCGATGTTGTCAGAAAAAGCCGGAAATGCGTTTTCAGAATATGGAGACTGTACAGAAGAAATTAAGCAGAATTCAAAAGAGACAAAGTCAGAGCAAGATAAAAAATATTCTGGCCTTGTCAGGAAGCAGTATTGCATTTGCCATGATCATGATATTTCTTTTATTTGGCTCGAGGTTGGTGTCTGGTTCAAAATCAGATGATTTTTATGAAAAACTGACGGCAATTACTGATCTGTATTATCAGGAAGATTTTCAAAATGGCAGCAGCAAGGTCAAAAAGAAAATATGTGAACAGGCAGACAGAAGGTTAAGAAAATTACAGGGAAAATATACTAAGAAAGAAGAAACCCGAAAAATATTACAGCTTCTTGCGACAAACAGTGAATATCAGGAGAGTTATGAAGATGTCAGGCTATATTATGAACAGATGCTTCATTATGATGAGGCTTATAGAGCCGGATACGGTGAATACGGAATGTTTCTGCTGCGCACCGGACAACAGAAAGCCAGTCAGACACTATGGAGAGAATATGAGTCAAAAGAAGCAATATTGGATAATACAGACAGCAGAAACCTGGAATTATGGAAAACGGAGATGATCAGAAGTGAAGAAAAATCATAAATATTTTTTAATGATAGTATCAGTATTTTTGTGTTTGTGCCTGAATGCAACAATCTCTGCTATGCAGATGGGAGGATTTGACATTGATGTGGGAAATGGAGAAAACAGTAGCTGGCAATGGCAGGAAGAACAGTGGTGGAATCAGAGCAGCTGGGAGAATACGTGGGAAAACAGCTGGCAGACGGATAGCAGCACAACAGAAAATACAACTCAGAATAGCCATGTACAGGATAATGAATATCAGTATAATAATGGTACAGGAAACGGAACACAGGATAATATGCAGGACAGTACACAGCCATGGGACAACAACCCGCAGCAGAATAATATTGGAGGGAATGGCAATACTCAATGGGATAACAACTCTCAGCAGAATAATAATTTTCAAGGTAACAATAGTATCCAAGGCGATAATTCACAGTGGAATAGTCAATATCAAATAGATAACAATACACAAAACAATACACAAAACATATCTCAGACAGATAACGGACTTACTGTTAAAAGACCAGAAGAAATCTCGCCAACGTCAACATCAACACCGATACCGACGCCCAAGCCTGCCAAACACCAGAAGCCAACAAAAACGCCAAAACCAACCCGTATACCGACACCTAAATCAGTAAAGAAAAATAAGAGAACACAAAATAGCACAAAGAAGGAAAGCAAGAACGCAGGTGACTTTAAAAATTCTAAAAATGAAGATGTTCAGGTGTATACAGGTAAATATGCACATACAAAAAATGAACCTGTAGAATTTCAATGTATACAAACCCCAGACAATTCCCATACTCCGCAAATCAAGATAGTATCTCAGGGTTCTGTTCAGATTCTTTCCGTTCGATTTAATGGAATGGAGTGTCCCTGGTATTGGGAAGAGGATAAAATCATCCTGGATATAAAGAAAGATGCTAAGATAAACAAAATAGAATTACTTGTTATTTCTCAGGGAGGGAGACTGATAAAAATGAATTCCTGAATTTTTTCCTCATAGACGTGTCAGAAAAACAATGATATAATCTACCATATTATATCGATATTTACTGAAACAGGAGGAAAACATGTACAAAGTTATTTTGTTTGATTTAGATGGAACATTGACAGAATCCGGAGAGGGTATTACCAAATCTGTCCAGTATGCGCTGGAGAGAATCGGAAAACCGGAAGCTGATCTTGAGAAGTTGAAAGTTTTTGTAGGGCCACCGCTTACGGAGATGTTTATGAAATATGCGCAGGTTGATGAGGAGACTGCAAAGAAAGCAGTAGAAATTTACAGGGAACGCTACTCCGTAACAGGAATCTTCGAGAATGCCGTATATCCTGGAATCGAAGATATGCTGGCACAGTTAAAGAAAAAGGGATATATTCTTGCAGTTGCCTCTTCTAAGCCGGAACTATATGTAAGACAGATTCTGGATCATTTCGGGCTTACCCAGTATTTCACAGAAATTGGCGGAAGTGAGATGGATGGTCGCAGAACTAATAAAACAGAAGTCATTGAGGATGTTCTTTGCCGCCTTAATATGGACAAACACAGAGAACAGGTAATCATGATCGGTGATAAAGAACATGACGTATATGGAGCGCGCAAGGCAGGACTGGAATGTATCGCTGTTTCTTTCGGATATGGAACAAAAGAAGAACTTACCAATGCAGAACCTCTGAAAATCGTTGATTCTGCGGAAGAAATTGTAAATTTTTTCGCCTGAGCCCTCTGCGAAAACAAAGTATTGTTTCTAAAATCTGGAGGGCAGGATATCCCGTAGGAATTCATTTTCTGATTTCGCAGATCGTTGCAGGAACTGCGCTGGCTGTTTTTGCAAGGATATCTGCGAATGCCGCGGAAACCTATTATAATTATACAATTTTCCTTACAGGACTGACAGGAATCCTGGCGATGATATCTGCATTGATTTTTTATCACAGAGATAAGGTAAGAAGAATTGCGGGCGGATTGATACCTGTACAGAAAAAAGTCAGGCTTTCTTTGCCGCAGATACTTCTTTTGCTTCTGGCAGGAGCAGGACTGGCGCAGTATGGAAACTTTCTTATGGCAATGTTGCAGTCATTTATCAGCAGCACAACTTATCAGGATAGCATGACCAGGATTACAGAGGGAAAATCCCTTCTTATGATGATTTTCTGGATGGGAATTGTTGCACCGGCAGCAGAGGAAATGATTTTCAGGTGGCTGATCTATCTGCGGTTGCGTGACTGGCTTAAAATGCCGGTGGCAGCAGTGATATCGGGACTGATATTTGGCATTTATCATGGAAACATTGTGCAGGGAATTTATGCAAGTATTCTGGGAACTGCATTTGCATATATTCTGGAAATGAGCGGGAATATCTACAGTAGTATGCTGCTTCATATGGGAGCTAACATCTGGTCGCTGCTGATTACAGAATATGCACTGGATCTGTTTTCGACAAAGTATGGCATGCAGATTTTGATACTGATTTATCTGATTCTGCTATTTAGCGTAGTATATTGCTTTATTCATTTTGAGAAAATGAGCAGCATACGGGAAAAGAAGAGAATGATATGAGTATTAACCGGACGTAAGAGAGATTTCACTTTAAAAATAGATTTTACAGCCGACAGAGTGAAAATAGAACGTAACTGTTCAGTACCTTCACAGTTACGAGTCAAAATCCATTAAAAATCGCCTTCGGCGATGGGATTTTGACTTGTATGTCTCGGGATTTTGGCATATTCATGCCAAAACACCTCGCGGGATAGCAGACTGCTGAATAGTTACAATAGAACAATAATAGTATGTGGATTGACAGGAGAAAAGAATGGGGAAAGCGATACGTCTCGACAAATTCCTTGCAGATGCAGGAAGCGGCACAAGAAGTGAGGTAAAAAAATATATTCAAAAGGGAAAAGTTCAGGTCAACGGTATAACAGCAAAGAAGCCAGAACTAAAGGTCAGTGAAACAGACGAAGTAATTCTGGATGGAACGGTAGTCTCCAAAGCGCCGGAGTTTGTTTACTATCTTCTGCATAAACCCGCAGGTTATGTCAGTGCAACAGAAGACAAGTGTGACAGAACAGTAATGGAGCTGGTTCCGTCAGACAGAAAAGGTCTGTTCCCGGTAGGAAGACTGGATAAAGACACAGAAGGTCTGCTTCTGATCACAGATGACGGAGCACTGGCACATGAACTTCTTTCTCCGAAGAAACACGTGGACAAAACTTATTATGCTGTTACAGACGGATGCATGACAGATGAGGATGTACAGCAATTTGCACAGGGACTTGAAATTGGAGAAAAAAATCCAACTATGCCCGCAAAACTTGAACTCCTCAGCACAAGAAAAGCTGAAGATACAGAATTGGAACAATATCCGTCCGGCTGGGTTTCAGAAATCCAGCTTACTATCAAAGAGGGTAAGTTCCATCAGGTTAAACGAATGACTGAGGCAGTGGGAAAGAAAGTTACTTATCTGAAAAGAATTTCCATGGGTGTTTTGAGCCTGCCGGATGACTTGGACATAGGCGAATGCCGCCAGTTAACGGTCGAAGAAGAGAAAAAACTAAAAGACAGTGTTGCGGCAAAATAATAGAAAATTTGCAAAAAACCCTCTTTACATAGAGGGTTTTTGTATGCTATACTACAGAAGTTGCGAGTCATGCGCATCTATTGCGTGTGCAAAATATACACGTTCGGAGATTCCCGCGGATGGTGCCCTGCGGTGTGAGGCTGGGTCCCCAGGAAAAAGAACCGGGCGGAAGAAATTAACCAAAAAGGAGAACAAACATGAGCGTTATTTCAATGAAACAGCTTTTAGAAGCAGGCGTACATTTCGGACATCAGACAAGAAGATGGAACCCTAAAATGGCTCCATACATCTACACAGAGAGAAACGGTATCTACATCATCGACTTACAGCAGTCTGTAGGTATGGTTGACGATGCTTACAATGCAATCGCTGATATCGTAGCAGACGGCGGAAGCATCTTATTCGTAGGAACAAAGAAACAGGCTCAGGATGCTATCAAAACAGAAGCAGAGCGTTGCGGACAGTTCTATGTAAACGAGAGATGGTTAGGTGGTATGCTTACAAACTTCAAAACTATCCAGAGCCGTATTGCAAGACTGAAACAGATCGAAGCTATGGAAGCTGATGGAACATTTGACGTTCTTCCTAAAAAAGAAGTTATCGAACTGAAAAAAGAACTCGTTAAGTTACAGAAAAACTTAGGTGGTATCAAAGAAATGAAGAGACTTCCGGATGCAATCTTCATCGTAGATCCGAAGAAAGAAAGAATCTGCGTACAGGAAGCTCATACATTAGGAATCCCGCTTATCGGTATCTGTGATACTAACTGCGATCCAGAAGAACTGGATTATGTAATCCCAGGTAACGATGACGCTATCCGTGCAGTAAAATTAATCGTTTCCAAAATGGCAGACGCTGTTATCGAAGCAAAACAGGGTACTACAGATGTAGACGGTGAAATCGAAGCTGAATCTGAAGAGTTCGCAGCTACAGAAGAATAATTTTTTGAACCAGTACAGGAAAGCTGACAGGCTTTCCTGTCATTGAAAAGGAAAAGCCCCTCCGGGCGATTTACGAATATTATTCAGGAGGAAAATGAAATGGCTATCACAGCAGCACAGGTAAAAGAATTAAGAGAAATGACCGGCGCCGGAATGATGGATTGTAAGAAAGCTCTTACAGCTACAGAAGGTGATATGGATAAAGCAGTAGAATTCCTTCGCGAGAAAGGTCTTGCTACAGCACAGAAGAAAGCAAGCCGTGTAGCAGCAGAAGGTCTTTGCAAAACTTTAGTTTCCGAAGACGGAAAGAAAGCAGTTGTTGTAGAAGTTAACGCTGAGACAGACTTCGTAGCTAAGAATGAGAAATTCCAGAACTACGTAGCAGATGTTGCAGCTCAGGCTATGAACACAACAGCAGCAGATATCGACGCTTTCCTTGCAGAAGCATGGGCACTTGACACAACTAAGACTGTTAAAGAAGCTCTTGCAGCTCAGATCGCAGTTATCGGCGAGAACATGAACATCAGAAGATTTGCTCAGGTTACAGAAGAGAACGGTTTCGTTGCTTCTTACACACATATGGGCGGTAAGATCGGTGTTCTTGTAGATGTTGAAACAGACGTAGTTAATGACGCTGTTAAAGAAATGGCTAAGAACGTAGCAATGCAGATTGCAGCTCTGAAACCACAGTACACAAGCGACAGCGAAGTAAGCGCAGAATACATTGAGCATGAGAAAGAAATCCTTATGGCTCAGATCCAGAACGATCCGAAAGAATCCCAGAAACCGGCTAAGGTTATCGAAGGAATGATCACAGGACGTATCAAAAAAGAGCTTAAAGAAATCTGCCTTCTTGACCAGACATACGTTAAAGCTGAAGATGGAAAACAGTCTGTAGCTAAATACGTAGAGCAGGTTGCTAAAGAAAACGGCGCTAAGATTGCAATCAAAGGTTTCGTACGTTACGAGACAGGTGATGGTATCGAAAAGAAAGAAGAGAACTTCGCAGAAGAAGTTGCAAAACAGATGGGTAAATAATTTGTAAAGATTAATTTTCTATTTAAATTTAAGTATTTATAGGCCCTGAGAGTCTTATAAACACTACGTTTTAGAAGTGATTATAAGATTTTCAGGGCTTTTTTTCTCTATTTTTTTCTAAAAAGTCTAAATTATCTTCAGGTATTTTTATTGTATACATTGTATATGTGTAAATTGTATTTTTTAAGTTACAAAATCCGGAGATAATTTTATGAGAACCAATTCTCCTCCCGGTGCATCTAATTAGTGTAAAAGTAAAAAAGTAAACACGTGTAGTAATCCGGCTGGACAAAAGGAGAAGACAAAGTTATGACAAAAGATGTATTTATTAAGGAGGTTCGGGATGCAGAAGCCATGCTGTATCATATATCAAAGTCCATCCTGAAGAATGATTCTGATTGTGGGGATGCTGTGCAGGAAACAATTCTTAAGGCATATGAGAAGCTTCCAACTTTAAAGAAAGAAAAGTATTTTCGAACATGGATCACAAGGATATTGATCAACGAATGCAAAGGGATTCTTCGGAAAAGAAAAAATGTTATTCCGTATGAAGAATATATGGACAATATGAGGCTGACTGAGGAGGACAGATACAGTCATCTGTATATGGCGCTTATGGAACTTCCGGAGGATTTGAGGATTTTGGTAACATTGTATTATTTAGAAGGATTTTCGCAGAAAGAGATCAGTGGGGCTCTGGATATTCCGGAAGGAACGATTAAAAGCAGACTTTCCCGTGCGAGAGAATTTTTGAAAGCACAGTTATCTGATGAAGAAGAGAAAAGACCGATGTCTGGGAAAAACAGCAAACTATCAAAGAGAATAACAGGAAAGGGGAAAATGTCATGTTAGAGAACAAATGGAATAATATAGCACCGGAAGTACCACAGGATTTTCATGAGAAATTTGAAGAGACACTGAGACATATTGAGCAGGCAGATGCAGTTAATAAAAAATACAAAAGAAAAAGAATCAGTGGCCGATTACTGATTGCAGCAGCAGTGATCTGTACAGGCATGGGAGTCACAGTGGCGGCAAAAGAATTCTTTAAATGGAATGACCATCTGTTAAAAAGACTTGAACCATCTGAGAAACAGCAGGAAACGATGCAGGAATCAACCTATATTCAGAATATAAACCAGTCTGTAACGCAGAACGGTGTGACTGTTACCCTGACAGATTCTATTCAGGATCAGGGATTCCTGTATGCATTTTTTGAAGTGGAAACAGACGACAATATTCCTATGACTGATCATACTTCTTTTGAGGAGATGGCACATTTTAAGATTGATGGAAAAGAAGTATATGCAGTGGACGATAACAGATTTGGAAGTTTCAATACTGGGGTAGGACAGGATGTATTGCTTAAAACAGATCAAAATTCTGCACATCTTAAATATTTTAACGCCTATATATCTTATGACGGTGATTATGATCTGAGTAATAAAACAGTAGAAATCACATTAAAGAATCTTACGGAGGAAGGAGATTATGATACGACTGTTATTACAGATGGAACATGGGATTTTAAATGGACCATGGGTGCAGTAAAGCCTCCGACAACTCTTGAAGTGAACCGGAAATGTGATTTTGGAGGTTATGAAATCACAGTAAAAAAAATGGAAGTAACTCCCCTTTTATGGTCATTATATCTTGATTATGATGAAGCTATGAAGGTGTATGAAGATGAAAAAAACAAATTTGAGTACGCAGGTACGGACTATGGCATGGATCTTTATGCCAGAACTAGTATTGACCAGGTGCGCTATAAAGATGGAACGGTTTTAACACTTGATAGGACCATGGGAGGCATCGCTGGCGGTGGAGAAAAACAGGATAAGGAAAATGGTGTCCTGATCATCAGAAACAGCTTCCCGCAATTGGTTGATGTAGATAACCTGCAGGCGGTACATTTTGGAAACATTGACCAGTGGCTTGAAGTGCGGGAATAAAGGTTTTTCGGTGATACAGAAAAATTCTCCCATAATTAGATAATGAGAAAATACAAAAAGAACCGATACAAGGTCTTTGCAAGACTGATATCGGTTCTTTTTGGCTAAGTCTGCCAACTGTAAAATTTTGTTTATATATTAACGCATCCTGTTTATGTACAGGAAACGGATTCTAGCGTATACTGAAATTATTGATTACAAGGTCTGCATAAACTGCAAATACAGATTCCGGGTTATATCCGGAAACCATATTTTGCACTTACCGGTAAAATCTGTAATAGTTGGCATAAAAGTTCATTACATATTCGATATAAGCTTTAAATCTTTTCATTGTCTGTTCCTCTTCTTCTTTACGGGACGGGGAACATGCACTGGGGCTTTTGAAAAACCAGCTCCGTTATACCAGGGAGGAAAATATCTCCTGTGTGGGAGGCGGCATTTATCCCAACATGCTGTGTGCGCATCCACCATTTCAGATCGATGGGAATTTTGGCTTTGCAGCTGCGGTTGCAGAGATGCTTATCCAGAGCAGGAAAGGGTATATCCTGTTACTTCCGGCACTTCCGGATGAATGGAAGGATGGAAAAGTCCGGGGAATGAAGGCACAGGGTGACATCACAGTTGATTTCGAATGGAGAGAGGGCAGGATACACAGGGTTCGCCTCTGTTCTTCCCATGAGCAGAAAGTAACGCTGGAATGTAATGGAATTTTGAAAATAATATTTATAAAACCTGATGGGACAGAGGACATGATTTTTGATTGATCTGTCCTGAGGGGCTGGAATCATTGGCAGCCGTATCATGTAAAAGCACATGGTACGGCTGTTTTTAGTACCTGGAATATTTTATAGCACCTTGACTGATAATCATGAAAAGCATGGAAGTGTTCAAACTAATCTTTTGGAGATTTTCTGAGATTGTTAAAAAAAAGTGCAACTTTTTTGGGAGTTTGCACGTCTAATAAGTAGAAGCGCATAAAGAAAAGCTTTTATACAAGATTTCCTGATGACCGGTCTGATATAGGAGAAGGGAGACGACAATGAATGAGATTTTGATACGAAAAGCAAAGAAAGGCGATAAAGATGCTTTTTGTCGGCTTATAGATGAGAATGTACAGAGTATGTACAAGGTTGCAGCGGCATATCTGAAAAATGATGAAGATGTTGCGGATGCAATACAGGATACGATTCTTTCCTGCTATGAAAATCTAAAAAGTCTGAAACAGAACAGATATTTCAAGACATGGATGATCCGAATTCTGATCAATAAGTGCAAGGACATGATACAGAAGAAAAAGCTGGTTACTTATACGGATCAGATGCCGGAAACGCCTTTTCACGAAGAAAAATATGCAGCAATGGAATGGATCCAGGCCTTAGAGCCATTGGACAGTAAATACCGCTTGGTTGTTCTTCTATACTATATGGAAGGATTTGGTATCCGGGAAATCAGTGACATTCTGGATATGAAGGAAAGCACTGTAAAATCTCGTCTTTATCGTGGCAGAAAACAGATTGCAGAGATGTATGGATATAAGGTTAAGGAGGGACGTGCCTAATGACGACTTTAAATTATAATGAGAAAGACTTCCAGAAAAAACTTCAAAAGGACATAGAAATGCCGGAAATCGTGCATGAACATATTAATCAGGCATATCGTTTGATTGAAAATAACGCTGTTTTACAGAAAAAAGCATCAAAGGATCCATATCATTGGATGAAAAGTGGAGGCAGGATAGCAGGAGGGATGGCAGCGGTACTGGCAGTAGGATTTGTATTCTGTGCAATCAATCCGGTAATGGCAAAAAATATCCCGGTTGTAGGAGGACTCTTTGAAATTTTACAGGATAATGTGAGTTTCTTTGGTGACTTTTCAGATCATGCAACAACTTTGGAAGCTGTTGGTGGAACGAAGATAGATAGCAGTGAAACAGACGGAGCCAAGACAGATCATGCCAATAATGATGCTATTTACACTAAGACAGCAGATGGGCTGACAATTACATGTTCTGAGGTATATGCAAACAGCCAGGCAATTTATGTGACTATGCAGTTTAAAAGTGATAAACCGTTCCCAGAAACAGAAACTGGGGCGGAAAGTGGAACACCAGTCATTGATCTGGATATTACAGGGGGTGTGGACTTTAATTCAGAGGCTAGCCCGGTAATTGACGGTCAAGTGGAAGGAAAATTTCTGGATGATAACACCTATGCATGTATTTTCCGTTATGATTTGGCTGAAGCCGCAAAAGATTATACGGAATATAATGAGAAATACAATGAAATGACACAGCAGGTAATGGATGAGATGGGAATAACTCAGGCGGACTTAGATGATCAGACGGATGAAGGTTATGCGCTGCTGGAAGAGTTTATCAATAAAGTATCTGAGCGTGGTGGAGCATATCAGAAGTACATTAAAGAAATTGATATTCCAGATACCTTTAACCTGCATCTGGATATTACGAAGGTAAGAGGACTGGAAGCAAACTATCAGTGGTCAGAAGAGGATGAGAAAAAATATGGAAGGGATGCTGGCTACTACAAATATGAAGGTGACTGGAGCTTCGATATCCCGGTTACGGTAGATGATTCCCAGACAGAAGTATTGGAACTCAATGATACAAACGATGCAGGTATTGGACTTAAATCGGTGATTCGTACTCCATATGAATTGACGGTAAATGAACTTTATAAGGAAGGTTCCAACAGTGATTGCTTTATGGTAGCTCTTGATGCCAATGGAAACACACTTCCGTACAATGAGTCTACTGGAAACTGTAATAACTTCGCAATTCAAGACAGAGATATTTCTACGGTAGATATTTATTTTCTGGATTATGTCCAGTATATGGATGAGCTGAAAGGCCAGCAGAATTTTGATAATCCTACGAAAGAGGATGGACAAAAATGGAAAAAACTTCTGGAGGAGAATGCGAAGTACCATAAGACATTGCATTTTGACAATGACAATGTAAAAAACTAGTTGATGTAAAAGAAAGATGAATAAGATATGAGACAAAAAGAAGTGATGGGGCAATCAATAAGAATTTCAAAATCGGCAAGACCCGGAACAATTACTTATGTGCCGATAGACAAGTCTGAATTTAGATCTACTGTATCTTCAGACAAAAAGAAAAACAAAATTATGAAAATAGTTGTAATGCTTATAGTGACGATTTTGGTTATGAGCTGTTGTGTGTATGCAGGTATATCTTATTATTACTCATATCACTTCTTTTTGGGTACGACCATCAATGGAATTGACAGTTCAAATAAGACAGCTTATGAAGTTGAGCAGGAGATTGCAGGGAAAAAGGATAACTATGTTATTCAGGTAAGTGCAAGGATGCAGGAACCTCAGACTATTACAGGTAAAGACATTGATTATCAATATGTATCCAGCGGGGAAATCCTTCAGCTGTTGAAGACTCAGAAACCATGGGAATGGATCAGAGGTTTTTTTGAAACGAAAAATTATATGGTTCAAGAAGAGACTGTTTTCAGTCGGGAAAAGCTGGAGGAACAGGTAAGTTCACTAAATTGTGTCAAAAAAGAGAATCAGATAGCACCGGAAAATGCGTATGTAAGTTTTTCTAATTCAGAATTTACTATTGTGCCAGAGACAGAAGGCAGTGAATTAAATGCCAGGGAAGCTTATCAGATGATAAGCGGAGCAATTGATAATGAGGCGGCAGATGTAGATCTGGGAAGCAATCCAAAGGCTTATAAGGAAGCAGATGTGACGAGAGATAGTTCAGAACTTCAGAATATGGTAAATACGTATAATAGCCTGGCAAAAGCAAATATCACATATACATTTGGAGATGAAATGGTAACACTTGACGGGAATACCATCAAAAACTGGCTGCAGTTTGACGAGAAAGGGCAGCTGCTTCCGGATGATGGAGCCTTCAGGCAGCATGTAGTGGATTATGTGGCACAGCTTGCAGCAGATCATGATACAGTTGGCACTGAAAGACAATTTGAGACCACAAGCGGAAGGACTGTGTATGTATATGGCTCAGCTTATGGATGGAAGATTGATCAGGACAAGGAAGCAGCACAGCTCATGCAGGAAATTCAGTCAGGAACTCAGACAACCAGGGAACCGGTATATTCTATGAGAGCAAATGCACATGGGATCAATGATCTCGGAGATACATATATAGAGGTAGATCTTACAGAGCAGTATATGTGGTATTATCAGAATGGAAATATTATTTTTCAATCAGAAATCGTATCCGGACTGCCAGGTGATCCGGATAGAAAAACACCCCCTGGAATATTCACACTGGATTCAAAGAGCAGTCCGTCTGTGCTGCGAGGTGAAATGACAGCAAATGGAACCTATTCTTATGAACAGCCGGTAACGTACTGGATGCCATTCAATGGAGGAATTGGATTTCATGATGCAGACTGGCAGCCGTACTTTGGTGGTGACAGATATCTTACAGGTGGTTCTCATGGATGCATCAATCTTCCCCCGGAAAATGCCGGACAGCTTTATAGTCTTATTCAGTATGATGTCCCGATAATTTGTTTTTACTAATTCTATATTCAAGATGTACAGGACAGGAGCTAAGTTGTAATGCTGTTGGCTCCTGTCCTTCATTGTCAACAGTATCAGCTTGGCGCATGATCACCATTTCGGTAATCCAGAACAAAGCAGACTTGATATGGAAATGGCAGAGCGATTGGTAAAAGCTAGAAATTTCTTCCTTTCGTACCATGTAACAGCTTCTCTGCCAGGGAAATCAGGAACCCTTACAATAGAAGCTGATATTACCGGAAATACTGATGACGTTTCAAAGGGAGTTCTGAAAAAATGCAATATATCAGAGAAAGACATCTGCTCCTGGTTTGGCGGGAAAGATGGATGGGAAAAATCTGTAACAGATGAAACGGTCTGGGAAAATAAAGAAAAAGGACTGCAGTTATTTATTTCGGATGGGATGATAGAGTGTGATGGATTAAGTGAAAAAGATCTGGGATTTTTAGGCGAGAATACGGAAGATGAGAAATTAAATATTATAAATCAACTGTTTTCCAAAGCTGATTTATCTGGAACTTCTGTAAGAAAACCAATTAGCGACATGACGGAAGGATATGATTATTACGACATAGAAGTTCTGTTGAATGGAATACCGGCAGGTGGACTTTCTCAGTATCATTATCAGGGAAGCACAGGATTTGGTCTCAAGCCTGAAGACTGCTATTTCAAAATACCAATCCCGCTTCAGGTGAAAGAGAAAGAAACAGTTACTATGCTTCCCATGGAAGAAATTATGAAATCGGTGGAACAATATGTAAAAGAAGGAAAAATTGGATTTTTTACGGAAGAGGACACGACGGAGAAAACAGAACCAATCACGATTCCAGTTACGAAAATTCGTCTGAAATATTATATTGATGAAACCACAGATGGAATTGTTTACAGGCCTGTATGGAGTTTTTGCTGTCCTTACCAATGGAAGGATTCACCAGAAGAACAGGAATTGTTTTATATAGACGGCGAAACCGGAGCTTTGATCAGGGACGCATTCGGATGGTAGACAATCATAAACAAGGTATCCGCAGAGTAGAAAATTATTTACACGCCATAGGCATTGGAAAAAACCTATGGCGCTTTTTATACAGGAAATCAAAACTATTCTCACAGAATGGTTTTGGTTTCCTTTTTTGCTGTTACAACTGCAATACAGAATTTAATGTATAATTAACCTGTATGTAAATAAAGAAGAAAAAAACAGAACAAAATATAAAAAATATGAAACTGGAATAGAAGATGCTTACGGAGAAGGACGTGTTTATGAAAGTGATGAAGATCCTCTGGATTTATATAGCCCAGTGGAAGGAAAAATAGAAATTAAACTGAGATGATAAAAAAATATAGAAAAAAGAATTGACAATTATATTCTACAGTTGTAGAATATAATTAACTTCTACAGATGTAGAAAATAAAATTCTAGGAGAATCCACGATGAAGACAAAATTTATGACACTTATGACGGTAGCAACACTTGGGATTTTTTCAGCTACAACGGTTATGGCAGCAGGAAATAACGATTTCTATACACAGCCGCCGGCTGGATCTGAATGGGAAAAAGCAGATACGGAAGGTACCTATGCAAGCTATACGAACGGAAATGATTATGTAAATATCTATAAATATTCACTGGAGGATGTCAAAACAGGGATTGCCAAATGCAATGACACATACGATGCCTGCTATCAGACAATTTATTCAGAGGGAAACAGCCTGTATATGGCAGTGGGATATGCAAAAGATGCAGATGACATCAGTGACGTCAGAAAATTTGTAGAATATATTTCTTATCCTGGAAATCCTTCACTTACTAGACAGGAGAATGAAAACCAGACCGATGATTCTTCTGATGATTCTGATAAGGCAACTACAGATACTGCCAGTCAGAAGCCGGGAGGAGATTCAGATATCCTTACTACCTCACCAATGACATTAGTTGACAGTGATGGAAATACCATTGAGATTAATTACATTCTTCACAAAGATTATTCTTGTGAATATCGTGGAGATGATGGAATGAACTATACCGATAATGGGGATGAAACTTATACCGACGAAAATGGAAATACCTACTCAGCTCTGAATGATGACACTCATCATCTGGGACATACGTTGGAACAGCATGATCTTCAGGATGCAAACGGTAATACTGTGACGGTTACGGAAACCACAAATGGTGATTATTATTTCCAGGACGAAAATGGTACAGGATTTACGGACAACGGAGACGGGACATGGAGTGATGAAAATGGCAACAGTTATACAGAAATAGACTGATAGTGGTCAGTAGCTGCAGGAATGGCAAGGACATTTGCGAATTGTGCAAAAGCCCTTGCCATTTCCGTGAACCGTGGTAAAATAGAATTATTCCTACATTTGTAGAAAATATGTAACAGGAGGTATGAAAAAGTGAAAAAAACTTACCAGAGACTTCCGGAATCAGAGTTGGATATTATGCTCGTTCTTTGGAATAATACTCCGCCAATGACCAGACCGGAGATTGAGAAAGTGATCAATATAAGGAAAAAGCTTGCATCAACAACAATTTTGTCATTGCTAACCAGATTGGAGAACAAAAATTTCGTGGAAGTGACGAAACAGGGAAAAATGAATCTGTATACACCCTTGGTTTCGCAGTCAGATTATCAGGCACATGAAAGCCAGAGTGTTCTTGAGAAACTTTATGGGAATTCACTAAAAAAGTTTGTAACTTCACTTTATCATGGAAAGAAGATCAGCTCGGAAGAAGTCCAGGATCTCAGTGAATTTCTTAAGAACCTGGAGGACAGGGAGGAATAGCGAATTATGGATGTTCTTGTTCTGCACATTCTGAAACTGAATATTATTGCAGCAGTAGTAATTTTACTGGTAAAAGTGCTTGCGACTCTGTTTAAAGGACGTGTATCAGCGAGATGGAAGTACTTTATCTGGCTGTTGATTACGATAAGCCTTTGTGTTCCGGTGCGCCTTCCGGCGAATCTGGCACTGGTGGATTTCAAAGTGCTTAGAAGCAGTCAACAGAATACGCAAAACCCGAAGATAACGGATTACGCAGTCAGACCAGAGGAAAGTCAGAAGATAACAGAAACCGTATCATCTGCGAGCAATGACATGAAAAATCTGACAGAAATCCCGGAACAAAAGAGAACTGTCAGGTATGAATCAGATAAATGGATGGGAATTGTGGCTGTGATTTTTGCTGCCGTCTGGCTGAGCGTAGCGGTACTTAAACTGACAGGAGAATTGCTGGCATATTATTTTTCTATAAGGAATCTGGAACGGATGAGTCTACAGGTAAGTGATACGGTGAGTATTCAGATGTACCGTGCAGCGTGTCAAAAGAAGCACGTACGCAGAATACCGGAACTCAGGCAAAACGCAGGTCTTACCACACCGCTTCTTGCAGGACTTTTACATACAAAATTGTATCTACCAGCAACCGGGTATTCAGCAGAAGAAAGAAAACTTATCTTTTACCATGAACTTACACATTATTGCCATCGGGATCTCTGGTATAAGATGCTCCTTCGAATCTGTGCATCGATATACTGGTTCAATCCCTTTCTTCTTATCATGCTGAAAGAAGCGGATAAGGATATTGAGAATCTGTGTGACGCAGCAGTTGTTCGCAGAGTTAATAAAAAGGAACATAAATTATATCGACAGCTGCTTCTCAGGACAGTGGCCATGGAAAGTCAGATTCCATATGTGTCAGCAAGTCTTAATGACAGCGAAATGGTGTTTAAAGATCGGATTCTGTATATGGTGAACATTCGGAAGCTTCGCAGAGGAATTCTTCCGGGAATTCTTGTGACGTTGCTGTTTGCAGGCGGTAATCTGGTATTTAATGTTTCTGCCGGGACAGATACAGTTTCAGTAGAGACGGAGAAGTCTGGTATTGAAAAAAATGCAGATCCAGAGAAAAATAATGTACCGGATTACGCACCGTTTTCTGAAATGGTAACTATGCAGAAAGCTGCTGAAACACAGGACGAAGGAGAAGTGACAGAGACTGCAGATACAGAGGATTCTGTAGACGAAGAGGAAAAAACAGATGCGGAAACAAACGATGAACCTGTCATGGAAAACAGCGGACAGGTAAGTGAAACGACCGATGATGGAATTACCTCTGACAATAACGGGTCTGTTTCATCTTATGAGAGTCTGCCAGCAGGCGTACCATATACCAGTGGATTCAGTACTGCCTCCGGTGTAGCATCAATTGTAGCACCGGGTGGAGGAGATGAAGAATCCAGAGTTCTTTACGATAACGGAGATGGGACCTATTCTGATGATTATGGGAGCCGATACAGTTATCAGGGAGATGGAAACTGGGCAGATGCTAATGGCAATTCATATCGTACCTGGAATGACGAAGATTATTATTCCGGAAACCAACTGGAACAGCATGAACTCCAGGGCAGTAACGGTACCGTTACTGTAAAAGAAACAACAAACGGAGATTATTACTATTGTGACGCAGATGGGGTCGGATACACAGACAATGGTGATGGCACCTGGACGGATGAGAATGGGAACATCTATACAGAATAAACAAAGAAGCAGGACAATGGGGATGCTACCCAATGCCCTGCTCCTTTGTTTATTCAAAATGAAGTTTCTTAAATCTTTGAAGCCGCAAAATGCTGCAAGCTCTTTCTTTGATTTTGATGTTGTGCAAAAAACCAAAATCTGTTTGGATACCGTTGATGATTCCGGCTCCTGTCTGTCAGCTAGATTTTCCAATGGGATAAATTTACTGGATTTACGCACAAGGCTGTAACATTCGTTGATTAAGATACGGATTAACCAGGTCCGGGCATAGTTATCGTTTTTTAATGTACCGACGTTGGAAAAAGCCTTCACAATTGTATATGGGTAAGAAGTAAGACAGGTGTATAATGTCAACAGAGGGGAAAGATTTATTTCCTCTATTATTAAAAAAATAAAGTTTATTTGGGGATATTTTGAAAAACTGTACGTCTAATCTATGTAAATGAAAATTGCCGGCCGGCTAAAGAAGGTGGTGTTAAAGTGACCAAAGAAGAATTAGGGACGTTGATTCTCAATTCAGAGAGACAATTGTATTCTACTGCCAAAACAATTTTAATTAACGATCAAGATTGTGCGGATGCTATTCAGGAAACGATTGTTAAGGCATTTTCAAAGATTGGAACTTTGAGAAATGACAAATATGCCAAGACTTGGTTGATTCGTATATTGATCAATGAGTGTTATACTCTTTTGAGAAAGTCGAGTAAACTTGTTTCTTTGGAAGGGATGAGTGAAATGACAGAAATTGAGACAGATCAGAGAACTGACTATAGCGACTTGTACAGAGCCGTAAATTCTTTGAAAGAAGAATTACGAATGCCAGTTATTCTGTACTATATTGAGGATTTCAACATAAAAGAGATTGCGCAGATTCTTGAGATAACCGAGGGAGCAGTTCAAAAAAGACTTGCCAGAGCACGGGGAAAGCTTAAGCGTAATTTACAGGAAAGTGAGGAGTTGACAGTATGAGGTTAGAAGATATGAAAAAAGATATTCCTGAAACTCCGGAGTTCATCCACACGATGATCCAAAGCGAAGTGAAAAAACAGCTACAGGACACGAAGGTGGTTAATATTCAGACAAGGAGAGTGAAAAAATGGACAGGTGCCAGAGTGGCTGCAGCAATAGCCGTATGTGTATTGGCTACATCGACCATAGTCTATGCAGGTACCAAATTATATCATATGTTTTTAGAAAAACAAGGAGCCTACAGTATCGTAACGGGAATTAAGGCGGATGGCAGCACAGGGAAAATTAATCTTCCTGAAAGAATTCATGATATAGATATCTCAGCAGGATATATTCCAGAAGGAATGGAATGGATTGATGAATTTCATCTGGAATATCCTGAGCATGATCGAACCGGAGGATTCAGCTTTGCATCTGTGCTTTTAGACGAGGATGATTTGAGCAAAGTAATGCAAGATAAGAATGTTGTTGACTGTGAGGAACGAACTTTTGGCAATTATGAAGGTGTATATCTTAAATATAATGACCTGGCAGAGGATGGATCTTTTAATCAAAGGATTTACCTTCTTCGCCCAGATGTATATCGTGTAATTACTGTTTATATCGGTGATGATATTTCAAAAGAGGATGCCATTAAAGTGGTAGAAAACCTTGTAATCACTGAAAATGATACAATGATTGAAACCGCTGGTTTGTATACGTGGAGCGAAATGGTATCCCCTGAAGAATCATCGGGAGAAGCAGTGATGACTTCTATTGCAGATAATAAATTGCTAATGCATCAGATTGGTGAAGTGTTTGATATATCAGCATCTGGTGAAGACAGAGATGGCAACTATATTGAAAATGATAAAATTTCAGTTTGTGTTGATGCTGTTCAGGTGGAGGACAATCTGCAGCTGCTTGGTCAGAATAATGTGCCGGAAGAATGGACTGATGCAGTTGGAACTGATGGAAATTTAGTAAATAATACGCTGTCTTATATTAAGTCCGGTAATGGCATTGATTCAGTGGATGAGATTGTAAAAACAGAAAGTGTGAAACAAAAGCTCGTCTATGCGACAGTTACTTATACCAATAAGTCAGATGAAGAAATTAACCATATGCTTTATATTGGTACATTGCTGTTGATGGACCATGAAGATGGATCATATCAAATTTACGATCCGACAGAACCGTCCGGAGATGACTACGATCGTGTTATATGGGATGGTGTTGCACGTACAGCTGAAATGACATACAACAGTATATCAGAGGATTATGGAAATGGAGGAAACTATATTTCTTCATTAAAACCTGGTGAGAGTATACAGGTGAATATGGCATGGATCGTAAATGAGAATGACTTGAATAATATGTATCTGAATTTTAACGGTGATGGAGCTGCATATGAGTTTTCAGATTCAATGTTAAAAACAGGATTGGTGGACATATATCAGTAATGAAAATCTTATTATAGAGAAGAGGCTGTCCGTAGTGGGCAGCTTCTTTTAGATGCAGCGTTCGGTACGGATTGCTTAAAAACATCATTCCAGATGCTATACTCTATCATTAACCTGCCAAACATCAATCTGGGACAGTCGCAGATAATTCTTGCCGCAGCAGGCTTGCTCTCCGTATTAGCAACGGTTAGCTGTACGCTATTCCTGTCTGCGAAGTTTAAAGATACCCTGACGGTTTTACTGATCTCTATTGTGGTTCTTTTCATGCCGCTTTTTGCTTATGTGGCGATGGGAGCAACATGGTTCTCCACCATACTTCCATCTGCCGGAATTGGTATGCAGAACAATTTCCTTTATCAGCTGGCGAATTTTAACTATCTGCATATCGGTGGAATGAGCTTCTGGACACCGTATGTTATTTTGATCTCGGCAGGAATTGAATTATTTGTGTTTACATTCTTGGCGATTCATTTCTAGTGCAGACATCCGGTAGCATAAAAGAAGTTCAAAATAGAATGAATTGATTATCTGCCGCATGACGGCAAAAGAAAAAAAGCCATCGTATAGCAGCCTATCAACACGCCCATTTGAAACGGCGGCTTTGATTTTCAGAGCTAGCGTTTCTTTGTGGCAACACAAACCTATGATGAATTTTCCGGAAATATTGTAGTTAATAGCATTGTTTATGCGTTGAAAATATCTGAAAAATTGATGATAGTAGAAATATAATATTAAAATTAAAAATAATATAAAAAATTGTTTTACTATAGAGGAATATATAGTATAATACAACCATAAGAAGTGATAAAAAATAACAAGTTGACCTAGCCAAACATAATAAGTTTTACTTTTTTGTTTGGCTTTTTTTATTTGATGGTCATGCTAAGAGTGATTTTGGTGATTCTCAAGGATTTTGGACTCTTAGGGTGCTGCTTCCTGTTTTGGCAATGGGAATTTGTATTCTAAAAGCTATCAAAAACAATGAGAAGAAATAAATTGGAATTTGGAAAGGGGGGCACTGCCATGCTGAGAAAGTTGAATTGTTTTTTAAACATCGTTATCGGTTCATTCATAGGAGTTTTCATTGGGTTCGGAATTTATAAATTTTGGCATTTTAAAACCTATCCAAATCTATATGTCATGCAATCTGCACCGTGGTACACAGAGTTACTGTTGGATGGTGCCTTGGTGGCTGTTGTGGTGGTCGTATGTATTATCCTAAAACTGATTATTTGGAGAAAGTTATAAATTTCTATTTACCTGATTTACGAACAGTTTAACATAATATATAGCAAGAATTCTTCTTCCTCTATAGGTGGGAGATGAATTGCAAAAAAACAGAAAAGAACACTTGTTCCGCAGCGCGATTCATGGTATAATAGAATCAGTCGATAAGGTAAAAGATCAAAAAAGGACTGTTTTTATGGAAAAAATAGATCACAATGCACATTCAGTATATTTGATGTATTATCATCTGATCATGGTGGTAAAATATCGAAGAAAAGTTATCAATGACCCAATTTCAGAAAGAGCAAAAGAAATATGGGAATATATTGCACCCCGATATGGAATTGTTTTGGAGGAATGGAATCATGATATTGACCATGTGCATGTAATGTTTCGTGCACAGCCTAAAACGGAACTCAGTAAATTTATCAATGCATATAAAAGTGCCAGCAGCAGGCTGCTGAAAAAAGAGTATCCGGAAATCCGGGAAAAACTTTGGAAAGAAGCATTCTGGAGTCAGAGTTTCTGCCTTTTGACGGCAGGAGGCGCACCAGTTGAAGTAATCCGTCAATACATCGAAACCCAGGGAGAGAAAAAGCATTGAACATAGCATATCGTTTCCGGATCTATCCAACAGAAGAACAGAAGATACTTCTGGGAAAAACATTTGGTTGCTGCCGTTTCCTGTATAACCAGATGCTTAATGACAAGATCCGGGAGTATAAAAAGACGAAAAAACTGTTAAAAAATACACCAGCCATGTATAAAAAGGAGTATTCATTTCTGAAAGAAGTAGATTCGCTGGCACTGGCAAATGTTCAGCTTCATCTGGAGAAAGCATATAAGAATTTTTTCCGTGATCCCAAGGTTGGATTTCCACGTTTCAAGTCAAAACATCACTCCAAAAACAGCTACACAACAAATGTAGTCAACGGAAATATTCTGGTAGAAGATAAGCGGATCCGGCTTCCCAAATTAAAATGGATTTCCATGAAAAAACACAGGGAGCCTGCAGAAAACTGCTGTCTGAAATCAGTGACAGTCAGTATGGAGCCGTCCGGAAAGTATTTTGCAAGTCTGCTGTATGAAGGATACAGCTGCGAAAACCAAGCAGCAGATGAAGATTACAGCAATGCCAAAATACTGGGGATTGATTATGCGATGCAGGGGATGGCAGTGTTTTCAGAAGAGATTGAGCTTGAAAAAGCAGGATTTTTCAGAAGAAATGAAAAAAGGCTGGCAAGGGAGCAGCGTAAACTGTCAAGATGTGTAAAAGAAAGCCGCAATTATGTGCGGCAGAAAAAGAAAGTTGCCAGGTGCCATGAAAAAATACGAAACCAGAGAAAGGATTATCTGCATAAACTGAGCCGCAGGATCACAGACCAGTACGATATAGTCGCGGTAGAAGATATTGATATGAAAGCAATGGGCCAGTGCCTGCACTTTGGGAAAAGTGTACAGGATAATGGATACGGGATGTTCCGGAATATGCTGGATTATAAACTTACCTGGAAGGGAAAGAAATTAGTAAAGATAGACCGCTTTTTCCCTTCAAGCAAAAAATGCAGTAAATGCGGAAAGATAAAAAGAGAGCTGGGATTATCCGAAAGAGTATACCGCTGCACGTGTGGAAATGAGATGGACAGAGATCGAAATGCAGCGATCAATATCCGTGAAGAGGCAAGAAGGATGCTGGCAGTATAAACTGTCCGTATCCGGACAATAAGTAAGAAAATGCGCCCGTGTCCGGGCAAAAGAATCGCGGGGCACGCGAGGATAGCTTGTAGATACTTGGCTCAGTAGAGTCATTGAGCAAGAAGCCCCCACTTCAAAATCTGGGATTTAAGTGGTGGGAGCATGTCACTAACAAATTTACATAGTATTTTATCCAAATGGTTAATGAGCTATTTTTATACCACAAAAAGAGAAACGAAATGTCACATAAATTAAAAGCTGAAGGGAAAACGGCTTATCCGTTTTCAGCATTGGCGGATCCGTCTGCTAATAAGTGGTTTACAAATCAAAAAACGTGGTAAGAGTATTTTCATAATTCTGTTCAATTTTGTCTATGTTTTCGAGAATCCTGTTCATGTACAAATGCAACTAAATTAGAGTATAATAAGGGAAACCATTGAAACTGGGTTTCCGTATTGGACATTCCTGTGATGGCAGGAGTGTCCTTTACATATAGCGGTAAATTTTGAAGTAGTTTGCATAGAAGTTCATGAGGTAGTTGACGTATGCTTTAAATCTTTTCATTTCGTTTTCCTCCTTTCTTTATCTTACAAGCACATTATAATATCAGAAGACGTATATTACTTGCCAAATGGGAAGAAAAAATAGACAAAACTTGCAGGAGATTAATTGGAATGTACTAATCAGAGCATCACAGACATTTGCATGGATGCAGGATTTGAGGTTTAAAGGAGAAATAGGATGGCATTTATAATCTGTATAGCAGCACTCATAATCATGATGTTTGTATTTACCAAAATGTTGTTAGGTTTCAGCAATAACAGCAGTGTGGCAGTTGAATCTGTTGATGCGACTGTAGTTGAAAAGAAGCAAGGAATCTATACCCATATGCAGTCTGAAGCACATGTACCTTGGTTTCGCGTTGTATTTGAGATGACAGATGGAAGTTTGATGGAATTTCAAATGCAACAGGGAGATTTTCGTGAATTGGAAAAAGGCGATCAAGGTATGCTGACTTATCAGGGAAATCGGTATATATGTTACTAAAAATATAAATTTAAAAGTGAAGCACAGGAGGAAGAAAAATGTTAAGTGAAAGCATTGCAAAACTGGTACAGTATGGGATTACAACAGGTCTGACGCCAGAATGTGAAAGAAATTACACAACAAATCTTCTGCTGGACGTTTTTTATGAGAATGACTATGAGAAACCGGACAACATTGAGGAACCTGTTAATCTTGAAGCAACATTGGGCGAATTGCTGGATGAAGCCGTAAAAAGAGGACTGATCGAAGACAGTATTGTATACCGGGATCTATTTGATACCAGATTAATGAACTGTCTGATGCCGCGTCCGGGCCAGGTGCAAAAAGAGTTCTGGGATAAATATAAAGAAAGCCCAAAGGAAGCAACCGATTATTTTTTATAAACTGAGTCAGGACAGCAATTATATCCGCAGATATCGCGTAGAGAAGGATCAAAAGTGGAAGGTAGACAGTCCATACGGTGAGATTGATATTACCATCAATTTGTCCAAACCGGAAAAAGATCCAAAAGCAATTGCCGCGGCAAGGAATGTAAAATCCGGAAGCTATCCGAAATGTCTTCTTTGCCCGGAAAATGAAGGATATGCGGGACGTGTTAATCATCCGGCAAGGCAGAATCACAGGATTATTCCGATCACAATCAATGATACTCCTTGGGGATTCCAGTATTCTCCGTATGTATATTACAATGAGCATTGTATTGTATTTAATTGCCAGCATACTCCAATGAAAATCGAGAGAAATGCATTCATTAAACTGTTTGATTTTGTAAAACTGTTTCCGCATTATTTCCTTGGATCTAATGCAGATCTGCCGATCGTAGGCGGCTCGATCTTAAGCCATGATCATTTCCAGGGTGGACATTATACATTTGCAATGGCAAAAGCACCAATTGAGCAGCACGTGGTACTTCCGGGATTTGAAGATGTAGAGGCTGGAATTGTAAAATGGCCGTTATCTGTGCTTCGTATTCGCCATAAAGATTCCAACCGTTTGGTAGATCTGGCAACACATGTGTTGGAAGTATGGAGAGGCTATACCGATGAAGAAGCATTTATTTATGCTGAGACCAATGGAGAACCACATAATACAATTACACCAATTGCACGTAAAGTAGGTGATACCTACGAACTGGATCTGACATTAAGGAACAACATCACAACAGAAGAACATCCGCTGGGAGTGTACCATCCGCATGCAGAATATCATCATATTAAGAAAGAAAATATCGGTCTGATCGAAGTTATGGGACTTGCAGTTCTTCCGGCCAGATTAAAAGGTGAGATGGAACTTTTGGAAGAGTATATTCTCGAAGGCAAAGATATTTCTTCAAATGAACAGATTGAAAAACATGCAGAGTGGGTTAAGAAGTTTCTTCCGAAATATCCGGAAATCACAAAAGAAAACATTCATGGCATTCTTCAGAAAGAGATTGGAATCGTATTTACCCATGTTCTGGAAGATGCAGGAGTATACAAATGTACGAGCGAGGGAAGAGAAGCATTCATGCGTTTTCTTGAAACATTATAAAAATTGAAATAAAAGGATTCTTTGTACACATTCAGAGTTGTGTGATGCGATAAGAATTTCCAAAGGCTATCGGAAGGAAAAGAGAGGGTATTTTCTTAGGGCTGAAAGTTTTTATAATGTTGCAACGAAGGAAGAAGAATATGCAGATCTCGCACATCCTTTCGCTAAATATCATGAAAAATCACATGGGGGGAGAGTTTTCTCGCATTGGCGCAGAATAATCTGCGTCCAAATGGTTTGTATCTTTTTGACGAGCCGGAAGCTGCATTATCCCCACAGAGACAGCTTACATTGTTGATGCAAATATATAGTTGTGCAAATGAAGAAAAAATATGGAATAATGTGAGTAACAAACTGTTAAGGAATTTTGAGGAGAGCAACGATATGGATTATATTAGAGATAGGAAAAGAACTTTTTCGTTTAGCTTGCACGATAGTCGGATAGTACAGATTGAAATTGATGAAAATAGATTATCTTTAAAGATGGATCGAATATCTCAATATGTTGAGAGTGAAGAAAAATGGTATCCAGGAATAATTGAATTCACAAAGATTGATAAAGAGGAGTGCGATATTATGGTGTTTAACACTCCATATGGGTTCGAGGGCGTGAAATCCTTTTCTGGAAAAGAAATGTCGTTTGAGGAATTTAAAAAGCAATACCCTAATGCAGAGTTTGAAATCGTTACAGAGGGATATTGTGGATACGACACAACTTTTCAGGGGTATATATGGCAAGAAGGAAGTGATCCTCTTTTTGGAATCATGAGAATATGGAATATGGGTGATATGATATATCGAATTTAAGTTTAAACAGCTGAGAAAAGGAAGGTTTGTGTATGGCAAAAATAGAAAGAAGCATAAATGAAGATTTCGATCAGTTACTTTCAAATATCGAAAACGGAATATTAAATAGCAGTATATCAGCAACTTTAGAAGATGCCAGTGATTTTCAAAGTGGGACTGCGCGTTGCAGTGTTCGTATTTTTGAACGTTACAGCTATGCTGGAGGAAACAGAGTGAGTCTCAATATTACACTTTTTCAAAACGGTGAAGATCCTGTTCAACTTTCTGCAATTACGGCAGGAGGAAGCCAGGCTGTGTTTTTCAAAATTAATACATTAGGAGAGGAGGCATTTCTTGATAAGTTGATTGAGCTGCTGGATGTGTAACTTTCTTTTGAAGATAATAAATGCACTGGATTGATTGCAGTATTTTATGGAATCGATATAAATATCAGCAGCCCATCACAGCAGTATATAAGCAGTAAATCTTGAAAAAGGTTTGCTGCTTTTTTTGCGCTCATTCCCCTGTGAGCTTATTTGCTTAAAGGGGAATCTGATCCATATACTTCCAGCATAGACTTGTAATTACCTGGGTCTGTTTGGATAACGTGTTGCTGAGAAGAGTAAAATTTTAAGGAGAAAGGAATATTAATGAACATTATTTTTACATCCGATAAAGAAACATATAAAAATATCAGGCAGGGGACAGAAATATTACTCAGTGAAAGTGACATTTTTACTGAAAATATAGAATTGTCTGTAGAATTTCAGGACAGACCGGAAATGGCGGTAAGTAAGAATGGAAACCAGATCCATGTGATCTGCCGTGAAGCAGCTCATTATTACCGTGCATTAAACTATGTGTTACATCATATGGAAGATAAAACATTCCAGTATCAGGAGCATATTTATTTTGAAAGAAACGGTCTGATGTTGGATTGTTCCAGAAATGCTGTGTTTACAGTTGAAAAAGTGAAATTCCTGATTCGAATACTGGCAAAGCTGGGAATGAACGTGCTTATGCTTTATACAGAAGATACTTACGAAGTAAAGAGTGAACCTTATTTTGGAGCCTATCGTGGAAAATATACCAGAGATGAGATAAAGGAAATTGATACATATGCTGCTATGTTTGGAATAGAACTGGTTCCATGTATTCAAACACTGGCTCATTTGCATAATGCCCTTAAATGGCCGGAAATGAGTAAAATCCGTGATTCCGCTGATATTCTTCAGCCGGATAAGGAAGAAACCTATCAGTTTATTGAAAAACTTCTGATTTCAGTGAAAGAGAATTTTTCTACAAGCAGGGTACATCTTGGAATGGATGAAGCGGTTATGCTGGGTCTGGGAAATTCCCTGAGAGAAAATGGATATAAAGAAGGATCTCTGCTGATCAGGGAACATTGTGAAAGAGTCATGGATATTTGTAAGGCACTGGGGTTAAAACCGATGATATGGAGTGATATGTATATTACTGCAAATACGCGTGGGGGTTATTATGATGTGCCGGAAAATGCTGACTGCTCTCAATGGGAAAAACCGGACAGGAATTTAGGACTGGTATACTGGGATTATTATCATGATGATATCAGGGATTATGAGAAAATGCTGGGTCTCTTTGATTATCATGTAAAGGCATCAAGTACAGATATTAAGGCATATTATCAGGAAATATACAACTGTTTGTCTGAAGATTGTACGAAATCAGCGAAATATGGACTTGTGTTTTCTTTCTACGAAAAGCTGGCAGCTGTACTGTCTGGTAAAGCTGATCTGGGAGTACATATCAAAGATGCCTATGACAGGGAAGAGAAAGAGATACTAAAAGAAATCAGTCAGAATGAAATCCCTGATATCATCTGCAATCTGGAAGAGATGAAACGGATCAGAGAGGAAATCTGGATGACAGATGCAAAGCCATTTGGTTATGAGCTACTTGATGTGAAATTAGGTGGAGTGATCACCAGACTTAAAAGCACAGGACGCCGGATTGATAATTACCTGAATGGAAAGGTTTCCAGGTTGGAAGAACTGGAAGAGACCAGACTTCCATATTTTACTGATGAAATGGATAAGCGTGAAAACCGTTGGGATCGGATTACCAGCGGATGTGATTTAAATGATACAATCTGAACAATATAAATTAGTAACTTCACCTATGCGATGAATCACGATTGGAACGAAAAAACATCCATAAATCAATATTATTCGTTCTATTTTCAGTAACACACTTCGCAATGTGAAAAATAAGTTGCTGAACAGTCATTGCCTATATTATAATGAAGCCATAGCACCTTTTTAAATAATACATTTGAGACAGTTCAACTTTTACGTTCTGTTGAGCCGAATCAATATATATTTAGGTAATTGCGAAACTCGCGGTGCTCGTTCGCAACCTTGAACCAAAACAAGGAAGAATTCGCGCAGAGCACGACTTCTGGAATGAAAAATGGATAATCGGACATTTTAGGCGCACTTTAATAAGCTATGGACTTTATGAAAGTGGTAAGTCCTAAGCTATGAGTGGTTTTATGCTTCGAATATATTCGTGGTGGTTGATCTTATCTGTGAGAACAACAGTAATAAGTTGTGTGATCCCGGCAAGAATCAGATCAGCATGCAGAGTCTTCTCATTTTGGGTTCGGCGTCCTGCAATACAGAGATTGTCTTTGATGTGGTTGATATCTCTTTCGACAACAGTCCTGATTTTATAGGTATCATCCCATTTTTCGGTGCCGCGGATCGTTCCGGGATAAGAACGAAGATCCTTTTCCGGGTAGATGTAGACCATCCGCCCACATTTAGAAGAAGTACAAGGGTTGTCACAGAAACAATGACGATGGGATTTTTGAGTTGATTTATCATAAATCCATTTCATTCTTGGACAGACAAATTTATATCTTGTTACTCCACTGCGAAGTTTGGAAGTGCCTTCGTACTTCATTTGTAAAGAAGGATCATGGGGACAACACGGAATACCATCTTCATTGATGGAATAATCCAGATTTTCAAGTCCGGATCTTGCATTCAGCGGAATATAAGCTTTCGAGAAATGTTTGTCATTACCAAAAGTGTTACCGGTAAGAAGTCTCTTATAGAGCTGTGCGGTATCGAAAGCAGCATCACCCAGGAAGGTTTTTGGATTAATCAAAGGATGCTTGGAAAAGAAGTCCTTAAGTGTCGGGATTAAAAGCTTTGGATCATGAACACATTTATCTTCGTCAGGGGAATCGGGTTTCTTTTCAACAACGATATCAGGATGTGAAGCCATAAAGTTTTTGTTATAAAAAGATATGTGGCGGATGATGCCCAATCCGTTAGTGACAATGCCGAACTTGAAGACATAGCAAAAATGCCCATTGATATAGAGCTGCTTAATCTCAGGATTAGCAGAAGCATGAGAAGGCATGGAACCATAGGCAGCTTTATAAGGATCATAGGATTTATCAAAGCCCTGAGCTTTCGCGTATGCCTTAAGCTGTTTGATGATCCTGTTAGCATACTTGGGATTATTTTCGGTAACAAATGCTTCTATGCCGGAAGAATCAAAGATGGTCATATCCGCTTTTGCAGAGTCAATCGCCTGACAGATAGGCTCGGTAACATCAACAACGGTGGCTACGGCGATTGACGACAACGCCGCAGATGAAAAATCAGACAAATCAATATAGCAGTTACTTAATATTCGCTGTACTAGTACTGGGCTTAGCAACTGGTTCTACACCAGTGGGTATGTATCAACAGTTGATTGAGTGGCATAAAAAAGGGAATTTTGATTTTTCAAAAATTGCTACTGTAAATCTGGATGAATATAAAGGTTTGTCTCCAGACAATGATCAGAGTTACCGATATTATATGGATCAAAATTTATTGAACCATATAAATATTGAAAAATTCCATGCATATGTTCCAGACGGAATGGATGCAGACAGTGAGCATGCCTGTAAAGAATATGACAAGATAATTTCCATGGTAGGTGGGATTGATCTGCAGCTTCTTGGAATTGGAGGAAATGATCATATTGGATTCAATGAACCTGGAGTAGCATTTTAAAAAGAAACTCATTGTGTAAATCTTACAGAAGGTACTATCAAGGCAAATGCCCGTTTTTTTAAGAGCATGTTTCCTCTTATAGCACTGATACGTTATGATCAGCGTGCACAGGGAATAACGGCACAGAATCAGATAGAAAAATGGGTGGATACACATTTTGACGATGCCAGGATGAAACATATTTACCCGAAAGCGAAATCAACACATTAACGAAAAGGAAATTAGGAAATCATATGGAAACAAAATCAGACAGTCGTCTTGGAACGGAAAAGATATTAAAATTGATGCTGCAGCTGGCATTGCCATCTGTATTAGCGCAGATAGTAAATGTTTTATATAATATTATCGACAGAATATATATAGGAAGGATTCCGGGAGTCGGAGCAGCAGCACTGACCGGAGTGGGAGTTACCTTTCCTGTCATTACGATCGTATCTGCATTTGCAGGATTTGCCAATGGAGGAGGAGCACCATTGGCAGCTATTGCTATGGGACAAAGAGACAATAAACGTGCAGAAAAAATTCTTGGGAATTCTACTTTTTTGCTATTAGTATTTTCAGGCGTGCTCATGGCAGTATTTCTGGGATTAAAAAAGCCATTGCTTTATATGTTTGGTGCCAGTGATTATACAATAGAATATGCGGCTTCGTATATAACAGTATATCTTCTGGGAACAGTTTTTGTGGAGCTTTCGGTAGGACTTAATACGTTTATCAGCTGTCAGGGATATGCAAGAACGGCTATGATTTCAGTATTAATCGGTGCAATAGTTAACATTATTCTGGATCCTGTTTTTATTTTTGTTCTGGATATGGGAGTTGTAGGAGCTGCGACAGCAACTGTGATTTCGCAGGCATTAAGTGTGGTCTGGGTGCTGCGTTTCCTGATTTCAGCGAAATCGCAGATCCATCTCCGAATTTCTGATTTGAAGCCAGACGTGAAAATCCTTGGCTCAATACTGGCATTGGGAGTATCTCCGTTTATTATGGCTGCTACGGAGAGTGCGATAACTATTGTAATGAATCATGGATTACAGACGTATGGCGGAGACTTGTATGTTGGATCTATGACAATTTTACAGAGTGTTCTACAGCTGATTTTTGTACCAATCAATGGATTCACAAATGGAGTACAGCCGATTATCAGTTATAATTTTGGCGCAGGACAGTTTGAACGTGTCAAAAAAGCAATAAAAAATATGCTTATTATCACATTTTTGTTTTCTTTTGCATATGTGATGTTTGCAATGATCTGTCCGGGTGTTTTTGCAGGAATGTTTACGAATGATGCGGATTTGATAGATCTGGTAAAGAGAGTTCTGCCGATATATATTATGGGAATGTCTATTTTCGGACTTCAGAGTGGAATACAGAGCTCTTTCCTTGGCCTGGGACAGGCGAAAATTTCTCTGTGTATTGCAATACTTAGAAAAGTAGTGCTGTTAATTCCTTTTGCTGTTATTCTGCCGCATTTCTTTGGTGTTATGGGTGTGTATTATGCAGAGCCAATTGCAGATATCATTTCTGTAGTTACTGCCTGTACGTTATTTTTGTTAAATATCAGAAAAATACTGTCACTGGATACGCTGGCAAAGGTTACACATACAGATGAAAAATAAAGGAATAATAAAATGTCCCTGCGTTACTTACGATGGTAACACAGGGACATTTTGCGTGATGGATAAAGTTTTTATTTACATATTTTCTGAACCAAAAGACAGGTAAAACTATTGTAATGAATGATTTTCTTTAGTTGTTCAATACAGATGGACAAAACCAGTGAAATTGAAAGTAAAACCATTACGATTAACAGAGGGTATTTAAAGCTATAGGTAAAATCATAAAACCATACTTTGCGAATGTAATTGTGTATAATAAAAATATTAGCCGAATATGTTCCAAGGAATATAAGAAGCTGTCGCAAACCAGGAATTATAACTATAAATTCACAGCAAAAAGAAGCAAAAACAACTGGAATTACTGCATCCCAAAATGGATAGAGTATATCCATTAATGGACCCTGTCGTAGAACCATAAGAACAAATAGCAGTAAAAATTCTATGAGAAATTTTACAAGATGGTTCCATTTTTGTGATTTTATGATATCCCAATTCATAATTTTAACAATGGTATTGTTGTAAGCACATGAAACTCCAACTGCAATACATAAAAGATAACGCCAGAAATTATGATTTGGAATAGAAACTGTAAAATTGATGACTGCGATCAGCCCAAGAAAAGGAACAGTCCCTATCTTCCTGATAAGTAAGTAAAAACATGGTACCAGCAGAATGATCACAATTGCCAGACTGTAATACCAATAAGTACCTAAAAAAGTAGGTGTGTGTAAAAGCTGTGCAAGTCCCAGCATATCTAAAATAAAATATGCGATACATACAGGAAATGAAGTTCCATAAATTTCTGCAAAGCGCCCTGGATCATAAAACAAAGCAAAGGCGTCTACGAGCAGAAAAACCAAAATAAAACTGGTCAGAAGGCGGATCAGGCGGGAAAGTAATATATTTCTGAGGTCTTTCTGAGTTTGCTCTGCAGAATCAAAATGACAGGAACTTTTTATTTTCCAGGTAATTCCATAGGCACTGATAAATGCAAAAATACATACACAAATCTTGAAAAAGAGAGCAACATAATTCCATATGTTTTCTGGAATGATAAACGTAACGGCCTGACCCTTATAGCGCGCCGGACCTAAAAAACAGTGGTGACAGATCAGCATGACGATGGCAATTCCCTTAAGACAGAGAGATTCCTGACTGCCAAATGCATGAACTGATGAGGTAGTTGATTTTTTCATGATATACTCCAATATATTTTTTATGATATAAAATTTCCAGAGTGTGTTTGAAAAAGGGATGTGAACAGTAATGATGCCAGTGCCCATTTCGTGCCTGATAATAAAAAATCTTTGGCAAACTTATGATAAATCTTGCAAAATGGTATTTCAAACACACACGAATGTATTATATAATATATCTATTTCGTTAGCAATATTGGAATTTCAATATTGTGTATTGGGGCTCCGGTTATCGGGTACGGAGTGAACAGTAACGGGTTCCGTTCTCAGTAACAAATTTAGCACTTGACATTATACCCTACTTTAATGATATGATTAATCGAATTAGAATTTTACAAAGAAAAAAGACGGTTATGAGTAAATTGCGAAAGTAGCTTATAAATATCCGTTTGATAGTAACGAAGAGGAAAACAAGCAGGAGGTTTACACCATGGAAAATAAACTGGAACATTTAAAAGAATATCTGAAAGAACTCGGAAGCGTAGCGGTTGCTTTTTCAAGCGGCGTGGATTCTACTTTTCTGTTAAAGGTAGCGCATGATGTACTTGGGGACAAAGTAATCGCCATTACAGCCCAGTCATGTTCTTTCCCGAAAAGAGAACTGAATGAGGCAAAGGCATTCTGTGAGAAAGAGGGTATCAAACATGTGATCTGCCAGTCTGAGGAACTGGAGATTGAGGGATTTTCAAAGAATCCTCCGAACAGATGTTATTTATGTAAAAAAGAACTGTTTGAGAAGATTGGCGATATTGCGAAAAAAAATGGGATTGAATATATTGCAGAGGGATCAAATATGGATGATAACGGCGATTACAGACCAGGTCTGATTGCCGTAAAAGAGCTGGGAGTTAAGAGTCCGCTACGTGAGGCGAAACTGACAAAGGCAGAGATTAGAGAATATTCCAAAGAAATGGGGCTTCCGACCTGGGATAAACAGTCATTTGCCTGTCTGTCCTCCAGGTTTGTGTACGGTGAGACTATCAGTGAGGAAAAGCTTGGAATGGTTGAGAAAGCAGAGCAGCTTTTGCTTGACTATGGATTCCATCAGGTACGTGTCCGTATTCACGGTTTACTTGCAAGAATTGAGATCATGCCGGAGGAATTTCCGAAACTTCTGGAAAAAAATGTCCGAGAGGATATTGCAAAGAAATTTAAGGAGTATGGATTTACTTATGTGACCATGGATATTCTGGGATATCGTATGGGAAGTATGAACGAAACACTTGGCGAAAATGATAAAACGACTGCAGATAGCAGCCTTAAGGGTAAAAACGAATGACAGTAAAAGAGAGAATAGCAGCACTTCGTGCACGCATGAAAGAGACAGGAATTGATGCATATCTGATTCCTACAGATGATTTTCATGGTTCAGAATATGTAGGTGAATATTTCAAATGCAGAAAATATATCACAGGATTTACCGGTTCTGCAGGTACTGCGTTGATTATGCAGGATATGGCAGGGTTATGGACGGATGGACGTTATTTTATTCAGGCTACAAATCAGCTGAAGGGAACAGGAATTACTTTATTTAAAATGGGTGAGCCGGAAGTTCCGACAGTTCATGAATTCCTGAAAAAAAATCTGACACAGGGAATGTGTCTGGGATTTGACGGACGTACTGTCAGTGCAAAAGAGGCAGCAGAATTAGAGAAAATGCTGGATGAAAACGGTGTGTCTCTCAGTGTTGATCATGATCTGGCAGGCGATATATGGGAAAACCGCCCGGTACTTTCCTGTGAACCGGTTACAGAGCTGGATATAAAATGGGCAGGAGAATCCAGAGCTGATAAATGCGCAAGAATCCGCAAAGCAATGGAGAAAAAGGGTGCAGATTTATTTGTACTGACCTCTCTGGATGATATTGCCTGGCTGTTAAATATACGTGGGGGAGATATCCACTGCTGTCCGGTGGTTCTTTCTTATCTGGTAATGACAAAAACAGAGATCAGACTTTTTGCAAATGAGAAAGCCTTTCAGACAGACGTACTGGAAGCACTGGAAAAAGATGGTGTGACTCTTTTTCCCTATGACAATATCTATGAGTATGTGAAAACATTTAAAAAGGACGAAAAAGTTCTTCTCTGCAAAAAGAAAGTCAACAGTCGTCTGGTTAGTAATATTCCGGCAGACACCCGTATTCTGGATGAAGAAAATCTTACACTTCTTCCCAAGGCGACTAAGAATCCTGTTGAGGTGGAAAATGAACGCATTGCGCATATCAGAGACGGAGCTGCAGTTACAAAGTTCATATATTGGTTAAAGAAAAATGTTGGAAGGATTCCGATCACAGAATTAAGTGCAGCAGAAAAGCTGTATGAATTCCGTTCGGAACAGGAGGATTTCATAGATAACAGTTTTGATCCGATTATTGCCTATGGAAATCATGCTGCCATTGTACATTATTTTGCAACACCCGAAACAGATATTCCTCTGGAACCAACCGGTTTTCTTCTGGCAGATACAGGAGGACATTATAAAGAGGGAACTACTGATATTACCCGTACTATTGTCATGGGACCCACTTCTGAGGAAGAGAAAAAGTACTTCACAGCAGTTTTGCGGGGAACTCTGAATCTGGGAGCTGCCAGATTTCTTCATGGCTGTACCGGCGTAAATCTGGATATTCTGGCGAGACAGCCACTGTGGGAAATGGGAGAGGATTTTAAGCATGGAACCGGTCATGGAGTAGGGTATCTTCTGAATGTCCATGAAGGACCCAATAGTTTCCGATGGAAAACTGTTCCGGGTGGAAATGCAGTGCTGGAGGAGGGAATGATCACCTCCGATGAGCCGGGATATTACAGAGAGGATGGATTTGGAATCCGTCATGAAAATCTGATGGTCTGCAAAAAAGCTGAAAAAACAGAGTATGGTCAGTTTATGTGCTTTGAATTTCTGACCATGGTACCTTTTGATCTGGATGGAGTGGTGCCGGAACTGATGAGTGTCCGGGAACGTAACCTTCTCAATGATTACCATGCACAGGTATATGAGAAGATTTCTCCATATCTGGATGAAGAAGAGAGAGAATGGCTGAAAGATGCCACAAGAGCAATCTGATAAAAATTAAGTAAAAATATTTGATAAAATCAAAAAGAGGAACGGCTGTGATGGACAGTAGTTCCTCTTTTTTGGGGTTATTCAGAGACTTTAGCAAACTGGCTGTTATACAGAGTGTGATAAAAGCCGCCTTTTGCGATCAGTTCATCATGAGTACCCTGCTCAATAATGCTGCCGTCTTTCATAACAAGGATCAGGTCTGCGTTTCGGATCGTAGAGAGGCGGTGAGCTACGATAAAGCTTGTTCTTCCCTCCATCATTCGTTCAAACGCTTCCTGGATCTGTAATTCTGTTCTGGTATCAATACTTGAAGTAGCTTCATCTAGGATCAGCATCGGAGGCAGACAGAGCATAACTCTTGTGATACACAGCAGCTGTTTCTGCCCCTGGCTTAAGCTGTCTTCATTGAGCATGGTGTCCAGTCCTTTGGGAAGTCTTTGGATAAATTCCCAGCTGTGGGTAAGCTTGGCTGCTTCGATGATTTCGGTATCTGTAGCTTCCGGTTTGCCGATCGAGATATTGTCGCGGACAGTTCCGTTCTTGATCCATGTTTCCTGCAGAACCATACCATAGCTGCTTCTCAGAGAATGGCGGGTAATGTCTCTGATCTGTTTGCCGTCTACGGAAATGGATCCGGCATTTACATCATAGAATCTCATCAGAAGATTGATAAAGGTTGATTTACCGCACCCGGTAGGTCCTACGATGGCAATGCGCATACCTGGTTTTACATGAAGGTTGAAGTTCTCAATCAGTTTCTTTGATTCATCATAATGGAAGCATACATTCTTAATATCTACTTCACCCTTCACATCTTTCAGCGTCTCAGAAGCCTCTGTAACTTCTGGTTCCTCCTCCAGCAGATCAAAGATTCTGCCTGCACAGGCAAGAGCATTCTGAAGTTCTGTAACAACGGAACTGATGTCATTGAATGGCTTCATATACTGATTGGCATAGGAGAGGAGTACGGAAAGACCTCCGACTGTCAGTCTGCCTCCCGGGATAATGAACGCACCCACCAGTGCAACACAGGCATAAATAATATTATTGACAAAACGGGTGGAAGGGTTTGTCAGGCTGCTGTAAAAAACAGCCTTCAGACTGCATTCCTGTAATTCTTCGTTAATCTTTGCAAAGCGTTCAGAAGATTTTTCCTCATATCCAAAGGCCTGAACTACCTTCTGGTTTCCAATCATTTCTTCAATGAGAGCAGTCTGGCGTCCTCTGGCGTCACTCTGCTTACGGAACATCTGGAAGGTATGGGAAGAAATAAATTTGGCCACCAAAAAGCTTACGGGGGTCAAGACAATGACCATCAATGTAATCCAGAAGTTTTTGGAGAACATGAAGATCAGTGTTCCGATGATCGTTACGATTCCGGAAAAAAGCTGGGTAAATCCAAGCAACATACCATCAGACAGAATATCTGTATCTGCGATAATACGGCTGATGATATCACCGGTACTGTGTCCGTCAAGGTAAGAGAGGGGAAGTACCTGGATGTGTCGGATGGCTTTGGCACGGATATCCTTAACTGTCTGGTAGGTCATGCGGTTATTGATCACATTCATAAGCCATGTGGCAGCAGAAGAGAGGATGACCATTACAAGAATACGTGACAGATAGTACCACATCATTTCGAAGTTTACCTGATGTTGGGCAATGACCTGGTCAATGGCATTTCCGAACAGGATCGGGACATACAGCTGAAGGATAACGGAAACTGCCGCCAGTATGATACTGAGGATTAGCAGGAAACGGTATCTTCCGATAAAACGCAGTACTTTAAAAAAGGTTTCACTGCTTTTGCTCTTAGCAGGATCCTTTACTGTTGATCTGCTCATACAGTCACCTCCTTCATTATATTATCTGCAGATACAGAGGCGTATTTGTCTCTTTCTTCCGGAAACTGTGAGAAATAGATTTCCCGGTAAGTATCACAGGTGCGCAGCAGTTCAGCATGAGTACCCTTACCTGCCAGAGTACCGTTATCAAGGACAAGGATCAGGTCTGCCTGCTGAATGCTGGAGGAACGCTGGGATACCAGAAATGTGGTTACTCTCCAGTCAAGTCTGTTGAGAGACTTACGCAGTGCTGCATCAGTGGCAAAGTCCAGGGCACTGGCACTGTCATCCAGGATCAGGATTTCAGGTTTTTTTACCAGGGCACGGGCAATGGTAAGTCTTTGTTTCTGACCGCCGGAAAGGTTCTTGCCGTTCTGTTCCAGCATAAAATCAAGCTGTCCCGGTTTCCCCTCTACCACCTCTTTTCCCTGTGCTGTGGCAAGTGCCTGCCACAGATCCTCGTCAGAGGCATCTTCCCGCCCCCATTTCAGATTGTCACGGATAGAGCCCTTGAAAAGAGCTGCCTTCTGGGGAACAACGCCGATTCTGGAGCGGAGATCACTTCTGGTGTAATTCTCAATATTCTGACCGTCCAGCAGAACAGTTCCTTTGCTGGCATCATAGAATCTGGAGATCAGATTTACCAGAGTGGTTTTTCCACTTCCGGTACCGCCAATAATACCTACTGTCTGGCCCTTTTTTACAGAAAAACTGATATGGGAAAGACTGGGGGCACCGGCTTTGCTGTACGCAAAGGTTACATCATCGAATACGATGGCATTTTCAGAAAGTGAAGCATCAGCAGTTGCTGTTGCAAGGTCCTTCGATGTCTGAGTAGAATATGTGGAGGAAGACGGGTAGTTCATAGTAGATTTCACTTTCAGGATATCTGCCACACGTCCTGCACATGCTGCGGATTTGTTCAGAGTGATGATCAGGGAGGCAAGCTTGATCAGCTCCACGATCATCTGAGCCATGTAGTTATAAAGGGCAACCACCTGTCCCTGCTGCATACCGCCAAGATTTACTTCTACTCCTGCTTTCTGGATCAGGATGACAGTGGCGATATTGATCAGTACATAAGTGACCGGATTTAACAAAGCGGAAAGCTTTCCTACAAAGAGATTTAACTTTGTCAGCTCCTGATTGCGGGTATCAAATTCTGCAACAGCCTCCTTCTCACGGCAGAATGCACGGATAACGCGGACGCCTGTAAGGTTTTCTCTGGTCAGTCCGGTTACTGTATCCAGTTTTCCCTGTACCTTTTTGAACAGAGGAATACTGAGAAACATAATAACAAAGACAACCAGAAATAGAAACGGGATCGCAACAGCAAAAACCAGGGCACATTTAAAGTCGATAGTAAATGCCATGACCATGGAACCAAGTACAATAAACGGACTTCGAAGAAGAAGACGAAGTCCCATATTTAATCCGTTCTGAATCTGATTGACATCATCGGTGAGTCTTGTGATAAGAGTATCTGTTCCAAGAGTATCCAGCTCTGTAAAAGACAGACGCTGTATATGGTCATAAACTGCCTGTCTTAATTTAGTGGCAAAGCCTACGCTGGCTTTGGCTGCAAAGAACTGAGCTGTAATGCTGCTGGCAAGACCAAGAGCTGCCATTAAAATAAGAATAAAAAATCTCTGGACAATGTATTTGTTGTCATGGTTTGCAATACCTACGTCAATGATCTGTGCAATGACGATAGGAACGATCAGGTCAAATACAACCTCCATAAATTTAAAAAATGGCGCCAGGATGCTTTCTTTTTTGTAGTTTTTTAAATAAACTGCCAATGAACGCATTTTAAAAATTCCTTCCTTTCGTAAAAATCTTTCCTATATTATTTCTGCCTTTTTTGAAAAATAATACATTCAAAAGTGTATCATTTAAGACTTTTTTGTCAAGAAAAATGTACAAAAACAGGTGAACTTTGGAGAAAATTCAGCTTGACTTGAAAAAAAGATATTACTAAAATATTCCGTAGCGCTATTTGTGCGCCAACAACTGATAAATTATCATCACCATAATGAGGAAGAAAATTATGCAGATTATTGAGACATTTGGTCATTATGTTGAAAATTTGACTAATACAAAGCCAGACTCAGCCCGCTGGCTGCTAAAAACCGGCTGGGAAGCACAGAATCTGAAGTTCCGTTATATGCAGGACAAGAGACTGATGCCTGCAGACAGGCATCTTGCAAATCTGATGATGGATACCATGCTGCGTCCCCTTCAGAAACCGGAAGATTCTGTTATTGTAAGTATTTTTACTCCCTGCGAAATGATGCAGGAGGTGGGATTACATCCCTATAATGTAGAGGGATTTTCCTGCTATCTTTCTGCAAGCAAAGCGGAGAGAGCATTTTTACAGCAGGCAGAGAATCAGGGAATTGCAGAGACATTGTGCAGTTATCATAAGACATTTCTGGGTGCGGCGCAGAAAGGACTTTTGCCAAAGCCCAAATGTATTGTTTATACCAACCTGACCTGCGATGCCAACCTGCTTACATTCCGTACCCTGGCAGATTTCTACCAGGTACCTGTATTTGCCATTGATGTACCATGGAATCAGACGAAAGAGAATGTACAGTATGTGGCAGATCAGTTAAGGGATTTAAAAGTATTTCTGGAAAAAAATACAGGAAAAACAATCTCTGAGGACAGATTAAAGGAACGCCTTGTCTGCAGTAAGCGGACTCTGGAAAATTATAGGAAATATCAGCAGCTGCGTGCGGACAGATATGTGCCCTCTGATCTGGTCACACCGTTATATGCAGGAATGACCAACAATATCCTTCTTGGAACAGCAGAAGAAGAAAAGTATACACAGATGCTTCTTGAAGATATTAAGAAAGCACCGGCAGCGAAAGGGAAACACATTTACTGGATGCATACCATTCCGTTCTGGTCGGATGCAGTGCGCCAGGAGCTTTGCTTCAGTGAGAAAGCCCAGATTGTGGGATGTGAACTTGCAGAAACCTGTGAGCCGGACTTTGATCCTGAGAACCCCTTTGAAGCGATGGCGAGAAGAATGGTATATCATTCTCTGAACGGAAGCGCTCTGAGACGAATTGAAGCGGGAATCCGTCATGCAAAACAGGCAGGAGCAGACGGGGCAGTATGGTTTGGACACTGGGGCTGTAAACATACCCTTGGAGCTGCACAGCTTGCAAAGAAGAAATTTGAGGAAGCCGGACTGCCCCTTTTGATCCTGGACGGTGACGGGTGTGATCGAAGCCATGGAGGAGAAGGACAGACTTCCACCAGGCTGGGAGCTTTTCTGGAAATGCTGGGAGGTGCTGAGAATGAATAAAACTTATTATGTCTGTAAATATACTCCAATTGAGCTTCTGGAATCTCTTGGCGGGGAATGTGAGAACTTTAACCATATGCCGGATGGCTTTGACCTGGCTGATCAGGTTTCACATCCCAATATCTGTGGTTTTGGGAAAACACTTCTGGAAGGAGTCATGGAGGGAAAAATTAAGGAACTTGTTCTGGTGAGCTGCTGTGATACCATCCGAAGTGTGTATGATATTCTGCTGGAAAGCGGTAAGCTGGATTTTCTTTATATTTTGGATGTGCTTCACTGTGACAGTGCCTGCAGCAGAGAGCGTATGGCTGCACAGTTAAAAGGTCTGGCGGAGGCTTATGCGCAGTACAAAGGTACAGAGTTTGATGCCGGAAAATTCCGGGCTGCTTTCCATGCACAGGAGAAAATCACAAAGCCTCATATTGCAGTGCTTGGTGCCAGAATGGGGCAGGAATTATTTGAAATGACCAGCAAGGCTATGCCCCTTCCTGTAGAGAATGATACTTGTGTGCATAACCGCTCTGTGGGAAATATACTTCCACCGGAGGGTGCTTCTTTTGATGAACTGATGGACTGGTATGCAGGAGAGCTTCTGGGGCAGATTCCATGTATGCGGATGATGGACCCCACAGGCCGTAAGAAGCTTTATAATGATCCGTCTGTTGCAGGAATTATTTATCATACAGTGAAGTTTTGTGATTTTTACAGCTTCGAATATGCTGAGATTAAGAACCATACAGATGTACCTCTTTTAAAGATTGAATCAGATTATACCATTCAGAGCAGTGGTCAGCTTCTTACCAGACTGGAAGCTTTTGCAGAGAGTATTCAGCCTGAAACACTGGAGCAGACCATAGAGGTCGACACAAAAGGAGAGAGAAAAATGGGAAAAGGCTATTTCGCAGGGATTGACAGTGGTTCTACCAGTACAGATGTGGTGATTTTAAATAAAAATCATGAGATTGTGACCAGTATTATCCTGCCTACAGGAGCAGGGGCTGCTATCGGAGCAGACCGTGCCCTGGCAGAAGCATTGAAGGAGGCCGGATTGCAGAGAGAAGATATTGATGCGCTGGTTACTACCGGATACGGACGTACAGCTATTAAAAATGGTGATAAGAGTATCACAGAGATCACCTGTCATGCAAGAGGTGCGCATTTCCTGAATCCGGAAGTCCGTACTGTTATTGATATTGGCGGACAGGACAGCAAGGTGATCCGACTGGATGAGAACGGTGCAGTTGCAAACTTTGTTATGAATGACAAATGTGCGGCAGGAACCGGACGATTTCTGGAAATGATGGCACGTACCATGGAAATGAATCTGGATCAGATGAGCGAATGTGGGCTGGAATTCAAAGAAGATATTACAATTTCCAGTATGTGTACAGTGTTTGCAGAATCAGAAGTTGTATCTCTGATCGCCCAGAATAAGGCAACAGATGATATTGTTCATGGCCTGAATAAGGCGGTTGCCGTAAAAACCGCAGCTCTTACCAGACGTGTGGGCGGTGAGGAGAAATATATGATGACCGGTGGTGTTTCTAAGAATAAGGGTCTGGTAAAGACACTGGAAGAGAAGCTTGGAACAAAGCTGGTAATCAGTGACAAGGCTCAGCTTTGCGGTGCACTTGGCGCAGCACTGTTTGCGGCTGATATGGCTGATGCGTAAATTTTTAGTTACTGTTCACTCCGTTCACAGTAACAATTTTTATACTTTTTTTATAAAAGTTTAATTTTCTATTGACGAGTTCAAATTTAAGAGCTATAGTATACCACAGTAACAGCAATTAACGAGGTGAAGTTTGCAGGAAAGAGGAAGCCACACAAAGGCTATACCCACCGAAGGAGTAAAACTCTCAGGTTCCCTGGATGCAGGGAAGAACTGCAAATGGATCGTTTCTCTGGAGACACCCGTTAAATCGGGGGCCGAAGGTGCAAATAACACGAATTATCAATAGCTGCCCACAAATGGTTATCTGATTCGTGTCTTGAATCTCTCAGGCAAAAGGACAGAGGATGCTTTATCATCCCCACTGATTCATTTTAAATATATGAACAGTATTTTCTGAACTTCTGATTTTTGAAACGGTCTGTTATTACTTTGTTTCCCAGCTGTACAATATATTACACTTTTTAAAAGAAAAAGGAGATTTATTATTATGTGGGAAGCGATCAATTCTTTTTTGACAACAGTAGACAATCTGGTCTGGGGCGTACCCCTTATGGTCCTGATCATGGCAGGTGGTATCCTGTTAACTGTCAGACTCGGACTTCTTCAGATACGAAGACTCCCCCTTGCATTAAAATGGATGTTTAAAAACGAAGAAGAAGGCGATGGTGAGATTTCCAGCTTCGCAGCTTTATGTACAGCACTGAGCGCTACAATCGGAACCGGTAATATAGTCGGTGTTGCAACTGCTGTCTGCGCCGGTGGTCCCGGAGCTTTATTTTGGATGATTCTTGCAGCATTCTTCGGAATGGCAACAAAATTCTCTGAAGGTCTTCTTGCAGTGAAATACCGTGTGGTAGCAGAAGACGGTCACAGCCTTGGCGGTCCTTTCTATTACATTGAGAAAGGTATGGGAACAAAATGGAAATGGCTTGCAAAGATCTTTGCATTCTTTGGTGTATGTGTAGGTCTTTTCGGAATCGGTACATTCAGCCAGGTAAATGGTATTTCCAGTGCAGTTCAGAATTTCTTTGATCCGAACAAATCAAACTGCGTGAATATCCCGTTCCTTGGAGAGTATTCCTGGGCAGTTGTAATTTCTTCACTGATCCTTGCAGCCTGTGTTGCAGCAATCCTCATCGGAGGTCTGAAACGAATTGCAACAGTCAGCCAGATTATTGTACCGTTTATGGCGGTGATTTATCTGATCTTCAGTGTTGCGCTGATTCTTTTAAACATCACAGAGATTCCGGCAGCAATCGTTACAGTTGTGAAGGGAGCCTTTAATCCGTCAGCAGTGACAGGCGGTGTGGTAGGAACAATGATCGTATCCATGCAGAAAGGTGTGGCTCGTGGTATCTTCTCAAATGAAGCAGGTCTTGGTAGTGCGCCTATCGCAGCGGCAGCAGCTCAGACAAAAGAGCCTGTACGTCAGGGCCTCGTAAGTATGACTGGTACATTTATTGATACCATCGTGATCTGTACAATGACAGGTCTTTCCATCGTACTGACAGGTGCATGGCAGGTAGAAGGTCTGGAAGGTGTTCAGGTAACTACCTATGCATTCCAGCACGGACTTCCGATCCCTGGACAGGTTTCTGCATTTGTATTAATGATCTGTCTGGTATTCTTTGCATTTACTACGATTCTTGGATGGGATTATTACAGTGAAAGATGTCTGGAATATCTGACAAACGGACATAAGAAAACAATCCTTACATACCGCTGGCTTTACATTCTGGCAGTGTTTATCGGACCGTATATGACAGTAAGTGCTGTATGGACGATCGCAGATATCTTCAACGGACTGATGGCGATTCCGAATATGATCGCATTGTTCGCATTAAGCGGAGTGATCGTAAAAGAAACAAAAACATTTTTTGCAGCAGAAAAGCATAAAATGTAAGAAATCAAAAGTAATAAAAGAACAGAAAACAGTAAATCCTCTGATTATGGAATTTATAGCAATCCTGATCAGAGGATTTTTTTGCTTGCGTTTGCTTGATTATGACTTTATTTTGTGCAAAGTTAACCAAAATCAGTCATTATTTTTATGAATTAGTTTGATTGACTTTGAACGAATATGACATTATACTAAGACCGTAAACAAAAAACAGTCACGAACACGCAGAAAAGACATGACAATATGTGCTCTTGGAATCTTTTTGGGCAAGTGCAATAAAGAGTTCGAAAGTATATCAATATAAAACGGGAGGGAAAGAAGAGATGATTTACACAGTAACTTTTAATCCATCTCTGGACTACATCGTTTCGGTAGATGATTTTAAACTGGGACTGACAAACAGAACAAGTTCAGAACTGATGCTTCCGGGGGGAAAGGGAATTAATGTTTCCACAGTCCTTATGAATCTTGGGATTGAGAACACTGCACTTGGATTTACCGCAGGGTTTGTAGGGGAAGAAATTATCCGCAGATTACATGAGATGGGAGTGAAATCTGAGTTCATTCAGATTAGTGAAGGGGTTTCAAGAATCAATCTGAAACTGAAATCTATTGACGGAACCGAGATCAATGGTGCAGGACCGATGATCAGCAAGGATAAAGTAGAGGAACTGATGAAGAAGCTGGAAGAACTTGGAGAAGGAGATGTACTTTTCCTGGCAGGCAGCATTCCATCTTCTATGCCGGATGACATGTATGAACAGATCATGGCAAGGCTGGATGGAAAAGGTGTGATGATCGTAGTTGATGCAACAAAGGATCTTCTGGTCAATGTTCTGAAATATCATCCATTCCTTGTAAAGCCAAACAATCATGAACTGGGCGAGATCTTCGGTGTAGAATTAAAAACAAGAAAAGATGTAATTCCTTATGGAAAGAAACTTCAGGAAAAAGGTGCAGGAAATGTTCTGATCTCCATGGCTGGCGAAGGTGCAGTTCTGGTAGCAGAGGATGGACAGGTATTTGAGGAACCTGCACCAAAAGGCAGACTGGTAAATGGTGTGGGTGCAGGAGATTCCATGGTAGCAGGATTTGTTGCAGGCTGGATGGAGAAGAAGGATTATGAACATGCATTCCACATGGGAATTGCAGCAGGAAGTGCAAGTGCATTTTCTGAAAATCTTGCAACAAAGGAAGAAATAGAAGCGGTTTATGGTCAGATAACCGGAAAATAATAAAGGGGGAAGAAAAGATGAGAATAACAGATCTGCTTGACAGACGAAGCGTATCGCTGACAGCTGCTCCGAAAACAAAGTCAGAAACTCTGGATATGGCAGTTGATCTGATGGTAAAGAGTGAGAAGATCAGCGATCGTGAGGCTTATCGTAAACAGGTATATTTAAGAGAAGAAGAGAGCACGACAGGTATTGGCGAGGGAATTGCCATTCCTCATGGTAAATGTGATGCAGTTAAGAAGCCGGGGCTTGCGGCAATGGTCATCAAAAATGGTGTAGAGTTTGAAGCACTGGATGACGAACCTGTAACCTTATTATTCCTGATCGCAGCGCCGAATACAGAGGATAACATTCACCTGGATGTACTCAGCAAGCTTTCTGTGATGCTGATGGATGAGGAGTTTACAGAATCTCTCCGCAATGCATCTTCTGTAGATGAGTTTATGGACATTATTGACAGGGCAGACAGTGAAAAGAAAGATATTGATGAGAGACTGGCAGATACCGGATCTGCAGAAGGAACACAGGCAAAGATCCTTGCTGTTACTTCCTGTCCTACCGGTATCGCACATACGTACATGGCAGCAGAAGGAATTGAAAAAGCTGCAAAAGCAAAGAACTGTTTTGTGAAGATTGAAACCCGTGGATCCGGTGGTGCAAAGAATGTGCTGACAGATCAGGAAATTGCAGAAGCAGATTGTATTATTGTTGCAGCAGATGCCAAAGTTCCGATGGAACGATTTGATGGTAAAAAAGTAATTGAATGTCAGGTATCAGATGGAATCAGCAAAGCAGACCAGCTGATCGAGAGAGCAATTAACGGAGATGCGCCCGTTTATCATGCGGCAGCCGGTTCACAGTCATCTTCCTCTAATACGAAATCCGGCGGCGGTGTAGGGCATAAAATATATATGCAGCTGATGAACGGCGTATCTCATATGCTTCCATTAGTTGTAGGCGGCGGTATTCTGATCGCGATCGCATTCCTGATCGATGGATTGAGTGTAGATTTAAGTGCACTTCCGGCAGACCAGAGAGCAAACTTTGGTACGATCACACCGGTAGCTGCGTTGTTTAAGAATATTGGTGGAACAGCATTTGGATTTATGCTCCCGATTCTTGCCGGATTTATCGCTATGGCGATTGGTGACAGACCTGCGCTTGCACTTGGTCTGGTTGGTGGTATGATGGCAGCTAACGGAAAATCTGGTTTCCTTGGTGCATTGCTTGCAGGTTTTGTAGCAGGATACCTGATTCTTGGACTCCGTAAATTATGTGACAAACTTCCTGAAGCATTAGAGAAAATCGCACCTGTTCTGATCTATCCTGTAGTCGGAATCCTTGTTATGGGACTCTTGATGACATTTATCGTAGAACCAATCATGGGCGGTATCAACACAGGTTTGAACAATGCCTTGACAGGAATGGGAAGTTCTAGTAAAGTAGTGTTAGGTATGGTGCTTGGTGGAATGATGGCAATCGATATGGGCGGCCCGTTCAACAAAGCAGCATATGTATTTGGAACAGCTGCTATTGCAGCAGGTAACTATGATATTATGGCAGCAGTTATGATCGGTGGCATGACACCTCCTTGTGCAATCGCACTGGCAACACTGCTGTTTAAGGATAAGTTCACAAAAGAAGAGAGAGACGCAGGTCCGACAAACTTTATCATGGGCCTTGCATTTATCACAGAAGGTGCGATTCCGTTCGCAGCATCTGATCCGCTTCGTGTACTTCCATCCTGCATCATCGGATCTGCTGTAGCAGGCGCTATTTCCATGGCATTTAACTGTACACTGATGGCACCACATGGTGGAATCTTCGTATTCCCTGTAGTTGGAAATGCAGTAATGTATCTGGTGGCATTAGTTGTGGGAACTGTAATCTCAGCAGTCCTGCTTGGCCTGTTAAAAAAGAAGATTGCATAGACAGTGAAATGAAACAAAACCTGACAGGTTTATCTACCGGTTATCGGTATATGAATCAAACAGGTAAAAAACAAAACAAAGATATGGAGGATATTAAAAATGAAAGAATTTAAGTACGTAATCACAGACAACGAAGGAATTCATGCACGTCCGGCAGGAGAGCTTGTAAAACTGGTAAAAGGTTTTGAATCTACAGTATCTATCGAAAAAGAAGGAAAGAAAGTAGACTGCAGAAAACTTCTTGCACTGATGGGACTTGGCGTTAAGAAAGGTCATGAAGTAACATTCACAATCGAAGGTGCTGATGAAGAAGCTGCATACGAAGCAGTAAGCAAATTCATGCAGGAAAATCTGTAATTAACGGAATTAAATATAAGAAATAAGAAGGACAGGAGATGATGCAATCATCTCCTGTTTCTGTTACAATGAGAGAGAATATAATCATCAGGTAAAGCTCATTGAAAATCGCCTTTGGCGATGGGGTTTATAATATTTGAATTAAAATAGATAAATGGAGGCACAGTATGCTGACAGAACAGAGACATGAAATTATTCTGAGGCTTCTGGAGGAAAAAAAGAGTATCACTGTTACGGAACTGAAAGAACTTCTGGATGCATCAGAGTCCACAGTGCGCAGAGATATCACAGCGCTGGATAAAGCAGGAAAGCTTACCAAAGTTTTTGGCGGGGCAGTGGCATTAAATCACAAGGTAACTGCCTACGAACCCACAGTAGCGCAGAAATCAGAACTAAATAAAGAAGAAAAGAAAAAGATAGCAAAATATGCAGCCAGTCTTATTTTACCGGATGACTTTGTTTATCTGGATGCAGGAACTACCACAGGGCTGATGTTAGAATATCTGGAAGGTACACAGGCATCCTTTGTCACAAATGCAGTATCCCATGCGCAGACGTTGGCGAAGATGGGGATTCGCGTCTACCTGATCGGGGGAGAACTGAAGAGTTCTACAGAGGCGGTTGTCGGAAGCCAGGCGATGCAGATGATCCAGATGTATCATTTCACCAAAGGCTTCTTTGGAACAAATGGAATCGCGAAAAGAGAGGGCTTCACAACACCGGATGCCAATGAGGCAATCGTGAAGAGCACAGCGATGAAACAGTGCAAAGATGTGTATGTTCTGGCAGATACGACTAAGTTTGGACAGGTGAGTTCTGTGACATTTGGGGAATTTGCAGATGGATGTATTCTGACGGAAGAGATTCCGGAGGAATATAGGGAAAGCAGAAATATTCTGAAGGTATAAATTAAGTAATGGGAGTGGTACCAATAAGTTGATATCTTGATTATTGATTCAAAAATCAATTTATAGATATATTAACCGAATCAAGTAAGTCCCCTGCGGGGGTTGCTATTTTGAATGGGAGAGGGTGTATTGATGAAGTTTGCACATATTGCGGATCTGCATATTGGGAAAAGAGTGCATGATTTTTCTATGTTGGAGGATCAGAGGTATATATTGGATCAGATGCTGGGAATTTTTGAAGAACAGCGTGTTGATGGGATTCTGATTGCCGGGGATGTTTATGATAAGGTGGTGCCGTCGGCGGAGGCGGTGCAATTGTTTGATGAGTTTATTACGAGGCTGGCGAAGTTGAAGATGCCGGTGTATATGATCAGTGGAAATCATGATTCAGCGGAGAGGCTTTCTTTTGGGGCGAAGTTGTTTGAGAGTAGTGATATTTATATTTCGCAGGTTTATGATGGGAATGTGAAGAAGATTGGGCTGGAGGATGAGTATGGGTTGGTGAATGTTTATCTTCTGCCGTTTTTGAAACCGGCGACGGTGCGGCATGTCTTACAGCGGGATGATATCGAAAGTTATGAGGATGGCGTTATGGCTGCGTTACAGGAATGTGAGGTGGATGCTTCGCAGAGGAATATTCTGGTTGCGCATCAGTTTGTGACGGGGGCTGACAGGTGTGATTCTGAGGAGACTTCGGTAGGTGGTCTTGATAATGTGAGTGCAGAAGTATTTGATAAATTTGATTATGTGGCGCTGGGGCATATTCACAGGCCGCAGAAGATGGGGAGAGAGACGCTGCGTTACAGTGGAACGCCGTTGAAGTATTCTTTTTCTGAAGTAGATCATAAGAAATCGGTGACGATCGTGGAGTTATTAGAAAAAGGGAACGTGCAGATTAATACGGTTCCATTGGTTCCTATGAGGGATATGCGAAAAGTTCGCGGAACTTATATGGAAGTGACGGCGAAGGAGAGGTATACTGCGGAGAATAAGATGGACTATCTTCAGATTACATTGACAGATGAAGAGGATGTGCCGGGTGCGTTGCAGAAACTGCGTACGATTTACCCGAATCTGATGCGGCTGGAGTATGATAATAAGCGCACCAGGGAGAACAGGGAAGTTCAGGCTGTTGAGGCACAGGAGCAGAAGTCGGAGCTGGAGTTGTTTGGGGAGTTTTATGAACTTTTGAATAATGAGCCGATGAAGGAAGAGCAGACGGAGTTTATGGAAAGGCTGATTCAGAATCTGAAGGAGGTGCAGGCATGAAACCATTGAAGCTGACATTATCTGCATTTGGACCGTATGCAGGTGAGACGGTGATTGATTTTACGCAGTTTGGAGGTCAGGGACTGTTTTTGGTGACAGGAGATACAGGGGCTGGAAAGACTACGATTTTTGATGGGATTACGTTTGCCCTGTACGGGGAAACCAGCGGTGGAATTCGTGAGGCATCGATGCTACGAAGTAAGTATGCAAAGCCGGAGACACCTACTTATGCGGAATATGTTTTTGAATATAAAGATAAGGTGTATACGGTAAAAAGGAGTCCGGATTATGAGCGCCCGAAGGCCAGAGGTACTGGGATGACGATGCAGAAGGGGGAAGCATTGCTGACTTTTTCTGATGGGAAGTCGCCGGTGACGAAGCTGAAAGAGGTAAATCAGGCGATTACAGAGTTGCTTGGGCTGGATATGAAGCAGTTTACGCAGATTGCCATGATTGCGCAGGGAGATTTCAGAAAGCTGCTTCTGGCGGATACAGAAGAGCGGAGCAATATTTTCAGGAAACTTTTTCATACAGATATTTACAAGGTTATTCAGGAGAAGCTGAAATTCGAGGCGGGCAGTCTGGATAAGGCGTATAAAGAGCTGTTGCGCAGTATCCGGCAATATACGGAACAGGTCAGGTATCCGGCACAGGATACACTGGGACAGCAGTGGGAGTTGCTTGAGAAGAATGGATTTGAGGGAAATCTGGAAGAAGGACTGGAACTTCTGGGAGAGCTGCTTAAAGCAGATAAAAAAGTTCTGAAAGATTTAAATAAGCAGATTAAAGAGAATGATATAAAACTGGAAGATGTGAATCAGCTTTTAGGAAAGGTTCATAAAGAAGCGGATGCAAAAGTAAAAAGGGAACAGCTACAAAAAGAGATGGAAATGTTGATTCCGCAGCTTGCAAAAGCAAAAGAAGAGGCAGAAAATGCTGCGACAGAACCAGAACAGGTTCAGCAGTTGTTGCTTTCCATACAGAAAGAAAAAGAAAATCTGGATCGCTATACAAGGCTGGAAAATCTGATGAAAGAACTGGAAGATGCCGGTGCGCAGATAGAGAATCTGAAAAAAAACAGCGTGTCTCTGGATGAGAAACAAAAAGGGGCAGGCAGCATTCTGGAAGAGAAACAAAAAGAATATCAGACAACAGATAAGACTGAGAAAGAGAAAGCGGAAACGGATTATCAGAAGGAGAAGATTGATAATCTCTATACAGAAATCCACAAAAATTGTGGGAATCTGGATTTTCTGCATACAAAAATTCTGGAATTGGAGAAGCAGTCCGAGGAAGAAGAAACACTTTCTGAGAAATTAAAAAAGAATCTGGGTGAGCTGGAACAAAAACTTATTTCTGGTGAGAATCTGGAAGTTAAAGAGAATAATCTGATTCAGCGAATGCAGCATATCAGAAAGATGAAAGAGCAGCAGATACGTTGTCAGAATTTTGCAAAAGAGGCAGAAAGCAAAAGAGCAGCATATCTGGCCGCGTCTGCGAAGCTGGCAGAAACAAAAGATCTTTTAAATAAAATGGAACAGGCTTTTCTGGATGCGCAGGCGGGTGTTCTTGCAGCCAAACTGCGAGAGGGAAGTCCGTGTCCTGTATGTGGATCTGTTCATCATCCAAAGCTTACACAGATTCCGGAAAAAGTACCGACAGAAAAACAGTTGAAACAGCAGAAAAAACTTGCGGAAATGGCAGAGAAAGAAGCTTCTGCAGCAAGTGTGCAGGCAGGAGAAGCTGCCGGACTGTTACAGCATTCACAGGAAGAATTACAGGAAAATTACAAAAATTATGCAGTACAGTACCTGGATGTGGAAAAAGAGGATGTTTCAGTGACACAGCAGCTTCTTGAGACACAGGAAAGCGTTGTTCAGATACAGATAGAAGAAATCCAAGAGCAGAAAAAAGCTCAGCAGGCTATCTTGAAGCAAAAGGAAGAAATGACTTTGCAATCAGAGGAGCACGAGAAAGAATATCAGAAACTTCGTATCAGTCTTGAAAAGAGAAAAAGCCAGCAGGAGAGTATCAGTGAGCAGCTTCAAAGCCAGCTGGATAATCAGCTGCTTGAGTCAATGTATAAAGAGGACAGGCAAAAAAGCGACGAGAACTTAGTATTGCTACAACAACAGATTGATAAGGTGGAAGAAAATCATCAGCAAAATTGTGATAATATGCTGTTACTTGTGAATAGGGGAAAGAATGCAGAAAAATGGCTGAAAGAGCAACAGAATTTCCTGAATCAGAAGCAGGAAAAACTGGCGGGACTTCTGGAATACAGAAAACTTCTGGAGACGCAGATCACTAAAATACAGACGGATCTTACTGTTTTTACAGATAAGATAAATCAAAATCAGCAGCAGATAGCGGCAGAGAAATCACGATATGATCAGCTCCTGAAACAGAAAGAGACAATGGAAAAAGAGCTTGGAGAGCGCACGAAAGAGGAAATCCTGTCTCAGATCCAGAGCCAGACACAGAAACGTCAGGAACTGGAGCTGCATTATAAGACAATAACAGAGAAAAAAGATGCCTTAGAGAAGAGAATGACAGAGCTGAATTCAGTAATCACATCTTTGACAGAACAGTTAAAAGAATCTGTAAATATTTCATCAGAAGATTTAGAAATTCAGAAGGAAAGTTTTCAGGAGCAAAAGAAAATACTTTCATCAGAACGTGATGAAGTTCATGCCCGTCTGGAAATCAACGGTGATATGTATGAAAAAGTCCGCAGGCAGCAGACCGAACTTATGAAAACGGAAACCCGATGGAAATGGATGAAATCTTTGTCAGATACCGCAAATGGCACGATAACAGGTAAGGCAAGAATCATGCTGGAAACTTACATTCAGATGCAGTATTTTGACCGTATTCTTGCGAGAGCAAATATCCGGCTGATGACAATGAGTGGTGGTCAGTATGAATTGATCCGGCGAAAAGAAAATAAAAGCAGAGTAGGAAAAACCGGACTGGAACTGGATGTTATCGATCATTATAACGGAAGCAACCGAAGCGTCAAATCTCTTTCAGGTGGAGAATCTTTTCAGGCTTCATTATCTCTGGCGCTTGGTCTTTCTGATGAGATTCAGTCAAATTCAGGTGGAATTCAGCTGGACACCATGTTTGTGGATGAAGGTTTCGGATCTCTGGATGAAGATTCACTGGATCAGGCAATCCGCGCGTTAAAAGATTTAAGTCAGGGAAGCAGATTAGTGGGAATTGTTTCTCATGTATCAGAACTGAAAGAGCGTATTGACAAAAAAATCATAGTGAATAAAAAAAGAACAGAAGATGGAATTGGCAGTGCTGTTACAATAGAAAATTAAGAAGGAGGTGTGGCTTTTTTGCCACACCTGAGATAAAAGAAAAAAGTTATATAAAATTAACTTGACAGCAGAAGTCTTTTAGTATATATTAAAACATGAAGTTAGATTTAACTAACCAAGACCGCTGTTGAATGGCAGCAAATAAGCTTTGCAGAGATTAAATTTAGAGAGAACTGTTTGTAAAGCTTTATTTTTTAATACATAGTTAGTATATGCTAACCGAATGAATTTATTATAAGAGAGGATATCTGACATGCTGGAGAAATCTGTGATCGAACATTGTTCACCTACATTGGCATCTATTAAAACCGGAAATCTTTTTACATATAAATATGAATCTGAGGAAGAATTATGGAAGAGCGTAGACGATTTTAATGAATGCGTAAAGGAAAAAGGTGTTTCCATCACAGTCCTTCGCAAGAGTGAAAGTAAGGCACTGATCTATGTCTGCCGTTTTTCCAGCCTGGAAAGAGATCTGAAGAAACCCGGTGTAGCAAAATTTATGAAGAAATACGGCTATGAGAGTACGGATCCTGCATATGCTCTGGAAAGACTAAGAGACCGTCTTGCGCAGCGTGAGGATTTCCCTCATGAGATAGGTTTGTTTCTTGGATATCCGCTGGGTGATGTGATCGGGTTTATTAAAAATGCGGGGCAGAATTGTAAATGTGTGGGCTGCTGGAAAGTTTACTGTAATGAATGTGAAGCAGTAAAAGCTTTTGCGAGATTTAAGAAATGTACCAGCGTATATGTTCGACTTTGGAACCAGGGAAGAAGTGTTCGCCAGTTGACAGTAGCGGCGTAAATATCCTAAATTAAACGAATTACGAACATCGTTTGACAAGGGTGTGTTTCTATAACATCGAACAGGTACGGGAATAAATAACGTTTGTTTAAGAAGTTGTATAATAGAAAAGTCATATGACTTTTTATTATAAATAAAATGAGAATTACTGTTAAAGCAGATTTTAAGGAGGATTTTAATCATGAGTAAAGTAGCAGTTGTTTATTGGAGCAGCACAGGAAACACAGAGGCAATGGCAAATGCAGTAGCAGATGGAATTAAGGAAAAAGGCGGCGAGGCTGTTCTTCATACTTGTGAGGATTTTGACGGATCTAAAGTAGCTGAATATGATGCAATCGCTTTTGGATGCCCGGCAATGGGAGATGAAGTTCTGGAAGATACAGAGTTCGAGCCGATGTTTGATGGATGTAAAGATGCACTCAAAGGCAAAAATATCGCTCTGTTTGGTTCTTACGGATGGGGAGATGGCGAATGGATGCGCAACTGGGAAGACTCCTGCAAAGAAGCTGGTGCAAACCTTGTATGCGAAAGTGTGATCTGCCAGGAAGAACCGGATGATGAAGCTACAGAAGCATGCAAAGCACTGGGTGCTGCATTAGTATAATTGAATTAAATATGAGAAAATAGTGATTTACGTAATAAATCAGCGGGTTCTAAATATTTAAAATGCGAAAAAGAGACTGTTTACACATTAAGATGTAGCAGTCTCTTTTTTTTAGGTCAAAAGTGTTTCGTGTTCATGGAGCGTACGATATTCTCTTGGCGTACATCCATAACATTCCATAAAATATTTGGAAAAATAACTTAAATGATTAAATCCGCACAAGATCGCAATCTCTGTTATGCTTTTCTGCGTAGTGCACAGAAAACGGCAGCTGATCTTTAATCGGTAGGTATTGAGAAAATCCACAGGTGACTGCTGCATATAATGCTTGAATATCTGGCAGCATTTACTCCTTCCCACATGACCGGCTGCTGCAATATCCGTAAGCGATATTTTCTCAGGGTAGTGTTGATAAATAAAGGATACCATATCTTTCTGAATATTCAGTTCCTGTTCGGACTCTGATTTATTTTTTGCAGCTGACAGCAGATCAGTGCGGATAAGAAAGCTCCATAGTTCCAGCATACAGCTTATAACACCTAATTCATAACCTGAATCAGAATCTTCTTTCAACAGGAGAACTTCCTGTAAATATCTGCCGGCTTTCACCCCTGCTTCATCATTTGAGTAAAAATGATGAAATTTCAGGCTGGTGTTTTCGAAAAAAGGAAGAAAATATTTTTCCTGTAATATCTGGTTATTCCCAAACAAAGAAGGGTGAAACAGAATACAGAGAAAATAGCAGTCCTGTTGTTCAAAAGCATATCCGTAATGCATCTGTCTTGCATTGACCATCACGGAATCACCTTCATTTAAGATAAGTCTTTTTCCGTTCACATAATATCTCATTTTTCCAGTGATAATATAGATCCATTCAATATCATCATGCCAGTGACAGGGAGCACACATATTATAATATGAAGCAAGATGTGCAGCACGGATATACAAAGGAATTCCGGCCTGATCATAAGGAACTACTTCTGAAGAATCTGGCATAAGCTCTGTTCTGATTAATCCCATAAATTCACCTCGCGTACGATTTTTATAAAAAATAAGGACTATTCTGATAGATTACTGTATCTGAGAATACTATAATTATAACATCTGCAGATGTAAAAAATCAATCAGAGGGATATAATGAAATCAGAAAAAAGAATTTTTTGTTACTGTTCACTCCGTTCCCAGCAACACGCTTCGCGATGCACAGAATTTATGCTAATCGCATAAATTCGCGCGGTATGTCTCGGGTTTTCTGTTGCCAAGCATCCGTAAGAAGCTGCCAGTGGCAGGTTCTGTAGGTGACCTTCGCTCACAAAAAACACCTCGCGGGATATTACCAGTGAACAGTAACCATATCTGCTCAAATTCATAAAAAATCGCAAAAACACTTGTTCTGACACAATAAATATATTATAATAGAAAAAAGAACAATATGCTCTTGAAAT
>NZ_QRIL01000015.1 GCF_003471165.1 Ruminococcus sp. AM22-13 | reverse complement strand
TAATTCTCAAGGAAATGTCAACATGTATGTAGTTTTGAAGGTGCAAAACCTTTAATGGCCCAGTGGCTCAGTTGGTTAGAGCGCCGCCCTGTCACGGCGGAGTTCACGGCGGAGGTCGAGAGTTCGAGTCTCTTCTGGGTCGTTAGCAATAAGCTAACGAGTTTAGTAAATTGCATATGGATATGGAATCTTAGCTCAGCTGGGAGAGCATCTGCCTTACAAGCAGAGGGTCATAGGTTCGAGCCCTATAGGTTCCATACTTGGATGGATTCCCGAGTGGCCAAAGGGGGCAGACTGTAAATCTGTTAGCAACGCTTTCGAAGGTTCGAATCCTTCTCCATCCACTTAGCTCAATAGCTAAGCCGATGTGGCTCAATTGGCAGAGCAGCTGATTTGTAATCAGCAGGTTATCGGTTCGAGTCCGATCATCGGCTTTTAATTCAATAATGAATATCGCGGGGTGGAGCAGTCTGGAAGCTCGTCGGGCTCATAACCCGAAGGTCATAGGTTCAAATCCTGTCCCCGCTATTTTGCCCAGATAGCTCAGTTGGTAGAGCAGAGGACTGAAAATCCTCGTGTCGCTGGTTCGATTCCGGCTCTGGGCATTCACTTTGAAAGTGACAATTAAATAAATATGGAGCATTAGCTCAGTCGGTAGAGCACTTGACTTTTAATCAAGTTGTCCGGGGTTCGAATCCCCGATGCTTCACTTTTAACTTCTATGATATTCCATAGAAGTTTTTTTGTGTATAAAATTTTATTATTATTTGTCAATCGGATATTTGCACTTCACTTCCGATACTTGACTATAACCGAATAACTGCTTTGCAGTTTAGTAAAAGGGGGTACAAGTAAGTCACCATCTACTGCTTATTGTTCTTCGAAATTGGAGCAGGGAACTTACAGAAAGACGAAATTAAGGAAATATTATCATATGGTTCTAAACATAGAGGGTTGCTGCATAAAGTATTAGTACCTGATAGCCGTAGGAAGTGCGCAGTCTTAGCGGTGGACAGGCTTGTATGGCAATAATATATGTAATGCAGAACAGGAGGAGTTTCCATGAAGAATTCTATAAAAGATCTGAAGAATTATTTCCAGATGATTATGACGGCTGTTACCTGCTTTGTAATGGGATTTGCAAAAATAAAAGATCAGAAATGTGTATGCCAGAATAGTGCTAGAAGACATGAAGAGAGAAAAACAGGATGTTTAAATGCATTATGGAAAAGCCTTGGAATGGGAATGTGTTTTGTCTATGAAACTCCGAAAGCCAAAATGATTTCAGAATATATTGTGAAGGACAGAGATTCAAAGAAAGACAGATCATATTTACAGCCTGATGAAAAAAAGAGTTCCCGGAAAAATAAAATTATTTACTGGGATGAGCCTAGAATTCAGAACAGGATAAATAAATCTGTATATTTTAATACGGGGTGAAAATCCCCGTATACGTTACTGTTCACTTCGTTCTCAGTAACGTAGCCAAAATTCATTCCAGATTGCCTACGGCAATGGAATTTTGAAAAGTGTACATACAGAAAGATATAGGTGTATATACTAAAAGGAAAGAAGATCATTAGAAATCGATGATCGGATAACCTGGATGGTCTTATATATGAAAAAATCTTTTTTCCCCGGAACAACGGGAGTCTTTTGTCTGTTTTTTATTCCCTATATGATTACAATAATTTTTAATGGTGTAGATACGACTTTAATTAATAGAAAATTTGATGTGGAAACAATATTACCGGTTATTGTGGCCGGGCAAATTGGAGATAATTATGAATTGGAGACAATAAAAGCGCAGGCAGTTATTGCGAGATCTAATCTTTACAGAACAGTAAAAGAGCAGAAATCACTAAATTCTGTTTTGAATCAAATTAGAGATGAAATAAAGAACAAATCATTAAAGTCGTTATATTTGCTTATTATGCAGGATAAATATGAACGTGCAGTAAAAGAAACAAAGGGAAAAGTTATTACATGGGAGAATAAGCTGAAATTAGTTCCTTTTCATGAGATTAGCGCAGGAGATACCAGGGATGGAGAAGAAGTTTTCCACAGTGAAGAGGATGCATATCTGAAATCTGTACACAGCAGTGTGGATAAGGAATCAGAAGATTTTTTAAACAGTGTATATATAAATAAGAATATACTTCCTAAAGAACTTGAAATAAAGTCAAGGGATAGTGCAGGTTATGTTACAGAACTTCTGGCAGATGGAAAAGTGTTGGAAGGTGAATCATTCAGAATGGGAATGGGGCTTAGTTCAGCAAATTTTACGATCCAGACAATAGGAAATAAAGTTCGATTTCTATGTAAAGGAAAAGGACATGGATTAGGATTTTCACAGTATGGTGGGAATGAGATGGCTAAAAATTCTAAGACAGAGGAAGAAATTCTGGAATATTATTTTCCAGAAATGGAAATAGTGGAGATTGATGCTGTTATGAGCAAGTAGCGGAAGCGGATTGCTATAGGTATCTTTTGCTTAAGTGTATTATTTTCTGGAATTATTATAGGATTAAAAGATATAAATATAAAATTGTTGAATAGATGATAATATTCTGGACACCCTATAGATATGAAGATGAAAATAGAGGTGAATGGAATATGATGAATAACAGAGTTACACGAATTATTGCCAATTCCGTTGGGCTGGCTGCTGTAGCAGCATTGGGAATTACGGTATATCAGTTAGGAACATCTCCAATTAAGGAAGAAGCGCCAAGAGAGCAGACGGAAAGTACAGGTCAGGAAGAACAGAAGCAGGATACAGATGAACAGTCTATGGTAGATGTCGGAACGAGCCAAGTTGAATCTGAGAATCATCCACTGTCAGGAGATGAGGAAAATTTAGATAATACAGAATCGACATCAGCAAATGGAACTACGGATGGGGAAACATATGGGAATACTGTGGATAATAACGATGTAGATGGTACAGCATATGTGGATAACGAAAACTCTGTTGTTGGTGAAAATGACAGTAATGCACAGCAGGGTGAGGGAATATCGTCAATGAATACTGGTGATGGAGCGTCTATTGCATCGGATAGTGAAACTACAGATGTTTCGGCATCTGCAATCAATCTTCCGGAAATTAATTTCTCTGAAGATACATTGATGGAGTGGCCAGTCAATGGAAATATTTTGCTGGATTACAGTATGGACCAGACAACATATTTTCCCACACTTGATCAGTACAAACTAAGTCCGGCGATTGCTGTTGGAGCAGTTGAAGGAGCACCTGTAGTAGCTGCAGTTAATGGCACAGTTTATTCTGTAGAACAGGATGCACAGACTGGCACTACGTTGACAATGGAAATTGGAAATGGATATCAGGCTATTTACGGACAGCTCACAGATTTAACTGTGTCAGAAGGGGACACGGTTAAAAAAGGAACTACTATCGGATATATTGCACAGCCGACAAAATATTATAGTACTGAAGGAACAAACCTTTATTTTGAAATGAAAAAAGATGGAGAACCAATTGATCCGATTGCGTATCTTCCATAATATTAACCGAATCAGGTAAGTCCCCTGCGGAGGTTGCGAAGAGCAATAAGCAGTGGGTGGGGATTTGCTTGTATCAGGAGGGGTACAAGCAAATCCTGATAAACTGCGAAGCAGTTATTCGGTGTAGAGCCACGTAGCGGAAGCGGATTGCGAATAGCCGATTGACTTGTTTGATTTGTATGTGCAAAAATATAGAGGTATACGGCACAAATTTATTCAATAAGCACGGATTAAGTTTGAAAAGTGCACTATTGAGAACGAAGTGAACGGTGAACAGTAACGCGGACGATTTTCATGGACATATAACGATATTTTGATATTTGCAACAAAAAGTATATCTGTAGTATAATAGAAAAAAATTTGTTGGTTATTGGGGACAGAGAGGACAGTAACCTTTGTCACCGGATAGGGTAAACAAATAATGCGAAAAATACGTGTGAAATAATATTACAAACAGCGTGAAAGAGGAATTTTTGCATGAATATTAATGAAATAGCGAAGATGGCTGGAGTTTCCAGAGCTACAGTGTCCAGATATCTGAATAATGGTTATGTCAGTGAAGAAAAGAAAAAAGTTATCAGCAAAGTTATAGAGGAAACAGGATATCAGCCTTCTTCCCAGGCACAGATGCTGCGTACGAAAAAAACGAAACTGGTAGGTGTGATTTTGCCTAAGATTGATTCTAATACGATCAGCCGGGAGGTTGCCGGAATCAGTGATATACTGACCCAGAAGGGCTATCAGATGATACTGGCAAATACCAATAACAGTGTTGAAGAGGAATTAAAGTATCTCTCTTTGTTTAAAGATAATCAGGTGGATGGAGTGATTTTTATAGCAACGATTCTGACAAAGCAACACAGGGAAATGTTGAAAGAATATAAAGTACCGATTGTCTTGCTGGGGCAGCACCTGGAAGGATATCCGTGTATTTTTCAGGATGACCATAAAGCAGCGATGAGCCTTACCGAACAGATGTTAAAGACCGGAAAGAAGTTCGGATATATTACGGTTACAGATAAAGATGAAGCTGTTGGAAAGATGCGAATTTCCGGAGTAGAAGAAATACTTAAAAAAAATAATATAGGGTTAGATAAATCATGCGTTAAGTGTGGAAACTTTACCCTGGAGTCTGGATATGAAAAGGCAGAAGAACTGTTTACGGAGCATCCGGATATCGATACATTAATATGTGCAACAGATACAATGGCGGTTGGAGCGGTGAACTGGCTGAAGAAGAGCGGATACCATATTCCAGATCAGGTTCAAGTCGCCGGCATGGGTGATAGTTATCTGGGGAAAATAATCGAACCGAAGCTGACAACGGTTCATTTCTTTTATAAGACAAGTGGAATGGAATCTGCAAAAATGTTAGTGGATCTGATGGAGTCAGAGAATATATCGATACATAAAGAGATAAAGATGGGATGCAAAGTGGTAATGAGAGAATCCCATAGAAGTATATAGCAGATTATAAGAGTACAAAGAGAGTTAAGAGCTTTCAAAATAGAAGTTCTTAACTCTTTTTATTATTTTATTGTTATTTATACGTTGGTATTCTGCAAAAAAATAAAGTCCTGTTGTCTCAGGCAATTTTGGACAAAGTCAATCGGATATTCGTAAGTGAAGCAGGGGATTTATTTGATTCGGTTAAATTATGGTTACGTTACTGGGAACAGAATGAAGAGTAGCGAACCAGGCTATGCGACGGGATGTTACAGACAGAAGATGCTACAGACAGAAGATTTTATAGACGCGATTGCATCTTGGATATAGTGTATAAAAATGAGAGCGAATATTTGTGATATCTTACATATTTACAAATAAAAATAAGATGGATATAATAAAAATAATACATGAGAACGATTCCATAAAGAAAAACATATAGATTTATATATTTGTAAGTGAAAATACAAATGTATAAAAAACAAAGTAGAATCAAATGTGGGAACGATTACATAATAAGAGGGAGGATATTATGGATTACAGAAAGACAGCCCGGGAAATATACGACCATATTGGTAAAAAAGAGAATATTATTTCCGCGGCTCATTGTGCCACACGTCTTCGATTGGTTATCGGTGATAATGCGAAGGCTGACAAGGAATATGTTGAGAATATTGAAGGTGTTAAAGGCGTTTTCTTTGCCCAGGGACAGATGCAGATCATTCTGGGAACAGGAGTTGTCAATAAGGTATACGATGAATTTATTCAGATTGCCGGAGTTTCTGAGAGCAGTAAGGAAGATCTGAAGAAGGTTGCAGCTTCCAGAGCAAATCCGGTACAGAGACTGATTAAGACTCTTGGTGATATTTTCGTTCCGATCATTCCGGCAATCGTTGCAAGTGGTTTCCTTATGGGAATTATGGAAGCATTGAATTTCATGGTTAACAATGGATTCCTGAATATCGATACCAGTGGTTCGATTTATACGTTTGCACAGCTTTTCAGTAATACGGCATACACATTCCTGCCAATTCTGATTGCATACAGCGGTGCGAAAGTATTTGGCGCGAATCCGTATCTGGGAGCGGTTATCGGTATGATTATGATTCATCCAAACCTGCAGAATGCATGGACAGTTGCAACAGAAGGTGTTCAGGCAACACAGAAAGTATGGTTTGGACTTTACTCTATTGATATGGTTGGGTATCAGGGACATGTTATCCCGGTTATCATTGCGGTGTGGGTACTTGCCCAGATTGAGAAAAGACTTCACAAAGTTGTTCCAGCGATGTTTGACCTGTTTGTTACCCCGCTTGTAAGTGTATTTGTAACAGGATATCTTACATTATCTATTATCGGACCGATTTTTGTAGCTGTTGAGAATGGACTTCTGAATGGTATTCAGTGGCTGATTGCTCTGCCATTCGGTATCGGAAGCTTTATCATGGGTGCGTTTTATGCGCCGACAGTTGTTGCCGGTGTGCATCATATGTACACAATCATTGACCTTGGACAGATTTCCAAGTTTGGAGTTACCTACTGGCTGCCACTTGCGTCAGCAGCAAATATCGCACAAGGTGGAGCTACACTTGCAGTTGCACTCAAAACAAAAGACCAGAAAATCAAATCTATGGCTGTTCCATCTGCATTAAGTGCATGTATGGGAATTACAGAACCGGCGATTTTTGGTGTAAATCTTCGATTCGGAAAACCGTTTGTAATGGGATGTGTTGGTGGCGCAGTTGGCGCGTTGTTTGCATCGGTTACAGGACTGGGCGCTACAGGAACTGGCGTAACCGGTATTTTCGGAATTCTGCTTTGCCTGAATAATCCGGTATCTTATATTCTGATGTTTGTAATTGCTTTTGGTGCGGCTTTTGTGTTGACATGGCTGTTTGGATACAAGGATATGGCAGCCGGAGAAAATAAAACTGTCGAGAAGAATGTGGAAAATATTTCTGCTAAAGGTACAGAAAACATTGAAAGAACAAAAGATATAGAAAGTGTAAAAACCGAGACTGGTGTAACTGAGAATAAAGAGATTTCTAAGATGGAAGAGACAGCTGACAATGTAGAAGATTTTTCACTTTATAGTGCATTAGAAGGAACAGCAATTCCAATGTCCATGGTGAATGACGCTACATTTGCTTCTGAGGTTCTTGGAAAAGGAGTTGCCGTAATTCCTGCTAAGGGAAAGGTAGTTGCACCATGTGATGCGACCGTTGAGACTGTTTTTGATACAAAACATGCAGTTGGTTTAAGCACTGAAAGTGGTATGGAACTGCTGATCCATATCGGAATTAATACAGTAGAACTTGGTGGAAAATATTATACAACTCACGTAAAAGATGGTGATCAGGTAAAGAAAGGACAACTTCTTGTGTCCTTTGACATGGATAAGATCAAAGAAGCTGGATATGATGTGACTACTCCACTTATTGTAACCAATTCAGATGATTATAAAGATGTGAAGGTTTTACGTGAAGGCGCAGTAACATCTGCTGATAAAGTATTGGAGATTGTGAAAGCATGAGCACATTAACGAAAGTTCTTGAGAGAAACGTAGCAGAGATTGAAAAGAACGCAGATATGAAAGAAGGCAGATTCCGATTGGGGCATCATCTGATGCCGCCAGTCGGATGGCTGAATGATCCAAATGGGTTATGCTGGTATAAAGGTAAATATCATGTGTTCTTTCAGTATGCGCCATTTGATGTTGAAGGTGGATTAAAATTCTGGGGACATTATACAAGTGTAGATCTGGTAGATTGGAAATATGAAGGAACAGCTCTTTACCCAGATTCTCCGTATGATTGTCATGGAGTTTATTCTGGATCTGCGCTGGTTGAAGATGAAAAAATGCATCTGTTTTTTACAGGGAATGTAAAGATTGATGGTGATTATGATTACATTAACGAAGGAAGGGAAACCAGCACACTTCATGTGGAAAGTGAAGATGGAATCCATTTCGGAGATAAGGAAGAAATCATTTCTTTTGAAAAATATCCGGAAGATTTTACATGTCATATCCGGGATCCTAAAGTCTGGAAAAAAAATAACAGATACTATATGATTCTTGGAGGACGCCTGAAAGAGGATAAAGGTGCTGTTTTAGTTTACGGATCAGAAGACATGAAAGACTGGAAGCTTGATCGTGTGATCACCACACCGGAAGCTTTTGGATATATGTGGGAATGCCCGGATTATTTCGAATTGGACGGACAGAAATTTTTATCTGTATCACCTCAGGGACTTAAACGGGAAGAATATCGTTTCCAGAATATTTATCAGTCCGGATATTTCCCGGTAAAAGAAGATGAATCTGTAGATACTGAAGATTTCCGTGAATGGGATATGGGATTTGACTTCTATGCTCCGCAGACCTTTGTGGACGATAAGGGAAGAAGGATTCTGATCGGATGGATGGGAATGCCGGACGCAGAAGAAGAGTATATAAATAAGACTATCGATGAAGGCTGGCAGCACTGCCTTACAGTACCGAGAGAACTGAAAGTACAGAATGGAAAAATTCTTCAGTATCCTGTTAAAGAACTTGAGCGGCTTCGAAAAGAGAAAACGATACTTCATGATGAAAAATCAATCGCGGAGATTCGCGTTGAAGTGAATGAGGGGTTTGACCTGGTACTTGAAGAGATTGCAATAACAGACAGCAGTTTTCAGATCAGCATGGGTGGTCAGATGATATTTAAATATGAAGAGGGAATCGCTGAAATTGGCTTTTCCGGAATTGCAGGTGCGGGAAGAGAGAGGCGAAAAGCTAAAATCAGTGAACTCAGGAATATCCGTCTTCTCGCGGACACTTCGGCAGCAGAGATTTATCTGAATGATGGAGAGACTGTATTTTCAACCAGATATTATCCTGACCGTGAGGATCTTCAGCTAAAGATCCTTGGTGGTAAATTCAGGGGGAATCTCTGGAATCTTCGGAAAATGATATTCACAAAATAAGAAAATAAACGTATAATAAAGCAGGTGGGAAAGAAAATCCTCAGTCGGTTTCCCAGCCTGCTTTTTTGACATATAAATAGTTCTGATATTGTAAATGCAAGTCAGAAAAGGATATGTCTGGATGAGATACGTGCTTTATACCGGCTGTTTATTATAGAAATAAGGATGATTGCAGAGATGCTAATGCAATTGTCCTTTACATAAATTGTAACTGATCAGTCTCCTCACAGGAGATTGCTGAATAGTTACTATAAATCAATAATAAATAAGCAGATGCTAATAACAAGTCTGTGGGAACAAAAGAAATCGAATGTATGGCAATATAGCCGGAGATTTGTAATTTAGATGGAGAGTTCGATGAATTATACTTACATTGTCAAATGTGCAGACGAAACTTTTTATACGGGGTGGACAAACTGTTTGCAGAAACGGCTGAAAGCACATAATGAGGGAAAAAACGGAGCGAAATATACAAAGGCCAAAAGACCGGTGACGCTGGTATATTATGAAGGTTTTTCCACGAAGGAAGAGGCAATGAGACGGGAGTATCAGATTAAGCAGCTTACCAGAAATAAAAAACTGGAATTGATGGATTTCTGACCAGATTGTACAAGGAGGACAAAAAAGATGAAAAGGATGACGAAATGGCTTGCAGTGTGTGCTGCATGTATGGCGTTCAGCGTTCCGGCCATGGCAGCAGAGATGCCTGGAGTTACAGTGACACCGACTCCGGTTGAGACACCGGATATTACACCAATCGAAACACCGACACCAACACAGAAACCACAGGTAAAGAATGGCTGGTATACTTACGCGTCAAAGAACAAAAGATATTATAAAGATGGACAGTATCTGACCGGAATGCGTAAAGTTCAGGGAAAAATCTATTACTTTAGTCCTAAAGGTTTCATGAAAACAGGATGGATAAAGTATAACAATAAGAAATATTATTTCGGCTCAAATGGAGTAAGATACAGTGGTGTCAAAAAAATTGATGGAAAATATTATTATTTCAGTGATAAGGGTGTTCTGAGAACAAAGACTGTCAAAGTTGGAAATATGACATATTACTGTACAGAAAAAGGAATTCTGGAAGCCTGGAAGAAGGGAAGCACTTTTTATTATCCAAGTGGAAAGAAAATGAATTCCACAAGAGCATATGAATATGAAACTTTACAGAGAGCAAAACAGGTTGTCAATGCGATCACAAAACCAAGTATGTCAAAAAGTGAGAAGTTTGAGACTTGCTTTAGATGGGTAATGTATCAGCATTATTATGATACCAGAAGAATTTTCTACAACCAGACTGCATGGCCGGCATTATATGCCAATGACTATCTTATCCTGAGTGGAAAAGGCGGAGACTGCTTCTCTGATGCATGTTCTTTTGCATACCTTGCAAAGGCGCTGGGATATACAAATATTTATGTTTGTGTAGATACAACGGCAACTGATGGAAGCGGACATTGCTGGGCTGAAATCGGCGGCAGAGTATATGATCCATTATTTGCAGAAGCTAAGAGCTACTATGGATACTTTGGTGTAGGATATGGTTCTTATGGATTATATCCGGAGAGACGAGTGGCTGTTTAACCGAATCAAGTAAGTTCACTGCGGAGGTTGCGAGGAGCAATAAGCAGTGGGTGGGATTATATAAATTTTGAAGAGTTTTAAAATTGAACATATAAAAAGATGCTCTGGCAGATTACATTGTGACTGTTCAGAGCATCTTTTTGAGTTATTCGGTGTAGAACCACGTAGCGGATTGCGAATATCCGATTTTATGGCAATTCCAGAAAATAAGATACATTGCTTATACTGGTAATGGTGCTACAAAGAAATACATTACAACAAAGTGGCAGGCACTTCCAAGCATGACAAAAATGTGGAAGATTTCGTGAGAACCGAAGTTCTTATGTCTGGAATCAAAGAGTGGAACTTTTAATGCGTAGATCACACCACCAATAGTATAAATGATTCCGCCAGCCAGAAGCCAGTCAAATCCTGCGCGTGGGAGTGCATGGAAAATAGGAACAAATGCCAGTACACACAGCCATCCCATACCAATATAGAGTACAGAGGACAACCATTTAGGACAAGTGATCCAACAGCCCTTTAAGATGATGCCAAGAATCGCAACGCTCCATACCAGTGCACATAAAATATAGCCAATGTGGTTATGAAGAACAATCAGGCAGACCGGAGTGTAACTTCCTGCAATCATAACGAAAATCATCATGTGATCCATTTTCCGAAGTCGTCTGTTGACTTTTTCCGTAGAGTCTACGGAATGGTAGATAGTACTGGCTGCATAAAGCAGAATCATAGACAGGATAAAAATACTCAGAGCTACGATGTGGATTACGTCATAGGAACGTGCAGCCTTTACGATAAGGGGAATTGCCCCGGCAACAGCGAGAAGCAGAGCGATTCCATGTGTAATAGCACTTCCGGGATCTTTTAATTTGAATTTCATAAAAATCGCCTCCATTTATGTGAGTAAATAAAAACAATAACATGTAGTTTTAAAAACTATATAATAAGTATACGATTACTATAACACAAATATTCAAAAAATCAAGTATATATTTTGGGAATCAAATAAAAAGATTTTGGAGCATGGAAAATAGTTGAAAATGCGTGATAAAGCTCATATAATGAGATTAATTGAAAAAACAATTATTGTGGGATAAGTAAGTGACAAGGGAGGCAGTTCCATGGGGAAAACTATAACGATATGTTTTACAAATAATAAAGGCGGAAGTGGAAAATCTACCACTTGTTCTAATCTTGGAGCGGCAATGGCTCAGGCTGGAAAGAAGGTTCTTCTGATTGATGGAGATATGCAGCTGAATTTGTCACTTGCGTTTTTTTCAGAGGACTGGGTGCTGGAGCATGCAACAGGGGAGAAGAACTTGTATTATGCGATTAAAAAGCAGGAAGACCTAAGTTGTTATGTGGTACATACTCCATATGAGAATCTGGATCTGATTCCGTCTTCTACATTAATGAGTTCTATAGAATATGAACTTTTTACAAAATGGCAGAGAGAATTTATTCTTCGGAAATGTATTCAGAAGATTAAAGAGACAGGAGCTTATGATTACATTTTGATTGATGCACCGCCTACACTTGGAGGCTGGGTTATGAACATTCTATGTGCTTCAGATAAAGTGATTATTCCGGTTGAGGCAAGCCCGTGGGGAATGTTTGGACTTGCAAATATGTTTGAATTCTTAAATGAAGTAAAACAGATATCACCAGAGCTTGAAGTCGCCGGGATAGCGGTGACAAAGGTGGATACGAGAAAGAATTACTATAAGCAGACGATGGAAACATTACATGAATTGGAAGATATCCACGTGTTTGAACAGATAATCAGGGTGGATAGTTCCATAGAGTGGTCCCAGGACAATAGTATTCCTGTTGTAGAGTATAAAAAATCAAGCAGAAGTGCAAAAGAATATACGAAATTAGCGGAGGAGGTAATGAAATTATGTCAGTAGGCAAAGAGAGTATCAGACGTGCAGCAAGTGCAGGTGCAAAAAGGACTACAAAAACGACAGCAAAAACAGCAGATACGGCAGCAGTTAAAACAACTGCCAGGACAACAACCAAAACAGCAGCTAAAACAGCAGCTAAAGCAACTTTTGAGAAGAAAACGGTGAAGAAATCAGTTGTTTCCACACAGGATACCAAAAAGCTGGAAGCAGTATTTGTTACAGAAAATAAAAATGAGACAGTAGAAGGGCCAGTTCGTATTAAAGAGGAACTTCCGGTATATCTTCTCTGAATTAACTTGCCAGAAGAGAGTTAATTTGTTATGCTATACGAAAAACGCAATCGGTTGCGCATATCGACAGGATGTTATTATGATGACAGAAGAAGAGAAGAGAATATATACAATTGATGATATTGCAAGAGAGCTTGGAGTTAGTAAAACAACGGTATCCAGAGCTATTTCGGGAAAGGGACGGATCGGACAGGCAACCAGAGAAAGAGTATTGGCATTTATCAAGGAGCATGACTATCGTCCAAACGTTGTTGCGAGAGGCCTTGCACAGCGAAAAACTTATAATATTGCACTGTTAATGCCGAAAGATTATGTTGCGACAGAGTTCCTGTTTTTTAAAGATTGTATGAATGGAATCTGTGAAGTAGCCTCGGAATATAATTATGATATCATTATTTCTATGATTGACGGAGAAGATATATCGCAGATACAGCGTCTGGAAGCAAATCGCAAGGTGGATGGGATTATAGTGAGCAGGGCGGTGGTAAGCTCTAAGGTACAGAAATATCTGAAAGAGTGCAGAGAACCATTTGTGCTGATCGGTCCGTCAGATGATCCGAATATTCCATTTATAGATAATAAGAATCAGGAGGCAGGAAAAGAACTGACAAGTATTATGCTGATGAAGGGAATGCGTCACCTTGCGCTCCTTGGGGGAAATCAGTCTTACAATGTTACGGTAAGCAGATATCAGGGATTTCTGGATGCACATCATGAATTAGGGATTCCTGTTGATGAGAATCTTATTTTCATGAATGTAGATAATCAGCTGGTTGTATCAGAGGCAGTAAGTAAGTTGTATGCAGCAGGAGCAGACGGTATTGTATGCATGGATGACGTGATCTGCAGTATGTGTATGAGCAGCCTGAGGGAAAAGAAAATACAGGTACCGGCACAAATAAAAGCAGCGAGTATGTATGACAGTAAAAATCTGGAATATCATAATCCACCGGTTACGAGTATTAAGTTTGATGCGGTACGGCTTGGAAAAATGGCTTGTACTAAGCTATTGAAGATTCTTGGAGAGAATCCACAGGAAGAAATAACACCGCTTAATTATCAGGTAGTGCTGAGAGAATCAACACAATAAATAAAGTATATGAGAAATGTAGGGAATCCTTGGAATAAGGGTTCCCTTTTTATATCAATCATAAGAAATTACTCCGTAATATTCCTATGGTATGGCAGGACCGCACTACAGCGGAAAGAAATTATGTCACAGAATCAATTCGTTGCAGGCGGAGAGTCCTGATTGTAGGATTCACGGGCAGTTATTCGATGTATAGCCACGTAGCGGAAGCGGATTGCGAATATCCGATTGACATTATATTGAGGCAGGGGTTGAAAAAACGATTGCGCAGAAAAACGGAAAACGAACAAGATTATTGTGCAATATAGCAAAATATCAGCTGAAAATTAGATAATAATGGCTAATTGACTTTAATAAAATTATGTAATATACTAAAAACATGAACAATCGGTTGCGCAACAAAAAAACAGAGCGTTATGGTTACTGTGCACGCAGTGAATAGTAATATGTTTAAGAAATGATTGCGTACAACCACCAAAAAATCAGGAGGAAGAGAAAATGAGAAAAAATGTAAAAAAGGTAATCGCACCGTTACTGGCAGCAGCTATGGCACTTTCCTGCACAGTATGTGTAAGCGCAGCAGAGGACGAGACAATTAAACTGACTGTATGGGGCGCTGAGGAAGATCAGAATTTATTAAAAGAACTGACAGATAAATTTCAGGAGAAGTATGCAGATCAGAAATTTGATATTCAGATTGGAGTAGAATCTGAGTCTACTGCAAAAGATACAATTCTGACAGACGTAGAGGCAGGTGCAGATGTATATGCATTCGCAGATGATCAGCTTCCGGATCTTGTAAAAGCCGGAGCACTTCTGAAACTTGATGATTATGCAGAGGCGCTGCAGCTTGCAGATACAACACTTGATGATGTAAAAGCTGCAAACGTTGAAGGCTCTATTGATGCAGCAACAATTGATGGCAGCCTGTATGCATTTCCAAGAGCTGCTGACAACGGATATTTTCTTTACTATGATTCATCTGTAATTTCAGAAGAAGCTGCAGCAAGCTGGGACAGCCTTCTTGAAGCAGCTGATAAGGCTGGAAAGAAAGTTGGTATGACACTTGCTTCCGGATGGTACAATGCTTCTTTCTTCTATGGAGCAGGATTTACAACAGGGCTTAACGATGACGGAACAACAACTATGGACTGGAACGGAACAAGTGCTGACGGATATACGGGTGTTGATGTAGTAAAAGGAATGCTTGATATTGCATCCAATCCGGCATTTATGGCGGTTGCTGATGGTGACATTTCCAATCAGCTTGCATCAGGAAATCTTGCAGCATGTGTTTCCGGTACATGGGATGCTATGACAGCACAGGAAGCATTTGGTGATGGATATGCAGCAACAAAACTTCCTACATTTACAGTAGGTGATGCACAGGTTCAGCAGGGATCAGTTGCCGGTTACAAATATGTTGGTGTAAACGGTTATTCTGAGAATTCCGGATGGGCAGTTCTTCTTGCAGAGTACCTTACAAACGAAGAGTCCCAGCAGATGTTCTTTGATCAGAGAGAAAGTGGTCCTTCAAACAAGAATGTGGCAGCATCTGATTCTGTTCAGGAAAATGTAGCACTTGCAGCACTTGCAGCTCAGTCTGAATATGCACAGGCTCAGAAGGTTGGCGGAAAATACTGGGATCCTGCAAAGACATTCGGAGAACTGATTGCACAGGGAACATTAGCAGCAGATGACGACAATGCAATCCAGGAAGCACTTGATAATCTGGTAGAGGGTGCTACTGCTTCTGTAGAATAATATTACTATCTGACAGCAAATACTAAAAAGATAGCCCATATGCATAACGGCATGTGGGCTGTTTTAAAGATAGACAGTAACCATATGAAATTATGAGGAGGAAAGATATGGCAGCACAGGAAAATAATTCTGCTGTAGCGGCAGTGAGTGGATTCTTTAAAGCTATCGGTGGATTTTTCGCTGACTTTGGTACTGCTGTAGTGAAAGGTGATGCGTTTGTAAAGCTGTCCCTGATCTGGATGGGTGCAGGTTATGCAAAGCGTAAACAGTATGTGAAAGCAGCACTGATGACATTGCTGGAGATTGCAGTGATTGTTTTTTCAGTGAAATTTGCAATGCAGTATGTACCAAAATTCAGTACCCTTGGTACTGTAAAGATGGAAAAAGTCTTTAACATGAAAACAATGAAAAGTGAATTTAATGATTATGATAATTCCTTTACAATCCTGTTGTTTTCATTGTTCAGTTTTGTTGTGTGGTTTGCGGCGGCTGTTGTGTGGTTTAAGAACGTGATCAATGCTTACGCACTTCAGAAAATGGAAGAAGCCGGAAAGCATATCAATACTTTTAAAGAAGATCTCAGATCACTGACAGAAGAGAAGTTTCACATTACGTTACTTACACTTCCGGTGCTCGGAGTTCTTATCTTTACTTTTATTCCAATCCTGCTTTTGATCTTTGTAGCATTTACAAATTATGATCAGCAGCATATGCCGCCTACTGAGTTGTTCTCATGGGTTGGTCTCAGTAACTTTATCAATCTGTTTGGCGGCGGTGGTCTTACATCCACATTCGGATATGCATTTGTGCGGGTTCTGGGATGGACGCTTGTATGGGCTTTCTTTGCAACATTCACAACTTATATCGGTGGTATCCTGCTTTCACTGCTTCTCAACAGCAAAAAAACAAGACTGCCGAAAATGTGGCGTACTTTATTTATTGTAACTATTGCAGTTCCACAGTTTGTGTCACTTCTGCTGGTGCGTAACTTCTTTTCAAATGGTGGTATTGTCAATACAATCTGTCACAGCATTGGATTGACAGGATTCTTAAGAAGCATAGGACTTGTGTCCACAAGCTATATTCCATTTCTTTCTGCTCCGGGCTGGGCACATGTAATGATTATCCTTATTAATATCTGGATCGGTGTTCCGTATCAGATGCTGATCGCAACAGGTGTTCTGATGAACCTTCCTTCTGACCAGCTTGAGAGTGCAAGAGTAGACGGTGCAACAAACTTCCAGATATTCAGAAAGATCACAATGCCATATCTGCTCTTTGTAACAGGACCTGCTCTGATCACGGACTTTGTAAAAAATATTAATAACTTTAATGTTATTTATCTGCTTACACAGGATGTTTATACAACAACGAATCAGGCAATGGCAAGCTCACAGGCAAAAGAGGTTGACCTTCTGGTTACCTGGCTGTTTCGTCTGACTCAGGATTACTACAACTATAAGATGGCATCAGCAATCGGTATTATTGTGTTTATTATTTGTGCAGTATTCACCCTGGTTGCATTTAACAGGATGATCAAGGGAGATAAGGAGGGAACATATCAATAATGAAAAAGATGAAAGATAGTCGTACTTCTTCTATAGTATTACATAATTTATTGATCGCAGTGCTGGCATTTATCTGGCTGGTTCCGATCATCTGGCTGGTATGTACTTCCTTCAGCGCATACTCAGGAATGAATACCAGTACATTTTTTCCGAAGGAATGGAGCATCACTAATTACCTGAAGCTGTTTCATCCGGATTCCGTATCTCAGTTCCCACAGTGGTTTCTGAATACATTTATCATTGCATGCTTTACCTGTGTGATTTCCACCATGTTTGTACTGATGGTTGCTTATGCAACATCTGTTATGAGATTTAAGATGAGAAAACCGCTGATGAATATGGCGGTTATCCTGAATCTGTTTCCTGGTATGCTGGCGATGATCGCGGTATATTTCACACTGAAATCCTTTAACCTGACAAACAGCTATGCTGGTCTGATCATGGTTTACTCTGCATCATCAGGTCTTGGCTATCTGATTGCGAAGGGATTCTTTGATACCGTTCCGAGAGCGCTCTGCGAGGCTGCACGAATTGACGGATGCAGCGAGGCAAGAATTTTCTTCCAGATGGTTCTGCCGATGAGTCGCCCGATCGTTGTTTATACAGTTATCAGCAGTTTCCTGGTACCATGGATGGATTTCGTGTATGCAAAGATGATTCTGAATGCCGGAATTTCTTCCAAATATACAGTTGCCATTGGTCTGTATAAGATGCTGGATAAGAGTCTTATCAACTCTTACTTCACTCAGTTCTGTGCAGGTGGTGTACTGGTATCCGTACCGATTTCTATTCTGTTTATGATCATGCAGAAATTCTATGTGGAAGGAATTACAGGCGGTGCTGTAAAAGGTTGATATTATGAATATGACAACGGGAAGAAGAGGAATCGTCTGGAAAACTCCGGACATTACAGCCGATGGGCTGAAGATGTTTGCATGTATTGTCATGCTGATCCAGACTGTTGGAATTGCTGTTATTGAGAAAGGCCTGATCCATTTAGACCAGTACACGCAGGAAAGTCTGAACCAGGCGATGTCCCAGGATTCCCGTTTAATGACACTTGCGGGAATCGGGTCCATCATGCAGCTTATTGGCGGGATGGCGATTCCCGTATTTGCGTTTTTGCTGGTAGAGGGATTTCGAAATACATCAGATTATAAGAAATATCTGATCACGATGGTAATTACTGCTCTGGTCAGTGAGATTCCGTATGATCTGGCAATTCGTGGAAAAATATGGGATTTTTCCAGCCAGAATGCAATGATCACGATGTGTATCTGTCTGGTTATGCTGAAATGCTTAGATCTGTTTAAAGAAACTTCCGGATTTACAGGTGGTATGTTAAAGGTACTGATCCTGATCGCAGCTATTGTCTGGGTGAGCATTTTCCGGGCAGAGTATGGACTTTGTATGGTGCTGCTTGTGTTTGTGTTCTATGTGTTTGAGTCAAAAAATGTGCTGAAAACAGTGCTGGGCTGTATTATAAGTCTGATGTATGTGACCGGACCGATTGCATTCTATGGAATCTGGTGCTACACTGGAGAAAGAAAAGATCGTATCAATAAATATGTCTATTATGCTTTTTATCCTTTGCATTTGCTGGTGCTTGGAGTAATTGCAAACTATATCCTGTAAGAAGAATGAAATCAAATCCCGTCTGCTTTGACTGAGAAAAGTAATACGCAACGAGAAGAGAGTGTTTTGAAATCGGATAGAGTATTAAATATGGTAATGAAAAAGAAAACGACTGAGAATAGAGAATTAAAAGGAGAACAGGTATGGATTTTAGAACCGACAAGCTGCTTCATGGCGGCGACTACAATCCTGAACAGTGGTTAAAAAGACCGGATATTCTGGCAAAGGATATTGATATGTTAGAGGAGTCCGGATGCAATGTGGTAAGCCTTGGAATTTTTTCCTGGTCCACACTGGAACCGGAAGAAGGAGTATTTAACTTCGGATGGCTGCAGGAAATTATTGATAAGCTTTACAAAAGAGGAATCTCAACAATTCTTGCAACACCTTCAGGTGCAAGACCGAAATGGATGGCTGATAAATATCCGGAAGTGCTTCGTGTAGATGAGACACGTCACAGAGCACTGTTTGGATTCAGACATAATCATTGCTATACTTCTCCTGTTTACAGAGAGAAGGTACATATCATCAATAAGAAACTGGCGCAGGAAGTTGCCACACATCCGGGTGTTATCCTGTGGCATATTTCAAATGAGTATGGCGGAGAATGCCATTGTCCTCTTTGCCAGGAAGCATTTCGTAACTGGCTGAAAGAGAAATATCAGACGATTGAAAACCTGAATGATCAGTGGTGCACAACATTCTGGAGCCATACTTACAACAGTTTTGATCAGATTGAAAGTCCTTCTAAAATTGGTGAGACACAGCTTCATGCATTGAACCTGGACTGGAAACGTTTTGTTACTCATCAGACAGCAGACTTCATTCATCAGGAGATTGCCGCGCTGAGAGAGGGTGGAAGCACACTTCCGACAACCGCAAATCTGATGCATTATTTCGGAGGTCTGGATTACTTTAAAATTGCAAAAGAAATTGATGTGGTTTCCTGGGATACTTACCCGACATGGCATAAAGAAGCAGTGATCGATACGGCTTATGATAACGGAATGTGCCATGACCTGATGCGCTCTCTGAAAGGTAAACCATTCTTCCAGATGGAGTCCTGCCCGACTTCTACAAACTGGCAGAGCGTCAGCAAGTTAAAGAAACCTGGAATGCTTTTTGCACAGTCTATGCAGGCAATCGCACATGGTGGAGAGGGTGCTCTTTATTTCCAGATCCGCCAGAGCAGAGGTGCTTCTGAGAAGTTCCATGGCGCGGTGATCGATCATTACGGTGGAAATGATACGAGAGTATTTAAAGAGGTTTCCAAAGTCGGAGCAACTTTAAAAGAGTTAAAGGAACTGGCGGGAACGACAATGAGCAGTCCGGTGGCCATGATTTATGACTGGGACAGCCAGTGGGCAATGGAAGACAGCCAGGGCCCGAGAAATAAAGGTCTGCATTATCTGGAAGCAATGCTGAAATTCTACAGAGGTTTCCGTAAGCAGGGCGTGAATGTAGATGTGATTGATATGACTTGTGATCTGGACAATTATAAAGTGCTGGCGCTGCCAATGGTTTATATGTTCAAAGAAGGTTTCGCAGAAAACGTTCGTGCATTTGTGGAGAACGGCGGTGTTCTGGTGACAAGTTACTGGTCAGGAATCGCAGATGATACTGACAGATGTTATCTGGAAGGAACTCCGCATGGACTGATGGATGTGTTGGGAATCAGAAGTACAGAGATTGATGGTCTTTATGACTGGGAAGAGAATTCTTTCGTTCCTGTACCGGGTAATGAACTTGGAATGGATAAGACTTATACTTGCAAGTATCTGTGTGACCTTGTAGAACTTCGCGGGGCACGTACTTTAATGACTTATGGAAGTGATTTCTATGAAGGATATTCCTGCCTGACTGTCAATGAATATGGCGAAGGCAAGGCATGGTATGTGGCAGCAGATGCAGATAAGGAATTCTATGGAGATTTCCTTGAGAAAGTATTAAAAGACAGTGGCGTTTCCTGTGGAATCAAAGAAGAGATTCCGGATGCACTGGAGATTACAGTGAGAGAGAATGGAAATGCGAAATATTATATTTACCAGAACTTCGGAACAGAGGCTGTCAGCATTCCTGCACCGGAAGGAGAGGTAAGCTGGATCTATGGCAACGGAAACGATAAACTTGAAGTTTATGGTCTTGCAGTTGCAAAGGTTATCGTGTAAAATAAATAGCGATGGATGAGGAAATCCCTTCACTTTGAGCAGAGATTGAGGCTGCCTGGTGGAGGGGTTCTTTTTATAGAGAGGTACATAAAATATGATTTCAAAGACGCTGATGAGAAATATGTCGGGAAACGCTTCTTAATTGAATTAAAGGTAAAAAAGTTTATCTGTGCTGCGCTTACAGAACAGTAATGAATATGAAAAATACAGTTTTCAGTGTGAGATTATTGATGAGGCACAGTTTATTAAGAATGCCAATACACAGGCTGCTAAAGCAGTAAAAGAGATTCAGACAGGATTCAGACTGGCGTTGACAGGAACACCGGTGGAAAATCGTCTCAGTGAATTATGGAGTATTTTTGATTATCTGATGCCAGGTTTTCTTTACAGCTATAAGAAATTCCGGGAAGAGGTTGAGATTCCGGTAGTTCAGAATTCTGATGAAGATGCGATGAAGCGTTTGCAGAAAATGATACGTCCATTTGTACTTCGAAGATTAAAGAAAGAGGTTCTGACCGACCTTCCGGACAAACTGGAAGAGAACATGTTTGCCCAGCTGACAGGAGAGCAGCAGAAACTTTATGATGCTCATGTAAAACGAATGATGCTGATGCTTGATAAACAGTCTGAAGAAGAGTTTAAATCATCTAAAATTACAATTCTGGCGGAACTTACCAGATTGAGACAGATTTGTTGTGATCCGTCATTAGTCTTTGAGGATTATAAAGGTGATTCTGCAAAAAAAGAGATGTGCCTGAATATGATTCGTAATGCGGTAGAAGGTGGCCACAAAATCCTGCTGTTTTCTCAGTTTACGACAATGATGGATCATCTTGCGAAACGACTTGAAGAGGAGAAAATCAGCTACTATATGCTGACCGGCTCTGTAAGTAAGGAAAAGCGCGCACAGATGGTGGAGAGTTTTAATAAGGATGATACGCAGGTGTTCTGCATTTCTCTGAAAGCCGGAGGAACGGGATTGAATCTGACGGCGGCAGCCTGACAAGAGAGGAATTAGTAGAACTGCTTACTGGAAAATAATAAAAGAAAAATAACGATTTTTGGTAAATATGGAAATGTATATTCTGCCTGTTTTTCCACATAATAACCATACAGCACATGATGTAAAAATTCTTGCAGACAGAAGCGTAAAAATATAATGTTTAAGACATATTTAGACGAAGTGTTGCAGGGAGTGTAAAAAATCTGAAGACTAATATTATAGCCTTCAGAACAGGAAAAACAGGAGGAAGAAAAGTGCATGAAAGCTACAGGAATCGTTCGGCGGATTGATGATCTTGGCAGAGTTGTAATTCCTAAGGAAATCAGAAGAACTTTGCGGATAAAAGAAGGAACACCTTTGGAGATTTTTACGGATCGGGAGGGAGAAATTATTCTGAAAAAATATTCACCGATCGGAGAGTTAAATATTTTTGCAAAAGAATATGCAGAGGCCTTGGCTCAGTCCAGTGGGATGGTGGTGTGTATTACTGACCATGACCAGGTAGTTGCGGCAGCAGGGCAGGGAAGTAGAGAATATGTGGGAAAGCCAATCAGTAAGGCTCTTGAGGAAACGATTTCTGAGAGAGGCTCGGTGTTTGCAAATGGGAATGACAGAAGCCGAATTCCGGTTACACAGGAACAGAGAGAACCATTATATTCACAGATTATGCAGCCAATTATCAGTGCAGGAGATGCAGTGGGTTCAGTGCTTCTGCTTGGAAAGAATGAGAGAGATGTGATGGGAGAGTCGGAGAAGATGCTGATAAAGACGGCAACCGGTTTTCTTGGAAGGCAGATGGAGCAATAATAATTTATAATAAATTAAGAGAATCTTCAGAAACCAATAGTGGCAACTGAGGATTCTTTTTTGTATAATAAAAAACGATGAAAAGGAGGAGCTATACATGATAGCAATTTATTTAGCACCGCTGTATTTGTTGGTGTGTGCTTATATTCTGTTTAGAAGTATACATTGGATTCAGGTATTGCATGCTGTTTTTCAGAATGTGTGGGTGTGCAGGGGAATCGGTCTTGTTTATCTTTTTGTTGTGTTCAGTATTCTGATTGCATTTATGGCGCCGGATTCTGGCTTTCGGAGATTTATGAAACTTCTGAGTAATTATTGGCTTGGCGTTCTGGTGTATGCAATTATGACGCTGGGAATCGCTGATGGCGTGAGATTGATCATTAAATATCCACTGAAGAATATCAATTTTCCGGGAAGAGAGATTCTTTTCAGTAATGTGGGAACTGCGGTCATTGGTACGGTATGTGCGGTGATTATTTCAGTAATAAGCATTTATGGAGTAATCAATGCCGGAAATATACAGACCACGAAGTACGAGATTTCCGTTGGCAAGAAAGCGGGGAAATTAAAGTCGCTAAATGTGGTACTGATTGCGGATCTTCATCTGGGATATAACATTGGATGTCGTCAGATGGAGCAGATGGCAGAGAAAATTAATGCTCAGAATCCGGATCTGGTTGTAGTTGCAGGAGATATTTTTGACAATGAATATGAGGCATTGGATAATCCGGACAGGCTGGCAGAAATTTTGAGGGGAATCCATTCAAAGTATGGTGTGTATGCCTGTTATGGAAATCATGACATTCAGGAAAAGATTCTTGCCGGATTTACTTTTGGTGGCAGGGCAAAGAAGCAGAGTAGTGTGGAGATGGATGAGTTTCTGGAGAAAGCCGGATTTACGTTGCTTAGAGATGAGTATGTATTAATTGATAATGCGTTTTATCTGTATGGACGACCGGATTATGAAAGACCAGGCCGGGGAATTGAGGAGCGAAAGACTGCGCAGGAAATTACTGATAATATGGATTTATCATTGCCAGTGCTGGTGATTGACCATGAGCCGAGAGAACTTCAGGAACTGGCTGATGCCGGTGTGGATGCGGATTTGTGTGGTCATACTCATGATGGACAGTTATTTCCGGGAAATATCACGATTAAATTCTTATGGGAGAATGCGTGCGGGTATCTGAAAAAGGATAACATGCACAATATTGTGACATCCGGTGTGGGGCTTTTCGGACCAAACATGCGTGTTGGTACGAAAAGCGAAATCTGTGATATTGTGATGCATTTTAATTCGTAATCTGTGAGAGTACGAAGCTGTTACAATCTTATTATAGAAATATCTGATGAAGCTAAACAGATAAATATTATAGGTAGTAGCATTGAAAAAATAGAAAAGTACAAATTATGGGACTGTTGTTTCAGGATTTTGTAGAGGTGCCCCGAAGGTAGTGTAGTATTCTTCAAGAGTGAGTCCTGTCAGTGCAAGACAACTGGCAAGTGGACGGGTTACATATCGGATATGCCATGGCTCCCAGGGAATGCCGGTGACGGATTCTTTATTTGCAGGGTAGCGAATAATAAAACCGTATAGAGATGCATTTCTGACAAGCCATTTACCTTCAGGAGTTTCGGCAAATTCTGTAATTAATTCATGATTAACAGCAGGACAGGAAACATCCAGTGCAAGTCCGCTCTGATGCTCACTGGTGCCGGGTAATGCAACATAAGGATTAACAGGAGCAGGAGATATCTGTTGGTATGGAGTGGAGCTGGCAGGATTTGAGTGTCCGATACATAGCTGTTGCTGGCGCTTGTAGGAGCGATATCCGGAGATTCCGGTAAGAATCAGAGATTCTCTTTGTGCTGCCTGTATCAGCATAAGGGCTGCATGTGCGGTGCGGATTTCCAGCAGACGTTTCGGATCACCGCAGGGTGCGTCAAATGGAATTCCGATGTCGGTCAGATTTTCAGGAACATAGTCTGGTGGCAGAGGATGGTCTTTGTTGATCAGACGGGTATACAGATTCATAAGAAAAGCCCCCTTTCCCTTTTATGTTTATGAGGGAAGGGGGACTTTTATGTGGATTAAATTAAACGAATCAAGTAAGAATTCTGTTTTAATTAAAAATATCTACCTGACATGAATCAAGTAAGAATTCTGTTTTAATTAAAAATATCTACCTGACATGAAGCAGGGAAGTGCTATTATATTTTCAATTTCGATTATAAATAGCTAATAGTTATAGTGATCAGTCAAGAGACTTTTCACTCATTTCTTCAAGAAGATCTTTCTTCAGATCCCATAGTTTCTGGGAAAGGTCTACATAAACTTTCTGTGGATTTACGAAACGTCTGGATTCATCCCAGAGAGTGCCCTGCTCTTTCTGGCAGTAGTCACGAAGTTCCATAACGGATGGAGATTCGTAAACACGTTTTCCAGCTTTGATAACCGGAACGAGAAGCTCGCGGACTTCATATGTTCCACCGAGGACTTTGGTCTTTTTCCATGTGTCGATTGGATCAAAGAGAACCATGTTTTCTTCTTCATTTAATTTCTCATCAGCAAGGCAGATAAGGTCAGCTTTGATCTTGCCTGTTGTCTTGCTGTAGAGACGATATACAGTCTTATTTCCAGGATTGGTAACTTTCTCTGTATTCTCAGAAAGCTTGATCTTAGGCGTAAATTCTGTGCTGTCAGCATCTTTAACAGCAGCGAGTTTGTAGACACCGCCGAAAGCAGGATTATCGTTGGAGGTGATCAGTCTTGTACCAACACCCCAGGAATTAATTTTGGCATCCTGAGCTTTCAGGCTGTCGATGAGGTATTCGTCCAGGTCACTGGAAGCGGAAATGATCGCATCATCAAATCCGGCAGCAGCAAGCATCTTGTATGCTTCCTTGGAAAGATAAGCAAGGTCACCACTGTCGATACGGATGCCGTATTGTGTAAGCGGGATACCTTCTTCGCGCATTTCTTCGAATACGCGGATGGCATTCGGAACACCGGATTTCAGAACATCGTAGGTATCAACCAGTAAAGTGCAGGCATTCGGATAAAGTTTTGCATAGGTTTTGAATGCGGTATACTCATCCGGGAAGCTCATGATCCAGCTGTGTGCATGAGTTCCAAGTACCGGCACATCGAACATTTTACCGGTGAGTACACAGGAAGTACCGGCACATCCGCCAATCACTGCAGCGCGGGCACCGAAAATACCGGCATCAGGTCCCTGGGCGCGGCGAAGACCGAATTCCATGATCGCGTCACCTTTTGCTGCGTAGCATACACGAGCTGCTTTGGTAGCGATAAGGCTCTGGTGGTTAATGATGTTGAGGATTGCTGTTTCTACAAGCTGGGCTTCCATGATAGGTGCAACAACTTTTACAAGCGGCTCTCTTGGGAATACAACAGTTCCTTCCGGGATTGCATAGATATCACCGGTGAACTGGAAGTTGCTTAAGTATTCAAGGAAGTCCTCTTCAAAAATATCCAGACCTCTCAGATATTCAATATCTTCGGTTGTGAAGTGAAGATTCTCAATATATTCAATCATCTGTTCCAGACCTGCTGTGATCGCAAAGGCACCGCCGCACGGATTGGTACGGTAGAACATATCAAAAATAACAGTCTGGTTCGTCGGGTTCTTAAAATAGCCCTGCATCATAGTTAACTCATAGAGGTCTGTGAGCAGAGTAAGATTATTAGCTCTCATGATAAATCTCCTTTTTGGTTAATAATATCTCATTATCTGGAGAAAATTATTATTAAAATTTCCTGTTAAAAGTATTTCCTGCTGTTTCTTTTGACAGCGGAAAAAATGAATTACTGTTTATAAGCTGCTATTTTATCAGTTAAATGTGAAAGAAATGGATATAAACAGTAATGAGTTGTTATTGATTATATCATAATTTCACGCTGAGTACATAAAAAAGTCCCTGAAAAAGGCGCTATTTTCACGTTTTTGAAGAAAAATAAAAAAAAAATAAAAAAAATTCAAAAAAGGGGTTGCATTTTCTGGAAGACTATTATATAATACCAATTGTCGCGAACGAAGTAGCGAAAACAAAATAAAGGGCTATCGCCAAACGGTAAGGCAACGGACTCTGACTCCGTCAGTTCAAGGTTCGAATCCTTGTAGCCCTGCTAAATGAGACATCTCGGTATGAGGTGTCTTTTTTTGTCGACTTTTGGCTTTTATCACAGTGGCTGGTAATTCGCATGTTCAGGCGGCAGTTAAAGAATTTACTACAAAAATAGGAGAGCTGATGGGATTTTCCAAAGATTTGTCTGCCTATACAGAAGTGATAAATCAGGTACAGACAAAGAGTGGGATATCATTAACAATCAACGAAGTAATTTTGGATAATTATAGTTTGATTGTATCAGTAAAACCTGACTATGAAGAAAAAAAGAAAGAATCTCTATATTTATGGATTAATGATGAAAAAACATTGATTAATGGTAAGCGATATCAGAGTTTTAGCAGCACGACAGGGCTAATGGATTTGGACTCTTATACAAAATATGAGATGGATACAGAAATGGTTCTGATGCAGGAGTATGATGGTGTGGAACTGCCAGCTGGAGAAACAGAGATACATCTTGTTTTGGATGTGGGAAGTAGCGCGCCAATTTCTGAGAAAAATCGTTCTGAGAATATTACGGAGTTTGTTTATGACTTTACTATTACAGCAGAGCAATTAAAAGAGCAGACGATACGAAAGAAAATGAATATGGAAATTTCAGGTGGAGACGGATGTAATCTGATTTTAAAGGAACTTGCGATGAACGATTTACATTCCAGGATTACGGCACTTGGGGTGACTCCGGATGATAAATGGCTTAATGAATATGAATTGAAACTGAAAGGCACAGACAGTTTTGGCAATCCAGTGAGTTTTGAAGGTGCAGGATTTGGACCGGAAAATGAATTGAGGTTCGAAACCAGTGTTTTTGGTGATTATGAAGAAGGCGATGTAGTTGATGCGGATAACTTCCAGATGTCGCTGCCAGACAAAAACTGTCAATATCTCGATTTACAATTGTATCAGAGAAAAATCCGGTGGGATTTACAATCAGCAGAACAATTGGATGATGAATATTATGTACAGGAAAAAACTGATTCTGACGAGATATATTCAAAAGAAAATAACTATGGATGGGAACCAGTTGGGGAGAAGTTTCGAATCCAAATAGATGAAGATTTGGATATTGCTGATAAAATTATTGGTGGTGCTGATGAACCAACATATATAGATCTTAAATAAATATCAGAAGATAATTAGTTGAATCCTTTTTTAAGAGTAAATCATCCTAATAGTAAGTATTAAAAAATTATAGAAAACAGGAGGGGGACAAGCCCCTCCTGATAAACTGTAGAGCAGTTATTCGGTGTAGAGCCACGTAGCGAAAGCGGATTGCGAATATCCGATTGACTCTTAAATATGTTGTACCGGAGAAATCTATCAAGTGTGCTATAATTCAAGGCTATCTATTTTTTTCTGTGTTTCAGAAGAGACATGAGGATATACCTCTTTCAGATAATATTGGATATCGTAGTGATCCGGATACTGATAGGTAAAGTCTCCCACTTCTTTTATTTTTTCTGCAAGGTCTATTAGCTTAAGTGCGAAAGTTTCATAGTCTTCCAGACGGGTATAACAGAGGCAGTAAAACTGGAAGAGTACGTACTCGGAACTTCCGTTAGCCTTCTGTTCATCGCATAGTTTCAGAGCGTCTTCGTAATTCTCTTCTTTTATTAAAGCAGAAATAGAAGAAAACTTTGCAGCAGATTGCTGGCAGGCATTCATGCAGGTTTCGTATTTATCCTTTTCAGCAGAAGAAAGCTCCATATTTCCTATTTCAACCATACGTGTATAAAGAGGAGAAGCGTCCAGAATACTTTGTGTTCCCATGACATCAGTAATAAATGTGATTATCACATCGGCGGCCTCATCGTAATTTCCCTCCGACTCATAAAGGGAAGAATAGGTCAGAGCACCTGCAAAAGTATCTGATGGTGTATTGGTGCTTTCCAGGATGTCTCGTGCTTTTTGCAAATCTCCGTTGTCAATAGCTTCCTGAGCCTGAGTGCAAGGTGTTTCAAAGTTAGGCTCGGGTGTGGAATGCAATGAGCTAAGCAGAAGAACTACGGTGATCAAAAGTATGATACAGGCAAGTATATTGGACAATATAAATGAAAACCTGTATGTGTCGGTATGGTGATTCATGCGACTGCACTGTTCCAGAATCTGCGAGGTATATTCACCGGGAATCTGGTTTCGTAATTCCTGAAGTTGATGCGGCGAGGTAATATTTTGTTTTTTCAGATATTCGAGATTCTGTTGCTTATGCGCGATTTTCAGTAGTTTTTCGTTCATATGATTTCCTCATTGTCAGGATAATAATTAAAGGTAATATAATTGTTCAGTGTTAAAGATAATACTGGAAAAATTAATGGAATAATTAATGGAATAATGAAGCAAGAAGTAATATTAAAAATCCGCAAAGAGCCGAAATAATTGTAGCCTTCAGTGGCGTTGCAGTACGAAGTCCCGGGATATGGCTGAGGGGTAAATTCTTCGGTGGTGCGGTTGATGCAAGTAGTTTTTCCAGATCACGCCTCAAGGCAGAGAGTTTTTTGTATCTCTTAGAGTAATCTGCAGTAGATTTAAAAATAATCCTGCGGATTTTTTTGCTGCATTTTCTGCGGAGAGCTTCGGGAGAAATCTGTTTTGGGGATTTTCCCGCGATCATAAATGCGAGGACACATCCAAGGGAATAAATGTCTACTCTGTCGGTTGGATTTTTGAAATCCAGGATCTCCGGTGCTGCGTAAGGGTTGGTTCCGGCAATTACTGTGACCATATGATTTTCATTTTTAAAACGGCTTGTGATGTCGAAATCTATCATCTTGCAGCAGATTTTCTGATGAAGTCCGCAGATATGTCTGTATGGATCGCTAAGCATAGAGAGGCGGTCGGTGAGCAGAATATTCTGAGGTGCAACATCGCCATGCACAAAAGAAAGAGAAGCAATACTTTCCAGTCCAATGCAGAGCTGAATAAGGAAAATAAGAGCTTCTGTTTCAGATAAACAGCCATATTCATTTATGTAATCTTCCAGTGACAGACTTCTCTTTTCGGCAAGCCTCCTTGAGGAATATTTCAGGCATACAGGTTTGCGGATAAATTCATTAATGGAGATAAATTGATTGTCGGCGGATACGACTCCGAAAACTGCTTCTGTATATGGATTCCATACGGTACTTAATTTTTCATATATTGCTGCCTGCTCCGGAGAAATTTCCTTAAGGATTATGGATGTTCTGTCGGCTGCAAGTGACGCGTATTCAGGTTGAAGTTCGGCAGTGTAGATGCTGTAAAAATTTCCATCTTTCTTCTGCTTTGGTGCAGAAAGTTCATCCAGAAAATCAAGATCAATATATTCCTGCAATGTTTTTTGCATAGTTTGTGAGAGTGCCATGATAAGAAAAGTTATCCTCCAAAGTGTTTGATCAAATCGCCAGGCAGATGTTTTTCGTCCGTCTGACTTTTAAGTATAGTATATGGCATGCTCTGGAATTTTGCAAAGAAAATGGCATGTTAATTAAGGGGAGTTAAGTCTTTGGCGAGTAGAATCTCATTGATGTCGTAAAGACTTTTTCTCTGGCGTATTCCACACATGATTTCGAAGTCCCGCTCGTTTTTCGGATAAAAATCTGCCTGGATCAGGCGTTTAAGAATATTTCTGGATTCCTGAAGGCTTAATTTCAGCATAATACAGACAATGATAAGTTTGTCGCGGCTGAGATTCTTATTTCCCTTTAAGAAATCATGAAGATGGGAAGGGTAGATGTTGCACATGCCTGCAAATTTATTGATGCTGGCAGGAATCGCAGCAATACGGTTGTAGAGTTCCAACAGGATTTCCTCCTGTTCAACAAAATGAATGTTTTCCCGGTTTACAGTTCCTCTTTTTTCTATTTCCTGAAAAAGGATGTCAGTGCTTAATTTTTCATTTCCTGATTTTTCTGTCATGATTGTTATTCACCTCGGATTTATAGTGTAAAAAAGGGATAAGTTCCCCGTTTAGTTGTGATATTAGTGTGTTTCGCAAAGTGCTTCGTAAAAATATCGTCTGCGAATAATAATCAGTATAGTACCAAGTTGGCAGGAGCGCAAAGTAAATGTAGAAATATGGGGAAAACATACACTGGCAGTGAATAAAACATAGAACAGGCAGGGGTATAATTATATGAAAAAGAAACGTTGGGAGGAAAAAAATGTCGATAGTTTTATGTATTTTGATATTGGTAATGGGCGTGATCGTTCATAAGATTTATGCCAGCTGTGTTACTGTGATTCATTTTGGTTTTCAGAGTGTTTTTACGGAGTGGTTCTGGTGTATTATGGCGGGAGCTATTATTGTAGCACTCGCTGGAAAAGCATTGGGCTTGCTGTAAATACAAAAGAGCTGAAAGAACGATTCAGAAAGTCTGTTGACAGTAAGAATAGAACTGTTATGAGAGACGTAAGGGAAGGCAGGAAAAAGCTATGAAATGTAAAAAGTGCGGAACCGAATTTGACGGAAAGTTTTGTCCGAATTGCGGAGAACCATTAGAGAAGCCGAAGAAGAAAAAGAAGAAAGTCTTATCGAAAGTTATTATTGCGTTGGTAATTATGGCAGCAATTGGAATTGTTGCAGGAGAGAGTGATGACAGTGGCTCCGGAAGTGTAACGAGTACGAATGTGACACAGAATACCTCAGATGCAGCGAGTGTGGAAAGTGATACGGAATCATCAAAGGTGAGATTGTATCAGCTGCTTGGACAGGAATCTGAAGGTGACAGGGGTTACAATATGAGTCAGAAATCAATTGATTTTATCAATGAGCATGAAGATTTGTTCCCTGCTTCAGGAGTAGATACATTGACTCCGTATATAAACAGTGAGATCGGTTACAAAAACATTTCAAAAAGCCCGGATAAGTATGGAGATCAGGTTATGGTAATTGATTATGCCGGAGTATTGCAGATAAGTGAACAAGATGCAGGAGATGAGACACTTACAATATTACAGGCATATGATGATGAGGGCGAGAATTATATGGTATATTATTTTGGAGAATTACCGAATGTGCTGGATGATGATACTGTAAAGATTTACGGAATACCTCTGGGAACTACAAGTTTTGATAACATCAGTGGTGGAACTACACTTGCTGTTGTACTTGGCGGATGTTATGTAGAAAAAATACAGGAATAAGAAGACGTTGGTCAGGAATAGGAATATTTCTTAAAACGATAAGTTGATTAAATATAGTAATTGAATTAGATAATTATATGATATTGAAAAAAGGCTGCAGATTTACGAAGTTATATTCGTTAAAACTGTAGCCTTTTTGATAAGTGTATAGCCTCTTTAGCTTGTGTGTCTGTCTAAATCCTAAAGTACTTAGAATATTGTAAGAAAACCTTACAATGCAGAATATCCGTAACTGCTGACAATAGCGTCAATTTTTTGCTTCTTCTGGCACATTGGGCAGTTGTTGGAAGGATAGGAATGATAATCTGGTACATCCTTGGCATTGAAAATGGAGTGTACAGGGAGAGAAGCGACACTGTCAACTCTGCTGAAAATGGCAGCAACGCCTCTTATGATACCGCCATAATACAGGATGCTTTCAATTGATTTTGATAAAGTGGAACCGGTAGTAATAGAACCATTCAGAATCAGGATATTTTTACCTTTGATCATTGGCTGATAATTATCGCGGAAAATAACCTGTCCGGAATTTCCTAATTCAGGTGTGATTACATAAATTGTCTGGTGAGCATTCAGAGAGAAGATGCCGGCTTTCGTCAGTTCTTCTGAAAGATACGCGCCAATTACTTCCAATCCATCCATACAGATGATGGTGTCAATCGGGGTAGAAACTTCATAATTGGAAGCCAGTTCATGTGCGATATTTTGTGCTTCTGCAGTTCTTGACTTCATGGTTGTAAGGTCAAGATAGTGCGTGATATGGGACTGGGATGTTACAAAATGTCCTGGAATTACTTTGAGCTGAATACGACTGTCACTGCGGGCATAAATTTTTGTCATGTTTTCCTGATTCATAAAAATACCTCCCATTCATTTTTATTCTTTTCATATTGTACCATTGTACAGCGAAAAAATAAATAAAATTGTGCAAAATTAATAAAAAACAAGTAGCTGTTACAACGATTTTGTGGAATTGAGATGAAGGGAATGGTATAATAAAATTCTCCGGGCAGAATTGCCCTGTGGTGGAGGGAAAATTATCCAGAGTAAATACGAAGTGGAGGAAAATGTTAATATGAAATACGATTTTACATCAATCATAGACAGACACAATATGGATGCGATTGCAGTAGATGGATTAGGAACAAGCGCAATGAGTCCCGCGAAGCCAAAAGAGGGATTTGACATCATTCCAATGTGGGTGGCGGATATGAATTTTCCAACGGTACCGACAATTCCGGAGGCAATCATTGAGCGTACAAAACATCCGGCATATGGATATTTTTCACCGAGAGAGGAATATTTCCAGTCTATTATTGACTGGCAGACGAAGCGAAATGGTGTGACAGGACTGGAGAAAGACCATATTGGTTATGAAAATGGTGTGCTCGGATGTGTGGTTTCCGCACTGACTGCTTTTGCAGCGCCGGGAGATGCGGTATTGCTTCACAGTCCGACATATATAGGCTTTACCGGAAGTATTGGAAATAATGGATTTAAAATGGTTCACAGTCCGTTAAAGAAAGATGAGAACGGAATCTGGCGTATGGATTTTGAGGATATGGATGCGAAAATTAAAGCAAATAACATTCATGTGGCAGTTTTTTGTAGCCCTCATAATCCATGTGGACGAGTATGGGAGAAGTGTGAAATTGAGAAAGCAATGGAGGTTTATAAAGCAAATGACTGCGTTGTAATTTCTGATGAAATCTGGTCTGACTTGATTCTGGAGGGCTATAAACATGTTCCGACTCAGTCTGTAAGTGAGGATGCACGAAACAGAACAATTGCGGTGTATGCGCCAAGTAAGACTTTTAATCTGGCAGGACTGGTAGGAAGCTATCATATTATTTATAATAAATATCTGCGAGACAGAGTTGTGGCAAAGAGCAGTAAACCACATTATAATGAGATGAATGTTCTGTCTATGCACGCGCTGATCGGAGCATATAAGCCGGAAGGATATGAGTGGGTAGATGAACTGCGTCAGGTGCTGACCGGAAACGTAGACTTTGCCTGCAATTATATTAAGGAACACTTTGAGGGAGTGGAGGTCAGCCGCCCACAGGGAACTTACATGCTGTTTCTGGATTGTACGAAATGGTGCGAAGAACATGGAAAGAGTATTGATGAAGTGCAGAAAGCAGGATGGGATGTCGGTGTTGCATGGCAGGATGGAAGAATGTTTTTGCACCCATGCTCAATCAGAATGAATCTGGCACTGCCGCTTAGCAGAGTAAAAGAGGCGTTTGAGAGACTGGATAAATATGTGTTTAACCGAATCAAGTAAGTCCCCTGCGGAGGTTGCGAAGAGCAATAAGCAGAGTGTATCCGGATGAAGACAGGAAGCTGATAAAATCAGAGGAGTAAATCAAATCATAAAGCTAAATTACAAAGCCATGTTCATAAGCAGAAAAACTGTCAGAACATGGCTTTACAGAAAGAGGAATACAAAATGATAAAAGCAGTAATCTTTGACATTGATAATACATTGTATGATTATGATAAAAACCATATTTACGGTATGAAAGCGTTGGCGGATTATTGTGAGAGTGCGTTTGGGGTATCTGGGGAAGAGATGAAACGATGCTATAAGGAAGCGCAGAGAATTATGCTGGACAGAATCCGGACGGATACGGCGGCTATTCACAGTCGTCTGCTTCGAATGCAGATTATGTTGGAATTATGGGAAAAGCCGTTGTTTCCACATGCTTTAAATATGTACCATGCATACTGGGATACACTGATCCGACAGGCACAGCCATCACCAGGGGTTCAGAAATTTATGCAGGAACTGAAAAAGCGGGGAATACGTATTGGAATTGGTACGGATATGACTGCTTATGTTCAGTATAAAAAATTAAGTGCTTTGGGGTTGTATTCTTATATTGACTTTATTGTAACCAGTGAGGAAGCCGGTGCTGAGAAACCGGATCCACATTTATTTGATATCTGTGTGGAAAAAACCGGATTTTCTGCGAATGAATGTGCATTTATCGGTGACAGTCTGAAAAAAGATGTGGAAGGTTCCACAAAATGTGGACTGAGAGGAATCTGGTATACACAGGGAAAAGAGCCGGAAATGGAGGCAAAATTCCCAGTGATAAAGTCATTTGAAAATGTGAATATTGATGAACTTCTGAAATAATCATAAGAAAATCTTAAGAATTTGTCCCTTTCATATTAAGATACTTTGATTATTCTAATAACAGAAAAACATAAAAAATGTTTAAAAAACCGGAAATTTAATTGCAGGACTTTTAAAAGTTATGGAAATTGAGACGGGGATTTGAAAAGAGGGAGGTGTATGAAGTGGCGAATATTCTGGTCTGCGATGACGATAAGGACATCGTGGAGGCAATCAGCATTTACCTGGAACAGGAAGGATATACGATTTTCAAGGCGTATGATGGCCTGGAGGCAATTAATGTGTTGCGAAGTCAGAAAGTAGATCTGCTGATTATAGATATCATGATGCCGAAACTTGATGGAATCAGGGCTACTTTGAAGATAAGAGAGGAGAATCCGCTTCCGATCATTATTCTTTCTGCGAAGTCAGAAGATGCGGATAAGATTCTGGGATTAAATGTAGGTGCTGATGATTATGTGACCAAACCGTTTAATCCACTGGAACTGGTGGCACGAGTGAAATCACAGCTTCGAAGATATACAAGACTGGGAGCAGCAGTGCCGCAGGAGAGCGCTCATGTTTATGAAACCGGAGGGTTAAGTGTCAATGATGATCTGAAAGAGGTCCGGGTAGATGGAGAATTGGTAAAACTGACGCCGATTGAGTACAACATTTTGCTTTTACTGATGAAGAATCAGGGCAGAGTTTTCTCTATTAACCAGATTTATGAAAATATCTGGAACGAGGAAGCCGTGGCGGCAGATAATACGGTAGCGGTGCATATCCGGCATATCAGAGAGAAGATTGAAATCAATCCGAGAGAGCCAAGATACCTGAAAGTTGTGTGGGGACTTGGATATAAAGTAGAGAAGATATCGTAAAAAATGACATTAGTCAGTTAACAGTTATTTTTGGCGAATAAATTATCATTATCGTTGTATGACAGCAAGATAAATGAGTGGATAAGAATAAAAAGGAAAGGGACAAAACAATGAAAGGAAAGAGATATAGAAGCAATTTTGCCAAGACAGTCTGGATCGTGATTGCACATCTGGCTGCGGTTGCAGCAGCAGTCTGCATGGTAGCTTTTGTCGCACTCTATGAGAAAGGAATCCGTCTGGATGACAGAAATAAAAATTATATTGAATCAGAGGAATTTAACAATGAACTGCGTCAAAAAGGAACGGATATTATCGGTGGTTTATCTGTACAGGAGGATATAAATTTTCTTAAAAACGCAGGTTCATCAGCAGTGATTGATCTTTTTGAATTTAAGGAGAAAGGTAACTCACGGGATGCCATTAAAGAGCTCTCGATGAAGGATGTTTCTGGTCTTGCATATTCTGTAAATGATATTCTGGAATGGGCGAAGGACTGGGATGGAAGCGAGGCATATTATGATAATGGAAATATCATTCAGTGCCGGACAACTGATGGAACCAGTCATTGCTTTTATCTTGATGATTTCAAAAAGAGGATAGCAGAGGGAACCCTGAAAATTGATTATAATAAAGATTACTTTGATTTAGATGCAGATGAATTCTGGGACAAAACAGATGCTCAGAAAGTGGATGTGGCATATGATCTGGTTTATTGGAATTCAGATGAGAGCCAGAATATTGGAAGTGTCACGGATGTTACGACCGGGGTGGAATACTCAGAGACTTATTTCCTTTCAGTGAATGGACTTGCAGAGAAATTTGCACCGCAGGGAGCGGATAATCTTCTGGATGCAGTAAATTCCAGTGAGGAATGGAGTGGAAGTCCTCGGGGAGCTTACGATGAACTGGCTAATCTTCTGGATTGTATCAGTTCCGTACAAAATGATGCCAAAACTTATGAATATACAGTTGCACAGGACAATTCTTTTCAGCCCACAGGGGAATGTGAAGAAGGGAGTAGTAACCTCACATATCTTTTCGCGGATAAAAAAGCAAAGACAGTCTATACAAATAAAGAGGCATACGGTAATTACACACAGCTGGAGCAGAACCTTGAGAAGATACTTAAGGAGCATACATTTGCGGTTGTTTACCCGGATTTAAGTGAATGTGTTACAGATATTCCAAATATCAGCCTGCAGGTATGGAATCATACGATTAAACAGAGTCTTGACACAGAAGATTTTGTTTTTGCAGTCAATGTAGACACTGAATTTCCGATAGCAGATTCCATTGCGTCTGATGCAGAGACTTTTGAAAAATATGCAAATTTGATGCTGCCGGTATTGCTTGGAACTATTCTTAGTTGTGTGATCTGGCTGATCAGTATGATCTGGCTGACAGTGGCAGCAGGAAGAAAACCGGAAGATGAAGAAATCCATCTGAACAGTTTTGACAGATGGTATACAGAAATCGCGGCGGGAGTTGTGACAGGGGTATGGCTTGTTGGTTTTATGGGAATGGTAACAGTGATTGCAAACTCACTGATCGGGACTTTCAACAATATGCAGATTCTGATAATTTCACTGGTAATATGCGGAATTTATACAATGGCATGGTTCCTGACAGGATATCTCAGCCTGGTAAGAAGAATCAAGGCAGGTACGTTCTGGAAAAACAGTTTGCTTAGAAAAATTTTGAAATGGATTGGAAAATGCAATAGAAAGATCGTAGATTTTATTGGCAGCTTTTCTCGAAATACATCAGAAAAAATAAAAGTTCTGTTTGGTATTGGCGGATTTGTGTTTTTACAGTTTTTGCTTATGCTTTTTATGATAAATGCGTCAGGAGTATTTGCGTTGGTGCTGATCGTGGCAGATGTAGCGGCAATCGTTTATGCAGTTCGTAAAGTGGATGGTCTGGATCTTATTATGGACGGACTGAAGAAAATCAGTGGCGGAGAATTGCAGTATAAGATTAAAACAGAACAGCTTACCGGAAAATACAAAGTAATGGCTGAATATATCAATAATATCGGTGACGGTCTGGATGCTGCGGTGGAGAACAGCCTGAAGAAAGAACGAATGCAGACAGAACTGATCACAAATGTTTCCCATGATCTGAAAACGCCGTTGACATCTATTATTAATTATGTAGATTTACTGAAGCGTGAGAATCTGACAGACCCGAAAGTACAGGAATATTTGCGTATTCTGGATGAGAAATCCCAGAGACTGAAGGTGTTAACTGAGGATGTGGTGGAAGCGTCCAAGGCAAGCACCGGGAATATCAAATTTGAGATGAACGACATTGATTTCGTGGAAATGGTACAGCAGGTTATCGGAGAATTCGAAGAGAAGTTTCAGGAAAAGAACCTTACCATGATGGTGCATTTTACAGATGAGCCGTCCATAATCTACGCAGACGGACAGAAAATGTGGAGGGTCCTGGAGAATGTATTTGGTAACGTTGTGAAGTATGCAATGGAAGGAACCAGAGTATATGCGGAAATCAGTAACAGCAATAAGAAGGTGGTCTTTTCCTTGAAAAATATTTCTGCACAGCCACTGAACTTCTCGGCAGATGAACTGACGGAGAGATTTATCCGTGGAGATGTTGCCAGAAATACAGAAGGAAGCGGACTCGGTCTTTCCATCGCCAAGAGCCTGACGGAATTGCAGGGTGGAGAATTTAAGTTGTATCTGGATGGAGATCTGTTTAAGGTAATGATTACGTTTGCTGCGAATATGTCGAAAAAATAGTATGGTAAGTATGGAAATGGTCTGATAAAATAGAGATATAGTTTTTGTGTAAGGCCATAAGTATCTTTACGGGAACAAACAATTTTGTTTCCGATACAATTACCGCCGCAAGGTTTAATGAATACTTTGGCTTTACGCAGAAGGATGTTGACCAGCTTTTAATAGATGCGGATGTTTCGGAAAAAACGGAGCAGGTCAAAGTATGGTATGATGGATATCATTTTGGAAAAACGGATGTATATTGTCCCTGGGATGTAATGAACTATTTGCGGGATCTTCAGGAGAATCCAGATGCAAAGCCGACAGGATACTGGAAAAATACCAGTGATGTTGTGGTATTGGACTCAAGAAATGGCAGGGTAGCTGTTTTTGAGGCGAAATACTCTAAGACTTTGGAACATATGGAATCAGATTGCGAGAAAGCTGTCCGACAGATAAATGATAGAATGTATGCAGAAGAGTTTGCGGATAATTATGATGAAGTGTTCTGCTACGGAATTTCCTTCTATAAAAAAGATGTATTGTGTTAAGAAAGTAATAGAAAGCAGGAAGTTGTTGAGGTGTGTTATACCCAAAAGCTTCCTGCTTGTTTTTTTTGATGTTGTAATATTTTAATTAGTATTAAAATTCTGGTAAGAAAAATGCTCAGTCTTGCGAAATATGGTGATACATAGCATAATAAGTAATGATAAAAATATAGTAACTGTTCAGTACCTTCACAGTTACGAGTCAAAATCCATTAAAAATCGCCTTCGGCGATGGGATTTTGACTTGTATGTCTCAGGATTTTGGCATGTTCATGCCAAAACACCTCGCGGGATAGTAGACTGCTGAATAGTTACAAAATATATTCATATACAGAGAGGAAAAGCGGATGAACTACAGTTTTAACAGCAGAGTCAGATACAGTGAGACAGGTGAAGATGGCAGACTGACATTGCCGGGAGTTTTGAATTATTTTCAGGATTGTTGTACGTTCCATGCGGAGTCGATTGGGCTGGGAGGAGATGTGCTGAAGGCGAGAAACAGAGCGTGGGTGCTTTCTTCCTGGCAGGTAGTAGTAGGTGAGTATGCCAAAATGGGAAAGGAAATCAAGATCACGACGATACCATATGAATTTAAAGGATTTATGGGTATGCGTAATTTTATTATACAGGATTCTGAGGGAAGAAAACTTGCGTGGGCAAATTCCAACTGGACACATCTTGATATCAGCACGGGACTTCCTGCCAGACTGACTCCGGCAGATACAGATAATTATGTACTTGGTGAAAAGATGGAAATGGATTATGCACCAAGAAAAATCAAACTTCCGGAGGATATGATTGCGCAGGAAGCTTTCACGGTACAAAAACATCATCTGGACACAAACCATCATGTAAACAATTGCCAGTATGTATGCATGGCAGAAGATTTCCTTCCGGAAAGTTTCAAAATATACCAGATGCGCGCAGAATATAAAATGCAGGCAAAGCTTGGAGATGTAATTTGCCCGAAGGTAAAAACGGAAACAGATAAAGTGGTTGTATCTCTGGATAATATAGAAGGAAAAGCTTATGCGATAGTAGAATTCCTGAAAAAAGAGGGAGATATTTAAGCGAAAAATGTCTGTAATTATTCACTGATTTATTGATGATGACAGATTTGAGAAGTTACTGTTATCTGTAAAAGTCCTTATAGGGATAGGGATATAGATGATAGATATACAGAAATGCAAAAAAATTGTGAGACATTACAACACATAACTAAAAATAAGGAAAAAAGTTTCATACACAACTGACAAATATATTCCAGAATCCACATGTGGTTTCGTGAGAGTTTTTTTGAATAAATTGTTTACAAACCACACAAAACAATATATACTAAAGCGGTAAACAACAAGAAACAACGAATTGTTAAAAATAAACAACATAAAACCACAAAAATGGAGGATATATATTATGAAAATTCTGGAATCTAAATTTGTACAGGGCTTTATTAAAATGGCCAATGACGGTTATCAGCAGGGCTGGCATGAGAGAAATGGTGGAAACTTAAGCTATCGTCTGAAACCGGAAGAAGTTGAGATGATCAAACCTCGTCTGAATGCACCTGGAGAATGGACACCGATCGGAGTAGAGGTTCCGGGACTGGCCGAAGAGTTTTTCCTTGTGACAGGAAGCGGTAAATATTTCAGAAACATTATCGTGGATCCTGAGGTATGTCTGGCAATCATTGAACTGGATGAGACAGGAACGAACTACAGAATCCGCTGGGGACTCGTCGAAGGTGGCAGACCTACCAGCGAACTTCCGACTCATTTGATGAACCATGAAGTAAAGAAGAAACTGACAAATGGAAAACATCGTGTTATTTATCATGCACACACAACAAATACGATTGCACTGACATTTGTTCTTCCGCTGGATGACAAGATCTTTACCAGAGAATTATGGGAATCTGCTACAGAATGCCCGGTTGTTTTCCCGGATGGAGTTGGAGTTGTCGGCTGGATGGTACCAGGCGGAAGAGAAATCGCTGTAAAGACAGCAGAACTGATGAAGAAATATGATGTTGTCATCTGGGCACATCATGGTATGTTCTGCTCCGGTGAAGACTTTGACCTTACATTTGGTCTGCTTCACACAGTAGAGAAATCCGCAGAGATTCTTGTAAAGATCCTGTCTATGACACCAAACAAACTTCAGACAATCACACCGGATAACTTCCGTGCACTTGCAAAAGACTTCAAAGTAAGCCTGCCGGAAGAATTCCTGTATGAAAAATAATCAACATACAAGTTGGTACATGTACCGTACAAGTGTTATAATACAGATATTAATAAGGGATTTTCCGGATGGGATATGCAAAACCGGAATATCTGAAAGATACTGCAATTAATATCTGAAAAGCAAAAGGAGAGGTACGAATTATGCTGGAAAAATTAAAAGAGGAAGTTTACAAAGCAAACATGGATCTTCCGAAATACGGACTTGTTACATTTACATGGGGTAATGTCAGCGGAATTGACAGAGAATCAGGACTTTTTGTTATCAAACCAAGTGGAGTAGATTATGATTTACTGACGCCGGACGATATGGTTGTTGTTGACCTGAACGGAAATAAAGTTGAGGGAAAATATAATCCATCTTCTGATACAGCAACTCATGTAGAACTGTACAAAGCATTCCCGAATATCGGAGGCGTTGTTCATACACATTCTTCATGGGCAACAAGCTGGGCACAGGCAGGAAGAGGAATTCCTTGCTATGGAACAACTCATGCAGATTATATGTACGGAGAAATCCCATGTGCACGTTGTTTGGAAGGCAAAGAATTTGATGAATACGAGAAGAACACAGGACTTCTGATCGTTGATATGTTCAAAGACAAAGATTACGAAGCAGTACCAGCTGTACTTTGCAAAAACCATGGACCATTTGCATGGGGCAAAGATGCTCACGAAGCAGTACATAACGCAGTTGTTCTTGAAGAAGTTGCCAAGATGGCGGCACGCTGCGAGATGATCAACCCACAGGTAAAACCTGCTCCACAGGATCTGCAGGATAAACATTACTTCAGAAAACATGGTGCAAATGCGTACTATGGACAGGGTAACAAATAAGAAAATATTTATATAAGATAAACTATCATAAAAACTTCTGAAAAGAGTATAAAAGTTACTGTTCACTCCGTGCACGGTAACATACAATTCTTTTCAGAAGTTTTTTTGTGACAGCGCATTGTGCCGCCTTTATTATTTGTGTTATACTGAAATGCAAAGCTATAGCAATTCCAGTATTTTATGGAACTGCTATAATGTCAGAGGATATAATTATAGCAGGTCAGGAAATAATTGACCTGCTTCTAAAGCATGATAGAAGGACAAAAAATACTGGCATGAGATATCAGAAAAACAAAAAAGCAAGCAAAAACGAAATGGAGATTATATGATAGAGTTAGGAAAAAAACAGAAATTAACAGTAGTGAAATCCGTAGATTTTGGTGTGTATCTGGCGGAAGATATGCACGCAGATGCAAAGAACAGAGTACTTCTTCCATCTAAACAGGTTCCGGAGGGAACAAAAGAGGGAGATAGTATTGAAGTGTTTATCTATAAGGATTCTCAGGACCGTCTGATCGCAACAACCAAAGAACCGAAACTTCAGGTAGGACAGACCGCAGTTCTAAAGGTATCTCAGGTAACGAGAATCGGCGCATTTCTTGACTGGGGGCTGGAGAAAGACCTTCTGCTTCCATATCATGAGCAGACTTTGAAGGTAAGAGAAGGCGAAGATGTACTGGTAGCTCTCTATATTGATAAGAGCAGCCGTCTCTGTGCAACGATGAATGTGTATCATTATCTTTCTACCAGAACTCCTTACGTAGTCGGAGATATGGTTAAAGGCCGTGTGTATGAGATCAGCGACAGATTCGGTGTGTTTGTAGCAGTCGATGATAAATATTCCGCGCTGATCCCGGCAAGAGAGGCGAAAGGAAAATACCGTCCGGGTAAGATTCTTGAACTGCGTGTCAGCGAAGTAAAAGAAGATGGGAAAATGAACGTCACAGACCGTCAGAAAGCATATCTGCAGATCAATGAAGATGCAGAAAATGTACTTGAAGTAATCAATGAATTTGCGGGAGTTCTTCCTTTTGATGACAAGGCATCACCGGAGGTCATTCAGAGGGAATTTGGACTGAGCAAAGGTGCGTTCAAACGTGCAATCGGTCATCTGATGAAAGAAGGCAAAGTAGAAATCAAAGATAAGAGAATCTATGCGAAATAAGATTTTAGCAGTTGTTTAGTTAACCGTGAGAATGCTGAACAGATGCAATTATTTATAAGGATAGAATACGTAAACTGTATAGTCTGGCAGAGATAGTTCTGCCGGACAAATTTCTTTATAGAAATATTATTTTAACCGGATAAACTGTAAAACAGCTATTCGGTGTAGAGCTATGTAGCGAAAGCAGATGAGTCTATCTGCTTGGTTTGGTAAAACAGAACAGGAGAGAACAAAAATTGGAGTTTACACATCTTCACGTCCATACAGAGTACAGTCTGCTGGATGGTTCTAATAAAATAAAAGAATATGTAGCCCGTATCAAAGAACTTGGGATGGACAGTGCGGCGATCACAGATCATGGAGTTATGTATGGTGTGATTGATTTTTATCGTGCAGCGAGGGCCGAGGGAATCAATCCGATCTTAGGGTGTGAGGTATATGTGGCCCCGGGTTCCAGATTTGATCGTGAAGCGGGAAGCGGCGAGGACAGATATTACCATCTGGTTCTTCTTGCTGAGAATAATCAGGGTTATGCAAATCTGATGAAGATTGTTTCTAAAGGATTTACAGAGGGCTTTTATTATAAGCCGCGAGTAGATTTGGCTGTATTAAAAGAATATCATGAGGGAATTATTGCACTAAGTGCCTGCCTTGCCGGTGAGGTTGCCAGATATCTCCAGAGAGGAATGTATGAGGATGCAAAGGCAGCAGCCCTGCGTTATCAGGACATTTTCGGAAAAGGAAATTTCTTTCTGGAATTACAGGATCATGGAATTCCGGCGCAGCAGGTAGTGAATCAGGAACTGCTTCGCATGCACGAAGAGACAGGTATCGATCTTGTTGCAACAAACGATGTGCATTATACAAAAGCAGAGGATGCAGCACCACATGATATTTTGCTTTGCCTGCAGACAAACAAGAAGCTGGCAGATGAGGACAGAATGCGTTATGAGGGTGGACAGTATTACGTAAAATCTCCTGAGGAAATGGCGCAGCTTTTTCCATATGCATTAGAGGCACTGGAGAATACACATAAGATCGCGCAGAGATGTCATGTAGAAATTGAGTTTGGTGTGACCAAGCTGCCGCGTTTCGATGTTCCGGATGGTTTTACCTCATGGGAATATCTGAATAAGTTATGTTTTGAAGGACTGGAGGAACGTTATCATCCGGTCACAGAAGAATTAAAATCTCGACTGAACTATGAGCTATCTACTATCAAAAATATGGGCTACGTAGATTACTTCCTTATAGTATGGGATTTCATCAAATATGCACGCGACCATGACATCATGGTAGGACCGGGACGAGGTTCTGCGGCGGGAAGTCTCGTAGCTTATACGTTAGGTATCACACAGCTTGATCCGATCCGATATGATCTGCTCTTTGAGCGGTTCCTGAATCCGGAACGAGTATCCATGCCTGATATTGACGTTGATTTCTGCTTCGAAAGAAGACAGGAGGTTATTGAATATGTACGTCGCAAATATGGCGATGACTGCGTGGTTCAGATCGTTACCTTTGGTACTTTGGCGGCCCGCGGTGTTATCCGCGATGTCGGACGTGTGCTGGATATGCCTTATGCACAGGTAGATTCCATTGCAAAAATGATTCCTCAGGAATTAAACATTACCATTGATAAAGCCCTGACCATGAATCCTGAACTGAAGAAAGCGTATACAGAACAGGATGATGTTCATTATCTGATTGATATGGCAAGACGTCTGGAAGGTCTTCCGAGACATACTTCCATGCATGCGGCAGGTGTCGTAATCAGCCAGAAAGATGTATCCGAATATGTACCTCTTTCCAGGGCACAGGATGGTTCGATTGTTACCCAGTTTACCATGACGACACTGGAAGAACTGGGACTTCTGAAAATGGACTTCCTGGGACTGCGTACACTGACAGTTATCCAGAATGCAGCGAAATTAATCCAGAAGGATACGGGCGTTACACTGGATATGCAGAAAATTGACTATGATGATAAGAAAGTTCTTGATTCTCTTGGCACTGGCCGTTCAGATGGTGTGTTCCAGCTTGAAAGTGCGGGAATGAAGAACTTCATGAAAGAATTGAAACCGCAGAGCCTTGAAGATGTAATCGCGGGAATTTCCCTGTACCGTCCGGGCCCGATGGATTTCATTCCTCAGTATATCCGGGGCAAAAACCGTCCGGACACGATTCGTTATGACTGCCCGCAGCTGGAGCCGATTTTGCAGCCTACTTATGGATGTATCGTATATCAGGAGCAGGTTATGCAGATCGTGCGTAACCTGGCCGGTTATACTTTGGGCCGAAGCGACCTGGTACGTCGAGCAATGTCCAAAAAGAAGGCCTCTGTCATGGAAAAAGAGCGCCAGAACTTCGTTTATGGAAATGAAGCAGAGGGAGTTCCGGGATGTATTGCAAATGGAATCGACGAGGCGACAGCGAATAAAATTTATGATGAAATGATAGATTTTGCAAAGTATGCATTTAATAAATCTCATGCGGCGGCTTATGCAGTGGTTTCCTATCAGACAGCGTATCTGAAATACTATCATCCGGTAGAATTTATGGCGGCGCTTATGACATCAGTCATTGATTTTCCAAATAAGGTTGCAGAATATATTCTGGTGTGCAGACAGATGGGAATTAAGATCCTGCCGCCGGATGTCAACTGCGGAATGTATGGATTCTCAGTAGATAACGGAGCTATCAGATATGGACTGTCTGCAATCAAGAGCGTCGGCCGTCCTGTTATTGAGAGCCTGGTAAGTGAGCGTGAGCAGAACGGGGAGTATCGTTCCCTGAAAGATTTCATGGAGCGAAATACGCAGCAGATGAATAAACGTGCCGTAGAGAACTTTATAAAAGCAGGAGCGTTGGACTGTCTGGAGGGTAACCGCCGTCAGAAGATGATGGTTTACCAGCAGATTTCAGATAGTATCAGCCAGGACAGAAAGAATTCTCTGGTCGGACAGATGAGTCTTTTTGATCTGGTCAGTGAAGAGGATAAAAAAGAATTCGAGATCCGCATGCCGAATGTGGAGGAATTCGGAAAAGAAGAACTTCTTGGATATGAGAAAGAAGTTCTGGGAATTTATCTGAGCGGTCATCCGCTGGAGAATTACCGGGCAATGATGGAGAAAACGATCTCCGCAAAAACTTCTGATTTCCAGCAGGATGAGGAGACGAATCTTCCAAAAGTCATGGACGGTCAGAAAGTGATCATCGGTGGAATGATTACGGATAAAACAATCAAATATACAAAGAATAACAAGGTCATGGCATTTCTTACAGTGGAAGATCTTGTCGGAACGGTAGAAGTAGTTGTTTTTCCACGTGATTATGAGAAAAGCCAGCAGTTTCTGAATGAAGATGCGAGGGTATTTATCCAGGGAAGAGTATCCGCGGAGGACGATCGCGCCAGTAAACTGATTCTTGAAAAGATCCGTCCGTTTGACAATATGCCAAGAGAGATCTGGATCCAGTTTGATAATAAAGAAGTGTATGCACAGCGTTCACAGGAACTGCTTGAAGACCTCAGACGCTCCCCTGGTGACAGTGCCGTTGTGATCTATCTGAAAGATGTAAAGGCCATAAAAAAGCTTCCGGTTGGTTATCATGCACAAATACAGGATTCATGGATGAATTACATGTACGAAAAATATGGTCAAACCAATGTTAAAGTTGTAGAAAGAGGATTGAAAAACTTATAAAAATGCGCTAAACTATACCCGAATATGTGTATAGTAAAAATGAGATAGATTCATAAGATGGAGGAAGAAAAAATGGCAGAAAAGAAGATAAAAACCATTGGTGTCCTCACCAGCGGTGGTGACGCACCTGGAATGAACGCTGCAATCCGTGCGGTAGTCAGAAGAGGCTTAAGCCAGGGACTGAGTGTAAAAGGTATTTTGAAAGGATACGATGGACTGCTAAATGAAGAGATCATTGACATGAGTGCCAAAGACGTTTCTGATACAATTGAGCGTGGCGGTACAATCCTTTACACAGCACGTTGCGCAGAGTTCCGTACAGAAGAAGGACAGAAGCGTGGTGCAGAGATCTGTAAGAAACATGGTATCGACGGACTTGTTGTTATCGGTGGTGACGGATCTTTCGCAGGTGCTCAGAAGCTTGCAAATCTTGGTATCAACACAATTGGTCTTCCTGGAACAATTGACCTTGATATCGCATGTACAGAATACACGATCGGGTTTGATACAGCTGTAAATACGGCAATGGAAGCAATCGATAAAGTACGTGATACTTCTACTTCTCATGAGAGATGCAGTATCATCGAGGTTATGGGACGTGGTGCCGGATACCTTGCTCTGTGGTGTGGTATTGCCAATGGTGCAGAGGATGTTCTGATTCCTGAGAAATATGATTATAATGAGCAGAAGCTGATCAACAACATCATCGAGAGCCGTAAGAAAGGCAAAAAACATCATATCATCATCAATGCAGAAGGTATCGGTCATTCAGAAGCAATGGCAAAACGTATCGAAGCTGCTACCGGTATTGAGACACGTGCTACAATCCTTGGACATATGCAGCGTGGTGGAAGCCCGACATGTAAGGACCGTGTATACGCATCTATGATGGGTGCTCTGGCTGTAGATCTTCTTGTTGCCGGTAAGAGCTGTCGTGTAGTTGGATATCGTCATGGCGAATTCGTAGACTTCGATATCAACGAAGCACTTGCTATGCAGAAAGGTATTTCCGATTATCAGTGGGAAGTATGCCAGTCACTTTCTCATAACTATGATAAAAACAACAAATAACAAATGAATAAAAGGATGCAGTTATATAACAGACTGCATAAATTAAATACTGCTCAGATAATTACCCTCGGTTTTGCGGGGGTGATTATCTTAGGGGGATTGCTTCTGTGGCTGCCGTTTTGTACGGCGCCCGGATACCATACTTCTTTTACAGATGCCATGTTTACGGCAACTACAAGTGTCTGCGTGACAGGACTTGTGACCGTTGTTACGGCAACGCAATGGACATTGATCGGCAAGATCATCATTCTTGTTCTGATCCAGATTGGAGGTGTGGGACTGATTTCTCTGGGCAGTATTATTTTTATAAGTCTGCGTAAAAAAATATCGCTGAGAAATCGCCGCATTATCCAGGAGTCCTATAACATGGATAGAATGAGCGGAATGGTGAATTTGGTAAGAAAAGTGTTACTTTGTGTACTGGGGGCCGAGGGAATCGGGGCTGTTTGTTATTCGTTCCGATTTATTCCTCAGTTCGGTCCGGTAAAGGGAATCGGCTATTCTGTTTTTACGGCAGTGTCAGCATTCTGTAATGCCGGAATTGATTTGATTGGTGAGGATAGTCTGGCACCGTATGTTGCGGATCCGGTGGTGAATTTTACAACGATCGGACTGGTTATCATGTCAGGACTTGGATTTGTCGTATGGTGGGATATCTGGGATAAGATCAAACAGGTTGTCAGGGGGAAACTTCCTCTGAACAGGGCATTTAAAACACTTCGCCTTCACAGCAAGATGGTATTGGTTATGACTGTTTCGCTGATTGTCGGAGGAACGGTGCTGATCTTTCTGTTTGAACATGGAAATATATATAGTATTGGAGCTTATTCCACCGGGACGAAATGGATGGCTTCTTTATTCCAGTCAGTAACGACAAGAACTGCAGGATTTTTTACGGTAGGGCAGGACAGATTTTCCAATGCAACGTATCTGTTATGTCTGGTATTGATGTTGATTGGCGGTTCACCGATGGGAACAGCCGGCGGAATTAAGACCACTACTGTAGCGGTTCTTCTTCTGGGTCTGAAATCAAATCTTCAGGGAAAGAAGGATGTAGAAGTACACCACAGAAGAATCAGAGACAGCTATATCCGTTCTGCTATTGTAGTAACGGGAATGGCATTTGGAGTACTGATTGTCATGAGTATTCTGTTATGTGCGGTTATGCCGAAAACAGCAGTGCAGGATGTTGTTTATGAGATCACTTCAGCAGTTGCGACGGTAGGCCTGACCAGAGGCCTGACACCACAGTTGAATGCAATTGGTAAATGGATTGTGATTCTGACCATGTATCTTGGAAGAATCGGTCCGCTGACTCTGGGAACAGCAGTGACGGTACGTGCGCAGAAGATGCCATCAGATTCTCATCTTGCGGCTGAGGATATTATGATTGGATAATTGGATTAGAAGGAGAAATTGGGAAGAAATGAAGAACAAATCTTATGCAGTGATTGGTCTTGGCCAGTTTGGAATGACCGTAGCGCTCACGCTGGCAGAGGCGAACTGTGATGTGCTTGCCATTGATGACAAAGATGACAATGTGCAGGATATTGCAGAGAAAGTTTCATATGCTGTCAAAGCAGATGTACGTGATCCGGGTGTCCTGGAGTCACTTGGCGTACAGAATGCAGATGTTGCAGTCATTGCGGTAGCTGAAAATATGGAAGCCAGTATCACTGCCACCATGCAGGTGAAAGAACTTGGCGTTCCTTTTGTAATGGCGAAAGCAATGAATTCTCTTCACGGAAGAATCCTTGAGAAGATCGGAGCGGATAAGGTCATCTATCCGGAACACTCTATGGGAGTCCGTGTGGCAAGAAATTTACTCTCCAGTGGCTTTATCGATATGTTCGAACTTTCTTCCGATTTCAGCATGGCGGAATTTAAGATTCCACAGGAATGGATAGGAAAAACACTCCGGGATCTGAAAATCAGGGAGAAATATCATATTAATCTGATCGGGCTGAAACAGGGTGAGCGGATTAATATGAATGTGCAGCCGGATAAATCACTTCCGGCAGACTGCACGATAGTGGCTGCAGGAGCAAACAGTGACCTGAATAAGGTTTCGGGAAATTGAGGATAATATATGATCACCAGTGTAAATAATGGACAGGTAAAAAATATCATACAGTTAAACCAGAAAACAAAAGCCCGCAGAGAACAAGGGCTTTTTGTTGCAGAAGGAAGAAAAATGTTTGGCGAGGCACCAAGGGAATGGGTTTCTAAAGTGTATGTGTCAGAGACACTTACCGGCGATACAGGACTGATGGCCCAGGTGGAGAAACTTCCATATGAAATAGTTGCAGATTCTGTTTTCCGTCAGATGAGCGATACACAGACTCCACAGGGAATCCTTACTGTGTTGAAAAAACCCTCCTATACAATAGAGGATATTCTTGGCGGAGAGAACCCGCTGGTCATGATCCTGGAGGATCTGCAGGATCCGGGAAATGCAGGAACGATTCTCCGTACAGGCGAGGGTGCCGGAGTAAGTGGAATCCTTCTGACAAAGACTTGCGTGGATATCACTAACCCGAAAGTTATACGATCTACGATGGGCTCTGTCTACAGAATGCCTTTTCTATATGTAGAAAGTGTGGTATCATTAACACAGGAACTGAAAGACAGAAATATCCGCACTTTTGCGGCACATCTGCATGGAAAGAACTCTTATGATCAGGAATCCTACACAGGAGGAACTGCGTTCCTGATCGGCAATGAGGGAAAAGGTCTGACAGATGAGGCTGCGGAGAGTGCAGATTGTCTGATCAGGATTCCTATGTGTGGAAAAGTAGAATCCCTGAATGCCGCCATGGCATCTGGAATTCTCATGTATGAGGCTGCACGTCAGAGAAGATGAAAGAATAGCTATTCTGGCAGCGATATTTGTCTGTTGAGATACTGTACCAGAATAGTTGCTTTGACTGATGTCAGCACATATCAGAAAGGGGGAGTTTCATGCAGCCTTTGATCTGGCTTGGATTTCTTGCATTATTGCTTGTGATAGAAGCAATCACAGCAGGCCTCACCACCATCTGGTTTGCCGGAGGCGCATTGGTCGCAGCTATTGCGTGTTATGCAGGGGCGAACCTGACTGTACAGATACTGTGTTTTTTGTGCGTTTCTCTGGTACTTTTGATTTTTACCAGACCTTTGGCCATGAAGTACTTCAACAAAGAAACCACACAGACCAATGTAAACAGTCTGATTGGAAAGAAAGCAGTTGTGATTCAGGACATTGACAATCTGGCACAGACAGGTCAGGTTCGTATCAATGACATTGAATGGACTGCACGTTCTGCCGATGACGAAAAAATCGGCAAAGACACCGTCGTGACGATTCAGGAGATCCGCGGTGTGAAACTCATTGTAAAACAAAATAAGGAGGATTAGTTATGGGCGTGGTTTTTCTGATAGTCATTATCATTATCGCAGTATGGGTACTTGCATCCTGCATCCGCATCGTGCCACAGGCATATGCAGTGATTCTGGAACGCCTTGGCGCTTATCAGGCAACCTGGAGCACCGGAATTCATTTCAAGATTCCGTTCATTGAACGAGTAGCAAGAAAGGTAAATCTGAAGGAACAGGTAGTGGATTTTCCACCGCAGCCGGTTATTACAAAGGATAACGTAACCATGCAGATCGATACAGTTGTATTTTTCCAGATCACAGATCCGAAGCTTTACACCTATGGAGTAGAGAATCCGATCATGGCCATCGAGAATCTGTCCGCAACAACCTTAAGAAATATTATCGGTGACATGGAACTGGATGAGACACTGACATCCCGTGAAACTATCAACACCAAGATGAGAGCTTCTCTTGATGAAGCAACTGATCCATGGGGAATTAAGGTTAACCGTGTGGAATTAAAGAATATCATTCCTCCGGCAGCCATCCAGGATGCGATGGAGAAACAGATGAAAGCCGAGCGTGAACGCCGTGAGGCAATCCTGATTGCAGAAGGTCAGAAGAAATCTACGATCCTTGTAGCAGAAGGTAAAAAACAGTCCGCAATTCTGGACGCAGAAGCTGAGAAACAGGCAGCGATCCTTCGTGCCGAAGCGCAGAAAGAGCGTATGATCAAGGAAGCGGAAGGTCAGGCTGAGGCAGTTCTGAAGGTACAGAATGCCAACGCAGAGGGTATCCGCATGATCAGAGAAGCGGGAGCAGATGAAGCAGTTCTGACATTGAAGAGTCTGGAAGCCTTTGCTAAAGCAGCAGATGGAAAAGCAACCAAGATCATTATTCCGTCAGATATTCAGGGAATCGCCGGTCTGGCAAGTTCTTTGAAAGAGATCGTAACTGATCCGAAGTCTGAGACTGATAAATAATAATTTATAAAGTGGATTATTAATGAAGCAGATAGAGATTTTCGTTATTGTTTACTCTGTTTTCAATAATGAGATATCTGCTTCATTACATAGGAATAAAAGGACATAAATGTTACTGTACACGAAGTGAACAGTAACAAATAAATGACATCGGGGAGAGAATTATCATGAATTTAAAAGGAAGAAATTTTCTGACACTGAAAGATTTTACACCAGAAGAGATCACATATCTCATTGATTTATCCGCAGAACTTAAAGCAAAGAAAAAAGCCGGAGAGCTTCATGAATATTACAAGGGCAAAAACATTGCGCTGATTTTTGAAAAAACAAGTACAAGAACCCGCTGCTCTTTCGAAGTAGCTGCTCATGACCTTGGAATGGGAAGTACATATCTGGATCCTACAGGTTCTCAGATCGGTAAGAAAGAAAGCATTGCAGATACAGCAAGAGTTCTGGGAAGAATGTATGATGGTATCGAATATCGTGGATTTGGTCAGGAAGTTGTAGAAGAACTTGCAAAACATGCAGGTGTTCCGGTATGGAACGGTCTGACAAACGAATACCATCCGACACAGATGATTGCAGATATGCTGACAATCCGTGAACATTTCGGTGATTTAAAAGGCCGCAAACTGGTATATATGGGCGATGCCCGTTACAACATGGGTAACTCTCTGATGATTGCCTGCACAAAACTTGGTATGCATTTCGTAGCCTGCACAACTAAGAAATATTTCCCGAATGCAGAGCTTGTTGCTCAGTGTGAGGAATATGCAAAAGCATCCGGCGGAAGCATCACTCTTACAGAAGATGTTCAGACAGGAACAAAAGATGCAGATGTTATCTATACAGATGTATGGGTATCCATGGGTGAGCCGGACGAAGTATGGACAGAGAGAATCCATGATCTGACACCTTATAAAGTAACAAAAGATGTTATGAGGAACGCAGGAGAGAATGCAATCTTCCTTCACTGCCTGCCAGCATTCCATGATCTTAAGACAAAGATTGGCAAGGAAATGGGAGAGAGATTTAACCTGACAGATATGGAAGTAACAGACGAAGTATTTGAGTCTGAACAGTCCAAAGTATTTGACGAGGCAGAAAACCGTATGCATACCATCAAAGCAGTTATGGTAGCAACATTAGGAGAGCCGGAGAACAAATAATGGCACAGAATGATCGGTATAATGAAGAAACAATTTCAAAGGCAATAAATACAAAATGGGCGGGCAAAACCGTCCATTTTGCAAAAGAAACAGATTCTACGAATTCATGGATCAAGCGCCTTGCAAAAGAAGGTGCAGAGCATGGAACACTGGCAGTTGCAGAATTTCAGTCAGCAGGCAGAGGCCGTTTTGACAGAAAATGGGAAGCGCCGGAAGGAAGTTCTATTATGATGACTTTGCTTCTCAGACCGGAATTTTCTCCGCAGTATGCGTCTATGCTGACGCTGGTTATGGGACTTGCAGTGGCACAGGCGGTAGAAGAACTGGGCTTTGAGGTAAGTATCAAGTGGCCGAACGATGTGGTCATTTCCAGAAAAAAGATCTGCGGAATCCTGACGGAAATGGGAACAAATGGAGTGAAGATCAATTATGTCCTCATCGGAGTGGGAATCAATGTAAATCTTAAAGAATTTCCGGAAGAAATGCAGGATAAGGCGACATCATTGATCCTTGAAAGTGGTCAGGAGTACGACAGAAATCAGGTAATCTCGCAGGTGATGAAATACTTTGAGATTAACTATGAGAAATTTGTGCAGACCTGTGATTTCACACATCTCCTGGAAGATTACCATAAGATTCTGGCAAACCTGAACCAGCCGGTAAGAGTGCTGGATGGAAGCAAGAGTTTTGAAGGAATCTGCAGAGGAATCGATGAAAAGGGTGAACTGCTTGTGGAGAAGCAGGATAAAGAAATCACAAAAGTCAGCGCGGGAGAAGTTTCAGTGCGCGGGCTTTACAGTTATGTGTAATAAAGAAGTGATATAGCGAAAGAGGGAAATAGTAATATATGTATCAGAACAACATTACTCTCTGCGGCGCAAGCGCCTACGAGAAGAAATTTTATTTTAACCAGGACTTCAATGCACTTCCGGATCATGTAAAGAAAGAACTGCAGATCATGTGCGTTCTTTATACAGAAGATGTAGGCGGAATCCTGACATTGGAATTTGACGAAAATGGAAGACTCCAGTTCAAGACAGAGGCACTGGAGGCAGATGCCCGCTATGATGAAATCGGAAGCGGACTGAAAATCAAGCAGATTCAGCAGGAGAAGAAAGAACTTCTGGAATCCCTGGAAATGTATTACAAAGTATTCTTCCTGGGAGACATTCCTGAAGAAGAACTGAAGAAAACACCGGGCAGTGAGGAATAAATTCATGCAAGGGACAGATAGAATGGAAAGCATGAAAGAGAATCCTGCGCGGACAGGTAGCAGACTGGTGGGGGCAGATGGGAAACCAATCCAGATGCAATGGAAAATCGGTAACGTCCAGATTGACAATCCATTTGTGCTGGCACCGATGGCCGGAGTGACGGATCTGCCGTTTCGAACTCTGTGCAAGGAGCAGGGAGCGGGGCTGATCTGTATGGAAATGATCAGCGCCAAGGCAATTTCTTTCCATAATAAAAACACTTACGCATTGATGGAAATTGACCCTTGTGAGCACCCGGTTTCCATGCAGCTTTTTGGCAGTGAACCAGACCTCATGGCGGAGGTGGCGAAATCTATTGAGGACAGAGAGTTTGACATTCTGGATATCAATATGGGATGCCCGGTGCCAAAGGTTGTAAACAATGGCGAGGGTTCTGCATTGTTGAAAACCCCGGATTTGATTGAAGAGATTGTCCGAAAAGTGTCATCTGCTATTAAAAAGCCTGTAACTGTCAAAGTGCGTATTGGCTTTGAAAATGAACCGATAGATATCGTGGAAATCGCAAAACGTATTGAGGATGCGGGTGCGGCAGCACTTGCCGTACATGGCCGTACCAGACAGCAATATTATTCAGGTACCGCAGACTGGGATACCATCCGCAGAGTAAAAGAAGCAATCACGATTCCGGTGGTCGGAAATGGGGATGTAGATTCTCCGCTGAAGGCAGAAGCTTTGATAAAACAGACTGGCTGCGATGCGGTCATGATCGGACGTGCAGTGAGAGGAAATCCATGGCTGTTCAGGGAACTGAATCACTACTTCCAGACAGGAGAACTGCTGGGACGCCCGTCGGCAGAGGAAATCTGTGAGATGGTCCTGCGACATGCGAGAAAGCAGATAGAGCTAAAAGGTGAGTTTGTAGGAATTCGTGAGATGCGCAAACATGTCGCCTGGTATACCGCAGGAATGCGTCACAGCGCCGGACTTCGAAGAGAGTCAAATACGATTGAGAGCTACGAAGCATTGGAACAGCTTTTGTCCAGATTGGGATAAAATGAAAGCCGTGCCAGCCGATGAAACGGTGTTTTTTTGATGATGGAAAATGATAGAAAATCAGGTATATGATTTAATCAAAAGGCGCCGGGAATGCTTGACAATCCGGGCGCTTTTTTGTATAATACAGAAATTGTGAATATCCTAGAATAAGTCTGCCCTTTTTCAGGTATGATGTATCAGGAAGCACATAAATCCATGTAGTGATCCGGGGTGTATATAAGACACCATAGACTATATACCGGATGTTGAAAGGGAGTAAGGTTATTATGGAAGAAAAGAAAAACTTACTAACTTATGCAGGACTTAAAAAATTAGAAGAAGAGCTGCATGATTTAAAGGTAGTAAAGAGAAAAGAAGTAGCAGAGAAAATTAAGGAAGCCAGAGAACAGGGCGACTTATCAGAGAATGCGGAATACGATGCAGCGAAAGACGAACAGAGAGACATTGAAGCACGTATCGAAGAAATCGAGAAGATCTTAAAGAATGCTGAAGTTGTAGTTGAGGACGAAGTAGATCTTGACAAGATCAGCGTTGGATGTAAAGTAAAAGTACACGATTTTGAATTCGAAGAAGATATCGAACTGAAAATCGTAGGTTCCACAGAGGCTAACAGCCTTGAAGGCAAGATTTCCAACGAATCTCCTGTTGGAAAAGCACTTATGGGTGCTCACACAGGCGATGTAGTAGAAGTTGAGATGCCAGCCGGAATCATGAAATACAAAGTTCTGGAAATCCAGAGAAACGTATAAGAAACGGATGACTGAGGTGCGCGTAAAGATTTTCCATGCAGAGCATGACGCGCACCTTTCTGTGACTATAAAAGATTAATTGTAACTGTTCAGTACCTCACAGTTACGAGTCAAAATCCATTAAAAATCGCCTTCGGCGATGGGGTATTGACTTGTATTCTTAGGGATTTTGGCATGTTCATGCCAAAACACCTCGCGGGATAGTAGACTGCTGAATAGTTACGATTAATCAAATAAATACAAGAATATAAGGAGGAATCAAGGTGGCACAGCAGAAGCAGCAGGAACAGGATTTAAACCAGTTACTGAAGGTACGTCGTGAGAAACTTGCAGATCTTCAGGCTAACGGAAAAGATCCATTTCAGATCACAAAATTTAACCAGACTCATCACTCACTCGAAGTGAAGAACCTTTACGAAGCACATGAGGCAGAACTTCTCAAAGACCGTCAGGAAGTAGATGTAACCGGTCTTGATGAAGAACAGGCAAAGGAAGCTGTTAAGAAAGATTACGAAGAAAGAAGAAGCATCATGGATGCAAGCCCGATCCACGTATCAATCGCAGGCCGTATGATGTTCAAGAGAGTTATGGGTAAAGCTTCTTTCTGTAATATCCAGGATTTACAGGGAAATATCCAGGTATATGTAGCAAGAGATGCAATCGGAGCAGACTCTTATGCAGACTTCAAGAAATCTGATATCGGCGATATCTTTGGTCTGGAAGGTTTTGCATTCAGAACAAGAACAGGTGAGATCTCCATTCATGCAGAGAGCATGACTCTTCTTTCCAAGAGCTTACAGATCCTTCCTGAGAAATTCCATGGTCTGACAGATACAGATACACGTTACCGTCAGAGATATGTGGATCTTATTATGAATCAGGACAGCAAGAGTGTATTTATCAAGCGTTCTCAGATCCTTAAAGAAATCCGTAACTTCCTTGCAGACCGTGATTTCATGGAAGTTGAAACTCCAATGCTTGTTGCAAATGCAGGTGGAGCAGCAGCAAGACCATTCGAAACACATTACAATGCACTGAACGAAGATGTTAAGCTTCGTATTTCTCTGGAACTTTATCTGAAGAGACTGATTGTTGGTGGTCTTGAGAGAGTTTTCGAGATTGGCCGTGTATTCCGTAACGAAGGTGTTGACACTCGTCATAACCCGGAGTTCACCCTGATGGAACTTTATCAGGCATATACAGATTACGAAGGAATGATGGAACTGACAGAGTCCATGTTCCGTTATCTGGCAGAGAAGGTCTGCGGTTCTGCGAAGATTTCCTACAATGGTATCGAGATCGACCTCAGCAAACCGTTTGAGCGTCTGACCATGAATGATGCAATCAAGAAATATGCAGGAATTGATTTTGATGAAGTTGCAGATGATGAAGCAGCTAAGAAGCTTGCAGATGAGCATCATATTGAATATGAAGAACGTCATAAGAAGGGTGATATCATCAATCTGTTCTTCGAGGAATACTGTGAGAAAGAACTGATCCAGCCAACATTTATCATGGATCATCCGATCGAGATTTCTCCTCTGACAAAGAAGAAACCTTCTGACCCGAACAAGGTAGAGCGTTTCGAGCTTTTCATCAATACATGGGAAATGTGTAACGCATATTCCGAGCTTAATGACCCAATCGATCAGAGAGAGCGTTTCAAAGCACAGGATGCTCTTGCTGACGCAGGAGATGAGGAAGCGAACCACACAGATGAAGACTTCCTGAACGCACTGGAGATCGGTATGCCGCCTACAGGTGGTATCGGATACGGAATCGACCGTCTGGTTATGCTGCTTACAGACAGTGCAGCAATCCGTGACGTTCTTCTGTTCCCGACAATGAAGTCACAGGGCGCTGCTAAGAACGAAGCAAACAACGTTGCGCAGGCTAAAACGGTTTCAGAAAAGCCAGTTGAGAAGATTGATTTTTCAAAGGTAGAAATCGAACCATTGTTCAAAGATGAGGTAGATTTTGAGACTTTCAGCAAGTCCGATTTCCGTGCAGTAAAGGTAAAAGAGTGTGTCGCAGTGCCGAAGTCAAAGAAACTTTTACAGTTTACTCTGGATGATGGAACAGGCGTAGAACGTACCATTTTAAGCGGTATTCACGCATTCTACGAACCAGAAGAACTGGTAGGTAAGACACTGATAGCTATCACAAATCTGCCACCTAGAGCAATGATGGGAATTGAATCTTGTGGAATGTTACTTAGTGCAATCCATGAAGAAGAGGGCGAAGAAAAACTTCATCTTCTGATGGTAGATGACCATATTCCGGCTGGTGCAAAATTATATTAATATCAGTCGTATAAAACGACAAAAATATACGACTTACGACAAACTTACGACAGAAGATTAGGAAGAGGATGTAAGGTTTAAATAAGGCGACTAAACATAAGATTTAGTCGTCTTATTATTTTGTATTAAATACAATATGCAATATAATTTTAATTGTAAATTATATTGCAAAATACAATCAAATATGATACATTGAAAATGTACTTAATAGTATGTATTGAATTATTTTAAATCATTTGAAGGGAATGTGATGGATGGAAGAAAAGGGAGAGTCTATTAGCTTTGTGAATAGTAAGAATGAAAAAATTTTTGAAATTCCAGATGGGGATGCAATAAAGCTGATTTCAGAAAATGGAGACAGATATTATGCTCTTTGTCGAAGAATTGATGAATGCCATGTAAAAATTGATGGGGTTAGGTGGCATTTACAGGCATATGCACAAGCTATGGAAAAAAGGGGAATTATTTTCATGCCAGCGAAAAATAATCTGTAAATATTATATAGTACAAAATTCAGTAAGCTTCTTTCTACTGAGACTATAAAACATTAACCAACAAAAAGGACTGCCAGTTGAATTAATTTTCAATAAGGGCAGTCCTTTTTGATATTTTTAATGGTTGTGATTATTCTTCACTGTCCATAGCTTTGACGGCGTATTCTAAGCACTGGATAACAGCCTGATTTAAAGATAATTCTTTTTCCTGAGCGCGTTGCTCCAGATCATTTAGCAGATCAGCAGGAAGTCGAAAAGTTTTAGACCGGTATTCTCGTGATTTAGTTGATTTTAATTCAAATTTGGACATGGTTTTTTCCTCCTATATATACATCATATAAGATAAGATTAAATAATTATAGAATTATTTTTGCGATAAAATTTAACTTGTATTTTAAAATATATTATATAATGCATTGAAAAAATGACAGAATATCCGTTGGGGGAGCGTAGCAACCGAAGGGTTATTTTTATGAGAAAAAGTGAAAAGTTATTTTGCCATTATCTGTTTAAAGAATATAATACTATTTTGCTTAGTTTTCCAAAAAAGAATGCAGAGGAAGATACGGACGGAAACGCAGGGGAAACTATGATAGAACCGCTTTTTATAATGCGATGGAACGTTGGAATACACGGGAACTAGAAAAAATAAAATTTGTTGGAAAGTATTGGATGATTCTAGCGGATTTTATATATTGTACTTTTGGGTTGTCATTGAATGATATAGCTGGAGAATTATTGGAAGTAACAGAATATAAATGTGCATAATAGCACAGAAAAGAATCCGTAACCGGATAAAAAAGAACCGCGGGACACGCGGGGATAGCCTGTTTTAGCTTTGCCCTGAAGGGCAATTGAGCAGGAAGCTCCCACTTCAAAATCTGTAAGATTTAAGTGGCGAGAGCATGTCACTGTTTTTCTATTATCCATCAGATGAATATGTCAGTTATTTGATGACAGAAGAACAGTTGCTGTTTTCGGATGAGATTGATTGCAAGGATCTGTTTAATGGGAATAATCATAGAGAGAAGATTCTTGTATTTGAGGTCGTATAAAGGAATATTGGTGAATTATAAAAATACTGAATACAAACGAAGCTTTCGAACGTTATATTATATGAAAAAAGATTTATCTTTTATAAAAACATAGTCAATGGTACGAAAAGTGTCCAGAGACACTAAGAAGATGTCTATATAAAAAAAGAGAGCGTGAAGGATATATGTTGACATTTATATTTATTTGTCTGATGTTCGGGATTTTTGGAAAACTGATCGGACTTGCATTTAAGATGACCTGGGGAATTACGAAAGTGCTATTTACATTGGTATTCCTTCCGGTTATTTTGATTGCACTGGTGATTGGTGGATTGGTTACAATTGCTTTACCGATTCTGATCGTAGTTGGAATTATTTCACTGATATGTGGAGTGGCACGAAGATGAAAAATGGAATAACAATGATTCCTTTTGGATTAGGGAAAAAAGAAATGAAAATAACGGCAGGTTCAGATAAAACTTTTGTGAAATTTTCCTGTTTTGTTGCTGATTTACTTAAATTATGGTATAGTGAAGCTATATTGAGCAAATATATACAAAAAAATCTAAAAAAATATGGCAGGAGTGGTCAAAATGTATCAGGAAGAATACAAACGTTGGTTAGCAGCAGATCTGGAAGATGCAGATCTTAACCCGGAATTATCCAGAATTGAAGGAAACGATGAAGAAATCAAAGATCGTTTCGCAGTGGCTCTGAAGTTTGGAACAGCTGGACTTCGTGGGGTTCTGGGTGCTGGAACAAACCGTATGAATATTTACGTAGTACGTCAGGCAACACAGGGACTTGCCAACTGGGTAAAGACACAGGGCGGAAATCAGACAGTGGCGATCAGCTATGACAGCCGTCTTAAGAGCGATGTATTTGCAAAGAACGCAGCAGGTGTACTGGCTGCAAATGGAATTAAAGTAAGAATTTACGATGCACTGATGCCTGTACCAGCACTTTCTTTTGCAACACGTTACTATGAATGCAACGCAGGTATTATGGTAACAGCATCTCACAACCCGGCTAAGTACAATGGATATAAAGCATACGGTCCGGACGGATGCCAGATGACAGATGATGCAGCAGCAATCGTATATGATGAAATTCAGAAAACAGACGTACTTACCGGCGCGAAATATATGTCTTTCGCAGAAGGTGTAGAAGAAGGTCTGATCCGTTTCGTAGGAGATGACTGCAAACAGGCTCTCTATGAAGCAATTGAATCCCGCCAGGTTCGTCCGGGTCTTTGCAAAACAGCAGGCCTGAAACTGGTTTACAGTCCATTAAACGGTTCCGGTCTTGTACCTGTAACTCAGGTATTAAAAGATATCGGAATCACAGACATCACTATCGTTCCGGAACAGGAATATCCGAACGGATACTTCACAACCTGCAGCTATCCGAACCCGGAGATCTTTGCAGCTCTGGAACTGGGATTAAATCTTGCAAAAGAAACAGGTGCAGACTTAATGCTTGCAACTGACCCGGATGCAGACCGTGTCGGTATCGCAATGAAATGCCCGGATGGTTCTTATGAACTGGTAACAGGTAATGAGGTAGGTGTACTCCTTCTTGATTATATCTGTGCAGGCCGCATTGAAAAAGGCACAATGCCAAAGAATCCGGTAGCAGTGAAATCCATCGTTTCCACACCGCTTGCAGACGCAGTAGCAGAGCATTATGGTGTAGAACTCAGAAGTGTACTTACAGGATTCAAGTGGATCGGAGACCAGATCGCACAGCTTGAGGCAGCAGGTGAAGTAGACAGATTTATCTTCGGATTTGAAGAGAGCTATGGATACCTCGCAGGACCATACGTACGTGATAAAGATGCTGTCATCGGATCTATGCTGATCTGTGAAATGGCTGCATACTACAGAAGCATTGGAAGTTCTCTGAAACAGAGACTGGAAGAAATCTATGCACAGTACGGACGTTATCTGAACAAGGTAGACAGCTTTGAATTCCCGGGATTAAGCGGAATGGACAAGATGACAGCTCTGATGCAGGGACTTCGCGACAAACCTCTCACAGAGATCGCCGGTCATCAGATTGTCAAAGTAACAGACTATCAGAAACCAGAAGAAACAGGACTTCCGGCAGCAAACGTACTCATCTACAAACTGGACAATGGCGAGACAGTAGTAGTTCGTCCATCCGGAACAGAACCTAAGATCAAAATCTATTACACAACTCTTGGCAAGAATCTGGAAGAAGCAGAAGCTGAGAAAGAGAAACTGGCTGAAGCACTGAAACCTATCATGGCATAAGTACAGGATTTTACCTGGAATCAATGCGTTGATATGAATCGGAAGAACCTGTCAGGTTTGATAAAAACAAATGAATAAAACTAAATGAATAAAATCAAAAAGGCTGTGTTTATGAAAGCATAGCCTTTTTATATGCCGGAGATTTTGGGAATTCACGAAATTGTAGTGTGTGCATTCCAGAGTACATTTGAAAATTTATTCGTGCAATCTGCACGCCCTGTTTTGTTGTATATTTTGCATTCATTCGGTTGACGTAGCATAAACAGACGTAGCCTGTTTTGATATTTATTTGTTACTGTTCACTGGTAATATCCCGCGAGGTGTTTTTTGTGAGCGAAGGTCACCTACAGAACCTGCCACCGGCAGCTTCTTACGGATGCCTGGCAACAGAAAACCCGAGACATACCGCGCGAATTTATGCGATTAGCATAAATTCTGTGCATCGCGAAGCGTGTTGCTGGGAACGGAGTGAACAGTAACATTTATTTTGACTAAATGGATATGCTTTGCTACAATGATTGATAACGAGATTTTATCCAGAAAGGTTTTGAAAATATGAGCGAGAATAGCGAAGAAATTTTAAATGATACTGTTGTAGAAAATGATACCGTTGCAGAGAAGGATACCGCTGCAGAAAATGATTCAACAGCAGAATACGAAGTAGTCAGCATTCCGATTTCCGATGGTACAGAGCGGGACTTCGCAATCATGGATACCTTCGAAGTGGAAGGACAGAACTATATGGCCGTATCTCTGATAGAAGAGGATGAGATACAGGAAGGCGTTTACATTTACCGTTATCAGAACGCGGAAGATGGAGACGTAATTGTAGAGAAAATCACAGCACCTGCAGAATATAAAAAAGTATCAAAATTCTATGAGTGTATGTAAGTTCTCTGAATTTAACCGAATTATCAAATGGCGATTCGGTTATAAATAAACAGGATAATCCTGGTTTTTCAGATTTGATAATTAAGGAGGAAACGACAGATGGAAAAATCAACAGTTTATTTCACGGATTTTCGATGCCCGGTCGGCACAAGCCAGCTTGATAAGCTGAAAAAACTTTGTATCGCAGCCGGAATCAAAGACATTGATATGGATGGCAAATTCGTAGCAATCAAGATGCACTTTGGAGAGCTTGGAAACATGGCGTTCCTGCGTCCGAACTATGCAAAAGTAGTTGCTGACCTTTGCAAGGAGCAGGGTGGACTTCCATTCCTCACAGACTGCAACACCCTTTATCCGGGAAGCCGTAAGAATGCACTGGAACATCTTGACTGCGCAAATACGAATGGCTTTAATACCATCACAACAGGATGCCAGATTATTATCGGTGATGGCCTTCGTGGTACAGACGAAGTAGAAGTACCGGTAGTAAACGGAGAATACTGCAAGACTGCACTCATCGGCCATGCAATCATGGATGCCGATATCTTTATCAGCTTAAGTCATTTCAAAGGTCACGAAGCAACAGGTTTTGGCGGTGCGCTGAAGAATATCGGAATGGGCTGCGGAAGCCGTGCCGGTAAGATGAAACAGCATGCCAGTGGAAAACCGGCAGTAAACGAAGAACTTTGCCGTGGCTGCCGTCGTTGTGCGAAGGAATGCGGAAGTGACGCGATTACATATCCAGACAAAAAAGCAGTCATCGATTATGACAAATGTAAAGGCTGCGGCCGTTGTATCGGAGCATGTAGTTTTGATGCTGTATACAATCCAAACAGCAGCGCAAACGAACTTTTGGATCGTAAGATGGCAGAGTATGCACAGGCTGTCTGTCATGGCCGTCCACACTTCCATGTAGCACTGGTTCAGGATATCAGTCCGAACTGCGACTGCCATGGAGAGAATGATGCACCGATCCTTCCGGATATCGGAATGTTCGCAAGCTTTGACCCGGTTGCTCTGGATCAGGCCTGCGCAGATGCCTGTCTGAAAGCGACACCAATCGAGAACAGCCAGCTTGGTGAACACCTTGCACAGCCTGACTGGCATTGCCATCACGACCATTTCAAAGATTCCAACCCGAATATTGAATGGCAGGCAACACTGGATCAGGCCGAGAAGATTGGACTGGGTACAAGACAGTATGAATTGAAAGTTGTAAAATAGGGAGACTCTCAAGATGAATATCTGCATTTATGGCGCAGCCAGCCCACAGCTGGATCAGATTTATTATGAGAAAACCGAAGAACTTGGCAGACTGATGGCCAGACGTGGACATGGACTGGTATTCGGAGGTGGCGAGACAGGACTTATGGGAGCTGCGGCCAGAGGTGTGGACGCAGAAGGCGGTTATCTCCTAGGAATTGCACCACGGTTCTTTGATGAACCGGGGATCCTGTATCAGCATTGTACGGAATTTATCATGACGGAGACGATGCGGGAGAGAAAACATCTCCTGGAAGAGAAGTCACAGGCGACAATTGTAGTTCCGGGAGGTATCGGAACTTACGAAGAATTTTTTGAAATTCTTACACTTAAGAGTCTGAACAGACTGGATCGCGCGATTGTTTTCTATAATATTAATGGCTACTATGATTTGATGAGACAGCTTCTGGCACATACTGCAAAAGAAAAGTTCATGGAACCGGCGATTCTGGATATGTGTAAATTTATGGACAAGCCGGAAGAAATTCTTGATTACATAGAGCAATATTTTGCAAAGAAATAATTTCGACGCGATAATCTTTCATTTCCCCTCGGAAGTACGAAAAAACGCTTCCGGGGGGTTTGTATTTCCAAAGTGAAGGGTAACTCACACGATGTATTCAGGTGTTTACAGTAAATTCTCTCTCTGCTATACTATAAATCAAATGCCGGGTGCTGACAAAAGGGATAAAGGTATTTACAAATTATAATGAAAAGGGGACAAAAAACTATGGAAAAAAGAAAAATTATTATGGACTGCGATCCTGGAATTGATGACGCTATCGCACTTGCTTACGCAGCAGCTCACCCGGAAGCATTTGAACTTCTGGCAGTGACAACTGTAGCCGGGAACCAGACCATTGACATCGTAACAAGAAATGCTCTGGATCTGTCAGCACTTTACAAATTAAATGTGCCGGTAGCTGCCGGAATGGTAGAACCAATCATCAGAGAACATCACACAGCATCTGAATTTCATGGAAAAAACGGACTTGGTGACTGCACGATTCCGAGAGCCGATGCAGAACCGGAAAAAGAGATGGCAGTCTTTTACATTAAGAGACTTCTCACCGAACTCCCGGAAGGAGAGAAAATAACTCTAATCTGTACAGCACCGTTGACAAATATCGGTTTACTTCTTAAAATTTATCCGGAAGTAAAATCAAAAATCCAGGAGATCATTCTTATGGGTGGCGCAGTGGCAGGTGGAAATGTAACCGCATCCGCAGAGTTTAATATTTATGTAGATCCGGAAGCTGCAAAAATCGTATTTAAATCAGGCCTTCCAATTGTAATGTGCGGCCTGGACGTTACTGAGAAATGTGCCCTGACACGTTCCCAGATCCAGAAACTCAGCCAGTCTCAGAATAATCAGATTGCGAAGCTTTGTGGAGATATGGCGGGCTACAGCCTGGCAAACGGAAATAAATTCAGGGGACAGGTAAGTATCCATGATGCGGTTCCATATATGTATCTGACTCATCCGGAAATCTTCAAAGTCCAGAAAGTGCTACTGGACGTGGACTGCTCTGATGGTGAATCTGCAGGAAGAACCATCGCAGATTTCCGCTGGTGGATGCATGAAGAAGAGGAAGAGAACATCGCAGTTATGGATGCAGACGCTTCCAAATTCCAGGAATACCTCATAGAGGCAATCTATGAACTGGGAGAGAAAGTAAAATAGAATCATTACTGTTCACACTGCTTTGTGATCGGTAATCGCAGAATTTCATTGTAGCCTGCATCGAGGAACGTTACAACAGAATAGCAATAGCTATTGCAGAATTGTTTTTATAAAGAAATTTATTATAGAGAAACTCGTATAGAGGCAGGCAAAAAAAGGAATGGATAAATGAACTATATAGTTTTTGACTTGGAATGGAATCAGAATCCAGCGGGAAAGAAAACTCGCAACGACAAACTTCCATTCGAGATTATCGAGATCGGAGCTGTAAAAGTAAACAGCAAAAAAGAAATAACGGACAGTTTTCACAGGTTGATCAAACCACAGGTTTACAACTGGATCCATGACAGCATTCATGAGGTGATTCATGTGGATTATAAAGACCTTATGAGCGGTGTGCCGTTTGAACAGGCTGCCAGAGAATTTCTTGACTGGTGCGGAGAAGACTGGTATTTTTTTACCTGGGGAAATCAGGATGTGATGGAACTTCAGAGAAATATGAAGTTCTATGGAATACTTGACCTTCTGCCAGGACCGGTGACTTACTATGATGTGCAGAAACTGTTCAGCATCAGTTATGATGACGGTACGCGCAGATGTGCACTGGAGCATGCAATCGATGAGCTGAAAATAGAGAAGTCCCAGGGATTTCACAGAGCACTTGCGGATGCCTGGTATACCGCTGAGGTTTTAAAGAAGATAAATAACATCATAATCGTGAATCACCCGTCACTGGACGTATATCAGAATCCGAAGAAGAAAAAGGAAGAGATACACATTTCCTATCCGGATCATGACAAATACGTATCCAGAGAATTCAACACGAGAGAGCGTGTTATGAAAGACCGCGAAGTAACAAGTACCAGATGTCCGATCTGCCATCTTCCTGCGAAGCGGAAACTTCGCTGGTTTATGAACAATCCGAAGGTTTATTACAGCGTTTCTGTATGTGAGGAACACGGATTGGTAAAAGGAAAGATTCGTATCCGGAAAACAGAAGATGAGAAATATTTTGCAGTGAAAACATTGCGTTTCACAGATACAGAAGAAGCGGAGGAACTTCGTGAAAGAAAAGAAGTTCTCCGCCTCAGGCGAAAACTAAAAAGAAGTGTTGAGAAGGAGGTCTGAAAGGATCTCCTTTTCATATTGTATTCCATATCCGACCATATGATCATTAAAATAATATTTGCTCTTGATACGTTTCGGTCCTACAGAATTATTAAGAAGCCACTGTTTCCTGACAAGCTGGCTCACATCTGTTCCTGTGGGAACTGTCACATACACATGTCTCATATAATAGAAAGAACAGAGATCTCCGCTATTTTTTAAGAGATGCTTCTCACATGGAAGAAACGTTGCCGGAACCGGATTCGTGTCTACATTCATATCTACTTTTTCAAAATTGTCAAAGCCATAGTCCAGCAGAGAGGTTGTATCCGGGAAAGCACCGTTTGTAGAATTCAGTACAACTGCAATCAGAATGGAATTGCCTCTCTTCGCATAAGTTACGAGGGTATTTCCGGCCACGTTTGTATAACCGGTCTTACCTCCGAGAACTCCGTCGTAAGCGTAGGACTGACCGGACATCATTCTGTGGTGATTGAGAAGGTAACGGGTTTCTGACTGCTTGTTTGTCGGCGGAATCTCATAAGTCTGCGTAGTGACAAATTTACGAAACTCCGGATTATACCAGGCAGCTTTTGCAATCTTCATCATATCACTTGCAGTGGTGTAGTGAGTCTCATCCGGCAGGCCGTTTGGATTATTGAAATGTGTATTCTTACATCCAAGCTGTGCTGCCCTCTGATTCATCAGTTCCACAAACTTCTTAACAGAACCGCTTGTCTTTTCGGCAATGGCAAGAGCCATCTCATTGGCAGATTCCAGCATCAGCGCCATCAGCGCCTGCTCTACAGTAAAAACTTCGTCGGTTTCTGCGTAGATCGTGGAGCTTCCGGCCTCGATTCCGTAAGCCGCCTCCTGTGACATCGTGATCGTATCATTCATGTCGAGATTCTCACATGCCAGGAGTGCGGTCATAATCTTAGTGATACTGGCTGGATAGAGTCTGTCATCAGGATTCTTGGAATAAAGAACGGTATCAGTTACCGCATCCATTAATACAGCGGACTGTCCTTCAATACTTGGCCCGGCAGGCCATCCTTTGATGGAGTCAGTATCAGCAGCCTGGGAATAAGTCGCCGAGTGACCGGCTTCGGGAGTTGCAGTGGCACTCGCCTCAGCAGCATAAATAGCAGCCGGCTGAGTAACCAGCAGCCCGGCACAAAGCATTCCGGCAAGAGAACGCTTTATCATTGTATGAAATTTTCTCTTAAACATTTAAAATTACCCTTCATTAATAAATGCGCATAGAAAATTATTAACTATGCAGATTAGTTGTTCAGATATTGCTGTCCATGCGTTAATGAGAACGGAGAAAACAGTAACGCTTAGATAACTCCTGACGACGATTATATGCGATAAAAAAAGCAGCTATTTGTAGAATTGCTATGGTACAAGAGTATTTACAGCTGCGAAAAATCGACATACAGGATGATATTAAAGTCCGAAAAAATGTTAATCCAATACGTTTTGCTATATTCGGACAAAATATTCTACCTTATTATATCATTAATTACAATGGCTGTGTAAAATTTATATCCTTATATATTCTCACAAAGTTATCCTGTTACTGTTCACACACCACTATTCCGCGAGGTGTTTTGGCATGAATATGCCAAAATCCCGAGACATACAAGCCAAAATTCCATTGCCGCAGGCAATCTGGAATGAATTTTGGCAACGTTACTGCGAACGGAGTGAACAGTAACGTTATCCTGAGGTTAGCATAACCTTAAATAATCCAAAAAATACTTGACACAGGGAATTTCGTGACCTTATAATGAATCCGCATAGTGTTTTAAATATAAACCACAAAAACGTTGATGGAGACAGTAATTGCAGATGAACGCAGACAGCGAGTCAGGGAGGGTGTGAGCCTGATGGCAAGTAAATGCAGTGAAAATCACTCCGGAGTTGCAACTCTGAAGGCAATATGCAGATAGGAGCTGACGGAAATCCCCGTTAAAGGATTCATGTATCGGCAAAGATGCCCGTACAATGTAACAGGTGGTATAACGAACGTAAATAAACCTTCGTCCTTTTACATAAGGGACGATTTTTTTGTTTTATGGGATAAAGATGTGCACAAACGTCATTATCCTATAAAACAAAAATTTCAGGATTATTTTCGTTCTAAAACATGTTACTGTTCACTTCGTGCCCGGTAACAAGAATATACCAAAATAAAAACAGGAGGTAATTTACTGTGTACCAGAAAGTTGATACGAACTTAAATTTTGTAGACCGTGAAAAAAAAGTAGAAGAATTCTGGAAAGAAAACCATATCTTTGAGAAAAGTATGGAAAACAGAAAAGAAGGAGAAACCTATACTTTCTACGATGGACCGCCAACCGCCAACGGTAAACCGCACATCGGCCATGTGCTTACCCGTGTAATCAAGGATATGATTCCGAGATACCGTACAATGAAAGGCTACATGGTTCCACGTAAAGCAGGCTGGGATACCCATGGTCTTCCGGTAGAGCTGGAAGTAGAGAAGAAACTGGGACTGGATGGCAAAGAACAGATCGAAGAATACGGTATGGAGCCATTCATCAAACAGTGTAAAGAAAGTGTCTGGAAATACAAAGGAATGTGGGAGGATTTCTCCTCAACAGTTGGTTTCTGGGCTGATATGGAGCACCCATATGTAACTTACTATGACGACTATATCGAATCCGAGTGGTGGGCACTCAAAGAAATCTGGAACAAGAAGCTTCTGTACAAAGGCTTCAAGATTGTTCCTTACTGTCCAAGATGTGGTACTCCGCTTTCTGCACAGGAAGTATCCCAGGGATACAAAACTGTCAAAGAACGTTCCGCAGTTGTAAGATTCAAGGTTGTCGGCGAAGACGCATACTTCCTTGCATGGACAACAACACCATGGACACTTCCATCCAACGTTGCACTCTGCGTAAACCCGGATGAGACTTACTGCAAAGTAAAAGCAGCAGACGGATACACCTATTATATGGCAGAAGCACTTCTCGACAAAGTTCTTGGCAAATTTGCAAAAGAAGAAGGCGAGAAAGCATACGAAGTTCTGGAAACTTACAAAGGAACAGATCTCGAGTATAAAGAGTATGAGCCACTTTTTGCATGCGCAGGAGAGGCAGCAGCAAAACAGAAAAAGAAAGCTCATTTCGTAACATGTGACACATACGTTACTATGAGCGACGGTACAGGTATTGTTCATATCGCACCTGCATTTGGTGAAGACGACAGCAGAATCGGACGTAACTATGACCTTCCATTCGTACAGTTCGTAGACGGACAGGGTAACCTGACAAAAGAGACTCCATACGCTGGCGTTTTCGTAAAGAAAGCAGACCCGATGGTTCTCACAGACCTGGACAAAGAAGGCAAACTCTTCGATGCTCCGAAATTCGAGCATGAATATCCACACTGCTGGAGATGCGACACACCACTGATCTACTATGCAAGAGAATCCTGGTTCATCAAGATGACAGCAGTCAAAGATGACCTGATCAGAAATAACAACACAATCAACTGGATTCCAGAGAGCATCGGTAAAGGACGTTTCGGCGACTGGCTGGAGAACGTTCAGGACTGGGGTATCAGCCGTAACCGTTACTGGGGAACACCACTGAACATCTGGCAGTGCGAATGCGGACATATGCATTCCGTTGGAAGCCGTCAGGAATTATTTGAGATGAGCGGTGATGAGAGAGCCAAGACAGTAGAACTTCATCGTCCATACATCGATGAGATCACACTGAAGTGTCCGGAATGTGGTGGAGAAATGCACCGTGTACCGGAAGTTATCGACTGTTGGTTCGATTCAGGAGCAATGCCTTTCGCACAGCACCACTATCCATTTGAAAACAAAGAATTATTTGAGCAGCAGTTCCCTGCAAACTTTATCTCCGAGGCAGTAGACCAGACTCGTGGATGGTTCTACTCACTCCTTGCAGAATCTACACTGCTCTTCAACAAAGCACCATATAAGAACGTAATCGTTCTGGGACATGTCCAGGATGAGAACGGACAGAAGATGAGTAAGTCCAAAGGAAATGCAGTTGACCCGTTTGACGCACTGAACAAATACGGCGCAGATGCGATCCGTTGGTATTTCTACATCAACAGCGCACCATGGCTTCCAAACCGTTTCCATGGCAAAGCCGTTGTAGAAGGACAGCGTAAATTCATGAGCACACTCTGGAACACATACGCGTTCTTCGTATTATATGCAAACATCGACAACTTCGATCCAACTAAATACAATCTCGAATATGATCAGCTCCCTGTAATGGATAAATGGCTGCTCAGCAGATTAAACACAACTGTACAGGCAGTAGACAATGACCTGGCAAACTACAAGATTCCGGAAGCAGCAAGAGCACTTCAGGAATTCGTAGATGAGATGAGTAACTGGTATGTAAGAAGAAGCCGTGAACGTTTCTGGGCAAAAGGAATGGAGCAGGATAAGATCAATGCTTACATGACTCTGTACAACGCACTGGTAACAATCGCAAAGACAGCAGCTCCGATGATCCCGTTCATGACAGAAGATATGTACCAGAACCTTGTAAGAAGCGTAGACAAAGATGCTCCGGAAAGTATCCACCTCTGCGACTTCCCGACTGTAAACGAAGCATGGATCGACAAAGACCTCGAAGCAGACATGAAAGAGCTTCTCGAGATCGTAGTTCTTGGACGTGCATGCAGAAATACAGCAAACATCAAGAACCGTCAGCCGATCGGAACCATGTATGTAAAAGCTGAGAAGAAGATGGGCGAATTTTACACAGACATTATCGCAGACGAGCTGAATATCAAAGAAGTAAAATTTGCAGATGACGTAGAATCCTTTATTTCCTACAGTTTCAAACCACAGCTTCGTACTGTAGGACCGAAATACGGCAAACTCCTCGGTGGAATCAAACAGGCTCTGACAGACATCGACGGAACAGCAGCAATGAAAGAACTCAGAGGCAATGGTGTTCTGAAACTGGATATCAACGGAAATGATGTTGAACTTACAGAAGAAGATCTTCTTATTGAAACAGCACAGACAGAGGGTTACGTATCCGAATCCGACGGCGAAACATCCGTAGTTCTCGATACAAACCTGACACCTGAACTGATCGAAGAAGGATTTGTACGTGAGATCATCAGCAAGATCCAGACCATGCGTAAAGAAGCCGGCTTCGAAGTTATGGATAAGATCAAAGTATATGCTCATGGAAACGACAAAATCCAGGAAGTCATGAAAGCACACGAAGATGAGATCAAATCTGAAGTACTTGCAGACGAAATGGTACTTGGTGAGACCGATGGTTATGTGAAAGAATGGAATATCAACAAAGAAACTGTAACCATGGGAGTAAAAAAATTGTCATAATTTTCGGCAAATATACAGATGACAGGCTGTCGAAAAAAGAGTATCATATTCTTTGACAGTTTGATTTCAAAGAAGAAATTGGAGGCAGAGCTACTTTGCCCCCAATTTCTCTGATAAAGGAAACGGAAAGATTATGACGAAATACCAGTTACTGTTTGCGGATCTTCCCTGCAATATTTTTTGCAGAGAACGAAACAGTAACGGAAACCAGATTACGGGAGGTATGTAATGACAAACGAAATGTTCAAGAAAGAGGCATTCAAGAAAAGCGTAAAAGACAACGTAAAATTCCTCTATCGAAAAACAATTGAAGAAGCTACACAGGAGCAGATTTTCCAGGCAGTAAGCTACACAGTAAAAGACGTTATCATCGATAACTGGCTTGAAACACAGAAAGCATACGACGAGCAGGATCCAAAAACTGTATACTACATGTCCATGGAATTCCTGATGGGACGTGCCCTTGGAAACAACCTGATCAACCTTTGCGCATATGGCGAAGTAAAAGAAGCCCTTGATGAACTGGGATTCGACCTCAACTGCATCGAAGATCAGGAACCGGACCCGGCACTTGGAAACGGTGGTCTGGGAAGACTTGCTGCATGCTTCCTTGATTCTCTCGCAACATTAAACTACTCTGCATATGGATGCGGAATCCGTTATCACTACGGAATGTTCAAACAGAAAATCGAAAACGGTTACCAGATCGAAGTACCGGACAACTGGTTAAAGAACGGCTACCCATTCGAACTTCGTCGTCCGGAATATGCCAAAGAAGTACACTTCGGCGGATATGTAAGAGTAGAATACGATCCTGAAAAAGGCGGAAATAAATTTATCCATGAAGGATATCAGGCAGTAAAAGCCATTCCTTATGATATGCCGATCACAGGTTATGACAACGATGTAGTAAACACACTTCGTATCTGGGATGCAGAACCGATCGTAGACTTCGAGCTGGATTCCTTTGACAAAGGTGATTACAAGAAAGCTGTAGAGCAGGAGAACCTTGCCCGCAACATCGTAGAAGTCCTTTACCCGAACGACAACCACTATGCAGGTAAAGAGCTGAGACTGAAACAGCAGTACTTCTTCGTATCTGCAAGTTTACAGGCAGCAATCGATAAATATAAGAAGAAACACAGCGACATTAAGAAATTATATGAAAAAGTAACCTTCCAGATGAACGATACACATCCAACTGTAGCAGTAGCAGAGTTAATGCGTATCCTCATGGACGAAGAAGGACTTGGCTGGGATGAAGCATGGGAAGTAACAACCAAATCCGTTGCTTACACAAACCATACCATCATGTCCGAAGCACTTGAGAAATGGCCGATCGAGCTCTTCTCCAGACTGCTTCCACGTGTATACCAGATCATCGAAGAGATTAACCGTCGTTTCATTCTCGAAATCCAGGCAAAATATCCGGGAAACTACGAGAAGATCAAAAAGATGGCAATCATCTACGATGGACAGGTTAAGATGGCTCACCTTGCAATCGCAGCAGGCTACTCTGTAAACGGTGTTGCACGCCTTCATACAGAGATCCTGAAGAATCAGGAATTAAAAGACTTCTATGAATTGATGCCACAGAAATTCAACAACAAGACCAACGGTATCACTCAGAGACGTTTCCTGCTTCACGCAAATCCACTCCTTGCAGACTGGATCACAGAGCACATCGGACCGGACTGGATCACAGACCTTCCACAGTTAAAGAAACTGGCAGTTTACGCAGATGATGACAAAGCACTCCAGGAATTCATGAACATCAAGTTCAAGAACAAAGAGCGTCTTGCAAAATACATCCTCGAGCACAACGGCGTAGAAGTAGACCCGCACTCCATCTTCGATGTACAGGTTAAGAGACTTCACGAGTACAAACGTCAGCTCCTGAACATCCTGCATGTAATCTATCTGTACAATCAGATAAAGATGCATCCGGAAATGGAATTCTATCCAAGAACATTTATCTTCGGTGCCAAAGCGTCCGCAGGTTACGCAACAGCCAAGAAGATCATCAAACTCATCAACTCCGTAGCAGATGTAGTAAACAACGACGCTTCCATCAACGGAAAGATCAAAGTTGTATTCATCGAAAACTACAGAGTATCAAACGCTGAGTGGATCTTCGCAGCAGCAGACGTATCCGAGCAGATCTCCACAGCAAGTAAAGAAGCATCCGGAACAGGTAACATGAAATTCATGCTCAACGGTGCTCCGACACTTGGAACCATGGACGGTGCTAACGTAGAGATCGTAGAAGAAGTTGGAGCAGAAAACGCATTCATCTTCGGTTTAAGCTCCGACGAAGTAATCAATTACGAAAACAACGGCGGATACGATCCAAACGTAATCTACAACACAGACGAAGAAATCCGTCAGGTACTGATGCAGCTTATCAACGGAACATTTTCCAGCGATACAGAACTCTTCCGTGACCTGTACGATTCACTCCTCAACACAAAGAACACAGACAGAGCAGACCGCTACTTCATCCTCGCAGACTTCCGCTCCTACGCAGACGCACAGAAACGCGTAGAAGCAGCCTACAGAGATGAAAAAGGCTGGGCAAAGAAAGCCCTTCTTAACACAGCATGCAGCGGCAAGTTCACATCCGACAGAACAATTCAGGAATATGTGGATGATATCTGGCATCTGGATAAGGTTATTGTTAGAAAGAAATAATATGCTTATTTAGAAGAATTGGATTCTATATTGCTTTATTTGCTTTATTATAGAAGAAAATGCTTCTATATAAGTCAGGAAAGCCTCTGGCGATACAGTTGTAAAATGTATAGGCAGAGGCTTTTCTATAAAAGAATGTAGAACAAATAGTTCTTTTGCGGAAAATGAAAAATTCAGAGATACAAAGAAAGGGGTTGATCAAGTTATGGGCGGAAAAGTATTGGAATTGGAAACGGATAAATTTATAAAGAAAATAAGAGATAAGTATAAAGATGAGCTAGAAGCAGAAGCAAAAGATGAGGTAAAAACAGAAGTAGCAATTCGTATGCTTAAGAGAGGTAATTGTAGTTTGGAAGAAATTGCGAACGATACACAGTTATCGTTGGAACAGATAAAAAAGATAAAAGAAGAACTGTAGTTGTAAAATGAATAAATGGCAGAGAATCAGATAAGGTTCTCTGCTATTTTTGGATGATAAGACAGATAATACATCATCTTGTGATATAGAAGAAAAACTCACCATATTTGTAACAAATTATAGAATTCAAACATGAAAAATCAAGGAAAATAAATGCTTTTGAAGTGCGTGAAATTTAAAAAAATCGTAAAATTCTTGAGCATTACCCTTGACAAAAACTGGCTAAAGCACTATTATTAACCATAACAGACAGATTATGTCTAGGAATCTTTACCCAAAAAGAAATAGTTATATTAAGGAAAGGGGAACTATAATCATGACAAAGATTAAAAACACAAAGAAGGGCATGGCAAAAAAGACATTAAGTATGTCACTTGTTGTTGCAATGCTTGCTACTTCTAATGTGCCGGTATGGGCTGCTGAGTTCAGCGATGGTACAGATGCTGCTGTAGCTACTGAAGCACCGGCTGCTGAAACATTCTCTGATGAAGCAGATGCTGCTCCGGTTGTAGAAGATACAGATGCTACTGCAGCAGAAACTACAACAAACGGCACAGGATTTGATATTACAGCTACAGATTTTACAGGAATTACAAATAATGCCATTGTATGGGGAAATACAGTTTCTACTACTGTAACTGTAACAAAAAAAGCAGATAATACTGACACTGTAAATTATTATTATGTTTGGAAAGATAATGATGGACAGATTACTACTGAAACATCACTTCCTGCTAATGGACAGGTTAGCTATACCCCAGGTGTTGCACAGAGCGGAAAAAATATTACTCTTTTTGTATATGCAAAAAAAGGTGATACATTAGTATGGAGTTGGACATCTGATTCTTTCAAAGTACAGCCAAAACAGCTTAGTGATGTTATCAATATGGAAAATGATACTACTAAACTTAAGTTAAAAGATACATTCAAAAAAACTTATACTGGAAAAGCTATTGTACCAACTGTAGATGATATTGATTTTACAAATCTTGTAAACACTAAAGATGCTAATAATAATGCGATTTTCGCTGCATCTGATTTTGTTATCGGAAGTACTGAAGGTGATACTGTAAATGTTACAACCAAGGGCGTTAATGTATATCTTACAACAACAAAAGCTGGTTACGCAGGCAGCGTTGTAATTAATTATACAATTTCTCCTTTAACTTTAACAGCTGCAAATGTTTCTGATTACTTAGAAGCAACCTTTGTAACTACATCCAAACAATATACTGGAAAAAATATTACACTTAAAAATACAGATGTAAAAATTATAGATAAAAAGTCAGGTGTTGATCTTTCTTCTTATGTTAAGGGCGAAGATGTAATTTTTATTAGTGGAGCAAATTATATTAAAGCTGGAACTCAGTTTAATACTGGAAAAGCTGGAGATGCTGATTTAACATTCCCAATTGCAACACCAACTGAAAGCAAATATAAAAATTATACCATTACAAACGGACTTACACTTAAACCAACTAATAGTTTTTCTATTACAAAACGTGATTTAAGCACTGTAAATGTTTCTATTCCGGAACAGGCTTATCAGAATGGAGCAATTGTAACAGTTGCACCTTCAGTTGCAACATATACAGATAAAACAACTGGTGAAGTATTAGAATTAGCAGGTGATGTAGTGATTACATCTACTGCAACAACACAGGGAGTTCATGATGTAACAGTTTCTCCAGCTACAAATAATACAAACGTTGAGGGATCTACAACAGCAAAATTATCTGTTGCAGCAAGTTCTCTTTCAACAGCAAAATTTAGCGGTCAGTCTTATGCAGAGCAGGCTGAAGAATATACTGGCGAGCAGATTACTAAAGATTTAAGTAAGTTAGGTACTGTTAGCATCACAGATGTTAATGGAGCAACTACTGGAACACATAATCTTGTAAAAGATGTTGATTATAAAGTTGAATTTGGTAAAAACATTGATGCCGGTGTCGGAACCGTAACAATTGTAGGTCTTGGTAGCTATGTTGGAAGTACAAAAACTTATACTTTCACAATCAATCCAGCCGTTGTAGATACAAAAACTGTTACTGTAAGCAAATATGTAGAGAAAAAAGACACTACAACACCTTCCGATTATAAAGATGCAATGAGTCTTGTTGTTAAGGCAAAAAATGCCAACGGAAAAGAATTTGCTTTGACTGAAGGTACAGATTATGTAGTTGAAAAATATAAATTTACAACTAGCGCTGATGTTGATACAACAACTGGAGAAGTAGACGGTAAAGTAAAAGTTGTATTGAAAACGACTACTAAAAATGGTCATAAGTATCTGAAAAATACAAACTTCATTGTAAAAGATGGCGAAGATGCAGTTTATTCTTCTACAATTACAAAAACGACTTTAAAATCAGAAAATATCAAACTTAAAAAGACAGCGTATACTTATACAGGTGCTGCAATCAAACCAGATTTTGATGTAGTTGTAGACGGCAGAGTTATCAATCCAACACAATATAAGATTAAATCTCTGACAAACAACGTTAATGCTGGTACAGCAACAATGGTTATCACTGGTACAGACGATACATTTACATCTAAAACAGATGCTAGCGTTACATTTACTATTGAAGCTGCCGATGCTTCCAAACTTGTTGCGTCTGTAGGAAGCCAGACATACACCGGATACAGCATCCAGCCGCCAGTTACTGCAGCTACATTAAATAATGTTGCAATCAATGTAAAAGATAACTTTACAGTAACATATGGTGAAAATGTTGCGATGGGTGAAGGTACTATTACTTTGACACCAAAGAACGGAAACTTTACCGGAACAAAAACTATCACATTCAAGATTACAGGTCAGATGCTTAAAGGCGGTGACTTTAAATTCTATGATGCAAATGGTTTAACAACAGCACTTTCTCATACATATGATGGTGCCGCTTATACACCTGCAAAGACTGTATTTGATACTGCTGATACAGAAGTTAAAAAATATGATAATAACAACTGGGAATCTGTTGGTACTTTAACAGAGGGAACAGATTATGAAATCAAGTATGTAGATAATACATATGGTAAAAAAGATTCTTCTAATTCAAAACAGTATGGTATTGTTCTTGCAATTGCTAAAGGCACATATGGCGGAAATTATACAGATAGTACTACAGGTGTAACTAATGGTGTATATACAGACGCTGAAGGTAATAAAATTGAAAATGTTATCTACGCTGAAAGATTTGAAATTGGAACATTAACTATTAAAGATTCTAATATTTCAGTAGCTAACGGTGTATATGCCGGAGGACTTCCTGTTAAACCAGTTGTTGTTGTAAATGTTGGTGGAAAAACTCTTGTAGAAGGAACAGATTATGAACTTGAGTATGGCGCTAGTGATGATCGTACAAAAGTTACTACTACTAAATCCTTAACAGTAAAAGTTGTAGGAAAGAACGGCTACAGAACAGACGGAACTGTTTCTAAAAATTGGGGAATTGATAAATTCAACCTTGCAAATGCAGATGTAACCGTAGACGGTGACAAAGTTACTGTTAAATGTGGTCGTGTTGATGTTGAAACATCCGAATACACTGTAGAGCAGAAAGATGGTAAAGTTACTGTAACAGCTAAGAAAGACAGCAAGAACTATACTGGTTCTAAGACTATCGATGCTGCAACACAGGATCAGAAACCAGCCGCTCCAATGATTAGCAATGTTAAAGTCGTTGGAAACAAAGCAACTGTAATTCTCTCTGGTGAATCTGAAGGTGCTGCAGGTTACGACTATGTAATCTCTACAGACCGTGACTGCATCACAAACAAAGATTACACTTCCGTAAACAAGAACCAGGTTAAGACTAACACTACATTCGAATATGTTGGTCAGAACACATACTATGCATACTGCCATGCTTGGAAACGCGATGAGAATGGTAAGAAAGTATTCAGCGACTGGTCTAACGCATACCCATTCGTTGTAAGTGCTATCACACCATCCCAGCCAGTGATCACAAGCGTTAAAGTAAAAGGTTCTACTGTAACTGTAACATATACAAAAGCATCCAATGCTGATGGATATGATGTAGTTCTCGGAACATCTACAAAGAAAGTTAACGGAGAAACACGTCCGGTAGAATACGGAAAACTCGTTAAGAAGAACATCAAAGGCAATGTTGTAACAGCAACATTCAAGAATGTGAAGAAAGGAACCTACTATGCAGGTCTCCACGCATTCAACAAAACTTCTGAAGACGGCAAGAAAGTATTCAGCCAGTGGTCAAACGTTAAAAAAGTAAATGTAAAATAATCCATTTGGGTAATTAAATACAGATTCCTAAAAAAGAAGGCTCCAGCCATTTTGGCTGGAGTCTTTCTTTTTAGGTGCGCTGCAAGCGCACACAGGAACAGCCCCGACTCATGATTGCCGGGGCTGCTTCATTTCTGTATAAGACATTTATATATTAACTTTTCCAACAGATCATTGTCCACTTTAGCTGACTGGATACTGGCTGCAATCATCTCATCTTTTGTAACCCCGGTAAAATCAATTTCAAATCTTCCATTATTTATACATAATTGTTCGATATATATTCTCTGCGTCCTGCCATTTCCCTCACGAAAGGGGTGTATCATGTTAATTTCACCCAGATAATAAGCCAGACGATTTGCCATTTCTATTTTGTCAGTGATATCTTTAAGAAAATTTTCTTTTTTTAATTGCTGATATATCCATGTAAACTGATTTTCAATAAACTGTACCAGACAAAAAATGGTCCCCTTTGATATATCAACTGTTCGAATTTTTCCTGCCCAAGGGTAGATATCTTGAAACAGCTGTTTATGAATAGAACATAAATATTTTAAAGAAAAATCCCCAGATATTCCCTGCTTATATAGCTCTACTTGCCGAATTGATGAATAATCCCTTTCGGCTTCATGCAATCTTTCCAGATTTTGAATATTCAGCTTATTTTTCAATATATTAGTTCCGGGATAACAATATTCAGTATCACCTTTATCTTCATAGAAAAAATCATACTCTTGATCTTTCATTTTTGTGGAACTCCGTATTTCTTATTTAGTTCAGATATCGCATCAGCTACAGTTATCTTATTGCACAGAACTTTTTCAACCCTTTTATAACATGCTGAATCGAAGGGTAAATTTTCCATTTTGAAACTTGCTTCAATACTACTTAATTTTTGATCATTTGTCATAAAAAATCCCCCTTTAAATCTTAATCTAAGCTATGATAAAGTTTATTTTACTATAAATTGTATCATGCTTCCACAGGTATTTCCATAAGAAAATTTGTCGAAATCTGTTATTTGGCTGGGAGCCAGTGTTACTGTTTCAACAAATATTCCAAATTTAAGACAGCTAAAATCATTATAACTATCTGAAATCGTAATATTCATAAGAAAAATACTGTTTATAAGTTCAAATATATAAGTCATTATCGTGAATCGTTCCCATCAGCCAGTAAAATTTCCCCCACTTATGAACCTGTACACCACCCAAAGGGGAACTATAATCATGACAAAGATTAAAAACACAAAGAAGGGCATGGCAAAAAAGACATTAAGTATGTCACTTGTTGTTGCAATGCTTGCTACTTCTAATGTGCCGGTATGGGCTGCTGAGTTCAGCGATGGAACTGACACACCAATTTCTACAGAAGCTCCGGCTGCTGAAGCATTCTCTGATGATGCTGCAGAAGCTCCAGTTGTCGAAGATGGCACAGTTGAAAATGCAACTGCAACTACAAGTAAATTAGCACCTCTGGTAATGGACGAAAAAGTTAACGTAAAAAGCACTACATCTTCAGCAGAAGTGTGGACTGGTAGTCTTGAAAAAAAACAGGGCAATGTTTTACATGCAGCAACACCACAAGGTGTAAAATCTACAGTGTCTACTCGCCCGGATCTTCTCACTCTTACAGATACAGATAAAACAAAATTAAATCCAGATGATCTTACCGTGAATGGTGCTAAGACAGATTATCAGTGGTATAGAGATGCTCATGATGGCAAGGGTGCTGTAGCAATTAATGGCGCAAAAAAATCTGACTATACATTAACAAAAGATGATATCGGTGCTGATATTACAGTTAAAATAACAGAAACATATCAGTATAAACTTACTACAAATAGTTTGGGAAAAGCAGAATATGTATCATGCACAGACATTTATGAAAGTGCTTCAGCATATCAGCCTGTTGCATACGGTTTAGACCAGTTAGAATTAACTGTTGGTTCAAGCACATTTAAAAACGTAAATAATGATATTACTGTTAAATTCGAAGATTTAATTAAGGACGCTACTTTAGCAACCAGATATGTTGATAAAGACGGTGATTCTGTTACACCGATCTTAACGTCAAATAATATTTCCGTTTCAGGTCTTGATTTAGATGTAGATGATAAGATGCAATCATTGGAATACGGAAAAGACTTTGTTGTATTCCTTATTGGTGATCCAGATGCAAATGGAAATCAGAAAGCAAAACTTGTATTTAATGGTTACACATGGAATGGATCTGATAAATTTGCGTTTAATGTATCCGATGCAAAAGGAACATTAAACAATACAAATGTTACTATTACAACAGCTAAAGATGCTGCATGGGATGGTCAGTGGGGAACTGAATTAAAGGCAAACCTCGACACAAACCTTGGCAATGTCGTAAGCTATCAGTGGCAGAAATGCGAAAAGAGTGATTCTGTTAATGCAGACAACACAATAAATTGGAAAGACATCACTGGTGCTACAGCTCAGAATTTCACACCAGATCAGAGTTTGGTAAAATATGGAACTAACAACGATGGAAAAGATTATCTCATTCGTGTAAAAGTTACTTACAAGAACAAGTCTAATGAGGAAAAAACGACATACAGCACTTATGCAGCAGTACATCCACAGTCAGTAAGTGTCAATGATATTGTTCTTGCAAAAGCTGATGGAACAACTATTTCTACAGATAAAACTATCACAGCTGCTGAATTAAATGGTATGACTGTAACTGTAAAAAGTCAGAAGTTAACTAATGGTACTCAGTATTCCGTAACAGGATTCAATGTTGACAAAGCTGGTGTACAGGAAGTATCTGTTGTACTTGCAAGCCCATATACCGGCAAAAAGATCATCAACGTTTCTAATAAAATGACTGATATCGCACAGGCTCAGATTACATTAGGAAAGAACGTTTACACATATAATCCAGAAGGAATTACACCAGAGATATCTAAGGTAGTTCTTGGAGACAAGACATTAGTAGCAGGAACAGACTATACTGTAGATAAGCTTACACCAAATGTAACTGCATATGAAAAACAGCCTGAGATCAATGGTGCTCCAAATGGTGCTGCTGTTTCTATTACAGGTACAGGCGTATATCAGGGAACAGCAACTACAAGTACAGCTGCTACAAAAATCAATGTAGTACCTGAAAATCTGGAAAGTAAATGTGAAGTAAAAGTATCCGAAACTACTATTCCAGTAGAGACTTTAAAAGATTCTACAAAACTTGCAAAATACGTAAAAGTATATTATAAAACAGCAGACGGAAGAAAAATTGACTTATCTGATACAAATAACTATACTATTAAAGTAGCAAATAAGAATATTATTCCAGGTGAAAAAGTCACATTAAAAGTAGTTGGTACAGCAGCTTCCGCTACAAACTTCGAAGCTAATCAGAACTTTTATGGTACCCTGACAGTAGATGTTACAGCTGAAGCAGATGATATCTTTAATGATACAACTAAAATTCCTGGTTCTGACATTACCAGAGGAAATGCATTCTTAGGTGAGATTGCAAGTGCTATCACTGGTGATGTATATATGGAAAATGGTTCTACTCTTACAAAAGTAGCTCTTGATAAGACCGCAGGTAAAGGTGAAACATTTACTGGCTCTGATATCACATTTGATGGCTTAAAATCTCTGAAACATCATACTGCTGATATTTATGATGAAGGTGATTATTCCTGGGGTATTGAAACATTAGTAGCCGGACATGACTATACTGTTACATACAACAACAACCTCCATGCAGGAAAATACAACAACAACCCGGCTCCAAGTGTTACCATCAAGATGATTGGTAAATATAAAGGAGAAAGAACTTTCTACTTTAATATTGAACAGCAGACAATCAGTAATAGAACTGTAACCAGCGAAATCAGTGCACCGATCGTATTTAATGCACTTGCAACAAATAGCACTGCTAAAGATGTTTATGCACCGGCTGACAAATTTGCATTGGCAATCGCAGGAAAAACCACAAGATTAACCGAGGGAAAAGACTTCAGCATCGACTGGATCCGTTGGGTAAATAATGATAAAGATGATACATCTAAAGGTCATTTTGAAATCACTGTAAAAGCTCATCAGAGCCGTAACGCAGATACTGGTGATTACTTCTATGATGGAGATTATACAGGCGAAGCAACTTATACTATGAATATTACAGCTAAGAGCCTGACATCTTCTGATATCAAATTTGCAGATATCGATGCCCAGAAATGGACAGGAAGTGCTTCCAAACCAGCTCTTGTGATCACTGATGGAACCTATACATTAGTAGAAGGTAAAGACTTCAAGGCTACATGGAAAGACAATGTTTCTGTAGGAAATGCAACAGTTACAGTAGAAGGTATCAATGGAAGATACAAAGACAAACTCCAGAAGAACTTTGCAATCTCCAGTAAATCCATCTCCGATGGTAAGATTGTAAACAACTACAAACCAAGCACAAAGAATGACCTTTCCGGATATACAGCAGCTGATTCCGTACTGAAAAACGAAATGTATAATGACGGAAAAGATGTAAAGGCAACATTCGCTGTAGTAGATGCAAACAACAATAAACTGGAAGAAGGTCGTGATTATACAGTAGAATACAAGGATAACAAGAATGTAGGAACTGCAACAATCACAATCACAGGTAAAGGATCCTATGAAGGAACCCTTACAACAACCTTCAAGATTGTTGGTGAGCTGATCAACGGTAAATTTGATAAGAAAGTCATTGCTGATCAGGTTTACACAGGAAATGAGATCAAACCGGAAGTGAAGTTTACTCCAAGCCCACTGAAACTGGAAGAAGGCAAAGACTACGAGATCGTTTATGTAAACAACGTAAACAGCTATACAGCAACAGGAAAAGAAAATCTTGATGCAGCAGATTATGCTGGACCATATGTAGTGGCACGTGGTATCGGCAACTACGCTGGTGAGATCCGTCTCCCATTCAACATCAAGGCAGCAGAACTTACCAATGCATGCGCAACAGCAGCAGATGCAGAATATGCAGGTGGAAAGATCGCAGAAGCCAAGATTACAGTTAAGAATCCGGTAAGTGGAAAAGAACTTGAAGAAGGCAAAGATTACAAAGTTGAATATAAGAGCGGCGTTAATGTAGGTGATAAGGGTGAAGCTGTCATCACAATCCTTGATACAAAGAACTACACTGTAAAAGGAAATGCAGACAATACCCTGACTGTAAACTACAACATCGTAGCAAAAGACCTGAAAGATGTTACTGTTAATACTATCGAAGATAAGACATACACTGGAAGCCAGATCACACCTGCTGTTACAGTTATGAACGGCGATGTTGTCCTGACACCGGACGTAGATTATACATTATCTTATGGTGAGAATAAAGAAGTTGGCGTTGGTACTGTAACCATCACAGCCAAAGGAAACAACTATAAGGGAACAAAAGAAGCTACATTTAACATCGTAGAAGCTAAACCAGAAGTTGGCAAAGCAATGATTTCTGACGTAGTAGTTAAAGGTAATGTTGCAACACCAGTACTTTCTGGCGATGTAGACGGAGCTGTTGGATATGACTACGTAATCGCTACAGAAGAAGATTATCAGAACGGCCGTGTTGATATCAGTAAGAACATCCTGAAAACAAACACAAACTTCTACTATGTACAGAAAGGTACATACTATGCATACTGCCACGCTTGGAAACGTGATGAGAATGGTAAGAAAGTATTTGGTGCATGGTCAAATATCTACAAATTTGAGGTAACAGCTACAACACCATCTACACCAAAGATCACAAGCGTAAAAGCAAAAGGAAACACAGTAACTGTAACTTATACAGCATCCAAAAATGCAACAGGATATGATGTGGTTCTTGGAAATTCTGTTAAGAGTGTAAACGGTGAAAAGCGTCCGGTAGATTACGGAACACTTGTTAAGAAGAACATCAAAGGCAATGTTGTGACTGTAACATTCAAGAACGTAAAGAAGGGAACTTACTATGCTGGACTTCATTCCTTCAACAGAACATCTGAAGATGGAAAGAAAGTATTCAGCAAATGGTCCAATGCAAAGAAAGTAACTGTAAAATAATCCATTTGGGTATTCATACAGATTCCTAAAAAGGGAGCCCCGGTCAATTAAGACTGGGGCTCTTCTCAGTATTAAAAACAGGAAAAGCCCCGGTCCATAATAACCGGGGCTTTCCTGTTTTAGGAATCTGTATTTGCTCTACCCAAATGGATTATTTTACAGTTACTTTTTTAACGTTTGACCACTGGCTGAATACTTTCTTTCCGTCTTCAGAAGTTCTGTTGAATGCGTGGAGACCTGCATAGTAGGTTCCTTTCTTCACATTCTTGAATGTTGCTGTTACAACATTGCCTTTGATGTTCTTCTTAACGAGTTTTCCGTATTCTACCGGACGTGTTTCTCCGTTAACTTTCTTTGTAGATGTTCCGAGAACTACATCATATCCATCAGCATTGGATGCTTTTGTATATGTTACAGTTACAGTAGAACCGCTTACTTTAACGCTTGTGATCACTGGCTGGGATGGTGTGATTGCTGTTACAACGAATGGATATGCGTTAGACCATTCTCCGAATACTTTCTTACCATTCTCATCACGTTTCCAAGCATGGCAATATGCGTAATAGGTGTTCTGACCTACATATTCGAATGTAGTGTTAGTTTTAACCTGGTTTTTGTTTACAGAAGTATAATCTTTATTTGTGATGCAGTCACGGTCTGTTGAGATTACATAATCATAACCTGCAGCGCCATCAACTTCACCAGAAAGGATTACTGTTGCTTTGTTACCAACAACTTTGACATTGCTGATCATTGGAGTTCCTGGCTTCTGATCTTCTGTTACAGCATCAACAGTCTTAGAACCAGTATAGTTCTTGCTGTCTTTCTTAGCTGTTACAGTAACCTTACCGTCTTTCTGTTCTACAGTGTACTCGGATGTTTCAACATCAACACGACCGCATTTAACAGTAACTTTACCATCTTCTACAGTTACATCTGCATTTGCAAGATCAAATTTATCAATTCCCCAATCTTTCGGTGCTGTAACTGCTGTTCCACCAGCAACATATCCATTTTTAAAGCTGATAGATACCTTATTTGTTTTTCCTGTTGTAGCATTTACTAAATCTTCAGATCCTGATAAATTTAATGTGTAATCTTTTCCTTCTACAAGAGTTACACCATTAACTACAATAGTAACATTTGGTTTTACTGATAAACCACCTGCGTATACTGCATTTTTAATAACTACACTACTTGCATTAACTTTTACTGGTGTAATTTCAAATGTTTTAATAGCGATTACGTTTGCTGTCTTATTTCCTTCCGCATCTGTATAAATACCTTTAACAACAGACTTATCTGAAGTGGTTAAGCTTCCACCATAAGTTCCTTTAGCAATAGCAAGGACAGCACCTTTCTGAGTGCCATTGACATTTTTACCGTATACATTATCAACATATACTAAGTCATAATCTTTACCTTCAACAAGTTTAGTAGTTTTACCATTTTCGGTATAGCTGATAGATGCAATTACTTTATCATAGGTATGGGCAGTTCCATCATACTTAAATCCATCTGTTTTTTCGATTCCGTTGGCATCATATCCTTTGATATCTGCTGTAACGTTATCTTCATTAACTAATTTTCCAACAATATCAAAAGTAACAGTTTTAGTTCCTGTGAAGTTTCCATTTTTTGGTGTAAGAGTTACAGTACCATGACCAATGTTAAGGTTTTCGCCATATGATAATTTAAAGTTGCTTGCAACATCAATGACATTATTACCTAATTTCAGATTAATACCATCTGCTGGAATTTCAATAGAATATCCTCTATATGCCTCGGAAGCAATAACACCTACTAAGTTTGAAGCATCAGCTGGTTTAATTTCGAAAGTAAGTTTAGCCGGGATATCGCTATATTTAGTAACTTTATCAACAGCAGTTGAGTCTGCTACATCTTTTCCTGTTACTGTTAATGTTGCTGTTCCAGCATTAACGTTATTAGTAAATGTCGCTGTGTACAGATTTGGATTTACAATTTTTCCATCAATAACAACATCAAAATCCGGTGTAATAGCACTGCCAGTATAAGTAAAGGAATTCTCTTTTAATTTGATATTTTCGCTCTTAATAGCACGTGCTTTAATCTGAGATTCTTTTTCAAATGTAGATCCTGCACCAAGGAAGTTTTTGTTTGTAATTGTTACTGTAGCTTTTACATATCCAGTATCAATTGTGTTTTCTGTATTGAAAGAATATTTAACAGTATAATCTGTACCGTTTACAAGTGTAAATTCTTTCTTATTTCCATTTTTAGCTTTTACAACAAGTTTAACTGCATCTTTATAATCAGCTGCATTCTGAGTATCAATATATTCTACTTTCTTTTCTACAGCTACGTCACTGGCAGTTACTTTAGCTGGATTGATTGTAAATTCAAAGACAGCTTCGCTTCCTTCAAAGCTTCCTTTTCCTTTTACAATAATTTTTGCAGTACCTGCATTGGTGTTGTTTGCGTATTCAATTGTATACTCACTCTTATCGATTGCTTTACCATTTAAAACTAAAGAGCCTAACTGTTTTTCAGTTTTTGTAACAGCAGCCCCAGTATATTCTTCGGCTGTAGTTGCTTCCTTTCCAGAGAAAGTTGCTGCTGAAATATCTGCTGCGACAAGGTTTAAAGTTGCTGTTGTTTTTCCTGTAACGTTATCAACTGCTGTTTTTGGTTCTACAGTTACTTCATAGGAACCTTTTGCAGTAGCTGTTTTTGGAATAGTTAAATCAACCTGATTAAATAAATCCAAAGTTTCTTTAGATGTTTTATCAGTAAAAGTAACATCATCTTTAGTTAAGCTAACAGCAGTACCTGCTGTTGGGATGGATTTTGCCTTGATAGAAATATCTACTGTAGATAAATCACGAACAGCAATAGTTGCTTTATTAGATGTTTCGATTGTTCTATATCCATCTGCATCTGTTTTTTTATCGGTAGATGCTGCGATAGAATAGTTTTTACTTCCACTTTCTGGCTGACCTTCGATTAAGTTTAAACGTAATGGAGTTTCTCCTGCGTCTTGAGCAGAAATTGCCTTTAAGGAAACATATCCTTTTTCATCAGCTTTTAAGTATGCAGATAAATCTTCTTTTGTATCTTTATCAATTAATGTAACATCAGAAGCTTTCACTCTGATAACTTTTCCAGTATATGTAAAATTAGTTGTTTTTAAAGTTGCCTCAAAATGTCCACTGATTGTCTGATCAAGAGTAACATTTCCTTCAGCATCTTTTGTTGTAGTTCCGTTTAATGTTAATGGCTGAATCTGATATTTTAAAGTTTTACTTCCTGTATATCCAGTTTTTTTGGTAGTAATTGTAACTGTAACGCCATCGTCTGTAACGTTTTTCGTATCACCGCTTACTGCAATATCATAATCAGAAGAAGACACGCCAGTCCCCCAAGAAATCTGATCAGCTGTGATTACCTGTTCTTTTCCATTATAAGTAGGATTGTAACTAGTTGTAATATTAGCCAGTGCTGGATCTGTGACTGCTTTTACCTGAATTGCATTAGATGTATAATCCCAAGGAGTAGTACCGTCATTTGCTTTTACATAAATGTATAATGTTAATGTTTTTCCAGCTGTATTTTGGTCTACAGGTGCATTTACAGTTGTTACGTCTGAGTTAAAATCACATGTATACTCTGTAGATGCAATACCGTCTACTTTCCAAGCATAATTAAGAGTTGCGCCTGAAGGAAGTGATGTGCTACCATCTTTAGCTGTTACTTTAAAACTTGCAGTAATATTTCCTGCGTTCCATGCTACAGAATTATTAGCTGCTACATTAGAAGAAAATGTAGGTGTTACATTATAAGAATCATTTTTAACAGTTTCAGTTGCTGCTGTTGTATTAGTTGCATCTTCAACTACAGGAGCATCTGTCTCGTCAGAGAATGTTTCAGCAGCTGGAGCTTCAGTAGCTACAGCTGCATCTGTACCATCGCTGAACTCAGCTGCCCATACCGGCACATTAGAAGTAGCAAGCATTGCAACAACAAGTGACATACTTAATGTCTTTTTTGCCATGCCCTTCTTTGTGTTTTTAATCTTTGTCATGATTATAGTTCCCCTTTGGGTGGTGTACAGGTTCATAAATGAGAAAAGCTTTACTAAGTAATGGAGAGAATTTACGATGTCGGTATATATATTGAGATTTATAAATGGTATTTTATCTATTAATATTCCGGTTTTATTCAGTTATATAGAATCACGTCATCTTTAACAAATACTATTCCGTTGATAGACATAGTTTTCCTATCCACTCTGTAATTGCTTTTGTTTTGCAAAAAAAGTTCAAAATAAGAATAAAAAATTGACTCTATCATACAATATAGTTATAATGAGAATATGATTTTGTAAAAAGTAAGCAGAATGGAGGTGATAAAATGCTTCTGGAATTTAAAACCCAAAATTATAAATCTTTTGTGGAAGAGGCAAGTTTTTCGATGGTGGCTGCTCCAAAGCAAAAGGGATTAGATTATAGTCTGATGAAGACAAAAATAAAAGGAAAAGAAATAAAGGGATTGAGTTCTTCAGTTATTTATGGACCAAATGCAGCAGGTAAAACGAATATTATTGGTGCAATGGATGTATTACGGGCAATTGTTTTGAGAGGAAATATTAGAAATTCCGAAGAGAAATCTTCACCAAATCCGGCTGCATCGGCATTGGAATTGATTCCAAATAATAATGAACCGGCATCTAAGCCTGTATGCTTTGATATAGAATTTTATGAGGAAGATGGAGAAGAGCATAAATTTAAAATACACTATAAATTGAAGATTGATCTTGGAACTTTTCTCGAAGAGGAATACCAAAGAAAAATTCTTGCAGAAGTATTGGAAGTCAATGGAGAAAGAATATTTGAACGTAAGGAAGACCTGAAAGTAGAGAACTTAAAGGTAATCAAAGATTATTTATCTGATATAACAGAACAGAATGCAGGAAGCATAAATGAAATCGCCAAAAACAGTTTGAATCAGGAAGAATTATTTTTGACGAATGGGTTTAAATTAATTTTTTCACCGAAATTCACAAAACTGATTGTTGATTGGTTTGCAAATAAATTCATGGTAATTTATCGTGCGGATTCGATGCAGTTGATTAAAAGATTTGCAGATCCGAAGAAAAAAGCGGTTTATGTTGAAAAGACAACCGATGAAGCAGCAAAATTATTCGGAATCAATTCAAATGCAATTGGGTATGTAGTGAGTGATGATGAGCCGGATGCGAAATTATATTCTATATTTAAAAATATGAAAGATCAGAAGGCCACAGCAATTGCAGCAGATATTTTCGAATCTTATGGAACAATTCGTTTTATCAATATGTTTCCTCTTGTGATTAAAGCAATGCAGACGGGAGGAACATTAGTGGTAGATGAATTTGATGCATCGATTCATCCGATGGCATTGATGAGCATTATTAATGTCTTTCACAATGATGATGTAAATATCCATCATGCGCAGCTCGTATTTAATACACATAATCCGATTTTTTTAAATTCAAACTTATTCCGGAGGGATGAGATTAAGTTTGTTGAAAGAGACGATGATACACATGACAGTGTTTTATATGCATTATCTGATTTTGGAACAACAGGTGATAAGGGTGTCCGTAAGCATGAAGATTATATGAGTAAATATTTTATCAGCCAGTATGGAGCAATAAAAGATATTGATTTCACACCGATTTTTGAGGAAATTTTATGTGATAAAAAAGAGGAATAGACATGTTAAAATTAAAAGATTCAAGCTGGATGGGAATTTTTATCTGTGAGTTTGGATTTTTATGCGCATATGAGAAGAACCGTAGCATTAATTGGTCAGGGTTCTTCTCATATATAGGACTGTATGACAATCTATACCGTCTGATATATAGAAAGTTTGCGAATCGCACACTTATTTTGACAAAGTCTCTATGATACATTTATGTTCTTTGGTATCTTTGTCATAGCTTATTCCAACGCCAAGTACTTTTCCTGTATATTTAGGTGTTTCACCAAGTTTTCCCTGAAATCTCAGGATATACTGTTTATCCTTGATCTGCTGAATAGCCTGTTCTGGAGAATGACCTACTTTTAATTCAAGGATAATACAGGTACCATTTGCCTTATATGGGTAAAAGATAAAGTCAACAAAACCCTTGCCTGCTTTATCTTCCCGTTCAACACGGTATCTGTCCCGCGCGGAAAGATATACCAGATTCACAATAGCAGACAGTTCTACTTCATTGTTATATGACAGAATTGGAGTTTCTGTATTATGTGCATACTGAAGAATCTCTGCCATTTTTTTCGTATCTCCTGACAGTGTTGCATTAAGCATCTGTTCCGAAATATGAGCCAGCTGATATACATAACCTAAACTTTTTTCGTTTTGGAGCAGTTCTTCATATTTCAGCATCAGTTCTCTGTTAGGAATATAAACTTTCCCGTCGGTAAACGTAAGCAGTCCATATACAACCATTGCAGAATATATTTGATTTCTAGTTTGAAGATTCATTGCAGATGCTGCAAATTCATCTATTTTTGCTGTAACGCCTTCGCCGGCAATCATCAGTGCCAGGTCATTTCGAATCTGATCAATATCATTACGGATATAATAAAATATCTCATCATAAGGTCCGGAACTGGTCCAGTAGTTAGACAGCTGGTTAAAGCTGAGAGCCATTACTACAGACCTTGGATTATACAAGCGTTTTCCAGCCACTGTGAAATACCCATCATACCATTCTTGCAGTCCCTTCCGTGATACGTGAGGATTCTCGCATGACTGACTGTATTTTTCATATAAATAGTCTACTTCATCATCTGTAAATCCAAAATATTCACCAAACATTTCCATGGATGTCATTTTGAATTCCATAAACATATTTAACTCTGATCCGCTGGAATATTTAGCAATTGGAAGAATACCTGTGATATATGCCAGTGCAACATAATCCTGATCTTTTAATAAAGCTTTCAGAAAAAGAATGTATTCTGCCTTATCTTTTTCGGTAATAAACGGCATATGGAATACCGCGTCCCACTCATCCATAATAAATACAAAAGAGCAATCCGACTGATCCGAGATCATTGAGAGCATGTCCCATACGGAAAGATCAGAATCTAAAGCAGATTCCGGATAAGCATTTAGCAGATCTTTTTTCAGTCCACCAATGATACGGTCTATATACTGCTGATAAGATACACAATTTTCTGGAAGTCTGCTGAAATCGATATAGATAATATCGTATTGATTTCGATATCTGGAACATCTTTCAGAAGAGGAGATCTTTAAGTGGTCAAAGATATCTGAAGAATTCCAGGATCTTCCAAGGAATGCACCAAGCATATTGGCCATGACTGTTTTTCCAAACCTGCGCGGTCTGGTGATACAGATATACTGAGTTTCTTCTTCCATACATCTTAATATATCGTCTAATATGCAGGACTTATCTATAAAATATGTTGTGTTGGATATCTTTTTATACCTTTTATATGAGTATGAATTATTCAAAAACATTGCCATATCTGCACTCACCTTCTTCATATTGATAATGGATAAAATGTTCCCTTAAATGGATTATAACATTGTTTAGGAATATTTGTCAGCTTAAAGATTTCGACAAATCTGTCAGATAATTCTCAATTCCTTTTGCAATTCCCCTGACCATCTTTTTCTGGTAGGAAGTCTGTTGCATGAGTCGGTCTTCGGATGGGTTGCTCATATATCCCATTTCAATCAGTGTTGTCGGAACTTTGCTCCAGTTATTTCCAGACATGGAATCTGTTTCCCAGATATACTCTTTCCGGCATCCTGTGGCAGACACGTAAGCATTCAAAACGGCGTTAGACAGGGATTTATTCTTTTTGTACATGGACGCAATATAAGGGCTGTTTTTGGTGGTGCAGATAGTCATCGCTCCGGTTACATAGGAATTGTCACTTCCATTGGCATGCAGTCTGATATATGCATCTGCTTTTGCTTTATTTGCTATCCTGGCACGGTCGATGCAGCTTAATGCAACCTTACTGTTCGTGCGAGTCATGACTACTTTACAGCCCCTGTCCCGAAGTAAAGAGCGTAGCTGAAGTCCGATGTTTAATGTCAGCTTATATTCCTCCACACCAGTCGCAACGCCCTGCGTACCGGAAGTGTCTTTTGACTTCGTCTGACTGGAACCAGGTCCGAGGGGCTCATAACCGCCTGCAACAATTCCGGAATGTCCGGGATCCAAAACGATAACCGGTGTCCAGACACCTTTACTATCGATTTTTCTTCCCTGAATCGTCTGGCTGGTACGCATTCTTCCGGACAGCTTTGCAAAATAACGATAATGTTTTTTGATATAATTCCATCCTGTCAGCATCGTTCCGTCAGATGCAAAGCCATAATAATATTTACCGATTTTGTGCAGGCCAGTGAGCTTTGTACCATTTTGGTAATAATATTTCTTTCCATTCACCGTTTTCCATCCTGTAAATTCACTGCTCACAGAAGCCGCCTGAACGTCTTTAAAGCTTACAGCTGGCAAAGACGCGACACAAAGTAAGAGGCACATCAGCCAAACTATCCATGTTTTCTTTTTTCTTTTCATAAATTTCATTCCCTTCTTTCTACTACTTTGTTATGTAGTTTTATTTTATCAGACGCAAAGCATACATACCAGTACAAAAAAGTCTTATATTACTTGATTTTATTGCGCCCACAGGCTATACTGGTCTGAACGATATTTGTAATAAATTTGGAGGATTTTTCACATGAAAATTGCAGTAACTTATGACAATGGAACTATTTTTCAACACTTTGGAAAAACTGAGACTTTTAAGGTGTATGAGGTAGAAAACGATCAGATCGTTTCAAGCGAGATCATTGAATCTAACGGCAGCGGTCACGGTGCTTTAGCTGGATTACTTGCCGGACAGAATGTTGAAGTGCTGATCTGTGGCGGCATCGGAGGCGGAGCTCAGGCTGCTCTTGCAGATGCTGGAATCGAATTATACTCAGGTGTTCAGGGAGATGCGGATGAGGCGGTAGATTTTTATCTGAAAGGTGAATTAATTTCTTCTGGTGCAAATTGTGATCATCACCATGAGGATGGTCATTCCTGCGGTTCTCACGAAGAAGGACATTCCTGTGGAGAGAACTGCGGCAGTGGCTGTGGTGGAAGCTGTGGAGCACAGAGCACTATCACCGGACGCAACGTGGGTAAAACCTGCTGTACACATTACAGAGGAACCTTTAATGACGGAACACAATTTGATTCTTCCTATGACCGCGGAGAACCGCTGGAATTCATCTGCGGTGCTGGTCAGATGATCAAAGGTTTTGATGCTGCTGTAGCAGATATGGAAGTTGGACAGATCGTAGATGTTCATCTGATGCCGGAAGAAGCTTATGGCATGGCTGATCCGAATGCAATCTTTACCATGGAAATCGCACAGCTTCCAGGTTCAGAAGACCTTACTGTAGGCCAGCAGGTATACCTGTCCAACCAGTACGGACAGCCATTTCCGGTTAAAGTAACCGCCAAGGACGAAAAGAATATCACCTTTGACGCCAACCATGAAATGGCTGGAAAAGAACTGAATTTCAGAATCGAACTGGTTGAAGTGAAATAAAACAAAATAAAATAAAAACAGATTACAGCTTTTGAGATAGCCCTTTAAAATTGGATTTCCAAATCTAATAATTGAGAAATTGGTACAGTTTATCCAAAAGCATGTAATCTGTTTTTATTTATTTTAATTCGTATTTGGTGATGTTCAGAGTGTCAGACCCCAATGCCTCTTGAACCGTCCAACCGGAAAGAGAGAGGACTGTACAGGGATGGAAACAGAGTTTATAACGCAGATGCCGTAGGCGTATATAATATCCTGAGAAAATATCACTCCGTATCCGGAGTAAAAAAAGAACTGTCCGTAACCGGACTGAAAACACCGGAAATAATAAAAGTAGCTGTATAGCTCTAAAGAGCAAACAGTAGTGGTGTCATGGATGCACCCTGAAAAAAGGCGGTATCATGCCTTAATTCAGATGCTCAGATAACTCAGTTGCCGAGTAATTCGCACAGTTATAATGCTTTTTGCTTCTTTGATTCGAAATATTAAGATGCCAGAAAGAAGCGTTTAATCAAAGCTGGGATGTGCTTTGTCGAAAACTTAATCTGGCAAGTATAATCATGATTTGTTATAATATTTTGTATCAGTAATATATGGTTCTTAAAGAGAATGATAATGGCATGAAGGATATCTGAATCATGACAAGATCTAATATAATACTATTTTAAGAAGGGGTGATTTTGTGTTATGGGATTATATCTGAATCCAGGTAATGATGGATTTTTTGAATCGGTCTCATCAGAGATTTATATAGACAAAACAGGACTTATTCGGTATACAAATAGAGTATTTCGCACCCGGCAGAAATTTATCTGTGTAAGCCGTCCACGACGGTTTGGAAAATCTATGGCGGCGGAAATGCTGGCAGCGTATTATCAACGAAATTGTAATTCCAGGGAATTATTTGCGGATAAGGACATATCGTCGGATTCTTCGTTTTTAATCCATTTAAATAAGTACAATACTATTTTTCTGAATATGCAGGATTTTTTCAGCCGTACCCACAATATAGATAAAATGTGTACCCTTCTTAGTAAATATGTGCTTCGTGATCTTTTACGTGAATATCCTGATCTGGACTATTTAAATCGGACGGACATTATTGATGTACTGCAGGAGATCTACAGTGAAAGCAGGATTCCGTTTGTCTTTATTATTGATGAATGGGACTGCATTTTCAGAGAAAACAAGAAGGATACGGAAGCGCAGAAAAAATATCTTGATTTTCTGCGTAATCTCTTAAAAGACAGAAACTATGTAGGACTAACCTATATGACGGGAATACTTCCAATCAAGAAATATGGCTCTCATTCTGCATTAAACATGTTTGATGAATTTTCCATGACAAATCCGGGCACTCTTGCTGAATATGTTGGTTTTACAGAGAAAGAAGTAAAAGGTCTGTGCAAACGGTTTGATATGGATTTTGATGAGACCAGACGCTGGTATGATGGTTATTATTTCAAAGAAATGGGACATATCTATAATCCACGTTCAGTTGTAAGTGCAATGCTGAACCGTTCCTTTGATAATTATTGGAATAAAACAGAAACCTTCGAGGCACTTCGGGATTATATTATTATGAACTATAAAGGGCTGAAAGAAAATATCATTGAATTGCTGGCCGGTAAAAGACAGCCTGTTGATGTCAGCTCGTTCAGTAATGACATGACGACCTTTTCGAGCGCCGATGACATATTGACATTATTTATCCATCTTGGATATCTTGGATATGATTTTTCAAAAAAAGAAGTATTTATTCCGAATAGTGAGATTACAACAGAGTTCGTTACCTCCATACGGGATGCAGGATGGCAGGAAGTAATTCTGGCGATAAAGAATTCTGAAGAATTGCTTCAGGCAACATGGAAAAGGGAAAATGAGACAGTCGCAGAGAAAATCCAGGAAGCACATTTTGAAACGTCTATACTGACATATAATGACGAAAATGCACTGGCATGCGTAATTTCTCTTGCATATTATAGCGCACGTACTTATTACACTGAAATAAGAGAGCTGCCGTCCGGAAAGGGTTTTGCAGATATTGTATATCTTCCGCGAAAAGAGCATCTGGATAAACCAGCTATGATCATTGAATTGAAATGGAATAAGGATGCAGAAAGTGCTATCAATCAGATAAAAGAGCGTAATTATCCACATACTTTAAAAGACTACCAGGGGAATCTGCTGATGGTAGGAATTAATTATAACCCGAAAACGAAAGTACATGAATGTCTGATTGAACGGTTAGCTATATAATCAAAAACATAAAAAATATCCAGACTGGACAGAAACTTATCTGCGTGATCTGGATATTTAAGGTGCATATGCAGTCCGTCCCGTGTACTTACTTTGTTTTGCTTACACTGGAAAGATGTGGTAGAAATATTGTGGTCTGGCACTAATATCCTACGTCAAGAACGCCCGGAAAAATCTGGGAGTATATTCACTCTTGATTTCAACATATTTATTATTTATATCGTTGCCAAATAGCGTTTACCAATATTTCTCCACATAGCCAGCCGCATCTTCTTCTGATAATGAAAATACCTTCATTAGGTTTTTCACTGTAACATCTTTACTGGCGTTAAAACTTTTACAGGTACTGATTGTTGCCTGGATACCCTCTAACCGTCCTTCTCACCTTCATTCATTAACTAATACTTTGCCAGAAGAGGAACAAAGTAAATTTATAACAGGGCAAAAATAGAAGGTAAAATCAATCAGGGACTTTTAGCAGCTCGCACATGCTGGTAAAAATGTGTCTCCTTATAATTTCCCAAAAGAAAGACTCCAGCCGAAATGACTGGAGCTTTCTTCTGGAAGTTCACACCCTAATTTTATATTTCTTTTATGGATCTTTTAGGAACGCTTCATTCTTTTTATTTATCCTTCGGAGTGTCAGACCTCAATGTGTTCTTCACTTCGATATAAAGAACATGGTGCCGCACTGTTCAGATAAAATCCCATATTATTGTCATCTCCCATTGGTTCAAATCTGTATCGTTTCTATCAGACATTCATGATGTTTATCAGATTTATTATAATTAATTCCAACAAGCAGCACAGTTCCAGAATAATTTTTTAATCCTTTAATATAGTTTTTATCTTTTATCTGTCTGATAGCACCAGTGGCTGTTTTATCCCATTTCAATTCTATTATCATTGCCGGCTTTTCCGGATATTGAATCCGAGGTAAATAAACAAGATCTGCAAACCCTTTTCCAGATGGAAGCTCCCGATATATGGAATAATAGCGCCGGGCGCTGTAATAAGCAATGGATATCACACAGCTCAATGAAATTTCATTGTTATAGTTGAGAATAGAAGTAAATTCTTCATGAATATTATCAATTATCCGAGCGACTTTTTCGTTATTGCATGCTAGAGTATTTTCTAAAAGTTCTTCAGATATAGAGATAGCATGGATGACTTCATGCCATCCACTTGCTTTTATCGCACGGGCAAATTCAGCACGTACCTCTTCATTAGGGATGAATACTTCCTGTAAATCCATGTCGTATGCCAGATACCCCAAATGGATCAGAAGTGTCAATGCATCATCTTTGCTGTGAAAAGTTGTCATATCATTTTGAAAAGTTCCGGTATCAATCAGACAGTGGCCTCCGCCAAGCATGGCGATCACGGTATCTTTCAACCCGTCAAAATTCATATCGATATATGTTTTTAAAGCTTCATAAGTTTCGGTCTGTGTCCAGTAACTGTCAAAAGCTTCATTTCTCATGGCATCTACTACGGATTTAGGACTGTATATATGTTCCGCTTTGCGAAATCTGTAGCCGTCATACCATCGTCTGGTTTCTTCAAAATCCATATTGTATTTTTGACAGAGATCCCTGACTTCTTCTTCTGTAAATCCGACATAAGATGCCAGATACTTCGGGTTTGTCATAGAAAATTCATCAAACATATTCAAAGCTGAATGTGTGCCATATTTTTTTATCGGAAGAATACCTGTCATATATGCAAGCTTAACATATACCTTATCTTTAAGAAGATCCCTCAAGAAATCCAGATACTTTGTCTGAGCATCAACATCTGATTTCTTTTCTCTGAAAACACAGTCCCATTCATCAATGATAAATACAAAACCCTTTCGATGTACGCTGTAGATTTTTTCCAATGCGCTGGTGAGATGGGGTTCACTTTCTAATCCTAGATCAGGATACCTCTCTGCCAGTTCCTGAATAACCCTGAATTCCAGATATTCCACCATATTCAAGGCACAATCTGAACGACTTAGAAAACTCTGGATATTAAAGAAAAGGACATCATATTTATTTATATTTTGTTCAAAAGAAGAATCTACTGCGATCTTTAATTTAGAAAATAGAGGATGAGAATCTACACTGCTGTCATAATATGCAGAAAGCATTTCGGCCGTTATGGACTTCCCAAATCTGCGCGGACGGCTAATGCAGATGAATTTCTGTTTTGTACCCAATACACGATTTGTGTAATGGATCATATTTGATTTGTCTACATAAATTTCAGAATTTAAAGATTCCGCAAAAGCATCATTCCCTGGATTTAAATAAACGCCCATAACTGCCTCCCTTTGTTTTGTTACTATCACTATATCATACTCTCATTTTTATTTCTATAAAAGAATTAGTCGAAATTTTACGCATGAATCTGTCAGTTGGCAGGTATATTTAAAACTTTCTTTTGGAAATATTATTTTATTTTTTAAGGAAATTGCCTTTATGAAAAATTTAGAATTATTTTATTTGAAAATTAGATGGTCAGACCCCAATGTTGGGAACTTAGCGTCAACTTAAGGACTTTAAATCGA
>NZ_QRIL01000014.1 GCF_003471165.1 Ruminococcus sp. AM22-13 | reverse complement strand
CATAAATTTTGGATACTGAAAAACCGGTGGATTATTCATCGCTTACATTTGGGGTGCAAAAAAGCAGGAGACCTTTTCAGATTTCCTGCTTCTTCTAAATGATAATTATTTCGTCTAATTACTGAAAATCGGGAATTTCCTCACAAAATTCCTCGTTATAATAAGGCACGCCATCTTTGATACCCATAGTGATTTTTGAATCTAAATCCAAATAGTATCCCTCATACTGATAATCTGCCACTTCTTCTGATTCCTCTATCAATTTCTTCAGAGTTTCAGCAGCTTGCAAACTCTCAGCATTGTTCAGACCACCAATCGCCGGTCCGCTGCTTCCCTCATACACTTCCAAGTAAATTTTTTCAGAAGACTCCGACTCAACAAATAGAATATAAGAGTAAGCGTCTTCAAAATTCTGTGTTTCATAATTGGGTTCTCCAAATAATGCACGCAGTCTGCCATAGGCGATTACAGGTTCTAAATCTAAGTTTGTAAGATTGCTGCTGTTTTCCGGTATACTTGTCAGGCTTGTGTCTTTCTTGAAATCAGATATTGTCATAGCATTTTCTCCTCGTATGGTAACTTCCAATTAACCTAATCATCTCGATTTTTCTCTCGAAATAATTGCTCCATATTTGGTATGTGGCAAAAATTCAACTTCTAAAAAATCGTTTTCATCAATGTATTCTGAAAAAACCGTAATTTCAAATACTTTTCCTGTATCTTCATCCTTTACAAAAATGCTTCTACGTTCATGAGAAACATCCGCACCACCATGACTTTGTTCAATAGTATAGCCTTTAATGTAAAAATATTCTTTATTAATTATGTACGGAATATCAAAAATAATTTTCATTATATATACTAAAATAAAAATTACCGTTATTAATAACATTAAATTAGCACCTCTAAGTAATTTAATATCATTTCTACCGTTATATTTATATTGCTCTACAACACTTTTTTTCTTAAAAAAAAGTGCAAATAAAAACTTTCTTTTTTTATACAATACACTATATAACATAATACTGCTATTCCAAACAATATCCCTCTTATTTCAAGTCTAAAAATACTAAATTCCATTTTATGCCTCCCCACAACCAAATAATTCTGTTTTTATATAATCATATATCTCTCCTGCTACTCCATCTCTTATCGATTCAACTAATTGTGCAATATATCCTTTTAATAATGTTTTAAGATGCATTGCACCTGTCCCATTAACAAGCCTTGTTATTCCTCCTGCAAAAATTGCTTGATAGTTATTTCTTCCTGCATTTAATCCTTTTATTTTTATTTTTGATCCTATACCGCCTAAGATACCTCCTAAAATCAAATCTTCAAGTACATCCAAGCCGATTTGTTCTATTCCCCTTTTATTTGTTCCTGTCATCGTTTCAAGACTTTCCCCAACTAATGTTGATGTTCCACTTGAAATCCCTCCAATAATAAAGGGCTTTGATAAAAAATTTAGTATCTTTTCAGAAGCGCCTATAGTTGTACCTACTTTTCCTATAGCTGAAGGTGCTCCCAAAATTCCACCTAATGCACCACCAAATGCTGAACCAATATACGTTTCAATACTGGAAAATTGTACCAGTAAGAGATCTGGTGTTCTCCGCTTTCCTTTTTTATCCGAATAAGTACTGCTTCTTCTTTATCCTAATCTTCCACATTATTTATCAATCACATTACAGATATTTTTTCATCCTTTAATCTCATTAGCAAAACTTCTACATTTTCATTATATCTGTCTATTTTTATTGGTTTTTCTCCTTTTACATAAATAATTATGTACTCCTTTTCTATTATACTTTTGTGTTGCTCAACCTTTGTAATCTCTTTAAATTCAACTGTCCGCATTTTCTTTAGAAAATCTTTCTTATAAAGTTTGTCTTGTACTTCCAGTTGATCATACCAATAGACACCGCTGTAATAAAGCAACAGTAAATCTATCACTCCCAGCAACAGATACATCCAAATTTTCCCATCTCGAGTCAAAAATAATACAATTGTAAAAAAAGTATAAATGCAGAAACCTATGATAGGCAATATTTTCCGGATAATCATTGGCTCTACTATGCAGTGCTCTTTCGTAGATGGAATCAATTCTTCTTCATCTATCCCCCTTTTTTTCAAAATAATTAGTAAATCATAAACATCTCCTTCTGCATCCATTTCATACTGGAATATCTTTTTCTCCCCTTGATAAAAGCGATATTGATTTCTTCTCTTTCCTACGCATCTTGTAATATCTTCAATTCTATATTTCCTTGTAATTCCTAATGCAGAACGGTAGATAATCTCTTGTGTGTCATATTCTATCTTCCATATGTATCCATATAATGTCAGAACAATTCCTAATACTGTAAATCCTATAGATACCAACAAACAAATCAACATAAAATAACAATTTTCTATCTGTTGTACAAATTCCCATTTGAAGATCTGACTTAAAATAAAAGCAATAGTTGTACAACCAAAAAATATTCCGCATGGTAATCCTACTTTCAAGATGCTGGGTGCTGTAATTATATATTTTTTTGTCTGCTTTCTGGATTTCTGCTTTTTTGTTACCTCAACGTCTTTCTGTTCCTTATATTTTTTCATAGCGTATTCAGCTATTCTTATGGATAAAAGAATGCTGATTACTAGTACAAGTTCTTTAATATTCATAGCTGGTCTCCTATCCCATTACTCCACAAATTTCTAACGTTTCTTCACCATCTTTATCGACCTTAATATTGTTGCTTAATATCGACATTATCCAATCATCACTGTTTTCTATTGGCAAAAAATCTTTTAACATATCTTTAATATATCCGATACATTGTTCCCTAATGCACAACCGCTTAAGCATAGTGAAACAAGTAACACCAATGTTAATAATTTTTTCATGATAGCCGTTACCTCTTTAAGATTCTCAAATAGTGTATCTCCATTATACTTCATCAACCTAAAGAATGGAAGATATTTTCTTGCTCCCTAAAGCAAAAGCACCTGTCATTTTCAAAGTGAAAACAGCAAGTGCCTTAGAGTTCCATATCCTGTTTTTTGCTTTTCGCCGGAATTGTCCGGCTGACTTCACGCTCTGCAATTTCTTTCTTCTTGCGGCTTAACTGCTCTATAATGGAACTTTTGGCTTTCTTCTTGATTTGCTCCGTTCCGGCTTTTTTGACCTCCGGTTTCATCAGCGTGGTTTGAATTTTCTGAATGGTTGATTTCATAGCGTTTGTGATTCTGGCAATCACGCCATCCAATCGTTTCGTTGCATACTCGATTTCTTTCTTTGAAGCCTTACGCTCAGGGGAGAGAACCCATGTCTTAGACTGCTCCACCAGCTTAATATCCTCCTTGTGCGTTTCCAGTTTCACAGTATCAGCAACGACCTCAACCGCCTTGTCATAGGCAATATCGGCAACCTCATCCACCAGAGCTTCCACATCTTCAATCTTCATCGTGAGTTCTTCCAATTTTTGCTCCTGTGCTGTCAGTTGCTCCTTTTGCTTGAAAAGAATATAGTCCTGTTTTTCCAGATATGCACGACCACCATATTCCGGTTCTTCTTCCAGTTGTAAGCCATGCTTTTTCGCCACATCAAACAGCAGCACTCGGCAAGCTGAATCGAAAGTCATCTTGCGGTTGTTTTTTCTTCCGATTGGCTTCTCCGGTTCTGGCAGTTCAAACCCCAGTGCCTCCAAAGCCTTTTCCTGTTGTGGGGCAATCTCCCCATATTGATTTTCACAGTCGAACACATGACGCTCGTGAATATGAGGGGTGCTTTCATCCAAGTGCAGCGCCCAATTCAGGATATGGACATGAGAGCCGAAACGCTCATTTACGATTTCCATAAATTCTGTGACGATCTCAATGAGCAATTCCGGCGGAACATGATTATCAAGCGTTCCAATCTGATAGACCGTTTCCTCTGGACAGGTCTTTTTGCTTTTGAGCAAATCTCCGGTTTCCTTATTCCTTTCAGGGTGTCTGTTCTTCACATTTCTTTCGTTCTGTCCTGTCACAAAATCACGATACCGCTGATGATAAAAAAGCTGTTCCACATCTTCAAAAGTGGCAGACAGCTCATTTTCCTTTTCGGGATTTTTGAAATTGCGGAAGCCATTGTAACAGTCCCAATAGAGATTTTGTTTGGCTCGTTCTTCATCAATGTGTTCGCTGTTGGCAATGTCAAAACTGCGGTCATTGTGCTTCGGATTATAAACGCCATTCTTTCCGGCTCGTCCATTGTGCCTTGTTAATTTCACATGAATTCCTCCTTTTCTTTTTGATTTCCCCGACAGGGGAGAAGGGCAGCGAAGCTGATTCCTTGCGGCTTTCTGCGTCAAGTAATACCCAGTATTAAGTGGCGAAACGCCACTTAACTGGGCAAGGCTGCCGCCCTTGACCTGCACAGGGATATTGCATTCCCTGTACCCATGCACAAAGGGTTGCACCCTCTGTACTCCCGCTCGAACAAACTGACTTCGCCCCGTCTCAAGCTCTGTCAGTTCCTTCGGTTTTACAAAACAGTCCACCGGACTATTTTGCAAAAAGAAAAACCGACGCATGATCGCTTTACGCTCAATACATCGGTTTCTTCATCTGACCTTGACGGTCATATTCAGTTGTGGCAGATTAGCCAATTTGAAAAATTACTCTGGCACATCTACTGAGTAGCTCAGACAATCGCCTCTTTTATTGCTTTTCAAATCGTTATAATACCACATATACATCGTTCTACCATATTCTTCATATTCTATAATCCCATCTGGCTTTTGACCTTCTACTTCTAATGAGTAAATTTCTTTATCATGTGCATAGCCAAAAACGAATCTGGTATCCGGATAATTTGGATTTAAGTCTTGTTGAATATCACTTATTGTTAAAGATAAATGGATAAATTTTTTGAAGTCTCCCCCATAAGTGGTATCTGGTGTAGTGGTAGCTGGTGTAGCATTTACAAACGCATATTGTGTACTTTCATTTTCTATCTTTTTTTTGCAGCGTGCAATCACAAAACCTTGAACGGGATCGTTATCACTTCCTGCCCGACAGAAAACCGTATCATACTGTTTGCCATTCCATATATGCAATATTTCATCAACATGATTAAGAAAATCTTCTGGAGCTGATAAATTTTCATGTTCTGCTTTTAAGGGGGAATTCAAAATAGCTTCTTCGATAGAGTTATAATATATGAGTTCAGAATCCTTTTTATCGTAATCACTCAAATTGAATTCGACATATGCATTGTCTTTATTGTCATCTTCCGGAACATAAGTATAGCGACCATTTTCAATATGGTCATCATAATCAACAAACAGTCCAATACATATCAGCGCTGCAAAAATCAAAAAAACTATTCCTACAATGATTAGCAATATTTTCAAAAATTTTTTCATACAAAAGTCCACCTTCTTGCTTCATTTCAGTAAATTATATCATACCGATATGAACAATTCAATTCACGCTCTATCAAGTAGTTTTTTACTTACCTATAACGCACATTTCCGCAAAATCCATAGTCTCCGATACTTTCCTCACAGGCGATATACAGTCGGAATTCTGTCAGCTCATGAAATAAGAAAAACCGACGCATGATCGCTTTACGCTCAATACATCGGTTTCTTCATCTGACCTTGACGGTCATATTCAGTTGTGGCAGATTACAGGTAATCTACAAATTTCCCAAAACAAAATAGGATATTTATTTTTATTCTATTCAACTACATACCCATATTCTGTGTGTGGTAAATACCTTACAGTTATCTTATCTCCTAAATCGCTACCTGTTCCCCAATATTTTAATGAATGTTCTTCTCCAGTTTTCTCATCTCTAATATGTATTCTTCTTTCACTATTAGAGTTTTCTCCTGACATTGCACCTTGTGTAACTTCTCCGGTAACTTCAACTAAATTGTTAGATAGTAAATAAGGTATATCCAAGCAACAAGGAACAGTTATAAATATACCGAGAATCAATAACCCAACAACTGCCATCACATTGATTATTTTTTCCCATTTTTGATATTTTATTTTTTCTTCTTCATTGACAGCCTTTCGTTTTATAAACTTCCCATTTTTCTTTCTATGCAAAACATACATAATTAAGACTATAAATGATACTATAATCACTCCAAAAGTTCTAAACATCAATAATGCCATAAATTTGTACTCCTTTCAAAGCGACACGCTATTTATTAACAGCTTTATCAGCTAATCTTTTATCTCCCCATGGCGTTTTCAGCATAGGCTCATTATCAATAATTCCTGCTCTTAAAATTTCAAGGGGTTTTTCTAATTGTAAGATGTTTTTATTATCTATAATAATAGCAGTTTGAAATTCCTCAAAACTTTCAAAAACTCTGTCTTGAAATATAAAAGATATATTTTCTTTACATTCCTCTGCGTTAGCAGGTAAAACACAGGAACCCATCACATATTTTTTCTCATTATAGGAAAACTCAATAAGAGTAAAAGCCATATCATTATCATAATCAGACTTGATAATTTCCATTAGATCTTTTGCTTCAATAATGAGCGTTGGCTTTTCATTTTTCTTAAAACCAAACATGAATAACACCTCCAAGAATTAACTTTATCTTATTTTTCATTATACTTCATCAACTTAACGAATGGAAGAAAAATTTGTGTGCAGAGTTCCTGTTCAAGCCTTGTAACGCGCATTTATGCAAAATCCATAGTCACCGATACTTTCCTCACGGGTGATATACAGTCGGAATTCTGTCAGCTCATGAAATAAGAAAAACCGACGCATGATCGCTTTACGCTCAATACATCGGTTTCTTCATCTGACCTTGACGGTCATATTCAGTTGTGGCAGATTACAGGTAATCTACAAAAATTATTTTTTCCATATAACTTCCCCACAATGCGGACACTTTTTGGGAATGATTAAATTGCTATTTTCATATTGAATTAAAGATATTTTCTTATTCTTGCGGTCACAAATATCTTTAACTTCTTTATTTACAAGACTACCTCCTTCTTCTCCTAAATATCCCAAAGTAGTCTTATACCATGGAAATTTTCCTTTACATACAGGGCATTTCCATAAAAACAGGAAAATGTATTCAAAAAAGAAAGACACCAACCACATCAAAAAGGTTAAGAAAAATATGACTAAGCAAACAAGTCTAATATAATCAGGCAACACTCCTTTTATAGGCAACATTTCTTTTAGAAAAACCGCAATTCCCCCTACAACAAGTGATGGCACACAAATATATGGCAAAATACGAAATATTTTTTTATTCACTATACTTATCTTGTTTAATGAAGAAATATTTTTATATACAAATTCTACCTTACTTTTTTCCATATATACTGCCTCCCGAAAAGCTCACTTCTAAAATTATCTTTTGTCTATTATACTTCATCAGCCTAAAGAATGGAAGAAAAAATTTTGTGTACAGAGTTCCTGTTCAAACCTTGTAACGCACATTTTCGCAAAATCCATAGTCCCCGATATTTTCCTCACAGGCGATAGGCAACGGTCAAAACATCAGGTCTGCACCTGACATTTTAACCGCATATCAGCCCTGATTATCACATTATCCCTGCTAGCTGTTCAGCCCATGCTTTTTCGCATATTCGCTGGCTTTCTGTCTGCGTTCCTCACTGTAAGGCGGCAGGAAACGGATAGACAGACGGGACTTTGCCAGCTCATAAGAAACACCGCCTTGAACATTGGATTTTTCCAGTCGGCAAAGGTCAGGGTACTTCTTAGCAAAAGCAGCCAACCTCTTTTTCAATCCGGCGTTGTGGGTGTAGATATTTGCCTTGTCCTCGCCCTCATTAAAGAGAACGATTGTTTCTTTCTCAATCTTCGTCAGTCTCGTCATAGCAGCCCTCCCTATGGTTTTTCAACACACGCAGCTTGCAGTAAAAGCAGCGATACCACCTTTCAACACCCTCAGCACTCAGCTTGACGGAAAGCATATAAAACAGCTTCTTCGCCACTGGATCGGGTGCAAGGGCAGCTACCATACGCAAACGCTCGACAGTTGCTTTCAGGTTCGGACAGCCAAAGGCATAAAGGGCTTCCATTTCATTCCGGTTCATCTTCATTGTGTTTTCCTCCTTAAAGTTTGATAAATGAAAAGCGACAGACACTTCATAAGGAAATACCTGTCGCTTCGTTTACGATACAAATTTGTTGGTTTTGGACTTGATAAAATCAGCAGTAAATCATTTCCTGTCTGATGATTTCTTCGGCTCGGTTACGGATAGAGTTCATGGACTGTACCCACAACATCTGATTGTCTGCTTTCATGGTTTCGGTCACGCCCTCGGCTTGTTTCATCTGCTCAATGATAAGGCTGCACCTTTCCGTTGCCTGTTCGTTCAGGTCAGCAAGGTAAGTATGCAGTTTGCCGGATAAACAGAGGGCAGAGAACCTTGCAGGGCGGTACTGCTCCAAATATGTCCTGTGCAGTCTGCCCCACATACCGATAGGGCGGTGTTCCTCCGGCAGCTTCAAGTCCGGCACATAGTAATCGCCCACAAGAACATAGTCCAGACCGTTGCTTTTGTCATGGATTCGTGGTTTCAATTCTGTCATGCTATTTTTTCTCCTTTCACTTTTTGCCGATTTGATTTGCTTGTGGCGTTCTGTTCAACACACACATTGCTATCAGAGCTTTTTTCTTCTGCTATACGCTCATGCTCCGCAAATTCTTTTGATTTCTCACGAATCTTTTTCATATACTTACGATTGGATTCTCGTTTTCTGCGAAGTCGTTCCGCCTCTTTTTCAGCAGCAATCCTTTCTTCCTCGGTTGGTTCATGCTGCTCCACAGGTACTTGAAATTGCCCGACATAGTTAAGATATATCTCCACCTCTGTGGTGCGGTCTGCACCTTTTCCTTGTGGCTCGTGAACCAGAATTTTGTCGATAAATTCATTTATCATGGCAGGAGTAAGTTCTGTAATATTCTCATACTTTTTAACCAGCTTTAGAAAACGCTCCACATTATTTTGACCGCCTATAATCCGTTGCATATCAGCGGTGTCAGTCTCAATAATCTTGTTCAGCTCGTTCTGCTCATTTTCATAATCAGTAAGCATACTCTGAAAAAGTCTGTCCGGCAATCTTCCAATCACATTATCTTCATAGATTTTCCTGATAAGCATATCCAGTTCGTGAACTCGCTTCTGATTTCTTTCAATGCGGTTTTTTACAGTTTCAGAAACAGCAATATCTTTCATCGCCGATTCTTCTTGCAGAGAATAAACAAACTCCCGCTCATTCAAAGAAACATAATGGCAAGTCTCCTGTATGGTTTTCAGAATGATGCTTTTAAGTGCTTTTGTTGAAATATGGTGGCAAGTACAATGTCGGTCATACTTCTGATAAGCAAGATTATATGTGGAACATTCATAACAATCTGCCGGATTTGAATGGCTTATCCGCTTTTCGCCTTTGGTAGTATAGTATATTCTTTCACGCCCTTTTCGTTGCCTGTGATTATACATCGGTGCACCACAGTCAGCACAGTAAATCTTTCCAGTTAGAACATTAGGCTCGCCCATAGGATCTGCTTTTCTTACATTCTGTCTTAACTTTTGAGCAAGCAGCCATGTTTCTTCATCGACAATAGGCTCTTGTGTATCATCAAAAACCACCCAATCTTCCTTATCTGCCCTTTTCGTCTTTTTGTCCTTATAGGAATTTTTGAATGTCCTGAAGTTGACAGTCTTTCCGATATACTCTGGTCGGGCAATCAGAGTAGTAACCTGATTTCCTCGCCACATATACGGATTTTCTTTGTCATAGTTGCTTGCATGATTTCCAAGTCCCTTTTTTCCAAGATAATAAGACGGTCTTTCTATTTTTTCTTCTGAAAGTTCTCTTGCTATCTGATAAGGTCCTTTTCCCTCAATAGTCATGCGATAAATTCTGCGGACTACTTCAGCAGCTTCTTCATCAATAATCCAATGGTCGGGGTTTTCGGGGTCTTTCAAATAGCCGTATGGTGGGATATTACTTGTATGAGCGTTGCCGGAAGAACCTCTGGATTTCAGTACAGCTTTAATTTTCTTACTTGTGTCCCTGACAAACCACTCATTCATAATATTCAGAAAAGGGGCAAACTCACTGGTTTCTTGACGGTCACTGTCAATACCATTATTGATTGCTATAAATCGAACTTCCTTTTCTCTAAACAGAATGTCAGTGAAAAAACCTACTTGCAAATGGTCTCTGCCGATTCTGGACATATCTTTGCAGATACAGGCAGTGATTTCTCCGTTTTTAACACCTTCAACAAGTCTGTTCCATGAAGGTCTGTCAAAGGTCGCTCCACTCCAACCATCATCGGTAAAATGAACAAGATTCGTAAAACCATGTTTTATAGCATAATCTTCAAGCATTTGCTTTTGATGAACGATACTGTTACTCTCTCCAGCATTATCGTCATCACGAGACAGTCTTTCATACAAAGCAGTAATGCCATTGCTTTTATCTTTTTTTCTTCTCATGCTGAACTCCTTTCTTCAATTCCTATCCACTCCTTACGCTCACAAAATATCACATCCATATTATGTTTGATTCCCTTAGAACATAGAGCGAAAATACCGGCTCCGCTTCCATTCACATGATTGCCGCTGATAGTTCCACCTTCTATATTAAGCAGACAACGATTATCTTTCGTTCCCTCTGTGTATATCGCACCTCCACGGTAACCCGCACTGTTATTACAGATTTCTGCATCTCCTTTGATGGTTACTTCTGAATACTTTGCTGAAATTGCACCACCTAATCCGCCAAAGACATTACCGTATTCGTCAGGAGCTGTTGCAATGGCTGTATTTTCATTGATGGTTCCAGATGAAATTTCTGCTTTAGAATAAACCAGATAAATTCCGCCACCTTCGCCGTGCATATCTTTAGAAGAAGGTTCTTTTGTTACTGTATTTTGGGTGATCTGGCAGCTTTTCCCATTTTCTTCTATCATAAACAAGTTAGACATATCCAAGTAGACACCTGAGCCCCGTCCACTTTTATTACCAGCAATGCTGCCTCCTTTTAAACTTACATTTGATTCTATCGCACATATTCCACCGCCATACGTTGCACTATGTCCACTGATTATACCTCCATTCACATTGACAATTGCATTAAACGCATATATTCCACCGCCACGCTCAACTATGTTCTGCTTATCTCCCTGGATTTCACCACCATTCAGATTTACAGTACTATGTGGTAATGCATAAATACAACTTTTTCCCGGGAACGGTCCAATCTCAGTGCCATCCTTTATAGTCAACGTTCCTGCCACCTCAATAGGATCAGCAGAGAACTGGCAAGGCGTACCATCCGGTGTTATATTATTTATTATTATATTTTGTAACGTTACATCACCCCGTATATACAGCATATGTGACATAGTGCTTCTTCCCGGACGAAGTGTCACATTCTCCAGAGTGACATTTTCATTGATGTCTATAGGATTAAGCAGATAGATAATTCCACCATTGGCAATCGCTATAGCCTTCGCAAGAGTCCCTACGGCATTTTCTACACTGCTTCCATCATTTGTATCATTTCCTGACCTCGAATCCAGGTAAACAACATTATTTCCTCCTGTCTGTGCAGCCGGAACGCTGTCATCGGAAAACTCGCTGACAACTTCTGCATCATTCCCGCCGGAAAATTCTGCATATTCCGGATTGTCAAACTTTTCTTCCGTTTCCGACAAGAGCGCAGGCTCTGTCAGGTTTTCCTCTGTACTGGCTACATCTCCGCAGTTCGTAGCAGACTCCACATCAACTGTCGGAATCTCTGCGTTCTCGGAAATTATCGACTGGCTGCCATCTGTAAAAGCGTCTGCCAATACCGGAGTTCCCGTCATCGTTACAGACATGACGATACATAATGCCAATGAAATAGTTTTTTTGAAACACTTTTTTCTCATACTTTACACCTTTCCTTTCTTCAAACATAATCTTCTGCATCTTGACTCTTTTGTCCTTTTTTTCTGAATTTGATACATAATGCGGTAATCACGACTGCCACAGTAAAGGAAATGACAGCCACCAACACATAACCGCCTGCGTCCTCATGCATCAGGATTGCGCCGTACATTCCCGTGATGTCTATTGGCTGGCTGTGCATTATCCCCATTGTTCCCACGAGAGACAGGAATAACAGGGTACACAGAACAGACAGCCGGCAGACTGTGCGCCGCTCCTGGCGGCGGTGGTATTCATGCATTCGCTTTTTTACCAATTCGATACGCTTTTCTGTATCATACATGTCTTCCATCCTCCTTTCAAAAAAACAGGTCTAAAAAGTCTTTCACTTATATAGGTACAAAAAAGCGAAAAACTCTCACCTGAAAATAAAATTTTTTTAAAAAAATTTGAGAGCTGTCGAAACAGCTCTCAAAAGCGGAAAATCAAGCTATATTATTGTATCGAAACTGCGGAAGATCTGCCCTGTTTTTTATATATTCAGATGACATCATTTTATCATTCCACAGTAACATCTAAGAAACAGAAGCTATTTCTTTGTCTTGAATTTCTTCATTGTGGAATATGGACTGTAAACTCTGGATTTATCCTTGGAGGTCTTATTCCAGGAACGTACTGCCACATACCAGGTGCCTTTCTTTATGTTTGTAAAGGTTACAGTTACGGGATTTTTGCCTTCTGTACGGTTCACATATTTCTTAACCGGATATTTCTCACCTGCGGAAGTCTTGTATTTGGTTCCAAGCAGGATCTCATAACCTGTAGCATTTTTGCATTTTGTGTAAGTAACAGTCACAGTGTTTCCTTCTACAGTAATATTCCTGATCTTTGGCTGCTGTGGTGTGACAACAGTGATCTTGATCTTCTTGATCTTTGTCCAGGAACCATAGACCTTATTGCCCTGTGCATCCAGAACCCAGCTTCGGGCTGCCACATACCAGGTACCTTTTGAAAGATATCTGAAAGATGCCTGTGGCTTGCCGGATGAGGAAACTGTTTTGCTGAACTTTCCGGTTTTGAGCATATCTGATTTCTTGCTGATCGCGAAGTCATAACCCTGAGCGCCGGCACATCCTTTGGAAAGTCTGACAGTGAGCTTGTTTCTGTCAATGGAATAGCTGGAAATCTTTGTGTTTGCAGGTCGCAGGTATGCACCGTTTTCATCTGTGATACTTCCGTCTGTGTGAATGACTCTGCCATTGAGAGATTCTGTACCAAATGCTATGAAATAATCCTGTCCTTTGGAAAGCGTAAAGTCGGCATATGGAATACTGCGCTCAAATGCACCGCCTACAGTTACAGTCTGGATACACTGCAGAACCCCATTCTCAACATCATACCAGAACAGATTTGCCATAAGTCCTGCACAGGAGGCATCTGTTTTTACAGAAAGCACAGCCGGGAAATCAAAAGCTCCGCTTCTTCCAAGATGGAAACCGAAATCATTCTGATTTGTGGAGATCAGGCTGTATAATGCTGCCGGGATATATTCTGCTGTATTTGTAACAGAAAGATCGGTATCCGCAGGTATTTCTGCTGTAATGGAAGTACCGTTGATCTTCCAGATGAAACCATTCTCCATATCAAGGTTCAGGGAAATATCTTTGCCTTTTATCCCGGATAAAACAGAAGCAGGAAGTGTCCTGGCACCATTCATGATAATGGAGATGGTATCCTTTTCTTTGGAAGCCTTAATCAGATCATTGACAGCATCCCAGCCTTTCTTCTGAAAACTTCCCTCAATGTAAGGTTCCCCGTCACCAAGTTTACCGAGGTTTTTTGTATCCTGATGTTTGCATCGTTTACAGGTGTAAGTTATGATTCCGTCAGTTTCTGTAGTTGGTTCTGTAGTGATAACGCCATTGTCATAGTCATGACCGTATGCGGAAATGGTATAACCATAGGAAAGTGTTTCATTACAGTCTGTGCAGTAGGTATCTCCGCTATATCCGCTGGAAGTACAGGATGGAGAGGAGTAATAACGTCCGGCGGTGTGTTCGTGCGTGCATTGACTTCTGGTGATTGTGTAAGTAATAGATTCTTTTTCGTAATTCCCCTTATCGTCGCCATTGTAAATTGCGGTAGCTGTAATGGGTTTTCCAACTTGTAATTCCTGATCAGGATTAACATCGTTATCCCATTTCCAGTCAGCCGAAAAAGGATTGGTAATGTCTCTGATCTTTTTACAGGACCATAGAACGGATATAGAAGTTTTATTAAAATCTGCTCCTGGTGCTACAGAAGCTTTTTTTATAGTAAATGTCCATTCTGAACTTACTAATCCTTTATGTTCAAAATAGGATTTACTTTCCCCTATCTCAGCCTTTACGGTATATGTGCCTGCATTTACAGGAGCACCTTGGAGCGGTTCGATTGTATCAATGTTATCTTTGATATTTTCGTATTTACCTTTATAATATTTCAATAAGATTGTTCTGTCATTTTCGTGTGTAGGTTTAAATTTAAACTCCAATGAGGCTTCTTTAGGCTGACCATCGTAAATAAGATTTACAGGGGACTTAAATATAAAATCATTAACAACTTGAGCAGCTTTAAATGTGTTGGTAACGGTGTCGAATGAATAATTCCGTGTTCGAGATTCTGAACTGTTTTCTGGGTCAAGTATAATCAAATAGCTGTTTGTAGAATTGCTTTCGAGCTTGGGTAGCCAAACATACAGATTAGTGTCATCAGGGTCGAGAGAGGAATGGTTTACAGGCTTCCAATTTACACTAGAACCTGTTCCAGTTTTGATTGTTACGTTCGCATTTTCGGGATTTTCAATAGTACAACAGTAAACCTCTTTCCCTCCGTTTGTTGGGGAACCGGATACAGAAGAGGCTTTTACCGAGCCGCCATTAATGGTAATATTATTACTGCCAGCGCCTCCCTTGCCGCCACCAATTCCGGCACCATTCGTAGAACTAGCAGTTACAGAACTATTATTAATGGTAATATCACTGCAAGAATTTCCTTCGCCGCCACCAATTCCGGCACCATTCGTAGAACTAGCAGTTACAGAACTACTATTAATGATAATATCACTGCCATCGCCGTAAAGGCCGCCACCAATTCCGGCACCATCCGTAGAACTAGCAGTTACAGAAGCACTATTAATGGTAATATTACTGCCAGCGCCTTGCTTGTTGCCACCAATTCCAGCACCATACTTAGAACTAGCAATTACAGAACAACTATTAATAGTAATATTACTGCCACCAATTCCGGCGCCATCCCCATCGCTACTACCATGAGCATTTAAGATTCCTGCAGTAGGGTCTAAAACCTTGGTTGTTATTATAAGCGAAGCTGTGTTAGCTTTCTGTAAACCGGCATACCATGTATTCTTTGCTATAAGATTATTTGTGCCTGTTAAATAGATAGTGACTGTAGCTTTAACATTAACATTTATTCGCAGTGCCGGACCAGTAGATGTATTGATATTTACTTTATTAAGATAAATGTTGATGTTGTCTTGCTCTGAAGTATTCCCTCCATCAACCACAATTCTATTTCCTGTTTCCCGGCTACATGTGAATTTGTGATCTCCTGCCGACCTTATAGTATAAACTCCGTTTATAACCTTATCGTTATCAGCTAAATCAATTTCTCCAGCTTGTTCATTTTCCGCAGCAGCCATTGCCTCATCGGGGGCATCATTAAATTCAGGAACCTCTTCTGAACTGAATACAGACAGTTCCTCATCTGTCTCTCCTTCCGCTTCCTGCTCTTCATTGGTAAAAATCTCCGGAGTTTCTTCCTCAGACACTACATCCTGATTTCCGGAAGTAAATTCTTCCGCAAATATGGTCTGGGGGGGCATATTTGTAGAACACAGTGCAAGTGCCAGCATCCCGGCCAATAATTTTTTCCTCATACTTTTCACCTTTTCCTTTCTTTATACATGATCTTCTGCGTCTTGACTCTTTTGTCCTTTTTTTCTGAATTTGATACATAATGCGGTAATCACGACTGCCACAGTAAAGGAAATGACAGCCACCAACACATAACCGCCCACGTCCTCATGCAGCAGGATTGTACCGTACATTCCCGTAACGTTTATTGGCTTGTTTTGCATTATCCCCATTGCTCCCACGAGAGACAGGAATAACAGGGTACACAGAACAGACAGCCGGCAGACTGTGCGCCGCTCCTGGCGGCGGTGGTATTCATGCATTCGCTTTTTTACCAATTCGATACGCTTTTCTGTATCATACATACCTACCTTCCTCCTTTCACAAAAAAGTCCTAAAAAGTCTTTCACTTATATAGGTACAAAAAAAGCGAAAAACTCTCACCTGAAAATTAAATTTTTTCAAAAAAATTTGAGAGCTGCCGAAACAGCTCCCAAAAGAGAAAAATCAGGTTATATTATTGTATCGAACTGCGGAAAATCAGTTTTCCCACTGTCAGGATCAGTACAGGCAGCAGATAAGCAATATACTGTGCTGCACCGCCGTAGGCGATCAGGAGATTATAAATTGCATGAAAGGTGATTGCCGCTCCCAGCAGGCCGCAGGTTCCGGCAATCTTCAGCCATGTTCTTTGCCACACATATGCAAGACCACTGCCGACAATGGCACCACAGATCACGTGCATAGCTCCTGTTCCAATACCCCGGAAGAAAATAAAAGAAAAATGACCGGCTCCGTTTTGGATCAGGTAGCAGACGTTTTCAAATGTGGCAAAGGAAAGGGCTATAACTACGGCGGTATTTTTGATCTGCTCTCTTTTCGGCTCAAATATCAGCAGATAAAAGAGCAATGGCAGAAGTTTCATCACTTCCTCCACCACCGGGGCGATCTCTGTAGTAGTGGTAAAGGTGTCCGCTCTATAAAGTGCGGCAAAAAAGGTGTTGATGTATGCAGAAAGCAGACAGGCACCCATCCCGGCAAGGCAGAACAGAAAGAATTTTCTCTGCCGCTTTCCCATACACAGAGCCGCGATCAACAGGGGCGAAGCAATGCAGAGAAATACATTTTCAATATAGGTCATGTCTGCACCGCCTTTCCTGTGGCCGGGAGCAGTGCGAACAGGCAGCCTGTAAGCAGAAGATCAAACCAGCAATAGGGAGCGGAAATGGAATATCCCGGCCACAGACAGCCGGAGAGCCAAAGAGCATACTCCACCGCCACATAGCACAGCACCCCAATGTGAAAATACCGGATCTTACGTGCTGTTCCCGTCTGTATCAGAGCATAAATAAGCCCTCTGATGGAATGATAAGAAACAACGATCATCATGCCACACCAGAGCAGATTGGAAAGAATATCTCCAAAGGTGCAGTAAAACACACAAAGCGGAATGCCAATCAGAGGAGCTATCAGAGATTTCCGTGTTGAAAAGTCTCTTTCCTCTGCAGAGGAAAGGGTGTATTGCAGAAGATAAAGGAAAATCACGCTGGCTACCCAGCCGAACTCTGACACATAAAAGACCTGCGGCGTTTCAGAAAACAGAAGCAGATACAGCGTCCAGTAAAGAGAGCCAAGGGCAAAGCAACCGTAAAAACAGGTCAGCAGAAAACAGGTCTGTTTTCGATCTTTCAGATACCAGATACCACTCAGACAAAAGCACAGCAGGGTGACAGCGAATTGAAAAAGATTATTGATCAGCTCCATCTCCATTGTCCCCCTTTTGTTCCTCCGTCTGCTCCTCTTTGTCCAGCTGGCGGATGCGGAAGCACAGAACCGTCACGCACACGCCGAGAATAAAAGCGAGCAGTCCGATCACCATATATCCCAGTGCGGTGCCGCCGCCCAAAATTGTTGCTGCCGTTTCAAAGCCGGAAGAAGTACCTGGCGCAATCTGTCCGACAATACCTGGCATGACAAAGGAAACACCAACGATCACTGCAAGGCATGCCGCTATGCAGAATGCGGAGACAATCCGTCTGTGCCGCAGTCTCTGCTGTCGTTCTTTTTCCCCAATACGCCGTTTTACCTCAGCAATTCGTTCCTCATTTTTCAACATCTGTAATACCCTCCCGTTGCAATAATCCGCGTAAACGCTCTTTTCCCCTGTACACCATATTTGTGATCTGCTTTACACTTTTCCCCATGACCTCAGCTGCCTGTTGATAGCTCATACCCTCAAAATAGGTCAGATAAAGAGCTTCCCGATAATCTGAATTTAACTCGTCCATGCAGAGATGCAGGATCTGATTTCGTTCCTTTGTGCGGATGACCTCCTCCACCAGTGTCTGCGCCTCCGGTTCTCTGGTCAGGTCGTCAAAACTGAAAATAATCCGCCGTCTGCTTTTGTGGCGTAAAGCCATGTGCCGCGCCGCTTTATAGAGATAAGCCTTAAAACATCCATCCCGGATGCGGGGCTTTTTCGTAAACAGCCAGGAAAAGGTTTCCATCATTAAGTCCTCCGCTTCATGGACGTCATGCAGATAACCATCGATGTATAAGGTCAATGGGTCGCCGTATTTTTTTATCAATAGTTCAAGTCCTGTCTCGTCACCGCTCAGATATTGCCCATAAAGCTCTTCATCAGTAGCCATACCGTTCAATTCCTTTCCCCATATTACTCCTCTGTTGTCAGGTGTAATCTCCTGGCTTCTTTCCATCCTTCATTAATAATACTTCTGTTTTTATCTTCTATCATGGTTTCTACATATTCCAGACAATCCTCTGTATCCTCTGCGGTTTTATCCCATTCTTTTATAACCTTTTCTAAATGCACACTATCCTTCAGATCATAATGTTCTACCATATAGTTTCCAAAATAATTCGTAAACTTTTTCTGTCCATACAGATTCAGATGATGATTATTATAAAAATCATCCATCATGCTCAGTCCGATTTCATCCTTTTGTGTTTCAAAGTTCACATAGGGAAATCCATATTCTTTGATAATCTTTTCCGCTTCATTTGCTCTTTGATAAAATGGATAACTCTTTTTTGTAATTCTGTGCGGTGTGCGCATGAACAGAACATTGTCAATTCCTTCATCTTTTAAATACTGAAGAAGATCGCGCAGATAATATTCTGCCTTTTCAGACAAAGGAAGTACTGAGGTATCGCCCTTCACATCTATTACTTTACTTTTTGTTTCTTCTGCTCCGGATATTGTCTGAAATCCCTTCAGTCGGCTGCTGCCTTCCAGCATCATACGTGACTGAAGGTAAAAATTAGCTATGCACAAATCCAGACTCTGCCAGTTTGAATGATACTTTAAAAAAGGTATGAAATACTCTGTCTGCTGATCTTCGGGTACTATCTCCTTAATTGTGTTTATCTTATTTACTGACCATGGAATATTATCTATGTACTTTCTCAATCGTTTTTCATTTATCTGATATTCATCATCCTGCAATGTCCCGTTAATCTCTATCACAATTACTTTTGGATCCTGGTTAGCCAGAATCTCCTTAACCTGTGATTTTACTATTGAGATCGGACTTCCGGCCACCGAATAATTATAACTGGTAAATCCGAACTCTTTCCAGAGCAAGCCTGGTGCTATTGCCGTATAAGTCTCACTTGCTCCAATCGTTACCATATTCAGACTATCTTTGGGTTCCAGATAAAATCCCTTGATACGCACACTGTCCGGTAAACTGTTCACCTTAAGAAATCCGGCTGCTCCACTTAGGAATAACATAAATATCAAACCAAAGCAACTTAGTTTTAAAATTCTTTTTTTCATCATATGTCCTATCTGTCTTATTACCTAAAGGCATTTTTCAAACACGCTGTACTAGAACTGCATATACACAAATTCTGCTGCACTGCATCCAGGTCCGTACATTCCAAATATGGCAATGCTGAGAAGCCCTGCAAATAATACGATCCACTGAAATTTTGGATATTTCTCCTCCAAAAGCTTCCGTATTGTTGTGTCAGAATGACGTTCCTGTATCAGACTGACATAAAAGATCAAAACAGTCATAAATATAAGCAGCATATAATCATACAATGTCATACCGCACGACGTAATCTGCTCTATGATCTGAGTTATATCAAAACTGAAATCCCTAACACAACGTCCCAGCATATCTATTGCAGCAGAAAAATTATTGCCTATGTCAAACATATATCCTATCAGTACGATCAAAAATGTCCGTAATATTTGAAAAATACGCCATGACGTTTTTTGAGTCTGAATATGCAGACCGGCAATTGCTTTATTAAATAATGGCTGCATCAAAACAGATAACAGGATCACGCTGCCATTCCAAACACCAAAGGCAACATATTTCATATTTGCCCCATGCCAGATTCCCACAAGTAAGAAAGTGATAAAAGAAGCAATTCCTGCCGGAAGCACTTTTGCAATATGCGCTCCAACCGCATGATCACCATATTTTTGTTTCAGGTTTTTACCCATTTTAAAAAAACGTTTTGACATTGCAAGAGAATAAAACACATAATTCTTCATCCATGCGCCTAATGTAATATGCCAACGTCTCCAATAATCGTTAATGCTTACTGCAAAATATGGTCTGCAGAAGTTCTCAGCCATTTCAATCCCCAGGATTTCTGCAAATCCTCTGGATATATCGATTCCACCTGAAAAATCCGCATATAATTGTAATGCATAGACCAGAACTGTTATAAAAATAACAGTTCCATTATACTGCATATAATCTGGTGCAACCATTTGGATCAGGCTGACTGCCCTGTCTGCGATCACCATTTTTTTGAAATATCCCCAAAGCATCAAAAGTGTACCATGTTTTAGATTTTTATAAGAAAAATTTCGTTCTGCATAAAGCTGATGCGCCAGCTGATCATAAAAGCTGATCGGGCCTTGAATGAGCTGTGGAAAAAATGATACAAACAATGCATATTTTGCCGGATTTCTTTCTGGTTCAAATTTTTCTCTGTAAACATCAATCAAATATCCGATAGACTGAAAGGTATAAAAAGAAATCCCTAACGGCAATGCCAGATGCAATATTGGAATCGGACCAGTCATTCCTGATTTTTCAAGAAAACTGTTCATTCCTCCGGCAAACAAATTAAAATATTTTAAGAATATAAGTATCCCAAAATTCAGCACAAGTACCATGATCAGAACTTTTCTTCTCTTCCTTTTCATTTCCTCTTTGTACTGCTTTTTCTGTTCCCGATCCCATTCTCCGCTATGAAGAACTATCGTTTCTTTCGCTGTTTTGCTGTTTTTATACATAATAAGTGCTGCAAAATAAACTGTAAATGTAGTAAATAAAAGAAAAGCAGCATATTTCCAGCTTGCCCATAAATAAAAAATATAACTGGCAACCAGTAATACGGTCCATTGATATTTTTTTACAGGAAACATATAATATGCTGCTGTTACCAGCAGCATAAATATCATAAATGTAATTGTCGTATATCCCATACTTGCTACCCCTGTCCTTCTGATAAACATCAGTATACTTTTGTTTAGGAAATACGTCAATCATATAATTGACATATACCCTCATACAGGGCATTAGAATCGATCAGGCGACCGTCAGAGCTTTCTCGGATATATGATATCAGTGTAGCAAACGGCAGACAGGATTTTAACCTGGGAATCGTGCGCAGACATCAGAAACATTGTTACTGTTTACTCCGTTCACAGTAGTGATGTGTGAACAGTTACAAACATTGTACAACCTTTACAAATTCGTCCATTATCATTGCTATTCTTTGGTAAAAAGAGTATACTGTAAAGCACTAAACACCAGGAGTACAAATTATGAACACACACTCATCCGGATATTACAGCATAGACAAAGACTATAATATCCTAAGCTATAACGACACTGCCAAACAACTGTACCCCAATCTCCAGCCGGGAGTGAAATGCTATAAGGCACTTATGGGGCTTGATTCCCCATGCCCGCCCTGCCCTGTAGCACTGGGAATACAGGGACCAAAGACTTACCTAGATCCGATCCGCCATATTTATGAGACAGTTGATGCAGTAGAGACGGTACAGCCCGACGGCAGCAGAGGACATGCACTTGTATTCAGCACAGTAGCCGAAGGAGAAAGCCTGTCAAAGTCTATTCCCACAGGTGAGAACTCTCTCCGTCTGCTGGGTGCCATCAACCTGCTTGCTTCTGACTACATGTCTGTTTATGGCGTAAACCGGGAAACCGGGAAAATATCCGTATATCGTTCCAGATTTACTGATGCTTTTGCGGATCTCGATATTAAAGATAATTCAGACTATAAGCTGTCATTTAATTTTCTCATCCAGAAATATATTCATCCGGATGAGCGTTCCTATGTGTCCAGACACCTGAATTATGAAACCCTGCTGGAAAGACTTTCTCAGGAAGCCTCTTTCAAATTCCATTTCAGGGTTGTCACAGATACTGTCCATTACTATTATCTGCTCATTGCCAGAAACGGAAACGCCGATGACTATCGGGATTTCGTAATTGCAGTAGCCTGTGAAGACAATGATGTGACAGCACGCAAAATTTATGAAAATCAGCTCCACTCTCTTCTGGCATCCATTACCCATGCTGCCGGCTACTTTCATCTCGACCTTACAGATGATAAGATTCTGAAGATCGGAGGCACCTCTGCCCTGGCCTATAAGATGGATGCTGACGCTTCCATTGACCATTTTATTGCAGAGACTGCTGTTTTTATACCGGTATTAAAGGACAGAAACGATTTTATCAACGCATTTTGCCGCTGTTCCCTGATGAAAAGCTACGAGGACGGTCAGGTGGAAGTCACCAGGGTTTCCCGCTGTCTCTACGATGACGATATAATCAGGCTTTCCAAATATGTGGCAAGACTGCTGCTCAATCCTTCCAATAATCATCTGGAAGCAATCCTTTACGGTGAGGATGTCACCAGAACACAGGAAGCCTATGAGACACAGGTAAGTATTGTCCAGACACTGAGCAGCAACTACCTGAACGTATACCTGATCAACCCCAGAGAAAAAACTCTCTCTGTGATCAAGCAGGAAGACCACGATGTCCCTGATCCGGACAAAAAACACAGCAATACATACCCCTATGATCTTTTCCTCTCAGACTATATCCAACAGCGTGTATATCCGGATGACCGTACAATGCTGGAAGAATCACTGGAACTGGGTAATGTAATGAGTGTTTTGTCCGGTCAGTCCGAATACAAGGGGAATTACCGGATAAATGACAGGGATAGTATCCATTACTATCAGTTCCGCTTTATCAAAAACGAAAACTTCGGTATCATTGTTCTGGGATTTTTGAATGTGGACGATGTGGTGGAATCAGAAATCAGACACCAGAAGCTTCTCAAAGAAGCTCTTGATACTGCCGAACGTGCCAATGCAGAGAAATCCAATTTTCTTTCCCGTATGTCCCACGATATGCGTACGCCGTTGAATGGGATCATTGGTCTGCTGGAAATTGATAAAAAGCACGAAAATGATATCGGATTCCTGAAAAGTAATCGTGAAAAAGCATTCATTTCAGCCAGTCATCTGCTCTCTCTTATCAATGATGTACTGGATATGTCCAAGATCGAGGAGGGCGGACTTGTACTCAACCATGAACCTTTTGATCTGATCAGATATGAAAAAGAGACACAGATGCTGATTGATATGCAGGCACAGAAAAACGGCATTGATTTCACCGTTCATATCGCACCGGAGATATACGAACATCCCTTTGTATACGGCAGCCCTCTGCACCTCCGTCGTGCCATGATGAATATTTACAGTAACTGTATCAAATACAACAGAGAAAATGGGGCAATCCATACGGAGATCCATGCTCTCCCTTCCCATGATCATAAGCTGGTCTGCAGATGGACGATCTCTGATACGGGAATCGGCATCAGCAAAGAATATCTGGAGAAGATCTTTGAACCCTTTACTCAGGAGAATATGGATGCCCGAAGTGTATATCATGGCACCGGACTGGGTATGAGCATTGCCAAAGCGCTATTTGAACAGATGGGTGGTACCATTGAGATTTCCAGTACTCCGGGTATCGGAAGTACTTTTGTGATCACTTTGCCATTTGAAGAGGCAGAAGAAACGGATATCTCTTCTGAGCCAGAATCTGAGCGAAACTCCATTCAGGGCATAAAGATCCTGCTGGCAGAGGATAATGAAATAAACAGAGAAGTGGCACAGGTACTCCTTGAAGAGGAAGGTGCTGTGGTAACTGCAGTATCCAATGGCAGGGAAGCTGTAAAACTTTTCTCCCGTCACCCCGAGGGGACATTTGATGTGATACTTATGGACATTATGATGCCTCTGATGGACGGATACGAGGCCACACGCCAGATCCGAAAGCTTGACAGGACGGATGCTTCTTCCATTCCCATCATCGCACTGACCGCCAATGCTTTTGCAGAGGATGTACGCCATGCACTGGACTGTGGTATGAACGCACATCTGGCCAAACCACTGGATGTGGAAAAAATGATCCATACGATTGCCCTGTATCTGTAAAGAAATATTTTGTTACTGTTCACTCCGTTCACAGCAACACGCTTCGCGATGCAGGAAATATGAACCTCCTTGTGCAAAGCCCAAGGAGTATCGTTTGCTTCGCAAACTTAATTTATGCTAATCGCATAAATTCGCGCGGTATGTCTCGGGTTTTCTGTGACCTTCGCTCACAAAAAACACCTCGCGGAATATTACCAGTGAACAGTAACAATATTTTTTCTGCAAATATTGCACAGTAACAGATTCTGTGCTATCATTCTAAAAAAGCTTAAGGGGTAAAGTATATATTTTACTCCCTAGAGCGTGTTTGAAAAAAGCTTTCTGCAAGATGTGCGTCACAATTTGTGGGAGATTTTGTCCGGATGAAGGCGCCGTAGCGGGCTACGGCAACTGAATTCGGGCAAAATATACCGCAAAGTGGGGCGTGCAGATTGCGGGAATGATTTTTCAAACACGCTCTAGCATAACTATTATTTAACATTTTTATTTACAGGTAAAATACATGCAAAAAAGAGATAAAGGCTTTACCCTGGTTGAACTTGTAGTCGTGGTCGCAATCCTGGCAATTCTTGTCGGACTTCTGGCACCTTCTTACACAAAATATGTGGAACGAAGCCGCGAATCAACAGACCTGGCAAACGTCCGCACTGCATATGGTGAAATGATGGCAGATATAAATCTGGATGGCAAAGATCCCGAAGAGGCTAAGAGAACAGTTCAACTAAAACAGAAAATAGATGACTGGCAGTCCGCAAAAACTATTACCATCGCCGGGATTTCCCACACTGTAGGTGAGGGTGATACTAAAAACTGGGAAGGAACTCCAGGTGCCGATGGACAATGTGTTGTTTCCCTTAATGATGATAACAGTGTGAAATTTACATGGTCCGGTGGAAAAGGGAGTGGTGTAAAAAATTATCCTTTTAATATAAAGGCAGAGAACCTACAAGTTCCTCTCCAAAGCAGTGGGGTATTGAATGGCCTGAACACTAATTATGAATTTGATTCTCGCTGTAAAGAATCATCAGAGAATAGGGTAAATAAAATCAAAGACCATATAGAAAATGACAGTTTACTACGGCATGGCACCTGGGCATATTTAAAACGTCCTGGCACTCAAGACAGCTATCTGTTCTGGACTTCCGTTGATACCGATAAGGTTGGAGCAGATCAAACTATTCCTGTACTTATTAATGTAGGTAATAAATTCTATATTTCCCAGACAACAACTGCCACTCGCAATCCTGGCAGTAAAACAAATGAATATGTCGCAATTTCGAAGCATCTCTATTCAAGTAATGATTTTAAGAGCATTCTTGAAAATAGACAAGAATATTCGACTTTAGAAGCCGCTTACAATGCATATGAACAGTTACTTACCGAAAATAAACAATATGAGAAATATAAGGATACTCTGCCGAAATCATAAAAACTCCCTGCTCAGACCAGAAATAAAATATTTCCGGCCGGGCAGGGAATTTCTTTCTTCACTGAGTATGTTTCTTTTCTGTAACAATCAAATCTGCCTGCATTGTTTTAGTTCTGTCATTAAAGAAAATCTTCCCGCGACTCTTCAGGGGGATTTTATCAGTTTCTCTCTTCCAGATATTCCAGACATTCATTCACACCTTTAATACCAAGTTCCTTGCGTACTTTATCCTGAATTTCCACCAGACATTCCAAAAGAAGAGGATTAAACATTCCGCATTCTCCATTCAGGATCATCTCCATTGCCTTTTCATGAGAATATGCTTTCTTATATACCCGGTCGCTTACCAGGGCATCATACACATCTGCCAGTGAGACCACCTGGGCAGATATAGGGATTTCTTCTCCCTTCAGGCCATCCGGATATCCTTTTCCATCATAACGTTCATGATGCCAGCGGCATATTTCATAGGCATATTTCATCATCTCTTCATCATGATACATTTCCAGACTGTCAAGCATCCGGGCACCTATGATCGTATGCTGTTTCATAGCTTCAAATTCTTCCTTTGTAAGCTTTCCGGGTTTGTTCAGAATTTTTTCATCAATTCCAATCTTACCGATATCATGAAGTGCGGAAGCTGTGGCAATCATATGCTGCTGAGACCAGGAAAAATTGTAATTCTCTGATTTTCGCATCAGTCTCTCCAGCAAAAGCTGAGTCAGAATATTAATATGCAGCACATGAAGCCCGCTTTCACCATTTCGGAACTCTACAATCTGACTGAGAATTCCGGTCATCATACGGTTGTTTTTCTCTTTTTCATAAATCTGATCTGTTACCAGATGAATCAGGCGCCTTTGCTTGGCATAAAGCTTGATCATATTGATAACCCGCTGATATACCACCTTGGTATCAAATGGTCTGCTTATATAATCCGAAGCTCCCAGTTCGTAGGCACGGCGGATATAACTCTCTGATCCTTCACTGGAAATCATGATCACCGGTATATCCTCGATCCATTTATCTCTGTTCATATAGGCGAGTACTTCAAATCCATCCATTTTGGGCATAATAATATCCAACAGGACCAGGGAGATTTCAGTTCCTTGCTGCTCCAGCATCTTCAGAGCCTCTTCCCCATCACAGGCCTCCAAGAATCGATATTCTTTTCCCAGAATTTCCTTAAGTATCTCACGGTTCATTTCAGAATCATCAACGACCAGAAGCTGGGGCAGGTTTCTTTTTTCCATCTTATCTGTATTTTGCTTCTGATTCCACCGGGTCACTACTATATTTTTATGTCCCTTGGCCATATACATAAGTCTGTCTGCTTTGGTGATTGCTTCTTCCAATCTACCGTGGGTAAACATAGCTCCACCAATGCTCACTGAAAGCTTCAGACGATTAAAACCCGGAATATGTGTCGCATGGATCTTCTCCTGAATCATACGAAGCTTCTGTGAAAAGATTTCCTTCTCAATTCCAGGCAGAATCAACAGAAATTCATCTCCTCCATAGCGCACCAGAATATCCGTGCGACGGATATAATGCCGAATTACATTCACTACGGTTGTCAGTACCAGATCTCCTCCATCATGACCATAAGTGTCATTGAACAATTTAAAATCATCCAGATCGATAACTGCAACTCCGGCATTCAAAGACATATTTTTGACTTTTTCCTCAAAATATCTGCGGTTATACGCCCCTGTCAGCACATCCTTATACAGCTTTTCGCTATATACAGTCAGCTTTTCCGTCAGTTTTTCATATCCTTCCTCATCAGTCAGTGTGTTTTCGTCCAGCTTTTTCAGCATTTCCATTACATAAGGCTCACTGTCAATCTCCAGATACCTTGCAAATACCTGATACATATCAGAATCAAGAAATTCAATTTTGGATGTCTGTTTCTTTTCATTCAGCGCTTTAACGGAAATGCAATTTTCACATCTTTTATCTTTATTCCAGAAAGCATAACACTGACAAAGATTTTTTTCTCCTTCAAGCTTATTTTCCATTCCGGAAGTCTGCAGATCACTCCCTTTCAGGAGACGGACTACATCAAAAATCTCCCGAAGCACCTCCATTTTATTCTCTGCTTCCTGCATCGTCATTTGTTTCCACTCGATCATTATTTTCAGCCTCTCACGAACAACATTTTTTTCTGCAATATAAACTTGTATTATTATACCACTTACTCATCATACAGTACAACAATAATATTTTTTCTTTATCTTCTAAGTTGCCTTACTGTTACTGTTCACACGCCACTATCCCGCGAGGTGTCTTGGCATGAATATGCCAAAATCCCGAGACATACAAGCCAAAATTCCATTGCCGCAGGCAATCTGGAATGAATTTTGGCTACGTTACTGTGAACGGAGTGAACAGTAACGCCTTACTGATTTCTTTCCATAATACAAAAGAGTCTTGTCACAATGATATCCTGTTCCCGGAAACAAGAATACCCTGATGTTTCTACCAGGGTATCCGTTTCTTTTATATTTTATTATCTCTGTAATATACAGAACCAGCTCTGTATCATTCCTTATTTACTTTTCAGGCCATACAAAATGTGCTATTTGTTTTTCACAGCCCAGCGCATTTTAGTAGAGCGGGCTCTTCCATTCTGTGCACATTCCTGAGCAGATGGACGGATCACATCTTTTGCATAATCAGAGTAAATTCCTGCTTTGTATCCTTCTTTGAGAGCTTTCTTTACAAGTTTATCTTCTCCGGAATGGAATGTAAGAATAGCTACACGTCCGCCTGGACGCAGTGCATCCGGCAGTTTCTCCATAAATTCATACAATACTTCAAACTCGCGGTTCACGTCGATACGGAGCGCCTGGAAGGTTCTCTGACAAGTTTTCTTAATCGTATCTTTCTTCTCTTTTTCCGGAAGAAAATCCAGAGTTTTTTCAATTACCTGACGCAGTTTTGTGGTTGTATCAATACGGTTCCCTTTACGGATTTCATCAGTTATCGCTTTGGCAAGCTCTTCACAGTATGGCTCGTCAGAATTCTCATAGAGCATTCCTGCCAGCTCATCTCTGGTAATGGTGTCCAGGCGTTCTGCTGCACTGATACCAGCATCCTGATTCAAACGAAGGTCCAATGGTCCATCGACTTTAAATGAAAATCCTCTTTTCGGATTATCAATCTGCATGGATGAAACGCCAAGGTCTGCAAGAATGAAATCAAATCCTCCCACTTCCTTTGCAATTTCATCAATTGTACAGAAATTCTGAAGCTTCACCGTGAGAAGATCTTCTCCGAATCCCTGATCCGCAAGACGTTTCTTTGTTTTATCAGATTCCTCCGGGTCTACATCTGTAGCATAAATATGTCCCTTGCCATTCAGACATTTAAGCATCGCTTTGGTATGACCGCCATAACCTAATGTAGCATCAAATCCGATCTCTCCGGGCTGAATATTCAGAAAGTCTATGATTTCCTTAACCATAATGGAAATATGCATCCCGGCAGGAGTATTTCCCTTCTGAATCACATGCTCAATAGTATCCTTATATTTCTCCGGCTGTAATTCCTTGTATTTTTCTTCAAATTTCTTTGGATATTTTCCTTTATAGCGCACCCGTCTTTTGTGTGGTGTCTGGTTCTGATTTTCCATAGCTTCTCCTTTACACATTTATTCCTGTGTAATACCGGTTACTTCATAACCAGCTTCTTTAATCACTTCGCGGATTTTATCCTCATCCAGTTTCTCCGGTGCATGGATCACTGTTGTTCCTTTTTCGTGGGAAGAAACTACATCTTCTACACCGAACGCTTCTTTCACTGCTTTGTTTACGTGTGCTTCGCAGTGTCCACACATCATTCCTGTTACATTTACTGTGATTGTTGTCATACCTTTATTCTCCTTGTTTTCTTTTTTATTTTCTTGATCTTTATGATCATGAATTTCATTATTGTTTATATTATTGTCAGCCATATCAGAAGCTGCATTGCGTGTTGTATGATTTCCTGTACTGTCTGCAATATGAGAAGCTCGTAATTCATTCTGCTTAATCTTCTTATCTTTCGATGAGTCATGTACTTTAAACAGATTTAATCTGAGAGCATTTGTAACTACACAGAAACTGGAAAGACTCATTGCCGCCGCACCAAACATAGGATTAAGTGTCCATCCGAAAATCGGAATCCACACACCTGCCGCAAGTGGAATACCTATCACATTGTAGAAAAATGCCCAGAAAAGATTTTCATGAATATTCTTAAGTGTTGCACGACTTAAACGAATCGCTGCCGGAACATCACTGAGCCGGCTCTTCATCAGTACCACATCTGCTGCGTCAATTGCAACATCTGTACCTGCTCCGATCGCAATTCCGATATCTGCTCTGGTAAGTGCCGGGGCGTCATTGATACCATCTCCTACCATAGCAACACGTCCCTGTTCTTTCAGAGAACGGATTACACTCTCTTTGCCATCCGGAAGTACACCTGCAATTACTTCATCAACACCTGCCTGTGCTCCGATTGCCTTTGCAGTACGCTCATTGTCACCCGTAAGCATGACAACACGGATTCCCATATTCTGTAACTCTTTTACTGCCTGAGGACTATCCTCTTTCATAACATCAGCTACTGCGATCATACCGATCAGCTTATTGTTTTTTGTGAAAAGCAGTGGGGTTTTTCCTTCTCCTGCCAGCTTTTCAGCCTGTAATATCAGTTCCGGTGCAATGGATATCTGATTGCTGATATATTTCATGCTGCCGCCCGTCAGAACTTCATTATCTAATACCGCACGAAGTCCATTTCCCGGAAGTGCCTGAAAATCAGAAACTTCTCTGGCTGTGATCTGTCTTTCCTCTGCCTTTGCAAGAATCGCTTTGGCAAGAGGATGCTCACTCTTCTTCTCCAGTGCATACGCATAGGTAAGAAGTTCTTCTTCCGAAATTCCGTCTGCCGGAACCAGATCTGTCACCTGAGGTTCACCTTTTGTGATCGTTCCTGTCTTATCTAACGCAACAATCTGTATCTTTCCTGCTTCTTCCAGAGAAACTGCTGTTTTAAACAGAATTCCGTTCTTTGCACCCATTCCGTTTCCAACCATGATAGCAACCGGTGTGGCAAGCCCAAGTGCACATGGACAACTGATAACAAGAACAGAAATGCCTCTTGCCAGAGCGAAACCAAATGGTCTGCCCACAAGCAGCCAGATAATCGTTGTGATAATGGCAATACTGATAACTGCCGGAACAAAAACTCCTGAAACGCGGTCAGCAATCTTTGCGATTGGTGCTTTGGTGGCTGCCGCATCACTGACCATCTTAATAATCTGTGAAAGTGTAGTATCTTCTCCTACACGGGTTGCCTCACATCTGATAAATCCTGACTGATTTACCGTTGCGGCAGAAACCGCATCTCCCGGATTCTTATCTACCGGAATGCTCTCGCCGGTAAGTGCTGCCTCGTTTACTGCACTGTTTCCTTCCAGGATCACACCATCCACCGGAATATTCTCTCCCGGGCGGACCACAAAGATATCACCTTTGCGCACCTGCTCAATCGGTACTGTAAATTCCTGGCCGTCACGCACAACTACTGCTGTCTTAGACGCCAGTTTCATAAGACCCTTGAGTGCATCTGTTGTCTTGCCTTTCGAACGGGCCTCCAACATTTTTCCAACTGTGATCAGAGTAAGAATCATGGCAGCAGACTCAAAATAAAACTCCATCATATAGTTCATAACTGCCGCAGAATCTCCGTCTACCTGTGCTCTTGTCATGGCAAAGAGTGCATAAACACTCCACACAAAAGAAGCCATTGAACCGAGTGCTACCAGTGTATCCATATTTGGAGCGCGATGCCAAAGGCTCTTAAATCCACTGATAAAGAATTTCTGGTTGATAACCATTACGATTCCTGCAAGTAAGAGCTGTACCAGTCCCATTGCGACATGATTATCATTAAACCATGCCGGAAGCGGCCATCCCCACATCATATGTCCCATTGAAAAATACATCAGCACAAGCAGGAAACCTGCTGATGCGATCAATCTTCTCTTTAATATTGGGGTTTCATGATCTTCCAGTGCTTCTTCCGCTGCTGATGCAGACATCGATGCAGACATCTGTGCTCCGGAAGCTCCTTTTAGTGAAGCGCCGTATCCTGCATCCTGTACTGCCTTGATGATCTCGCCTGAGCTGGCAGTTCCTTCCACTCCCATGGAGTTTGTCAGCAGGCTGACAGAACAGGATGTCACACCCGGAACCTTGGATACAGCCTTCTCAACTCTGCTGCTGCAGGCTGCACAACTCATCCCGGTTACGTTGTATTGTTCCATCTTCATTCCTCCTCGTATTTCTATTTCGTAACTGTTCAGTATCTTCACAGTTAGTAAACTGCTGAATGGTCACTCTATTTCATAAGCCTCTGCAAAGTAGCAACCAACTCATCAATTGTCTCATCCTTACCTTCCCGGATATCTCTGGCAACGCAGGTACGGATATGATTCGCAAGCAGTTCTTTGTTAAATGCATTTACTGCCGCATTTACCGCAGCAGACTGAATCAGAATATCATTGCAATATGCATCATTCTCCAGCATACCGATAATTCCACGAATCTGTCCTTCTACGCGTTTGAGACGATTGATCAGCTTTCTGCGTTCCTCTTCGGAACGGTCTGTGTGCTTCTCACAGCAGGGACAGGCTTTCTTTTGTGTATCTGTCATATAGTATACCTCCTATCGATAAACCAAATAATATTGCAAAGTAAATAGATATTTCGCAACTCATTCATATCAGATTAGCTAATATATTTTTCCATTCTATTCTCTGTCCTTTTCAAATACCCTATCTGGGTATCATTACAATGATTACTATATACCCCAATGGGGTATTTGTCAATACTATATTTTTATAAATCCCATACATCTCGAAACATATTGCTGAAAATGGCGCAAACCGCAATATTCCGCAGATAAAACTCTGATTCTTTTATAACTATAAAAAGAGCCTTCACAGAAACGCTGTCCAGCCTATGTTGACAACAGTATTTTCTGCAAAAGCTCTTATTACTATCCTCTATGTACTTTTTTTCTTACAAAATAGAAGCAAATCACCTGCATAATGATCGTCAATATCCAGGATACCGGATAGGAAATAAACAGAATTGCCAGTGATCTGTGATGTGGAAAGATTCCAAAAATCCACACAATTCTGGTTCCAACAGTTCCGATTACAGACAAGATCATTGGAACAGCGGAATGTCCCATTCCACGTAAAGCTCCCGGAAACAGATCCATGATTCCACAAAGGAAATACGGTACTGTGGTATAGGAAAGAATTTCCATTCCACATCGTATTACATCTGTGTCCTTGGTGTAAATCTTAAGAAGTTCCGGTCCGAAGAAACAGGCACTGCATCCAAGTGTAAGTGCCGTAACCATGGAAATAATGATGCAGTCAATCAGAACTTTATCCATACGCTTAAACTTACGCACACCATAATTCTGACTGGTAAAACTCATACATGCCTGTGTAACAGAGTTCACAGCTACATACAGAAATCCAAAAATATTATTGGCTGCTGTATATCCCGCCATGGCAATCGATCCAAAAGAATTTACAGAAGACTGCAACAATGCATTGGAAAAATTAATGACTGTGCTCTGGATTCCCGCTGGAATTCCCACCTGGAAAATCTGTTTCAGATAATCCTTATTAATCCTGAGTTTCGAAAAATACAGCTGGTAACTGGTCTGCGAATTACATAAACATCTGATTACCAGAATACAGGAAATCATCTGGGAAATTACTGTAGCAATGGCAACTCCTGCCACATCCAGATGAAATATAATCACAAGTATCATGTTTAATATGGCATTCACAACTCCTGAAACAACTAAGAAAATCAATGGCCTTTTCGTATCGCCTACCGCTCTTAAAATTGCTGCTCCATAATTATATAACATAAAAAACGGCATACCAAGAAAATAAATTTTCATGTACAGAGCTGACTGTCCGATTACATCCGCAGGTGTCCCCATTAATTCCAACGCACCCCGGGAAAAAATCAGTCCAACAAATGCCATAACCACACCACTGATCAATGCCAGAGTTACCGAAGTATGAACCGTATCCGACATCTCTTTGCTTTTACCGGCTGCAAAAAAACGGGCAGCAAGTACATTCGCACCAAGCGAGATTCCGATAAACAGGTTAGTAAACACATTAATCAGTGCAGTGGTAGAACCTACCGCTGCAAGTGACTGACTTCCACTGAATCGTCCAACCACCACGATATCTACAGCATTGAACATCAGCTGTAAAATTCCCGACAGCATTAAAGGCAATGAAAACGAAATCAGCTTGTCCATGATGGTTCCGTTGCACATATCTATTTCGTATTTATTTTGTTTCACTTTATCTTCCACCCTCTATAGTCCTGTTTTTCTGCCGGAATCAGTCTACAAGTGTTCCGAAATAGTAGAATCCCTTGCAGGTGTCCAGTTTTACTTTCACATATTTACCGATCAGATCCTGACATCCCGGGAAATGAACGAGAAGATTGTATTCTGTTCTTCCTGTAAAGATCCCTTTTTCTTTGCTCTCTTCTTCTACAAGAATCTCCTGCACGGTTCCCTCGAAACGAGAAGAAGCCTTACGGCCTTTCTCCTGCACCAGTGCAAGGAGACGGTCAAAACGATCTTTTACTACATCTTCAGGTACCTGATTCTCCATTTTTGCTGCAGGTGTTCCGCTTCTCTTAGAGTAGATGAATGTGAATGCAGAATCGAAATCGCATTTCTCAACCACATCCAACGTATCCTGGAAATCTTCCTCTGTTTCTCCCGGGAATCCTACGATGATATCTGTAGTCAGGGAAATGTCCGGCACTGCTTTGCGGATTTTGCTTACAAGTTCCAGATATTTCTCTTTGTCATAACGGCGGTTCATAATCTTTAAGATACGGCTGCTTCCAGACTGCATCGGCAGGTGAAGGTGGTGGCACACTTTCTTGCTCTCAGCCATTGTCTGGATCAATTCATCAGAAAGATCCTTCGGATGAGAAGTCATGAAACGGATTCTCTTTAATCCCTCAATCGCCTCTACCTGCTTCAGAAGCTGCGCAAAAGTAACCGGATGCTCCAGCGTCTTACCATAAGAGTTAACATTCTGTCCCAGAAGCATTACTTCTGTCACACCATCTGCAACCAGTGCTTTGATTTCTTCCACGATTGCCTCCGGCTCGCGGCTCTTCTCTCTTCCTCTTACATACGGCACGATGCAATAGCTGCAGAAATTATTGCAGCCAAACATAATATTTACACCTGTTTTAAAGGAATATTTACGATCAGCAGGCATTCCCTCTACGATCTCATCAGACTCTTTCCAGACATCAATGATCTGTCCTTCTGTATTTAAGCTTCTGTAAAAAAGTTCCGGGAATTTATGGAAATTGTGAGTACCGAAAACCAGATCTACAAAAGAATAATCCTTGTGAATCTTCTCGATAACTTCCGGTTCCTGCATCATGCATCCAAATAATACGATCTTCATCTCCGGTTTCTTTTTCTTAATGCTCTTTAAATGTCCAAGATGTCCATAAATCTTCAGGTTCGCATTCTCACGGACTGTGCAGGTATTATAGATAACAACATCTGCTTCTTCTTCCTTAAATACTTCTTTATAGCCCATTCGTTTTACGATTCCGGCTACTGTCTCTGTCTGCAGGGAATTCATCTGACATCCAGCATTCTGAATAAAGAAAGCTGGCTCTTTCTCATATTTTTCTTTAACGATCTCTGTGCATTTATTGATATATTCTAATTGTACTTTACTTTCCTGTGTATTATTGTTCACTCTTGATTCCTCATCTTTCTATAAAAAGTAATCTTCAGGGCGTCCTTTTTATCATACAAAATTTGTCCTCTTATGTCAAACGCTATTTTACAAACACACCACTGTTTAACGAATAAATATATTCCAACGGAATCATTCTTAATTCCTCTATTTCTCCCTTACGGTAATCTGGGATTTCAATCGCCATAGAAGGCTGCCGGATCACTTCCGCATAAAATTGTTCCGGTGATCCCATATCTGGTTTTGTCCCTGTTTTTCTCGTCATTGCACCTCCGGCGATTCCTTTTTCCAGACGGTATCCTGAACATTTCTGCAAATGCCTTGCAAGCCGATAATTTCTTTGATTATAGGCAAATCCTTTCTCCTGTCTGCAGTAAATGATCTTTCCTCTTGAATAACTGAAGGTAAGAAGTCCTTCACTTGAATATTCCTGAAAAATATTGATCAGCGCCCTGGTCTCATTTTCACTGGCAGGTTCCTGATTGATTTTTTTGCGCTGATAATAATTTGTAGGGAAATTTCTCCGCAGATCAATCCCCCTGGCATTGCTTTCATAATCATCCACCGGTTTATCCTGCATTTTCAACATTTGTCTGTAGATCGGATTTCGGATCGCACCATATCCTTTCTCTGAGATTTCATAACTGTCAGGATTCAGGATCGGAATAGCACAGATCCTTACTTTATCCAGAAGTCTTTGAACTTCATAACTCTCACCCATAATCCAGTTGCTTTCATAGGCCACGCAATACTCTTTTATATTCGATAACAAGTATTCCGGAAGATTGCCATCTCCACTTTCTATTCCACTCAGGCAGAAAATACATCTGTCACCTTTTCCTATTTCCAGCATGGGAATCATCCTGTCATCGTGACTTCTTCCGATTACCCTGAATTGTGCAAACTCTCCATATCTCTGTCCGATTTCCCACATTGCATAATAAAGTTTCTCATATGTACCCGACTGTTCTGCTGCCATACCGGCCATCCTCCTTTCATTCGCAAAGATTGCGCTCTATACTATATATATGAAAAGAGACAGATCCTAAGACCTGTCTCTTAAAAATTTTTCCTGTCGGATATTTATATATTTCGTATTTCCTATTCAGACTATCTGAATCCATGAAATGCCTTACCAATTCTCTGGATATTACATTTCTTTCTTACGTCTTCTTACAAGCACATATCCACCAGCAAGAACAGATGCAGCTGCCAGAGCAAACATAGTTCCGATCGGTGATTCATCACCTGTGGATACTGCGGATTTGGATGTACCGTTTGTGCCATTAGCATATGTGGTAGGTGTTACATCTGTAGTTCCTCCGTCTGTTGTTCCATCACCGGAAGTTGTTCCATTACCATTTGTGCCGTCTGCACCCGGTGTCACACTTGCCTGAGCCAGAGGAGCTGCCTTAAACTGATAGGACAGAATCTCTGAAGCATCTGTGTCTTCCCAGTTAGTTCCGCTATACACCTGTTTATTATATTTAATATAGATTGTGTACGCTTTCTCTGCATCTGTATAGATACCATTCTTAGCGCCAATCTTCCATGATGTATTCCATGTTGACGGATTCTGAGACATGCTCCATCCTGCCGGAACCCATCTTACATCTCCCTCTCCAGGATTGTTGTTCTGAGTACCTGCTCCAATTACCTTGAAATCATAGAATGTATTTGGATAGAATACAAGAGCATTCTCAAATCCCTGTACAACGCTCTCATTTACATTCGGTACAACTGCGGTATGAGGCGGAGTTGGAGTAGGAGTTGCAGGTGCTGACGGACGTTCTGCTTCAATTGGTTTGAACACTGCCGCTGCATGCTGCTTTTTATCTTCACTTACAACACATACATAAATATCTACTTCATGCTCCGGAAGTTTGGTAACTTTTTTTGTTACATTCGTATCAGCATCGATATCACTGCCTTTTTTGGATGTATCGATTGTAGGTGCTTTTTCACCACGTTTTACTGTTTCGATATAGTAAGTACCTTTTACATTGGACTGGAAAGTAACCTCTACGCTGTTATGTCCGGTCCATTTCATGTCAATTCCTTTTACAACCATATCCACACCCGGTGTCGGAGTCGGTTCTGCCGCGCTTACAAGTGTACCATCATCAGCAAGTTTGTAAGCAGAATCACCCTCATATGTAATCTGAGAGATAACATCTGACAGTGTTACATCTGTAACGCCGTCTGCAAGTTTTACCACAGTTCTTCCTGCCGCAGCTTCTTGAACAGCTAATCCAATTGTAGAACCTGTAACTGCACCATTTACATTAATAATGCCATTTTTATCAAGTACCACATTACTTGCAGTTTCCGGTGTAGAATTAATGACTGTATTTCCTGTAACGCTTACTGTTCCGCGTATACTTACTGCACCCTCACTGTAAATTGCTCCGCCTGTTGTAGCAGAGTTTCCTGTAATCGTACCACCTAAAAGATAGACGTTACCATCGGCTGTATTACTGATCGCACCGGCATTTCCAGTTGTTTTATTTCCTGTCAGAACTGCATCATCAGTTAATCCATAGTTACCGCTTACAACCTCTACAATAGAACCAGTAACACCATCACCAGATCCATCAACCGTCAGACTGCCGGATCCGATAGCAGTTCCATTGGAATCTGTTACAGAACCACCTGCCATCTGCAAATTACCACCATTTACAGTAAACATGCTGCCTGTGAATCCTGCTGCACGTTTGATTGTAGTATCTTCCGCTGCAACCAGCATAATATTCTTAGTAGCCGGAACATCTACAGTAGCATTCAGTTCAATCTCACCTTTTACTTTAACATAAGTAGGTGTGCCTGTCAGATCTGTTGTATCCGGTACTGCTGCAAACGCATCTGCAAGAGTTGTATAAGACTGATCACCAACTACGATTGCTGCCGCAGCATCAGCTTCTGCAGCCTGAGCATCTGTTTCATCCTGTGCAGGGGTTTCTTCTTCCTCTGCCGGTGTTTCCTCAGCTGGTGTCTCTGTCGGATCTGCTGCCGGATCTTCCGCCGGTGTTTCATCGGCTGGTGCCTCATCGTCTGGTGTCTCTGCTGGATCTTCTGCCGGTGCTTCTGTATCTGCTGCATCAAGTTCTCCGGAAACTTCCTCACTTGCTGCTTCCACTGCTGTATCTGCTGCTGCAAATGCGGCTGTCGGTGCCATTCCCACGGACAATGCACTTGCCATTAATAAAGCAAAAAGTTGTTTTTTTCTCATTTTATGTCCTCCCGTGAATGAGTTTATAATCAAATCTGTTACTGCCTGCTATCCTTCTTTCCTCCCGGGAAGCAGGTGGTAACCCCAAATCTGAGATGAAGTATATCACATCTTTCAGAAAAAATCAATGTTGCTGTTGGCTATGGACGCACCTGTCCATTTCCATAAATAATATATTTCGTTGTGGTCAGAGCCTGCAGTCCCATCGGTCCTCTCGCATGAAGCTTCTGCGTACTGATACCAATCTCTGCTCCAAAGCCAAACTCAAAGCCATCCGTAAATCGTGTAGAAGCATTCACATAAACCGCTGCCGCATCCACTTCGTCCAGGAACTTCTGTGCATGCTCATAATTATTTGTGATAATAGCCTCTGAATGCTTGGTATTATACTTATTAATATGAGCAATTGCCTCTTCCACAGAAGAAACCACTTTGATTGAAAGAATATAATCCAGATATTCCTTTCCCCAATCCTCTTCTGTAGCATGTACCGCTCCCGGAATCAGATCATATGCCGCTTCATCTGCACGGATTTCCACATGTTTCTCCTGAAGGCGTTTCGCAAGGACAGGAAGAAATGCATCTTTGATATCTTTATGTACAAGAACGGACTCGCAGGCATTGCATACACCAACTCTCTGAGTTTTTGCATTAATAATAATGTTTTCCGCCATCTGCAGATCTGCTGTCTCATCTACATACGTATGACAGTTACCTGTACCTGTCTCAATAACAGGAATGGTACTCTGTTCTACTACCGCTTTGATCAGGCCTCGTCCTCCACGTGGGATAAGCACATCCACATATTGATTCATCTTCATAAATTCAGCCGCTGTCTCTCTTGAAGTGTCAGAAATAAGCTGAATTGCATTCTCTGTCACTCCCTGCTCTTTCAGAGTTTCTCTGATGCAGTTTACGATTGCTTCATTTGAATGGATTGCATCGCTTCCGCCTTTTAAAATCACTACATTACCTGTCTTAAAGCATAACGCAAATGCATCCGCTGTCACATTTGGTCTTGCCTCGTAGATAATTCCAATTACGCCAAGCGGTACTCTTTTCTGTCCGATAAGTAACCCATTCGGACGTTTCTTCATTCCCAGCACTTCTCCGATCGGATCTTCCAGAGCAGAAACCTGTCGCAGCCCCTCTGCCATTCCTTCAATTCTGCTCTCTGTAAGGAGAAGTCTGTCAATAAGTCCCTCTGGCATATGATTACGTTTTCCTTCTTCTACATCCAGTGCATTGGCACTGATCAATGTCTGCGCATCTTTTACCAGTCTGTCTGCCACTGCAAGAAGCACTTCATTCTTCTTGTTTGTGGAAAGATTTCTCATTTCTGTTTCGGCTGCCTTTGCATTCATGCCAAGGCGATTCAGCATCTCATTCATGTCCCGGTCTCCTTTCAGTCAGTAAGATAGCATGTCTCCTCTTCTGTTACCACGATCTGCGGGCAGATATCTGTAGGTTCTGTCGGAACCTCCGGCAACATCTGAAAAGAAAATGCGACAGCAACCCGCTCAAGCTGCGGATGCTTCTCAAGATAGCGGTCATAAAATCCTCCGCCATATCCAACCCTGTGATTCTCTCTGTCAAAAGCCACGCCTGGCATGATCATAAGAGCCTCTGGCCATTCAACAATCTCCCCCGATGCCGGTTCGGGAATCCCAAAGTATCCAGGTTCAAGCTGTGAAAAATCGGTCAGTTTATAAAATACCATATCCTTTTCCACAACCTTTGGAACTGCAACTTCCTTTCCGGCCTTCCATGCCTCTTTTATAAGATACTCCGTTACAACTTCATGATTGTAATCTGCATATACCAGAATCTGACTGGCGTTTTTGAATGCAGGAAGCGCTGTCACTCTTTCGGTGATTATAAGACTCATAGTTCTTATCTGCTCATCACTGCGCAGCTTTCTTTCTGCAAAAATTTTCTTTCTAATGTCTTTTTTTGATTCCATATCTCTCACCCAGATTAACGATACTTCCATCTTCCTGTTTTACATCAATATTATCAAGCTGAGAACGCAGATTCATGCGGACAGATGCCAGATACTCCTTACGGAGCAGATCTCTCTCTTTTTTCTCTTCTTCTGTAAGTCCTACGCTCTTCGCTTTATGTGCAAGTGCATTAATACGGTCAATCTTTTCGACTTCCATAGTATTTCTCCATTTCTTAGCTATATATTTAATTTCTTTATTTCACAAGAAAGTATCCTGTTTGTAGACCTCTTACAACAGTCTGTCAATAATATCGATCAGGTAAACTTCCTCTTTGGACTGGCTTACAAACAGTGTGCCGTAATTACGTCCTTCTGTAATCTTATGGATGATATGGAAATCTGCTCCATTTGCAATTACCATATCCACGCCTGCTGCTGATGCAATCTGTGCAGCAGTAAGCTTTGTAGCCATTCCTCCGGTTCCTACCTTACTTCCTGAAGTTCCTTTTCCCATGTTGAGCAGTTTATCATCCAGGTTCTCTACCACATCAATAAATTTCGCATTCGGGTTTGTGTTCGGATCATCTGTAAAAAGTCCGTCGATATCAGATAACAAAATCAGCAGATCAGCCTGAACAAGAGCTGCAACCACTGCCGACAGTGTATCATTATCACCGAATTTCTCCAGGTTCTGAAGCTCATAGGTAGAAATAGAGTCGTTCTCATTTACAATAGGGATAACTCCCAGACTCAGCAATTCATTAAAGGTATTCTGCGCATTCTTTCTGTTGATATTATTTACCATCGTATTTTTGGTCATCAGAATCTGTGCAGATGGCTGATTATACTCTGAAAAAAGTTTCTGATAGATCATCATCAGTCTGGCCTGTCCTACTGCCGCACAGGCCTGCTTTCCTTTAAGTTCCGTCGGCTTTTCTTTCATTCCAAGTGCGGCAACACCTGTTGCAATAGCACCTGAAGAAACAAGAATTACATCTTTTCCCTGATTACGCAGATCACTGAGTTCTCTTGCAAGAACTTCCAGCTTGCGGAGGTTCAGTCTGCCTGTCTCCGGATGTGTCAGGGAAGAGGAACCAATTTTGATTACAATACGTTTTTTATTCTTAAGTCTTTCCCGGTAATTCATTCTTTTGTTACTCCATTTATATAACCTTAATTTTTTACGCTCTCTAACGAGTAATTCCAAGTTCATCCAGCGCTTTTGCCTGTTTCGCTTCCATAACAGTCGCTTCTTCAGATGTCATATGATCATATCCAAGAAGGTGAAGCATACTGTGCGCCACCAGGAAACAGAACTCTCTGGTTACGCTGTGTCCGTATTCCTCTGCCTGTGCAAACACCTTATCCACTGAAATCATAATGTCTCCCAAAAGGAGTTCATCGGTGTCAAGGTCAAAATAGGATTCATCTTCTTCTACGATTTCATATCCTGCCGGTGTCTCAAAAGGAATCATGGGAAAAGAAAGTACATCTGTCGCCCTCTCAATATCACGAAACTCTGTGTTAACTCTCTTAATCTCCTCATTATCTGTAAGCACCAGGTTCACCTGCGCCTCATAGGGACATTCTTCCATTTCAAGAACCTTATCGGCTACTTTTACTGCCAGAGTCTCATAATCGATTCCCAGTTCCCGGTCTGTCTCATAATCGATCTGCATATTCATCGTTCATTTCCCCCGTTTCTGCGTCTTGCCGGTCTTTCAGGCTTTTGTTTCTTTTCATAATCATCATACGCCTGAACGATCTGCTGTACCAGCGGATGACGGACAACGTCTTTGCTGGTAAGCTGACAAAAACCAATATCATCTATTTTCTTCAGTACTTTCATTGCTACATCAAGTCCTGACGTAGCATCTCTTGGAAGGTCCTTCTGGGAAGCATCTCCTGTAATGATTACTTTAGAACCGAATCCTATACGCGTCAGGAACATTTTCATCTGTGCAGGAGTCGTATTCTGCGCCTCATCAAGGATGATAAATGCATTATCAAGTGTACGTCCTCGCATATAGGCAAGAGGTGCTACTTCAATCAGACCACGTTCCATATTCCTGGCAAAGCTGTCAGCTCCCATGATCTGATACAATGCATCATAAAGCGGTCTTAGGTATGGATCGACCTTGCTCTGAAGATCTCCCGGGAGAAAGCCCAGCTTCTCTCCTGCTTCGATTGCCGGACGTGTCAGAATAATTCTGCTGACCTCCTCGTTTCTGAAAGCAGTTACCGCCATCGCCATTGCCAGATAAGTTTTACCTGTACCGGCAGGACCTACGCCAAAGACAATCATCTTCTTACGAATCTGTTCTACATAATCCTTCTGTCCAAGTGTCTTCGGTTTAATAGGTCTTCCCTGAATCGTATTGCATATAAAATCTTTATCTATCTCAGTAAGAACCTCATTTCTCTGCTCCATTGCCAGAGAAAGAGCATAATTTATGTTCTGTCTTGTGATCGTGTTGCCTCTCTTTGCAAGCACCACAAGCTCTTCTATTAATTTCTTCGCAGAAGATGCGCTCTGTTCATTGCCAAGTATCTTAAGAATTCCGTCTCTGGAAATCACCGTTACGTTCAGTGTTCTCTCAATCAGTTTAAGATGCTCGTCAAACTGGCCAAATACATTTGATTCCAGATCAGCAGGCACTTCTGTGTGTAATTCAATAATGTTACCAGCCATCCTGTGATGTCCTTTCATGTACATAATTCTGGATTACCATTCGCCTGGGCTGTTGCCCGCGAAAGAACCAGATGTGTCTATTGTAACACCTCCTTGCAAGTTTTTAAATAAAAACTTCCCTCATTTACCTATTATTTTGTGAAGTTTCTGTGTCGGCATTTATCGTCAATATAGCATAGAACCTGTTTAGTTACTGTTCACACGACACTATCCCGCGAGGTGTTTTGGCATGAAAATGCCAAAATCCCGAGACATACGGCGCGAATTTATGCGATCAGCATAAATTCTGTGCATCGCGAAGCATGTTACTGAGAACGAAGTGAACAGTAATCCTGTTTACAGGTCAAACTCCCTCACCGGATTTTTGTATCTTTCTCCTTTATCACCTGTTCTTTACCAATCTGTTCTACGACTTGTATGGTTCCCCTCGTAATGCAAGACTGTCCGGTAATTCTGGTTGTTATATTAGTTTTTAAAATCTTCACATTATCTTCCAGAAGTTTTTTCTCGTATTTTTGTAATTGCTGTGCAGCCTCCCCATTGGCCGCTTCCGGCGTATAAGTTTCTTCTTTTGATTCATAATTTACAACTTTTGCCCGTCCGATCCATACAGGCAGCAGAAAATTTTCTGTAATATGCAGAGGTTCTTCCTCCGTAACACATCGCTGACTTTGAACCACCGGTCCGTATAATCCAAGATACCATTGTCCTATGCGAAAGTATAATCCACGTTTTATTTTTCCAGCTGGTTTTTCCACCGGATGCTTCATTGAAAATTCCTGATAATATGAAATCTGTCTGGAAATAAAAATGTCTGCATCTGCATGAACATATTCATTTCTCACGATTTCCTGGTTGTCATTCATAATATGAAGTTCTCCGGATACCAGAAGTTCCCCCTTTTTACATACATCCCCAGGGTTCTTCACAGGTACTCCACAACGAACGATCATATCCGTAATTATCCCTTCTTTATCTGCGATCAAGTCACAAGGACTTGTATCCGCAGAATCTTCTTTTTCAGTAATTCCCTCCTGAAGTTCGAGAATCAGACGGGTTCCTTCTATCCTTGCAGATACCCATGTAGTTTCTGTGAATTTTCTTCGTACTGCTGCCGCAAGCTCAGAACAATTCACTTTCTTTTTCGCCATTCCGTGAACGATACCCTGTTCATCAAGGAAATCCAGTATCTCTCCTGTACCGTTTCGGACATTTCCCTCTATATGAATATTCCAGATTCTCCCCGTCATAAAAAATATCAGAACACATCCAAGAAGCATTCCTGCAAAAAAAGCTTTTCTTTTTTTATTTGCGAAAAAAAAGAAGGGCATTCCCCGTTTTTGTATAATCTGAATATGTACACCTGTTTTACTCCGAACCGGTCTTAAGCGCCAGAAATCTCCTGCCCGCATTTGAGCAGTAACCTGATCATTATTTTTGTACTGTATTTTCTCCATATAAATCTTTCTGCTTCTGCAGAGATTTAAAAAGCGTTCCGGATATTCTCCTCTCACAAGAATGATTATGTAACCATATATTAATTTCAGGATTTTTTCCATTCCCACCACCTGATTTTTATGTCATCTGCTTCTTTGGATAAATACCTGAGATATTCCCGGTCACCTTCATTGCGCTGGAAGTATACCAGAGAATCTCCAGATTTTTTCCACAGATGCTTACCTTTCCCCGAAGAGACCGGACTACAATTTCTGTAGGTGTATATCTGGAAATAGACTTATAATTCTCAATGAGAATTTCCATTGAACCAGTCATAGTAATAATCGTTTCACTATATGCCAGATCAGGAGGAATCTCTAACGCTGATACCATCTGTTCCTTCCACCGTCCCAATTTTCCCATAAAAAAATCCCTCCGGCTTTTAGTATCAGTCTATGCCGGAGAGATTATACAAATTCCAGTTTAACGAAACAGAACCATAGAAAACCACAGAATGGTATTTCCTCCAAGATTATATTCCATAGATTCGCGCTCTACGATCTCATTTACTACCACGCCATGGCTCTCCAGACATGGATGCATCCGCTCTGGATGCCTGCAGGGTTTTCCTTCCTTGTATGCGCATTTTTCACAGATATCGCAGGATTCTGTCGAAAGGATATATGTCTCATATCCTTCCCTGTTCAGGTATTTTCCCACCTCTGTGGTCAGATCTTCGTGCGCATGTCTGGTAGATAACATTTCTTCCATATTCATAATATCCGAAACTTCCGCCACACTGGAAAAGAAAACAGCCTGTGGAAAACTTCTTATTTTCTTTTCACATTCCTCTAAAGTACCCACTGCCGGCGGACAGGCCCAGGTAGAATCATAACGCTCACATTCTTCTCTGCAGATCGTACGCACGCGCTCTTCTACTCCGATATCCTTTGTATCAAGCAAACGATATTCAAAAATGGGATATTGCGAAATAAACTCTTCAAATTTTTCTGTGTTCATGTCTTTTGTCTTCTTTCATTTTATATTCGTATTGTGCAGCACTCATATTATAAGATGTCAGGATCAAAAGATCAGAAAGTCGTTCGTGCTTGCACGATAAGACTTTTGAACTTAACATCATTATAATATCCTATCAGATATTCACCATCCGCAGAAATCCCGCATTTATTTGTGATATGGCTCATGGTTCATGATGCGGTAACTTCTGTATATCTGTTCCAGAAGAATCATCTGCATCAACTGATGAGGAAATGTCATCTTTGAAAAACTCAGCTTATAATCCGCACGTTTTAACACCCTGTCGCTTAATCCCAGTGATCCGCCGATTACAAAAGCAATGGAGCTGATACCAGAAACCCCCAGTTTTTCAATCTTTTCAGAAAGCTCTACCGAATCCAGCATTTTTCCATCAATCGCCAGCGCGATCACATAATCCTGTTCCCGGATATGCTTCATCAGACGCTCTCCCTCTGTATCTTTGATCTGTATATTTAATGCTTCCGATGCCTTATCAGGTGTTTTCTCATCGGCTACCTGACAAAAAGTCAGTTTACAGTATCTGCTGAGTCGTTTCGCATATTCTGCAATTCCATCAGATAAATATTTCTCTTTAATCTTTCCAACTGTAATAATACGGATTTCCATTATTTAATCTTCCTTATTTCTAATGTGTCAACAAAGTTACTGTCCACTTCGCGGGATATTGCCTGCGAACAGTAATCCGATATATTCTAATCCCAAATAAACAGCCACTAATATTGCAGATAATACTCCATCGTAGTCACCTTACTGACCTTACCATTGGCAGCTACAAGAATCACATTTAATTTATGATATCCAACAGGCATGGATATTGGCTGTTCATAAAGTGTACTGTTAATATCCGGCTGAGAATCAAACGCGTAATATGCCTTACATCCATCCGGCACAGTCACTTTTATTTTGGTTTTCTTATCATAATCGCCGGACTTTGGTGTTACCTCTGGTGCATCTGGTGTCTTCAGAACAATCACATATTTTCTGTAGATCATATCACTCTCAATGCCTTTATCATTCACACCAATCGCTTTAACTTCTGTCGTTCCCTCTCTCAAAGTAATCGGCTCTGTATACAACGCACTGTCTTTTGTAGGTACACTTCCATCCAGAGTATAATAAATCCGGGCATGATCTGCCCTCAATTCCAGAGTCTGTACCGATGCATAAGTACCCGACGCAGGATTTGACACAGGAGTTTCGCAGATATAATCACTGCATTTATCCTGAACTTCCTTACTTGCATGTTTCAGTACATTTCTTACTTCCTCAGTATTTCCGTTCTGTACAAGAAACTCCACATATTCCCTGTATAATGACACTCCGGCAGTTTTATTACGTATAAAAGGTTTCAAAACAAGAATTGCTGATTTCCTGTCTCCCAGCTTCTCCATACTCTTCGCCAACAAGAGATTTGCAGCCTCACTTTCCGGTTTCAAATCAAGGGCATCTTCCGCAATCTTTAATGCCCTTTCATAATTCTGCTGTTCATACTGCCTCTTTGCGCCGGAATACAAAGCCGAAAAAGAATGTAACTGCCGATAACACAGTGCCCCCAGCAATATTGCCGCAAATGCCACAAGACATATCAGCTGTTTTTTACTGATATGTCTGATATATCGTTTTTTTCTCTTCCATTTTTTTAATTTATTAAAATATTTAAACTTGGATTTCTTCTGTGGCGGACGATTCTGCTGTTCTTTCTTCATAAGTGTTTCTACAGAATCAAACTCTTTTACCCAAGGTATCTCTGCAAGACAATACGGGCAATACAAAGACCCCTTCTCCACTTCTTTGTGACATTTCGGACATTTCATAGGCAGTCCTCACTTACTGGTTCTCAAGATAATTCTGAAATTCTTCCATAGACATAAGAACTTTTCTCGGTTTAGTCCCTTCTTCCGGACCAACTACACCTGCATCGCAAAGCTGATCCATAATTCTGGCAGCACGATTAAAGCCAATTTTAAACATTCTCTGAAGCATGCCAATGGAAGCTTTCTCTTTTTCAATGATAAACTTACCAGCTTCCTCGAAATGTACATCCCTGTCATCACCAGACATTCCTGCTGCTGTTACAGGAGAGTTCACCTGCTGCTCAATCTGCTGGTTATATTGTACTCCCGGATTCTTATCTGCAAGAAACTCAACCACCGCACTGACTTCATCATCAGAAACAAACGCTCCCTGAAGTCTCGCCGGTTTCTGATATCCCTGCGGATAAAAGAGCATATCACCTTTTCCAAGAAGTTTCTCTGCCCCATTCATATCCAGGATTGTTCTGGAATCGACACCAGAGGATACAGAAAAAGCAATTCGAGAAGGCATGTTCGCCTTGATCAGACCGGTAATAACGTTTACAGATGGTCTCTGTGTCGCAATGATCAGATGAATACCGGCAGCACGCGCAAGCTGAGCCAGACGGCAGATCGCATCTTCCACCTCACCCGGTGCAACCATCATAAGGTCTGCAAGCTCGTCCACAATGATTACGATCTGAGGCATCTTCACCGGTTCTTCTTCCGCTCCTGCCTCCTTGATCTGTTCTGCTTTTCTGTTATATTCATCCAGATTACGCACACCATACTCTGCGAAAGTATTGTAACGATTTGTCATCTCCTGTACCGCCCAGTTTAAAGCTCCTGCCGCTTTTTTCGGATCTGTTACGACCGGAATAAACAGGTGCGGAATTCCATTATAAACACTAAGTTCTACTACTTTAGGGTCAATCATAATAAGCTTTACTTCTTCAGGTTTCGCTTTATATAAAATACTGATGATCAAAGTATTGATACATACGGATTTACCGGAACCTGTTGCACCGGCGATCAGAAGATGCGGCATCTTCGCAATATCCGTTACAACTGTCTTTCCTGCAATATCCTTACCTACAGCAAAAGATAGCTTGGATTTCGCTTTCTGGAATTCTTCTGACTGAAGCAGATCTCTGAGCATAACCGTACTGTTCTCTTTATTCGGAACCTCAATTCCTACTGCTGCCTTTCCCGGAATCGGTGCCTCAATACGGATATCAGGAGTTGCAAGGTTAAGCTTGATGTCATCTGCAAGACCAACGATCTTGCTGACCTTCACTCCCATCTCCGGCTGGAGCTCATAGCGGGTAACCGTAGGGCCGCAGCTTACATTCATCACTGTCACATTTACTCCGAAGTTATGTAATACTTCCTGAAGCTTCTGTGCTGTTTTACGCAGATATGCATCAGAATCTCCCTGTGATTTATTGCTTCCTTTTTTAAGAAGATTTAATGTAGGAAATTTGTATTCTTTTTTTACGGCTTCTTCCTGCTGGATAATCTCATGCTGAATATTTACAATTCCGCTCTGGATCTCTTTCTGAGAAGATTTAGGGTTCCTCGAAGGCTGCCGTGGTGCCTTCTCCTCCTGAAAAGGGGGCACATCCTCCGGCACTTTCGCTTGTTCAGAAGACCTGGAAACAGTGTCTGCGTAAGCCTCTTCTTTCTCAGCAAATAAATCTTCTTCCTGAGGAATATTCTCATTTTCGTATATATCTGATGTAGTATCAGCTCTGTGAATTTCAAAATTCATCGGGGAACTCATATATTTTGTCGCAGTTTCATCCTGCTCCTGATTTATATTCTCATGAGCTGTATCAGTACCTGCATCTTCTGCTGACATTTCCGATGCTCTTGATACCGTCTTTTCTTCTTCACTGATTCTTTTTTTCTTTTTCTTCGGTTTCTCCTCCGGATATCCTGTCAGTTTGGTACCTTCAAGAAATCCACCTTTTTTCATTTTTTTCGCTTCAGCCGGATCAAGAAGGAAATCATCATCTGAAATCTCATCATCTCCGATCTCCTCTTCCAGTCTGCGGATTCGTTCTTCACGTCTTTCTTCACGCATAAGCTGGCGTTCACGGGCACGCTCCTCCCTGCGCATCGCACGCTCAGGCTGTCCCTGAACATATCGTGTATGTCCCTCTTTTACAAAATCACATATCTTTATAACGATCATAGTTATAAAATCCAGCAGCGAACGCTGTGTAATAATGATCATGCAGACAACAAACGCCAGAATAATGATAACATAACCACCAATCGTACCAAATGCAGATGTGATTGAAATACAGATTGCTCCACCAATCAGTCCGCCTCCAGTTTTATAATCCGCGCTTAATGAAAAGTAATCCAGCAAAGTCGTGCTTTTCATATAGCCATCCGTAAGAAGCTGTGCAGCTCCGCACATAAATAAAAACATTACAAATGCTGCCGCAAGTTTCTTATATGCCAGACGATTCGTCCTGTTGATCAGAATAAAAGCCGCTTCTAAAAAGAACACGATTGGAAATAAATATGCCATCAGGCCCATCAGTCCAAAACAGAAGTTACTGATCGCATCTCCTACAAAACCTCCCACGCCAAAATTGCTTGCCATCAGAATCACGCATGCTGCCAGGATCACAAATATTATAATCTCTGTCTGAAATTTACCTACTTCCTGCTCCATAGCCGTCGGCTTTTTCGCATTCCTTGTATTTTTTGTACCTTTCCCCGAACGTCCGGTATTCTTACTCTTTGATGCTGCCATTATAAGGCTTCCCTCCTTAATTCTCTTTTATATCTCTCACGAATAATTCCTTCGTTTGCCGTACATACCTGAAACCTCCGATACTCCCGGCCTCATATCCTAGAAATCACCTTATTAGTATACTGGCCCTTATAGAACAAAATTCAATGCCAGTGTAATAATACCGACCGCAAATGAATAATATGCAAAATAACGCAGTTTCATATTCTGAGCCATCGCAACCGTACTTCGTATCACAAGACAGCCCACAAATCCTGCAATAACCATTGCAAATACATACGCAAAACCAAGTCCAACTGTCATCTCAGAAGCACCGAAATTTCCTATCTCAGTAAAAAAAGCGCCTACGATTGCAGGAAGGTTCATAAACACTGAAAAACGCACCGCAAATTTACGATTATATCCACATAAAAGTGCAGCGCATAATGTAAGTCCCATTCTTGAAATGCCCGGAAAAACCGCAAGTCCCTGACAGATACCAATCCACATGGCGCTGTCATAAGAAGCCTCTTTCGGACCTTTTTTTCCACCGGACTTATTCAGATCAGTTACCAGAAGCAGTACTCCCGTAAGTAAAAATCCAATTCCCGGAACGATTGGCGAATCAGCCGCCAAAAGCGCCAGTCTCCTTCCTGTGAATCCCAGAAGTGCTGTTGGAATCATTGAAATAACAAGAAGTGCCCCTAATTTCCGATATGTTCCCGTCACGATTCTTGCATAATTCAGATTCTTACCGGTTCTTTTGTTATAGATATAAATATTCAGATTCCCGATAAGATCCATAAACATTCCCAAAAGTTCCAGAGCTATCTTCTTTAAATCTTTCCGAAACAAAAATATAATTGCAGCAGCAGTCCCCAGATGGAGTATCGCTTCCAGCAGCAAGCCTGTTCCATGATTTATTCCCATAAGCTGTTCCAGTGCGCACAGATGTCCCATACTGCTGACAGGAAGAAATTCCACCACTGCCTGAATAACAGCCAGCAAAATTAAATATACAACTATCATAAACTGATCCTTTTTCCGTTTCCCGATGTTCCTTAGTACATCATTTCGCAGATACACTGTTCCTTACACCAAATACGAAGATACACTAATTATTCATCGATTAGTTTGTTCATTGCTGCTTATCCCGTTCTCAGCAACTGATTTATACTGTATGTCTTTTGCTACTACATGCATAAATAAACAGTAACTCTTTCCCGACAATTATATTTATTATAGCACATTTAAAGATAGTTTACAACCAAAAAGCCCCCTGACTGAAAAACCAGCCAGAGAGCCCTGCGTTTGGACATTCAAGAGAATTTCTTAATAAATTCTCAATTATTTATTTTTAAGATATTCGTCGATACCTCTGGCACCAGCTTTACCTGCACCCATAGCAAGGATAACTGTAGCTGCACCTGTAACAGCATCACCACCGGCATATACGCCGTCTTTGGATGTCTTACCTGTTTCTTCTTCGGCGACGATACATCTTCTCTTGTTGATCTCAAGACCTTTTGTTGTGGAAGAGATCAGTGGGTTTGGTGAAGTACCAAGGGACATGATAACTGTATCTACATCCATGTCATATTCAGATCCTGGAATCTCAACCGGGCGTCTTCTTCCTGAAGCATCCGGCTCACCAAGTTCCATCTTAACAACCTTCATACCTTTTACATGACCATTTTCATCAACAAGGATTTCCTTCGGGTTAGTAAGAAGATCAAAGATGATTCCTTCTTCTTTAGCGTGATGAACTTCTTCTGCTCGTGCAGGAAGCTCTGCTTCACTTCTTCTGTATACGATATGTACTTCAGCGCCAAGTCTTAAAGCTGTTCTTGCAGCATCCATAGCAACGTTACCGCCACCTACAACTGCAACTTTCTTGCCGGCTGCGATCGGTGTATCATAAGACTCATCGAAAGCTTTCATCAGGTTGCTTCTTGTAAGGTACTCGTTAGCAGAGAATACACCACTTGCATTCTCTCCCGGGATGCCCATAAACATTGGAAGACCTGCACCTGATCCGATAAATACAGCTTCAAATCCTTCATCCTCGATCAGCTGATCGATTGTTGTGGATTTACCGATTACTACGTTAGTCTCAAATTTAACACCTAATTCTTTAACTTTCTCAATCTCTTTCTTAACAACTTTCTGTTTCGGAAGACGGAATTCCGGAATACCGTAAACAAGAACACCGCCAAGTTCATGAAGAGCTTCGAATACAGTTACATCATATCCTGCTTTCGCAAGGTCACCTGCACAGGTAAGTCCGGAAGGACCAGAGCCGATAACTGCAACTTTATGTCCGTTCTTAACTTCTGCTCCTGCCGGTTTGATGTCATGTTCCAGGGCATAGTCAGCGACAAATCTCTCCAGTTTACCGATAGAAACGGCTTCACCTTTAACGCCACGGATACATTTACCTTCGCACTGTGATTCCTGAGGACATACACGTCCGCAGATAGCCGGAAGTGCGGAAGATAATCCGATTACTTTATACGCTTCCTCAATCTTGCCTTCTTTGATCTGTTCAATAAATCCAGGAATGTTGATGGATACAGGGCAGCCTTCTACACATTTCGGTTTCTTGCAGCCTAAGCATCTCTGTGCTTCTTCCATTGCTTCTTCCTGATTGTATCCAAGACAAACTTCTTCAAAATTTGTTGCACGTACCTTCGGATCCTGCTCTCTTACAGGAACTTTCTTTAACATCTTTGCATCTGCCATTACTTGTCACCTCCGCACTGTCCGCATCCACCGTGGTGGGTATCGCCTTCCTGAAGCTTCAGTAATGCACGGCCTTCTTCGGTCTTGTACATCTGGCTTCTCTTCATAGCCTGATCGAAATCAACGAGATGTCCGTCGAATTCCGGTCCGTCTACGCAGGCAAATTTGATCTCATCGCCAACCTGAAGGCGGCATGCTCCACACATACCAGTTCCGTCAACCATGATCGGATTCATGCTGACAATTGTATGAATGCCAAGTTTCTTAGTAAGAAGACAGACAAATTTCATCATGATCATTGGTCCGATAGCAACACAGACATCATACTGTTTGCCTTCATTTGTTACCAGATCCTCAAGAGTCTTGGTAACCATACCGGAACGACCATAAGAGCCATCATCTGTTGTAACATACAGATTAGATACGGAAGCAAGTTCTTTCTCAAGGATTACCATATTCTTTGTCTTGGAACCAAGGATAACATCTGCTGTGATTCCATGCTCGTGCAGCCATTTAACCTGTGGATATACAGGTGCTGTACCAACACCTCCGGCAACGAATACCAGTTTCTTTTTCTTTAATTCTTCGATATCTTCGTTAACGAACTCGGATGGACATCCAAGAGGTCCTACAAAGTCACGGAAAGAATCTCCTGCTTTTAATTCAGACATCTTAATAGTAGATGCGCCGACCTCCTGGAACACAATTGTAATTGTTCCTTCCTCACGATCATAATCACAGATAGTAAGCGGGATTCTCTCGCCCTTCTCGTCCATCTTCACAATAATAAATTGTCCTGGCTGACAATGGCTTGCAACACGCGGTGCGTGTACAACCATAAGATGGATCTTAGCTGCCAGTGTCTCAGCTTTTAAAATCTTATACATGGTTTTCCTCCTCGCAAATAATAAACCTCTAATAATAATACGCCAAAATCTGACATATGGCAAGAGTTGATTTAAAACATGCATAAGAAATTTTTATCTTTTCAAAATAAATTCTCTGTATTGTCTCAACATCTGGCTTGTTTCTCTGTATTAAGCAATATTTTCAGACTATATAAGTCTATCTTTTAATATCAAATCTTATTACATCTTTTTGAACATCTTCTATTGTCTATTCTTTTTTTCTATCATTTCATACAGTTTTGCCAATGCTTCCTTAATCCCGCCAACCTCATCGATCAGCCCTTCCTGTACTGCCTCCTTTCCCTCTAACATCGTTCCTACATCCTTTACAAGCTGAGTTGTATCCAGCATCAGTTCTTCCAGACGTTCCTGGGATGCCCTGGAATGTTTAGAAATAAATGTGGTGATTCGGTCCTGGATTTTTTCCATATTCCGATAAGTTTGTGCCACTCCGATAAACATCCCGCTGGAACGCACCGGGTGAATCACCATGGTCGCACTTGGCACTACAAAAGAATAGTCCGCCGAAACAGCCATCGGAACACCAATCGAATGGCCTCCGCCAAGAACCAGAGATACCGTAGGAATGCTCAGCGATGCAATCATTTCTGCAATGGCAAGCCCTGCCTCCACATCTCCTCCTACCGTATTTAACAGAATTAACAATCCTTCTATCTCTTCATCATCCTCGATAATCGCAAGCTTCGGCAGTACATGCTCATACTTGGTTGTCTTTGAATGGGATGGTGCAGATTCATGCCCCTCCACTTCTCCGATGATCGTCAGAAGTTCCACTTTATGTTTTCTGGAATTGCTATCCAGAACCACCTGTCCCATCTCTTTGATCTGTTCGTTCTGTGTGTCTTCTTTTTCTAAATTCTTCTCTTTTTCCGCATTCTCTGTTTTTGATTTATTTTCACCGTTTTCGTTTTCCTCTTCATTCACAAGTGAATCCTCTTCTGATTTCCCTCTCTGTTTATTCTGATATCTGCACATTTCTGCATACTGTTCCAGAACGTCCATTTCTCCATCCTGCATTTCCGGGTTTCTTTTATTCATCATAATATCACGCATAAAAATACCTCCAAGATTATTCTCCTGGAGGTATTATGTATCATTTGCAAAATATTATTCTGTTTTCTGTCAAACGGATATTCACAATCCGCTTTCGCTGCTTACCTAATCTGGTTAAATCATTCGTTCCAGTTTGTCCAAACGTCTGTTACATCGTCATCTTCATCTAAGAGATCCAGTGTTCTCTGAAGATCTTTAAGAGCCTGCTCGTCTGTCAGATCTACATATGTCTGAGGAATCATAGCAACCTGTGCTTCTGCGATTGGTGCTCCTGCATTCTCGATAGCTTCACGTACTGCACTGAAATCATCCGGTGCTGTAAGAACTTCGTAGCTGTCTTCTTCCTCATTAAAGTCCTCTGCACCTGCATCCAGAGCGAGCATCATCAGTTCATCAGCATCCATCTCACACTCTTCTTTATCGATGATGATCTGGCCTTTCTGATCGAACATGTAAGATACACATCCCTGAGTTCCGATGCTTCCGTTACCTTTTGTAAATGCGTTACGAACATTACCTGCTGTACGGTTTTTGTTATCTGTCAGAGTCTCAACGATGATAGCAACACCGTTCGGACCATATCCTTCATATACAGCTTTCTCATAGCTATCTGCAGAATCAGCACCTGCTGCTTTCTTGATACCACGTTCGATTGTATCGTTTGGCATGTTATTAGCTTTTGCCTTTGCGATTACATCACGAAGCTTGCTGTTGTTGTTCGGATCCGGACCACCTGCTTTAACAGCCATAACCAGCTCACGTCCGATTACTGTAAAGATCTTACCTTTCTTTGCATCGTTTTTCTCTTTCTTATGTTTAATGTTTGCAAATTTTGAATGTCCTGACATCTTTCTTTCTCCTTTTGTTAAAATAATTTGTTTATTACTGCCCACGCTGTGGACAATAGCATTTATTTATCCCGTTCTACCCTGACTTTGCCGATCGTCTTATTGCCGATAGACAAGATAGTAAAACAGTATCCAATCGCTTTTATGGTCGTATCAATATCCTTGTCTGTAGGAATATGTCCCAGAATATTCGTAAGATAACCATTTAATGTCTCAAACTCTGTGTCTCCGAAATCAGCCTCCAATTCCTCTTCCACATCTTCCAGATATGCAAGCCCGTCAACGATCAGACTGTTGTCTTTCTGCGCACGAATCGTGATCTCATCCTCATCATATTCATCCAGAATATCCCCGACGATTTCTTCCAGAATATCCTCCATAGTGACAATACCTGCTGTCTGTCCATATTCATCCACAACAACAGCCATATGAATCTTCTTGGCCTGCATGGTATGAAAAAGATCTCCGATTCCTCTTGTCTCAGGAATGAGCGAAGCCTGCCTGATAATCCCCGGCAGCTCTTTCAGCGGTTTAAATTTCGCCCATGGATTCTGTGTCATGAATTTGAGTGCATCTTTATAATGAACGATTCCCTTAATATTGTCAATATTTTCCTCATATACCGGATAACGGGAATTTCCCTCCTCCAGCATCGTATCGATCATGTTTTTAAGCAGAATCTCTTCATCAAAAGCTACAACATTCTTTCTGTGAGTCATAATATCATGCGCTTCTGTCTCATTAAAAGACATGATATTCTGAATCATCTCTGCCTCGTTCTCTTCAATGACACCCTGTTCATGGGCCTCATCTACGATAGAAATGATCTCTTCCTCTGTCACAGCAGATTCCTTACGGTCTATTTCCACGCCAAACGGCACTGCTGCCAGTCTCGCTATCCAGGTAATAAATACCGTAAAAGGTTTCAGCAGATTCACCCAGAAATGTACCAGGTTCAGATATCTGTACGCATAAGTATCCGGATGATACGTACCAACCCGGCGAAAAGTCAGAATCCCAATTCCCGCAAGCAGAATCACACTCAATGCCATCACCAGGATCAATGCCGGTACATGCTTTATGTACGGGTGAAATGCCTCTACTGCCCATGGAACAAGGAACGTACCAAAGCAAATACCACACGCCATTACGATCAAAGGAATCGCATTGATGAACTGCGTTGGCTTATCGATCAATGCCATAAGCATCTGCGCTTTCTTATCGCCCTCATCTGCTCTCTTCTGTGTATCATTCTCACTTATATTTCTCAGTGCCGCAGCAAATCCATAAAAGATACCATTCAGCCACAGCAACGATAGTAAGACAAACAAGCCCCAGAGGGGCATACTACTGCCATCTTCCATTGTATTGATCAGTCTCCTCTGTATTGAATACGCGTAGTTACTGGTAAAATATATCACTTTCTCAATTAATCGTCAAGATATCAGAACGTGTTTAAAAAATCAGTTACTGTTCACTCCGTGCCCAGTAACACGCTACGCGATGCAGGAAATATTTTTCAGACAGACTCTAAAAAGTAAGTTCAAGGCTGATTTCAAGTGCGTGATTGACTTTATCAAGCATTGCCTCATCCAGATGGCATACCTTATCTTTCAGCCTTCTTTTATCTATAGTTCGAAGTTGTTCCAGTAAAATTACAGAATCCTTTTCAATTCCATAAGTCCCTGCATCTATTTCAATATGTGTCGGAAGTTTCGCCTTATTCATTTTGGATGTAATAGCAGCACAGATCACCGTAGGACTGTGTCTGTTGCCAACATTATTCTGAATAATCAGAACCGGACGAATCCCTCCCTGCTCGCTCCCCACTACCGGACGAAGATCCGCATAAAATATATCCCCTCTTTTAATTACCACACAATTCACACTCCGATTCTTTCTGGTTTCATAAAAACCTTGTTTTAGAATTAAGTATTTCCATCTTTTTCTTGTGTATACATGCGTGGTATATAAAATAACCGTAACTATTCAGTTCCCTTATGCATCAATAAATCTTCTGATTATTGTTATAGTAATGGATAACCTGCTGATGAACAGTTACAAAATTGCAGTTTACTCTGTCATTTATAGTTCTGCCGCATTATCTGCGCACAAAAGTAATCCATGGCATCAACTCAGGTTCAGAAAACCTTTTGTCCCTGATACCATACTTCAGCTTCTTTGCCGTCTTTTATATAAACTCTTGGCACACGTGGGCTGATATCACAGGCAAATTCATAAGAAAACCTGCCGCAAAGATCCCCCATCTCTTCTATACTGATAAATTCATCCCCGTCTCTGCCAAGAAGAGTTACTTCATCACCCTTCTTTACATTGTCGATTTCTGTCACATCTGCCATAAACTGATCCATACAGACTCTTCCAAGGATCGGGGCTTTTTTTCCATGTATCAGAACCCATCCTTTATTAGAAAGCTGTCTTGGGTATCCATCTGCATAGCCTACCGGAATCGTAGCTACACGTCTCTTCTTATCTGCCACATAGGTGCCGCCATAGCTGATCGCAGCACCTGCCGGAACATCTTTTACATATGTAATATGACTTTTCAGTTCCATTACAGGTGCAAGCTTCACGATGTCTCTCTCCACCTCTGAAGAAGGATAAATTCCATAAATAGTAATTCCGGCGCGAACGATACTTAAATTTGCCTCCGGTACACGAATAATCCCGGCACTGTTAGAGCAGTGATGCAGCGGAATATCCACTCCGGCTTCCTCTACACGTTTCGAAAAATCCTGATATCGTTCAAGCTGAACCATCGCCGGGCTTCTGTCATACTCATCCGCTCTCGCAAAGTGAGTAAACATCCCCTCTATCTCAAGATTCGGAAGTTCAGCGATCTTTTTGATTTCCTCCACACTCTCTGGTATATCCGCATAACCAATTCTGGTCATACCTGTATCCAGCGCAATATGAATATGTACCGTCTTATTCTGTAAAACAGCTTCATCAGAGAGTTTCTTCGCCTCATCATACTCGCATACAGCAGGACGAATGTCATACTGAACAAGTTCAGGAAAGTATTCATCAAATACAATTCCAAGAATCAGAATTGGTTTTGTAATACCGGCCTGACGCAGATGAACAGCCTCTTCTGCCGTTGCAGCTGCAAATCCCCAGATATAATCATGATCCTCTATCAGATGTGCGATTGGTACCGCACCATGGCCATAAGCATCCGCCTTAACCACTGCGATCATCTTCGTATCCTCTGCAATATTCTTTCTCATTTCCCTGAAATTCTGTTCTACGGCATCCAGAGAAATCACTGCTTTCACTCTGTTATTTTTCTCCATAATAATTCGTCCTCTGCCATAACTGCTCATAAACGATTCACACGTTGTTACGACCAGTTATTCTTTATTTTAATATTTCCGGCAAGAACCGGATAATGTCTCCTGCTGTCATACCCCGCTGGCCTACTGTTTCAGCCGCCAGATCACCGGCAAGCCCATGAACATATACACCAAGGGCTGCCATCATCGCCATGGATGGCTTCCTTTCTGCTTTCAGATACATACAAAGTACACCTGCGATCACACCGCTTAGTACATCACCACTGCCAGCTGTTGCCATTCCTGCGTTTCCGGAAATATTCAGATACCTCTCTTCTGACGCACCTGACACTACAGTACATGCATCTTTCAAAACACAGACTGCTTTTGTTTCCTTTGCATAATCAAATGCTGTCTGAACCAGACAATCCTGAATATCACCAATACTTTTTCCACACAGGCGGCTCATCTCGCCAATATGCGGCGTGACGATCACATTCTCTCCGATAAACCTCTTCCAGCCCTCATGAAGTGCCAGAAGATTTAATCCATCTGCATCCAGAACAACTGATTTTCCACATATAGCAGCTCTTGACAGAAACCACTGAGCACGCTCTCTGCTCTGTGCACTTGCTCCCAGCCCCGGTCCGATCACCAGCACATCACACCATTCCAGCATTCTCTCATTTTTACTCTCATCAAAATCACAGGTTATCATTGCTTCCGGCAGAAGTGTCTGTAATGGAACACGATTTGCCTCCACGGTCTGGATCTTCACCATGCCCGCCGAACACTTTAGTGCAGCTGCGGCACTTAAATATGCTGCACCGCACATTCCTTCAGAACCTGCAACCAAAAGTACCTTACCGAAAGTTCCCTTATTCCCATAGGGAAGTCTGTCCGGAAGCATTTTCAAGTCTTCTCTTTCCAGGTAATTCATTCGGATTTTCTTATCAGGCATTGAATAAATCCCAATATCCGCCACAATGATCTCCCCACCATACATACGCCCCGGATAGAAACACAGGCCTCTCTTTCGAAAAGCAAATGTAACCGTAAGATTGGCCCGGAAAGCGATTCCTTTCTCGAATCCTGTGTCTGCATCAATCCCGGAAGGAATATCCACCGCAACTTTAAACGCAGATGCCTGATTTAATTCACTGATAAGTTCTCCGTATTTTCCCTCTATCGGTCTGCTGAGTCCAACTCCAAAAATGGCATCTACTATAGTAGTATATTCATTCAGAATCAGGTTATGCACCCGTGAAGTATGATAATACTCTGCTGTGCGAAGCTGACTGGAAGTTTCTTTTGTCATTTTCTCTTCGTTTCCAACAATATAATACCACGTTTTAAATCCGTGTAAATGGAGTAATCTGGCAATTGCCAGTCCGTCTCCTCCGTTATTCCCGGTTCCGCAGACCACCAGGATTTTCTCTTTATCCTTCGTATTCACCCGCTTTATGATTTCTGTAACAGTCTGTAATGCAGCACGCTCCATTAATACCAGCGAAGGAATTCCGGCTTTCTCAATCGTATTTGCATCCAGCGCCTTCATTTCTGCCGCAGTCACAACTCCTCTCATCTGTTCACCTCCCCGTATGTTCCCGTATTTCATCAAATATTTAATTTGTTCCACCACGTAATTTTATACAGAATAAATTTCTCAGCCATTCTGGCCAGACGGATATTTTAAATCCACTTTCATTTTGTAGTTGTGAATAAGCAAAATCATCCTGCTAAATTCAGAAAAGCTGTGATCAGATGACCACAGCCTTGTGTTCCACATCATGTTCTACTCGCCTTCGTGCTCTTTCCTGTATTCACTCAGGTTATAGGACAGAGTCATAAGGCTCTCTGAAAGATGTACATTCTCAACCATTACATCCTCCGGAGCATCCAGATCAATGTGTGCAAAGTTCCAGATTGCCTTAATTCCATTATCAATTAAAATCTTCGCCATCTCTTTGGCTTTATTCTTCGGAAGAGTCAAAATAGCAATCTCTACCTCATTCTCCTTCAGAAAAAATGGAAGATCACTTAACATCTGTATCTCGATTCCGCGCACCGCAATTCCCTCAAGTACAGGATTTACATCAAAAATACCAACCAGTTTAAAACCACGTTTTTCGAAGTCCACATAATTGGCCAGCGCCTGTCCCAGATTACCGGCACCAAGAATAATCATCGGATGTACTGTATCCAGTCCAAGGATCTTGCCGATCTCTGTGTATAAATAACGTACATTATAGCCATAACCCTGCTGACCAAAACCGCCGAAATTATTTAAGTCCTGACGAATCTGGGAAGCTGTCACATGCATCTTTTTGCTGAGATCATTGGAAGATATACGCTCAACATTCTCCTCCATCAGCTCACCGAGGTAGCGATAATAACGTGGCAGACGTTTAATCACCGCTTTTGAAATTTCTTTAGCTTCCACAAATTTTCCCTCCTTAACTTGTCTATGTCAATTATACCCAGATGTTATTTTATTGTCAAACTAATTCTGTACTTTTTCACCAAATAATTCTGCATTTTTTATCAATTTACCTCAGAAACTATCTTATAAAACGGTATTTTCTATTTTTTATCTATAACTTTCTATCATTTCCGGCAGTCTGGAACAAATTGGGATTGCACTACTAAGCAACGAATATCTTTGTAGAAATAGATAAATTCATTTAAAATACTTTCAAAAACAACTTTTTTCGATTATAATAGTACGCGGACAAATTATAAATGGAGGAATTCTTATGATTTTATCATGTCAGAATATCTGTAAATCTTTTGGCGAAAAAGTCATCCTTCAAGACGCCAGTTTCCATATAGAAGACCGTGAAAAAGCAGCTCTGATTGGCAATAATGGTGCCGGTAAAACTACCCTGCTGCGTATCATCATGCACGAGCTCTCACCTGATTCGGGAAACGTAGTCCTTGCCAAAGATAAAAATATCGGATATCTCGCCCAGTACCAGGATATCCATGGACACCACACGATTTATGAGGAGCTGATTTCTACCAAGCAGCACATTATTGATATGGAGAACCGCCTGCGTTCTCTGGAACAGGAGATGAAAACAACCACAGGTGATGCTCTGGATAGTCTGATGAATACTTATACAAGACTGAGCCACCAGTTTGAATTGGAAAACGGATACGCATACAAAAGTGAGATCATGGGCGTATTAAAAGGTCTTGGCTTTACCGAAGATGATTTCGAACGCCAGATTGAAACTCTCTCCGGAGGTCAGAAAACACGTGTTGCTCTCGGTAAACTGCTTCTCTCCAGCCCGGATATCCTTCTGCTGGATGAGCCTACCAACCACCTTGATATGGAGAGTATTTCCTGGCTGGAAACTTATCTGCTCAACTATCCGGGAGCTGTATTTATTGTATCCCATGACCGTTATTTTCTTGACAAGGTAGTCACTAAGGTAGTGGAAATTGAAGCCGGCACTATGCGTATGTACAGTGGAAATTACTCCGCCTATGCACTCAAAAAAGCACAGCTTCGTGACGCGCAGTATAAAGCTTATCTTAACCAGCAGCGTGATATCAAACATCAGGAGGCTGTTATTGCCAAACTGAAATCCTTTAACCGTGAGAAGTCAATTAAGCGCGCGGAGAGCCGTGAAAAAATGCTGGATAAGATTCAGCGTATCGATAAGCCACAGGAAATCCAGAACCAGATGCGAATCTCACTGGAACCAAGATTTATCAGCGGAAACGACGTTCTCACTGTAGAGAACCTTTCCAAATCTTTCCCAGGGCAGACACTGTTCAGCGATATCTCTTTTGAGATCAAACGTGGAGAACGTGTAGCTCTGATTGGTAATAACGGAACCGGTAAGACTACCATGTTAAAGATCATCAATGGACTGATTGATGCAGACGGCGGCAGATTCAGTCTTGGTTCTAAAGTTCAGATTGGCTATTACGATCAGGAACATCACGTACTGCATATGGAGAAAACTATCTTTGAAGAAATTTCTGATGCTTATCCTACTCTTACAGAAACAGAGATTCGAAATATGCTCGCTGCTTTCCTGTTCACAGGAGACGATGTATTTAAGCTCATCTCTGCCCTCTCCGGCGGAGAAAGAGGCCGTGTATCTCTCGCCAAGCTGATGCTTTCAGAGGCAAACTTCCTGATTCTCGATGAGCCTACCAACCATCTTGATATCGCATCCAAGGAAATCCTGGAAGAGGCATTAAACAGCTATACCGGAACCGTGTTCTATGTCTCCCACGATCGATATTTCATCAATCAGACAGCTACCAGAATTCTGGATCTGACCAACCAGGCAGTCGTAAATTATATCGGAGACTATGATTATTATCTGGAAAAGAAAGAAGAACTGACTGAAAAATATGCACCCGCTGCTGCCCAGGCACTCGCAGAAGCCAAACAGGCATCTGACAATAAACTCTCCTGGCAACAACAGAAAGAAGAACAGGCACGCCAAAGAAAACGCGAAAATGAATTGAAAAAAGTTGAATCCCGCATTGAAGAACTTGAAACAAGAGACAAAAAAATCGACGAAACCATGGTTCTCCCGGATATCTGCACCAACGTAGCAGAATGTGCAAAACTCAGCAAAGAGAAGGCTGCAATTACCGAAGAACTTGAGGGATTATATGAAAAATGGGAAGAACTTGCATAATGCAGGTTCCTCCCATTTTTATTAAATATCTTATAAAATACGATCTATCAGTTTTGAGACATAATCATTTACAAATTATAAAATCTCATCCAGCTTTTCTCTGATTGCAAGAATAAATTCCTTACTATTCAGCACGGTTACATTCTCAAGAGAAGTAATCAGTGCAAGGTCTTTTGTCATCTTACCGCTCTCAATCGTCTCCAGAGTAGCTTTCTCAAGCTTGTCTGCGAATTCCATCAGATCTTTATTGCCGTCTAATTCGCCTCTTTTTCTCAGTGCACCAGTCCATGCAAAAATTGTTGCCACAGAGTTTGTGGAGGTCTCTTCGCCCTTCAGATGACGATAATAGTGTCTCTGTACAGTTCCGTGAGCAGCCTCATATTCATAATAACCCTGAGGGGATACCAGAACAGATGTCATCATAGCCAGCGAACCAAACGCAGAAGAAACCATATCACTCATAACATCACCATCATAGTTCTTGCACGCCCAGATAAATCCACCTTCCGCTTTCATAACGCGGGCTACAATATCATCGATCAGACTGTAGAAGTATTCAATGCCTGCTGCCTCGAATTTATCCTTGAATTCATTCTCATAGATCGTTGCAAAAATTTCTTTGAAACGTCCGTCATAAATCTTGGAAATCGTATCCTTGCCGCCAAGCCACAGATTCTGTTTCGTATCAAGCGCATAATTAAAGCAACATCTTGCAAAACTTGTGATAGAATTATCCAGATTGTGCATACCCTGAAGAACCCCCGGACCTTCATAGTGATGAATCAATTCTTTTCTCTGTTGTCCGTCAGCACCTTCAAATACCAGATAAGCATCTCCTGGTCCATCAATGTACATCTCTGTATTCTTATACACATCACCGTATGCATGACGTGCGATCGTGATCGGTTTCTTCCAGTTCTTAACACATGGCTCGATACCCTTTACAACAATCGGAGCACGAAATACGGTTCCATCAAGAATCGCACGAATCGTTCCATTCGGGCTTTTGTACATTTTCTTTAAGGTGTACTCTTCCATTCTCGCCTTATTCGGAGTAATCGTTGCACATTTAACTGCAACGCCGTACTTCTTGGTAGCTTCTGCTGCGTCAACAGTTACCTGGTCATCAGTTTCATTTCTGTATTCCAGGCCAAGATCATAATACTCAGTATTCAAATCAATATATGGGAGAATAAGTTCATCTTTAATAATCTTCCAGAGAATTCTGGTCATCTCATCTCCATCCATTTCCACAAGTGGTGTCTGCATCTGAATTTTTTTCATGTTAGTCCTCCTCTTTGGCTTTGATAATTTTACTGTTCACTGTGTGTCCAGCACCTTTGATAATCAATTAACTATCATAATAGCCGAAATCTGACCATTCGTCAATGCTTTTGTATGGTAAAGTGGTATTTCTGCAATTGTACAATTAATTCATACTGATCGCATAAGATGTCCCAAATCCAATTCTCCCCAACCCTGCTGATTTTTAGGCAGTCCCAGATCTCTGGCACATTCTTTTAATTTCATCTTAATCTGAACATTTGTCAGCTCCGGATTTTTTTCTAACATCAGTGCTGCCGCGCCGGAAACCTGAGGTGTGGACATGGATGTGCCACTCTTAACTCCATATCCGTTATCCGGTCCCGAAGCACAGGAAAGTATATGATTTCCCGGAGCAACCAGATCAGGCTTGCAGATACATTCAAAAGTCGGTCCTCTTCCTGATATGGCAGTCCGCCCCGTGAGAAGATCACTGGAGCCTACGGTAATGATCTTACGGCTGCTTCCGGGCGCCGTCACGCTTCCCGGACCAGGTCCCTGATTTCCTGCTGCGGCCACTACAATCAGTCCTTCATCCCATAACCGCTCTACTCCATCAATCAAAACCTTATGTTCCTCAAATGTTCGGCAAGTCGTTCCGACAGAAATATTGACCACACGGATCCCATAATACCGCCGATTCTCCAAAATCCACTGAAAAGCCCTCAGCACATCCTCTTTTCTTCCGTTTCCCATACGGTCCAGAACTTTCAACACAATCAGTTCACAGCCAGGTGCAACTCCCCTGATACGCCCCTGTGAAGCTCTTCCGTCACCGCCTATGATACCACATACATGGGTTCCATGAGAATTATCATCATACGGCTGGATACGGTGTCCGATGAAGTCATGAAATGCCCGTATCCGCCCTGTAAAATCTATATGAGAATAAATCCCGGTATCCAGCACACAGACACCAATGCCATTTCCTGAATAGCCGGAATCATCTGAATTTATCATAAACAACTCCTCAATCCACTTATAACATTTTATGATATCAGGAGCAAAAAGTCAGAAAGTCATTCGCGCCTGCACGATAAGACTTTTGACCCTAACGTCATTTCATTGAAATATTATAAGCCCAGTCTTACTTTAAATTATTCCCGAAAACTTGTCTTCGTGTTTCCAACAATTATTATTTACAAGTATTCCTGACAATCCCTTTACATTTCTCATTAGCATCTGGTATTTTTCTGCTTTTTTTGAATAAAATGTATAAAACTCTCAAAATATGCAAAGACTTTTGGTATATCCATAAAGTCTATACCAAAAGTCAGTATCTCTCGCATATAACAGGAGGCAGCTTATGATTACGTTATTATTTATTCTGGTCTTTCTTCTCTGTCAGACTTTCATTCTCCTGTGCTGTGTAGCCGCCGGAAACGACGCAGCATCACAGGAAATCTCCGATCAGGAACAGATAGAATTTATAAATGAATGGAAAAAGACACATACCAGCTAATTTATTTTTTGTACTGTTTTGTGCATACTCCGTTTTTATCAAAGACAGAAACAATATTATTTGAGCTGGTCAGAGTAATATTCTCTGCTCTGGTTCCTGATAATATTTTACTGTTTCCTTTATAAAAATAATATTTTTTACCTTTATATGTCAGCCAGCCTTTATGTGCTTTTCCATCTGTGTGGAAATAATAAGTGCGAGAAGTGCCATTTTCCGTTACGCGTTTCATTCCATCTTCACAGCGTACGCCATCACTTCCAAAATAATAAATATCTCCGGTACTTCGGACCACTTTTCTGTTTTTGTATATATATCCCTGTGTGGTATGGAACCAGTAATATTTTCCATCTACGCGTTTCATTCCCTTATAAGCGGCACCATCAGATTTAAAGTAATACGTTTTCCCTTTATAATCTGTCAGCCATTTATTGGCATACATGACTCCGTCACTGTCTACATAATAGACCTGCCTGTCATCCTTAAAAAGCTTATCCTTATAGAGGCTTCCTGTATCCGGATCAAAATAGTATTTCTTATTGTCTATTTCTTTCCATCCGGCTGCTTTCTGGCCATTTACATAGTAAAAAGTACTTCCATCCTCTTCTACCCAGCCATTTTTTGCCTGATTTTCATAAGATCCGGTATTCGCTCTATCTGCCGGAACATATGAAGCCACAGGCTCCCATCTTGGTGTTATTTTCTTCGTATAATCCACATATCCAAAATCAATATCAGAATCATTCCAGGACGGTATTCCCGCAATCAGTCCTTTCGTAGGATTCAAACCACTTTCTGTATTTCCATCGGTAGACTGCCAGATGGTATAGGAATATTTTGCTTTATCCGGTGCCTGAATCGTATCGCCATATCTGGCGATCCATACGTCAAGACCAGAAAGCATACTCCAATCTATAAAATTATCATACCAGTATGTATTACAGTAGATAATCGGATAATAACCGGCGCGACGGACTTCATTGCAAAAAGCCAGAGCCATTTCGGATACAGTCTTTTTTGACAGTTTCTGAATTTTCGAATCTTCCAGATCATAAGCTACAGGATAGGAAACTTTATACCCCTTCATCTTATTGATAGCCAGCTGTGCCTCTTTTAACGCCCCTGCTGTATTCTTCGCCGTACTATATACATAAGTTCCTACAGGCACACCGGCAAGCTCCGCCTGCTCCATGTTATAATCATATTTTTTATCCATATAATTCAGCCCATAGGAAATGCGTACAAACGCATAATCAACATCAGAACTCTTAACTTTTTCCCAGTTGATTGTTCCCTGCCACTCTGATACATCAATTCCTCTGGTAATCGCACCTGGAATAGGCTTGCCGCTTCCGTTATAGCAGACACCATTGATTTTCTTCCATGCATTCTTATTTACCGTTGCTCTTGCTGCAGAAGCTGCACTGAATGTTTCTACAGAAGATTCAAATTGCTCTGAAGCAACTGTCTGTCTTCTGTCATAGTGCATCGTTGCCATAACTGACTGTGCCGGCTGCATTCCGCACAGAAATATTGCCATAAAACCAATTGCCAGCTTTTTACCCCTGCATCCCCGCTTATTGAATAACTTTTTCTTCATCTGATTACCTCTCAATAAAAAATAGCTTCATGCCATTATTCTTAACTCATATGAGATAATAATAACATGAAACCATTTTTTCGTAAAGATTTTGTCATAAAATGTTATCATTTCTGTTCTATTACTGTTCACATGTGTGAATAGCAATACTTTTTATATTACATAGCAGTCATAGCGGATTGCTTTCCCCTTTAGTATGTATGACGGTTCCCGACCATCAAGATATGCACTTTTCAGCGGACGCTTTACAATAATCTTGGATGGGCTGGCCTTGACAGCCGCATCAAAGAGATCTTTTTCTTCCGAACACGGAGGTTCCAGTTTCTGGATTAACTGAAGCTTTTTGTTGATCAGACCGGACTTCTGTCTTTCAGGAAACATAGGATCCAGGTAAATCACGTCCATCGGATCCATAAGTTTCGCCAGACATTCTACACTGTCACCTTCTACCAGTTTCATTCTGGCTGCAATATCTTTTAATACCGGGTGCTTTTTTGCCCGGCGGAGTGCATCCTTCAAAAGAGCGGCAATCACCGGATTCTGTTCATACAATGTCACCTCATATCCATATGCTGCCAAAAGAAAACCATCCTCTCCCATACCAGCGGTAGCATCAATCGCCTTCAGATTTTCTCCGTCAGACTTAGCCGCACGCACCAGCATTTCATGAGAAAGTCTTCCATTTGTAACTCTGTGGAGCATATTCTCAAAATCTCCCTGATAAGTCAGACCATATCCTGTCAGAGATACACCTTTGGCATCAAACATTACCGTCAGATGCTCTCCCGGTTTCTCCACGATTGGCACATTATTTTTTCTGGCAAAAGACTCTGCCATTTCTCTCTGTCCGCCCTTACCTAAACAGACAACTATTTTATCATTCAAACTTAGTCACTCCATTTTCTTTATGCTTTATTTTCGTAAAACACATTACTTTGAAATTCAACCCACCATCTCTAAAGAGTTTCTTTTCGTTTATCAAATATCTTTTCGCTTCCTGTATTATCTAACAACATTATAAAAATGGCTTCATACTATCAAATCTTTCAATTTAGATAATGATAACATGAAACCATTTTAGTGTAAAGTAACATTATATGTTGTTCACACGCCACTATTCCGCGAGGCGTTTTGGCATGAATATGCCAAAATCCCGAGACATACAGCGCGAATTTATGCGATTAGCATAAATTCTGTGCATCGCGAAGCGTGTTACTGGGCACGGAGTGAACAGTAACCATTATATACTTATATTTACTATTCTACAGTTACACTCTTAGCCAAGTTCCTCGGTTTATCCACATCCAGGCCCTTAGCTACACTGACATAATATCCTAACAGCTGTAACGGAATAACCGCAAGTGATGTTGCAAAGTGCGGATCTGTTTTCGGGATGTAGACTGTGAAGTCTGCAGTGTCTTCTATATTGTAGTGGCCGTATGTGGTAAGTCCCATCAGGTATGCACCACGGCTCTTGCACTCTACCATATTGGAGACTGTTTTTTCATAGAGATGATTCTGGGTGAGAACACCGATCACCAGAGTTCCATCTTCAATGAGAGAAATCGTTCCATGTTTCAGTTCGCCGGCTGCGTAGGCTTCTGTGTGTACATAGCTGACTTCTTTCATCTTCAGGCTTCCTTCCATGCTGATTGCATAGTCAATTCCACGACCAATGAAGAAGGCGTCTTTTGCATTCGCCTGTTTAGCGGCAAACCACTGGATACGTTCCTTATCATCTTCGATGATCTTGGAAATTTTATCCGGAAGTGTCTGCAATTCTGCGATAAGTTCCTGGTATTTCTCCTCTGTAATCTGCTCTCTGACCTTGGCAAACTGTACTGCCAACGCGTAAGATGCGATAAGCTGGGTACTGTATGCTTTTGTTGTTGCCACGGAAATCTCCGGTCCAGCCAATGTATAGAATACATTATCCGCCTCTCTGGCAATGGAAGATCCTACCACATTAACGATTCCAAGAGTACGGATGCCTCTCTGTTTTGCTTCTCTAAGTGCCGCCAGGCTATCTGCTGTCTCACCTGACTGACTGACAATAACCACAAGTCCGTTCGGATCCAGAATTGGATTTCTGTAACGGAACTCAGATGCAAGTTCTACGCGAACCGGAATTCTGGCAAGGTCTTCAATCACATACTGAGCTGCCATTCCTACATGATAAGCGGAACCGCATGCTACGATATAAATCTGGCTGATTGTACGAATGTCTTCTTCAGTAAGACCTACTTCTGTAAGGTCAATCTGATCATCTTTGAGCACAGAATTTAATGTATCGCGCACTGCCTTTGGCTGTTCGTGAATTTCTTTCATCATGAAATGCTCAAAGCCCGCTTTCTCTGCTGCCTCTGCGTCCCATTCTATTGTTTTTGGTTCTTTCTGAATCTCATCACCATCCAGGTTATAGAAAGTAATCTCGCCCTTTCTGACACGTGCCATTTCCAGGTTGCCGATATAATAAACATTTCTGGTGTATTTCAGAATTGCCGGAACATCAGATGCAATATAAGATTCACCATTCTCCACTCCAAGGATCATCGGGCTGTCTTTTCTTGCCACATAAATTTCTCCCGGATATTCTCTGAACATGATAGCCATTGCATAAGAGCCGCGGATACGTACCATTGCATGATTGATGGCATCAACAGGTGTTCCGAGATATTTCTTATAATAATAATCCACCAGTTTAACAGCCACTTCTGTGTCTGTGGATGAATAGAATTCATAACCATTGCGGATGAGTTTATCTTTCAATTCCTGATAATTCTCGATAATTCCATTATGAACAGCTACCACATTTCCATCATCACTCATATGCGGATGGGCATTCGTCTCAGACGGTTCTCCATGAGTTGCCCATCTGGTATGTCCGATTCCACATGTTCCAGGCACGCTCTCTCCGTCGCTGGTCTTGTCTGCAAGAACTTTCAAACGTCCTTTCGCTTTAATGATTGCTGTATCGCCTTCACCATCGCGGACTGCAAGCCCTGCCGAATCATATCCTCTATATTCCAATCTGGACAGACCATATAATAATATTGGTGCTGCCTGATGATCACCTGTAAATCCTACGATTCCACACATATTATAAATATTCCTCCTATAATTTAAGGGATTTTCTTTGTCATATCGTGTCTCATTGTATCATGATGTTCCATACATGGCAAGAAAATCCCTTAAAACTCTATACTCTGTTTTTATGAAAGTACTTTCAATATTATTTTTCGTGATGGTACTGAGAATTTACTGATTGCGTTTATTTTACTTTCTTACTTTTCACAGCAGACCATCCACTGTATACTTTTTTCCCATTCTTATCATATGTATATGACCTTATTCTGTAATAATATGTGCGTCCTTTTTTCAATTTTGTGTTTGTGTATTTTACTGTTGAGCCGGATTTGATCTCTGCTGCTCTTACATAAGAACCTGTCGTTCCTGTCCTGCGGTAGATTTCATATCCTTTTGCTCCTTTTGACTTCTTCCAGGTAAGCACAAGTTTACCGGCTGTCGCATTTGATATGCCTGTAATCGATGTTTTCGCAGGTTTCGCAGTTAAACCATCCATTGAATAGGCATCCTGTGTCATCAGAAGAACAGAATTCTTTCCTGTTCCATATAGTGCCTTGGTTTCTGTGTCATATGCATAGTGCATGTCTGTACTCTCTATTGCATATGTATATCCTTTGGAAATGCTTCCGGAGATCGGGGTATCCAGAAACAGACCGCCATTTTCCCCAACTGTGCCTTCATCGCAGTTTGTAATATCTGCCATGTAGTATTTACCGTCATTTTCTACGATATTCCACATATGAGGTCCTGCGCCTGTGCCGCCATCCATCGTACCAGTCACTGTATAGCAGGTAATATCACTGAGGTCACATAAGTACTGAAATGCTTTGGAATAACCTTCGCAGACTACGTTTGTACTGTCATCTCCGTCAAACACATAAATCAGCTGCCATGGATCTCCATATTCTTCCCATTCTACAGCTTCATCATTGTATGAGGTAAGATAACAGATTATTTCTTTATATCCTATTAATTTTTCAGTTTCTGTATAGCTGCTAAATTTCTGCACGATCATCCTGGCGTTGGCTGCTGCCTGCTTTGCAAGCTGTACGATTTTTGCGTTTACTTTATATCTTCCTGAAGCATAACTGTTGCACACCGGCATGTTTACAGAAATATTTTTGATCCTTACAGTTGTTTTGTTTCCTGTTGTAGTCGTCGTGTATCCATATTCCCATGTGGTGGATGCCGTCTTTTCATACCAGTATAGTTCATATGGACAGTCTACTAACAAACAGTCAATGATTTTTGAAGTGTTTAGTGCATCAAAATGCGAAGATACTTCTTTGTCAAGTGCTTTTCCCCTTGCTGTAGTCTGCCAGGTCAGTCCAAGATCTGCACTGATACTAAATTTCGTAGAGCCACCCTTCGATGCTGCTGTCGTAATCTTACTCTTAAGTTCTTCATACAATGCCTGCTGCACACCACTTAGCACACTCTCTGCCACAGAAGTTCCAGGCTGTGTAGACAGATCCTGTTCATAGAGGATACGATTCAGATACTCTTCAAGGAGTTTCTCATTATCTGTCGTGTCATCCGCGTCAGGAATCATGTTCTCCTTGAAAGAGGCCTCCTCATCCGACGGTTCTTCTGCCGTAATCTCTGTATCACCTTCCACATTACCTTCTGTTCCATCCTCAAATTCTATATCAGATGTGTAAGCTGTACCGTCTGAAAATTCAGCTGCCGCCACAGATGATACAGGCATCGCTACCAGTATAAAGCTAAGTCCCAGGCTTATAAATTTATTCCTCTTATGCATCTTCTCATCTCTCCTTATCTGCCCTGAAAATCCCACATTTATAAGATTATATTTAAAAGAATTTTCTATTTATATTTACAATATCCTATTTCGACAAATAAAACAAGAGATTTCTTTTTTAATACACTTTATTCATTCTCTGCAACAGCCGTATCCATGGCCTCTTTTACCCCTGCCAGATAACACAGATCTGCAAGACGCTCGTATTTCGTCTGCATACATGCAATATAATCATCCAGAAATCTTCTTACAGGATATGATATATCCAGTTTCTCATATCTGCTTTCCAGTTCTGCAAGATCTCTGTTGTCCTGCTGAATATACCTGTCTGTTGCGCCCAGTTTCTTTTTTAAAACAGACAGTCTTTCCTCGGTATCAGCTGTTAATTCCATTTCACATAATTCATTCGTTTTGTTCATCTTATACTTTTCTCCCTACTATCTTTCATGATTGACCGAATCAGGTAAGTCTTATCAGAAGACCTGCTTTTTTGATTCTCGTTTTATTTTGTATCATTTTGTGTCATATAGTGTTGTGTTTTGTCCTGTTACGTCCATCATTGTAATTTCATTTTTCAAAAAAGTCAACGAAATTCGTCCGACATTTCATTATATAATTCGACATTTATCTGAATATTTCGAGGCAAGAAAGAGTCTTGCACGAGTGCATTTTATCATTATCATAGAAATATTATAAAGTAACTACCTATGATATAAAAGATAAATATAAAAATGCTGTCCACCCTATAGCTACCACAGGTGAACAGCAAAAATGTATTTTTTCTATTATGTATTACGAATGATTTTATTTAATTTCATGAAGTCTATCACTGCCTGTTTGCCGATCTTGCAGATTTTCTTCATATTAATAGAATTTACCCCGCCCTGACGCGGTCTGAATGTGATAGGAAGATATTTAATCGTACAGCCCTTTTTCTTGTAAATAACTGCCAGAAGGACATTAGACAGGTTAAAATTCTTTGGTATCAGGCGAATGTATTTACGCATAGTCTCCGCTTTCATCAAACGGTAAGGTGTGTTCGCATCTGTGAGAGTCACTCCAAAGCAGATACGGATCACAAGTTTTAATGTCTTCGTCACAAATACCCGGGAAGCACCGTCCTGTCTTTCTTTTCTCCAGCCAATCACCATATCATATTTCTCACGGTGATCCCAGAATGGTTCAAATTCCTCAGGAAGTGTCTGTCCGTCAGAATCTGTCTGAAAAATATAATCCGCATCGTTCTTTAACGCATATTTGTATCCGTAGAGTACTGTTGCTCCATGGCCGCCATTTGGCTTAGTCAGAGGAGTCAGTAACGGACGTGTCTTCGCATATTGTTTTAATTTTTCATATGTAGAATCTTTACTTCCGTCATCAATGATAACCAGACGGGACTGACCATCTCCGTTATGCTTTTCAATAACCGGATACCAGTCATTAATGACCTGTTCGATGTTATCCTGTTCGTTGTACGCCGGAATAACGATATATAATTTATCCATAAGCCTCTCCTTTGGATGATTGATGAGACCTATTATATCACACATTGTCAGTAAATGGTATTGATTTGGTTAAAACCCAGGAATCTCTCTGAGATAAAATTGTTACTGTTCACTCCGTTCACAGCAACACGCTTCGCGATGCAGGAAATATGAACCTCCTTGTGCAAAGCCCAAGGAGTATCGTTTGCTTCGCAAACTTAATTTATGCTAATCGCATAAATTCGCGCGGTATGTCTCGGGTTTTCTGTGACCTTCGCTCACAAAAAACACCTCGCGGAATATTACCAGTGAACAGTAACATAAAATTATGCTTTATTTTTTAAGAGTCCAAGTTCTTCTGCGAGTTGAAGGAGTTCTCTGTTTCTTGCATTCATAGTTCCAAAATCTTTTAATGGGCAAATGACTTCTTTGCATTGTCTCATAATCTCTACTGCCTGGTCACAGGCATTCTGGGAAATGCATTCAAATGGCTGTTCCGAAATAACTTTATCTGCCAATGCGCCGGCCACCTGATAGTCTACATCATTGGTATGAAGAACGCCTGCTGCAAAAGGAATTCCCTGGCGCTGCAATTTCCGGTAAACCGGTATCCCGCTTCCGTTTCCACCGATTACGAATACCTGTGGAGTTCCTTTAGGCGCTTCCATTTCTACGCAGCCAAATGCTGCATTGTAGCTTCCTCTGGTAATTCCATACAGATTCCTGATATATTCGGAAGTAAAAATTTCTTCCGGGGCACCATATTTCTCTATGTATTCTCCATGGACGCAGATTACTTTGTCAGACACCTTCTGCGCAAGATCCAGTTCATGAAGAGACATGATCACCGTAAGCTGATGATCCAGAACCATTTGCTTCAAGATCGTAAGCAGTTCCAATTTGTGACGAATATCCAGAAAAGAAGTCGGCTCGTCCAGTACAATGATCTCCGGCTCCTGGCAGATAGCACGTGCGAGAAGAATTCTCTGTCTCTGTCCATCACTGATAGCTGTAAAATCTCTGTCTTTTAAATCCCAGGCGTGAACGGTTTCCATTGCTTTTCTTACTTTTGCCTTGTCTTCTGCCGAAAGAATCCCAAGAGTTCCTGTGTATGGATATCTCCCCGTTGCTACGATATCTTCACAGGTCATAAGCTCCGGACGCATTCTCTCTGTCAAAACAACTGCCAGTTTCTGAGATACTTCTTTATTAGACATCTTAGACATCGTCTGTTTATCCAGGTAGACGGTACCGCTTATTGCGGCAAGCTGTCTGGTGATGCTCTTAAGAATTGTTGACTTTCCTGCTCCATTCGGACCGATGAGTGTCAGAATCTCACCTTTTTTTAGTTGAATATTGATTTCTTTGATCAGAGGTTTTCCATCGTAGCCTACCGTCAACTGGTCTGTATAGAAGAAATACCGTTCCTTCTGGTGTGTATTTTTATTTTCTGTTTTTGTTATCTTCTCTTCCATATTTTCCTGCCCATCCTGCAATTTATTATTCTTATATTTTCCAAAACATTTATACTCTTTGCTGCCTGCGGATCATGATATAAATTACCACCGGCGCACCAAATACAGCAGTTACGGAGCTGATACTAAGTTCTGTCGGCGCAAATACCGTTCTGGCAATCAGATCGCAGAAAAGACAGAATACCGCACCACCTAAAAAACATGCCGGAATCACAAGAAGTGGTCTGGCTGTCTTAAGCAGGCTTTTTACAATATGAGGTACTGCGATTCCTACGAAAGAAATCGGTCCCGCAAAAGCCGTTACACAGGCAGACAGAATACTTGACAATAAAATCAGACCTATACGGAACAATTTGATATTTACTCCCATATTCTGGGCATAAACCTCACCCAGCTGATAGGCGCCGATCGGCTTTGACATAAAAAATACAATCACCATCGTAATCAGAACCACGACTGCCATTACCTGTACATTTCCCCATGACATTCCAGAAAAACTTCCCAGTGACCAGTTATGAAGATTAACAATGTTGGAATCGTCTGCGAAGGTGACTACAAAATCTGTGATTGCGGAACAGATATATCCGATCATGACACCACTGATGACCAACATGGACATATTGTGGACTTTCTTTGCAACAAGAAGGACAAATCCCATGGAAATCATAGATCCTATGAAAGCTGCGATAATCATAGCCGCAGACCCCATAGAGATTGATCTGCTGAGAAAGAAGATCATCAGAAGCGCAACTACAAGCTTGGCTCCTGAAGAGATTCCAAGTACGAAAGGTCCTGCAATAGGGTTATTAAAAAATGTCTGAAGGAGAAATCCTGATACGGAAAGCGCTCCGCCCAGAATAATTACCGCCAGAATTCTTGGCAGGCGGATTTCCCATATAATATTGTAGGCAGTGGCATTGCCTTCATGTCTGAAAATGATATTCATGATCTCACCTACCGAAAGATGGATACTTCCGGCATTTACATTCCAGACGAATAAAATCACCAGCAGTACTGCCAGTATAAGAAATGCCAGCCAGTATCTGGCTGCACGTTTTTTATCATCCATGTTCTTTTCCTTCTATCTGTTTTATTTTATATATGTAACTCTTGATTATCTGTAACTGTTCAGTAACTTCACAGTTACGAGTCAAAATCTACAAGAAAGAATCCTGCAAGCAGGGTTCTCCGCCTGTGGCAGGTCTCTTTAGCGACATAATTGCTCTCCGCCACAGTGCGATTCTGCCCGGAAGACTTTTAATATCATAGGAACATTATGGAACAATTTAGCTTCTATACAATTCAGGGGACAAAAGATATTTTTTGTCCCCGTTTAAATCATTTTCACTTATCCAAAAATACTGTGCTTGTTCTATTTTAATTTATGCATATAAGAAAGTTCATCCAAAGAGTCATCATCCGTCGTAAGAATCGTATGAATATCTTCGATCATAGTTCCCAGTTCTGTGGTTTCCTGGAAGAGGTTCTTACCTGTGCACCATACATTTCCATCCTTTACTGCTTTGAAATCGGCCAGAAGATTGCTCTTGGCAAGAAGTTCATCAATGGTTGACAGCTCTCCGTCAATGGTGCTGTTGTAAATAATATAATCCGCATCCTTCGCTTTAGCGTAGAATTCTTCCATCTGCATATTCATAGTAGAAAGGGCGTTATCACTCTCGCCTGTATCTTCCGGAACATATTTGCCGCCTGCAAGCTCAATCATATTAGATACATAATCGTTACTCTTTCGTACATTGACAGCACCTGTAGAATTGATATAAAAGAATGCCACAGTCTTTCCTGTATCTTTGTCATCGGATGCAAGAACTTTATCAAGCTTGTCTGTCTGTTCTTTGAACGCTTTCTCCGCCGCATCCTCTTTTCCCAGAAGAACTGCATATAATTTCATCCACTCTGTTCGTCCAAGAGGATGACTTTCGTAGCTTGAACGCTCTACCATTACAGGGATACCAAACTGCTCCAGTTTCTCCTGTACTTCAGGATTATGATGAATCATAGTTGACTCAATGGCAAGTCCACAGCCTTCATTCAGGATCAGTTCATAATCCGGTGCATTGTACTTGCCTGCATAAATCATCTTTCCGGATTCCATGGCATCTTTGGCTTCCTGAATATACCAACCGCTCTCTTTTGTTCCGGAGAGGCGAATATTATCAATGCCGTCGATGGCACGGAAGAGATCCATAGCTGAGGTTGCCACCAGATAAATATTATTCAGTGGCTGCTTAATAACTGTGATATCCTCACTCAGACCTTTCGGTGCTTCTTTTCCTTCCGGCACTACAAGAAACTGCCCTTCCTCAGCAATCGTGATGAGGGCATATCCATCATTATAGTAATCTACGCTGAACTCTTTTGCATAGGAAAGTTCCATACTGTGATCGTATGTCAGTCCAGGAAGCTCCGTCGGAGTTTTGGCCTCGTCTGCCGCCTGTGCTGTATGTACAGTGCAAAAAATGCAGGTGCAAACAAGTAGCAACATAGTCAGTAGAAAGCCATGGTGCCATATCCTCTGCTGTTTTTCAGTTGAATTTACTTTTCTCATAATCTTATCTTTTTCTTTTCCTGTTTTGCTTTTTATTATTTAGCCTCTTTGTCATCTGCTGTCTTTGCTTCTTTGACAGTTGTGGAATCGAAGTTTAAGGTATAGTCGATTTCATGAGGCTCGCTCATTGCTACGGTATCAGCTGTCACATCCATCTCTGCATCAAATACACTGACCGGGATCTCAAATGTGGAATTTCCATCTTTGTTGACTGGTTCGTATTTCTCGCCGTCTACCAGCATATAGTCATAATTCGGGCTGCTCCATACGATTGTTGCTGTAGCTTTATCGCCTTCAACCTTGATTGCTGCCGGAGAATCAATAGTTGCTCTGCCTGAACCACCTGTGAGAGTTACTTCCATAGTATAGTCGCCATCCTCAAGGTTCAGATCCGCCAATGTTTTACCTTTGCTTTCCTCATCCTTAGTATCTTTATCTGTATCCTCTGCTTTAGCATCCTCTGTTTTTGTATCTTCTGTCTGTGCATCTTCAGATTTGGAATCTGCATCTTTATCTTCTGTATCTGCATCTGTGGAGGCAGAATCATCTTTTACCGGATTTTTAACACTTACTTTGTGGTCATACCATTTTCCTTTTGTTCCGACTAAGGCTACATCAAATTCCTCGTCAAGTGCCGGTACCGGAATATCAAATCCGTATACTTCTTCGCTCATTCCATCGCTGTATGTAACAGTATCGGTTGTCGGCTCGAGGAGTTCTGCTCCATCTTTCTGTGCATCTTCTGCTTTGCCCGCAAAAAGATTTACGATTTTTTTAGATGCAAGGCTTACGTGGATTGTCATTTTGCCATCTTTTACGGTAAGGACTCCCTTTCCATCGTTTGCTTCGTTTACATGGAACATTCCGTTGTCTGTGTCAAATTCTGCTGTGTATGTACCATCTTCTAATGTGTCGCCTTTTACTGCATCTGCATCCTTGCCGTCTTCTGCTTTTGCATCTGTATTCTTTGCATCAGATTCTTCCGAATCAGCTTTATCTGTGCTTTCTTCCTTATCGGCGCTCTCTTCTGTCGCTGTGTCGGTGTCTGTCTCTGCCAGAATCGGGCTTGTGCCAAGAAGTGTTGCGGAAATAGTAAGTGCTGACATTAATAATGTAAATGAACGTTTTTTCATGATTTTTCTCTCCTTGTTTTATATATTCATAATCTGCAGATTTACTACGTAAATCGCTACTTTCTCACGTTTGGCAGGTCCCAAGTTCAAAAGTCTTATCGTGCAAACACGAGCGACTTTCTGACCTTTTGATCCTGATATCATATTATCCAAAACATAAAAAGTTACTGTTCACTCCGTTCCCAGCAACACGCTTCGCGATGCACAGAATTTATGCTAATCGCATAAATTCGCGCGGTATGTCTCGGGTTTTCTGTGACCTTCGCTCACAAAAAACACCTCGCGGGATATTACCAGTGAACAGTAACCATAAAAATACATACCAGATATATTATATGGTAAAAAATATCATTCTCTCTTATCATATAATATATCTGCCCGGGAACTTCTGCAAGTTCTCCGGGCAGTTTATTTGTTTGGACAATGTTATTTAAAGAAATAACTTTTTATTCTATTATTCAGCGTCAGCCTCTGCAGTATCATCTGTTGTTTCTTCTGTCTGTGCATCGTCAGCCGCTGCCTCATCTTTTGTATCATCTGCTGCTTCTGCATCAGCATCGTCTGTTGCTGCTTCATCAGATGCTCCAAGAGAATCGATTGCTGCTTTTGTATGCTCTACATAGAGATCTTCTACAGCTTCAATTCTTCCAAGACCTGCGATCTGGCAGTCTACACTGTCGAAATCACCAGATGCTTCGAACTGAGATTTCCAGGAATCTTCATCATCACCAGCCATATCGTTATTAGCGTGGTCACCGGCAACAACCATCAGAGGACGAAGAATTACATTCTTAAATCCAGCTTCTTTTACTTTCTCGATAACTGCTTCGCAAGCTGTATCTTCTGGCTCACCTTCTACAGTACCGATGAATGCGTTTGTGAATCCAAGGTCATCCATCTGTGTCTGCATCTGATCATATGTTACGTTAGCTGTATGGGATGTTCCATGTCCCATGAATACGAATGCTGTACCGGCATCTGCTGCTGCCTGCATATCATCAAATCCAGCTTCTTTGCATGCTTCATCTGTGATTGCCTGTGCAACTGCTTTCTTATCGTCGTTGATTACTGTAGCGTCATCACCAACTTCACCAAGCATTGGCTCTGCGATTGCTACGGATTCGAATTTATCTTTATATCCGTCGATAGCTTCTACCATTTCATCATATTCAGCACCATGCATCAGATGTGTAGGCTGTACAACAAGATTCTTAACACCGTTGTCTACTGCACGGTCAAGTGCCTGCTGCATGTTATCGATTACTTCATTATCTCTTGCTTCTACATGGTTGATAATAATCTGTGCTGTGAATGCACGTCTTACTGACCAGTCCGGATATGCTTCTGCAAGAGCATCTTCGATTCCTTTGATATCCTCTGCACGGCTGTCGTTGAAAGATGTACCAAAGCTTACTACAAGGAGTTCGTTCTCACCGATTTCATCCTGGTTACGCGGATCATCTTTGGAAGCGTCACCTGTGTCACGGCCAAAGTATTCAGGGCTTGCTTCTTCACCTTCTACCAGCTCTTTCTGAGCATCTGTCAGTTTGTCCCATGCTTCTTTTGCTGCTTTGCAGTCTTCATCAGTTGTATCTGTTCTTTCCTGAACATAGATCTTATCGATCAGGGCAGCTACTTCATCTGCTGCTTTCTGATCATCATCAGATGCTTCTGTTGTGTCATCGGAAGCTTCCTCTGTATCAGCTGCGTCAGCGTCATCTGCTGTTGCATCATCTGCTGATTCTTCTGTTGCTGTGTCGTCAGATGCGAATGCTACTGCACCTGTTGCTGCTGTCATGGAGCAGGTCATAGATACTGCAAGTAATAAAGCTAACATGGATTTTCTTTTCATTTTGTTTTTCCTCTTTTATTTCTTGTATTTCCGGACAGACGTATGCAAAAAAGCAGCCACATATTCTGCGGCTGCCACTTTCCCATAAATACATGGTTTTTAATGAATCAGCCAGATATCTCACAATTCATAATTCAATCAGACTGCCTGATTCATTTATATAAAAGAGCTATGTATAGTTATGAGAATATAGGTTCTGTATACCGCAGACCTTAAATTCCACGCCAAGGCAGTTCTCCTGACTTCGATCATCGCCGCTTTCCCCTTCCCGGCAGCCCAGTGGTCTCTGAAAGGCAGCTCCCATACACAGTGACGGTATCGCTCCGGATTCTCACCGGATTCTCTTTTGCACATCATATATGATGTAACCTTTGCGCTATAACATTGCACATATTCAATTCGGATACTCTTTTTTTATCACATTTAATAAAAAATGTCAATACAATTTATATATATTTCCTATTGATGTTTTTACACTATGTGAGAAACAACGTTGATTCTCTTACTTTACTGCCTCTGTCAGTGTTTTGAAGAAGCAGGTTCTGTTTCCTGTATGGCAGGCTGCACCGATCTGCTCTACTTTTGCAAGGATGGTGTCGTTATCGCAATCTAATGTAAGAGACTTTACAAACTGAAGATGTCCGGAAGTGAGACCTTTTGTCCAAAGCTCATTGCGACTTCTGCTCCAGTAGGTCATTTTGCCGGTCTGGAGTGTGGTGTTAAATGCTTCTTCGTTCATGTATGCAAGCATCAGAACTTCATTTGTCTGATAATCCTGTGCAATTACAGGTACCATTCCGTCGCTGTTTAATTTGAAATCCGACCAGGCGATGCTGCTCTTTAAATTTGCTGTATTTTCCATCTTTATTACTCTCTCCTGATTAACTTTTATATAGTGGTTTATTTTATCTTTATCTCAAAAGATGTTCCACAGAACCCGCAGAAAATACTATTTTCCTGCTATTCCGGGAACATCTTTCATTATTCTGCAATTATCGTAACTGTTCAGTACCTTCACAGTTACGATTAAAAATCGCCTTCGGCGATAGGATTTTGACTTGTATGTCTCGGGATTTTGGCATGTTCATGCCAAAACACCTCGCGGGATAGTAGACTGCTGAATAGTTACCAATTATCTACATTACGCAAGGCTTCCTTTGGTAGACAATACATCTGTGATTCTCGGGTCATAAGATGTTGCTGCATCCAGTGCTTTGGCAAAGCTCTTGAACATGGCTTCTGCCATATGATGGTTGTTTCCACCAGTCAGAACCTTGATATGGAGGTTCATGCCACAGGAATAAGAAATAGCGTAGAAAAATTCTTTTACCATTTCTGTAGACATATCGCCAATCTTATCTGTAGTGAATTCTGCATCCCATGCAAAATACGGTCTTCCGGACAGGTCAATCGCACAGAGCACGAGGGATTCATCCATCGGAAGGATACAGCTGCCGTAACGCTTGATTCCTTTTTTGTCGCCGATTGCTTCTTTTAATGCGGTTCCGAGAACAATTCCTGTGTCCTCGATCGTATGATGATCATCTACCTGAAGGTCACCATGAACTCTGACACTTAAGTCAAAAAGTCCATGACGGGTAAATCCATCCAGCATATGGTCAAAAAATCCCACTCCTGTTTCGATATCGGAATATCCGGTTCCGTCCAGATTAATCTTTAATTTAATCTCGGTTTCTTTTGTATTTCTCTCTACTGAGGCTTCTCTTGCCATAATTACGTCCTCGCTGTTTTTCTCTCTGTAATATGTAATGGATTGGATAGCTTCTCTTCTATATTATTTCTTAAAAAAATCTGACGCTATTATTTATCCTCATCCTCAAAACGAACTGCAATAGAGTTTGCATGTGCAGTAAGCTGTTCGGAGGTTGCAAACTGGATGATATCCTTGTGAATGTCACGCAGCGCTGCTTTAGAATAATATACAATGCTTGACTTCTTAATGAAATCATCTACAGAAAGTGCAGAGAAGAATTTGGCTGTTCCGTTTGTTGGGAGTACATGGTTCGGACCTGCGAAGTAATCTCCCAGAGGTTCTGAACTGTATTCTCCGATAAAGATCGCACCTGCATTCTTTACTTTCATCATATCTTCAAACGGGTTGGCTGTCACGATTTCCATATGTTCCGGAGCAATTTCATTGGCTGCTTCGATTGCCTCGTCCATATCTTCCGCAATAAGGATATAGCCAAAGTTATCAAGAGACTTCTGGATAATCTCTTTTCTGGAAAGGACTTCTACGAAGCCCTTTACTTCTTCATCTACTTTGGCTGCAAATTCTTCGCTTGTAGTGATCAGGATCGCACAGGCAAGTTCATCATGTTCTGCCTGGGAAAGAAGGTCTGCTGCTACGAAGTGTGGATTTGCTGTCTCATCTGCCAGAACAAGAATCTCACTTGGACCTGCAATAGAGTCAATGCTTACATATCCGTATACTGCTTTCTTTGCAAGGGCTACGAAAATATTTCCAGGGCCTACGATCTTATCTACTTTCGGGATGCTCTCTGTTCCAAATGCCAGTGCGCCGATTGCCTGAGCGCCTCCTACTTTGTAGATTTCATCTGCCCCTGCTTCTTTGGCAGCTACCAGTGTAGATGCACATACTTTACCGTCTTTTCCAGGAGGTGTTGTCATAACAATGTGCGGTACTCCTGCTACTTTTGCAGGTACGATATTCATAAGTACGGATGATGGGTAAACTGCTTTTCCGCCAGGTACATAAACACCTACTCTGTTTAACGGAGTCACTTTCTGGCCGAGCATAGTTCCGTTTGTCTCACTTGTAAACCAGCTGTTCTGAATCTGTTTTTCATGATATTTGCGGATGTTGACAAGTGCTTTGCGGATAACGCCAAGAAGTGCAGGATCTATCTGCGCATATGCTTCTTCGATCTCTGCATCCGTGACACGGATTGTCTCTTTTGTTACATCTGCTTTGTCAAATTCCTTTGTGTAGGCAAAGAGCGCTGCATCTCCTTCATTTTTTACTTTATCAAGAATCTGAGCTACTGTGGATTCAAATTTCCCATAGTTGTTCGGGCTTCTTTTCAGCAGATTCTCAAGAATATCTTTTGTGGATTCTTTTGTTAATTTTACTGTACGCATCTTTACATTTCCTCCTGCAGAACTCTTCTTAAATCTTCAATGAGTTTTCGAATTCTTTCGTTCTCCATCTTCATGCTTACCTGGTTGACAACCATTCTGGCAGACAGCGGGCAAACCTCTTCTAATACTTTCAGACCATTTTCTTTCAATGTGCTTCCTGTCTCTACGATATCTACGATAACCTCTGACAGACCAACGATCGGTGCCAGCTCGATAGAACCATTTAATTTGATCAGATCTATGGTCTGATGTTTTCTGTTAAAGAAGTAGTCCTTTGCAATATTCGGATATTTGGTTGCCACACGGATGAGCTGGTTGTTCTCCAGAACCTCTCTGGCACTCTCCGGTCCGCAGACACACATTTTACATTTTCCAAATCCGAGGTCCATAACCTCATATAACTTACGGCCTTCTTCAAGGATCGTATCTTTTCCGACGATTCCGATATCTGCCGCACCGTATTCTACATAGGTAGGAACATCCGGACCTTTTGCAAGGAAGAATTTCATTTTTAATTCTTCATTTGTAAAGATCAGTTTGCGGGAATCTTTATCTTTCATTTCTTCACAGGTGATTCCTGCTTTCTCAAACATTTCCATTGTTTTGTTGGCAAGTCTGCCTTTGGTAAGGGCAACTGTCAGGTATCTCATGGCTTATCTGACCTCCTTTTTCAAACGTAATGCCACACATTTGCCTTCTGCGCGAAGTTTCTGTGCTTCTTTGATTGCCTGTGCACGATCCTGTGGCTCATATTCGATCACTTCCGGCTTCTCTTCTTTCTCAGAGAGCAGTTTCTGGCTGGAAAGTGCAAGAAGAAGGTTGTCTACTTCAATCGCAAATCCGATAGATGCCGCCGGTTTACCGAAGTGTTTCATCAGGCCATTGTAACGACCGCCCTTGATCATTGGCTCGCCGGTTCCATAGGTGTATGCCTGGAAAATGATTCCCGTGTAGTACTGATATTTGCTAAGCATTCCGAAGTCAAAAGAGATGTATTTCTCGTAGCGGTAGTTCTTCATGATCTCATAGATTTCTTCGAGTCTGGAAACTGCTTCGAGTGCGCATGCATTGTTTGTCAGGCTTCTGGCTTTCTTTAAGACTTCTTCGGAACCGAACATCTGTGGGATTTCGATGAAGGCTTTTACCATACTGTCTTTAATTTTCTGCTCTGCTACGAATTCTTCTACTCCAAATGAGTTTTTCTGTGAGATCAGGGTGCGGAGGCGTTCTTCTGCTTCGGGGCCGAGTTCTGCTTCTTTTAAGAGGGATTTGAAGTAATCTACCTGTCCGACGCTGACCTGGAATTCTGTCAGTCCTGCTGCCAGGAGACATTCGACTGTCATGGCGAGAAGTTCTGCATCTGCGTCTGCGGATTCATCTCCGATTCGTTCTACGCCCATCTGTGTGGTTTCTTTGAGATGGCCTCGATAGCTGGAGTTGTTGATGAATGTGTTGCCGGTGTAGCATAAGCTTACTGGTTCTTTGTCCGGGGAGAAGTAGGTGGCGCAGGCTCTGGATACGGACGGGGTGAAATCTGGTCTGAGTACCAGAGTGTTGCCTTCGCGGTCGAAGAATTTGTAGAGTTCTTTGGATGGGATGGTTCCTACTTCGCGGCTGAATACTTCGAAGTATTCAAATGTCGGAGTTTCTATGTCTTCATAGCCGTACTGGTGGAAGACGCGATGGATTTTCTCCTGTACCTTTCTTTTTTGGCTGCATTCGCCGTTGTAGATGTCTCTTACACCTTCCGGGGTGTGAAAAATACGTTGCATGGTTGGTCCTCCTGTGGTTATGTTTTTTGTTTCTTATTATACTTTACCTCTTACCGCTTTAGTTTAGTAACGTGATACTAAGCTAATACGAAAACCAGATAGATTATATAGGGTTTTGGGAAAATTGTCAATCCCTGTGGAAGTTGTTTTTCTTTATTTTTATAAGGGACGCTCAGAAAGATATGATATCCCAGATGCCGAAACCGCACCTGAAAGCAAATATGTTTCTGCGCGTCCCTTTATGAGTAACATCCCCTACTCTCTTTCATTTAGGTCCATCTGAATCCCATCAAGATACGGAACCAAGAATCCACTTTTTTTGTTGAGATAGTATTGCGGATCGAGTTCTTCTCTTCGAAAACTTTTGCGGCCGCCTTCTTGCATTCGGGTCCAGAAGATGAGGAGGTGGCGCAAGGGGAGGTAGTAGAATTGGTTCTCGTGGCTGTAGAATATGAGAAAGAATGCTATGCCGCCTTGTTTTTCAAATGCCTGCATGAATTCTACCTGGTGGGGATGGATGTTTGCGAGGGGGAAGGTGTCTGTGGCGCATTCTTTGGCGTCAAAGCATATGGGGATTCCCTGTACTGCTCCAATGTAGTCTACGGTGCTTCGCTGTTCGAAGTAGGCCAGGGTGATATGACGGTTTTCTTTGTCCATTCGGACGGGGGTGATGGGTGTTGGGATTTTCTGGATGAGTGCAAGTTCTTTTTCTCTATATTGTTCGTTGGTGCGGTTTACGAGGTCTTCCAGTGTGGAGCCTCGTAAGCCTCTGCTATTCCATGTTGCCAAATTGTTCTCCTTTAAGATTTTTCTTATTTAAGTAATTTCACCGACGGATAATACCGGATGACGGCTTTGCCTACAATTTCGTCAAAGGTTACAAAGTTGGTGGTTTTCCAGCAGCGGGAATCTTTAGAGTGGTTGCGGTTGTCTCCAAGCATGAAGTAGCTGTTTTCGGGAACTTCGTATGGACCGAAGTTTCCTCTTGCTTTCTCGGGGATGAAGCTGTCGTCCAGTGGGATTTCGGAGTCGTTGATGTAAACTTTTCCGTCTGTGATCTGGACTTTTTCTCCGGGGAGTCCGATGAGGCGCTTGATGAAGAGTTTTTTTTCATCGTCCGGATATTTGAAGATGATGATGTCAAATCGCTCAGGGTCTTTTATTTTTTTTGATATTTCATGCCCGAAGAGATCTATATTGATACCATATGCCATTCGGAAGCCGAAGAGACGATCTCCGGTCATAACGGTTTTTTCCATTGATTCGGAAGGGATTTTGGCGTTGATAAGTACTACGTTATTTATGAGTGTTGCAATCAGCACCACTATGATGATCATTTTTGCGTAATCCCATACTTCTTTCCAGATTTTCATGATATGCCTCCTGCAGGTGTTCTTCATTGATGATTTTGAAAAAAAGCTCCGGCACCGGTGCCACGAAGGCTTGGTCTGTCTCCGGAATTACTAATCTGTATGCATGGAGAAGCTGATGTTTTACTCCATGACGGGTGTATTGTTTGTTGAATTCATTGTCACCGTATTTGGTGTCTCCCAGGAGCGGATGACCAGTTCCGGCCAGGTGGGCTCGGATCTGATGTGTTCGGCCTGTGATCAGTTCTACTTCCAGGAGTGTCATTTTTCCATTACTGCCAAGCGGGCGGTATGCGGTTTCGATTGGCAGGGAATCAGGAAATTCTTGTTTGCTTACGGTTACTTTGTTGGTTTTTTTGTCTTTGTGCAGGTAGCCTTTGATATGGGCAGGTTTGTCCAGTTTGCCTTTTACCAGACAGAGATAGTATTTATGGAGCGTTCTGTCATGAAAGATTCCGGATAGGAACTGCAATCCGGCGAGACTTTTGCCAGCACAGACCATGCCGCTGGTGTTTCGGTCGAGACGATTGCACACGGATGGTTTGAAAGTTTTTAGCTGTTCTTCTGTGAGTTCGCCTTTTTTCAGGAGATAACCGATCAGGTATTCTACCAGTGATGGTTCGCCGTCGTCTGCTGGCTGAGAGAGCATTCCTGCTGGTTTGTTGATGATAATGATATCGGCATCTTCATAAATGATGTCTAATTCACAGTAGGCTCTTGCTACCTGGGTGCTTCCGGCAAATTTGTCGAAAGTTTCATCACTCAGGAATAGTTTGATGGTGTCGCCTTTGAGGAGTTTTTCGTTTCCGGTGGCTTTTTTCCCATTCAGGGTGATGTTTTTCTTGCGGAGCATTTTGTAGAAGAAGCTTTTAGAGGCTTCTTTAAGAAGCTTGGCAAGGTACTTGTCAAAGCGCTGTCCGGCTTCGTTTTCTTCTATTATAAATTCTTTCATTATTTCTAATATATCTTTCTCAATATTTCATGGCTACAGACAAATAGCCAAGATCGTCTGTCGGATGAGTTCGTTTCTGGAAAGATCCGGGTATTTCTCATCCGGAGTAAATTTAATACCTTCTTCCAGACTTTCTTTGTGGTCATTCATGGAATCAAGGCGTTCCAGAAATGGGCGAAGGTCTGTGAAAATCTTTACTGTGGCTTTGTAGCCGTTTTTGCGGATAATTTTTTGGGAATTGGTTTCCATGAAAGAGGCATCGATCTTCGGGTCGCTGCTGTAGGCTGCTACAGTGTTTCCGCATACTGCTACTGCGTCGATATAAGCACTCTTTTCATAGAAGGTCATGTATAATTCATATGCCATATCAAGGCTGCCCTGATGTTCCTGGATTTTCTGATACAGTCCTGCATCCATTGGTCTGCATTTCAGGATCATGATCAGGCTTACCATGGATTTGCATGCCGGAAGACATCCGACTACTGCCACTACTGTCCAGACAGTCATTCTTGTTTTAAAGTAAATCCAGGATGTAAAGAAGATAAATAACGGTACTGCGAAAAGAATCGCCGTGATGATCAGGCGGCGTTTCTTTTCGCTTTTGAAGTATCCGAAATTTCCTTTGGAAATTTTCTTTGATTTTTTATTGTTTGATGTTTTAGACTTAGCTGAAGATTTTGTGTTGTTTGGCTTCTTCTCTGCTGTCACTTTCGTCCTCCTTTGGAGTTGCTTTTCTTATGTGTGTTTCTTATTGTACTTTTCTTCGCAGATATAGTGGCGTTTCTCTTGTTTCCTCTGAAGTCTGTTAAACCTCTTCTTGTATTTCTGCTGTCACTACGGCCATTATTCTTTTTGCCGCCATCATTTCCCTGATGCTCTCCATGACCTTCGCGTATCGGGCGGATCAGGCATTTCGTACCGTATCCTACCAGGTCCATTCTGCCGGTCATTTTAAGACCTTCGAGTACCAGTTCTCTGTTTGCAGGGTTCTTGTACTGCATCAAGGCTCGCTGGATGGCTTTCTCGTGAGGATTCTTCGGCACGTATACTTTCTCACCTGTGAGAGGATGAATTCCTGTATAGTACATACAGGTAGAAAGAGTAGACGGCGTCGGATAAAAATCCTGTACCTGTTCCGGGGTAAAGCCAAGGTCGCGGACATATTCCGCCAGTTTTACAGCTTCTTTCATGGTGCAGCCCGGATGGGAAGACATGAAATATGGTACTGCATACTGCTGCTTTCCTGTTTTTTTATTGGCTGCATCATATTCTTTAAGGAACTGCTGATAAATGCTGTGACTTGGTTTCCCCATGTATTTGAGTACCTGATCTGATACATGTTCAGGAGCAACTCTCAGCTGTCCGCTTACATGATGTTCTACCAGTTCATTCAAAAACGTCTTATTCCGGTCTGCTACCACATAGTCAAAACGTACACCGGAGCGGATAAATACTTTCTTAACTCCCGGAATCCTGCGCAGTTTGCGAAGAAGGGCAACATAATCCGAATGATCTACCGTCAGGTTCTTACATGGTGTCGGGAACAGGCACTGCTTGTTCTTACATACACCCTTGGTGAGCTGTTTCTGGCAGGATGGCTGTCTGAAGTCTGCGGTAGGGCCACCAACATCATGAATATAGCCCTTAAAATCGGGATCTTTTGTCATTCTGGTGGCCTCTTCAATCAAGGATTCATGACTTCTGGTCTGAAGAATTCTTCCCTGATGGAATGTCAGAGCGCAAAAATTACAGCCGCCAAAACATCCTCTGTTGCTCGTCAGGCTGAACTTAATTTCCTCTAGTGCCGGGATTCCACCCAGCTCGTCATACATGGGATGTACTTTCTCCGTATAGGGAAGCGCATAGACATCATCCATCTCCTGTTGTGTCAGAGGCAGCGCCGGAGGATTCTGTACGATATATCCCTTTGTTCCGTAAGACTCTGCCATTGGTCTGGCGGTAAACGGGTCTGTATTCTGATACTGAATGGCAAAGCTGTCTGCGTATGTTTTTTTATCTTCTTTTACCTCTTCATAGGACGGAAGAATAATTGGCTCATAAATTCTGGAGAGATCTTTACATTTAAATACGGTTCCAGCAATATAAGTAAGCTCTTCTACAGGAATTCCGCTTGAAAGTGCATCCGCAATCTCTACGATTGAATGTTCGCCCATTCCATAAGAGATTATGTCTGCTCCGGAATCAAGAAGTACGCTGTGTTTTACTTTGTTGTCCCAATAGTCATAATGGGCCAGTCGTCTCAGGCTGGCTTCAATTCCACCCAGAATAATGGGTGTCTTTTTATAAGTCTGACGAATCAGATTGCTGTATACGATCACCGCACGGTCAGGGCGAAGTCCCATCTGACCGCCTGGTGAATAGGAATCCTTCTGTCTGTGCTTCTTGGACACTGTATAGTGGTTCACCATGGAATCCATGTTTCCCGCTGATACCAGAAATCCCAGTCGCGGCTCACCAAATACCTGGATACTCTCTTTCTTCTTCCAGTCCGGCTGACTGATGATTCCCACTTTATATCCACGGCTCTCCAACAGCCTGCTGATGATTGCCGTGCCAAAGGAAGGATGGTCCACATAGGCATCGCCTGTGATGTAGGCGAAGTCTACCTGATTCCATCCTCTCTGTTTCATTTCTTTCTTAGTTACCGGTAAAAAATCCTGCATTTATATTTCCTCGTATGTACTTGATGATATTGATATCTGCGGATTGCTCCGTTGCAAAACAACTCCCATAATCCTGATATCATAATACTCCATATTAATGATGATATACCGCCTGCGCACGATATCCTTCTGAAATAATATCAAGCTGTCTGTGGAATCGCTTCAGCTGCTGGAGATCCTTTGTGCGGAATACTCTCAGGAATTCATCCTGAATCTTCATAATCTCACGTTTATTTGCGATCTTGTACAGGTTTTCGATATTAATGAGGATATCTTTCACCAGGTTAGACTGCATCTGGGAAGAGTTCTGTGCATCCATGATCTCATTTCGTACAGAAGACATCTCATGATCCAAAGCATTGATAGCATCTGCTGCCTTGCTCAGACGCTCTGCAACATGCTCCGGCATATCACCTTTATATTTATATTGCAGGGAATGCTCGATCGTTGCCCAGAAATTCATCGCCATTGTACGGATCTGAATCTCTGCCTGTAGCTTCTTAGGTCCATTAATGGTATCCACTGTATAATAAATGATCAGATGATAACTTCTGTATCCACTCTGCTTAATATGTTTCAGATAATTCTTCTCGCTCTTTATAGTCATATCGCTTCTTTTCTGAATCATAGAAGCAACCGTCTCTATATCCTCTTCAAACTGGCAGATAATACGAACACCTGCGATATCCTCCAGTTCCTCTTCCATCTTCTCCATAGGAATATGCTTGCGCTGCATTTTCTCAAGGATACTGCTTACACTCTTAACTCTGCCCTCTACCTGCTCGATCGGACAGTAAATATCGTTCTCTTTACACTCATCGATAATGTGATTAAATTTCACTTCCAGCTCTCTTACAGCCAGTTCATACGGGCACAAAATGCTTCTCCATAACTGTATTTCCATCTTCACTCGCTCCTTGCATTTCATACATTTTGTTATTATAGCATAGATTTAAAAAAATATCTCGCTAATATGAATAGTTTCTGATTTTTTTAGAAATGGCCTTCAACACCCAGTAAGGGTTTACACTCAATTCCTCATAATGCGGTGTCCTGATATAAATTCCCAGATGAAGATGAACCGGAAACATGCCACGCGTACCTTCTGTACCATATCCGGTATTTCCCATATATCCCAGGATATCTCCTGCCGATACCTCTTCCCCCGTCTGGAAATCTTTCTCATATGTATCCAAATGGGCATAATAAAAATACCCGCCTTTCGGGGCACGTATTCCAATCCTGTAGCCACCCAACGGAAGCCACCCGATATTCTCTACCACGCCATCTGTGACACTTAAGACCGGATAATAGCCAGACTCCTTCTTACGTCCAAACAAATCACAGCCTTCATGTACACGCAAGCCTCCATAATCCCTGAGCGCACCATAGGTATTTTCAAAATCAACTTCTGTAGATGGAATGGGAAAATATTTCAGATCCGACCATACAGACTGATAAGCCTCCATAAGCCGCTCATATTCCTCTGGTTTATACTTCCGATACGGCACACTGTCCGCCCGGACCTGCCTCGGATAAAATCCCGAATTCAGCATCGTCGCCGTCAAAATATTCGCAAACCCATCAGCCCCCGTCCCTTCGACCAGTGCAGCCTTCCAGATACTGCGATAAAGCCCGGGCGTCACATGCTGCTGCCTGAAATCACTCTCCTCACAAGCCTCCGCCTTCAAAGCCGAAGCCCGGCTGCGCATATCCAGCATCATCTGCAACATAACCACCATCACCACAAGCACAAACAACGGCAAAATATATCGAACCAACGAAGTCCGCGCATTATACGGATCAAACATATGAGATACCTCCGCATTCTGTTACAGTATATGCATTAAAATGAAAATATAGAACCTATAAAGCATTTAGCTTCAAATAAGATTTTAAAAATCGTCCAATAACCAGCAGAGAGAGGACATTAGGTCATGACCTAATGTCCTCTCTCTGCGTCCCTTAATCAAAAATACACCCTGCCACAAACAGCAGGGTGTAACACCGTCAGTCTTTAAGAGCTCCCAGAACTTTCACCAGATACTTCCACACTCTCTCTGTAGAAGAAATACTAAGAACCTCCTCAGATGTATGAATATCCTTCATATCCGGTCCGAGGGATACACAGTCCAGACCTTCCATCTTCTTATAGAAAAGTCCACACTCAAGACCTGCATGAATTGCCACTACATTTGGCTTCTGACCATACATTTCTTCATAAACTTCCACCATCTTATCACGAAGCGGTGAATCCTTGCGGTACTCCCATGCAGGATATACACCCTGTCTCTCATATTCTCCGCCAAGAAATTCTGTCAGATATTCAATCTTATCAGAAAGTGCGTCTCTGGCTGTCTCCACAGAACTTCTGATGCTGGAGCTTCCCAGCACTTCGTTCTCAGATGTCTTCAGAATACCGATATTTGTAGAAGTCTCTACCAGTCCTTTGATAGTTCCACTCATCTTCTGAACGCCATACGGTACATTTACAAGGAAGAATACAACTTTCTCTTTACTTGTCGGATGAAGAACTTTCGCATCCTGCTCACCTTCCTCTGTGACAGTTACTGTGATTCCTTCATCAGTTCCTGTATACTCTTCTCTCCATGCAGTCTGCATAGAAGCGGCATACTCTTTAACAGCTTCTACGTTCTCTTTAACAGTAAGAAGTTCTGCTATGGATTCTCTTGTGATCGCATTATCTTTCTGACCGCCCTGTACACTGATCAGCTCATAGCCTGCTTTCGCATCAAGGCCATGAAGGAATTTACCCAGAAGAGAGTTTGCATTTGCACGGTTCTTATCAATCTCAGCACCAGAATGGCCACCCATCAGACCACTGATCTTAACTGTCAGTTTCTCACCTTTCGCTTCCAGTCTTGTCACCGGAATATGGCTGATTCCGGAAAGACCTCCTGCGCAACTGATCCAGAGACTTCCCTCTGCTTCAGAATCAAGGTTGATGAATCTTCTTCCTTTTAATACGCTGCAGTCAAATCCGACAGCACCAAGAAGACCGATTTCCTCATCTACAGTAATAAATACTTCAAGAGGAGGATGTGCAATCGTATCACTTTCCAGAAGTGCCAGACCATAAGCTACTGCGATTCCGTCATCGCCACCGAGAGTTGTTCCATTCGCAGATACATAGTCACCTTCAACAGAAAGATTTAATCCATCTTTTGTAAAGTCGTGATCTACGTCCGGACGTTTCTCACATACCATATCCATATGTCCCTGAACAATTACTGTCGGTGCATTCTCATATCCTGCTGTTCCCGGTTTATAAATAACTACATTATTCATCTCATCCTGAATATATTTCAGATCATGATTCTTTGAAAACTGTACCAAATAGTCACTGATCTGCCTGGTGTTTCCTGATCCATGCGGGATCTTGCAAATCTCTTCAAAATAATGAAATACCCTTTTCGGTTCGCAATTCTCTAAAACTGCCATAATTATTACCTCCAAAAATCACACTGATTTATAAAAAGAATCCTATAAAAAAATCTAATTAAACCAGATCTATTTTACCTGAATACTATAGCATTTATTTTCATTAAGTGCCATATAAATTTTATAAAGAATCTATAAAATGGTGTCCATGGAACATATTATTATGAACAAAAACCATTTCCTGCTTTCCAGTGTACGTCGAAATCTTAAAAATATTCTGCTCGTCTGTGGAGTTTTTTTCCTTCTGGGATTTCTTCTGATGCATCCGGCTGAAAGTCTGGTCTGTGCGAAAGCAGGAATGACTTTATGGCTGAATACATTAATTCCGACACTTCTGCCATTTATTATTCTTACCGGTATATTGACACGCATTGATAACATCCAAAAAATTCTATCCCCTCTGGAGTCTTATTTTCGTGTTCTGCTGGGTGTCAGCAGCTGGGGCGGTTACGTGTTTCTACTTGGTATGTTGTGTGGATACCCTCTGGGTGCCAAACTGGCTTCTGATCTGTATGAATCAGATAAAATCAGCAAAAAAGAAGCTGTGTACCTTTCTACTTTCTGTAATAACCCAAGTCCTGCTTTTGTCATTACATACCTGGGTAAATTATGCCTGAAGGATGTCGTCCCTGCTTATTTTATCCTCATAAGTCTCTTTTCTGCTAATCTGATATGTATGTTATTTTTTCGTTACGCAGTCTACAAAAATCAGATTCTGACAAGTGCGCAATACACAGATACACGTAATGAAAAAGAGGTCATGTCTACAGTCCCAGCCGGAAATATCGTCAATACTTCTATTATGAACGGGTTTGAAACCATCACACGGCTCGGAGGATATATCCTTCTTTTTTCTATTCTGGCCGGATGCATCAGATATTATCAGCCATTCCCTGCTTTTTATCAAAATCTGCTTCTGGGATTTACTGAAATTACTACAGGGCTCTCAATTATTTCATCTTCTAATCTGTCTGTCACAGCCCGTATTTTTGTATCCGTCTCGGCTACGGCATCGGGAGGTCTGTGTATTCTTGCTCAGACAAGAAGTATTTTTCATTGCGATCTTAGTCTGATGCCATATATTGTCTCCAAATGTATCAGTGCAGTTCTGACATCTTTTATCCTTTACTGCCTGTTATATTATTTTCTGTAAATACATTCTGATTACTAGTGTGCCAACAAGTTGTTTGCTATACCAAAAGACATTTTAGAAGAACTTCCACATAAAAATTGCCAAAGACAATTTCAAAAAAACAACACTAATATTTATAATGTAAAATATAAAAGGCCAGGAAAATATCCTGGCCCTAATATTATTCAATTAATCTTAGTTCTCTCCCAGATCATCTAAAAGATCGTCATCGTCATCTTTGCTGTCGTCATCATGGTAAGAACCTGTGATTGCTGCTGCCTGTGCTGTCTGAGGTGCAAGTTCCTGACGATTATGATTAACAACATCAAGACAGCTCTGCAGAGAATCAATAAATGTCTTATATTTGGCACCGGCATCCTCTAATGTTGTGTTAAGGACGCTGCCAATATTTGCCATCATATCATCTGTATAAGTGATAGCACTGAGACGGATGCTGTTTGCATCCTGTGTTGCAGAATCCAGAATCTCCTGTGCCTGCTTGTTAGCTGCATTGATTGTATCGTTTGCCTGTGCATATGCTTTCTGCATAATCTCATGCTGAGTTACCAGTTCCTGAGCTCTTGCCTGTGCATCTGCGATCAGAGCATCAGCTTTGGACTGTGCATCCTCAAGGATAGCATCTTTATTGTTAATGATCTTCTGATAACGTTTGATCTCATCCGGAGTTTTCAGACGGAGTTCTCTCAGAAGTTCTTCGATTTCTTCTTTATTTACAACAATCTTGGTTGTTGACAGCGGCTGAAATTTACAGCTGTCTACATATTCCTCGATTTCACCGATAATCTGTTCAATTCTGCTGCTCATAGTATAATATCTCCTTAATCTTCTCTATTTGTGTTACTGTCCTTTCGTATATGAACAATAACCTATTTGTCATCTGCTGTGCGATGAAGCTTCTCAATGACTGCATCAGTTATTTCTCTTGGTGCAAATTTACTCAGGTCGCCGCCAAAATGAGCAACTTCTTTCAATATCGTAGAGCTTAAATAAGCATATTCCAGACTTGTAGTCAGAAATACAGTATCTACATCCGGTGCAAGCACACGATTCGTCTGAGCCATCTGAAGCTCATATTCAAAATCAGTAACCGCACGAAGCCCACGTATGATCACCTGAGCATGATTCTCTCTGGCAAAATTTACGGACAATCCCTCAAATGGTTTCACTTCAACATTCGGAATATCTAAAGTTGCCTTTTCTAATATATTAACACGTTCTTCTACAGAAAACAACGGACTTTTTGAAGAATTGTGTAAAACACCTACTATCACCTTGTCAAAAGATACTGCTGCTCTCTTTATCACATCAAGATGACCATAAGTTGCCGGATCAAAGCTGCCTGGGTACACTGCTATTTTCATGTGTTTCTTACTCTCTCTTTCCTCTGGCACGTATGCATGAAAAACAGTCACTGCTCACTTTATTGCTGACAGTAACTCCATCATGCACGTTCTAAAAATACGTGCTTATTTGTCTTATACTCTTTTGAACGCAGCTGTCTGTAACCAAGAGATTCCACATAACTGAAATCAGTCTGAAGGTCTGCCTCTACTATAATAAGCGTATTCTCATCTGCAACTGTGCTGTCCTTGAGATATTCGAGCACCTGACGTTCCAGTTCGTTATTATATGGCGGATCCATGAAGATTATATCGAAAGCACCTTTTCCTTCAAGGGAACGCAATGCCTGCAGCACGTCCATGTTCAGCAGTTTACCATCTTCTGCCAGTTTTGTAAATGTAAGATTTTCTCTGATGCATGCTGCAGCCTTTGGATTCTTCTCTACAAATACTGCATAAGAAGCGCCTCTGCTCAGTGCTTCGATACCAATTCCACCACTTCCTGAAAAAAGATCAAGGAAACGGCAATCCAGAAGTTCCGGCTGAAGTATGTTAAATAAAGTCTCTTTAATCCTGTCTGTAGTAGGTCTTGTATCCATACCTGGAACTGTTTTTAAATTAAGCCTTCTGGCTTTTCCTGCGATTACTCTCATTTAAGATTCAGTCTCCAATCCAGGTCTCCTCTTGCGAGTCCTAAAATAAGAAGTTCTGCAGTGGCAATGTTTGTCGCTACAGGAATATTGTACTGGTCGCATCTTCTTACAATACTTGTAATGTCCGGTTCTTTTGGATCGATCATAACTGGGTTGTAGAACAGGATGACCATATCGAGATCCTGACGTTCTACCATCTCCATAAACTGCTTGTCTCCACCAATACTGCCGGCAAGGAATTTATGCACATGAAGGCTTGTCGCTTCTTCAATTCTTCGTCCCGTTGTACCTGTCGCGTAGACCTCATGTTTGGCAAGTATATTCTTATAAGCGATGCAGAAATCTTCTATTAGTACTTTTTTACTGTTATGTGCGATTATACCTAAGTTCATAGTTTCTCCTCTCCGATTCTCCCGTTTATTTTGCGAATTCTTTCAATTCTTCGCAATTCTAAGTGTAATTATAACAAAGCACTAAATAAAACGCAATTAAAACTTGAAAAATATACACAATTCATAATTTATTAATATTTTCCTGGAAATTCTTCCTTCCCAGATGACTTACAAATCACTTGGATAACGATGCATAAACAGCAGCTGAACTTATTTCCTGTGATATAAAAATAATGTCGCTTTATTTCTGACATCATAAAAAATATGATTATCAATAAAGCGACATATACTTATTGTTTCATTTCATGTTTTATAACATTTACCGGTTACTCTGACAGCCACACTTACTTTGATTTCGCCTGAATATAATTTATAATTATATCAACTGCGTCAGAAATAGCAATCTTTCCAGTATCAATGGACAACTGATACTGGCTGGTATCTTCCCATTCTTTTCCGGTGCAGAATTTATGGAATGATGCTCTTTTTTCATCCACTTCCTTTACCGTGTGCGTAGCTTCTTTTTTGGAAATATTGTCACGCTTCATGATTCGCTCAATACGGCAATCTCTGTCTGCATGAAGAAAAATCGTTGTCGCTTCAGGATCTTTTTCATATACCGCACCCGAACAACGGCCAATGATCACTGCTGATTTTCCTTTTGTGAGTTCACGCACAAGCTCAAAGGATCTCTCCATCGGGTTGCTGTCTCCATAGCTTACCGCTATGCTGTACAGCAGACTATTTACCGCTTTCTCCTGGAAAAATTCTTTATTCTCATCATATTTGCCAAGCTTTCTGGCTTCTTCTTCCAGTTTCTTTCTGTCATAAAGTTCCATTCCCAGTCTGGAAGCCAGTTCTCTGCCTATCTCATGTCCGCCGCTTCCACATTGTCTTGCAATTGTAATAATCATCTCGGTTCCTCCTGTCCTACATTGCCATGATGTCATTGAGTATTCATAATGGATCATTTTAGTTTCATTATACTCAAAAAGGAAGTGGATGTATATGCTAAAATCTACCATAAATTATCCTTGCAAAACCTGATATTCTGGTACTTATGGCGAATTGGTCAGACAAATTTAGCTTTTTATCTACTTATTTTTTAACGCCTTCTCAATCTCACTGATTACGATTTTAAGTGCCTTAATACGGGCGTATTTTTTGTCAACAGATTCCAGCACATGCCATGGCGCAAAGGAAGTATTCGTTTTCTGAAGCATTTCATCTACTGCAACTTCATATGCGTTCCATTTTTCTCTGTTTCGCCAGTCTTCATCTGTGATCTTCCACTGTTTCTCCGGATTATTCTGTCTTTCCCGGAAACGTTCCAGCTGTGTATCCTTATCAATCTGAACCCAGAATTTAATAATAACTGCGCCACAGTCCTTGAGTTTTTTCTCAAATTCATTCATTTCATTGTAAGCACGTATCCAGTCATTCTCACTGCAGAATCCCTCGAGACGTTCTACCATAACTCTTCCATACCAGGTTCTATGAAACAACTTTTAAGTGACAACAACACAATGCCGCCTTATTTCCATTGCTATAAGAGTATAGAACAGAAATAAAGCGGCATTTTTTCTTTTGTATATAGTTTTTATGAACGTAATAATAATTTACGAAGCAATTATTCCGTCATAATCAGACGATAAAGTTCCGTTATATTATAACGTCATTTTTAGTACTGCTGGCCACCCTGAGAACCGGATCCGCTGGACATCTGTCTTTCCTGGGCTTCGATCATTTTCTTCATAATAGTATCAGAACAACTTTCCCTGAATTTTGCGGTTGATGGAAAATAATCTGATTATTCAGAAGAAAATCAAATCATTATTTTTAATATAACAATCTCTTTACGAGCTTCATTATAGTACAGAAACCTTGAGAATACAAGATTCTAAAAAAGAGACCAAAAAGAGACCAAAAGAGACGTTCAATGTCATTTAGTTAACATTTAATAGGGAGCGAATTCTTACAGAACAAATTACAAACGAAAATACTCTTTAAAGCAAAAATATTGTCTTTTTTTCAGAACACTTATTCCGTTTTTCGGCTTCCGTGATATAATGCTTTATTATGAAAATTTCCATGAATAAAATGAGGTAAACCAAGTGAAAAAGAAAACACTTGTGCCTCTTATCATTTTTTTACTGGGCATATGCCTTGTTAGTTTAATTGTATACATAACAGACACCCATGAAAAAAAACAGAGACACACAATGGCACAATTAAACGCAACCACCTACGGTGAACGCATTAAGAATGAAATTACAGATGGAATTGAAATTACGGATACTTTGGAGCAGGTCATAATCAGTGAAAATGGTGAATTTCATCAGTTTGACACAATTGCCAAAAATCTGATGTCTGATTCCATTGAAAGCATGCAGCTCGCTCCCAATGGTATTGTAACAGATATTTATCCGGCTGAAGGAAATAAGGCAGGTAAGATTGATCTGCTCCATGATAAAGAACGTAAAGAGATTTCCTGTTACGCAAGAGATAATCATACAATTATTACACAGGGGTCTTTCGAATTAAAACAGGGCGGTTATGGAATTGCCGTCCGCAATCCGGTCTACCTGAAAGATAAACGCGGACAAGAGTATTTCTGGGGATTTACCATTGTCATCCTGCGTGTTCCGGATATTTTTTCAGATGCAATCAGTGCACTTTTGAATTTTGGATATGAATATAAAATTTTAAAAACAGCTACTCCATGGAGTGATGATTATAAAGTAGTTTATCAGTCAGATGATCAAATAAATCATCCGGTTTCTTACACTTTTACTATAGGACATGAAAACTGGAAACTTGAGATTACTCCGAAAGCTGGATGGAGAAATAACACACTACTGATAATTATCAGCGGAATGTTTCTCACTATAAGCCTTCTTCTGTCAGTGCTTACCAGGGTATGGCTGGTAGCAAAAGAACACAAGAATAAATATCAAATATTGGCACGCACAGATTCTCTTACGAATATTTATAATCGTTATGGATTTGATGAATTAGCAGAAAAAATGATCTCTAAAAATCCACAAGCCCATTTTGTAGCTGCGCTCCTTGATATCGATGACTTTAAGTTTATCAATGATATCTATGGACATAGTTACGGAGACAGAGCATTAAAGATTCTTGCCGACAGCATGAAAGCATTTTTTCCATCTGATGCATTACTGGGAAGAAATGGTGGTGATGAATTCTGCATTCTTTTACCAAATTGTACCTTTGAAGAGGCAGATGTACAGCTACAGCAATTCACCAAACTCCCAAAAATATTCTCATATCATAATGAGGAACATGCATTTTATATTTCTCTTGGATATGCAGAATATCCAACATTTGCATCCAGCCATTCACAGCTCATGCGCTGTGCAGATGCTGCCCTTTATGAAATAAAGCTTCATGGAAAAAATGGATGTATGGCTTACCGAAAAGGTCTCCAGTCAGGAGCCCGCAAACAGCTTGGATTTGAGCTTAAGGATATCTCCGAACACCTTCCAGGTGCATTTATCATATATAGAGCAGACAAAGAAGACGATGAACTCTTTTATGCAAACCACGAATTTCTTCATATGGCTGGTTATAAAAGCATGGATGAATTATTCAGACTTACTCAAAAAAGGTTCCGCAATCTGATCCGCAAAGATGAGCAGCAACAGATAGAAACAAGCATCTGGAAACAGATCGACAGCGGCAATGAAAATGACTATATTCACTTTCATCTTCGAAAAGCTGACGGAACTTACCTTTCTGTGCTTGACCATGGAAGAATCGTAGAAAGCCAGCAATACGGAAGAGTATTTTATGTATTGTTCATGGATTGGGAAGATATGCATATTCGTTACAGTGATAAATTTTCTGAATAATAAAATATTACAAAAAAGAAAAATCCGGTTCATATTTTCAATCCGAACAGAATTATTTTACCTACAAAAGGCACCAGCCAGCTTATCGACTGATGCCTTTATATTTTGTATTTGATCAACACTTAAGCAGAAGTCCTCACTTCGATCAGATTTCCATCCGGATCATAGAACCGGACAACCTTCTGTCCCCAACTGTATATCATAAGCTTGTTCACGTAGTGGATCCGCGGATACAGCCGTTCCAGTTTTTCCACGAACGCATCCAGGTCGTATTCCTCAAAGTACAGTTCTGTAGAATTGCTTCACAAAATCACTTCTCATACCAGGTCTTTCCTCCGTCAGTTGTCCGGTATACATTTTTTTCATTTACATATGTAAACTCCTTGATAGAACCGCCAGCTCCATACGTATAATATGCAAAACCTTGTTTTTGATCATTTGCATTGGCATTCCAAGCTTCTATAGAATAAAACGGACTTTCTTTATAGGAGACGGGTTTGGGAATGTAAGAAGCAAGTCTATCTTTAAAAGCCGCCGAATCTGCATAATAAACACGCGCTTTTACTTTAATTCCTTTTACGTGAAGAACTCACGACTAACGTCGAATGGGATTTTCTACTATATCTCAGATAAAAACATCTCCATCATTTCAAAAGAGAATGACGGAGATATTTTGCCTTGTTTATTCTTGTAGCAACCAATCGGCTATATCATGAATTTCAATTCCTTCATAACTATATTTTGGATGTTTGGTTCTGGCAATAATCATTTTCGGATAAGCATCTCGAATCTGAAGCAGAGGAGAGCATTCTCTCGTGACATGCTCCCACCACTTAAATCTTACGATTTTGAAGTGGGGGCT
>NZ_QRIL01000013.1 GCF_003471165.1 Ruminococcus sp. AM22-13 | reverse complement strand
TAACGAGGTCCTTTTTTCAGAGTTCCATACATTGTACCAACCTGAGAGCGAAGTCCTTTACCAAGGTCCTCAAGTCCAGCGCCTACCGGAAGTCCGTCTTCTGAGAATGCAGACTGTGTACGTCCGTAAACGATCTGAAGGAAGAGTTCTCTCATAGCTGTATTAATCGCATCACAAACTAAGTCAGTGTTCAGTGCCTCCATTACAGTCAGGCCCGGAAGAATCTCGGAAGCCATAGCTGCTGAATGAGTCATACCTGAACATCCGATAGTCTCAACCAGTGCTTCCTGGATGATACCTTCTTTAACATTTAATGTAAGCTTGCAGGCACCCTGCTGTGGTGCACACCAGCCAACACCGTGTGTAAGACCGGAAATGTCTTTGACTTCTTTTGCCTGTACCCATTTAGCTTCTTCTGGGATTGGAGCGGCGCCATGATGAACGCCCTGTGCAACTGGGCACATTTCTTCTACTTCGCGTGAATAAATCATTGTAAAACTCCTTTCAAGTATAGATTAACTTCATGTTGTTATACCCGCCACTATGCGGAACTGCTGAATGAACCACATAATGCAGATCTCTGCCGTCTGCTGAATGACTGCAGATGAGTATGCCTAACAACCTAGTGTTATTTTCTCACAAAAGTGGAGATTCGTCCAGTCATAATTTGTAAAATTTTTAACTATCTTTGATTTTTTTGTCTCTGGCAGATACTTTCTTTACTGATTTGTCAGCCTTTTAGGCAATTTGCATAAACAGATACAATTTATAGCGTTTATGTGATACAATAGACAAATATACCAATAAGTTGATTTCTAAAATAATCTTACATTTAAATTTCCGCGTTGTCGTCGGTTGCCATAGCCACCGCCATGTCTTCTTTCGCTCTAAAACAAAAAATTTATTCAGTGAAATTGTTTCAAAAATCAACTTGTCAGCCATACTAAATTATAAAAAAGCAAGTATATCAGAAATTGTATTACCAAAGAAAGGATTTTCATCATGACAACATCATTACCTGCTTCTTTTCTTCCCGAACGATTTCGGGTTCTGAGCGGAAGTGCTTTAAAATTAATCGCGATCATCCTGATGCTTATCGACCATACAGGTGTAATGATTCTGTATAACTATCCACCTGCAAATGCAATACTTTTCAGTTTTGGTGGAGTGGATTACAGCTGGTATCGTATTTTCCGTGATATCGGAAGGGCGGCTTTTCCTATTTTCTGTTTTCTGTTAGTCGAAGGATTTCTGCACACCCATAACCGCAGAAAATACGGACGAAATCTCTTTTTATTCGCATGTATTTCTGAAATTCCGTGGAATTTCATGTTTACAAATACCTGGCGATACGAGAAACAGAACGTCTTTTTTACCCTGTTTCTGGGATATCTGGCCTTCTGCGCCCTTGAATACTTCTGGGATAATCAGAAGATGCAGTTTGTATGCATACTGGCATTACTCGCTGTCTCCGTTTTTCTTAAGGCAGATTACGGATGGAGGGGGTTTGTTTTCCTGCTTATCATGTACTGGTTTCGCAATGAAAAAACTGCCCAGGCTATCATCGGAAGCTGCTGGCTTTATTATGAATGGAAAGCCTGCTTTGCATTTCTCTCCATTAATATGTATAACGGAGAACGTGGATTTGTGAAAGGAAAATTTCTGAAATATGTCTTTTACTGGTTTTATCCGGTACATATCATAATTCTGGTGATTCTCAGACAGCTTCTGTTCTTCCGGTAAAATGCGTTTGAAAACGTCCTGAGCTTTTGTTATTCTTCATAGAAAAAGGTGTTAAGAAACCTCTGTTCTTCATCCGTTTCTTAACACCTTTTTCTATTTCACTGTTTCTCTACAATTTCAGCTTTTGATTTATAGATATGGTTTGCAGGTACACAGCCTCTTACAGAGGAAAGCGGATAAATATTGCAGCAGCGTCCGATTACAGTTCCAGGATTTAATACAGAACCGCATCCTACTTCTACATTATCTCCCAGCATAGCGCCAAATTTCTTAAGTCCTGTCTCGATCTTCTCTTCGCCATCTTTGACAACTACCAGTTTCTTGTCTGATTTTACATTGGAGCAGATAGATCCTGCTCCCATATGGGATTTATAACCCAGAACCGCATCACCCACATAATTATAATGAGGAACCTGCACTTTGTTAAAAAGCACTGCGTTCTTAAGCTCTGTTGAATTTCCTACTACTGCTCCCTCACCTACGATAGCTTTTCCGCGGATAAATGCACAGTGGCGTACCTCTGCTTCTTTTCCGATAATGACCGGTCCGTTAATGCAGGCTGTCGGTGCTACTTTCGCGCTCTTTGCGATCCATACATCTTCTGACGGATGATTATATTCTTCTTCACTTAAAGTCTGTCCCAGTTTCAGGATAAAATCGCCAATCTCCGGTAACACTTCCCATGGATAGGTTTTTCCTTCAAATAAATCCTTTGCAATCGTTTCATTTAAATCCAGAAGATTCGCAATCGTGAAATCCTTTAACATCCTGTTTTCCTCTTTTCTTTAATTATTATTTTCATTTTTCTCATATTTTGCCCGGATAAACATTTTATGATTTTTGATAAGTACGTGACCGCCCTGCTCTGGCTGTTGTTTTTGTATTGGTTTTGCCAGCTTGGATTTTATAATTAACAGCTGCCGCGTCAAAAAACTGTCGCAGGTAAGGTTGGAAATTACTGTCCTCCACCTGTTTCGTACGCACTCTTACAAAATGTTCCAGCTTATCCATATATTCCTGCTCTGTGATACTTCCCACCGCCACATAATTGAGACCTTTTTCCCAGCTTGCTGTAAGTTCCGGGTTCAGAAGCTGTCTGATAGAACAATTTACCACATCAAAAATCATCTCACCCAGAAGTGTCGGTGTGATCATCTGCGTTTTCTTATTCAGTGCCAGATATTTGATATTGAACAGTTTCTTCAGAATCTCAGCTCTGGTTGCACTGGTGCCGATTCCGCAGCTCTTGATCTGAGCACGAAGTTCCTCATCCTCGATCAGCTGTCCGGCATTCTCCATGGCAAGAATCATAGAACCGGAATTGTAACGCTTCGGCGGTGATGTCTCACCCTCTTTGATACTCAGGTCATCTACCGAGAGTATATCACCTTTCTTCAGGTTCTGCAATGCAGCCAGTAGTCTGGTGTCGCACGCCATATCCTCTGAAGAATTATCTGAGCCATTTTTTTCATTATCTGAATCCGCATCACTTCCGGCATTTCCAGCTGCGCTGGCTTGGTTTGATCCATTTACTGCGTCTGCTGCCTTTCGTTTCGCAAAAGAATTTGAGGCAATCTTTAAATAACCTTCATCCAGCAGTACTTTAAATGAAGAAAAGAAGCTCTCTCCCTGTATCTTTGTCACAAGACTGACCTTCTGATATACTGCCGGCGGATAGAAAATGCAAAGAAACCTCCTTACGATCGTCTCATATACGCGCTGTGCGGTGAGAGAAACACTTTTCAACGCATTTAGTCCCTGACCTGTCGGCACGATAGCATAATGGTCTGTAATCTGTTTGTCATTGACATATCGGGTCTTTGCCAGATTTTTATAGTTTCCCTGCTCAATAATGTGCTGCGCGATTTCTGTTGTGTGTTCATAATTGCGCAATCCTGAAATATTTTTATAAATCTCTTTAGCCGCAGCTGTAGACAATACACGCGCATCCGTTCTCGGATATGTGACCAGTTTCTTCTCATACAGTTCCTGTACGATTTTCAGCGTTTCATCCGGACTGATTTTAAACAGCTTCGAGCATACATTCTGAAGTTCTGCCAGGTTAAATAAAAGCGGAGGATTTTTATTTTCTTTCTTTCGCTCAACCTTGTCCACCACACATTGCAACGGCTGGTTGACAGACAACTCCTGTATCAGCTTCTCTGCGTATGCTTTCTCTTTAAATCCGTTTTCTTTATACAAATAAGGAGTCTGGAAATACCGGCTGCCCTCAACAGCCCTCCACTCCCCTTCAAAGTTTTCTCCCTCAAGCGCAATGCTGCTGAGCACCCGGTAAAACGGCGTTTTTACAAATACCCGAATCTCCCGTTCTCTTCGCACTACCATTCCAAGCACACAGGTCATCACACGCCCAACGGAAATGGCCTGATGTTTCGTATTTAAATAATTTGACACACTGTTTCCATATCGCAGTGTCAGCACGCGGGAAAAATTTATTCCCATCAGATAGTCTTCTTTCGCCCGAAGATAGGCTGAAGCGGAAAGATTGTCATAAGCAGACAGATCTTTTGCCTCTCTGATTCCTCGCATGATTTCTTCTTCTGTCTGAGAGTCGATCCAGACTCTCTTTTCTTTCTTTCCATGGACACCTGCCATCTGTGCGACCAGACGATAGATATATTCTCCTTCACGTCCGGAGTCGGTACACACGTAAATAGTATCCACATCTTCCCTGTTTAACAGTCCTTTTACAATCTCAAACTGTTTCTGTACCCCAGGGATTATTTCATATTTAAATTCGCGCGGCAAAAAAGGCAGGGTATCTAAACTCCACCTTTTGTATTTGATATCATATTTTTCCGGGTAGCTCATGGTGACCAGGTGTCCGACACACCAAGTCACCACACTGTCTGAAGATTCCAGGTAGCCGTCCCGTCTTTGTCCGTTGATTTTCAAAGCTTTCGCGAATTCCTGTGCCACACTGGGCTTTTCGGCTATGTATAAAGCTTTTGACATATTATTTATCTGCACTCATCTTTCTAAGCGGCCATGCCAGTAATAAGGCACCACCCACCATATTTCCTAATGTTACAACTACCATGCTCTTAATCATGGCTCCGATGGATAATCCAGGTACCAGACAGTATGCGGTAACAAAGATTCCCATATTTGCGATGCAGTGCTCAAATCCACTTACAACGAATCCTGAGATACACATGGTAATCATCAGAAATCTTCCTGCATCACTTTTCAGTTTCATACCACAGAGTACACCAAGACAGACGAAGAAGTTGCAAAGCACTGCTCTGAAAAACATCTGTCCAAGCGGGATACTCAGCTTGTTTCCGATAAATCCCGCAAAATAATCTGCAGTTCCGGATGCTCCTGCCCATGCAAAAAGCACTGCCATAATAAAACATCCTACAAAGTTTCCGAGGTAGCTTACGCCCCATACCTTGCCAGCTTCTTTCCAGCTTACCTGTTTATCAAAGGCTCCGAATGCCATTACCATATTATTACCGGTAAAAAGTTCACCGCCTACGAAGCTGATCAAAAGTACTGCAATCGAGAATACCAAAGCTCCCAGAAATTTTCCCCATTCCGGCGTGGTCTTGGAGAAAACATTTCCAACTACATTACTGTAGATCATGGCCATATCAATAAAGAATCCCGCCATGACCGCGCGTACAAAGTACTTGAAGAAGTTGGTGTTTACCAGATTGCTCTTGGCCTTCGCCGCATTTGACACTTTTTGTACATCTTCATAATTCATAATTACACCTCCGCAAATGTATTTATTTTCATACATTATAGCATTTTCATATCTATTGTACAACCAAAATCGTCATACAATTCCAGAATTTTATGCACGGATTTGTAATTATCTGTAAAACTTATTTCTTATTCGAAAATCACCGCTTTATCCTGCGGTTCTGTTACATATCCAATGATACCTCCAAAAATATCCATTCCTGACAGTTCTTTCGCCAGAGCATCTGCCTCTTCCGGTGGTACTGTCAGGAGAAGTCCGCCGGATGTCTGAGGATCAAATACCAGATCTTCCATCCAGAGTTCTTTGATCTCACTTCTTACTTCACTGCCTGCGAAGTCACGGTTTCTGTATGCCCCTTCAGGAATCAGGCCCATCTGTGCATATTCCTCAACGCCTTTTATAATCGGAAGGTTTTCTGTCTGGATCACCAATGTCTTATGGCTTCCTTTTGCCATCTCCAGGCTGTGTCCGGCAAGACTGAACCCGGTTACATCTGTGCAGCTGTGAATCGTATATTTTAACGCAATCTCAGCCGCGTATTTGTTCAGCTTCGCCATGACTTTCTGTACTCTTTCAATTTCTTCCTGAGAGGCCATCTCTGCTTTGATGGCAGTGTTGAGAATTCCACATCCTAACGGTTTGGTGAGAATCAGAATGTCTCCTGCCTTGGCGCCATAATTTTTCCACATTTTATCCGGATGCACGAAACCGGTGACACAGAGTCCATATTTCGGTTCTTTGTCATTGATCGTATGTCCACCAGCAAGAACTGCTCCGGCTTCCATAACCTTGTCTGCACCGCCGCGCAGGATTTCTTCAAGAACTTCCGGTCCAAGGCAGTTTGGAAATGCTACTACATTCAATGCCAGTTTTGGAACACCACCCATTGCATAGACATCGCTCAACGCATTGGCTGCTGCAATCTGTCCATACATATATGGATCATCTACCACCGGCGGAAAGAAATCTACCGTATGAATCATTGCCAGCTCATCATTTATTTTGTATACCGCCGCATCGTCTGATGTTTCCGGTCCTACTAATAACATCGGATCTGTAAATTTCGGCAGTTTCCCAACTACCTCTGCCAGTACTTTCGGTCCAATTTTTGCACCGCAACCTGCTGCACTGGCAAGCTGTGTCAGACGTACATTATCTGTTTCTTTTTTCATAAACTTCGCCCCCAATATATTAATCTTCCAAGCAAACATCCATCATCCGCCTTTAATTAAATCAAGCAGTCTCCCTGCTAGTTGGTTCTCAAAATAATCTTGTTGGTACACCAGATTTCAAAGAGCACTAAGCAGTGGATGAAAACTTGCCTGTCTGTTTACCTGATTGTACCATGCATTTATAAGCCCGTCAAAGTTCAGAGCCGATGTTACTTATTGGATAAATCAATAAATATAAGGATTTTATATAAGAATACGATAAATCTTCTCATACTCTAAATCCTGTTCTTTCATATAAGAATCTGTTTCCTCTTCTCCTTGTTCTATGCATTTCCACGCAAGTCCGCAGGAAGCAGAAATTTCCCTGGGTACAGGAATCAGCCTTCCTTCAAATCCAGTCTTTTTACATTCACGTTCCATTGCGATTGCCTGTGTGGTTGTTCCAAAAGTTACTACTGTCGTCAGAACTTTTTCTCTCATCTTTCATTATCCCCCTATCTCTAAATAATCCAGAAAAAAAGAGGCACCAAAAACCAGTGCCCCTTTTCAATAATTTTATTTATTATTTCGCCTGAATATATCCTTTAGCTTTTAATGTCTCAGCACAGAGAACTGCTCCGCCTGCTGCACCTCTTACTGTGTTATGGGAAAGTCCTACGAATTTCCAGTCATATACAGTATCTTCACGAAGACGTCCTACGGATACGCCCATACCATGTTCGAAGTTTACATCCTCTGTAACCTGTGGACGGTTGTCCTCTTCAAGGTACTGGATGAACTGCTTCGGAGCACTTGGAAGCTCTAATTCCTGTGGAAGTCCTTTGAACTCTACCAATGCTTTGATCAGCTGTTCTTTTGTTGGTTTCTTGCGGAATTTAACAAATACAGCTGCTGTATGTCCGTTTAATACCGGTACACGGATGCACTGGCATGTGATAACAGGTTCTGTAGCCGGTTTGATCACACCGTCTTCTACTTTACCCCAGATTCTTAACGGCTCTTTCTCACTCTTCTCTTCCTCGCCGCCGATGTATGGAATGATGTTTCCAACCATTTCCGGCCAGTCTTTGAATGTTTTACCTGCTCCGGAGATTGCCTGATATGTAGTAGCAACTACTTCATATGGCTCAAATTCTTTCCATGCAGTTAATACAGGAGCGTAGCTCTGGATAGAGCAGTTTGGTTTAACAGCGATAAATCCGCGTGTTGTTCCAAGACGTTTCTTCTGGGATTCGATTACATCGAAGTGTTCCGGGTTGATTTCCGGCACTACCATAGGTACATCCGGTGTCCATCTGTGAGCACTGTTGTTGGAAACAACCGGTGTCTCTGTCTTAGCATATTCTTCTTCGATCTTCTTGATCTCTTCTTTTGACATATCTACTGCAGAAAATACAAAATCAACTGTTGCAGCAACTTTCTCTACTTCATTTACGTTCATAACGATCAGTTTTTTTACAGCTTCCGGCATTGGAGTATCCATTTTCCATCTTCCGCCAACTGCCTCTTCGTATGTTTTTCCTGCACTTCTTGGACTTGCAGCTACAGTTACTACTTCAAACCATGGATGATTCTCAAGCAGAGAAATAAATCTCTGACCTACCATACCTGTAGCACCTAAAATACCAACTCTAAGCTTCTCACTCATAATATCTTTCTCCTCTTTATCTACTATCCGCATTTTCATTGTACTAATCTGGCCAGCTGGATGTTCTCCATCTACTTCGCTACATAAATCTGCATCTGGAAAATACCCTGATACTTATCAGCGACCTGATATCTCTCGCGGACATTTTTATCTGTGTGTCTTTATATTGCGCACATCTGTCTTTCTTGTACATACTATACCAAACTAAAGTAAAATGCAAGTATTTTTTTAATTTTCTTCCAGATATTTTTTATTCTCTGCGATCACTTTCTCCATCACATCCGGTCCCGGAGCTCCGATGGTCATACGTTTCTCTACGCAGGTACGCATGCTGATTGCTTCATAGATGTCGTTTTCAAATACAGGGCTGATTGCTTTATAATCTTCAAGTGGAAGTTCATCCAGAGAGATTCCCTTATCAATACATGTAAGCACCAGACGGCCTACGATACCATGAGCATCGCGGAAAGGCACTCCATGATTTACCAGATAGTCTGCTGCATCTGTTGCATTTGTAAAGCCATTCTTTGCACTTGCTTCCATGTTCTGTTTATTGAACTGCATGGTAGAAATCATTCCTGTAAAGAGGGCAAGGCAACCCTTTACTGTGTCGATTGCGTCAAAGGTAAGTTCTTTATCTTCCTGCATATCTTTGTTGTATGCAAGCGGGATTCCTTTCATGGTGGTAAGGATGGATGCTAACGCACCGTATACACGTCCTGTCTTTCCTCTTACCAGCTCTGCGATATCCGGATTCTTTTTCTGCGGCATGATACTGCTTCCTGTACTGTAAGCATCATCGATTTCCACGAAACGATATTCGTTAGAGTTCCACATGATGATTTCTTCGCAGAAACGGCTCATGTGCATCATGATCGTGGAGAATGCAGACAGAAGTTCAATTACATAGTCTCTGTCTGAAACGGAATCCATACTGTTTCTTGTCGGTCCGTCGAAGCCAAGAAGCTGTGCGGTATATTCTCTGTCAAGTGGATAAGTTGTTCCTGCCAAAGCACCTGCACCCAGAGGACAGGTGTTCATTCTCTTACGGATATCTGCAAGTCTGCTTCTGTCACGTACAAACATTTCAAAGTATGCGCCAACATGATGAGCCAATGTAACTGGTTGTGCTTTCTGAAGATGGGTAAAGCCTGGCATATATGTGTGGACATTTTCTTCCATGATTTTCTGAAGTGCTTCGAGAAGTTTCTTCACAAGCTCATCTGTCTCGTCGATCTCATCTCTTACATAAAGTTTCATATCCAGAGCTACCTGGTCGTTACGGCTTCTTCCTGTGTGAAGCTTCTTTCCTGCATCTCCGATTCTGTCGATGAGGTTTGCTTCTACAAAGCTGTGGATATCTTCATATTCAGATGTGATCTCAAGTTTTCCAGATTTTACATCTTCAAGGATTCCGTCCAGTCCTGCTTCAATCTGATCTTTTTCTTCTGATGTCAGGATTCCCTGTTTTGCAAGCATCGCTACATGTGCTTTGCTTCCTCTGATATCCTGCTCGTAAAATTTCTGGTCGAAGGAGATTGATGCGTTAAAGTTATATACAAGTTTGTCTGTTTCTTTTGTGAAACGTCCGCCCCAAAGCTGTGCCATAGTATTTTTCCTCGTTTCTTCTTATTTTTCATAATTACTTTTATGTGTCAGTGTATCATATTTTTTCTGGATTGCAAAGTAGTAGTTTCGATCTTCTGCCTCTCACCTGGAGTAGACGCAGCCACAATAATTCTGGCGGTAGAGGTCGTATTCATGTGAGAGTTCTATAGAGCGTTTATAGCCGTTTTTCTTTTTGAAATCAGATGGAAGATGCTCTACATGATAGATTTCTGCCAGTTCTTCTCCGATTTCATTAATCTTGGCAGCATTCTTGAGTGGGCTGATTGACAGAGTGGTCGTAAAATAGTCAAATCCACCTTCTGCTGCCAGACGTGCCGCTTCTTCCATTCGCAGACGATAACATTTAAAGCAGCGTTCGCCACCTTCCGGTACATTCTCCAGGCCTTTTGCCATCTGGAAAAATTCCTGTGGATCATAGTGACCCTCTACCAGTTTTACCGGATGAACAAATTCCATGGAATTTACCAGACGTGTGATCTCATGTACACGTTTCTGATATTCCTCTTCCGGATAAATGTTTGGATTATAATAAAAAACTGTAATGTTAAAATATTGAGACAGATATTCAAGCACATAACTGCTGCAAGGTGCGCAGCAACTGTGAAGAAACAGACTTGGGACTTTCTGTTCTTTCTGTGCCTGATCTATAAGTTTCTCCAGTTCTTTCTGATAATTTCGTTTATTCAATGCTTTTTTATTCCTCTCTTTTAGCACCGTATATCTTTCAGATGCATATTTGATGCATATTTCATTTTTCAACTGTTTTTTACAAAACGTAATGCTTTTTTACATTCTCCGATACGTTCCCCCATTTTTACAATGGTTTCATATCCTTCTTCCGTATTATCGAGCAAGTCATAATCGATACGGACTTTTCCTGGCTGTAATAACAGAATTACTGTAGAACCGCCAAACTCAAAGTTGCCTTTCTCCTGCCCTTTCTTTACTGTAGCAGTCTTTTTCTGAAGATTCGAAATTTTCCCAACCATCATCGCTCCAACTTCCATCATCAGGATCGTACCAAATTTCTCCGTCTTCAACAGACAATATTCTCTGGCATTTTCTTTATAGATAGGGTATACATCATTTGCCGCCGGATTTACTGTATGAAAAACTCCGGGAAGTGTCACATTTTCGGACTTTCTGCCATCCGCAACGTAACAGTAGTGGTGATAGTCATCCACTGTCAGGCGGAAAATCAGTGCATATCCATCTGTGTATCGTCTGGCAAGCTGTTCATTTTTCAGAAGCTGTCCGACTGTATATTCTGTATCTTTGATATTGAAGCGGGAATCCGAACTGATCCTGTGTACAGAAAGTTTTCCATCACAGGGACTTACCAGTATATTCTCCCGCATATCTATCGGCCGTTCCTCTTTTCGGATACGCCTTTTGAAAAAATCATTCCATGAAGAAAAGTTCTGTTTCTCATAAAGACTCAGATCTATTTTATTGTGTTCTGCAAAATCAGGTACAAATCTGGCAGAAAGTCTGGTGTTCAATACTATTCCCGCCGCTTTTGACACAAAAGGCCTGATCAGGAGCTTCAGGCAAAGTCGTCCGCCACGATCATTATATAAATGTCTCAAGAGTTTATCCTGACTGTTTTCTTCAATGGTTATATTCCCTTTTCTGTCAATATACTTCATTTGTTTTCCTCCAATTGTAACTGCATGTGATGCCGTTCATTGCAAATCATATTACTATGCACTATTGAACAGTAATATGCCAGCAAAATAAAATACAGCCGCAGCCTCCCTACATTCAGGAACCGCTGCGGCCAGTCAACAGTCATATTCATTTTATATCAAACGGAACATCTTCGCAAGTGCAAGTGCCACCACTGCTACCAGCAGAACACGCACAGGATTCTGCGGTTTCTTTACCTTAATATTTAAGATAAACAGAAGACCTACTACGATTACCGCAATATGTATCACAATCAGGAAATATAATCCACAATACCGTCTCATAAGATAGAGAAATGGCAGAATGATCGCCATAGATGTAATCGGAAGCCCCTGATAATATTGTCTGTTCTCAGAGGTTTCACTCTGTCTTTTTGCTTCTGTCACATTGAAGTATGCAAGACGAATCACTGATGCAACACTGTAAAAGATCAATGCTGCGACTCCTCCTGATGTGTTAACTCCAAGGCAATAGCAGATCATTGCCGGAAAGATTCCGAAACAAACCACATCACACAGAGAATCTATCTGGATTCCAAAACTTTTCTCATCATCTGTACGATTCTTCTTCGTCCTGGCGATTTTTCCATCAAACATATCACACAATCCGGAAAGTGCCAGACAGAAAATCGCAATCTTGAAGTTCCCCTCCAACGCTCTTGTAATTCCAAATACTGAGATTCCAAGACTGATATATGTCAGCACCACCGTATAATCATAAAATCCTAATAACATAATTCCCCCCTACTTTTCTTCTTGTTCTTTTCTTCCTATCACGAGATGTGCCACACAGGTCATTGCCGCACTGATCAGCATCTGTGCATAATAGGAAATTCCTCTGCTAAGCAGCATAGCCGGAAGCAATGCCTCTCCAAAAACCGGCGCAAACATCACCAGATAAAGAGATTCGCTGATCCCCATTCCCCCGGGCAAAGGCAGCATATCAACAGAAACAGATATAACTGACTGTAAAATCGTAAGGGTCACGATCGAATATCCTCGAAATCCCAGCGAACGATATACCCAGTATGTAACTGTAAATAACATAATTCTCTGCACCATTGTGATCAGAAATACTTTCAAAATCACCATCTTATGTCCTGCCCAGAAAGCAGCTGTCTCATGATACTGATCCATAGATGCTTCCAGATTCTCAAGTCTTGTCTTCTTGGGCTTAAGAAAACGAAAATGCTCAATCAGTTTCAGACCTTTTACCATGATCCATTTCGCCAGACCCGGAGCAAATACAAGGATCAGCATAAAGGTAACGCAAAAAATATTCAGCCCTACTCCCAGGTAAAACACCCACATATACTGTCCGAGGTAGCCTTTCAGGAATCCCTTTCCAAACAGCCAGATCACCAGACCGATTACAACCAGAACCGCCTTGTAAGTAATGGTAACGATCATCAGAACCAGTGTAGTGACCGGTATCGGCAGTTTGTCCTTTTTCATATAATAAATCTGCATTGGCTGTCCGCCGGATGCTGACGGAGTGATGCAGCTGAAAAAGAAACCTACAAAAGAATACAGAGCGCAATGTCCCATCTTCACTTTTGCTCCCAGGGTTCGCATCATATAAAAAATGATCACTGACTCCCCAAGTATAAATAATACTACGCAAACCACACTGATCAGAAGATAAACCAGATCAGCCTGCTGCACTGTATGAATGATCTCGCCCAGATCCTCGCCCCGAAATACCATATATACGGTCAGGGAAAACACAAGGATCAGAAAGACGGTGTTAAGTATCGCTTTTTTCTTATCTCTCATTTGTTTACACTTTCTTTTACAGTTTCTTACAGCATCCGTCTGATCTTTTATAGTTCCTGTTCACTGTATGCGCAGTAACCTTTTAGTTCCTGTTCACTCCGTTCTCAGAAACACCTTTTATGTTACTGTTCACTCCGTGCCCAGTAACACGCTTCGCGATGCACAGAATTTATGCTATTCGCATAAATACGCGCGGTATGTCTCGGGATTTTGGCATTCTCATGCCAAAACACCTCGCGGGATAGTGGCGAGTGAACAGTAACCCTTTTATACTTTATGTTAGTATGATTTTCGGTCTTACTTGTAATTACAGTCAAAATACTATAGTTTATCCATTATATCATACCTTACGCTTTCTGCATATCATAAATTATAAAAAACGTTACTGTTCATACGTCGTTACTATTCACACGACACTATCCCGCGAGGCGTTTTGACATGAAAATGTCAAAATTCCTCAGGATACTAAATCATTACCGTTTTTTATCCGATAATATAAAACTTATAATCCCACTATTATAAATGGAGGTATCTGTATGAAACCACTGCTGGATATTACAGATGTCAGTCTCTCCTACCACGACTTAACGGGGGAAACCCCTGCTCTTTCTCATATATCCTTTCAACTGATGCCCGGCGAATTTCTCGCCATTGTCGGGCCTTCCGGATGTGGAAAATCCACATTACTGAATCTGATCTGCGGATTGATCCAGCCAGAACAGGGACAGATTCTTCTCGATGGCATCCCTGTCACTTCCGGTGACCGCCGTATCGGATATATGCTGCAGAAAGACCATCTATTGGAGTGGCGGACAATTTATAAAAATGTTCTTCTTGGACTGGAAATTCGCGGAGAACTCACCACCGAAAAACTTTCCTATGTCGATCAGATTCTTTCTGATTACGGTCTGGACAAATTCCGTCTGGCACGCCCTTCGCAGTTATCCGGCGGAATGCGCCAGAGAGCTGCACTGATCCGGACTCTGGCATTAAAGCCGGAGCTTCTGCTGCTTGATGAGCCATTCTCTGCCCTCGATTATCAGACCAGGCTCAATGTCAGCGATGACATCGGTAAAATCCTTAAGCAGGAGAAAAAAACTGCGATTCTTGTCACACATGACATTTCAGAAGCCATCAGCATGGCAGACCGGGTTATTATTCTCTCATCCCGGCCTGCCATTATTCGTAAAATCGTACCAATCCATTTCAATCTTGAAAACCGTACCCCGATGTCTTCCAGAAATGCACCAGATTTCAAATTCTACTTTAATCTCATCTGGAAGGAGTTAAACCATGATGCCTGAATCTTCATACTATCAGCAACAATATATATGCCGTCAGAAAAGAGAAAAGAAATTCATCAGTTTCCTGAGAATTTTTATTCTTCTTCTCTTTTTGATTCTGTGGGAAATTTCCGCCAGAGCAGGACTGATCGACTCTTTTATCTTCAGCAGTCCATGTATGATCTGGCATAGTTTTTACAGCATGTGCAAAGATGGTTCTATTTTTCCGCACCTTACTGTAACCATCACAGAAACTCTGATCAGTTTTCTCTTCGTGGTGCTTCTGGGTGCAGGTATGGCAGTTCTTCTGTGGATCTGTCCCAGAATTGCGAAAATCACAGAGCCTTATCTGGTTGTATTGAACAGCCTTCCAAAATCGGCACTGGCACCTTTGCTTATCGTATGGCTTGGTGCCAATGAGCGGACAATTATCGTCTGTGGAATGTCAGTCGCTGTTTTTGGTTCGATTCTGAATCTCTATACAGGATTCTGTGAAGCAGACCCGGAAAAACTCAAGCTCATCGAAACACTCGGCGGCGGCAAGAAAGAAAAACTTACAAAAATTATTCTTCCATCTTCTGTTCCGCTGCTGCTTAGTGTTATGAAAGTAAACATAGGTCTGTGTCTGGTAGGTGTGATCATAGGAGAATTTATCGGTGCCCGGAAAGGACTTGGCTATCTGATCATTTATTCCAGCCAGACCTTTAAACTTACCTGGGTGCTGATGTCCATTATCATCCTGTGCATCATCGCCATTATCCTGTACGGAATCCTTGGACTTATTGAAAAAAGGACTCACAGATAATTGTTATTTTCTTTACCGCTACCAGTTATAACGAGGCAGCCGCAAAATTAACTTCAAATTAAATTTAATGTTCTGATAAAAACGAAATCCTGAAAAATCAGATATCTCAGCAGCTCTCTTGCTTCATTTAAATCTGATCTTCAGGATTTCTTTTTTCTTTATCTCTCACACATTTTCAGAAACACTTTATGAATTTCATCATTTTCGTCCAGTTCCGGATGAAATGCCAGTGCCAGCTGATTTTTATATTTCACTGCCACGATTTTTTCCTCTGCTTTCGCAAGTATCTGTACTCCATCTCCCACTTCTGCCACATATGGAGCACGGATAAATGTCATAGGAATTTCTCCAATTCCTTCCAGTCTGGCTTCTGTATGAAAGCTGCCAAGCTGTCTTCCGTAAGCGTTTCGTTTCACTGTCACCGGCATGGTCTGTAAATGCCCTGCCTCGCCGCCTTCCAGTTCTTCTGCAAGCAGAATCATTCCCGCACAGGTAGCCAGAACCGGCATTCCTGATTCTATCTGGGATTTAATGGTATCGAACATTCCAAGCTCTTTCAGAAGTTTCCCCTGTACAGTACTCTCGCCTCCCGGAAGCACCAGCCCGTCATAATGCTGTGACAGATTTTCTGCTTTTCTAAGTTCAATACAGTCTGCACCCAGTTTCTCCAGTTTTTTCTCATGTTCAATAAATGCGCCCTGTACTGCCAAAACTGCTATCGTCATTATTTGCCTCTTTCCGCCATAAGGATCTGAATTTCACTTTCATTGATACCAACCATGGCCTCTCCAAGATCTTCGGATAATTCTGCGATCATCTTTGCATCTGTATAGTTTGTCACTGCTTTTACGATCGCATTGGCTCTTTTTGCAGGATTACCGGATTTGAAGATACCAGAACCAACGAATACGCCTTCTGCGCCAAGCTGCATCATCAAAGCTGCATCGGCAGGAGTCGCAACACCACCCGCTGCGAAGTTTACTACCGGAAGTTTGCCGTTTTTATGTACATATTCTATCAGTTCGTATGGTACCTGGAACTGTTTTGCAGCCTCGAAAAGTTCATCTTCTCTCATACTTGTAAGCTGTGCGATCGCACTGTTCATCTTACGCATATGGCGTACTGCCTGTACGATATCTCCTGTTCCCGGCTCACCTTTTGTACGGATCATGGACGCGCCTTCATTGATTCTTCGAAGTGCTTCTCCCAGATCTTTTGCACCGCATACAAACGGAACTTTGAAGTTTCTCTTATTAATATGATAAATATCATCAGCAGGAGATAACACTTCACTCTCATCGATATAGTCAATCTCGATTGCTTCGAGTACCTGTGCTTCCACAAAATGTCCGATTCTGCATTTCGCCATGACCGGAATCGAAACTGCATTCTGGATTCCCTGGATCATCTTCGGGTCACTCATTCTGGAAACACCACCTGCTGCACGGATATCTGCCGGAATTCGTTCCAGTGCCATAACTGCACATGCACCTGCTGCCTCTGCGATCTTTGCCTGCTCCGGTGTGGTAACATCCATGATGACACCGCCTTTTAACATCTGTGCAAGCTGCTTATTTAATTCATATCTGTTTTCCATGTGAAATCTCCTCTCTGTTTCGTATCTTGTAATTTTCTGATTCTCTTTTCCACCGTTAATCGTAGTAATCATGTTACTGTTCACTCCGTTTTCAGTAACACGCTTCGCGATGCATAGAATTTATTTCAATTTTTTCTGTACGAATCAGCATGGACAGAGTATAATGCAAAAGTGAATATATTTAAATCGTCAATTCAGATATATTCAGTAAGGTCAGATTGGAGAAAATATTACAAATGATTACCTATAATTTCACAAATACAGGGTCAGATTCTCTGTATGAATATTTATATAAATGCATCAAAAATGACATTTTACAGGGAAATATCAAGCCTGAGGAAAAATTACCATCCAAGCGCTCTTTTGCAAAAAATCTGGGTATAAGCGTGATTACTGTAGAAAATGCTTACGAACAGCTTATTGCAGAAGGTTATATCTATTCCATGCCAAAACGTGGCTTCTATGTTACCGATTTTAAGAAAGCTGTGGAAATCGAAAAAAAAAATATCACAAAAGAAATGATTCCTCTCACAAGCGGAGATTCCGGATATCTGGCTGATTTTTCCAGTAATCAGACACAATCTGAGCTTTTCCCGTTCACCATCTGGACAAAAATGGTCCGCGAAGTTTTAAATGAAAATCAGATGCAGCTGATGACGAACCCTCCATGCGGCGGCATTTTTTTCCTCCGCAAGGCTATCGCCACATACTTAAAAGAATTCCGTGGAATGACCGTCCTGCCGGAACAGATCATCGTAGGTGCCGGTACGGAATACCTGTACGGACTTCTGATCCAGCTTTTTGGCAAAGACAAGGTTTACGCAGTGGAAAATCCGGGATACAGAAAGATTCCTCAGATTTATAAGAGCTGGCAGGTACCATGCCAGTATATTGATATGGACAATGACGGGGTAAAAGTTTCCGAATTGGAAGAAAAGAAGGCTGATATCCTGCATATCTCCCCATCCCATCACTACCCTACCGGAATCGTCATGCCAATCAGCAGACGTTATGAGCTTCTTGGCTGGGCTTCCAGGGGAGAAAACCGATATATTATCGAAGACGATTACGACAGCGAGCTTCGCCTGAGCGGGCAGCCGATTCCCACATTACAGAGCATTGATGTCTCTGATAAGGTCATTTACATGAACACTTTTACCAAGACACTCTCCTCAACTGTCCGTATCAGCTATATGGTCCTGCCCAGACAACTTCTGGATGAATTTTATAAAAAGCTTTCCTTCTATTCCTGCACTGTGTCTAATTTCGAACAGTATACACTTGCAAAGTTTATTCAGGAGGGTTATTTTGAAAAACATATCAACAGACTTAGAAACTATTATCATTCCAAGCGTGATGCCCTGATTACTGCTATCAGAAACAGCCGGTTAAATGATTTCGTCACAATCTCAGGCGAGGAGGCCGGCGTTCATTTTCTTATGAAAATTGAAACCTCACAACCAGAAGAAAAACTGATCCAGTCAGCCGGTACGCAGAGCATAAAAATGGCGCCTCTGTCCGGTTACTATCATGTTCCCGGCGAGGCGCCCGATAATGTATATATTATGAATTATTCTTCTATAGAAATAGATGATATCAAGGAGATCGTTCACAGACTGAACCTGTGCATTTAACCGAATCGGCAAGTCCCTCCTGATAAAACGCGGAGCAGTTATTCGGTATCGAGCCACATATTTTACTTAGTCTTCCTTAAGGCTCTCTACAGCTTCTGTAAAGTCCTGAATGAGGTCCTTCGCATCCTCAATTCCCACACTGATGCGGATCGTATCAGCATATACACCGGCCTCAGCCATTGCTTCCGGCGTACTGTGAATATAAATCGTAGACGCCGGATGAATTACCAGTGTTCTCACATCTCCGATATTCGTGGCGATCTTTACATATTTCAGATGATTGATCAGCTGATATGCCCGTTCTTTCGAGCCGGTACGGATAGTCAGGATCGCACCACCTTTTCCATGAAGCTGTTTTTGGGCAAGCTCATGGTATGGACTGGATTTCAACAACGGATAATTGACAGATACGTCTTCCAGCTTCTCCAATGCCTGCGCAAGCTGGAAAGCATTCTCACAGACCCGCTCCATACGCAGACCAAGTGTCTCCATTCCGATAATATTCAGATAGGCATTCATCGGAGCCAGACAGCCTCCCATATTTCGCCAGATTCCATTTCTAAGCTTCACCAGATAAGCAAATTTTCCATACTTTTTATATTCTTTCATTCCCGGATATCTCTCCGGATTCCACGAGAAGTTTCCACTGTCAATAATAATTCCGCTGATGGCATCTCCACTTCCGTTTATATACTTTGAAGTGGAATGTACGACCACATCTGCACCATACTGAATCGGATTGAGAAGATACGGAGTAGCCGTTGTACTGTCTACAATCAGCGGCACACCTTTTCCATGGAGGAAATCTGCAGTCTCACGCACATCCATTAGATTCAACGCCGGGTTTCCTATGATTTCACCAAATACCGCCTTAGTTCTCTCAGTCAGAAGCGGCTCAATCAGTTCTTTTTCTACTCTCGGAATAAAATGTACCTTGATTCCAAATGCCTCCAAGTCATGAAGAAGGTCCAAAGTTCCTCCAAACAATGCGCTTCCGGCAATCACCTCATCGCCCGCCTGCAGAATATTAAGCAGCGACAAGGTAACTGCTGACATTCCGGAGGAACAGGCTACACCTCCGATTCCGCCTTCCAGCTCATTTACTCTTCGTTCAAAGGCATCCACTGTAGGATTTGCAATTCTGGTATACGCAAAACCCGGTGCCCGGTTCTGAAATACTTTCTCCAGCTGTTCTGATGACTCATAGGCAAACGCATTTGCCAGACTGATCGGCGGCACTGTGGAGCCATTTGCGTAATTATCTACTGATTTTCCATGTAATAATTTAGTCTGAAATTCCATGTCCATATTCCCCTTGTAAAATATATAATCATATCAAAAGCTCCAAAATATCTGTATCAACATATAGAGTTTCTGTTTTTACTATTTCATAGTGTTTTAGTATGAATAGTAGTATATTATTTTTATGTGAAACTGTCAAGAAATCTGCATATACCAAATTTTTATACGGATATATAATTTTAATTTATATATTGATATCTTTCTATAGCATTTATTTTTTAAAAAATTATTGCTGTTCACTACGTGACCAGTAACAAAAAATCGATATTTTTTCACAATTTGTCGAAAATTCATAGCTTTTTTCATACACATCTGGTAAAATTGTTGTAGATTATAATTTCAGCCAATATTTTTGTCTGAATAATATTCTTTTGCTTTCCAATACTGCGAAAACAGATATTCTGAAGGCAAAAACTACTACATAAGATTCATATAAGAACAGAAGGAGGCTCTTTATGAAAACAAGGAAAAAATGGTTAAGAAAAACAACAGCAATCTGTACAGCAGCTCTTCTGGGCATCGCTGTCATTCCATCTACAGCGTTTGCTGCAGACGACTATGCTTCCATTGAAAAAAATGCATGGGCAGAGGAAGTAAAAAATATGGCATCTTCCTATGCAGCCTCTATAGAAGAAAGCCAGGCTCTTGTGTCCGGAATGCAGAGCGATATATCTCTGAAAATCGAAGATTCCGGTCGCTCTCTTCTTGGATTTGTTGCACCGTTTGATATTTCCTGGTTAAATGACATCACACTTGCCAATACCGTCTCTTTTACTGATGGAAAAGAGGGGCTTCTGATGAAAGTTCTCCTCAATGATAATCAGATCTGTTCTTTAGAATATTATCTTGATCCGGAAAGTCAGGATGTCTACATGCGTATTCCAGAACTCTCCGATAAATATTTTAAAACAAATCTGAAAGAAGCGGCTGATCAACAGGCTTCCAATATTGAAAGTGATATTGAAGAGTTAACTCCTGATGATACAGATGTTGATATTCCAACTGATAATTTTGCCTCAGCATATTCAGACAGTATCAGCCTGTCAGCTTCCCTGATGTCTGATCTGTCATCAGCACTGCCGGAAGCATCTGTAATTGAGGCGCTTCTGGACAAGTACGGTTCCATGCTCTTTGATAATCTGACCGAGGGCGAAAGCAGTCAGGAAACTCTTACTGCCGGAGATATCAGTCAGGACTGTACCGTATATGAAGGACAGATTTCATCTGCGGACGCTGTCAAAACCGCAACTGAACTCCTGGAAGCAGCCAAATCAGACAGCGACATCGAAAGCATTCTCAATACCTGGAACGATAAACTCTCCAGTGACGAAAATCTATACGAAAGTTTCACTACTGCTGTGGATAAAGGTCTTAACGCCCTGAAAGACACTGACACCAGTGATTCCGAAGATTCTTACCTCTCCACTAAAATCTGGGTAGATGAAAACGGCAGAATCGCAGGACGCGCACTTGAAATTCAGGAAGGTGACACCACAACACCAATTCTCACCTGGCAGATGCCTGAAAATGGTTCCGATTTTAGTTATCTTCTTACCATCGCATCAGATGATATCAACACTTACTCTTTGTCCGGCTCCGGTCAGATTGATGGAGATAAATTAAACGGAACTTATGAACTCTCCCTTGCTGACAGTATTTCAGCCATTATTGAAGTAAAAGATTATGATACAGTTTCTGCAAAGGAAGGCAATTTAAATGGTAATTATAAGATTACTTTCCCATCTTCCGATACAGACAATGAAGATGATTACTATAGCTCAATACTTGAGAACTTTGCACTTGTTCTGGATCTGAATTCCGAAAAAGATTCCGGTTCTGTTGCTCTCTCAATAGAAAACGCGGGCAGTACGCTTGGTACTCTCAGCATTACAGGCGGTGCCGGCGAAGCTGTTGAGATTCCGGATCTGGCTTCACTGAAAGATGTTTATGATGCAAACAACAACGATGATATGAATGCTTATGCTGCTACACTTGACTTTACTTCAATTATGGATAATCTGTCAAAAGCAGGAGTACCGGATGAGGTCATCACTTATATTCTCAGTGGAGGAAGCGCTACAGAAGATAGTTCCGACACAAAAGCTTCAGAAAACAGCGAAACTTCCGATAATACATCTGATGGCTCTGATACAGATGCTGCAGCCTGATGTCAGATAGGAAACTTGCTTAATTCGGTTACACAATCAGAAAGTAAAATATATAATAGAAGGTCAGATATCGTAGAGGATATCTGACCTTTCATAACAGGGACTGTTGCAAAGATTGATGCAGCAGTCCCTTTCAAACGGATGAGGAAATTAAAATGAATACAACAGCAGATCTTGGCAAAGCTCCGATACGCACCCTGGTGCTTCAGCTTGCCATTCCTTCCATGACAGCCCAGTTTGTCAATGTACTTTACAGCATCATTGACAGAATGTACATCGGTCATATTGCCGGTCATGGTACGCTCGCACTTGCAGGTGCAGGGGTATGCGGCCCTATTGTCACGCTTCTCACTTCATTTGGCACATTGGTAGGAATCGGAGGTTCCATTACCATGGGAATCCGAATGGGTGAAAAAAATACAAAAAAAGCAGAACAGATACTGGCAAATTCTTTTCTTATGCTCAGTATTTTCTCTATTCTGCTGACTATCAGCTTTCTTTTACTAAAAGATAAGCTGCTCATGTGGTTTGGTGCAAGCGAAGCTACTTTTCCATATGCAAATACATATCTGACTATTTATACTGTGGGAACTTTCTTTGCATTGATGGCTACAGGACTCAATTACTTTATCAACTGTCAGGGCTTTCCGCTTGTAGGAATGTTTACCGTTCTCATCGGTGCAGGATGTAATATCCTGTTGGATCCTGTTTTTATCTTTGGCTTTCATATGGGAATCGCAGGTGCCGCTGTTGCAACTGTGATTTCACAGATTCTCTCATGTATATTTGCCATGAGATTTCTGTTTGGTAAAAAAGTCCCTGTGAAGATTACATTCGGACAGTATGATACAAAAATCATGAATCGGATTCTTTCCCTGGGATTTTCGCCCTTCCTGATTCTTGCTACTGACAGTCTCATTCTGATTCTGCTGAACACAATTCTTCAAAAATATGGCGGGAAATCTCAGGGAGATATGTTTATTACCTGCGCAACCATCGCACAAAGTTACCTGCTTCTGATCACCTCATCGATGATTGGAATCAGCGGAGGTACACAGGCAATCCTCAGTTATAATTATGGTGCCAGACGTGCTGACAGAGTCAAAGATGCAGAAAGGAACATTCTGGGAGTAATGCTTATCTTTACCACCATTATGTTCCTTCTCTCCCGGCTTGTTCCCCGGTACTTTGTTCTGTTATTTACATCAGATCCACAATATATCAGTTTCTCTGTCTGGGCAATCCATACTTATACTCTGATGATCATTCCACTGAGCTTTCAATATGTATTCGTAGACGGTCTGACTGCCCTAGATCGTCCTAAAACAGGACTTGCACTCTCCGTAACCAGAAAATCACTCTTCGTTCTCAGTGCTGCCATCCTGCCTGTTTTCTTTGACGCAAAAGCTGCATTTTTTGCGGAACCTGTAGCTGACGGAGTCTGCTCCGTTCTCTCTACGGTTGTATTTTTGCTCCTGATCAACCGTCACCTGCAAAAGCGCTGCCAGACAGTCTGATTTATTCCAGAAGTCAGTTCCAATAGTATTTAATACCGATACATACTACTGCTGCTGTTGCAAGCTCACAGATCCAGAACGCATTCCACACAACTCCTGCTCCTGCAAAGAAGCACAGCACATAAGCTGCCGGAATGATCACGATAATATATCTTAATAAAGAAATCACCAGTGACTGGGTACCTTTTCCCAGTCCTTCCAATGCACCGGAAGCGGTAACCGAAACTGCAGACGGAATAAATCCGATACTGATGATTCTCAGTGCTGCTGTTCCCAGTCTCACTGTTTCCGGATTCTCAGTAAACAATCCCATCAATGGTCCTGAGGCTACGAAGCAGATAATCGTTCCCGCCAGCATGATCATTCCATTCAGGCAAAGAGAAAGTCCGAATATTTTCTTTACTCTCTTTGTCTCTCCGGCTCCGTAATTATATCCCATCAGAGGACGCATTCCCTGCACGATACCACTTGCCGGCAGATACAGAAATGTCTGTAATTTATAATAGATTCCCAGCACTACTACATAACTTTCTGAGAAAGCGGACAAGATCTGATTCAGGAAAGAAATCAGCACGGATGGAAGTGCAATATTCAGTATCGCAGGAACTCCGACCATATATAACTTGGCATCCAGATTCCTGTTCAATTTCAGATATTTTCTGCTGACTTCTACAGGAAGACTGCATTTCGCATATGCAATCAGATATACAATAACTGTAAACACCTGACCAAGCCCTGTTGCAAGTGCTGCACCCTTAATTCCCATTTTCGGAAAAAATCCTACGCCAAAGATAAGAAGTGGATCCAGGATAATATTGGAAATACATCCTACCAGAAGGCTGATCATTGTGATTTTCATTCTTCCTACTGCCTGGAAAATTTTTTCAAAAGACAGACTGACCATAATCACTACCGAAAATGCAAAGGCAATAGTGGAATACTGTGTTCCAAGCGTAATGACCTCCTGTTCTTTTGTAAACATTTTAAGGAATACCGGCATAAACGGAATACATAACGCGGTGATCACTATGCCATGGATAATATTAAAAAGCATACCATGCGTGGCAGCCGTATTTGCATTCCTTAAATTCTTTGCCCCCAGCTGGAAGGATATCTGTGCATTGATTCCAACACCGAAACCAATCGCAATCGCATTGATAAAATTCTGTACCGGATACACCAGAGACAATGCCGTCATGGCCTCTTCACTGATTTTTGCAACAAAAAAACTGTCTACAATGTTGTACAGTGAATTTACCAGCATGGATAGTACCATCGGCAGGGCCATAGATGCCAACAGTGGCAGTACCGGTTTTTCTTTCATAAAAGTATTATTCATTCTTTTCCCCTTTCTTTAAAAATATCTGCTACCGCTTACAACAACCCGTAGTTTTGCATTATTGCCGTAATTACCGCAAAAAAATACCACACAATTATCATTACAGTTAATGTATGATAATTGTGTGGCGAAAAAAGTTTATGTTTATCATAAGACTAAAAAGTCCACACCAATTTTGGCGTGATAAACATACCATAGATTCCTGATATCTGTCAAGTATCTCTTATATTTTTAATTTTTAGCCGGATTAAGTGTTTCCAGCCATTTTACAACATTCTCCTGATCAGGTGCTGAATATGGCACTACAATACACATCGGTTCATAAGATACACCCAGTTTCTCTGCAAGCTCACTGTCTGTGATTGAAATATGTGTAGTATCTGTCTGCGACCCAAATGCTTCAAAATTATCTGCGCCCAGCAGTTCCTTCAGATCCACAAATACCTGGTTTTCATTTAAAGTCTGATAAAGTTCCTCCGGCATGACCATAATATCGATCGTTCCTGCCTGAACCTGTGTCACATAAGCCATCTGCGCAGTATAATTGAACTCTGACGGATCAGCATCCGTAGTAAGGTTGACTCCTATTTCTACTTTGCTGTACTTATCATCGCCATAACCAAGTGCTTCCTTGATTTCCTGTTCGAACTCATCGGTATCACTTACTGTTGAATTTACCACTGAAATGGACATGACTGTTTTTATCTTGGACTGTTCGTAAAAATCTTTCACGCCAAAGATAAGTGCAATTGCTATGATCACTCCAAAGATAGCTGGTTTATAATACATCCAGATATATTCCAGCTTCTTTTTCATTCCCATTCCTTTTAACTTTTCTTTTTCAATCAGGCGTCTTTCCTTCTTCGACAGATCCAGCTCATCCTTGATCTCCGGATTGAGTACACTCTCATCATGCTGCTCTGTCTGATTCACTCTCTTCTCCCTCTGTCTTGTGTCCTGATCTTGTTCTGCCATTTTTTCTCCTTTGTGCATTCTGCAAATTTCATTACTGCATTTACTGTAACCAGTGTGCCGAATTACTGATTACTATAACATATTTCTATCTTCGCGAACAGTCTTTTAAACGCATATTTAACGTAAAAACGCCCTGTATCATCCCCAGAGTAATCCCATACACCAAAAGCGGACGCAGCCATAAATAGCATAAACTGCTGTCAATTCCCACATGATGCGAAATCTTTTTCATTACATCAGCAACCGCCGGATGAAGCAGATAAATCAAAAATGCGTACTTTCGCCCTATTTCCGCCAGTATCGGTGAAATTTTCTTTTCTTTGCCATATAAGACAAGCCATAAAAACAGGCAGATGACCGCGATACAATTTCCCAGATAAATTTCTCTGGCATTCTGAAAAGAATATTCCAGAATACTAAGCGCTGCCCCTGCTGCCATACCAACAATAAGCAGCCATTTTATATGTCTTTCTGTATGCTTTTGAACAAAGCATTGATACCTCTTATCCTGATATTCATGAATCATCTGTCCTGTCAGATAGAAACCAAATCCTGTAAACAGAAAGTTTCTGTATTCCATCGTATGATAAAATCCCCCGAAAAATCTGCAAAATTCCGCCCGCCACAAAAGCATTGCCAGCAATACAGGTATACAACAATATGCAGCTTTCCTAAGTTTCCATTTTTCAACAAAGAAATCAACTGCATAGCAATAAATCAGCGCCGGCAAAAACCACAAATGAGCTCTCACTACAGAAGTACTGTTATATAAAGCAAATTCTTTCAGATGACTACTGTCCGTAAGTTCTTTCAGCCATTCTCCTGTATCTTCCCCAGACAGAAACTTCATAATATATTCCCAGACAAGATAAAACAAAAGCGATATGAAAAAAAGTTTTAAAATATGCAAAATCTTAGATGGTATTTTATCCTCTGCTGTCTTCCCTTCATAATAGCAAAAATATCCCGATATCATAAAGAAAAACGGAACTGCACATCTGGCCAGAACCTTTATGATCTGTCCCACCTGCCCCGGAAAGCTTACATGAATAAACACCACGAGGCATGCAGCAACCGCCTTCGCCGCATCCAGACTTTTATTTCTCATTTCCCACCATTCCTTATCTGTAGTAATTTTTATATAATGATTTAACCAAATCAAGTAAGTACCCTGTTTCAATTGCAAAAAACAGTAAACCACAAGTAGAGATTGGCTTGTATTTCATTGAATCGTACTTCCAATTACAAACCAAAATTCGTAAAAATATCTCAATAGCTGGTTTTTAAATATAGCAAAGCTTTCAAGACATGTCAATCTTCAGGCCGAGGGCGAAGACATCAGCCAGCTTCTGTCTACTCTGGCAAGAAGTCTCGCGTTATGATATGCCATACGCAATGTCAGGCAAGTTCGCCCCAGATATTTACTTCCATCCGGTGTTTTCATACATGCAAGCGCCAGATCAGGTTTTCCCGGATGCCTCAGGCAGATTGGGATCAATAGCTGAATCGAGTGATTATAGTACTGTGGAATTGCAGTCTTATAATCTGCCTCCAGCATTCTTCTGGTCTGTTTTAGTGCACCATCAAACAGCTGCAGCCTCATACTGCTGTCCCTGACCTCTTTTGGCAGACGTGATGCATTCTCCTCATCTCCAAAAATGTGCTCATACTGCGGAATCACCGGAAGCTTCGTGTCAAATACAAGATCAGCGGGATTTTCCACATAACATGCCTTTGGTGGCAGGTTGGTGATTCCTTCTTTTAATAAATAATATTCTGTGTAAAAGCCATCCAGAAACCACAACTGCCTGTCCGGCACCAGATTGGGAATAAAGTACGCATAAATCGGCTGATAATAGTAATTAAAGAGTCCTGTATTGAATATTGCATAATTCTTTCTCTCACACACCTTATTTTCTTCGTAAAGGCGTTTAAATGTATGTTCCAGGTATCCTTTCAGGATTCCGTTATCATCTGTATCCGAAAAGCTCCACTTCTCCGGCACCATCCTTGCAAGATTCTGAATCTGCCGGTTATAATCGCCGCAGTAAGTAAAATCGAATAAATTAATCATCAGGCTCCTCCTGTTCCTGCACCTTTGATATTGTTTTCTTTTTATTTATTGTATTTTGGAAAAGCTATGGCAGAACTGCCATATTGTGATTTGTATAAAAAATCCACAAGTATATCGATATCTTTGACTTGATTTTTATTTACCATAGCACAATCACCACGAAAAGACAAGCTTTACTATCTTTCAAAAATATCAATATTTCAACATTTTCTCCTCTTACCTGCTACTTGTAACCTGTCAGTAAACTATGTTATACTTCTGGCAACAGGCAAAAAATTCAACTAATGTGATCCTTTTCCTGTAATCCAGTTTATTTTTGAACAATACTATTTAAAGAAGGTTATTTCGTGAAAAAAGATGGCTATTACTCCTCCGGAGAATTTGCGCGCATGGCACATGTAACACTACGTACCATTCGCTACTATGATAAACAAAATATTCTAAAACCATCCTATGTGACAGAATCCGGCGCTCGTTTTTACACAGACGAAGATTTCGCAAGACTTTCCCAGATTCTGCTTCTGAAATATCTTGGCTTTTCCCTTGACGATATCCGTGAAATGACTATTGATGATTCTGATTACCATTTCATGGAAAACTCCCTGAATATTCAGCTGAAACTCGTCCGCGACCGCATCGAGCAGATGCAGCTGGTAGAAAAAGCCATTCAGGATACAACCGAAGCAATCCGTTCACAGCACGCGATAGACTGGAATCAGATGCTTGACCTGATTCACCTCACCGGTATGGAAAAAAGCATGAAGAATCAATACCAGAATGCTTCCAATATCTCTTCCAGAATCAACCTGCACAGTCTCTACTCCCAAAATAAGCAGGGATGGTTTCCATGGATCTATAAACAATGCCAAATTCATCCAGGCATGCGTATTCTTGAGCTTGGATGTGGTGACGGTGCACTTTGGACACAAAACATCCAGTTTCTTCCACAGGATATTTCCATTACCCTCTCTGATCTTTCCTCCGGAATGATCCGTGATGCCAGACGTGCACTCGGGCGAAAAGACAAACGTTTTTCTTTCGAAGTTTTTGACTGTGCGAAAATTCCACATAAAGGCTGTAATTTTGACCTGGTGATTGCCAATCATGTTCTCTTTTACTGTGAAGACATTCCTGCTGTGTGTAATGAAATCCAGCGTGTGCTCGTTCCCGGTGGAAAACTAATCTGCAGCACTTATGGCAGTCATCATATGCAGGAAGTCAGTCAGCTGGTCCAGGATTTCGATAACAGGATCGTTCTTTCCGCAGACAGACTTTATGAACGTTTCGGCAGAGAAAACGGTGCCGATATCCTTGCACCGTATTTTTCTGATATTTCCTGGGAATCCTATAATGACTCCCTTCTTGTCCCGGATGCAGAGCCACTGATTTCCTACATTCTGTCCTGCCATGGAAATCAGAACCAATATCTTCTGGACAAATATACAGATTTTCGAGGATTTGTATCACGAAAAACAAAAGATGGCTTCTTTATCACAAAAGATGCCGGTATTTTTCTTTGTGAAAAATAACCAAATTTTAACTTTTTTGTAAAAAGTACTTGAAGGTGACCTAAGGTCACCTTTTATAATACAATTACCAACGCTGGGAAATAGATTTCCGGCAAACTGACACTATATTGAACTCGATAAGTACAGTGACTTATTGGTTATGAGCAAGTAGCGAAAGCGGATTGCGAATATCCGATTGACTACATTATATGTTTAAAAGAGTCATCAATTTTTCACTGCACTGACAAATGAAAAAGGAGAATACACATGAAAGGTATTATTTTAGCCGGCGGTTCTGGCACACGCCTTTATCCGCTTACAATGGTAACATCCAAACAGCTTCTGCCAATCTATGATAAACCAATGATCTACTATCCCATGTCTGTACTGATGAACGCAGGAATCCGCGATATCCTGATCATCTCTACGCCGCAGGATACTCCCCGTTTCGAGGAACTTCTTGGTGACGGACATCAGTTTGGCGTACACCTTACTTACGCCGTACAGCCAAGCCCTGACGGACTTGCTCAGGCATTTATCATCGGCGAGGAATTTATCGGTGATGATACAGTTGCCATGGTTCTCGGCGATAATATCTTCGCAGGACATGGACTGAAGAAAAGACTGAAAGCTGCTGTAAAGAACGCAGAATCCGGCGAAGGTGCTACTGTTTTCGGATACTATGTAGATGATCCGGAGAGATTCGGTATTGTAGAATTTGACCATGAAGGCAAGGCTATCTCAATTGAAGAGAAACCGGAGCATCCGAAGAGCAACTACTGTGTCACAGGTTTATACTTCTATGACAATCGCGTCGTAGAGTATGCAAAAAATCTGAAACCAAGCGCCAGAGGCGAACTTGAGATCACAGACCTGAACCGCATCTATCTGGAAAAGGGCGAATTAAACGTAGAGCTTCTCGGACAGGGATTCACATGGCTGGATACCGGCACACATGAAAGTCTTGTAGAAGCTACCAATTTCGTAAAAACAATGGAAAGCCACCAGCACCGTAAAATCGGATGTCTGGAAGAGATTGCATATCTTAACGGCTGGATCACTAAAGAGGATGTCCTGAAGGTTTATGAGGTACTGAAAAAAAATCAGTATGGCCAGTATTTAAAAGACGTTCTGGATGGTAAATATTTAGACGTACTTCACTGATTCAAAATCTGTTTTCTGATTTTGCCGTATTTTTTCAGTTAAACAGAAATTGAACTATTTGCCCGTAATCCTTTCTTTCCGTAATCTGTCAGCAGTTCTGTTTCTGACAGATTACAGCAGAAGATGTAATTATAATTTCAAAATCAAAGGAGAATTTTAATGAACATTATCGTAACCGGCGGTGCCGGATTTATCGGAAGTAACTTTATTTTTCACATGTTAAAAAAATACCCGGATTACCGCATCATCTGTCTGGACTGTCTGACCTATGCAGGAAATCTTTCCACTCTTGCACCTGTCATGGACAACCCAAATTTCCGTTTCGTAAAAGAAAGCATCACAGACCGCGAAGCAGTTTACAAACTCTTTGAAGAAGAACACCCTGATATGGTTGTAAACTTCGCAGCAGAGAGTCACGTTGACCGCTCCATCGAAAACCCGGAAGTTTTCCTTACCACAAATATCATCGGTACTGCTGTTCTTATGGATGCATGCCGCAAATACGGTATCAAGCGTTATCATCAGGTATCCACTGATGAAGTTTACGGAGATCTTCCATTAGACAGACCTGACCTGTTCTTCACAGAGGAAACTCCGATCCACACAAGCAGCCCTTACAGCTCTTCCAAGGCTTCTGCAGACCTTCTGGTACTGGCTTACCACAGAACCTACGGACTGCCTGTATCTATCAGCCGCTGCTCCAATAACTACGGACCATATCATTTCCCGGAGAAACTGATTCCGTTAATGATCGCCAACGCATTAAATGACAAACCACTTCCTGTTTACGGAAAGGGTGAAAATGTACGTGACTGGCTGTATGTAGAGGATCACTGCCGCGCGATCGACCTGATCATCCACAAAGGACGTGTAGGCGAAGTTTACAATGTAGGTGGTCACAACGAAATGACAAACATTGATATTGTTAAGATCATCTGTAAAGAGCTTGGCAAACCGGAAAGTCTGATCACATATGTGGCAGACCGTAAAGGTCATGATATGCGCTATGCCATTGACCCGACCAAGATTCACAACGAACTCGGCTGGTTACCGGAAACAAAATTTGCAGACGGTATCAAGAAGACCATCAAATGGTATCTGGATAACAAAGAATGGTGGGAAACTATCATCTCCGGCGAATACCAGAACTACTACGAAAAAATGTACGCAAACCGCGGGGAGGCATAATTTATGAGAATATTTGTAACAGGTGTAGGCGGTCAGCTTGGACATGATGTTATGAACGAACTTGCGAGACGCGGCTATGAAGGTGTGGGAAGCGACATTGCTCCTTCCTACAGCGGAATCGCAGACGGCACTGCAGTTACCACAATGCCTTATGTGCAGATGGATATCACTGACAAGACTTCTGTAGAAAAAGTCATCAAAGAAGCAAATGTTGACGCTGTGATCCACTGTGCTGCATGGACAGCTGTAGATGCTGCCGAGGATGAAGAAAATCAGCCGAAAGTCCGTCTGGTAAATGTAACCGGAACCCAGAATATTGCTGATGTGTGCAAAGAGCTTGACATCAAGATGCTGTATCTGTCCACTGACTATGTGTTCGATGGTCAGGGAACCACTCCATGGGAGCCGGACTGCAAAGACTATAAACCATTAAATGTCTATGGACAGACAAAGCTGGACGGTGAACTTGCCGTATCCGGCACAGTTGATAAGTTCTTTATCGTCCGTATTGCATGGGTATTCGGCAAAAACGGCAAGAACTTTATCAAAACCATGATCAACCTCGGAAAAACTCATGATACTCTCTCCGTAGTCAATGACCAGATCGGTACACCTACTTATACCTATGACCTGGCAAGACTTCTGGTAGATATGATTGAAACTGAAAAATACGGTTATTATCATGCAACCAATGAGGGCGGATATATCAGCTGGTATGATTTCACAAAAGAAATCTTCCGTCAGGCCGCTGCCATGGGACACCCGGAATATCTCCCGGAAAACATGACAGTCAACTCCGTCACAACTGCAGAGTATGGCGCTTCCAAAGCAGCCAGACCGTTTAACAGCCGCCTGGATAAGAGCAAACTGACAGCCAATGGTTTCACACCACTCCCCACCTGGCAGGATGCACTGGGACGTTATCTCAAGGAACTGGATTTCTAACAAGACGGAGTAATTTCCTATAACATAAAAAATCAGCTGGCAGCCGGCATATATTATACCGATTGTCAGCTGTATTTTTTTATACTCTTTTTCTGTTTTCTTCTGCTATTCTTCTTCTCTGCTGCGCTCCATATATTTTTCCATATCCAGTATTTTCTCTGATTTTGCAACGATCAGGGATGCTGCCACATCACCAAGACTATTGCTCATGGCACGCATCATACCCAGAAGCGAATCCATTCCCATGACCAGACCAATTCCAGCCAAAGGCACCTGCATCTGAGTCAGCAATACTGACAGACACACAAGCCCTGCTCCCGGCACTCCCGGCGCTCCCACCGACAGGACCAGAACAGAGAAAAACATGGACAACAGCATTCCTCCACTGATCTCCACACCAAAGATCCTTGCCAGTGTCATGCCGAATATTACAAGATATATACAGGTTCCATCCATATTCACTGTTGCACCTAAAGGAATTGACAGAGAATAGATTTTCTTTGGAATGCCAAGCTTATGTTCACAGGCATCCATATTTACTATGATCGCAGCATTACTGGATGCCAGTCCAAACACCTGCAGCATAGTAGGGCTGTATTTCTTTATAAATGGTACAGGAGTCAGATGTCCGATCAAAAGGATCAGCAGACAGTAAATTCCCAGCATTACAATAATACCAACTGTAAAAGTTCCCAACATTGCCAGCATTGACAGTAATACATCCGGTCCTGTCTTTAATATAACTGTTAAAACAGATGCAAATGTTGCAATCGGTATAAACTGAACCAGAATAACCGTAATCTTCAGGAAAAGTGAATTACAGGCTTCAAATATATCCTTCAATATTTTGGAATAATCTCCGATCTTTCCAAGTGCGATCCCGATCAGAATTGCAAGAAAAATCAGCTGCAGCATATTGGATTCCAGAAAAGGTTTCACAAAATTCGAAGGAATAATATTAACAATAGTATCCTTAATAGAGATACTGACATCCGAAGATGCAATTGCTGACACATCTGCAGTCAGCTTTGATGCAAGCCTCGGATCTCCGGGCTGAAAAACATAAAAAATACCAGTTGAGGAAAGAATAGCCAATACAGTCGTAAGCATATAAAATCCCATAATCTTACCACCGATCCTGCCAACCTCCTTCAGATCTCCAAACTGAGAAATACTGCTGACAATGGAAAAGAATACCACAGGACCTACGATCATTTTTAATGCATTCAGAAACATGGTACTGATAGATGAAAAGATATTATCATTTAATGCAGTATTAACTGTATCAGGTACAAAGGTCTTCATAAGCATTCCCACCACAATGGCTGCTGCCAGGGCAAACATTGTCTGTATTGCCATTGCATGTGGATTTTTCTGTACCATGATCTCCACCATATTTGTATGATTCTTATTCTTATAGCGCAGCTGGTCTTTATTAGATCTCAGAAGGATATCTCTGATCATTCCCTCTTCTTCCTGCGAAGACTGCTGATCATCATTCTCCCGGTTCAGTACCTCCTCAACTGTATATCCCTGTATCAGTTGAAATTCCTGTCCCCTGAGAGTCATATTGACATAAATCCTGTTCAGATTTTTATTTAAACTGATACCAATCTGATCATCTTGACTCTCTGCGTGTTCAGTCAGTTTGACCAGCGCTTCCTCTACCACAAGCATGGTCTTCATTCTTTGCTTTTTTGCAATTTTTAATTCTGCAAGACCATTCTCAACAAAATTAATGCCGTCTGATATTTTTGACTGTTCAATTGATATTTTTTTATGCATATTTCCCCCTATCTTACGAAACTATCCTTCCAGCCCACTGCAGAACAAACAATCAGGACTTTATCTGTCAGACCACTACCTTCGTTTTATTCTGCTGCATTTTCTGCCATGCACATCCGGCAACGATCAGAAGCAGTCCCAAAATATCCGTCATAAGCGTTGGATTGATAAGCATCAGTCCTCCTACAGCCAACATAACGCGGACAATTGCAGGCATCTTCACAAACAGAAAACCTTCCAGTGATGCTGACAGACCAAATACGCCGATTAGTGAAGTGATAAAAATCTGAACTACACTGACAGCAGTGGTATCGATCAGAAGCATGGACGGATTGAAGCAGAATACATACGGCACAATGAATACCGCGATAGCCAATTTCGAAGCTGTAAATGCAGTCTTCATTGGGTTCGATTTTGCGATTGCAGAACCTGCATAAGCAGCAAGTGCTACCGGCGGTGTAATATCTGCTACAATGCCGAAGTAAAATACAAAGAAGTGAGCTGCCATAATCGGCACTCCCATACGTACCAGAATCGGTGCACAGGTTGCTGCCATGATACAGTAGTTTGCAGTAGTCGGAACACCCATACCAAGAACAATACAGCAAAGCATTGTCAAAAGAAGCGCAATGATTAACTTTCCGTTTGCAACACTGATGATTCCGTTGATCAGGTCATTTGCAAGACCTGTCATAGTAATGGAACCGGAAATAATACCTGCAACACCACAGGCTACAGCTACAGAAATAACACCTCTTCCACCTGCTTCCAAGGCATCAAGACATTTTGTAACACTGATTCTGTTCTCTTTATCAAACAGACTTACTATAATAGAAAGAACGATTGCATAACTTGCGGCTTTCTGCATTGTCATATAGTTTCCTGATACCCAGATAACTAGCATGATCAACGGTAATAACAAATAAATCTTACGAATCAGGATCTTAAATACAGGAAGTTCTTCTTTCGGAATACCGGAGAGCCCCAGTTTCTTAGCTTCCAGATGAACTGCGATAAAGATTCCAGTAAAATACAGCAATGCCGGCAGGATTGCCCTGACGATGATCTGTGAATAGGGTACTCCTATAAAATCAGCCATAAGGAATGCAGCAGCGCCCATAATCGGCGGCATGATCTGTCCGCCTGTAGAAGAAGCCGCTTCTACTGCACCTGCAAACTCCGGCTTGTATCCGGTCTCTTTCATCATAGGGATAGTAACAGAACCTGTGGTAACTGTATTACCTACAGAAGAACCTGAAACCATTCCACAAAGAGCAGAACTGATAACTGCTACCTTCGCAGGGCCACCTGCATATTTTCCGGCCACACAGTTCGCAAGCTGGATAAAGAAATTGGAAATTCCTGTTCTCTCCAGGAATGCCCCAAAAATAATAAACACTACAATATACTTGGAGCATACATTTACTGGTGTGGAAAAAATACCTTCTTTTGTATAGAAAAGGTTACTCACCAGAAATTTCACCCTGCCAAAAAACGCCGGGTTTGTAAGTCCTACAGCCAGCGCATAGATCAGGAAAAAGCCGGCTACAATCAGGATTGGTAAACCAACACAACGTCTGGTAAGCTCAACAAGTGCCAGAATGCCAATAATGCCGATGATAATCTGATAGATTTCAAATCTGGTACCCTGATTGATAATCTTATTTGCGTTAAAGGTGAAATACAAAAAAGCACCTGTGCCAAGCAACATAAAAATAATATCGCTTATCGGCATATAATTCTCTCTGATGTCACACTTCTTTGCAGGATAAGTCAGAAACCCGATCAGAACGATCAGTCCCAGGAAAGAAGTCAGTCGGATTTCCTCCAGGAAGGTTGCAAAAAGTGTTACATAAATACACCACAGTGAGAAGGCGATGAGAATTCCGCGGATAGCAATCTTATATTTTCCTGTCCATATACGGATATTAGACTCACGGTCATATTTTTTCATAACCGCATCTACATCAGCTCCCTCAGACTCTGACTGTCCCACCGGAGATGTATTTACTTTTTTACTGTTATATTCTTTCATACCGGTTATTCCCCTTTCGTGTCAACTGTAATTCCATGCTCTGCGTAGTAACGTGCAGCACCTTCATGGAACGGTATCGTCATACCTGTAGTGGCATTCTCCAGGGAAAGCTCCTCTCCCTTTGCATTCTCGGATGCAATCTCATCTGCATGGTCAAAAATAGCAGCCGTCATATCGTACACTGTATCATCGTCCAGATTCTCAGATACAACAATTGTTGCCTTAACGGTGATTGTCTCTACCGGTTCATCCTGTCCCGGATAGGTTCCTGCCGGGATCTGGTAGGATGTATAATATGGACAGTCACTCAAAATTGAATCCCTGATCGCACCGTCAATATTGATCATATAGACACCATTGGTAGTTGCAAGCTCTGTGATAGCTGTCGTAGGTGCACCTGCAACAATAAATGCAGCATCAATTTTTCCATCCTTCAAAGATTCCTTGCTGTCCTCAAAAGACAAATACTGGGGATGGATATCATCCAGGGTAATGCCGCCTGCATTTAAAACATCCAGCGCATTGAAATATACGCCGGAATTTGCCGCACCGATAGATACGCTCTTGCCTTTCAGATCTTCCACTGTCTTAATGTCAGGATCCATGGTAAACAGCTGGACAGTCTCTGCATACAGGCCACCCAGAGTCCTGAAATCATGGGTTGCACCGTCCTGTTCAAATGCTCTTACGCCGTCCCATGCATAGGCCATTACATCTGACTGGACAAATCCAAGCTGGAAATCTCCGTCCTGTACTGACTGCAGGTTCGCTTTGGAACCACCTGTAGAAACTGCTGTAACCTTTACATTTGTATTATTGGTAATATACTGGGCCAGCACACCACCGTAGGAATAATACGTTCCCGCCGTACCGCCGGTACCGAACGTCAGACGTTCTTTACTTTGTCCGCAGCCGCTCAGAAGGCTGACTGCAAGTGCAAGAGTCAAAACAAGGCCAACAAGCCTGCCAGCTTTTCTCCTGCCTCTGAAAAGCTCTTTGTTTCTCATAAATCCATCTCCTTCAGTTGCATAATATGATATCAGGGTCAAAAGGTCAAAAAGTCGTTCGTGCTTGCACGATAAGACTTTTGAACTTGGGACCCGCCAAACATGAGAAAGTAGCGATTTACGCAGTAAATCAGCGGATTTCGAATGTTTGAGAATTGCGAGAGCTGCAAAGCAGCGGAGCAATTTGTGGATATCAGGTTAGGGGCAAAATACCTTTTGACCCTAACTTCATAATATTTTGAATTATAACATATTTTTTCAAAAAATGATAATCTTTATTGAATAATCTTACAAAAAACGTTACAATAAAAAAAACATGGATAACAAAATAAATAATAACCCAATGGAGGTATCTATTATGTCCGAAAGAAAATACCCTGTCATCACAATCAGCCGGGAGTTTGGTGCCGGGGGACACAGTATTGCAAGAGTAGTTTCAGAAAGGCTTGGTATCCCATATTACGATCGGGATTTCGCAAAACAGGCTGCTGCCAGAAGCGGATATTCCCAGGAGGATATTGATCGTGAGGGTGAAAATCTGAGCCGCAGTGCCAGACTTCTGGACAACATTCTGAATAACTCTGCAAGCTATTTCAGTTCCCATGATGCCATTTACCAGGCTCAGAAAGAGCTGATCCTCCAGTTCGCAGCAGAACAGGACTGTATTATTATCGGCCGCTGTTCCAATCTTATCCTGCGCAACGCCGGTATTCCCAGTCTGGATATTTTCCTTCATGCAGATGTAAATCTCCGCACAGAACATATTCAGAAATTAGGCTTAAACGGAAAGGAAGATCCCAGAAAATATCTCACAAAAATGGATAACCTGCGTGAAACCTATTTCAAAACCTATACAAAACATGAGCTTGGCACTTATCATGATTATGACCTGTGTCTGGATACCGGAAGCCTTGGATACGATAACTGTATTGAGATTATCACTTCACTTGCAAAACAGCAGGGGTTGAATCTGAAGCATCAGTAGAAGGATCACTGTCAGCTATAAAACAGCAACAAGGCTGTGGCAATCAGAAAATCTGCGCCACAGCCTCCTTATTTCATTCCTTTTAATAATTGTTTCTCAGTTTCTTTTATTTCACAAACTCATCCAGAGAACTGATCTGGATTCCTTCTTTTGCAAAAGCTTCTCTGATTTTTTCCACAAATGCCAGAGCCTTGACTCCGTCTCCATGAACGCAGACGGAATCTGCCTGGATATCAATATCTTTTCCTGTAATTGCAGTAATCTTTTTCTCCTTGACCATACGGATCACCCTGGCAATAGCCTCATTTTCATCAGTGATCACAGCACCTTCCTTACGTCTGTTTACCAGAGTACCATCTTCTTCATAAGCGCGGTCTGCAAAAACCTCCATAGCTGTACGCAGGCCCATATCCTGAGCTGCCTTTGCCAGCTGTCCGCCGGAAAGAGCAAGTACGATCAGACTGCTGTCAAATTCTTTGATTCCCTCACAGATCGCAGTAGAAAGAGCATAATCTTCTGCAGCCATATTATATAAGGCTCCATGAGGCTTTACATGCTGCATTTTTACACCGGTTACTCTGCAGAATGCATCCAGTGCACCCAGCTGATAGAGCACATAGGCTTTTGCCTCTGCAGGAGAAACACTCAGATTTCTTCTTCCGAAGCCCATCAGATCAGGAAAACCCGGATGTGCTCCTATACGGATTCCCGCTTCCTTTGCCATTGCCAGCGTATTTCCCATAACTACCGGATCTGAAGCATGATAACCGCAGGCTACATTTGCAGAGGAGATCAGCGGAATGATCTTATCATCATTACCGATTTTATAGTTTCCAAAACTTTCTCCCAGATCACTGTTTAAATCTACTGTATACATTTATCTTACCTCTTTTTTATTTATCATCCCTTAATTTTCAGTACATTCTCAATAAATCCGGTATCTGCTTTTCCCTCACAGAATACATTATTCTTCATAATCTGATACTGGAAATCAAGGTTTGTCTCCACACCCATGACCACCATCTCATCCAGCGCAGAGCGCATTTTCTGCAGTGCTGCCTCTCTGTCAGGTGCATGGACGATTACCTTCGCGATCATGGAATCATACTCTGACGGAATCTTATAACCTGTATAAAGGGCAGTATCCACCCGGACTCCGTTGCCTGCCGGAAGATGCATATGCTGTACTACTCCGGGACTTGGCATGAAATTCTTTTCTGGAATCTCTGCGTTGATACGGCATTCAATAGCATGTCCTTTAATCCGGATATCTTCCTGTTTAAAGCTTAACTCCTCTCCCATAGCCACACGGATCTGCTCAATGATCAGATCTGTACCTGTAACCATCTCTGTTACTCCATGCTCAACCTGGATTCTGGTGTTCATTTCCATGAAATAGAAGTTGCCTTTTGGATCTACGATAAATTCAATAGTTCCTGCATTGGTATAACCTACTGTTTTCGCAGCAAGAACTGCATATTCATTCATTTTCCTGCGGGTTTCTTCATCAATGGCAGGGGACGGGGATTCCTCAATCAGCTTCTGATGATTTCTCTGTACCGAACAGTCACGCTCTCCCAGTGCCACCACATTTCCATGACTGTCTGCCATAATCTGGATTTCCACATGGCGGGGATTTTCTACAAAACGTTCAATGTACATGGTATCATCCCCGAAAGCATTGGCTGATTCTCTCTGTGCCATATTAAACTGAAACTCAAATTCATCCTCATTGGCAGCTACACGCATACCCTTACCGCCGCCTCCTGAGGAAGCCTTAATCATAACCGGATATCCGATCTCTTCAGCCAGCTTTTTACCTGTTTCTGCATCGTATACAGGTTCTTTTGTTCCGGGTACAACCGGTACACCGGCATCCATCATGGTTTTACGGGCATGGGATTTATTTCCCATCTTATCAATAACATCTGCATCCGGTCCGATAAAAGTAATTCCGTTTTCTTTACATTTACGTACAAACTCACTGTTTTCTGAAAGAAAGCCAAAACCGGGATGGATAGCATCTGCTCCCATATTTTCTGCTGCAGCAATGATCCGGTCCATGTTCAGGTAGCTGTTTCTGGCAGGACCTTCTCCGATACAGATACGCTGGTCTGCCAGCTGTACATGAAGGCTCTTAGCATCTTCTTTTGAATAAACAGCCACACTTCGGATCCCCAGATTCCTGCAGGCACGTATGATCCGGACTGCAATTTCCCCACGGTTGGCGATCAAAATTTTATTAAACAATATGAAAGCCTCCTTATCCTACAGTCTCTTAACGCGGAACAGAGGCTGTCCGTATTCTACTTTCTGTTCATTGCTTACCAGAACTGCTTCAATCTCACAGTCATAGTCACTCTGGATCTCATTCATAAGCTTCATAGCTTCCAGAATGCAGACTGTCTGTCCTGCTTTTACCTGATCTCCCACCTTTACAAAAGCAGGTACATCCGGAGCAGCAGCAGAATAGAAAGTTCCTACGATAGGAGAAGTGATAAACAGACTCTCCTCCTCTTCTTCCTCAGCCTTTTCCACAGTTGTATTCACAGGTGCAGATGCAGCCACAGGTACTCCCGCTGCAACTACAGGAGGATGATCCAGCTTGCTCATTGTAATCTTTACATCCTTGTCCTTATATGTGAATTCGTTAAGGGATGAATCCTCAATAATCTTTACCAATCCTTCAATCTTCTCTAAATCCATCGAACATTATCCTTTCTGTCTATTCTATATTATTTTTTATAGTTATTCTTCAAACAGCTTACGCAGTCTCTTTGCCACCAGACGGCAATCCAGAACCTCTTTACATGGCTGATGAATGATCTTTCTCAGCCCGTCAAGTTCTTTCATTTCCTCAACATAAAGAGCCTGAGCCTCCTGTACGGTAATTGCCTTGAAATGTATCTTATCATCTGTTTTTCTCTGTACCAGCTTGGGAATATCCACAGATGCTACTGTGGCAATTTTCCCATAACCGCCTGTTGTCTGACGGTCAGCCAGCAGAATGATAGGTTTACCATGGGAAGGTACCTGTATAGCCCCAAATGCGATTCCGTCGGAAATAATATCCGAAGTCTCCTTAGGTGCGATAAACGGTCCCTCCAGCCTGCAGCCCATACGGTCAAATTCATTTGTCACCGTATACTCACTGCCCAGGAAAGTCTGGATGCCCTGTTTGCTGAACATACCATCCTGCGGTCCCATTACTACCCGCAGTGTTGCTTCTGTCTGATCAAACTCATCCATATCAAGCTTTCGGGAAAGGAAAAACGGCAGATAACGTCTCTTAATACGAAATCCGATATAATCGTCCGCTTCCAGTTTTCTTCCCTTAAATCCGCCCAGACCACTCTTTAAATTGGTGCATCGGCTTCCCATCACTACCGGAATATCCAGATAACTGGAAAAAGCAATATAACCTCTGCTTCCTGTTCTTGCACTTCCAAATTTCAGTACATCTCCCTTATTCATATACAGGGCTGTATACATGGGAGCCGGCTCTCCATTAATGGTTGGCTGGAAATCTCCGCCTGTGATCGCGATGATAGTAGCTGATGTAAATTCGAGGGTCGGACCTATCAGCGTTATCTCCAATACTGCCTCATTCTCCGGATTATCCAGAAGAAGATTGGCTATTTTGAATGAACGGACATCCATGACTCCTGCTACACTGAATCCCTGACTCTGATATCCATAACGTCCCAGATCCTGAACCGTTGTCATCATTCCGCCTTTTAATATACGAATTCCCATTTTATGCCTCCTCATGAACGGTGCACTGGTATTCGCCACGTTCTACTAATTCTCTGATCCGTTTGTACTCCTCTTCATCGATCGGTACAAAACGGATATAATCTCCTGCCTCTACCAGAATCGGGATGTTGCGGTCCGGATCATAGGTTTTTACGGGTGTCATTCCCATTAGCTGCCATCCTCCCGGAGAATCCAGGGGATAAATTCCTGTCTGTGAACCACCGATCCCCACACTTCCTGCATTGATCTTGATTCTGGGATTGGCAAGACGGGGTGTATGGATCCTTTCATCCAGCCCGCCCAGATAACAAAAGCCCGGAAGAAAACCAAGCATATAGATCAGGTAATCTCTGGAAGAATGAATCTTTATCACTTCCTCTACGGAAAGTCCGGCATGTTCTGCAATATTCTCAATATCCGGACCATATTCTCCTCCATAGCATACAGGAATCTCATAAACTTTTCTGCATCCTTCACCTGCTGTAACTTCCATCTTTAACAGAATTTCCAGTCTTTTTTTCAGGTCATCGTAGGAAATCACACGCGGGTCATAATTAACCAGCAGAGAACAGAACGCAGGGATCATATCTACAACTCCCTCTATATGCTGTTCTCTCATAAGCTGTACAGTGGCAGCGATCTTCCGGTTGATCTCCGGACTGATCTCTTTGCCAAATTCAACCAGAACAGAAGAATCACCTTCTGTTAAAATTCTAATGTCCGGCATAATCTGCTCCTCTTTTCTTAATCTTTTTTACCATATGTTTTTATAGCTGTTAATGAACCAAAAAGGTGTAACCTGGACGATCACACCTTTTTGATATACTCTCCAGTCTGAAAACCGGATACATTTTCCTCAATTATAACAATGTACCGATCTTAGATACAAATGTAGTCACACCGAGGTATGCTGTAAGAACTACCACGATCACTCCAAGAATGGTAAGTACTACCGGATGATGATAATTCTCTCCCATAATGGATTTCTTATGTGCAGCGATCAGGCAGATTGCCAGGGTGATCGGAAGGATCAGACCGTTCACAGCACCTGCAAGCACAAGAAGTACTGCCGGATTGCCAAGAATAAACATAATTGCTGTAGAAATAATGATAAATCCGATGATCACTTTATTTTCATTTTCTTCAATAGACTTACTGAAAGTCTTAAGGAAAGAAACAGAAGTATAAGCCGCACCAATGATGGATGTGATGGCTGCGCACAGAAGAACCAGACCTGCAAACCGGTATCCGATTTCACCAGCCCCCTGCCTAAAGGCATCTGCTGCAGGATTTGCAGCATCCAGTGTTACACCCTTGACAACAACGCCCAGAACAGCCAGGAACAGGAAAATACGTACAATAGTGGCAATGATCATACCCATAACAGAACTCTTATTGATTTCTTTCAGGTTCTTCTCACCTGTAATTCCTGCATCGATCAGACGGTGTGCACCTGAGAAAGTGATATATCCTCCAACAGTTCCTCCCAGAAGTGTAAGGATTGCAGGAATCAGATTTGTGGCACCGGCTTCCGGTACAAAGGTATTCTTCAACGCGCTTCCTACCGGTGGTTTTACCACAATGATCACAACAAAGATTACGATAATCATAATGGCACCCAGTACCTTGGTAATAGTATCCATGGCACTTTTGGCATTTTTCAGTACAAATACCAGGATTGCCAAAAGACCTGCCAGTATGTAACCAACTTTGGTAGGTATTCCAAGCAATGTGTTAAAACCAAGTGCTCCGCCACCTACGTTTCCGATATTAAATACCAGACCACCAAATACAATCAGTATAGATACCAGATATCCCAGTCCCGGAAGTACCTTATTGGAAACATCCTGTCCACGAAGTCCGGTTACACAAAGCACGCGCCAGATATTCATCTGTGCAATGGCTGCAAGGATTACGGAAACCAGGATAACAAATCCAAAACTTGCCTGATACTGCCCGGTAAAGGTTGCTGTCTGTGTCAGGAATCCAGGTCCGATTGCAGATGTGGCCATCAGAAACGCTGCGCCAAGTAAGGCTCCACCACTTTTTTTCTTTTCGCTCATTTTTATTGCCCCCTTTTCATGTTATTATTGCTCATTATACTAAAAAATGAATATTTACACAAGCAAAAGTTGTTTTGACAACTTTTGATATCGAATTTTTATAATCTATATTTTGTAATAAAAAACAGCAAAGGAGTGCCCGGATTCCCATCCGATACAGCTCCCTTGCTGTTTTTTTCAGTCATGCGGATATAATCATCCACTTTGTTGTTCACTCACATAACCGAATAACTGCTTTGCACTTTATTCAGTTAAAATGTAAATTTATCTGCAAAATATGCATCCAGTTCATCGATCTTCACACGAACCTGTTCCATGGTATCACGGTCACGGATTGTAACTGCTCCGTCATTTTCGGACTCAAAATCATAAGTTACACAGAACGGAGTACCGATCTCATCCTGTCTTCTGTAACGTTTACCGATGTTTCCACGGTCATCATACTCACAGTTATATTTCTTGCTTAACTGCTGGTAAATCTTCTCTGCACCCTCATTAAGTTTCTTGGAAAGAGGAAGCACACCAATCTTAACAGGTGCAAGTGCCGGATGGAAATGAAGAACTGTACGAACATCATTCTTCTCTGCATCCAGAACTTCTTCGTCATATGCGCTGCACAGGAATGCAAGTACCACACGGTCAGCTCCAAGTGACGGCTCGATTACATATGGAATGTATTTCTGTTTCTTCTCATCATCAAAGTATGTCAGATCCTGTCCTGATACGTTCTGATGCTGTGTCAGGTCATAGTCTGTTCTGTCAGCGATTCCCCAAAGCTCGCCCCATCCGAATGGGAACAGGAACTCTACGTCAGTAGTAGCTTTGCTGTAGAAGCTTAACTCTTCTGCATCATGGTCACGATAACGAACTTCTTCATCCTTCAATCCAAGAGAATGTAACCAGTTCAGGCAGAAGTTCTTCCAGTATGCAAACCACTCAAGGTCTGTATCCGGCTCGCAGAAGAATTCAAGTTCCATCTGCTCGAACTCACGTGTACGGAATGTGAAGTTACCCGGTGTGATCTCGTTACGGAAAGATTTACCGATCTGACCGATACCAAACGGAATCTTCTTACGGGATGTTCTCTGAACATTCTTAAAGTTTACGAAAATACCCTGAGCTGTCTCAGGTCTTAAATATACAGTATTCTTGGCATCCTCTGTAACACCCTGGAATGTTTTGAACATCAGGTTGAACTGACGGATATCTGTAAAGTTATGTTTGCCGCATGTAGGGCATGGTACATTGTGATCTTTAATGAAGTTCATCATTTCTTCCTGAGACCATCCATCTACAGAGCTCTCCAGTTCAATTCCGTTCTCCTGGCTGAAATCCTCAATGATCTTGTCTGCGCGGAAACGCTCATGACATTCCTTACAGTCCATCAGCGGATCAGAGAAGCTTCCCAGATGTCCGGATGCTACCCATGTCTGCGGATTCATCAGAATCGCACAGTCAACACCTACATTGTATGGGGATTCCTGAATAAATTTCTGCCACCATGCACGTTTTACATTATTCTTTAATTCCACACCAAGATTACCATAATCCCATGTGTTTGCAAGACCTCCGTAAATCTCAGAGCCCGGGTAAACAAATCCTCTTGCTTTTGCCAGAGCTATGATTTTGTCCATTGTTTTTTCCATCACAATTCTCCTCGTTCTTTTTTTAGGATAATTTATCTCTTTTTGAGATAATTAATTACTGTCTGCTTTGATATCTTTCTGATTTTTCAACGCAATAAACAGCTACAGCTACTGCTATTATAACTGCATCCGTTTTCTTTTTCAAGGTATCTCAGCTCATTATTTCCAGAATTTCCAGACTTTTGAACCGTTTTTCGGTGTTTGAGGCAACATACGTATGAATATGTCGTTCCAGTTCATAGAGTACTTCCTCTGTCACAGTAAATGTATAAAGTTTGCCAAGAGATGTGGTCACTATGTATTGCATAGCATACAAGGCAGGTGCCGATATCCTCTTTGCATCATTTACCTGTCCCAGACAATGTTTGTCCAGAATCCCATGATTCTGCTGGGAAAAGAATATCTCCTCTCCCTCCACCGGCTGTCTTTCACAGCATACACAATGAAACAGCGATGGACACAATCCCTGCGCAGCCATCATGCGAAGTTCAAAGATACAACGCACCAGCCGGTCTTCAATATGTGGATTCAAGAGAGCCTTTACTGTCACATACAGAAGATTCATGGATTCTTTCTCGTCCGTACCCTCCTGGCCGAAATAATCCGCAAGCTCCAGAAAATAATATCCGTAATAGATTCCCGGCTGTTCTCCTGCCAGTTCTACAAAGTGATGAGTTATGGATACCTGATTCAGATTATAACTGGAACGACCTTCATAAAGGGTAAATGTTCCAAATACAAAAGGATTTGCAGCTGCCAGAAACTGACTGTTCGGACGGCGTGCTCCCTTTGCAAATGCAGATATCTTTCCTCTCTCTCTTGTGAGAAGAACGATCCTCTTATCATATTCTCCTACCGGCATGGCAGAGAGCACTACTCCCTGCACTGTTATCAAATCACTCATTCACTCTGTTCCTTAAATACTTTTTATTACTTTTAATACCTTTGGTACACCGGATAACTCTATGATACTCTATCAGATTTCTTTCTTATCGTAACCAAAGTTCTTAATCAAAAAATCACTGTCTCTCCAGTCTTTCTTTACTTTTACCCAAAGTTTCAGGTTTACTTTCGATTCCAGCATACGTTCAATCTCGTATCTCGCGTTGCTGCCGATTTTCTTTAACATAGCTCCCTGTTTGCCAATGATAATTCCCTTATGAGACTCTCTCTCACAGATAATGGTCGCATCAATATCCACGATTGGTTTCTTGCCCGGACGTGTTTTCATCTGATCGATAGCAACTGCAATTCCATGAGGAATCTCTGCATCCAGTGCATGGAGAGCTTTCTCGCGGATTACCTCAGCCACAATCTGGCGCTGTGGCTGATCTGTAACTGTATCCTCATCATAAAACATCGGTCCATATGGAAGATATTTCAGAATACATCCAATGATATCCTCTGTGTTCTGTCCTCGCAATGCAGAGCATGGAATGATTTCCGCAAAATCACATACCTTACGGTAAGTATCGATTGCCGGAAGAATCTCCTCTTTTGAAACGGTATCGATCTTATTAATGATCAGAATCACCGGCACTCCGATATTCTGAAGCTGTTCTGCAATATGGCGTTCTCCCGCACCGATAAATGTACTCGGCTCTACCAGCCACATAATGGCATCCACTTCTTTTAAAGTTCTCTCTGCCACCTGCACCATATATTCGCCCAGCTTATTCTTCGCCTTGTGGATACCCGGTGTATCAAGGAATACGATCTGTCCCTCTTCACAGGTATACACTGTCTGGATACGGTTTCTGGTTGTCTGTGGCTTCTTAGATGTGATAGCAATCTTCTGACCGATCAGATGATTCATCAGAGTAGATTTACCAACGTTTGGTCTTCCGATGATTGCTACAAATCCTGATTTAAAATTTTCGTTCATTCTATCCTTTTCCTTATATTATTTTTAACAGTTGACCAGTGATTTCACTTCCATCAGTATATCGGAAGCTTCTGATACCTTGCTCTCACTTCCCACAACACAGATCTGGTCTGCTGCAAGAACTGCTTCAATAATCTCAGCAAGTGCGCGGATATCTTCTACGGACGCATTCAGAATCTGATCACGTTCTTTCTGGATCATCTCTTCTGTCACGCCACAGAAATAAGCTGTTTTGGAAACAGCACCCTTCATCTGAGGTGTCTTCGGTACATCCTTGCCACTGATGGTGCCGATCACATATTTCGTCATATCTCTCTCATCTGCCTGGAAATTACGGATATAATCCGGGATTCCTTTATATACATCCAGAGTACGTTTCAGATGCGGATCACGATAGGAAACCAGATAACTCTCACCATTTCTCTTAAATCCGCTCATGCAGCCATACGCACCGCCTTTTACACGCAGATTAATCCACAGATAATCATAGCTTAAAATAACTTTCAGAATTTCCAGCGCTCCTGTGTATTCCAGACCTTTCTTCTTAAAGTTACCGGTCTGAGCCACATACTGAACCTGTCCGGAGGTCTTAAATCCCTCATTCTTCTTTGTACAGATCAGTTTATCCTTTGATTTCTCTGCCGGTTCTGTACAAAGTCCTGCCTTTACAGATGCTGCCAGCTTCTTAACTGTTTCCAGAGATTCTTTCTCACCTGTATAACTGATCATAAAGTTCTCCGGGCGGAGAATTTCTTTCATAAGTTTGCGAAGTTCCTCTACAGTTTCATCTTTCCTCTGGTCAAAGTCTTTCTCCAGTTTCTCGATAAACTGATAATATCCGATACCCGCCATCTCATCCTGAAAAGCTGCCATCGGTGAAGAATAAGCAGTTGCTCTCAGTACAGCAGTAGAATGTCCGGCACCTGTCAGGCTTACCTGCGCGCGAGATTTCACAGAAGCAATAATCTCATAGAGACGCTTGGTATCCTCCAGTCTGGAAGTATTAAGAATCTCCTGGATCATTTTGAAAAGAAAATCCATCTTTGTATAAAGTGCCTTACCTCTTACAGAGAACATTGCCTGAAACTCTTCTGTTGAATCTGCTCTGTCAAATACCTCCACTCCACAGTTAATACCACCTGTGTTGGCATTGATCTCATTAAACAGTTCTCCGTATGTGTAATCTTTCGTGTCAACATAGCCCAGTACTGATTTCAGCAATCCCAGATATGGAATCTGTTCCGGTGCAATGCTGTCTGTTTTAAACATCAGATCTACATAACCGATACCATTTGTGCATACATCATGATAAAGGAACAGACTGTCGTCTACAGATAATTCTTCATTTACAAACTTTGCAGCCTCTTTCTTAATGTCACTTCTCTTTAACATTGGAATGCATTCCAGCGCTTCCTGATCCTCTTCAGCTTCCTGATATGCTTCCAGTGCTTTGGTTTTCTCAACCATAGCATTCAGCTCCTGTTCAGAAAGGCTGCTTCTGTATGCTTCCAGTTTTTCTTCCAGCTCTTTCTCACGTTTGGCTGCCAGACCTTTCTTCGGAACAAGGGTAAGAACACAGCCATGAGGGTTCTCAAGAAGATATTTGCGTATCAGTTCCTCAAAATATCCTTCGTTAACTGCCGCTTTCAGTTTCTCAAATACCTCCAGCTGCTGCACCTGTGCGAAAGGATTTCCCTGTTCATACAGCCAGTCTCCCAGAATATCCAGACTGTACATCAGTCCCTTTGGATAAGATGAGAAGTCTGCCTCACGATAACGGAATTCAAAGTAATTGATTCCTGCCTCTATCGCCTTCTTATCGATTCCATTCTTGACAATGTCTCCAAGTACCTGTCGGATCACAGATAAAAATTCTTCTTTCTTATCCGGATTAGAGCCCTTCGCAATTACTGTAAAGTATGGCTGAAGAATACCATCGTCATAAGAGCCATAGACATCCTTACCTGCCTTTGCATCGAGAAGTGCCTGTTTCAGCGGTGCTCCCGGTGCGCTTAAAAGTGCATAATCGAGTACTTCAAACGCCATAGCCATCTGACTGTCTGAAGCATTTCCGGCAACCATGTTATAAGAAAGATACGTATTATCCTCTTCTCCCTCATTCTCTGCAACCGGATACTCCAGTACCACATCCTGACATTTTTCAAACGCTTTCTGCTCCTGAATCACAGAGTCTACATCCAGATAATCAAAATTGGACAGATAATGCTCATCCAGGAATTTAAGTTTCTCTTCCATATCCATATTTCCATACAGATAAATATAGCTGTTGGATGGATGATAATAAGTTCTGTGGAAATTCAGGAAATTTTCATAGGTAAGGTCCGGAATATTCTTCGGATCACCACCTGATTCGCATCCATAGGTAGTATCAGGAAAAAGGTGATTCATAATCTCACGTTCCAGGACTTCATCCGGTGAGGAAAAAGCACCTTTCATCTCATTGTATACGACACCGTTATATTTCAATGGTCCTTCCGGCTGTTCCAGATGATAGTTCCAGCCTTCCTGGCGGAAAATCTCTTCGCGTTTATAGATATTCGGATAAAATACCGCATCCAGATAAACATGCATCAGATTCTGAAAATCCTGGTCATTACAGCTTGCCACAGGATAGCATGTTTTGTCCGGATAAGTCATCGCATTCAGGAATGTGTTCAGAGATCCTTTTACAAGTTCTACAAAAGGATCTTTTAACGGAAAGTCATTAGATCCGCAAAGTACACTGTGCTCCAGGATATGCGCAACACCAGTGCTGTCCTTAGGCGGTGTACGGAATGCGATATTAAATACTTTATTCTCATCATCATTCTCGATCAGCATGACTCTGGCGCCAGTTTTCTTATGGCGAAGAAGCCATCCCTTAGAATGAATATCTGTCAGTTCCTCTTCTGTCACAACTTCATAAGCTGTCAAATTCTCTTTGTTCATGTATGCCTCCAGTAATTTTTTATTGGCGTATCCTTATCTCTTATAATCCGCCTTCTCCCGGAAAATGATCCTCGTAAGCTTCTCTTGCTGCCCTTGTGATGATTTCCAGTTCCTGCTGCATATTAATTTCCTCTGGAAATGCAACTGCAGTCGTATATATATCATTCTGAAGCTTATTCTTTGCACTCTTCTCGCTGATAGGAATAATTCCACACAAAGTTGTATTATATGTCTTGTCCTTCTCACAAAGTTCCATATAAGTCTTTACCATATGGCAGCACTCTCTGTAAAGCAGTTCTCTGTGAAGTTCACTCTTCTCCTGCAATTCTTTGAATTTCATTCTGGCAAGATTCTTCTCAACTTCCTTGCGTGCTCTCTTACCGCCAAACATTCTTCCAGCAGCATCTTTACTGTATTCCATAGCCATCCACAATGCCAGGTATCCATCTGCGCGTGTATCCGGTCCCAGTTCTGAAGGACCGCCATAGCGAATCTCCCAGATTTCTTTTCGAACAGCATTTGTCTCTTCGTCTTCCCCTGCTGCGATAGACTGATCAAGAAACATCTTTCTCTTCATCGGGTCATGCTCTTTGTAATAAAGAGCAATTGTTGGTGTATCTGTCATATATATTTATCCTTTCCAGTTACTGTCTTAAAACTTTTTTCTAACGTATATCACGGTTCTTCATAAGTAAGTTCTGTCTCTGCAAGAGAAAGTGCCTCCTCAATAACCTGATCCATATCCATGTAACGATACATGCCAAGTCTTCCGCCAAAGATCACATTCTTCTCTTCTAATGCGCGGCGCTCATATTTGTCAAACAGCTCACTGTTCTTCGGATCATTTACCGGATAATATGGCTCTTTGCCTTTCTCCCATTCCGCAGGATATTCTCTGGTGATAACAGTCTTTGGCTGTGTACCGAACTCAAAATGCTTATGCTCAATGATTCTTGTATACGGAACCTCATAGTCCGTATAATTTACAACTGCATTTCCCTGATAATTGCCCATATCCAGCACTTCTGTCTCAAATCTTAATGATCTGTATTCCAGCTCTCCATAGCAGTAATCATAGAATTCATCAATCATACCTGTAAAGAGTACCTTATCCGCCTGTGCCGTCAGTTCTTCTCTGTTTGCAAAGAAATCCGTATTCAGGCATACCTGTACGCCCTCAAGAAGTTTCTTCACAATGCGGGTATAACCACCTTTCGGAATTCCCTGATAAGGATCCTTAAAGTAGTTATTATCATAAGTATAACGCAAAGGAAGTCTTTTTATGATAAATGACGGCAGATCTTTACACTCTCTGCCCCACTGTTTCCTTGTATATCCTTCTACAAGCTTCTCATATACATCCTGTCCGACCAGGGCAAGTGCCTGTTCCTCCAGGTTCTTCGGATGAGTGATGTGCATTCTTGCGATCTGTCCCTGAATCTTCGCCTTTGCCTCTGCCGGAGTGCGTACTCCCCAGAGCTGATGGAACGTATTCATATTAAACGGCAGGTTATATAATTCATCTTTATAGATTGCAATCGGCGAATTTACGAAATGATTAAATTCTGCAAACTGATTGATATAATCCCATACCTGTTTTCTGGAAGTGTGGAAAATATGTGCACCATATCTGTGTACCTGGATTCCCTCTACTTCTTCTGTGTAAATATTACCGCCAATGTGATTTCTCTTATCGATCACAAGACAGGTTTTTCCCCGTCTGGAAGCCTCATGTGCAAATACCGCACCAAAAAGACCTGCTCCTACTATCAGATAATCATATTTCTTCATGTACGACACCTTCTTCTTCGTAATATAAAAAAGCAGTAACGCTTTTTTTGCGCTACTGCTATTATAACAAATTCATCCGAAAATGGATAGTCTTTCTATTTAATTCTTATTTTGTTACAAAAAACAAATCGGACCGTAGCCTTATTTCCTTCCGGCTACCTCATCGAATACGTCAGTAATCTCTTTAGACGGTGCTTTCGTAGCAAGGCTGAAGATGATGATCATTACAAGGCTGACTGCAAATCCTACTGCCAGAGAGTAAAGACCCGTATAAGTTCCAAGTGTCTGTCCTGCCGCAAGCGGTATGTAATCCCAGATGATAACTGTCAGACCACCGGAAACGATACCTGCAACTGCACCTGCCAGATTTGTTCTTCTCCAGAACAGAGACATAACCACAGTCGGTCCGAAAGCAGCTCCCAGACCAGCCCATGCATTAGATACCAGTCCCATAATACTGCTGTTCGGATTCCACGCAATGATAAATGCCACTACAGAAACAGCGATAACTGTGATTCTCGCAACTGTAAGAACCTCCTTTGAATCTGCATCTTTCTTAACAAACTGATGATATAAATCCTCAGATGCCGCAGATGCTGTTACAAGAAGCTGTGAATCCGCGGTAGACATGATTGCTGCCAGGATTCCACAGAGGAAAATTCCTCCGATAAACGGCAATGCCAGATCTGTAGAAAACAGCTTGTTGATCATCTCGATAAATACACTCTCTGCTGAGGAAGCGCCTTCTTCTCCCAGTACAGCCGGAAGCAGATATGCACGTCCGATCACACCAATAAAGCAGGCAGCTGTCAGCGAAAGAATATCCCATACGATCGCAATCACACTGGATTTCTTTAATTCTTTCTCGTTCTTTACAGCCATAAATCGAGTAAGAATATGCGGCATACCACAATATCCAAGTCCCCATGCCAGCTGGGAAAAGATTTCAATAAATGTATATGGGCGCTCTCCGTTCTCAAATGGATTGAGAAACGCTACTGCTCCTCCCGGTGCCCCACTTTGAGTCAGAAGATCACTTAAATTTCCACTTAATGTGAAATAAGCAACCAGCGGAACGATCAGCAGACCGATCAGCATCAGTGTTCCCTGTACAAAGTCAGTTACACATACTGCCATAAATCCACCCATAAAGGTATAGCAGAGAATAACTGCTGCTCCGATTGCCAGTGCAATATGGTAATCAATTCCAAATACGGTGTTAAAAAGCTTACCACCTGCTGCAAGCGCAGAGGCTGTATACACCAGGAAAAAGATTACGATCACAATAGATGAAAGTAATAACAGGATTCTCTTCTTATCCTGGAATCTGTTCTCCAGATATGCAGGAATCGTAAGGGAATTGTTTGCTGCGATCGTATATTTACGAAGTCTGTGTGAAATACAGACCCAGTTTAATACTGTACCGATAAATAAACCTACTGCAATCCAGATCTGGCCTGTTCCAAGAGAATAAATTGCTCCCGGAAGTCCCATCAGAAGCCATCCGCTCATATCCGATGCCTGCGCTGAAAGAGCAGCTACCCAGGCGTTCAGACCACGTCCGCCCAGAAAATAGTCTTCTGAGTTGTTTGTCTTTTTCATATAAACTACACCGATAACTATCATGAACAGAAGATAGACCACAAATGCAGATAATATGATCATTGTTGTACTACTCAAATTCTTTCCTCCTTCTTATCATTTAAATACTTTCCTGCCTGCTTCTGTAAAAAGCCCGCAGGATGTTTAGCCTTTACATAACGTAAAAATAACCGCGTACCTCTCTCGTACCCGGTTACTTTACCACATTACCTGTATATCATACAAGTGTATTTCTCATTTTTGGCTATTTTTTTGCCTGTTTTTAGGTTTTACACCTTATTTGGGCATTTTTTATGCCAAAACACCTCGCGGAATAGTGGCGTGTGAAAATTAATAAGAAAGATACTTTTTAGAACCTGTTCTTTTTGACACATGTTTTGCATGAGCTCTTTTTTTATCCTTTTTCAAATAAACATTCTTAATATAGGAAATTAACACTTTCTCTCCATGATCATTAAGAATCCTTAACAGTCCCTCCAGATCTCTCTTCGTCTTTGGATGAATAAACCAAAGCTTCTCTTTACTCTTCATAAAATATTCCAAAGGCTGATGCTGGTCATATTTATCACCCAGATAATTTCTGGACGCGCTGATTCTGTCCATTACCATCTCTGCGATATATTTACGCGGCATAGGAACGCCATTGATAATGTGCTCATCTCCTGGCGCATAATCCACCCAGTATTCAAAATGATGTTTATTTCTGCCCTTATGATGCAGCCAGGACTTAGACAGTCCTGTTTCCTCTCGCTCGGCATTATTCGGGCTTCGGTCTCCCTGATAATATTTACATCCAACCAGAAATTCTACCGGTTCATATTTCGACAAGTCATGGAGCAGTCCCTGTTTATACAGACCTGCCCGGAAACAATAATGCATGACCAGCAGTTTATGTCTGGTTATTGTTTTAAAGTGCAGCCACGGGTGCATCTTTCTTCTCCTCCTCTACTGCCAGCAATACCACGATCGTACGCGGTGCGATCTCCAGCTTCTTACTGTATTTTTCTTCGCTTTCTTTAAGGAAGTAATTTTCTTTTTCGGCACTGGTATCAATCACCTTTTTCCAGCGTTTATGTCTCAGATTAGGAAGGGCAAATTCCCTGGTTTCCCAATGAAAATTATATGCGACATAAACAGAAGCATCATCACTTCCATCCGCTTTTTTTGCATAAGCACCATAGTACATGATTCCAAGTAATCTTGAAGTATTCTCTGAATTCATATACCAGGCACGCTCTCCATGAAGTGAAACATCCGGCAGTCCCTTTGTCTTGTAATCTACGCCCCGCAATTCATCCGGCACGTGAAGGATCGGATGCTCTTTACGAAACGCAATCGCACTTTTTACAAATTCAAGCAGTTCCCGATTCTTCTTCATACCCTTCCAGTCAATCCATCCTACCTGGTTGTCCTGGCAATACGCATTATTATTTCCGTTCTGGGAATTTCCTATCTCATCTCCACCATAAATCAGAGGCACTCCCTGGCTGAGCAGCATCATAAGAAACGCATTTCTTATCTGACGTTCTCTCATCTGACGGACCTGCAACTTTCTGCTTGGTCCTTCCACACCACAGTTCCATGAATAATTGTAGCTGCTGCCATCCTGATTATTCTCCTGATTGGCTTCATTATGTCTGTAATTATAGGTTACCATATCATTCAGGGTAAAGCCATCCTGACAGGCCATGTAGTTGATAACAGCGTAATCTCTCGGATTTCTTCTGAACCTATATGCCGCAACACCAACCATATCTTCATCACTTTTTAAAAATCTGCGCATATCCTGCTGAAATCCCGGCTCATATTGCGCAATACATTTATTATCGGATTTTTTCTTTTTGATAATCTGATCTGCATTAAAATCGTGAAACATCAGTCGTGTATTACTCAGAATCGCATCATGCATAAGAATTTCTGTCGGAACTCCCTCTCCCAGTAAATGAAAGCCGTCCACATGATAATAAAGTTTCCAGAATTGTAATGCCCGCAATACTACGAGCATGTTGCATTCTTTCGGAAAATACATTTCCATAATACAGGCAATTCCAGCCTGATGTAACTTTTTAATCAGTGTCTTAAACTCTTTCTCCGGGTCATCTGTGGCACAATAAGATCTCTTTGGCGCAAAATAATAGCCTGGTATGTAACCCCAGAAATTCACGCGGCCCTCTGTACGTTTTTCAGATACCATTTCCTCTTTCTCTGTGTCTCTGCATGTGCCGCTTTCCATGAATTCATATGCAGGCATCAGCTCGATCGTATTAATACCCAGTTCCTTCCAGTATGGAATCATTTCTTCCAGAGCCTGAAAAGTTCCTTTCGTACCTGTTACAGTTCGGTTTGTCTTTGTATATCCTCTTACATGTAGTTTATAAAGAATCATTTCATGGTATGGAATTGATGGTTCTTTATCGCCTTCCCAGTCAAATGCCTCATTTCGGAGAAATCCACATCTTACCTTATGAATATCCGCATCCACTGCCGCACCAAATTTCTCTCTTCCCAGAATCCGGTACGCACAGGGATCGATGTAAACTTTTCCATCTACCATAAAATTATATTCATATGCCTCTGGCTGAAAATCCGGGATGGATAACGCATACATATTCCCGATTCTTTCTTCTTGCGTAAAAGGAATCTCCACAAAAGGTTTTCTTGATCTCTTTTTGTAAAGAACCAGAGATGCCTGGCTGCCCTCCGGTACCTCCACTGCAAAATTACAGCCACCTGAGAGCTTATTTGCACCAGGTACAAGAGCCAGCCCCTTTTCTGTTCTTATCTTTCTGCGTTCAACCATCTCTTCGTCTCCTCCATCTTCTTTCTTACTGCTTATGTCTGTCCATATGATATGCCATCCCTGTCAATCGTCACTGTTCTCTCTACGTCTTGCAACATACTTTGTGATGTGCATCAATCTAATTCTATCTCAAGTTCTACCGGACAATGGTCTGAACCCATGATATCAGAATGAATTTCAGCGCCTTTTAGCTTATCTTTCAGCTGTGGAGAAGTGATAAAATAGTCAATTCTCCATCCCGCATTCTTCTCTCTCGCCTTAAAGCGGTAAGACCACCAGGAATATCTTCCTTCCACATCCGGATAAAAATAACGGAACGTATCTATAAATCCGCTCTCAAGTACCTTATCAAAACATGCTCTTTCTTCATCTGTAAAGCCAGCGTTTTTACGATTTGTCTTTGGATTCTTTAAGTCAATTTCTTTATGGGCAACATTGAAATCGCCACAGCAAATCACCGGTTTCTTCTCCTGTAATTTTAAAAGATATGCCAGGAAATCCTCTTCCCAGTGCATACGGTATTCCAGTCTGCGTAATTCACTCTGGGAATTTGGTGTATATACAGTCACAAGATAAAAGTTCTCAAATTCCAGAGTGATCACTCGTCCTTCTTTATCATGCTCTTCGATTCCCAGACCGTAAGCTACAGATATCGGTTCTTTCTTTGTAAAAACAGCAGTTCCGGAGTAGCCGCGTCTGTTCGCATAATTCCAGTACTGATGATATCCCGGAAGTTCCAGTTCTACCTGTCCCTGCTGACACTTCGTTTCCTGCAGGCAAAAAATATCTGCGTCAAGCGCAGCAAAACTCTCTTCAAATCCCTTGCCAATGCAGGCACGGATTCCATTTACATTCCATGAAATTAATTTCATATAAGCTGATCCCCTTATAATCTGAATATTTACTATAAACACTGTCTTTATCCATTATAACACGTTTTGCACCTGTAACAAACATCTTTTTATATTGTAGTGTAGTTACTGAGAACAGCAGCTTGCATTCTTACTGTGTTTCTGCTACAATAAAACGAAATTGAGGCGGCAGATATTTCCCCTCTCACTGATAAAAAAGAAAGAATGAGGAATATAAAATGAGTGACGAATTTACATTTGGCGGATGTAACCCAAGTGACTGCGCTTCCTGCGGCGGCGGATGTGATTCCAGCAGTGGATGTGGCACATCTGAAGAGCACAAAACTATCACACTTACCATGGAAGATGATACCGAGGTAGAATGCGCGATCCTTACTATTTTCCCGGTAGATGCAAAAGAATACATTGCACTTCTCCCACTGGACGAGAATGGACAGAACCAGAATGGTGAAGTTTACCTTTATACATTTGCCCGCACAGAAAGCGGCGATCCTATGCTTTCCAACATCGAAAGTGACGAAGAATACGCAAAAGCTGCTGTTGCTTTTGATACAGTTCTTCAGAACGCAAAGGATTCTCTCGAAAAGATCGACTAATTTAAAATAAGAATCTCTTACATTTTGTAAATGTCGGAGATTCTTATTTTTTATATATTTCATTTCCCATCAGAAAATTTCTATCTCTTCTGCTTTTCAATATTCATATATTTCTATTTGCCGATTATTGACTTTTGCAATCGTAATACCTATTAAGGCAAACTCTTATTTTAAGCGAATCAAGTAAGTGTCTGCCCAAAGTCCTGACTTATATATCGTACACACTGCGCACTTTCAGGTTTTCTGGTTTTCCATCAAGGATTTTTACTCTGCGTTCGCCTGCATTCATATCGAAGTAATTATCCTCCAGAATCAGATCGTCGTTCTCATTCTGAATTTCTACGCTCTTAGCATAGGCTTCTGCACTGACAATAATCTCATCCCCTTCCACTCTCACTGAAAGCTTCGGATCCTGGTAATGGAAATATTTCGGATAGGAGAAAATCACTGTTCCCTGAGAAATAATCTTCTCATTCTCCCATGCTTCATAGCTTACATATTCATTGAAGCAGTCAATTCCCGGAAGTTCTACTTTATCCATCCACACACTGGAAAGCGCAGGAACTTCTACCCACCGTTCTTCCTGTCGCAGGATTTTGGCACTGGCATCACGCACTGCAAATTTTACAAGCACTTTACGCGCAGACAGAGTCTCATTTGTCACATTCAGGCGGATAGATTTCTCAAATTCGAAATGCTGACGGTTCATATCCGCTTCCACTGTCATCCAGCTCTGCTCCTCGCAGGAAAGCATTACCGGTGCAAAGAACCTCTTAGCATAATAATGAAGAGCTTTCCATCTTCCATAATAATCAATGGATGACCAGGAAATAACCGGCCAACAGTCATTTAACTGCCAGTAGATTGCTCCCATACAGCGACCTCGGTTTCTACGGTAATGTTCTACTCCATAGCGGATTCCATCTGCCTGAAGAAGCTGGGATGCATAAACAAAATCGCTGAAGTTCTCAGGATAACGGTATGCTGCCTGCATGTATTTGGCAATTTTTCCATTTCCTCCGTAATTTCTCTGATGTTTCTCCATCACATAAGAAAATGGATTCAACTCTCTCGGATCATCTGTTACTGTTTCAAGCGTTTTTACAGACGGGAATGACTGAAAACCAAACTCAGATGCATATCTGAAGAAATATTTGCGATATTCCGCAAATGGCTTGTTTCCATGCCATACCTCCCAGTAATGCACATCTCCACGATTCGGATCATTCGGCTCATCAAAAGATCCGCCTGACGACGGACTTGCCGGCCAGTAAAATGTATCAGGATCATATTCTCTGAGTACTTCCGGAATAATACGCTCATACATCAGCAGATAGTCTCTCACCTCTGTAGGTTTCGTTACCCAATTACCCTGTTTTACAAACATTTCCATCTCATTATTGCCACACCACAGTGCAAGTGACGCATGATGACGGATTCTTTTGATATTATCAATAAATTCCTGACGGATATTCGCCTCAAATTCCGGTGTCAGTTCATAGACCGAGCAGGCAAACATAAAGTCCTGCCATACCATCAGGCCAAGTTCATCACAAAGATCAAAGAACCAGTCCTCCGGATAATAACCGCCGCCCCAGACACGAATCGTGTTAAAGTTTGCTCTCTTACACTGAAGAAGCAATTCTCTGGTACGTTCCTTTGAGGTTCTCTGCAGCAGATTATCCTCTGGAATATAGTCTGCACCCATTGCAAAAACCTGATAGCCATTCACTTCGTGAGCAAAGCTTTCTCCCCACTCATCTTTCTCAATGTGCATGGTCAGTGTCCGAAGTCCGATTTTCTTACACCAGGTATCGACGGTTTTATCTCCTGCTTTCAGGTCTACCTGAACCTGATATAATGGCTGCTCTCCCAGACCGTTTGGCCACCAGAACTGTGGATTCTCGATTACGATTTCATCCGGAGATCCGTCACTTGCAATTTTCGTTCCATCTGGCGCAGTTACTGTAACTTCATATTCCAGTAAATCCTCATCTGCTTCACTTTCCACGCCCTGATCAGGCATCTCTGCGCTGTTTTTTTCATCTGTATCAATTTCCGCTTCGTCTACTGTCTCCACATCCACTTCCGGAATCAGCAGTACTTTTCCATCCTCATGTACCTGACGGATATATACGCTGTCCAGTCTGGCTGACTCGATTCCCAGAAGAGTTACAGGACGGAAAATACCGCCATCCGGCAGACAGGCACCCCAGTCCCATCCAGACATATAATGTGCTTTACGAAGATGCATAAATCCCTCTACTGTATCCTCGTTTCCAATATTTTTATACTTTTTAAAAGCTTCTGCCATGAATTTCAACGGTGATCTGATGATAACACGAAGTGTATTCTCGCCTTCCTGTAACAGTTCTCCAACCGGAAATTCCCAGACTCTGTGCATATTGTCTGCTTTTCCCAGATAACATTCATTCAGATAAATATCCGCGATCGTATCAATTCCGTCAAATCTCAGAATTACTTCCTGACAGTTCTCAAACTGCTTTTCATCATAGGTAAATACCGTTCGGTATTCGTAATCCTCCTCCATCAACGCTTTCGCCTGATATTCATTGTCTCCAAAGAATGGATCAGGCATCTTTTCCGCTTTAAGAAGCGCTGAATAGATATCCCCCGGCACCTGTGCAGGAATCCAGTCCTGTTTCTTAATATCACATAGCTGCCAATTCTCATGAAGCTGTAATTCTATCATTTGCTTTGTCCCCCATGTTAATTTTTTTGAAATGCTATCGTTTATAAATACCTATAGCTATCATAGCACATCCCCTCTTCTCCAATCAATCATATAATCTTGACATTCCCCGAATTTCTATGCAAAATAAAAGAAAGTCAAAACTATGATTGGAGCATATCAAAATGAAAGAAAAATTATATACCATTCCGCTTAACGACGCTGTTAATGCCAATGACGAGTGTCCTTTTTGTTTCATCGAGCGTGAACTGGAACAGAATTCACTGGATTTCGTACTTGGAAACAGTTCTTCTTATATGGAGAGTGATATTCGTGATCAGACGGATAAGGCAGGATTCTGTAAAGTACATATGAAGAAAATGTTTGATTACGGAAATACGCTTGGCAATACACTGATTCTTCAGACACATTACCATAAGCTTCGCGAAGAAATGAAAAAGCAATTCGATTCTTTCACACCCGGAAAGTCATCGATTTTAGGACGTTTTCGCCGTTCAGATGCAGTCACAGACAAAAATACGCTTGCTGCCTGGGCTGCTTCTAAAGATTGCAGTTGTTTTATCTGCCAGAATATTTCGGATACTTTTGCACGATATGTGGAAACTTTCTTCTGGCTATATCGCCAGGACAATGAGTTCAAAAACAAGATTTTGTCTGGAAAAGGTTTCTGTCTGCACCACTTCGGAGTGCTCTGTGATAATGCAGACAAATATCTGAATGATAAAGAAAAAGCAGAATTTTACCCTGCTATGTTTAAGCTGATGGATGAGAATTTCCAGCGCATGGAAGAAGACCTCGTATGGCTGTCAGATAAATTTGACTACAGAAACAAAGATGCCGACTGGAAAAATTCAAAGGATGCCCTGCAGCGTGGCATGCAGAAACTGCGAAGTGGATATCCTGCAGATCCGGTATACAAAACAAAATAGACTGTTGACTTATTTAATATTTTTCTATCAATACCATTTGGATAAAAATTATTCTCTCTTAACTGATATAGTTCACTTCTTCCTATATCCATTGTTTAGAGAGAATATTTTTTATTTACTATGAAATTAGTACCTTAAACAAGCGTAAATTCACAATCCATTTTCGTTACATAGTTCTATACCAAATAACTGCTTTACAATTAAAGCAGACGGCTTACTTGATTCGGCTAAATGAATATTTTAAATTTTTTATCCTATAACTCTATATTATGATTCCATCAATCTCCACATCCGCATCCACATCCTGCGTATAGTCAATATCCTCATAGCGGAATCCGAACATATGATAGAAATCTTCCCAATATCCGTCAATATCACAATATTCATTTACAGTATCCGTAGTAACTGCTTCCCAGCATTTTTTTACCTCTTCCTGGATCTCCGGTGTCAGTTCATAGTCATCCATACGGATAAATCCATTTTCATCTGTCAGAAATCCTTCCGAAGTATAAAGTTTCTGTGTAAAAAGTCTCGCAATCTGCTGGATACAGTTCTCATGGTTTCCTGCCTTCTTCATCACCTTATAAAGAATTGCGAAATACAGCGGCACTACAGGAATAGCCGCACTTGCCTGTGTTACCAGTCCTTTATTTACCGAAATCACTGCGCGTACATCCGGATGCGCCTGATTGATCTCCGTCATTGTTTTCTGCAAATGCTGCTTTGCTGTTCCGATTGTTCCATGATAATAGATTGGATAGGTAAGCTCCGGTCCGATATAGGAATATGCGACTGTCACTGCATTTTCCGTCAATACATCTGCCGCTTTCAGCGCATCAATCCAATCTGCCCAGTCTCCGCCTCCCATAACTTTCACTGTGCTAATCACTTCTTCATCTGTGGCAGGTTCTACTGTCTTCTCTGTAATCTCGTTATTTCTTAAATCAAGACTCTTCTCTGTAAACGCTTCTCCTGTAGTTTTCAGACAAGATGACCATGTCTTTCCATCCGCATCCGTACGTCGCGGAGCAGCCAGGCTGTACACTACCAGATCTACTTTTCCCAGATCTTTTTTAATCAATTCAATAGCCTTATCTTTTATTTCTTTGGAAAAAGCATCTCCATTAATCGTTTTCGCGTAAGCCCCCTTTTCTGCCGCCAAACGGTGAAATTCTGCTGTATTGTACCATCCCGGCGTTGCCGTTCTTCTGCCATTCGCCTGACGTTCAAACATAATTCCCAGAGTATCAGCGCCACAGTTCTCCAGTGCGCAGATACGGGATGCAAGTCCATATCCTGTAGAGCATCCAATGATCAATGCTTTTTTTGTTCCGTCTACAGTACCCTGCTTACAGGCATAGTCTGCCTGGTTGCGCACACTCTCTGCGCATCCCTGCGGATGTGCGGTTGTGCAGATATATTCTCTTACTTTTGGTTCAATGATCATGACTTTTTTCTCCTCAATCTATTTTATACGTATTGCAAATATTTTGATTTTCAAAATATTATACCAGAGAAAAAGCAGAACGTAAAGAGAAAATCTTTTTTTACACTCTGCCTCTGGTTTTACTCTAAAATTCTTATTTCGCAGTCGTACTTCCAAATCCACCATTACGGATTTCTGATGCCTCATCATCAACTGTGATTCCGTACTCTACAAAGATTCCCTGCATAAATCCTGTATCTGCCGGAATGATAAGAGTCTTATCTTCATTAGAGTCATTTGTGATCTTTGCAAAAATATGTCCTTCATTATCGGAATAGAAATAATCACTGTCAATGATTCCAACTGTATTATTAAGCTGCAGGCGGTATTTAAATCCCAGACCGCTTCTCGGATAGCATTTCAGTACCCATTCCGGCTGCATTTCTACGCGAATTCCGGTAGGGATTTTCACTGTTTCACTTGGTTTGAGTGTAAATTCTGCCGGTGCAAAGAAATCATAACCCGCACTCCCTGCTGTTGCTCTCTTTGGCAGGCGGATTGCTTCGTATATTTTCTCTGCTTCTTCCTGAGACTGTGCAAATGTATCGATCCAGTCTGCTGTGAAGCGTTCTTTGCTTACTTTGTGAAATTTCGCAATTCGTTTCATCTGTGTTTTCCTCCTGTTTAGCAAAACAGGCAGTTCAGGTACACCTGAAGCATACTTGAACTGCCTGTATCTATTTCTTTATTAATGCAATACGATTTTTCCTTCATGAAGAGTTTTGGGAACATCGATCACTCTCTGATTACTGGAACCTTTCCATTTCAGGGAAAGTTCTTTCTTGTCCACCTCAAATTCACCGTCTACACAGACATCCAGATAACGCACGATCTCTTCGCGACAGATTTCTTCCCATCTGAAACCTGTATAAAGCCAGATCGTTTTGCCCGGATATCTCTTTCTGATTTCCTTCGCAAAGGATGTTACCTCAGTGATATTTGCCGGGTGCAGTGGATCTCCACCTGAAAATGTGATTCCGCTTACGTAATCCTTATCCAGTTCCGCAAAAATCTCTGCGCGCTCTGCCTCGCCGAAAGGCAGTCCGCCGTTTGGATCCCAGGTGACAGGATTCTGGCACTGTGGACAGCAGTGATTACATCCTGCCACCCAGAGAACTACACGAAGCCCGTCGCCGTTAAGCATATCGTCCTTGGTAATATTATGGTATCTCATATTTTTTACGCTTCTTCCGGTACATCTTTCATGCTGAAGCTGATTCTTCCCATCTTGTCTTTGCCAAGGCATACAACCTTAACTTTATCGCCAAGTGTGAGAACATCTTCAACACGGTTGATTCTTTCTTTGCAGATTTTGGAAATGTGAACCATTCCTTCTTTGCCCGGTGCAAATTCAACAAATGCGCCAAACTCTTTGATGCTGACAACTTTACCTGTAAAGATCTGTCCTGCTTCGAAATCAGTAGAAATGATCTTAATCATGTTAGCTGCCTCATCCATGCTCTTCTGATCTACGCCACAGATAGATACAGCACCTTCGTCTGTGATATCAATCTTAACACCTGTACGCTCGATGATTGTGTTGATAGTCTTTCCTCTCTGGCCTACAACATCACCGATTTTCTGAGGATCGATCTGAATCTGGATGATCTTCGGTGCATATTCACCTACAGTAGTACGCGGAGCTGCGATGCACTTCTCCATAACTTCTGTCAGGATATACTCTCTTGCTTCTTTTGTACGTCTGATTGCTTCTTCAACGATCGGTCTTGTCAGTCCATGGATCTTGATATCCATCTGGATTGCTGTGATACCATCATGCGTTCCGGCTACCTTGAAGTCCATATCTCCGAAGAAGTCCTCAAGTCCCTGGATATCTGTCAGAACAATGTAATCATCATCTGTATCACCAGTTACCAGACCACAGGAAATACCTGCTACCGGTTTCTTGATCGGTACACCAGCTGCCATCAGGGACATTGTAGATGCACAGATGCTTGCCTGAGAAGTAGAACCGTTGGATTCAAACGTCTCAGATACAGTACGGATTGCATATGGGAATTCCTCTTCACTTGGAAGTACAGGAACCAGTGCTCTCTCAGCAAGTGCGCCATGTCCGATCTCACGACGTCCCGGTCCTCTGGATGGTTTTGTCTCACCTACAGAGTAGGACGGGAAGTTATAGTGATGCATATATCTCTTTGTAGTTTCAAACTCATCAAGTCCGTCAAGTCTCTGAGCTTCTGCAAGAGGAGCCAGAGTTGTGATTGTACAAATCTGTGTCTGTCCACGTGTAAACATAGCAGAACCATGTACTCTCGGGATGATATCTGTCTCTGCTGCCAGAGGACGGATCTGTGTGATTGCACGGCCATCCGGACGTTTGTGGTCTTTTAAGATCATCTTACGGACAGTCTTCTTCTGGTACTGGTATACAGCCTCTCCCAGAACTGCAAGCCATTCTTCGTTATCAGCGAAAGCTTCTTTCAGTTTCTCTGTTACCTGACGGATATTCTCTTCTCTTGTCTGTTTGTCATCAGAGAATACAGCAACTTCCATTTCTTCCGGAGGTACGATCTCTTTTATTGCTGCAAAGAGTTCTTCCGGAACAGCACAGGACTCATAGCTGTGTTTCGGTTTTCCGCATTCTTCTACGATCTTATCGATAAATTTAATGATTTCCTGGTTTACTTCATGAGCTTTGTAGATAGCTTCGATCATCTTATCTTCCGGAACTTCTTTTGCGCCGGCTTCGATCATGATTACTTTCTCTCTTGTAGAAGCTACTGTAAGCTGAAGTTCGGAAACATCTTTCTGTGCCATAGTAGGGTTGATAATATATTCACCATTGATCAGACCAACCTGTGTGGTAGCACACGGACCGTCAAACGGAATATCTGAAATGCAGGTTGCAATAGCAGAACCCAGCATAGCCGGAATCTCCGGGTTACACTCCGGATCAACAGACATAACCATGTTTACCAGTGTTACATCGTTTCTGTAATCTTTCGGGAACAGAGGACGCATAGGTCTGTCAATTACACGGGAAGTAAGGATAGCATGTTCGCTTGCCTTTCCCTCTCTTTTGTTAAATCCTCCCGGGATCTTACCTACTGCATACATTTTCTCTTCGTACTCAACACTTAACGGGAAGAAATCGATTCCCTCTCTTGGCTCTTTAGATGCTGTTGCTGTAGATAAAACTGTAGTATCGCCATAATGCATTAATGCAGCACCGTTTGCCTGTTTCGCAACACGGTTAATATCTACTGTTAAGGTTCTTCCAGCTAATTCCATGGAATAACTTTTGTACATACGTTCATTCTCCTTTTTTTATAATTCTGTTGTCATTTTCTGTTACCGTTCACTGCATGTCCGGTAATTACTTTATTCTTTTCAAATTTGTCTGTTCCGTCTGCTGACAATCTTGTCCATCAACGTTCAGACTTTTTATGAAATTGTCACATTAAAACAGGAGTCCGAAACAACTGAAAAAACTACTTTTCAGGCAAATATATCTACCTGCTTTGTTACTTTCCTATGCAAAATAATCTTTTCAGTAGTCTCGGAAATAACTCCTGTCATGTTTCGCAGCTTCTGAATATGCAGATGCAATCGAAACAACAAGCCACCGCAATCCTGGAAAACACCATATTTTACAGAACTGCCATAATACATAAAAAGAGAGGCGGATGGAAATCCGCCCCCTTCCGCATACTAAAAGGCTATTATTTTCTTAAGCCTAATTTCTCAATCAGTGCACGGTATCTTTCGATGTCTGTTTTCTTCAGGTAAGCTAACAGTCCACGTCTCTGACCTACCATTTTCAGAAGACCACGTCTGGAATGATGATCTTTATGGTTTGTTTTTAAATGCTCTGTAAGTTCCTGAATTCTTGCTGTAAGAACTGCTACCTGTACTTCCGGTGATCCTGTATCTCCTTCAGTTCTTGCATATTCTTTCATGATTGCTGCTTTCTTTTCTTTTGAAATCATTTTGATTTCCTCCTGTATTCTATAATTATTATTGATTGATCGCCACATATTAAGAGATGGTCGGAGTGTCCTGTCCCTGAACATGGGCTAAATTCACCTTGGTTAGTATAGCACATTGATTTCAGCGTGTAAACTACTTTTTTAGAAAATAATTTACAGAAAAATAATTTTGTTACTGTTCACACACATCGCGGGATAGTGGTGTGTGAACAGTCACTTAATCTCTCAGAAACTGTTCATAAATCTTCCTTTGATATGTCTTTTGCCAATTTTCTCCGAATTCTGTTAAATCTGTTTCGTATTTTTATTCTTGTTTATTCCACATCGCTTTAACACAATTTTCTACTGCCTGTTTTTTAACACAACTCATTTTTCAAAAAATACTCCTGTCCTTTTACTGCATCTTTCTCCAACTGGCTTTTAAGTGCTTCCAGCGAAGAGAATTTCTGCTCGGGTCTGAGGAATTTTTTGAAGTCTACTTTACAGTATTCCCCGTACAGATTTTCATTGCAGTCAAACAGATATGTCTCCACACCGATAAATTTCTCACCGCCAACCGTAGGTTTATGCCCTACATTGGTGATTCCCTGATAACTTCTGTCTTTGAAATGAGAAACTGTGATATAAACACCATTTGGCGGCATCAGTTTCTCTGCCGGTGGAATCAGGTTCGTAGTCGGGAGAAGGTATTTATGCCCCATTCCACGACCATGTTCTATAATCCCTTCCACTGAGAAGTCCGTTCCCATCAGGAAATGAAATTTCTCCATATTCCCTCTGTTTAACTCTTCTCTGATAAATGTGCTGCTGATCTTACGGCGTCCGTCCATTTCTTTCGGAAGGACCTCCGTATGAAATCCATATTTTTTTCCGAACTCTTTTAGCATGGCAGGTGTTCCTTTTCGCTCATAGCCAAAGCGAAAATCCTCTCCAACCGCCACATAGGAGATCTGAAGGTCCCCTATCAATATTTCTTTTATAAAATTCTCTGCTTTCATGTGCCGCATCTTCTCGGTAAGCGGACACTCAAGCAGTACATCCACTCCCATTTCTTCCAGAACGCGGCATCTCTCTTCCTTTGTGAGGATTGTTCTTGAGGCAGTACCAAGTGCAAGCACAACAGCCTGTGCACCTTCCTGTTTCTGCTCAATAATTTTCTCAACCAGTTTCTGATGTCCACGGTGTATGCCGTCAAACTTCCCAAGTGTTACCGCACTGTGTGAAATTCTGGGAAAATCATTTTCAATCCTTAAGTATTCCATCATGTCTCCTAAAATCATTCCTGTTTACAGGTCAGCTGAAGTTTCATCCCCTTCACTGCTTTCCTGATTTCATCAAAACATCTTCACAGGAAAATATCTGTCTCTTTTTTCATCCCACTGGTAAACTCCGGCAAAGCTGCCCTCGCTGTTGCACATACGGATCCATCCATCTTTTTCCTCTGCATTGACCAATGCTTGGACAAGAGGATTTCCATTAGCCAGAAGTCTATCTCCCTCTTTTGTACAGCAAACACGAGGATACTCTGCAAGGATTTCTTCAATCCCAAGAATCCTCTGCTCTATCTCACCATTTCGCACCGCTTCTTCCGTCTGTGCCAGTGTGATCGCATCATCCAGTGTAAATCTGCCTACCTTTGTACGCAGAAGTGTTTCCATGGCAGCGCCGCAGCCTAACTTCTCTCCGATATCGTGGCATAAAGTACGGATATACGTTCCTTTACTGCATGTTACGCGAAAACGCACCAGTGGAAAATCAATATCAAGAATTTCTATCTCATAGAAATGCACCGGCCTTGGCTTACGCTCTACCGTCTTCCCTTCTCTGGCGAGCTCGTAAAGCTTCTTTCCATTGACCTTCAGTGCCGAATACATCGGCGGCACCTGCATATAATCACCTGCAAAAGATTCTGTTACTGCGCGAAGTTCCTCTTCTGCAACCTGAAACTCAGGCACTTCTGAAAGAACTGTTCCACTCATATCCTGCGTATCTGTAACAACACCCAGACGCATCACTGCCTCATATGTTTTTTCTTTATCGGTGATCATATCCACCAGTCGGGTAGCTTTTCCCAGAGCCACCGGGAGCACTCCCTCTGCATCCGGATCAAGTGTTCCGGTATGTCCGATTTTCTTCATATGAAGAATTCCGCGAAGCTTTGCCACCACATCATGAGAAGTATAGCCTTTTTCCTTACGGATTACAATTACTCCATCCATCAGATTTCAAGCTCCTGAAACTGTTTACAGATCTGCTCTGATATATTGTTGATCACATCGTACATAGAACCCTGCAGATCACATCCTGCAGCCCTCTTATGACCGCCGCCACCAAAATATACCGCGATCTTACTTACATCTACTTTTCCATTGGAGCGCAGGGATACCTTAAAGGACTGAGTTTCCAGTTCATAAATGAACATGGCTACTTCTACCCCCTGTGTAAGGCGCAACTGGCTGACAATACCATCCAGATCTTTGCCGTCCACACCATAAAATTCCAAATCCTTTTTCTTAAGATATCCAATGATGCATTTTCCATCCAGAAGCATAATACTCTCTGCAAGTACACGTCCCATTACCTGATTCTGAACATAGGTCTTCTGGTAAAAGGATTCATCAATGATCTTACTGAAATCAAAACCTGTCTTCATCAATTCACCCGCGATACGCATGGTTTCCGGTGAAGTTGAGGAATACTGGAACACACCTGTATCGTGAACCATTCCTGTATAAACAGGTTTTGCGATCGTGCAGTTAACTTTCTCAGGATCAAGCAGTCCATAAAGAACCTCACATGCAGAACTTACATCGCCTCTGATGTGGTTGACCTGTGCAAATCCAGGATTGCTGATATGATGATCGATACATGCTGTTTTCTTTGCTGAGTCAAAATATGGTCCTGCAAGAGCAAGTCTGTCTCTCGCACTTACATCGCAGGTGACAAAAAGATCGTACTCTTTATCTCCGTCAAATTCTGTTTTGATCTCATCCATACAGTCAATATGTCCGAAAACAGGTTTTGGATTGTCCAGATAAACATCCACCTGAATCTCCGGATAATAGGTTTTTACATATAAATATAATGCCATACAGGAACCAACGCAGTCACCATCCGGACGGATATGTCCGCCGATTCCCATTGTTTTCACACCTTCCAGTATCTCCGCGATATTCTTCATGTATTCACCCTCTTAATTCTCTTCCTGCTCTTTGACCTGTCTGTGGGAGTTGTCCTTTTTGGTAACATCATCGATAAGCTTTGACATATTTACACCGTATTCAATAGATTCATCCAGAATGAAACGAATCTCCGGTGTATTTCTAAGGTTAAGATTCTTTGCCAGCTGGCGTCTGATATAACCTTCTGCACTGTTAAGACCTTTGATCGTTGCCTCTTTTGCTTCTTTCTCTCCTAACACACTGATGTATGCTTTACAGGTTTTCAGGTCAGGAGCCACTTCTACAGCCATGACGGATGTCATCGGGTGAATACGCGGATCCTTAATCTCGTTACGGATAATGGTGCTGAGCTCTTTCTGAACCTCTCCATTGATTCGTGTATTCTTAATACTGTTTTTTCTCATTTTTAAGTTCCACTCCTCTATTTGAGCAGATATTCGGTAATTTGATATACCGAATATCTGTTTTACAATTGATTCAATTAAAACAGGTGCGCGTCACGCTGTACGTAACACCATGAAACCGCGCACCCATATCAGTTACTGTCGCTATCCTATCTTGGTACTTCTACCATGATATAAGCTTCTACTTTATCTTCTTCTTTTACGTCATTAAATCCGTCAAATACAAGACCACATTCGTATCCTGCTTTAACTTCCTTAACGTCGTCCTTGAATCTCTTCAGAGATGCAAGTTCACCCTCGAAAATCTGCTCGCCTTCTCTGGAAATACGAACCTTGCAGTTTCTCTGGAAAATACCATCCAGAACATAGCTTCCTGCGATCGTACCGACACCGGATGCCTTAAACAGCTGACGTACTTCTGCATGACCGATAACCTTCTCCTCAAATACAGGGTCAAGCATACCTTTCATAGCAGCTTCCACATCTTCGATTGCCTGATAGATGACTCTGTACAGACGAAGATCTACGCCTTCCTGTTCAGCAAGCTGTTTCGCTGTTGCATCTGGACGAACGTTAAATCCGATGATGATAGCGTTTGATGTAGCAGCAAGACTTACGTCAGATTCATTGACAGCACCAACACCACCATGGATTACTTTTACAACAACTTCCTCGTTGGAAAGTTTTGTCAGACTCTGTTTTACTGCTTCTACAGATCCCTGTACGTCTGCTTTGACGATGATCGGAAGTTCTTTCAGATCGCTTGCCTGAATCTGGTCAAAGAGATTATCCAGAGATAATTTGCCCTTAGTCTCCTCAAGAAGACGGTTCTTATTCTCAGATACGAATGCACCTGCAAAGTTCTTCGCTTCCTTATCACTGTCAAAGGAAAGAAGGATCTCACCTGCATTCGGTACATCACCAAGTCCGAGGATCTCTACCGGAGTGGAAGGACCTGCTTCTTTGATTCTGCGTCCCTTATCGTCCATCATGGCACGAACTTTACCATTGCATGCACCTGCGGCGATAAAGTCTCCTACATGAAGTGTACCTTTCTGAACAAGGATTGTAGCAACCGGACCTTTACCTTTGTCAAGCTGAGCCTCGATCACAAGACCTCTTGCAGAACGGTTCGGATTCGCTTTCAGTTCGCAGACTTCAGCGGTAAGAAGAATCATCTCAAGAAGAGTATCGATTCCTTCTCCGGTGTGTGCAGATACAGGAACGAAGATTGTGCTTCCGCCCCAGTCTTCCGGAATCAGTTCATATTCGGAAAGTTCCTGTTTTACACGCTCGATATTTGCACTTGGTTTATCGATCTTGTTGATGGCAACAATGATCTCAACGCCAGCTGCTTTTGCATGGCTGATAGCCTCTACTGTCTGCGGCATGACACCATCATCAGCAGCTACAACTAGAACTGCGATATCTGTGGAGTTCGCACCACGCATACGCATAGCTGTGAAAGCTTCATGTCCAGGTGTATCCAGGAATGTAATCTTCTGACCGTTAACTTCTACTACGGAAGCACCGATATGCTGTGTGATACCACCGGCTTCTCCACGTGTTACATTTGTCTTACGGATTGCATCCAGAAGGGATGTTTTACCATGGTCAACGTGACCCATAACACAGACTACAGGTGGTCTCGGAACCATATCTTTCTCGTCTTCTTCATCCTCTTTAAGGAGTTCTCCGATAACGTCTACTTTTTCTTCCGGTTCTGCGATGATATCATATTCAAGAGCGATTTCCTGAGCTTTTTCAAAATCAATCTCGTGATTTACTGTAACCATCATACCCTGCATAAAGAGTTTCTTAACGATTGCTGACGGCTGCATCTTCATTGCTTCTGCCAGTTCACGGATTGTCATCTTCTCCGGAAGTGTGATCTCCTTAACCTCAGGCTTCTTCTCTTCCTGTTTCGGCTGTGGAATTGGTTTCTGCAGAGCTTTCGGGATTCTGGAATTTTTGTTAAATCCGCCCTGATTTGGTCTGCGTCCGCCGCTACTCTGTGTCTTATCGAAATCTTTCTTCTTATTCTTGTTCTCTCTGTCACGCTCTCTCTTGCTGTCTTTGGAAGTCTTAGTCAGTTCCGGTGCAAATACCATATCATCATTCTTTCTGGTATTCTGGCGCTGTCCCTGACGTCCCTGACCGCCGCTGAAGCGTCCATCGCGTCCTTCACTTCTGTTTCCATCCGGGCGACCCTGGCCATTACCCTGTGGTCTTCCACCCTGACGGTTTCCATCTCCCTGTGGTCTTCCCTGACCGAAACGTCCGCCCTGACGGTTTCCATCTCCCTGGAATCTTCCGCCCTGGCGTCCCTGACCATCACCCTGGGTTCTTCCCTGACCGAAACGTCCACCCTGACGGTTTCCATCTCCCTGTGGTCTTCCCTGGCGCTGACCATCACCCTGGGTTCTTCCCTGACCAAAACGTCCGCCCTGACGATTTCCATCGCCCTGAGCTCTGCCTTCGCCCTGGGTTCTTCCCTGGCGCTGTCCGTCTCCCTGCGGTCTTCTGTTACCGGCATTGGAACGGTCATTATTTCTTCTTGGTCTGTCACCATCTGTTCTTGAATTGTCAGAAGCCTTTGTTCCTTCTGCATTTCTTGGTGCACCTGTTCTCTCGCCTTCAGCTTTTACAGGTTTCTTTCTTGTTTTGCCTCCGTCGCTTGCATTCTGTGCATGAAAAACGCGGATAATATTTTTTTTCTTTTTAGGTGTCTCAGTTTTATCTCCTTCAGATTTTGCTGTTACAACCTTTTCTTCTGTTTTGGGAGTATCCAATTTCGCAATATGCTCCTTTCCCCTATTGTTATTTTTTTTAAATCTATCTCTTACAATTGAAATCGCAGGCTCATCCACCATACTCATATGGCTTTTGACATCAATGCCTTTTGATTTCAGGAACTCGATTACTTCTTTGTTCTGTCGTCCAAGCTCTCTGGCCAGCTCATGTACTCTTAATTTAGACAATCGCTATACCTCCTTTATGATTGCTTTCGCAAAGTTCTCATCCTGGACAGCCAGACAGGCGCGGTACTCCTTTCCCATTGCTCTGCCTAAGCTCTCTTTATCTGAGAGGAAGTAAATCGGAACTTCATAAAAGCTGCACATGTTCCGGAATTTCTTCTTTGTATTTTCAGAGGCATCCTCAGCCACGATTACAAGCAGTCCTTTTCCTGTTTTGACAGATTTCTCTGTGGAAAATTCTCCGCTTACAGTCTTGCCTGCTTTGGTTGCCAGCCCTATCAGCGACAGTACTTTGTTATTTTTCAATATCTTCCAGCTCCTTCTTAAGTCGTTCGTATACCTCATCGGGAACTGCAGTTTTCAGAGATCTCTCAAGACCATGATTCTTGATTGCTTTGTCCAGACATTCTCTGGAAAAGCACAGATACGCGCCTCTACCGTTCTTCTTTCCGGTAGCGTCAAGCACAATCTCGTCTTCCGTAGTCTTAAGGACTCTGAGCATCTCTTTCTTGCTTTTCATTTCCCTGCAGCCGGTACACTGGCGCATGGGAATCTTATTCTTCGTCTTCATTCTCTCCTGCTTCCTGAGCCTGTGACTCTTCTTCTACAGGAACTTCCTCTGAAACTTCTTCTGCTTCGGTTTCTTCTGTCAGGGAATCTTCTGCTGAAGTTTCCTCTGCTGATGCCTCATCTGCATCTTCTGCAGTCTCGTCATCATCATAATCATAGAAATCACCGGCTTCTTTTGCCTGAGTCTCACTCTTGATGTCAATCTTAAATCCTGTAAGTCTTGCAGCAAGACGTGCATTCTGACCTTCTTTACCGATTGCAAGGGACAGCTGATAATCAGGAACAACTACCAGAGCTGTCTTCTCATCAGGATCTGCCATAACTGCGATAACCTTTGCAGGGCTCAATGCATTCTCGATCAGGATCGCAGGATTCTCATCCCAGTTGATGATATCAATCTTCTCACCGCGAAGTTCCTCAACTACTGCATTGACACGTGCACCGTTCATACCTACGCATGCACCAACTGCATCTACATCCGGATCGTTGCTCCATACAGCGATCTTTGTACGGGAACCGGCCTCACGTGCGATGCTCTTGATCTCAACAGTTCCGTCTTTTACTTCTGCTACTTCTGATTCGAAGAGACGTTTCACAAGTCCCGGATGAGTTCTGGATACCAGAATACGAGGTCCCTTCGGGGTATCCTTGACTTCAAGAATATACACCTTGATTCTCTCTGTCGGCTGGAAGGTTTCCCCTTTCACCTGTTCATTCTCACTTAATACTGCATCTGCCTTACCAAGATTGATACTTACATTCTTGCCCATCACACGCTGTACAATACCGGTTACTACTTCTTTCTCTTTTCCATAGTATTCATCATACAGCACTTTACGTTCTTCCTCGCGGATTTTCTGCAGGATAACGTTCTTTGCATTCTGTGTCGCAATACGTCCGAATTCCTTAGACTGGATCGGAACCTGTATCATGCCTCCAATCTCAGCTCTTGATGTGATCTTCAAAGCATCTGCCAGAGAAATCTCCATTGCAGGATCCTCTACGTATTCTACGATACTTCTGTCTGCATACACTGAAAAATCGCAGGTTTCCGGATCAATAGTTACATGTACATTGTCAGCTTTTCCAAAATGGTTCTTGCAGGCCTGGATCAGAGACTGCTCAATTGCCTCAAGCAGAGTATCTTTGCTGATACTCTTTTCCTTTTCAAGGATATCCAGTGCCTCCTTTAACTCTCTGCTCATTTTTTTCTTATCCTCCCGAATTAACTAAAACTCTATTGCGAGGCGTATCAGGGCTGTGTCTTTCTTATCAAAAACACGCTCGGTTCCATCCTCATCGATTGTCACACTGTTACTATCATATGCGGTCAAAATCCCGCAGAACTCTTTTTGCTTTTCGATTGGCCGGTAGGTACGGATTTCCACCAGTTTTCCCATGTTTCTCTCAAAGTCTTTGTCTTTCTTCAGCGGTCTGTCCAGTCCCGGTGAACTGATCTCCATAATATAACTGTCTTCGATAAAATCATTCTCATCCAGTTTATCACTGAACGCTCTGCTGACTGTCTCGCAGTCATTTACCGTAATTCCGCCTGGTTTGTCAATGTATCCTCTCAGATACCAGTTACCTGCTTCCTTCACATATTCTACATCAACCAGCTCAAAGCCGTTAAGTTCTACGATCGGTGCCAGAAGTTCCTCTGCGCGCTTTTCATACTCTTCCCGTCTGCTCATTTTCCCACCTGCCTTTCTATGCAACAAATAAGAGTGGGCTCACGCCCACTCCTATGTCTGCAAGTTCTAATTTAGGTGTATTGTAACACCAATGTCAGAGAATTGCAAGGCTTTTCCCGTAAAAACCTTGTAATTTACCGCATTTGCCAATTTTTCAGGCTGTAAATAACAGTTTTCAGGCACATTTAAGTATGTCCAAAAACATTTTCCACATGATTCACCGAAATATACTATACACGCGGTTTCACTCCCTTACTGTCCCGCTTGGAAAGTTTCACTTTGTTGAGTACATAAGGTTTATCGTGATAGGTAATGGTGTATTCCTGACGGCTCTCTAAAAGATATGCATGATCAAGCTTATCTCCTTCCGCAAGTTTCATTCCTCGCACACCAATCGATGTTTTCTTCATAGAAGAAACATCCTGTTTCTGGAATCTCAGGAAATATCCACCCTCACTCTGAAGGACTACCTGTTCCATTTCATCCGCCGCTCCTACAAAGATCAGCGTATCATCTTCTGCCAGTTTAGTAGACACGATTGTTCTCTTTGACGCTTCAAACTCAGCACCGTTGACCAGCTTACACATAGAAGACGCAGTAACAAACAACAGCGTATTTTCTTTTACAGCCGCCAGCGGTGCTACATAAATCATTCGCTCCTGCGCGCTGTCATAATTACTCAGATTATCTGCCGGTGTGCCTTTATCTCTGAAACGTACCAGCGGAATATCAGCCACTTTAATACTGTGCATCTTTCCACTGTCTGTAAAGATACAGATTTTATCCGTATTCATACAATTAAATACGTACTTATTCTCAGCATTGGCGGCCTCTTTATTTCTCTCATAAGCAGATTTATCAATAATTCGCATATATCCAAAACGGTCCATCAGGAATGTAACTTCCATCTCTTCCATCTTCTTCTCTTCGTATATGACTTCCTCCGCATTCTCTATTACTGTACGGCGTTTTGTTCCATATTCTTTCTTGATCTTATCCAGATCTTTCATGATCACATCCGCCATAGAATCATAATTATTCAGAATGTCCTCATATAATGCGATATTCTTCATTGTTTCTGCATAATCTGCCTGAAGTGCTTCAATTTCCAGACCGATCAGTTTATACAGACGCATATCCAGGATTGCTGCCGCCTGCTTTTCTGAGAACAGAAGCTTCTGCGCAGCTTTCTCGCTTGCTTTACTCTTAAACTTGATTCCCTCTGTCACGCCGTCAACCAGGCATTTCTTTACCTGCTCACGATTCTTGCTTCCCCGCAGAATTTCAATAATCAGGTCGATCACATCGCAAGCCTTAATCAGACCTTCCTGGATTTCTTTTTTCTCCTGCTCTTTGTTAAGAAGTGTGGTGTACTTTCTGGTCGTGACATCAAACACGAAATCAACATGATACTCAATCACCTGTTTCAGACTCAGTGTCTCCGGTCTGCCGTCTGCTACCGCAAGCATATTTACGCCAAAAGTGTCTTCCAGCTTGGTCTTCTTGTAAAGCATATTTGTAAGATTCTCTACATCTGCATCACGCTTTAAATCAAGAACGATTCGTATTCCTTCTTTAGAAGACTGATTAGAAATATCTACAATATCGGTTGTCTTCTTATTCTCTACAAGAGTAGCAATATCATTCAAGAATTTTCCGATATTTGCGCCAATCATAGTATATGGAATTTCAGTGATCACCAGCTGCTGTCTGCCACCTTTAAGCTTCACTGTTTCTACTTTACCTCTGACGCGGAGCTTTCCAGTTCCTGTCTCATAGATTTTAAGCAGGTCATCCTTATTTACTACCAGACCGCCAGTCGGGAAATCAGGTCCTTTGAGATAACGCATCAGACCTTTTACGCTGATGTCATTATTCTTCATATATGCTTTTACAGCATCTACAACCTCTCCCAGATTGTGAGGCGGAATGCTGGTTGCCATGCCGACTGCAATACCGTCTGCTCCGTTTACAAGCAGATTCGGGATTCTGACAGGAAGTACCACCGGCTCCTTCTCTGTCTCGTCAAAGTTTGGCATGAAATCAACCACATTCTTATCCAGATCTTCAAGAAATACATCCTGTGTCAGTTTCTCAAGTCTGGCTTCTGTATATCGCATAGCCGCTGCACCGTCACCCTCGATAGAACCAAAATTTCCATGTCCGTCGACCAGCGTCTTACCTTTCTTAAAATCCTGTGCCATTACTACAAGTGCCTCATAGATGGAGCTGTCACCATGCGGGTGATATTTACCCATGGTATCACCTACGATACGGGCACATTTTCTGTATGGCCGATCATAACGGATTCCCAGTTCATACATATCATACAGTGTTCTTCTCTGTACCGGTTTCAATCCGTCACGCACATCCGGCAGGGCTCTGGAGATAATAACACTCATGGCGTAATCGATATAGGATTTCTGCATAACCTCCGCATAGTCGGTAGGGATTACATTCTCCTGTTTTGTTTCCATTTATTTCATTCCTCCGTTCAGATACACACCGGCATATCTGTTTATTTATTTACCAAAATCCAGTACATTATTTCAAAAAAGCAATGTACCAGTAACTATTCGATTTGCAATCAATTTCCGGATATCAGATATCCAGTTCCGCATCCTGTGCATGCTCATAGATAAATTTCTTTCTCGGCGGGACATCGCTTCCCATCAGAATCTCAGTCACACTGGATGCCAGTCTCGCGTCCTCGATCTCCACACGTTTCATCATTCTTGTCTCCGGATTCAGAGTTGTCTCCCAGAGCTGCTCTGCATCCATTTCTCCAAGACCTTTATATCTCTGTAAGGTAAAGCTTCCCGGTTTATGAGCACGTCTGTACTTCTCCAGTGCCTTATCATCATACAAATATTCTTCCTGCCCCTTCTTCGGCATAACCTTATACAGTGGTGGCATGGCAATATATACATGCCCCTCAGTGATCAGATCCGGCATAAATCGATAGAACAATGTAAGGAGCAGTGTGGAAATATGCGCACCATCCACATCGGCATCGGCCATGATAACGATCTTATCATAGCGAAGCTTCGTAATATCAAAATCATTTCCATATCCTTCGGAGAATCCACATCCAAACGCATTAATCATCGTCTTGATTTCCGCGTTGGCAAGTACTTTATCAATTGTTGCCTTCTCAACGTTCAGGATCTTACCTCTGATCGGCAGAATTGCCTGATAGTTACGGTTACGCGCAGTTTTGGCAGAGCCACCCGCAGAATCTCCCTCTACGATAAAAATCTCACACTGGGAGGGATCTTTCTTCTCGCAGTTTGCCAGCTTCCCATTCGAGTCAAAAGAATATTTCTGTTTCGTCAGAAGATTGGTCTTTGCTCTCTCCTCTGTTTTACGGATCTTAGCCGCTTTTTCCGCACAGGAAAGAATTGTCTTAAGAGTCTCCAGATTTCGGTCAAAGTAGAGTACCATCTGTTCTCCGACTACCTTACCTGTAGCACGGGATGCATCCTGATTATCCAGCTTCGTCTTTGTCTGTCCTTCAAATCGAGGTTCCGGATGTTTGATAGATACAACCGCTGTCATACCATTACGGATATCAGCACCGGTAAAATTCGGATCTTTATCCTTAAGAATACCGATTTCTCTGGCATAAGTATTCATTACTGTCGTAAATGTGGTCTTAAATCCGGTCAGATGTGTACCGCCTTCTGCATTATAAATATTGTTGCAGAAGCCCAACACATTCTCGCGGAATTCGTTGGTAAACTGAAATGCTACTTCTACCTGGATACCATCAGCCTCGCCTTTCAGATAAACCGGATCATGCAGAACCTCTGCACTATGATTCAGATCTTTGATAAATCCAATGATTCCATCCGGCTCATGATAGGTGATATCTTCTACTTCCGCACCTCTTTTATCTTCAAAATGAATCGTCAGCTCCGGGTTAAGATATGCAGTCTCATGAAGTCTGCTCTTTACCTCAGTTGCTGAAAACCTGGTCTTTTCAAAAATTTCCGGATCCGGAAGGAAATTAATGCTGGTTCCCGTCTGTCTGGTCTTGCCCAGTTTCGGCAGAAGTCCTTCTTCCAGCTCAAGTGTCGGGATTCCTCTTTCATAATGATCATGATGTACATATCCGTCACGGCTGATCTTGATATCAAGATATGTAGACAGCGCATTGACAACTGAAGAACCAACTCCATGAAGTCCTCCGCTTGTTTTGTAAGCAGAGTTATCAAATTTACCGCCTGCATGAAGAGTTGTAAATACAAGCCTCTCTGCCGACACTCCCTTCTCATGCATATCCACCGGAATTCCTCGTCCATTATCCGTAACTGTACAGGAGCCGTCCTTTTCCAGCACTACATGGATCAGGCTGCAATATCCTGCCAGATGTTCATCTACCGCATTATCTACGATTTCATAGATCAGATGGTTAAGTCCCTTTCGTGAAACACTTCCGATGTACATTCCGGGACGCTTACGAACCGCCTCCAGGCCCTCAAGGACAGAGATACTCCCTGCATCATAGGTGTTTTGCTTTGCCATGTCTGTTACATTTCCTTTCTATCTATAATCTATTTACATGATATCAGGGTCAAAAGGTCAGAAAGTCGTTCGTGCTTGCACGATAAGACTTTTGAACTTGGGACCCGCCAAACATGAGGAAGTAGCGATTTACGTAGTAAATCTGCGGATTCCGAATGTTTGAGGATTGCGGGAGCTGCCTTGCAGCGGAGCAATCCGTAGATATCAAAATATATTTTTCATGCCATATTGCAAACGTTTGTTCTGTATTATAAATGAATTATTCTCATTTTTCAAGTATGCTACTCAAATATATTTTGTCAAAATCTGTGAGTATCCGGATAAAATCCGAAAAAAAATGACCAGAATCGAAATTCTGATCATTTTTCCTAAGTTCTCACTATTTAGTAGCAGCCAGTACGGGAATCGAACCCGTGTTTTCGCCGTGAGAGGGCGACGTCTTAACCCCTTGACCAACTGGCCATTTGTTTCGTGTCAACTGTCTGTTCCCTGTCGACTCGTTTAATATACACCATCTTTTTCTAAAATGCAAGTACTTTTTTAAAAAAATTTCAATTTTTTTATTTTTCTCGAATTTTTCCTGCAAAAAAGCCCATAAAGCCAGGCTTTTTCGCAGGAATATTTTTTAATCCTCTATATCTTCCGCAGGCTCTGCCGGAATAAACACTCTGGATTTCTTTGCTTCATGTTTATGAAGTGCCGCTTTCTCTGTCGCCTCCATACAGAATTCCATCTGGGAATTGATCTGCACCTTGCCTCGCTTATCCTGTTTCGTATAAGTACCGTCCGTCTGTAACAGATGTGCCTTTACATTGTCCCTGAATTCAAGGTCAAGCACATGCTCCAGCTCTTTCTTAATTTTGTCATCTTCCACCGGAAACACAATCTCTACACGTCGGTCGAGGTTACGCGGCATCCAGTCCGCACTTCCCATATAAATTTCAGGATTTCCGCCATTCTCAAAATAGAAAATGCGACTGTGTTCCAGAAATTCTCCGACAATAGAACGGACCTGAATATTTTCACTGACTCCCGGTATTCCAACTTTAAGACAGCAAATGCCTCTGACAAGAAGCTCCACCTGTACTCCACAAGAAGATGCATAATAAAGTCCAGCCATGATCTTCGGATCGCAAAGAGAGTTCATTTTAGCCCGGATATGCGCCGGCAATCCCTTCTTCGCATTCTCTGCTTCTCTCTCGATCAGACTCAGGAATCGGTCTTTCATCCAGATTGGAGCTACAATCAGCTTATTCCAGCATTTCGGCTCGGAATATCCGGAAAGCATGTTAAATACAGCAGTTGCATCCTCCCCAAAGCGCTCATCGCAGGTAAAAATACCGCAATCTGTATAAAGTTTGGCAGTAGAATCATTATAGTTTCCTGTTGCCAGATGTACATAACGTCTGATCCCTGTCTCTTCTCTGCGTACTACCAATGTAATCTTGCTGTGTGTCTTAAGACCTACCAGACCATAGATTACATGACAGCCCGCCTTTTCCAGCTTCTTCGCCCATACGATATTGTTCTCTTCATCAAAACGTGCCTTTAATTCCACAAGTACAGAAACCTGTTTTCCATTCTCTGCCGCCTGCGCAAGTGCGGCAATGATCGGAGAATTTCCACTGACACGATACAAAGTCTGCTTAATAGCCAGAACATCAGGATCTTTTGCCGCCTGTCGTACGAAATTTACAACAGGATCAAAGCTCATATAAGGATGGTGCAGGAACACATCTCCCTCACGTATCACCTGAAAAATGTCTTTGTCATTCTGAAATTCCGGTACAGGCGCCGGCTGATATCTCGGTGTTTTGTAAGCATCAAAACCTTCCGCTCCATATACTTTCATAAGCATGGTAAGATCCAGCGGTCCATTGATTTCAAAAATATCTGCTTCTTTAATATCAAATTCCATTTTCAGAATCTTAAGCAGGCGTTCATCCATCTTATCTTCCACTTCAAGCCGAATAACTTCTCCCCACTGGCGTTTCTTTAGCTGGCGCTGGATTTCCACAAGAAGATCCTCTGCCTCATCCTCATCAATGGTAAGGTCCGCATTACGCATAATACGGTACGGATGCGCGCATACTACATCATAGCTCAAAAACAGCTTATCAATATTTCTCTCAATAATTTCTTCCAGAAGAATTACCGTAGTATCTCCATCCTTTTTCGATGGGATCTGAACCACTCTCGGAAGCACTGACGGCACCTGGACTGTCGCAAAAAGGAGTTCTTCCTCTTCAGCTTTGTCCTTCCTGCTAAGTTTATCCTCTTTATCTTTCTTTGAAATCAGCGCACCAATATTCAAAGTCTTATTTCTGATCAGTGGGAATGGTCTGGAAGAGTCCATTGCCATAGGCGTCAGCACCGGATATACATCATCTTCAAAGTAACGATCCACAAAAGCTTTCTGTTCTTCTGTAAGATCTTCATGCGCAGCAACCAGATGCATTCCTGCTTTCTCAAGCGCCGGAAGCAGTGAACGGTTCAGTGTATTATACTGCACATGTACCAGTTCATGAGTGCGTGCACTGATTTCTTTCAGCTGTTCTTTCGCAGTCATTCCTGCAATATCTGTCTTATGATACCCTGCGTGTACCTGATCTTTCAGAGATGCCACACGTACCATAAAGAACTCATCCAGATTGGATGCGGTGATACTTAAGAATTTCAGCCTGTCAAATAAAGGAAGATTCTTATCTCTTGCTTCACTCAGAACACGCTCGTCAAATTTCAGCCAGCTCAGCTCACGGTTTACGAAATATTCTTTCTTTTCAAACTTTCCAAGATCCATAGTAATCCTCCTTTACGCCCTTCCCTTACGTCTGAGAACCAGACGGATACCAAATACTTCTTCAAAAAATGCAACTTTATCCTTTAATAGCCCCAGTTCAAGAGAAATATCCTGACTGGAATCCACGATCATCTGTAATTCTCTGTCCTTGAGTACAGTCTTGATTCCCTTTACCTTCTGATAATGGCTTCTGTCCATGGCATTGGCCAGACGAAGAATTGCCGTCATCTTCGCAATCTTGATATAGCTTTCTCTGTCGATAGCCATTCCCATATTCTGAATTTCATCATAATATGCAAAAGCTGACGTATTATATCGCACTGCACATGCGATCATCCGCCGTTCCAGGGAAGAAAGACCGATAATATCTGTGGACATTATGATCTGATAAGAACACTCAGAGACATTTCCCATACTGATATATTTGCCACAGTCATGAAGCAGCGCCGCTATCTGTAGCAACAGGCGTTCTCTCGCCCCCATACCATGAACCTTCTTCATACTGTCAAAAATATTCAGACACAGATTCATAGTCCCCTGGATATGGTTCTTACTGCTGGAATATCTTTTTGCAATATTCTTTGAGGTAACCAGAATATCATTCTCAAAGTTATGAACACTCTTGATAAATTTATTCTTCTCTGCAAAATCATAAGCAATTCCGTCTAAAAGCGAAACTCCCGGTGCCCAGAGCGATTCCGCATTAAAAATATCAATAAAGTTCTTGCAGACAACCATTGTAGGAACAACAAGAGAGGCATACTCCGGATCGATTTCCATCTCCTGAGCCAGCAGATCAACAGATTTTCCCACCGTATCTTCATAGCGCTTCATAAACTCTTCCCGCGTGATGATCTTATCTTCCATCTCCTCCTGAAAGATCATATCTGTGATAAAATCTCCCATAAGAATCACATTCTTAATGTCTTTATCCTTAAGATATAGCCTCTGGAAGTTTGTAAGGTCATTGCGGATAAATTCTTCTACCAGCTTATCATAGTGAATCGTAGATTTCTCCAGTTCCTGCAGACGCTGTCTTATTCTCAAACTTCCCATCTTCAGCCCCTGGGTCGTAACAAGCGCATCCTTATCAAAAAGGGAAACCTGCAGACTGCCGCCGCCTACATCCAGAATTGCTGTTCCTTTCTGGATCATCTTTTTGAAGCCTTTTTCAATCGCAGCAATTGATTTATATCCCAGGAAATGCTGTTCTGCACTGCTTAAGATTTCTATTTTCATACCTGTACGCTGATAGATCTGTTCAATGATAATCAGTGGATTAGCAAGTTCCCTGAACGCACTGGTTCCGCAGGCACGATATTCATCTACGCCAAAATCCTGCATCAGACGTTTAAAGTCATTTAGCACTTCGCATAAAACATTCAGCATTTCCGAATCAATCTTTTCCCCGGAATAAACCCCTTTTCCAAGTTCCAGACTGTATCTGACATCATTCAGTTCCCGAAATCCGATTCGCTTTGACATCTCAAAAATTTTCATGCTTACTTCATAAGACCCGATGTCAATAGCTGCAAAGGTCATAACTGCCATATGTATTCCCCCTTTATTATATAAGTTTAATCACATGACTCACTGCTCATCGCAACTGATATCTGTAAAATCGTATACCCCAAATTTCACTCAGTTTCATAACTTTTTTCTTACTCCCGTACTTAACAGGCAACAGAATAGTTATCAAATATTTTTTACTCCTCAACTTTTCCCAACAGATGATCAATAAACTGCTGTGCAGTTCTTCCTGTAAGACCGCCATGGGAAAGTTCCCACTTATTTGCTTCCAGAAGCAGTTCTTCCTCCGGCATGGTAATTCCGTTTCTTTGCGCAAGCGCTTTGACGATCGTCTGGAATTCTTTCTTGCTTGGCGCACCATAATAGATACGAACACCAAAACGATATACAAGAGAAAGTTTCTCCTGTACTGTATCGGAGGAATGCAGATCGTCATCATCCATAATTTCCAGCTTATCACTGGATTTTTCCCTTACCAGATGTCTTCTGTTACTTGTTGCGTAGATCAGAATATTATCCGGTTTCTTCTCCAGACCACCTTCAATGACTGCTTTCAGATATTTATACTCAATCTCAAATTCCTCAAAGGAAAGGTCATCCATATAAATGATAAATTTATAATTTCTGTTTTTGATCTGTGCGATCACATCGTTCAGATCCTGGAACTGATGCTTGTACACCTCAATAATTCGAAGTCCCTCATCATAATAACGGTTCAGGATTCCTTTGATACTTGAAGATTTACCTGTACCCGCATCACCAAACAACAGACAGTTGTTTGCTTTTCTGCCTCTTACAAAGGCTTCTGTATTCTCAATGAGTTTCTGTTTCGGAATTTCATAGCCTACCAAATCTTCCAGTTTAACATGAGCGATTCTTGTAATCGGCTGAATCTCTACATTATCATTCTCATCATGTCCTACACGAAACGCCTTATGTAATCCCAGTTTTCCTACACCGAAGTCTTTATAAAACTGTACCATATCTTTCATAAATTCTTCTGTTGTTTCTGCTGCTGCCAGTGTTTGGCTCAGATCACAGATACGGTCTCTGATGCGGGAATTAAACATCTTACTGTTACTTCCGGTGTTTGTGTAATCCTTCAGAATCTTACAGCATAAAATTCCAAAAGCCTCATCCAATACTGTCAGGTCAAAGTCGTATAATTCTTTAAATACACCAAAATCATTCATAGCCAGTTCATTAATACTTCCGTTCACAGCCCCTCTGATCTCGCAGGCTGTACTGAAAGCATTTTCATTATTTACCAGAAGAAATGTCAGATAACAGTGCCACAGATTTCCGGAAAAGCCATAAGAGCCAGCCATTTCTACAAGCCCGTTGGCACACTCGAAAAACATTCCTTCCTTATCTTTCAGATCCGGCACTTTCTGTTCCCAGGCGTTCATCAGTTCTGCCATCTTATCAAGAATTTCACCATGTTCAAAGTTACGATATAAAATACATTCATTTAATCTAGCCATTATTGTTACTTCCTTTTATTTCATCATTTATGCATTTTGTCATTCTGCTACAAGCAAGTCCCTATACACTGCTTATTGCTTTTCACAATTGAAACAGGGGACTTCCTTGCTTTGGTTAAACCCGGTATATTGTTTGCAAAATAATGTACTAATAATTCCCCAGAATTCTCATTCTGTCAGCTTCCGCCTCGATTCCTCTCAGTGCATTCTTCACCGCACTGTCCTTTAAATTACCCTCGAAATCTACAAAGAATCTGTACTGCCAGTTCTTGCCTGTGATCGGGCGTGATTCAATCTTGGTCATATTCAGACCGTTATAGATGATATGAGACAGCATATTATAAAGTGTTCCGCTCTCATGAGGCAGTTCAAAGAAAATGCTGATCTTACGCGCATCTTTCACATAAATCGGCTTCTTACTCACAATCACAAAACGTGTGGCATTCTGTCCGTTATAGCAGATATTCTCAGCCAGGATTTTCAGCCCGTAAAGTTCTCCTGCCTGTCTGCTGGCAATCGCTGCCTGTGTCTTGTCATTATCTTCTTTGACTCTCTTGGCAGATCCGGCTGTATTTTCCATTTCTTTCTTCTTCCAGCCTGGATGAGCTTCCAGATATTTTCCGCACTGGGCAAGTGCCTGAGGATGAGAACATACCTGTTTAATATCATCAAGCTCTGCATCCGGCATTCCCAGAAGCACATGCTCCGGACGGATAACCTGCTCACCTACGATACTCAGATCATATTCTGCAAGAAGATCATAGATATCTGCTACGATTCCTGCTGTTGTGTTTTCAATAGGAAGAACCGCGTAATCCGCTTTTCCCTCTACTACCTTCTCCATAGCATCTCGCCATGTCTTGACATGGAAGCTCTTAATATCATCATGGAAATATTCTCTCATGGCAGCATAGCTGTATGCACCTTCTACCCCCTGAAAAACAACCGTCACATTATTTAATGGAAGCTTGTCTACCATTTCCAGTTTCTCATCATCTTCAACTCCATGTTCTGTCAGAAGCTGATACTGTCTCTTACGACTGATTGCCATAATCTGCTGAAAAAGCTCCTGAGCTCCAAGCTGGTTAAATTCTCCATGTGCCTTTCCTCTCAGAGTTTCCAGCTTCTGCCTCTCACGTTCCGGATCCAGAACTTTTTTTCCTGTACGGATCTTATATTCAGCGACATCTTCAGCTACCTTCATTCGCTGTTCAAAAAGGCGGATGATCTCACTGTCAATCTTGTCTATTTCGTCTCTGCATTCCTGTAAATTTATCATTCTTTGTTATTCCTTTTTACTCTTTTGAAATTTTTTATGCTCTTCCACAATATCCGTCATTTTCCCGATAAAGGAAAGAGAACCAAACGCAATGATCACATCTTCTTCTCCGACAAGTTCAAAAGCTTTCTCTACCGCATCTGCGATCGTATGCATTGCCTGGACATTCGGATTATATTCGCTGACAGCCTCCGCCAGTTCTTCTGCCGGCAATGCCCTTACATTATCCGGAGTCTGTATTGTAAGAATCTGATCTGCGAAATGTGCTGTCTTTTCGATCACACTTCTATAATCCTTATCTGCAAAAACTCCCATAATATAAATCAGTCGTTTTCCTTTGAAATAGTGCTCTATCGAAGCAGCCATCATATCCGCAGCAGCCGGATTATGAGCTCCATCCACCACAAATAATGGTTTCTTACAGATCACTGTGAACCTTCCGTTCCAGTTTACTGTCTTAAGCCCCTCTATCCGTTGCTTAACAGTAGTCGGAAAGCCCAGATTATTCAACACCTTCAAAGCATTCAGGGCAACTACTGCATTTTCTTTCTGATAAACACCTGCCAGTGGAATCTCGTAATCCTCTCCACAATATTGTATCGTCTGTCCAAGACAGCTCTCCTGAATCACCTGAGCATCAAAAGCATCTGCTACTGTACACTCTGCATTATGAGTCTTACAGATTTCCCGGATCACCCGCATTGCCTCCGGTTTCTGCATAGCAGTCACCACATGACATCCATCTTTGATAATGCCAGCTTTCTTTTCTGCAATTTGTGACAGGGTATTTCCAAGGAAAGACATATGATCCATACTGATTGATACAAGTACTGCCAGTAATGTATTCTTAATGATATTTGTGGCGTCCAGATTTCCGCCCATTCCGACTTCCAGCAAAACGAGATCACAATTCTCGTTTTTGAAAAACAGAAATGCCACAGCAGTCTCTATCTCAAATGCTGTGGGATGAGGATAACCATCTTTTGTCATGGCTGTGATGGCATCTGCCACCTGTGTGATATATTCTGCAAAACTTTCTCTGCTGATTCTGCTGCCCGTGACTTCCATCCGGCCTCTGTAAGAATACAGAGTTGGTGAAACATACCTTCCGATACGATAGCCTGCTTCAGACAACGTAGAATATAAAAAGGCAATAACAGAGCCTTTTCCATTCGTACCGGCCACATGAACATATTTAAGATCGTCCTGAGGATTTCCCAGACGCTTCATCAATTCCCGCATATGATCAAGTCCCAGTACACTCGGGATTTCTCTTGTAATTTTGTCTATATAATCCCGACTCTCCTGATAATTCATAATATACTCCTCTTATTTTCTATGAGTTACACGTATTATTTTCTTCGAACCATTTCCGAATATATTCCCGATATGAGCATTTTCCCAATATGAATATTTACTCCGTTCACGGTTACCTTTCATACAATACGCCAAACGCCTCAGTCTTTTAATGTGATAACGTGGTTACTGTTCACTTCGTTCTCAGTAACACGCTTCGCGATGCACAGAATTTATGCTAATCGCATAAATTCGCGCCGTATGTCTCGGGATTTTGGCATTTTCATGCCAAAACACCTCGCGGGACAGTAGTGCGCGAACAGTAACATAACGTGGTTTCATTATATCCTACACGTATTTTTTTTTCAAGGCAGGCAATACTAGAAACAGTTAAAATTTATTCTGTTTATTGCTGTTCACAGAATAATCAATAATCTTAATTGGGAGGTTACTTATGAAAAAAGCATTTCTTTTCTGCGGACTGACCGGCTGGTGTATGGAAGTTCTCTGGACAGGTCTGCATTCTGTCCTTTCAGGAGAACTGACTATGACCGGAAAAACCTCTCTTTTAATGTTCCCCATTTACGGCTGCGCAGCCATCATCCGCCCACTTTCCGAAAAATTTTCCACATTTCCTTCTTTTGTGCGTGGCTGCATCTACTCAGTCGGGATTTTCTTTGTAGAATTCATCAGTGGCTCATTCTTACGTCATTTCCATATGTGTCCATGGAACTATTCTGACGCCCCTTTAAACTACAAAGGGCTGATTCGTCTGGACTACGCTCCGCTCTGGTTTGGAGCCGGACTCCTTTTTGAAAAAATACTCCAAAAACTCTCTTGAAAAAAGCACCTGATTATTATATGATGTTAGGAAGGATTATGTAACTGATTCCTGAACCAACAAAATATGGAGGTATGAAATGAGACACTTAATGAGTCCGCTGGACCTGTCTGTTGACGAGCTGAATACTCTTCTTGACCTGGCCAGTGATATTGAGAAACACCCTGATAAATACGCACATGTCTGTGACGACAAGAGACTTGCAACTTTATTCTATGAACCAAGCACCCGTACCCGTCTCAGCTTTGAAGCTGCTATGATGAATCTCGGCGGTAAAGTCCTTGGTTTTTCATCAGCCGATTCCAGTTCCGCTGCCAAAGGCGAAAGCGTTGCTGATACTATTCGTGTCGTATCCTGTTACGCAGATATCTGTGCTATGCGTCACCCGAAAGAGGGCGCTCCGCTAGTTGCTTCTATGGCTTCTTCCATTCCCGTTATCAACGCCGGTGACGGTGGTCATCAACATCCTACTCAGACATTAACTGATTTACTTACCATTCGTTCCTTAAAAGGACGCTTAGACAATTTAACAATCGGTCTGTGCGGTGACCTGAAATTCGGACGTACTGTTCATTCTCTGATTGAGGCACTTGTACGCTATACCAACGTAAAATTCGTACTGATTTCACCGGAAGAACTTCGCATTCCAAGCTATATCCGCGAAGATGTTCTGAAAAAGAACAATATTGAATTCCAGGAAGTTGAAAGACTTGAAGATGCCTTACCGGAACTTGACATTCTGTACATGACACGAGTTCAGAAGGAACGTTTCTTCAACGAAGAAGACTACGTACGCATGAAAGATTTCTATATTCTGGACAAGCAGAAAATGGAACTTGCAAAAGAAGATATGTACATTCTCCATCCACTTCCACGTGTAAATGAAATTGCAACAGAAGTAGATGCAGACCCGAGAGCAGCTTATTTCAAACAGGCACAGTACGGTGTATATGTACGTATGGCCCTGATTCTCACATTACTGGAGGTAAAATTACCATGTTAAATGTTGGAGCACTTCGCGAAGGTTATGTATTAGACCATATCAAAGCCGGTAAAGCCATGACGATCTATCATGATCTGAAGCTTGATAAACTTGACTGCACAGTTGCGATCATCAAGAACGCACGCAGTAACAAAATGGGAAAGAAAGACATCATTAAGGTAGAATGCCCGATTGAGAATCTTGATCTGGATATTCTCGGTTTCATTGACCATAACATCACTGTAAACATCATCAAAGATGAAAAAATCGTAGCAAAGAAAGATCTGAAACTTCCAAAACAGGTTGTTAACGTGATCAAATGTAAGAATCCTCGCTGCATTACCTCTATCGAGCAGGGGCTTGATCAGATTTTTGTTCTTGCAGACAAAGAGAAAGAAGTTTACAGATGTAAATATTGTGAAGAGAAATACACAGGTAAACGCAACAAATAATTTTGTTAATACCTCTTATTAATCATTACATAGCCGGAAGCTCCAGGTTTCCGGCTATCTTTTTACTCTCATAAAAGAAACCGTTCCCACATGTCCACAATCAGAAAAACTCCCGTTGCCTATGTAACTATGCTACACAGACAACGAGAGCCTCTTATTTTTATTTCTTCTATTATATACACCTTATACGCAATCAGACCGATAAGCCGGGTTATGTCATTGAGTGATCATCTGTCTAGGCCTTACGTTGCCATAAGGCTCGAGCGACCCACCTGAAAGCACGACGGGCAGCCGTATCGCTTTCTATTCGGTCTTGCTTCGAATGGAGTTTACATGTGCCCGGCCTGTTACCAGGACGGCGGTAGTCTCTTACACTACCTTTCCACCCTTACCCCAACAAGTGAGGCGGTTTATTTCTGTTGCACTGGTCTGGGAGTCACCTCCACCGGACGTTATCCGGCATCCTGCCCTGCGAAGCCCGGACTTTCCTCGTCTGAACCCTTTCGTCTGTTCAGCCGCGATCACCTGGCCTGGTTGCGCAAGTGCTATTCTAGCACGTTTTTTTTCACTTGTAAACAATTATTTACACATTAAAACAGCTTCCGCCAATGAACTCTCTCAGAATAGAATTATGTGGCACTGCCTCACTCGGCACCGGAACAAAATATTCAAAGAATTTCAATAACCGCTTTGCTTCGATATATTCCGGCTCACTTTTATCAATCCCAAACAGCAACGGCTCTGCATAAACTTTCAGACATGCCAGTTCATAGATCAGCGCAGAATTAAACATTGCATCTGCCTCTTCCTGGAACGGGAAAATATTCTGTTCCTCTCCCCTTCGCACAGACGACCATCTCGCGATTGTCTCTTTCGCAGAAGTTCCTCTGGTACGCGCATCCCTTACAATTCTACGGATCAGGCGTCCGTCTGTGGTCGGAATCCGGTTGTGTTCATCAATATTCAACTGTGTCAGTGCACTGATATAAATCTTAAATTTGCTTTCCTTTGGCAGAGCATAACTAAGCTTATCATTCAATCCATGAATTCCCTCGATTACCAGAACATCATCCTTCTCCAGCTGCAGGAAATCGCCTTTATACTCTCTTGTACCTGTCTTAAAATTAAATACCGGCATTTCCACACGTTTTCCATCCAGAAGTGCAAGCATATCTTCATTAAATTTCTCTACATCAATCGCTTCCAGACATTCGAAATTCTTTTCGCCAAACTCATCTACCGGTGTGAGATGACGATCTACAAAATAATTATCCACAGCAATAGGATGTGGTTTCATTCCATGTGCCGCAAGCTGAATAGACAATCTGTGAGAAAATGTAGTCTTGCCCGATGAAGACGGTCCCGCAATCATCACAAATTTCTTATTTCGCTCAGAAGCAATTCTGGCAGCGATTTCTGAAATTTTTGCTTCCTGCATCGCCTCCTGAATCAGTAGAATATCCTGAATGCCACCTCTGGTGACCTTTTCATTCAGTTCTCCGACCGTTGCAATATCCAGCTTATCCCCCCACTCCTGAGACTCCTTCTGTACATGAAAAACTTTTTCACGAGGCTTAAATTCCGGCACTTTATCCGGTTCTTTCTGTGTTGGAAGCTGAAGAACAAATCCACCCTCATACAAAAACAGGTCAAATGTTTTGATAAATCCAGTATGATTTGCCATAAAGCCATAGAAATAATCTTCAAAGCTCTCAATACTGTAAAGATTTACCTTAGATCCTCTGCGGTAATTAAACAGCAGTTCCTTGTCATACATATGATGTTTGTGAAAAAGCGCAACTGCCTCACTAGTGCTCACACTTCTCTTCACAATCGGGAGATTCGCATCTACAATTTTATGCATCTGTGCCTTTACCCGGTCTATAAAATCCTGGGTCAGTTCCATAGGACCTTTCATTGTAAAATAATATCCATCTCCAATAGAATAATGGATCACTACTTTGTCAATATTCTCCTGACCGGCTACATCATAAATCGCTTTCAGCAAGATCATAGTCGCACTTCTGCAATAGGTTTTATGACCGATCGGATCCTTTGTCGTCACAAACCGGATCTCACAGTCTGATTTCAGATGTTTATGAAGTTCTCTCAATCTCCCATCTGCCATTACCAGAATCACCGGTGCTTCTGTAGTACCTTCATATTCTTTCACAATATCCCCATAGGAAATCCCTTCCGGATACTGTTTTGTCTCTCCCTGTATCGTAACATTATACATTTTCTGTTCCATAAAACCTGCCTCCATTTCCAATATACTAACAAGGCAGCCATCCAACATCTATACCAGACAGCCGTCTGACTGCTCGACAAGTTAAGATTATTAACAGTTACTGTAGGCAAAAGCCCGTATCACAAAATCGTGTACGGGCTCTTTACTTTCGCGCAGGAAATCTTCAGATTCGGAAATGCCTGCGTCAGCTCTTTCTTCATTGCATCCATAAAAACATACTCAGTTCCGTAGTGTCCGGCATCAATCAATGCCATTCCCTGCGCAACGGTATCAATTCCTGTATGATGATCGATATCACCGGTCACGTACACATCCGCACCTGCCTTGATGGCATCCTGGATCATGCTTTTACCTGATCCTGTACAGACGGCTGCACGTTTTACTTTTCCGTCCAGATCTCCGTAAACCTTTACATCATTTAATTTCAGAGATTCTTTGACAAGTTTCGCATACTCCCTCAGAGTCATCTCCTGAGGAAGTTCACCGACTCTTCCGAATCCCTGTGTCTCACCATTTCTCTCTTCCGTTACAGAAAGTACTTCTGCATCGTGCATCTTTGTATATTCAGCGCTCAAGTCAGCCATACCCAACACATCATAATTCGTATGCATCGCATAATAGACAATGCCTTTCTGAATCAGCGTAATGATCTTTCTCCCGGTAAAACTGTGATTATTGATCTTCTTAATCCCGGAAAAAATCATCGGATGATGGGTAATGATCATGTCTGCCCCATTCTCTATCGCCTCTGCCAGCGTCTCCTCTGTCAGATCCAGCGCCAGGAACACATGGCTGATCTCATTTGTGTCGTCTCCTGTGAGAAGTCCTACATTGTCCCAGTCCTCGGCTGCATCTGCAGGATATTTTTTCTCAAGCCAGGAGGTCAGTTCATATGCTTTCATATTCTTTCAAAGCGGCAATAATAGCTTGCCTTTCCTCCTCTACCTCACCAGCCCGTTTCTGAGCATTTGGTGCATTTTTTAATTTTTCAAGAATTTCATCGCGGATTCGAAGCTCTCTGTCCAGATATTCCTTCAGAACCGGATGTTTTCGTTCAAGGAGAAGTCCGCCAAACCACTCTTCTAAAGTATAAGGCGTATCCGGAAGAATATTCTCCTCTTCTCCATGAATCACTTTCATCATAGGATAAAATTTGCCATCTTCCCGGATCAGTTCTTCCTCCACGATCTGCCATCCGATTTCTCTGATAAACCTACGAAAATGCGGGATATCTGACTGCGGCTGCAAAATCATTTCCTTAAAGCTCTCTCTGGCCTCTTTGCCATCAGTAAGAATCCTCTCCATCAGAGGGCCGCCCATTCCTGCAATCACAAGAGTGTCACCCTCCCCCGGTTTCAAAGCCTCAAGTCCATCGGAAAGTCTGGTTTCTATGTACGCATTCAGTCCATACTGCGAAATATGCTCCTGCGCTCTTGACAATGGTCCTTTTCTTACGTCCATTGCAATCGCTTTCGGAATTTTTCCATCCAGATAAAGAGCTACAGGCAGATATCCATGATCGCATCCCACATCTACGAGTCTGTTTCCCCTGGTCACCAGGCCTGCTATCGCAGACAAACGTAATGAAAGCTGCATAACAGGCTCCTTAGTCCAGATAATCTTTCAGCTTGCGGCTGCGGCTCGGATGACGAAGCTTACGGAGAGCCTTTGCCTCAATCTGACGGATACGTTCTCTTGTTACATTAAATTCCTTACCAACTTCCTCCAGTGTTCTGGCACGTCCGTCATCCAGGCCGAAACGCAGACGTAATACTTTCTGCTCTCTGTCTGTCAGTGTGCTCAGTACTTCTACCAGCTGCTCTTTCAGAAGTGTAAATGCTGCTGCATCTGCCGGTACCGGCACATTATCATCCTGAATGAAATCTCCAAGATGGCTGTCCTCTTCCTCACCGATAGGTGTCTCCAGAGATACCGGCTCCTGAGAAATTTTCAGAATCTCACGTACACGTTCTACAGACATGTCCATCTCTGCCGCGATCTCTTCTGGCGTAGGTTCACGTCCAAGCTCCTGCAGTAACTGACGGGAAACGCGGATCAGCTTGTTGATTGTCTCAACCATATGCACCGGAATACGGATAGTACGTGCCTGGTCTGCAATCGCTCTTGTGATTGCCTGACGGATCCACCATGTCGCATAGGTACTGAATTTATAACCTTTACGATAATCAAATTTCTCAACCGCTTTGATAAGACCAAGGTTTCCTTCCTGGATCAGGTCAAGGAAAAGCATTCCACGTCCTACATATCTCTTCGCAATGCTGACAACAAGACGAAGGTTTGCCTCTGCCAGACGTTTCTTGGCAGCTTCATCACCCTTCTCCATTCTCTTGGCAAGTTCAATCTCTTCCTCAGCGGAAAGAAGCGGAACTTTACCGATTTCTTTCAGATACATACGAACCGGATCCTCAATGCTTACACCTTCCGGAACAGAAAGATCGATCTTATCAAGCTCAATCTCTTCCTCATCCAGTTTATCGATGTCTGCATCGTCATCATCCAGAATCATATCATCTGCGTTGCCATCTGTAATTCTAAGCACATCCACTCCACTGGCTTCAAGAAAGTCAAATACTTTCTCCATCTGTTCAACTCCCAGTGGCTGGTCTTTAAAGAAGTCATTGATCTCCTGGTATTCCAGTACATTCTTTTTCTTCTTGGCAAGCTCCAGAAGTTCTACCAGTTTTTCACTGAATTTACCCATATTCATTTCCATATGTGCTCTATACCTCCATATAGTGTTTATATTTTATCCTTATTCGAAAGAAATATGCAGCTGCTGCCGTTTTCTTCCGAGATCTTCCAATTCTTTCTTTGCTTTTACAAGTTCCTGCAGTCCCTGGATATCTGTCGGATCCCAGGTTCTGTTTCTCTCCTTAAGACTCTCGTCCTTAATTCTGAGTACAGCATCCGAAAAAGCCCGGTTCTGTTCCTCAGGAGTCTCCAGATGGATTGTCGCATTGAAAAGGGAAGAAACTTCTCTCTGCTCTTCGCTGTCAATAAAAGCATTCATCAGTCTGGCCGGATTCACATCTCCGTCCTTATGCTGCTGATAGAGCATCTCTGCCACCTGTCTGTATAGCGGAACCACGAAATCCGAAGGCTGGATATATTTCTCAACCGTATCGAAAATGCCTGGATAAGTTACCAGCCAGGTAAGCATCAGCTTCTGTGCTTTCTCCGCTGCGCTCTCCTTCTTCTTTGACTGTACTGTACCTACAGGCTTCGGCTGGATCCTCTGTTCTGCCGGAGTCCCTTTCATAGCAAGGGCACCAACTCTCTTTTTCAGATCCTCCACACTGATTCCACTGCTTCTGTAATCTTTCACAATTGCTTCTATATAAAGATTTCTCTCCAGTTCATCTGAAAGTTCCAGCAACATCTGCGCACACCGTTCAAAGAAACGGTTCTGTCCCTGCGGTTCCTCCATTGGGAACTCCCGCTCTGCCATATGAACGCGGAACATAAAGCTGTCCATAGCCTGTTCCAGACGTTTCTCAAACTCCTCAGCTCCAAGTGCCTTGATAAATTCATCCGGATCCTTGTGCGGCCTGAGATTCACCACCCTGGAAGAAACGCCGGCCTCCCGAAGAATCGGAATCGCACGAAGTGCAGCCCTCACACCCGCATCGTCACTGTCATATAACAGTAAAACCTCCTGTGTATAACGCTTGATCAGGCTTGCATGTCCTGAAGTAAGCGCCGTTCCCAGAGACGCCACTGCATTCGTAAATCCTGCCTGATGCATGGATATGACATCCATATATCCCTCACACAGAATCAGATAATTCTTTCTCGTTGTTCTCGCAACATTCAGGCCATACAAGTTCCGGCTCTTGTCGAAAATCGTTGTTTCCGGTGAATTCAGGTATTTCGGTTTCCCGTCACCCATCACGCGGCCCCCGAATCCGATCACACGATTATTTACATCCATAATTGGAAAAATAACCCTGTTCCAGAACTTATCGTACATTCCCCGGCGTTCATCCACATTGAAAAGTCCTGAATCTCTCAGAAGCTCATCACTGTAATTCTTTGATTTCAGATATTTATACAGATCATCACTGTATTTGTCCGAATATCCCAATCCGAACTTCTTGATGGTTTCCTCACTCAGTCCTCTTCCTGTCAGATAATCATGTGCCTGTTTTCCATTCTCGCGGCGCAGCTGATAATAGAAATAGCCCGCCGCAAGTTTATTGATTTCAAGAAGAGCAGCCCGCCGTTCTGCCTTTCTCTTCGCTTCTCCGGAATACTCGATCTTCGGAAGCTGCACTCCCGCTCTGTCTGCCAGATGCTGTAATGCCTCTCCAAAGCTGTAATTCTCATATTCCATCACAAAATTAAAAACATTCCCGCCTGCTCCGCATCCGAAACAGTAATACATCTGCTTCGCCGGTGTCACCGAAAAAGAGGGCGTTTTCTCATTATGAAACGGGCAAAGCCCGAAATAAGTGCTTCCTCTTTTGTTCAGCTTCACATACTGGGACACAACATCTACAATATCATTCTTCATTCTGACTTCTTCAATGATATCGTCTGAATAACGCATGCTTCGTCCTCCTTCTTAATAGATTAATAGACTTCCCATGCTTTTGGTATGTAAATCTCCCGGAATTTCTCCATAGAATACTGGTCTGTCATTCCTGAAAGATAGTCACATACTACCTGTTCCTTCTTCTCTTCGCGCATGATCAGTTCCCTGTACTCTGTCGACATTGCTTCCGGGTGTTCAGCATAATATTCATATAACTCTGTCAGCATCTTTACTACTTTCGCTTCCTCTTTATGGGCTACCGGGTTCTCATACACATTTCGAAACATGATTGCCCTCAGATCCATCATTGCATCATAGATCTCCGCTGACATTTTTATGGTATCCTGCTCCAGACTGTTCTCTATAATATCATGTACAAATGTATTTAACCGCTCCCTGGTCGTATATCCAAGAAGCATACGCAACGTAACCGGGATGTCATCCTCCGTAATAATCCCTGCTCTCTGAGCATCATCCATATCATGATGAATATATGCGATCTTGTCTGAAAGTCTTACCACCTGGCCTTCGAGAGTTGACGGACTTCCACTGGTTCTGTGATTCAGGATGCCATCCCGGACCTCCCAGGTGAGATTCAACCCTTCGCCGTTCTTCTCAAGTACCTGTGCAACCCTGACGCTCTGTTTATAGTGGGCAAAGCCATCCGGGTTCACTGCATTGAGAGCTCTCTCTCCTGCATGTCCAAAAGGAGTGTGTCCAAGGTCATGCCCAAGTGCGATTGCCTCCACAAGATCTTCATTCAGCCTTAAAGCCTTAGCGATAGTTCTGGCTATCTGTGATACCTCAAGAGTATGTGTCAGTCTGGTTCTGTAATGGTCACCCTGAGGTGCCAGAAAAACCTGTGTCTTATCCTTCATCCTGCGAAATGCCTTGCTATGAAGGATCCTGTCTCTGTCTCTCTGATAGACGGTTCGTACATCGCATTCTTCCTCCTGCCTCTCTCTGCCCTTAGAATAAAGGCTGAATGAGGCATAAGGGTTTAGCATCTTTAGTTCTCTCTGTTCCATGCTTTCCCTGATATTCATAAGCGATACCTCCACAAGCTGACAAAATACCTCTTATTAATTATATTCTACATAAAATTTCAAATTCCTCTTTTTTTCAAAAAAAATTTGAAATTTTTTATATTTTTTTCAAAAAGTTGTTGACATTGTCTTTTGCATCTGGTATAGTATCACTTGTCGCGAGGGAGAGCACAAAAGAATCCCAAAGAAATGCGATATGCGGAAGTGTCGGAACTGGCAGACGAGCAAGACTAAGGATCTTGTGAGCATTGCGCTCGTGTGGGTTCAAGTCCCATCTTCCGCATTAAAGAATGAGGAACTATGAGAAGTCATGGCGCCTTATTTTTTTGCGTTTTTATTTTAGATATATAATAACCTCATTACCTTGACACTGATTTTTAATGAATCCCGACATACCGATAAAAAACTCTGGCGAATGAGCTTCTCACTGATCTCATAGCACACCTGTCCGTAGTCTTTACATAGTATTCTCAATAAATAGCAGCAATAATACTCTCTATAAATACAGATAAAATAATGACCGGTTATATCACCTTATGATATAGCCGGTCATATATTTTATCTGTTCATATTCATCACAGTTCTGCAATTCTGCTGACTGCCACATAAATTTCCTGTATTTTGTACCAGGTCGGATAATCAACAATCCCCGTCTGTCCCAGACCAAAAATCCCCTGAAAAACTCTGACAGCATTTTTTGTCTCATCTCCGTATATTCCATCCACGGTCACAGTTGGCACTGCCGGATATGCCCCGGCGATTGTATTTAACTGCTCCTGAATCTGACTTACTTTACTTCCTGTTGCGCCAATATCAAGATCATATCCCGGCCATGATGCCGGAATCCCTGATACCGCTTCTGCCACATTAATGTACATATCATTTCCGTAAAAAGCCCGAAGAATCTCAATCGCAGAATATCCCTGATCACCCAATGTTTTACTGCCCCATTGCGTCATCCATCCCCTGTTTCTGCACTGCACCTGCTTTCCATCACAGTACTGTGTCAGAATCGGCTGGCGCACATTCGGTCTGGACAGATAATTCTCAAATAATTCATCTACAATGCGGTCGATACTGTCAAAAATATTTCTGCCATAGATCCATTTATGGTCATATGCAGTGGAAGAAGTTATGGTAAAATCATATCCTTTATTCCGATACCACTCAGTATAAACTCTGTTTAACGTAAACGACATAATCGCCAGGACATTTGCCCGGATCGTATCGTCCGGCCAGGTGGCATAGATTTCGCTGCTGGCTACGTTTTTGATATAATCTCTGTAACGCACATAATAATTCTCTGCCAAAGAATCACTTACCGGGCCATCATGTACTACAATATATTCCGGAATAACAACCTTGCTCAGCACGATCTCTCCCGTCTCATTCACCGGCTTAATCTCAGATTCTTCTATTTTAGGTGGATATTTATAAAACAATGTGTGTGGCGGAATCACCACCCGCTGGTAGCTTTCTCCCTGTTCCATAGCATTTAAAGTTGCCGGCTGTCTGGACAAAACATCCGGCAAAACCTCACTGCCCGCTACTTCTTTGGGTTCAAAACCTTCCGCATCGATCTGCACCGTATATTCTGCATAAGGCTGTTCTTCTACCGGCTCCATACTATATTCCAGCGGCGGCGTTTTTAATTCAAGAACCGGTGTCCGGCCGGAGGAATCTGTCACCACCTCTTCAATGACGCTGTCCGGCGCACCTGTATAAGAGATCCTGACTCTTGCATTCTCTACCGGACGGTTATTCAGCCGGTCCAGCACCACCACCTGATACCGCCCCGTATCCACATTCTCCTTCTGCATATGCATTTCTTTATCAAAAAAAGCCATACAAACATCCTCAACGCATTGCTTCCTTAATAGAATATTCACCGCAGCTATATATGTTACAATTTTTCCTGATGTTTCTTTACTTTCTCATCAAGCTCGTCAAGCTTTCTCATAAGCGGCATCATATACCCGACATTTCTTTTTATTACAGACAATTCCATATTTCCAAATAGTTCCAATGCCGTTATCTCTTAATTCATCTGCATATTTCTTCTGATCTATCTGAGTGATTGCTTTCCTACATTCTATATCTCCTGTATCATTTTCAGAATACTTTACTTCAATAACAATTCCCACATCCGAATCGTCAATTCTAATTAGAATATCACTGAATCCATCTCCTGCTTCCTTATTTGAATTCACTCTCCAACCCGATTTAAATCCCAAAATTCCAAGTAGAATTCCATAGTAAAAGTTTTCTTTTGTTGCTTTTTTTACAAATGTATCGCGCACACTGATTGTCTTTTTCATATAGTCTGTAAATATAGATTCCACTGTTACTCTTTGTGTCTCCATCATAACATGACCGTATCTGTTTTACTTCATTTACTTTATTTGAATGTTTTCTCAAATTCCATAATTTCCTTACGACACATTTTTGCCGCTTCATTACACATTTCCACATCATCACGGTCAATCTCTATACTGTCATCACCTGGATATCTGGTTGAGAAATAAAATCCATCTATCATTCTCATATATGTTTGTGTACTCTTAGAAAACTCCAAATTCATATTTTCCTTCAAAAACTTCATCAATCTATTAAGACTATGTGTACGCAAAATATTTTCAAAATCTTTCTGCTGAATAGAATTATCTGGTTTGTAATATTCTGAAACCAAATGTTTCATATACTTTTCGCATATCCCCTGCGCCATGGCTCCCATCATATTCGCAACAATACCGGCCTCATAAGACGCTTTAAAATATTGAAAATCATTTTCCGCAAAGTCAAAGTAGCTGCTTAAGGCCATATTTGAATTCCTTCCTTTCGCACATTCGCATAATATAACATTTTATTCTTCTTCCATTCATCCCCTACCACAACTTTCAGATCAGTCTCTGCATCATCCAATTCTGCTGATGAAACTTCCGACTTCAAAAGATAGATATATTTCTTTAATTCCGGCCGGGAACGAAACGACTCTGACAATTCCAGGAACAAATCAACGTCACTGCTGTATTTTTCTTCTCCACGAGCACAACTACCATATAAATAAATCGACTGAATATACGGTTTTATGCATGATGACTGGATAACCTTAAGCGCATACTCTGCTGCTGTTCTCTGGCGTTGTGATTTGATACATGTCAGCATTTCCGGTTTCCTCCACCTTTTTTCATCTCCATATCATCAAAGATCAAAATCCTGCAGCAGCCTGGAAATCGTAATCTGAAGATCACCATAAATCCCCACCGTTACAGGCTGGTCAAATGGCACAATCATAGGTGCCGCATCTTGTTCATAATAGTATACCGTCGTTCTTTTTTTCAGAGGATCTACAATCCAGTATTCACGAACCCCGGCATCCGCATATATCGCATTTTTCGTAGAATAGTCCATCTTGCGGCTGGACGGCGATACAATCTCCACAATAAAGTCCGGAGCACCCTGAATCCCCTTATCCGAAATTTTATTTCTGTCACAGATCACACTGATATCCGGCTCCACATATGTTTTATCATCTGCATTTAGATTCACCGCCAACGGGGCAGACAACACCTGACATCTTCCTCTATTCCGCCTGATATAATCCCGGATTGTTCCCGCAATCTCCATGGAAAGCGTTTGATGAACATAACTTGGCGGAGCCATCATATATAATTGTCCATGAATTAATTCTGCACGTTCTCCATCTGATAAATGATAGATGTCTTCTATAGTATAGGTTTTTTCCTCCAGTAATGGCATCATTCCAGCTCCTTTCCTGTAGACAATACTCTTACTCTCTGTGCACTCATCATAACATGACGGCATTGTTTTTACAAGAAAAGAAGAACCGCGACGACACTGGAAATTTCAGTGGCTGCGGTTCTTCTATGCTTATTATATATTGCCTGTAGTGAATTATATCCTCACATGACTGAAGTCACGTGCTTCCAGACGC
>NZ_QRIL01000012.1:91252-107376 GCF_003471165.1 Ruminococcus sp. AM22-13 | reverse complement strand
CGCCTAAAGCGTCTGGAAGCACGTGACTTTAGCCATGTGAGGTTCACTTCATAGAAAAAAACTATAGAATCAATGAAACAATTTAATGATTTAAAGGGTTGCTATGAAAAAGCAACATTGATATAATAAAACTTAACAGTCGGCATTTCATGTATCAACCAGTTGATAGTTTGGTGACACATCAGCCGTTCGTGAAAAAGTTTATGGCAATTTTGCAGAATAAGTAAATTGTCATAGGAAAGACAGAGGAAAGAGATATGAACCAGTTAGAAATACTCAGAGAGAGTCTTGGACAGTGTGATGAGATCATCCTGGATGCCCTTATCATGAGAAACAGAATTGTCGAGGACATTATGGCATATAAAGAAGCCAACGGACTTCAGATTTTACAGCCTGAGCAGGAAGCAAAACAGAAAGAATGGCTTGAGGGCAGAATGGAAGGCAGACGTCACAAGGATGAAGTGGCAGACGTATTTGACAGCATCCGCACAAACAGTAAACGTATCCAGGCCAGAAAGCTCTTCAACTACAATATCGTTCTTATCGGCTTTATGGGTGCAGGCAAATCTACTATTTCTGATTTCCTTAAGAATGCATTTGCCATGGATGTGGTAGAGATGGACCAGATTATTGCCCAGAGACAGGGAATGAGTATTTCTGATATTTTTGAGACATATGGTGAGCAGTATTTCCGTGACCTTGAGACAAATCTGCTTATTGAAATGCAGTCCAGGACAAATGTAGTTATCTCCTGCGGCGGCGGTACTCCTATGAGAGAGTGCAATGTGGCAGAGATGAAGAAGAACGGACGAGTGGTCCTTCTTACTGCAAAGCCTGAAACAATACTTGATCGTGTCAAAGACAACCATGATCGTCCGCTGATCGAGAACAACAAAACGGTTCCGTTTATTGCAGACCTGATGGAGAAACGCCGCGAGAAATACGAGGCAGCAGCAGACATTATCATCGAGACAGATGGTAAAAACAAACTGGAGATTTGCGAAGAGCTTGTACACAGGCTTCGCATTATGGATGAAGAAAAATAATATAGCATGACAGATCTGGTTTATGTATCAGAAGTGGCAGATATCAAGCCGCATTATAGAAGGTATAAGTTATTATAAAAAGATATGGGTTGTCCCAACTGACAGGGCGAACTCATATCTTTTTGTATTCTCTGATATTTTATTATGTCAGAGCGTGTTTCAGACACGCGCCAGATCAGCTGGTCTTATAATCCCATTCCTTCTGCGCCTGTTCGACTACATAATTCTTAAAAGCCTCCACAACCGGCGGATGATAAACATTCTTTAACATTGCCATATAGAAGTTTCTCTGCCAGCTTGGAGATACAAGTGGCAGAATCTTTACATTCAGTGACTGCAGGATAGGAATATTGGGAGCCACACAGATACCAAATCCATTGGACACAAACCCTGCAGCAACCTGATCCTCATCAATCTCATAGGCAACATCCGGTTTTTGACCGATGCGCTCAAACAATCCGTCAATAATCTGTCTCAGACCGCTTCTCTTCTTAAATATAATCTGTTTATAAGGAATGGTATCCTCCAGCCGTACTTCATCCTTTACTGCCAGCGGATGATCCAGAGGTACGATCACAACCAGCTCCTGTCTGGCAACCGGAATAAACTCGATCAGCGGCTCATTATCAAGTTTGGAACAGAACCCCAGATCATATTTCTTCTCTTTTAATCCGTTCAGAATATCAGATGTTAAAACTTTATCACAATACAGATTAAAATCTATCTTTTTAGCAGGATTTTCCTCCAGAAATCCCCGCATGATCTTAGGAAGAAAATCAATTCCCAGTGTACGCAGGAATACCACATCAATGCAGCCTTCCCCTTTACCTGCCAGCTTCAGACTGTTCACAGAAGAGTCCAGACGGTTCAGTACCTCTTCCACGTCATTCAGGAAAACTTTTCCATACTTGGTAAGAGTAACATTCCTTCCATTTTTTTCAAACAGTTTTACACCCAGTTCTTCCTCGAGAGTAGAGATTGCATAACTTAAAGAAGGCTGAGTGATCGCCAGAATATCAGCGGCTTTTGTGTAATGCTCAATATGAGCCAGCGTAGAAAAGTACCGCAGATGATACAGGTTCATAGAAAAACTCCTTTCTCTGATTAGTATTTTATAAGTGACTATATTTTATGTGCAGGCTTTCATAGTCCTTTAATGCTCTGGAAAACCATAATTATAGTCACTCTTGCACAAATAACCCGCGCGATATTTGTTATATACGTAGATTATACCATGACGTATTGAAAAAATCTATGAATTTAAAGGATAGAACTAATTTGTTTTATATTTAACAAAGTTATATAATGCTTATATCAAAAAGATACAAAATAATTCCGGAATAAATAAAAAAATTATGCGATTTTATCAGGAGGACAAAAAGATGTCAAAAGAATTTCCAATTACTATCAGTTCCTGGACACTGGGAGATCAGTGCAAATTTGAAGACAGAGTGATTGCTGCAAAGAACGCAGGATACGAAGGAATCGGTCTTCGTGCAGAAACCTATGTAGATGCGCTGAATGAGGGACTTTTTGACAAAGACATTCTTGCTATTCTGGACAAACATGGTATGAAAGTAACAGAGGTTGAGTACATCGTACAGTGGGCAGAAGAGCATAGATCTTACGAGCAGAAATACAAAGAACAGCTCTGCTTCCATATGTGTGAATTATTTGACGTAAAACAGATCAACTGCGGTCTGATGGAAAACTACTCCGTAGAATATACTGCGCAGAAATTAAGAGAATTATGCCAGAGAGCAGGAAAATACATCATCGGTGTTGAGCCAATGCCATACAGCGGAATCCCGGATATGAAAAAAGGCTGGGCAGTTGTAAAGGCAGCTGACTGTGAGAATGCAAAACTGATCATGGATACATGGCACTGGGTAAGAGCAAATCAGCCTATCAATCTTTCAGTTATCGAAGAAATCCCTGCAGACAAGATTGTATCCATCCAGATCAACGATGTATGGGAAAGACCATATGCAACAACAATCTTAAGAGATGAATCCATGCATGACCGTCTTGCTCCCGGAACAGGAATCGGATGCACAGCAGATTTCGTTAAAATGGTAAAAGAAAAAGGAATCAAACCAAATGCAATCGGCGTAGAAGTCATCAGCGATGCAATCCTTGCAAAAGGACTTGAATATGCTGCAAACCATACATATGAGAACACAAAGAAAGTGCTTGAGGAAGCATGGCCGGAGGTTCTTCAGTAAGTATCTGACGGATAAACGACAGATCAGGGGATCATGCAGAAACCTCCACGCCTGCCTGATCCACATTCTGAATGAACACAAAATAGTGAATGAATAATTAATAGAAAAGAATTCAAAAAAGGAGAAGGTCACATGAAATTTAATGCAATGTTTCAGCCAATCGACATCGGGCCAATGACAGTAAAGAATCGCTTCGTGGTTCCGCCAATGGGAAACAACTTTGCAAACACAGACGGAAGCATGAGCGAACAGTCCGCAGCTTATTATCGTGAAAGAGCAAAAGGCGGCTTCGGTCTGATCACAATCGAAGCAACAGTAGTACATAAAGGAGCAAAAGGTGGTCCCCGCAAGCCATGTCTTTATGATGACTCCACAATCGAAAGCTTCCGCAAGGTAGTTGATGCCTGTCATGCAGAAGGCGCAAAAGTTTCCGTACAGCTTCAGAATGCAGGCCCGGAAGGAAACGCAAAGAACGCAGGAGCACCGATCGAGGCAGCAACCAGCATTCCGTCTGACTGCGGCAGAGACACACCGAAGGAAGTTACAACAGAAGAAGTTTATGAACTGGTAAAAGGCTACGGTCTTGCAGCAAAGAGAGCAATGGAAGCCGGTGTGGACGCAGTTGAAATCCATATGGCACATGGCTATCTGGTAAGTACCTTCCTTTCCCCAAGAACAAATAAAAGACTGGATGAATTTGGCGGTTCTTTTGAGAACAGAATGCGTTTCTCCCGTCTGATCATTGAAGAAGTTAAGAAGATGACAGAAGGAAAGATCGCTGTTCTTGTCAGAATCAACAGCTGTGATGAAGTGCCGGGTGGCCTTGATGTGCATGACAGCGCTGCAATCGCTGCATATCTGGAAGGATGTGGACTTGATGCGATCCATGTATCCCGCGCCGTTCATATCCGCGATGAATTTATGTGGGCACCGACAGTAACACATGGTGGATTTTCCGCTTCTCAGGTAGAAGAGATTAAACGTGCCGTATCTATCCCGGTAATCACAGTTGGACGTTATACAGAACCGCAGTTTGCAGAATTAATGGTAAAAGAAGGACGTTGCGACCTGGTTGCTTTCGGCCGTCAGAGCCTTGCAGATCCACATATGCCATTAAAAGCACAGGAAGAAAGACTGGAAGATATGATCCCATGTATCGCATGTCTTCAGGGCTGTGTTGCAAATATGTATGCAGGAAATCCAATCTGCTGTCTGGTAAACCCATTCCTTGGACATGAAGCTGAGGGAATCGCTCCGGCAGAAAAAGCTAAGAAAGTTATGGTAATCGGTGGCGGTGTTGCAGGTCTTTGCGCTGCATTTATCGCACAGGAAAAAGGTCATCAGGTAACACTTTATGAAGCAAGTGATAAACTTGGCGGAAATATGCGCCTGGCTGCTTATCCTCCGGGAAAAGGCGACATCACAAACATGATCCGCAGCTACATCGTTCGCTGTCAGAAAGCTGGCGTAACGATCAAAATGAATCAGGAAGTAACTCTGGATCTTATCAAGGAAGAAAAACCAGACAGCGTAATTGTTGCTTCCGGTTCCAGAACACTGATCCTTCCGATTGAAGGAATCGACAATCCTGCAATCATTCATGGATCTGATCTCCTTGATGGTAAGAGAGCAGCAGGTAAGAAAGTTCTTGTCGTAGGCGGCGGAATGGTTGGATGTGAGACAGCTGCATTCTTAGGTGAGCAGAACCATGACGTAACAGTTATCGAGTTCAGAGATACTGTAGGTGCAGACGTGATCCACGAGCATAGAGTTTACCTGATGAAAGACTTCGAAGATTACGGAATCAAAGAAATCACAGGTGCAAAAGTATGCAAATTCTATGAAGATGGCGTAGAGTACGAGACAGCCGACGGTCAGAGACATGAGTCCAGAGGATATGATTCTGTTATCCTTTCCATGGGATTCAGAAACTACAATCCATTCGGCGAAGAAATCAAAACAATTGTACCGGATACTTATGTGATCGGTGATGCGATCCGTGCAAGAAGAGCACTCGATGCGACAAAAGAAGCATACGAAGTAGCTTCTACATTATAATCAGATAACAAATGAAAAAACATCCAGGTATACTTTTTGTATATCTGGATAACAAGAAGAAAATTTCAGGAGGAACAAGAGGAAATGGAACAGAGAATCAAAGGAACAACAGGATTAATGGCACTCATCGGAAGCCCGGTAGGACATTCAGGATCACCGGCAATGTACAACTTCAGCTTCCGTTATCACAACCTTGACTATGCTTACATGGCATTTGACATCAAAGAAGATCAGGTTCCGGCAGCATTAGATGCTATTCGTCTGTTCAAAATGAGAGGCGCAAATGTAACAATGCCTTGCAAGAATAAGGTAGCTCAGTGTGTGGATGAACTTTCACCGGCAGCAAGAATCGTTGGCGCTGTAAACACAATCGTAAACGAAGACGGAAAACTCATCGGACATATCACAGACGGTATCGGATTTGTACGTAACTTAAAAGAGAATGGTGTTGATATCAAAGGTAAAAAGATGGTAGTTCTTGGAGCAGGCGGAGCTGCTACAGCTCTTACTGTACAGTGCGCACTTGACGGAGCAGCATCCATCGCGATCTTCAACCCGAATGATCCATTCCTTGACAGAGCCAAAGGAACAGCAGAAAAACTTGCAAAAGAAGTTCCGGACTGCAAAGTAAGTGTATATTGTCTGGATGATCAGGATAAATTAAAAGAAGAGATCGCAAACGCTGATATTCTTGCAAACGGTACTCTGGCTGGTATGAAACCACACGATGACCTTTCTCTGGTTGACAAGTCTATGTTCCATCCAAACCTTGTTGTGGCTGATTGTGTATACAATCCGGAAGAAACAAAGATGGTTAAAGAAGCAAAAGAAGCAGGCGTAAAACTTGCTGTAGGTGGTAAAGGAATGCTTCTGTGGCAGGGCGCTGCAGCTTACAAACTTTACACAGGTCTTGAGATGCCTACAGATGAATACCAGAAGTTTCAGAAGGAAAACGAAGGGAAATAATTAGAAATGGGAAAGACTAAGAAAACAAATTTAGTGGTTACTTCCATTGCGTTGTACTTTACTTATTTTATTCACGGTTTTGGTGCGTCCATTATGGGACAGTACAAGCCGGAACTTTCCGGAGCATGGGGATCTGAAATCAGCGGTGTTGTAGCAGTTATCGCAGCACTGGGACTTGGACGTCTGATTTCCCTGCCATTTTCCGGACCTCTCTCTGATAAATTCGGACGTAGATTAAGCGGTATCATTGGTGTTCTGTGCTATACAGCATATTTCATGGGAATCGCTTATGCACCTAACATGGGTGTTGCCTATGCATTTGCTATCATCGGTGGTATCGCAAACTCCTTTTTGGATACCTGCGTAAGCCCGACCTGTATGGAAATTTATGTAAATAATCCTTCCGTAGCGAACATGTTTACAAAATTCTCCATGTGTATCAGCCAGTTCTTACTGCCATATATGATCGGAGCTGTCGCATCAGCAAACATGTCCTACAGAACGATCTTTATCGTTGCAGGTGTTGCAATCTTTATCGATGGTATCCTGATCCTTTTCCTCCCATTCCCGGAAAGAGGAAACAAGACAGCAGCCGCAGGACAGAAGACAAAGAGCAAATTAAAAATCACACCGGCTGCACTGGCAGCGATCCTGATCGGATTTACAAGTTCTTCTACATTTATGCTGTGGCTAAACTGTAACAAAGAACTTGGTATGTTATACGGAATGACCAGTGATCAGGCTGGTAAGATCCAGTCCTTCTATGCAATAGGAACATTCGCAGCAATCCTTTGCTCCTCTGTTCTTATCAAGAAAGGTTTAAAAGAGATCAACATCCTGATTCTTTATCCGGCAATTTCCACTGTCACACTGTTACTGTGCTACTTTATCCAGAGCCCGACCATGTGTCTGATCGGTGGATTTGCAATCGGTTTTGCAGGAGCAGGCGGTGTTCTTCAGCTGGCTACTTCCACAACTGCAGAGTTCTTCCCGGAGAACAAAGCGACAGCAACTTCCATGGTAATGATCGCGTCCAGTATTGCTAACTACACGATCTTAAGCCTTGCAAGCTACATCACTAAGGTAGGCGGAGAAGGAGCCCCGAGAATGATCCTTCTTCTGAATGCAGGTGTTACTGTGGCAGGTATTTTACTTGCAATCTTTGTAAAGAAAAACAAAGAAGCTTAGAAATATAGCAAGTTTATTAAAGCAATTTCAGACACGCTATGACGATAGTGGCTGAAATAAGAAGTCAATAATTAACCCCATGAGAGAAATGAAATCCAACCCAGCTCGGATGTGTTTCTGAGCGGATTGGATTTCATTTAAGCGACGATTGTCTAAAAATTAACAAAAAAGATAGAAAGCATACGCTGAAATATAGAAATATTCTGTAAATATTCAATAATCTGCTATCCCGGGAGGTTGCTGAATAGTTGCTAAATTCTAACAAAATAATGTTAAAGGAGAAATTGTATGGCACATACAAGAGCGCAAAGAAGAGAAAATGAACTGCCCTACATCCCCTTTGGACCATTTCAGATAAGACTTCCTTTTATACACTATAAGATAGAATCTGTTGAGTTCATTCAGGGTCTGATCCTGGGCGTTACGGCACTGGCTGCTGTTCCATATCTGGAGCAGTATCTGGGGCTTCCTTATGAACTGGCATGGAGCTGTGTAATCATTGAGACATTTCTTTACCTGTTACACAGTCTGCTGGGCGATCCGGTCGTACCGGGCTGGATCACACCGACACTGCCATTAACTATTGTATTCCTGGAAGGTTTCCCTATGGGAAAAGAGCGAATACAGGCAATGATCGCATTACAGATGCTGGTAGGTCTGGTATTCATCTTCATGGGTGTGACCAAACTGGCAGATAAATTTGTCCACGCAGTTCCCGATTCTGTCAAAGGTGGAATTCTCCTCGCAGCGCCTGTTACGGTTATGGCAGGACAGCTGGGAGAGGGCGGAAACATGCACAAATATCCACTTGCAATTGTGGCAGGTGTAGGACTTCTGATCCTGATCAGTTTCTCAGACAAATATCAGGAGAAAAGAAAGACAAACAAATTCCTTGATCTGGTTGCCAGATATGGAAATCTGTTCCCGTACTTGATTGCTATGGTGGTGGGACTTCTTGTAGGAGAGTTGGACAAACCAGGTCTAGAGATCGGAACTTTTATCAAGATTCCACAGTTTAAAGAGATTATTGATCAGGTAAGTATTTTTGGTGTGGGTATCCCGCCGCTTTCTATGTATATTAAGGCTTTACCACTTGCGTTGGTATGCTATGTTATCGCATTTGGTGATTTTGTCACAACAGAAACCCTGGTTACAGAAGCACGGCAGGCTCGTGATGATGAATACATTGATTTCAATTCCAGCCGTTCCAATATGATCAGCGGTCTGAGAAACCTGATTCTTTCCATCATTGCACCATTTCCGCCACTTTCCGGTCCGTTATGGGTAGGGATGACTGTATCTGTATCTATGAGATACAAAGAAGGAAAGAAAGCAATGAAATCCCTTCTTGGAGGAATGTCCTCTTTCCGTCTGGCGACATTTTTAAGCGTGCTTATTATCCCGGTAGTAAGCTTCTTCCGCCCCATTTTTGGAGTAGGATCTTCCATTACTCTGATGTTCCAGGCATTTGTATGTGCGAGAATTGGTATGGATTATTGCAAGAGCGACAGAGACAAGATGATCGCAGGCGTAATGGCAGCAGTCCTCGCAACTCAGGGAACCGCATGGGCATCTGCATGGGCTCTGGCAGTAGGCTTCGGACTGAATATTTTTCTGTCCAACTGGAACCCCTTTGAGAAAAACCATAGATGATTAATGAAATCTGTGCTATAATCAGGTAAATTAAATGAAGAAGGGATGAATGCAATTATGATGTATTCGTTTATGACATTGAATGATGATACAGAAATTACTCATTCGGAAATGAAAGCAGATGGGAAAGTAAAAGTCTATATAGAAACTCCTGATGAATTTGGAGGATTCCACAATGCTACATGCTGGCTTCCTGATTATAGGTGGGAGGATATTGAAGGATATTCCGATACCGAGATGGCATATTTTAAGCAGTTAATCAGAAATAATGCTCATCTTATTATTGAATTTTCGCAGGAAGGAGGCATTTTAAATGCCGCAAATTCTTAGGATTGGACCATATAGTATTTATTTTTGGTCCAATGAAGGAGATCCCTTAGAACCAATTTATGTTCAGATATCAGAAGGAAGAGCCAGTGCAATAGCTACTAAAATATGGATTACCAGTACTGGAAAAACTATTCTCAGCAATAATAATTCTAAAATTCCGGAAAAGATACTGAAAAGGTTAATGAGAATGATAGAAGCCAATAGTTCCGATATTATTGATGAGTGGTTAAACCGTTTTGGAGAAATTCGATATTTTTGTTAAAAAATACCAGCTTTTATTTGCTGGTATTTTTTTATTATTGTGAAGGATTCTGAGACAAAGATACGGTTCTGGATAATTCAGGTTGAAAAAAAGAAGGCTCTATATTAATGGCTGAGGAAGGCAGTACAATATCAATAATAGTACCTTCGCCAGGTATACTGTCTACCAAAAGCCCATATTCTTCTCCATAATAACTGCGTAACCTTTGATTTACATTTGCAAGTCCGATGGAGTGATGCCCTTTTGGAGAAGTTTTGTTGCAATCCTGTAAAACTTTTAATTGTTCCGGCGACATTCCGCTTCCGTTATCAGCAACCAGAAAATGAAGTAATTCGTTTTCAAGTTGACAGGAAATGCTGATATAACATTCATTTTCTTTGTTAGAAAAACCATGTTCCACACTATTTTCTACAAGTGGCTGGAACAAAAATACAGGAAGATTCATCTGCAGAAATTCCGGAGGGATATTAATATCATAGCAGAATTTTCCGGGAAAGCGTATATTTTGGATAGTCATATAGCGCTGTACCTGCTGGAGTTCTTCCTGAAGAGTTGCAACAGGAAATTTTTCCAGATTATACCGTACAAGTTCAGACATACAGGTAGCAATGGTTTCAATCTCAGGTACATTATGAATTTCGGCAAGTGACTTGATAACATTTAAAGTATTATGGAGAAAATGATGATTTATCTGAAATTGCAACATTTGGACCCGCATTTGTTGTTCGGCAATCTGAATTTCATAATTTTGTTTCAGACTTAGAAAGAGACGTTGGCTCATTCCATTAAAGCTGTCAATCAGTTTACACAATTCCTGATTGGAACCGCAGGATTTCAGATCAATCTGTGCTCCATCGGAAGGATCCAAAATATCGATTTCATGACATAGATTGGAAACCGGACGGGTAAGTATTCTGGACAGGAAAATTGCTAGGATAAGTCCAAGCAATGCGCAGAATAGAAAAATCCCCAGGTAACTGATGATAGTGTCATGAAAAGTGTGAGTGATTTTTTCATTACTTATAATCTGAACAATATGCCACTGGGTAGTGTAATTAATGCATCCATTAATTACAAACTGCCCCAGAGATGTCTTCAGAGTACTTTGATCGATTGCATCCTGTGAAGTTAGAGTATTGCTGAAGTCTTCAAGTTTGGACAAAACAGAAGAAGATATATCTGCTTTTGAAAAAGATGCAAGATTAATTGTGCATGTAAGTTTATTATCAGCATTATAGATTAAAAGTGTGTTTTGTGTTTCGCAGGATGAAGATAGGATTTCCATAATTGGAGTAAAATCTATTTCTGCATAACATAGTCCTGTTTCCCGATAATCGTATCTATCCAGTAAAATTTTGACCATTGGAAGAATACTGTGTCCGGTACTGGAGTCTGTCTGCAGAGGGGCAAAATATGTCCGGTTTTTAGAAGTTTCAGCTAGTTTTTTCCATTTTTTCATATTAGATTCAATTGTATGACGCTGCTGCGATGTCTTTACATTGTATTCAAAAGAGTAACCGTATCTATTTTGAAAATAGACGGTAAGCATAGAACTGTTCAATTGATTTGTTTGGCGCATTAAATTTCGAAAAACATTGAAATCCTGAGCATATGACAGATAATCTTTTTCGTAATTAGTTATCATGGCTTTACGTGCGTCATCGTTGAGAAGCGGAGTATCTGCTATTTTTAGTGCATTTTCAAGAAGCGTATCAAGAGACTGGTTCATTTGCGTCAGTGTTGCAGCAGTAGACGTATTATATTCTGAAGTAATTGTACTGGTTTTTGAAATGGCATTTATTGTGCTTAGAAGAACCGTTGGAAAAATAACAAGAATAAGTGATGACAGAAAAATCTGCATACGAAAAGATAACTGATGTATTTTTTTCATAAAAACCTCCAGATATTTGTGATAGAATATTTTTAAAGAATTATAACATGTATTTTTTACAAAAAATAGAAAATATCCTAAGAAATTTTCTATTTTTATAAAACAATCTTTCTATTTTTTTGAAAAGAAGTTTATTATACTGTTTTCAACGGTCAGGGAACTTTGCAAAGTAGAAGACAGTAGAAAATTCTGGAGGTTAGAGAAAGATGACAAAGAAAGAGCGTGTACTGGCAGTAATGAAAAAAGAGCAGGTGGATATGATTCCGGCTGGATTCTGGTTTCATTATAAATCAGATTATACAGTGCAGCAGATGATTGATGAGCATATGAAATTATTCAGAACTACAGATATGGATATTATTAAAATTATGCAGGATTACCCATATCCGATTTCTGGAAAGATAACCTGCGCGGATGACTGGTACCATATCCAGGTAAAAGGAACAGACTCTGAAGAATTTGCAAAAATGGCAGAGATCATAAGAGGAATAAGAAAAGAAGCAGGTAAAGATGTTTTGATCTTCCAGACAATGTTTGGACCTTTTAAAGCTGCATCTATGACTTTTGGTGATGATGTTCTGATGAAATACAGTAAAGAAGCTCCAGAGGCAGTTGCGGCTGGTGTTAAGATTATTGCAGATGCATTGGAAGAGTGGACAAAGGGATATCTGGAGGCAGGAGCAGATGGCATATATTATTCTGCACAGTTTGGTGAAATCGGAAGATTTGAAAAAAATGAATGGGAAGAACTTGTGCGCCCATATGATCTTCAGATTTTAAAAGTAGCAGAGGAAATGCCAGAGAAATATAATATTCTTCATATTTGCGGTGAACCGGAATATCAGTTTGAAACACATGTAGAATGGTTTAAGAATTATCCGGCTGATTTGATTAATTGGTCAGTGAAAGATAATCATTTCAGTCTGGAGCAGGGACGTGAACTTTACAGCAGCGCGATTCTTGGTGGAATGAATAATAAGGGTAATGTATTGAATGGCTCTGAAGATGCAATCCGAGAAGAAGTAAAAGGAATTTTGGACGCGTTTGGAACAAAAGGAATTATGATAGGAGCTGACTGTACGATTCAGGGCGAAAATATCAGCCTTGATCTGATTAAAACAGCAGTGGAAGCGGCACATGCATACAAGAAATAAAAAGTAAAAGGAGAAATATATTATGGGTAAGAAGAGTTTGGCAGCATTACTTTGTGCAACAATGGCAATGACAGCATGTATGTTACCTGCAACAGCAGCAATGGCAGATGAACCATTAAAAATTGAATTCTTTCAGCAGAAGGGAGAAGAAGGACCTCAAAAGGGATATAAGGAGATTATTGATAAGTTCAATAAAGAAAATTCAGATATAGAGATTGAAATGAATACAGTTCCGGATGCAGGAACAGTTCTTACATCCAGAATTTCTTCTGGTGATATTCCGGTGATTTTTTCCGATTATCCAACACAGACACAGTTTAAACAGAAAGTTGCCAATGGATATGTACAGGATCTTTCTGATCAGGATTTCCTAAAAAACGTCAATGAATCCGCACTGGAAATGACAAAACAGGAAGATGGTGGATATTATGCGCTTCCTTACAGCCGAAACTATATTGGAGTTTACTATAACAAAAAGACCTTTGAAGATAATGGATTAGAAATCCCGACTACATGGGAAGAGTTTACTGCAGTATGTGATAAGTTAAAAGAGGCAGGAATTACTCCTATTGGAATGCATGGAAAAGATCCGGGACGTGTAGGACATCTGTTCCAGGCAGCAACTGTTGCATGGGCACCGGATGGTGTGGAAACTATCGGAAAAGTTGTTTCCGGAGAGGCAAAAATTGAAGGAGACGAAGAATTTAAAAATGTATTTGAAAAGATGAACACACTTCTTTCCTATGCGAATGAAGATGCACTGGCACTTTCTGATACAACATGTTACGAAAACTTTGTAAATGGTGAATATGCAATGACGATTACAGGTTCTTATGCGAGAGGAACTATCCAGTCTATTAACCCGAATCTGGAAATTGGTGTATTCCCACTTCCAAATGATACTTATGATGATACTAAGTGCTTATCCGGTATTGATGCTGCAATTTGTGTATCTGCACAGGCAAGTGATAAGGAAAAAGATGCAGCATATAGATTCCTTTCTTATCTTGCTGATCCTGAAAATGCACAGATATTCTGCGATAATGACGGTGCACCATCCTGTATCACAGGTGTTACAAGCAATGATGATGGAATCAAACCTATGGTAGATATGATTAATGCCGGAAAAACACATGACTGGATGGCGTCTACAATTGATAACAATGTAACTACTGACCTTTATAATGTAGTGCAGGGATTCTGGGCAAATAAAGATGTAGATGCAGTTATGAAAGACATGGATGCATCAATTGAAATTTCAAGCGCACAGTAAAATATTAAACGGCTCAATGTAGAAAAACCGTATACGTTCAAAAAAGATTGCTGCGTAAGAATAATGATTCATTGGCAGCAATCTTTTTTTGAACCTGGATTTGATAATAATAAACAAAGCCTTTTAAGAGGAGTGCTATATGAATAATACAAAAAGAAAAAAGTTATCGGGCAGAGTGACGTTTTTTCTGTTTACACTGATACCGGTAGTGCTTTATACATTTTTTTATGTGGTATCTGTAATCAATGGTATTCGATACAGTTTTACAGACTGGGATGGAATGGCTCAGAAAATGAATTTTATCGGGTGGAAGAATTATAAGATATTGCTCAAAAATCCGAACTTTTGGAATGCTATAAAAACAACGGTGATTTACAGTGTATTGCTGGTGATTGGTGTAATTGTAATATCACTGATTTTGTCAATTTCACTGAATTCACTGAAAAAGTTTAAGACATTAGTAAAATCCGTGTATTTTGTTCCGGCAATGATTGGTGGTGTTACAATTGCACTGATCTGGGATCAGATTTATTATCGAGTGATTCCGGTAATCGGGAAAGCACTGGGAATTTCCTGGTTATCTAACAGCGTTCTGATGTCTGGAGATACGGCGTTGCCTGCAGTTGTATTTGTACAGATATGGCAGGCGGTTGCGATGCCAACGGTAATCTTTATAGCCGGTTTGCAGCAGATTCCAGAAGAGCAGTATGAATCTGCCAAAATTGATGGTGCCACAGCTTTTCAGCGTTTCAGGTATGTTACATTTCCTTATTTGCTTCCAACAGTAACAGTAAATCTTATACTTACAATTAAACAGGGATTTACCTCATTTGATTTTCCGTACGCACTTACCGGAGGTGGACCTGTCCGGGCAACAGAAGTAATAGGAATTCTGATATATAATGATGCGTTTAAAAATATGCGATTTTCCATGGCAAATGCAGAAGCATGTATATTATTTGTGATTGTTGCGATATTCTCACTTACGCAGTTGAAACTGACAAGTAAAGGAGGGACGGACTGATGAAGATAAAAGCAGGAAATGACGAAAGAGTATGGCTTTTTTTTAGAAATATTATTTTGATCGGTGGATTACTCCTGATTTTATGCCCTCTTTGGATGGTGCTGATCAACTCATTTAAAACATTGGAGGAGGCCGGAAAAAATTTCTTTGCGTTTCCTTCAAAATTGAATCTGGAAAATTATATTGAGTTGTTTACTAACAGTAATTACTGGATTTTTTTGAAAAATTCATTTAAAATAACAGTAATATCCATCATTTTGATTTTGATTTTTGTTCCGTCTGTTTCTTATTCCATTGCAAGAAACTTTAACCGGAAGTATTATAAAACAATTTATTTTTATATTATGATGGGGTTATTTGTCCCGTCACAGGTAGTGTTGTTGCCTGTAACCAAAATGATGTCAAAGTTAAATATGCTTAATCATGCGGGACTGATTATTCTGTATGTAGCATTTAGCCTGACGCAGGGAGTATTTCTGTTTGTAAATTATATCAGAGGTCTTCCTTACGAAATTGAGGAGTCTGCACAGATTGACGGTTGCAGTGTATTTCAGACATATGTAAAAATAGTGCTTCCTCTGGTAAAACCTATGATTTCTACGTTGCTAATCATGGATACTTTGTGGATTTGGAATGACTTTATGCTCCCTTTACTAATTTTAAACCGTTCACAGGCTATTTGGACACTTCCTCTTTTTCAGTATAATTTTAAGACAGAATATTCTTTTAACTATACAATGGCGTTTACGGCATACTTACTTGCTATGCTGCCTATGTTGATCATCTATTGCATGGGACAGAAATATATAGTCAAAGGACTGACAGCAGGATCTGTAAAAGGTTGATTCTGTAGAAGTAGTATATTGCGGGTGAAAGGAGAATTATGAAAAGTGAAGGTGCTGGTTGTAGAAGATGAATTTTATGCAAGGAAAGCCTTGATAGGACAAATCAAAAAATATGATCAGGATGGACTTTTTGAGATATCGGAGGCATCTAATGGACGCCACTGAAAAAGTGGTAAGTTTAGTATCACATGGCGTCAAATATGTGCAAA
>NZ_QRIL01000012.1:0-91242 GCF_003471165.1 Ruminococcus sp. AM22-13 | reverse complement strand
GTCAAATATGTGCAAAAATGTTCCTTGATAATAAAATATTGCTAAAATAGTGTTTTGAGGGATGCAAAATCTACCCTTTTGAGAGATGAATTTTCCTATTTTTTCTCATTTGGGCAGACTTCTCCCTTTAGTTTTAAAATTCGTTTTAAATTGACTGCAAATATTGATACTGCTCCTTGAAGTTGCATGTTTGATAGTCCAGCAGCATCACAACGACTATATCCGTGTATATTTTTTAATTCACTATTTTTTGCCTCTATCATATAGCGGGTTTTGAAACGTTCCTTGAAATATTGTGTTTTTTGAAACGCTTCTTGATTTTTATGATAATCCGATTTAATAGTGATACTATACGTTTTGGTTTTTGCATTTTCTTTATAGCAGCCATTACGATAAGGACAGACATGGCATTTATTAATATCGAAAAAATATTTGATACGTGTATTCTTTTTCTGATTACTACGTTTGTCAATTCGATATTTTATAGCCAAATGCCCCGCTGGGCACTGCATGGTATCCGCATCTTTATTAAAGATAAAGCCGTCCTCTGAACGAGTCCCTTTTATGATGCTCGGGTTAAGCTTTGAAATTAATTTATAGTCATTGCTTTGTGCATCTTTTAAATTTTCCAGTGTGGAATATGCGGTATCTGCTATTACTTCATTAACGGTTGCACCTGCTGCTTTACTTTTTTGAACCAGTACTGGAAGTTCCTGACCATCAAATGCTTCGCCGGATGTGATTGTTGCTGCTGTGATAATCCGTTCATCTGTCATGGCCAAATGAGTTTTGTATCCGTAAAAAGAAGAATTGACCGTTTTATGGCCAATCCGGGCATCCGGGTCAATGGATTGATCATAACAATCAATCTGATTATCCAAAATTTCGGATAACATAGAAGATTCTTCTTTAATCGTTGGCAGTTCTGAATACGGACTTTCCTGAACTGTGTTTAATAATTCATGACAGTATTCATTATACTCATCTGAAGAAGCTCGTTTTTCAGGTTCATCTGGCAGATAAATGTCTTTATCAGAATCTTTTAAAGCTGCTTTTAAAGAAGTAGAGGCTTTTTTCAACATTTCTCTCTGAGTAGTTTTATGATAACGGGCTTCTGTATGAGTTGAGTCAACAATTATAGTATTGCTTTTTAAAACACCTTGATTTATGGCAAGTTCTACACTTTTATTTATGAGCAGATCAAGTATATTTTCATCTTTTAAACGCTGCTTTCTGAATTTGGTTAAAAGACTAGGATGGATAACCTCTTCTTCTGGCGTTAATTCCAGAAAATATTTAAAAGACATATCATATCGTGATCTTTCAACAACACCATTATCAGAAAGGTTATAAAGATATTTTAAAAGCAGATATTTAAATAGCAATATAGGGTTTTTTGCATTACGTCCATTATCAAGGCAATATTTATTTTTTAATTCATCATATATAAAAGAAAAATCGACCAATTCCCTGATTTTTCTTAGAATATGATCTTTTGGTACAATCATGTCATATAAATCTGAATAATAACTAAGGCTAAGTTTAAGTTGGGATGATAACATTTCAACCTCCGACAATTATGATACCTTAATTATATCAGATATATGATTTTACGACCACTTTTTCAGTGGTGTCCCTATAGAGGTGAGAGAATTCTTGCTACGGTTGTTAAAATCCATAAAAATTAAATTGATACCAGGGAATAATGAGTAATCATATAAAGTTCCAGTCCCATTGCATTTATATTTTATTTGAACATAATCATTATATTTGTCAGAAATTATAGCACATTCCCCGTACCATTCTGGTTTGTGGAGTTCACTCATGCTCATTTCCACCTCCCTATCAGTTGATATAAACTAATTATATAATATTTTTTTAAGTAGTTTAGTTACCAATTAGAAAGAATCACTCTGTGCTTAATTTTTATTTGAGTAATACATCATCGCTCTAATTTATTGGAAAACAAATCATTGTAGAGTTGATTGTGGTAACATTTATTACATGTTATAACAAGATTTAACCTCTTTTCTTTTCCACGCAAAAGCATCTATAGTTTCAACTGTATCATCTTCACCATGCAGAACCGATCAGAAACCGCCATACTGACCTTCGTGGACATCTTTAAGCCGTTTTTAGGGATGTAACGATAGTATGGTTCATCCGCAATCACCTTTGCATTACCCCCGATCTTTGCCGCCAGTTCTTCCACTGCATCGACATAAAAGAACATCTGCGCATCGGCATGGCCTACCTGCCTCATGTACTTCTTTTGCATCATTGCCATGCCTTTTCTGTTCACGGTATCAAAAACAACTTTCATATTTCCAAATTGTCCAATCATACGCAGAAGGGCAATGACCTTATTTTCCTCAAAATAATGGAATAGTCCACCTGCAATAACGAGAATCGGAGTATCAAGCACCTCATCGCGGACTTTTTTGATCCAGTCCTTTGCAAAGGCATTCCCGGAAATATAGCATTCACGCTCCGGTTCGGGAAGAAGCCCTCGCCGGTATTCGATCACATGAGGCAGATCCACAGCATACCAGCGTGCCCTTCCGTTATCACAGCGGTAATAGGTTGTCTCCAGGCCACAACCCAGTTGGACAATCGCACCGTTCGGTCTGCGTTCCAGAAAATCCCGAATAATCCGATCCATATTAGCAGACCGGGAAGCAGAGGCCAAAAGGGTATATTGGTTCTGCTTATTCTGCTCAATCAAGTCCGAGGGTAGCTTATTTTTCAATTCCAATGCTTTTTTATCATATAAAATTTGCGGGCAATGCTCACTGGCATAGATTCTGCCCAGCATAGGGACAAACAGGGTATCCTCCACAACGCCTAATTTTTGCATAACCAGCCCTCCTTTTTCTTTATGAAAGTTTCCAATTCTGGCTTTCTGTCTGCAGTTTTACCATATGGGCATATACACCATTCTTTTCTTCCAGATCCTTTGGTGATCCTTCTTCTGCCACGGTGCCATCAGAAAGGACAACAATTTTATCTGCTCCTGCTACGGTACGCATCCTGTGGGCGATGACCAGAACCGTTTTATCTGCGATCAGACGAGAAAGGGCTGTCTGTATCAGAGTTTCATTCTCCACATCCAGGGAAGCAGTAGCTTCATCTAAAAGAATGATCGGCGCATTTTTCAGAAATGCACGGGCAATAGAGATACGCTGGCGCTCTCCGCCGGAAAGTTCACAGCCATTTTCCCCGATATTGGTATGCCATCCATCCGGCAGTTTTTCCGCAAATTCATCCACATTGGCAAGTTTCGCAGCAGCAATGACCTGTTCATCTGTGGCGTCTTTGTTTCCGATTCGGATATTTTCCAGAATCGTATTGTCAAACAGTGTAACATCCTGGAATACGATGGAATACAGAGAAAGCAGTGTTTCCGGGTCAATTCGGGATACATCCATGCCTCCCACGGTAATCTTTCCTCTGTTAATATCCCAGAACCTTGCTGCCAGCCGGGATACGGTTGTTTTTCCGCCGCCAGATGGGCCGACCAAAGCCGTAACCTCTCCCTGTTTTGCCGTAAAGGAAACATCTTTCAATACGGTTTCTCCGGTATTGTAGGCAAACCCAACATGGTCAAAGACAATATCATACCCCTGATTGGAAAGCCTGTCGCTGCCCTGCTGGATCGGATGATCGAGAATTTCATTCATACGGGAAATGTTGGTTCGTGTACTGATGACTGCCGCAAGATTCTGGAGTGCGCCCTGCAGAGGGTCATATAAACGGGATACTACCAGAAGGAACATAAAGAATGTAAGCACGGAGAGGCTTCCTTGCATGAGCAGAACAGCTCCTGCCAGCGCAACCGTTGCAATACCAAGCTTCAGCACCAGCGATGCGGAAACCACAAAAACAGCAAGGCCGAATTCATTGAGGATGGAACGATGCTCCACGGCACGGATCTTCTTTTCCAGACCTTTTAAATATGCCTGCTCCGCGTTGTTCGCTTTCAGGTCACGAACCGTTTCAATGCACTCCTGTATCCCGTCTGCGCAGGCCATCTTCACATCCATCGCTTTCTGATTCAGATTTTCCTGAATCTTTGCGGAAAATCCCACAATCGCAAAGGCAACCGGCAGAACCCATAAGGCAGCCAGTGCCATTCTCCAGTCCGTAAAGAGCAGACCGATGGAAATCAGAACCGTAGAAATGATCGAACCCGCAAGCTCAGGGATAAAATGTGAAAAGCTCTGTTCCAGGAAGGTACAGTCCGCCATAATGGTGCTGGTAAGATCGGCTAAATCCTTTTTCCCGAAAAAGGAAAGGGGAATCTTACGCAGATGCTCTGCAAGGGTAATGCGGCGGATACCGCTTTCTTTGTAAGTGGCAAAATAGGTCGCATTATATTGAAAGAAAGTGGTCAGCAGAATCAGGCCGATACACACCACGCAGCCTGCCACATAAAATGGAATTTTCCCACCGGGAACACCTCCGTTCATCAGATCGCTGACCATGTAATATAAAAGACCTACCGGAAACATAAAAGACAGATTCTGAAGGACACAGGCCAGGCAGCCTTTGATCAGGTCTTTTGCTCCCTGTTCAGACAGGGCATATTTTTTCTGCAGTTTTTTGATCATATCACTGCACCTCCTTTGTTACCTTCCATTGCACGGAAGTCTGGTAATTTTTCCACATACGGCTGAAAATGCCGTCTTTTGCAAACAATTCACGACTGTTCCCGCACTCGACAACCTGTCCGTCCTGAATGACAAAAATCTGATCCACATTTGTTACGGTAGAAAGCCTGTGGGCAATCATAATCACGGTCTTTCCCTCGGAAAGTCTTGAGAAAGCAGCCTGTACACGGCTTTCGTTATCCGGGTCAGCAAAGGCAGTGGCTTCATCCAGAATAATAATCGGAGCATTTTTCAGCATCACACGGGCAATGGCAATTCGTTGCTGCTCGCCGCCGGAAAGATAGACCCCCTTTGTACCGATGACCGTATCCACACCCTGTGGGAGTTTTTCCAGAATATCATCGCACTGTGCGTGATGAAGGGCAGCCAAAATTTCCTCACGGGTAGCTTCCGGTTTCCCCATACGCACATTTTCCAGAATGGACGCCTTGATCAGACGGCTGTTCTGAAATACGAAAGACACCGTATTCATGAGTTCCTCCTTCGGGATGTCTTTCACATTGACACCACCTATTGTTACCATTCCGCTCTGGGGATCAAAGAATCGGGAAATCAGGTTGGCAAGGGTTGTTTTACCACCGCCGGACGGGCCGACAAAAGCTACGGTTCGTCCTTCAGGAATGGTCAGTGAAATATCTTTTAATACTTCTTTTTCTCCGTCATAGCTGAAATGAACCGATTTCAGTTCCACGGAAGCGTTTTGCGGATGCATTGGGTGTTTGGTTTCCTCCAGAGGCTTCAAATGCAAAACGCTGTCAATTCTCTGTAAAGCGTCATCTACAATCATGGCATTTTCACTTTGGAACATGATGCGTGTCAGTGTAACAGAAATAACCGGCGTAATAATGATATAGAAAATGAGATCCAGTAAGAAACCGGAAGTCACACCGTCTTGTGTCAGCAACAGTCCTCCGGCGATCAGTGTGGCAAAAACTCCGTTGATCGCAGCTGTATAGAACATCATCGGTATCCGAAGCTGCTTGGTATAGGCGATCACCCATACTTTATAGCGGTCAATGGAGTCTTTAAACTTCTTAAAGGAAAAGATCGTCTGGCCAAATGTTTTTACCACCGGAATACCGCGGACATACTCTACCGCTTCGTTGGACATATCATCCAGCGCATTCTGGTATTCTTTCATCTTTTCCTGCATCTGCTTTCCGGTCATTGCCATCATAATCAGAAAGCCCAGCACAACCGGAACAAGGCTCAACAGTCCCAGTCTCCAGTCAAACACGAACAACAGCACCAAAAGACCGCAGGGGGTTGCAATGGCATTGGCTCTGTCGGGAAGCTGATGAGCGAGATAGGTTTCAGTGGCTGCACTGGATTCGTTGACGATTTTGCGCAGTTTTCCGCTGCCAAAACTCTCGGCAAATCCAAGAGGAAGCTTAACAATATGCTCCATGGTCTGGATACGCAGGTTTGTGGCAATACGAAATGCCCCTAAATGGGAACACATAAGCCCGGCTATGTAGACAAGCACCGCCAGGACAGCAAACAATACTGCCATCCAGCCATTGCCAGTCAGGTTCTGTGCCTGGCCAAAATCTGGTGCCACCTCCAGTACTTCCTTGATCATTTTCCAGATGTAATAGAATGGCACCAGAGCAATCAGGGCACTGATTGCAGAAAGCACCCAGGAAGCATAGGTCAGGTACTTATGGCTGCCTGCAATTTCCAGCAGGCGTGATAAATTGGATTGTTTTTTCAAAAAAATTCCTCCTTTTCTTTGTGTTTATGATAAAGAGAACACGTCTATGTTCTTCAATATCCGAATTTATGTTAGTTATAGCTAACTTACAAGTAAAAATTATAAGGCATTACTGCCCCATAATTTTCATCCATCCCGCTGTATAAAAGGCGCGCATTTCTCTGACGTAGTTTTCGGCATCTTTGAGCGGCATTTCGTGGATGACCAATTCAAAAAAAGTATGAAGCATTCCGGTGATCAGAATATGCTCCAGCGAAGGATCGATATGCGGAGAGGGCCGTCCAAGCTGCCTTAAGACATCCTGATAGGCATGCGTCCCATCTACCTCAATCTCCACCATTTCATCAATTAGCCCGGCAAATTTTGTCCCTTCCGAACAGCAGAGGATCAGTTTACATTCCTCTAAATGTTCGTACGCATAATAGAGAATATCGTACATGCAGATTCCCGAAATATCACTCATGACTTCCGGCTGCTGGGCAGCTGGTAGTTCGGCGAACTCCTGCTGTGCCTTTATAAAACGGTTACGAATATATTCATAATGTTCACCAACGATGGCTTCAAAAAGTTCTTCTTTGCTTTTGTAATATCCGTAAAAGGCTCCGGTAGTCATTCCCACGGATTTCACAATATTCCGCAGGGAAGCGTCTTTATATCCTTTTTCTAAAAATTCTGCTTTCGCTGCCCGGTGGATATTTTCTAAAGTCGTTCCATTTCCGTTAATTTTGCACACCTCCTATATAACAGTGATATATAACGCTGTTATAATTATAATCTCTAAAAATTATTTTGTCAAGAGCAGCAAGAAATAGTTGCATAAAAATAGCAATCCAAACGTTACTGTTCACTGGTAATATCCCGCGAGGTGTGAACAGTAACACCGAAAAAGATTTGCATAAATTTAATTTCTTAAACTGGTTGTATATGAATGTAGAATGATGTATAGTATTTGCGAGAGGCACCTTCTTTCGTAAATGTTGCAATGTTTGTTTGGTTACTTTCATTATACAACACAAACGATTTAAGGTGTCTTTCTTTTTATGCAAAATCACGAACTTGCTCATTTATAGCTTATTATATAAGCCTTCCGATTTCTTTGACAATGGAACAAGCGCCAGCCGAATATCGTCAGCAGTCACTTCTTCCATATACATCTCTCCCAGAGGTTTGATGATCTCCGGTGTTTGCGGCTTTAACAGCACCGCATTTTCAATGCCATTCTCGCAATCCAGAGAATACTGTGCTTTATAACGATACATCTTTCGCTCATACGCAGCCTCCGCACGTTCAGCTGCTCGAATAGTCTCCATTACTTCCTCTGTCACATCTACAAAAAAGTCTACTGTATAAACATCAGGATAAAGTTTCCGAAGGTTAATTTTCTTCATTCTGTACCTCCATTTCGATTCACGGGTGATTGACGAGTGAATCGAATGGAGGTGGGGAACGACACCGGTATACAGCCGGATTATCTCCGAAAAAAAGGCAACAAAAAACGCCAGATTCCCGCAATGGGAAACTGGCACGCCAAGAACAGTCATTATTATACTGAATCACATGGAACGATAATGCCGATGCAATGTTGTACTTGCCCGGAGGAGGAGCAATGCTTTTTTTAATTGATGTAGATCATGGGAGCTTTGAAAAAGCAAAAGAGACACGGCAAATTAACCTCCAAGCGGCTACCGTGTCCCTGCAAGTCGTCATTAGTTTGTGTAAGCGCAAAGAAACGGCGGTTCTGAAATTGTCTTTCAAAACCGCCGTTTGAGTTCAAACCTTAAAATAGCGCACGAAATTATCTGCCCCAGTCAACGGTTTTTTTCTTTCCCCGGACAGGGCAGATAACTTATTATGCAGAGCGGAGCCGGTGTGCGCTAATCGGTTCCTTGTACTTTCTCCTTCAGCTTTCGGAAAGATGTATCACTGATGGCGTGTTCGATCCGGCAAGCGTCTTGTTCCGCTGTTTCCTGATCGACGCCAGCAGCGATAAGCTGCTCCGTGAAAAATCGGTGACGCTCATATATTTTCTCAGCAACCTCATGGCCTATGTCAGTTAGGTGCAGACAATAGTCCTTATCCATTGTGAGAAATCCACCCTCACGCAAAGTTTTAACCGCATGACTAACGCTGGGTTTGGAAACCTCCATGTGTCGGGCCAGATCAATAGAGCGCACCATGCCATTTTTCTTTTGCAATATCAGTATTACATCTAAATAGTCCTCGCCCGACGCATAAATCTCCATCTTCAATCACCTTCAAAGGCAAAGAACCTTTGCAACCGTTCCCGGCTTATTCTGTTCCAGCCATCACTCCATAACACTTTTCCGTTTTCAATAAAGACAAAGTAATTACAGCACTCTGCAATCAATTCCGGGTCATGGGTAACAATAAACAATGTTTTCCCCAACGAACTCAATTCCCGCAAATTTTCCGCTACTTTTTTCATGTGCTGATAGTCCAATCCGCTTGTAGGCTCGTCAAAGACAATGACCTGTTTATCGGACGCAATCGCGCTGGCAATCGCTACTCGCTGTTTCTGTCCGCCGGACAACGACATAGGATGGGCGTCCCTAAATTCTGAAATATGCAGACTTTCCATAATGCTTTCTGCCTCATGCGCCGCTTTTTCTTCGTCTGAATTATCCAGACTAAGCAAGATTTCATCCATTACGCTTTCCGTAAAAAGCTGATGGTTTACATCCTGCATAACCATATAGCAGACTTTAAGTCTCTGATTTGCCATATATGTTTTTCCATCCATGCTCATACAGCCTTTTCCTGTCTGAAGCATTCCACACAGATTGTTGGCAAAGGTAGTTTTCCCGGCTCCATTGTTGCCGATTACCCCAACCACCGAACCTTGCGGTATCATCAAATCCGATATATCCAGTACCTTCTGTTTTTTCTTCTTCCTGCCGGAAGAATCTTTATAAGAAGCTTCAAAGTCCCTGATATACAGTTGCTTTGTTGCGCTGACTACACTTTGCATTCTGCTAAAATCTTCTGACTGTAAAGTTCTAAGTCCCAAAGTATGTAATTCATCTGTAGATTTTTCTCTAAAATCAGAGACAGAATAATTTTCTTTTATATGCCCATCCTGCATAAGTAAAACCCTATCTGCAATATCCATCAGATAGTACAAGCGATGTTCAGCAATCACAATCGTTTTCCCTTGTGATTTCCATTTCTTCAGCACATTTTTTAATTCTCTGATTGACCGAATATCCAAATTTGAAGATGGCTCGTCCAGTACCAAAATTGATGGTTCCATTGCCGATACAGATGCACAAGCAATTTTCTGTTTTTCCCCGCCGGATAGCGCAAACAGACTCCGATTCAGCAAATCCTCAATTTTTAACTCGTCTACTGTTCTTTCGATCCGTGAATTGATTTCTTCTGCATCAATACCTAAATTTTCACATCCAAACGCGATTTCGCTTGTAGTATCTACCGTAAAGAACTGTGTCCTCGGATTCTGAAAGACAGAGCCAACCACACCAGACAGTGCATATAAGGATACATTCTTTACATCTACCCCTTCTACAATCGTCTGCCCGGTAAGCGTCCCTTCATAATAATGCGGGATAAGCCCATTTATTAAACGTGTGAGTGTTGTCTTTCCACAGCCAGACTCTCCGCAAATCAAAACAACCTCTCCGTCATGGATTGTCAAATTTATATTTTCGATTTTTCCTTTTGAACTGCCTTGTTCATATTGGAAAGATACATCTTTAAACTCTATCATTTCAGCCCTCCCGAAAAAAGCAGGAACACCAACAGGGCAACCGTAACAATAAGCATAAGCACAAAGTCTTTCCAATGGAAACCGATTTTGCAAATGCTTGTTCTTTTTTTACCGTTTCCTAATCCCCTTGTTAAAGCTGCCGCTGACAGGTCGTTTCCTATCGTTACCACGGACATCATGAGAGGGACAATTCGATATTCTAATACTGCTTGTGGATTCCTGAAAAAATTTCTCCCTGTAATTCCCCTCATTCGCATAGCATTTCCAATAGATTCTGCTTCTTCAGAAATTGTAGGGAAGAACCGGAACATAACAGAAAATGGAATAATAAAAGCTTCTGGTATATGCATACGCTGCATAGCAAGAACAAATTCACTGACTTTTGTAGTCGAAAGAAGATAATAGCCCATCATGGCGCTTGGAAACCATCTTGTCCCAAATTGAGCCAACAGCGATATTATAATTGTTCCTATTAATCCTATATACGGAACAAGAAACACATTTACCGTCCACGAAACAATAAAAACAATTAAATAAATGATAGCAATCTTTTTCCTCCTGCCCGAAAGCAGGAGGAAAAAAGGTATCAATGCCAAAATCGGCTTTAACCAGAAACTAATACCGTCCGTTTTTCCATCAATCATTACAATGCTGAATATTACTAACATATACAGCTTTGTTCTCGGATCAAGCCAAAAGCTCTGCTTAGAATCAACCGACAGTAATAATTCTGGTTTCATTAAACAATGCCCGCCTTTACAAAATGCTTTTTCAAAATAGCCTTTCCTAAATAAGCGCCGATCACTCCGCCGACGATGCCTAAAACAATAACTACCGGTAGCATCCAGTTAGCGGTAAGGCCCATAACGGCATTGATGTATTCATCCGTACCTCCCTTGCTTCTATAAGCCTCAAAAAAGGTATCTCTCATAATCCACATAGGCAGCATGGAGCCGATTACCCATTCGGTAAACACGCAATATCCCAGCACAGTATGTTTCCAGCTTTTATATTCGCCAGCCTTGAAGATCAAATCAGCCAGGAAACCTAATACGATTCCAAACGGAATTGAAATCCAGCTTTGTCCCATCAGAAAGCAGAGGACACTGACCAACGTACCCATAATAGTAGCCGCGCCGAATTTACCTGTCTTTGTCAGAAACAGCATGAACGGGATGCCGCCCAGTATTCCCAACACCATTGGAATGATAACTGCAAAGATAGGGATGTAACCCAGCATACCCGTGATAAAGAACATCACAAAGTAGATGACAGTAAAGATACCAATGTTGATAAAGTCTTTTGCGTTCAATTTTTTCTTGTCCATTGTAGGAACTCCTTTCTTTTATGCAAGGCTGTCTGCCTTGATTTTCCAACCGATAGCTTTTTCTCTCATGCCAACAAAATCCGCATAAATACCTGCTTGCTTGATAAGCTCATCATGCGTACCTTGCTGAGAGATTTTACCACGGTCGATAACGATGATTTGATCCGCATTTTTTACGGTTTTCAACCGATGGGCGATCATAATAATTGTTTTCCCCTGTGTCAGCGCTTCAATCGCTTTCTGAAGCTCTGCTTCATTTTCGGGATCGACATTTGCTGTGGCCTCGTCAAGAATAATGATGGGCGCATCTTTCATAATCGCTCTTGCAATAGAAATCCTCTGCTTTTCGCCGCCGGAAATGGTCGCACCGCTTTCTCCGATTACCGTCTGGTAGCCCTCCTGCAATGCTGAAATGAAGTCATGGCACCTTGCCGCCTTTGCTGCCTTCACCACATCTTCATGGGTGGCGTTAGGGGAACCAAATTTAATATTGTTTTCAATCGTGTCCGGGAACAGATACACATTCTGGAATACCATGCTGATATTTTTCATCAGGCTGTCCAGCTTGTAATCTTTAACATCAATGCCACCGATACGGACACTTCCGCTGTCAACATCCCAAAAGCGCGCGATTAGATTTACCAGTGTTGTTTTTCCAGAACCAGACGGACCGACAATCGCCGTTGTGGTTCCTTGTGGAATTGTGAGCGATACATGGTCGATCACTTTTTTATCCCCGTAAGAAAAACTCACATCCTGCATTTCAATATCCAGCCGGTCTGGGGTCTGCTCTTTGCCATCAATGTCAATCTGAGGACTTTGGTTGATTTCCTCCACACGATCAATAGAAGCATCGATCATTGAAAGCATAAAGAACATTTCTCCCGCGCTTTCCAACTGGCTATATACCATGAACGCCGATACTAGGATTATCAGACAATATGTTAATTCCAGCGCACCGTTTACAAAAAGTGCGATAGAGCAGAAAGCAGCGGCGGCACTGGCAATCCGAAGGACAACCTGCTCAGCGGCTATATAGGGAATCCGCTGCCTTTCAATAAGCTGGTTTTTCTTCTGCGTTTCGGCAATGGATTTTTCCAGCGTGGTATTTGACTGCTTTGCCATGTGGAACGCCCGCACAACACCCATTCCCTGTATGTATTCCAGTACGGCGTCCATGAACTCCGTCTGCGCCTCTAACCGTATGGGAGATAATCTTTTGGAGCAGCGCAGGAGCATTGTGTTGATTACCATGAACAAAATCACGCCAACCAAAAAGATCAAACTAATCTTCCAGCTAAAGTAGCACATGGCAATAGAAAAAATACTGGCGTGGATTACTCCCACCAAAGTCCGCACGATGATAGCAAAGGACATACTTTCAAGGTCACTCATGGTCGCTGTTGAAACGGATGTGAGATTGCCCAGACTATGGCTGTTGAAATAGCCCATCGGCATATATTTCATGCGGTTGCCAATTTGAATCCTCTTGTCCTCACACATTCGGTAGCTGCCTTCGCCTTCTTTGCCATGCGCCAAATACCAAAAAATAATGGTGCCAATCACACTGACTAGCATAATACCAAAGGCAAGCAGAGCGGTCTGTGTAGTAATATTGTCACGAACTAATCCATCCAAAACTACCAGAAGAGCAGCAAATTGCAGAGCTTCTAAAATACAGCGTATGATTTCATATAAGAGTCCCAAATACCAATTCCGGCTCTGGCGGCCCGCAAATTCAAAGAATTTCCGAAATGAACGTATCATACAGTTTTCACCTCCTTTGCATCCATGTGCGCTGTCCACATCGTATGGTAAAGACTGCACTCTTTTAACAATTCCTCGTGCGTTCCCTTTGCCTGAATTGTCCCATCCTTCACAACAACGATCTGGTCGGAATCCGTTATTGTTGACAAGCGGTGAGCAATTACAATCAATGTTTTGCCCTTTGTCAGTCGGCTGATGGCCTCCTGTATTACCGCTTCGTTTTCCGGGTCAGTATAGGAAGTTGCTTCATCAAGAATCACAATCGGGGCGTTTTTCAGCATGGCTCTGGCAATCGCAATCCTCTGGCGTTCTCCACCAGACAAGTGCCCTCCAGCACCGCCAACCACGGTTTCATATCCATGCTCAAGATTCATAATAAACTCATGACAGCCGGAAGCCTTTGCAATCTGTTCCACTTCGGAATCGCTTGCCTCTGGCTTGCCCATACGGATATTGTTGCGCACCGTATCGTTAAATAGATAATTGTCCTGCGATACATAGGAAATCAAATCATTCAGTTGGTCGTTAGAAATTTCTTTTACGCTCTTATCGCCAATCGTAATCAGCCCACCGGTCACATCCCAAAAGGACGCAATCAATTTTGCAATCGTTGATTTTCCGCTGCCGGATGGCCCTACAAAAGCTGTAATTTTTCCCTGCGGAATTGTCAGATCAATTCCTTTCAAGACCTCTTTTTCCTCGTATGCAAAATGGACATTTTCCAGAGCAATATCAAGGTTCTGTAAATCACATTTCCTCTCCGGCCGGACAAGCTCCGGCTGGTTTAATATACCGTCAATCTCACCCATTACAGTGCCTATTTTTGCAATATCATCGGTAAAGAACATTGCGGCTACAAGCGGGCCTGCAATTCCCAACGACAGGACAGTTACCGTAATAAAGGTTGCGGCTGACAGGGAACCACTCATGTAAAACAGGCACCCGACGGGAAGTACGCTAATCAACGCCGCGGGCCATACACTCATCATAATCGCCGAATATTTTTGTGTATCTTTCATCCAGTCTAAAATCAGGTCTGCGTTTGCATGGACGGCATCTGTAAATTTCTGATAGGAATTATCTGCCTGATTAAACGCCTTAATGACTTCAATGCCACCGATGTATTCTACCGTTGTTGCGCTCATGTGATTTCCAGCTTTTACAACTTCCCCATACTTCTTGGGATATTCCTTCATCATTCCCATGTAGCACATCATTCCAACAGGAATGGTAATCAGCGATACTAACGCCATTCGCCAGTCCAGAACGAACAAATAAACGATGATTGCGATTGGTACGAGAAGATTTGAAGTCATTTCCGGGATTACATGAGCAAGGGGAACCTCTAACTGTTCAATTCGTTCCACCATGCCATTTTTTAGTTGCCCGGACGGAGTATTGAGAATATAGCCCATAGGCACTCTGGTAAGTTTTGAAGCAATTTTTCGCCTTGCCTCGGACAGCACTTCAAAGGTCGCTTCATGGGATGCCCTCGTGGAAATCCCCATCAATATTGCTTTTAGGACAAAGCAGCCGCCGGAAATCAGACACCACACCATGTAAAATGATAAATCCCGATTCCCGGAGAGTAACTCAATCGTCATTCTGGCTGTTGCAAAATAGGGGACGATACCAAAGGCAACTCCCAACACAGCAAGAACAACAGAAACGATGTAGCCAGTCTTATGCGGCCTGGCAAACTCAATAAGTCTGCCAAATGGATTTCCGCCTTGCGACTGATCCATATAAATCCCTCCTTTAGTTAGATTTTGCTAACTCTTATTCAAAAGAATAAGCCGATAATCTGTCATGTGATTTACACAAACAAATTATCGGCTCTGCGTCTTTGCGTCTGGCACTACTGATAATCGTATTTTCATATTGTCAACATCTATCAAACATTCCTGTTTGCATTTCGGACAAAATATGGGAAAGTTCTTCAACGAAGTGTCTGCGCGTATCTTTGTCCGCGTTCTGCATTTACAAAAAGGACAGTGTATCCATCCGCTTTCGTCCACACAAAATTCTTCTGTTTTTTGCATTTCCTTTGCACCTTCTTTCCTATTTTCGGTAATATTCTTTCCAGCCATTCCCATAAAAAGTGCGCAGCTCATTGATATAATTTTTTGCTTCCTCCATCGGCATATCGTGAATGACTACTTCAAATATACCAGAATAAAAAGCACTGGAAACAACGTGTAAGAATCCATCTGTAACTCGTCCTTCCGCCAGGGCTTTACTTCCCACTTGAATCAAGAATTTCTTTGTACAGTCCGTATCCAGTTGTACCAGCCCTTCTAAAAATTCCTGATAGTAGTTTCCCGGCGCTCCGGTAATCAGCAGCTTAAATTCAGAAAAATACTCATAGATATATGCAATCACGGCTTCAAAACCACGATCTGAGTATTCCATAAATTTTTCATTCTGCTCGCGCTCCGTCAAAGAAGAAAAGCCACTTAATGATTGCCGTAATAGCTCTTTTAAGCCGTTAGCCGCCGGTTCCACAAGAAAGCGGAACAGTCCCTCTTTATCTGAATACCGCGTATATATCGTGCTGGTACTGACACCGGCATTTTGAGCAATCGTCCGTATCGAAGCGTCCGTATAGCCTTTTTCTAAAAATTCTTCTTTCGCACAGGCAAGAATTTTCTCGTCAAATCCTTCAACCCTGCTTGCCATCACTCATCCACCTTTCTTATTAAAACAGTGTTTCCAAAACACCGTATTCAAAACGCTGTTTTAATTATAGCAGGAAAATCTCCTTTGTCAAGAGGCTATTTCTCACTTGCCTGTGGTACATTGAAGTGGATATATAAATCATTCGCCAACCGGCCAGAATCCACGCTTCAAATTGTAGTATTAGTAGAGGGAGAAATAGAATGTAGGGTTTCGATAGCAAGCACAGCAAGCGAGTACCCGCTTGCGATTTTTCGTATTTTCAGATCTCTTGACCGAAAATGAAAAATGTTTGTTGAGATAATCTCAAACTCTTATGAAGAATGGAGGCAGCGCATGGCGAACCGGAAACGGAATATCCAGATGAATTTTTATGTCACAGAGAATAAAAAACGGCTCATAGATGAGCGGATAAAACTGCTAGCCTCCCTACCGCATTCAATATCATTCTCGTTTGGCAACGAACTAAAAGCTGAAATCTGCAATTCATCCTCATAGTTCAATTAGTAGCCGGAAACGCCATAATCATGGAGCAACCATGTTATCAAAAAGAAATCAGCATAATCAGTCCTGTTCTCAAGCACAATAAGGTTATTCCTTTGTGCAAATCGGAACGATAAAATATATTTGAGGTGAACGATTATGCCGATTGATGATTTAACTGCTTTAGGGCAGAAAATGCGGGAAGCACGAAAGAATAAAGAGCTGACACAGCAGGAACTTTCTGATCTGAGCCATGTTTCTGTAAAGCAAATCGCCAATATCGAAAAAAGGAAAACGAATCCTTCCTATTTGATTTTGAGAGCATTGGCAAAGGTCCTGCACATCTCTTTAGATACGCTTATAAATCCAGATATTTCTCTGGAGGATGAGGGTGTCAATCAGATGAAAATGCTTTATTCCAGCTGTCCGCCAGAAATGCGCGACACCCTGTTGCATCACACACAGGAAACGGTGAAAGAGCTAACAGAGTTGTCCGAGAAATTTGAAATGAATTTAGCCAGTGAGTGAAATTTAACGATTCTCTCACTGGTTCTTTTTATTTCCAGAGAAAAGAGGCAAGCAATGCCTGTTCCAGTTCACCCTCATACACATGGGTATCTGGCTGAATCTGCAAAAATTCCATCACATAAGGATCTTTGATTATTTTTTCATATTCAGGTTTCGGTTCTGTTGTTTGAATTTCTTTTGAAACAGCTTCTTTGTCTTGGCTTGCTAAAATTCTCTGATAGTACATCGTGTTGATCTGCCGTTCTAACTGCCGGACGCTCCACGCAGACTTTACACATTCCTCCATATAAAAGGTTCGTGCCTGTTCATCTGGTACACGCATCAAAAGGCGATAATGTGACCAACTTAAATCGCTCCACAGTGTGGAGCGATTTGGAAAGGTGCAATAAAATTGCCTCATATTACGCAGTCCTTGTACGCTAAATCCCTTCCCAAATTCTGCTGTTAGCTGTTCAGATAAATACTGAAGCAGCTTCTTTCCATATTCTGCTCTGTCATTTTCTCCACACACTTTATAAATCTGTTCCCCAATCTCCCAATAAGTTATTACCATTGTGGAGTTCACCGCAGCACTTAACCTATGCTGTGCTGATACAATAGACTGGCAAATGGAATGATAGGTCTGTTCTGCATTTTGATTTATTTGCAAATTGTTATCCATTTTGTACCCTCCTTACTTTAGGTGCTATTAAAATATTATACCACGGAATCAATAAAAACTCTCAAATCAATATCTATTGATTGATTTTGCATTTTTTCTGCAAAATCTTCAATCAAAATCTCTTTCGGCTCTTTTTCTGAGTGTCAATGACTTCAATCTGTCTTTTTTTATCATAAAAGCACCTCCAAATACTGCCGTAAAATCTTTTCCACCTTAAACATCCCAGCATATTGCATTAAAGCTCGCAGGTTCTTATCTTTTCTACGAGCATACGCTTTCAATGCCCCCTGAAATGTTTGAATTTCAATTCTACTTCGGCTTCTGAGCAAATCACAGATCGTTCGCTCCATATCATAAACCGGTACGGTATAGATCATCAGCTGCTCATGGAACGGGTACTTGTAAAGGCGGGAAGCAGTGGTGAGAAACCCCGCCCATTCCTGCCAGCTCCCCGTGAGATGTGTTGCCACCTTGTCCGCCATCTGTGCATATAGTTCAGCTTTGGTTGGCATGGTATTCTGTCCTCCTTTCGGTTTTTGGGTAAAAGAAAAGCAGGAAACCTAAAAGATTTCCTGCTTGTTGCTTTATGGCTTCTTATGCAATATTCTTCTTTTTCTTTGCCACAATAAATCCAATTATCATAAGCACATTCAAAACAAATACTACAACACTGCCTTCAATTTTATAAATTCCACCAGATAGCAGTTGATTGCCACCGAATGTCATATTAAACAAATGCGGATAGTCCTCTGCAAGTGATACTCCTCCCAAAATAATCGCTCCTACACTATTCCAGAGAAAATGAACGATTATAGGAGCAACCAAAGAATTTGTATATTCCAAAACTGCTGTCATAAACAAACTCATTGTCAAAACATTCAAAACAGGGAGAATTCCCGCTTCAAAAGCACCTCCATGTGCAAAAGTAAACAGCATGGTAGACACAACAGTTGCCGCAACTGCATTGTAGTTTCTCTTTATCATCTGATATAGATAACCACGAACCAACATTTCCTGCATAATTGTGTTGATAAAGGCTGATAGTATCCAGAGCCAAAGCATAGAAATATGATTAGTATCTTCTATCCGCGCAGACCCGGTAAAAAGCAAAATACCAACAGATATACCTAACCAGCTTAGTCCCACTATCCCTCCTAATGTACTATTATAGACAGGGCGTTGTGTGAGATGTAACTTGGTTTTTTTATGATCTACAAACCCCAAAATGACGGTCATAACAACAATCGCTAAAAACGGTATTAGTTCTGCAAAAAACCTCCACAACGCTGCATTGTCAATATCAGGAATCGGTATAACTGATGCGCAAATTGCCCATCCAACAAAGAAAATGATAGATTTTAATGATACTTCTATTAGCTTTTTCATATTTCTAAAACTCCTTGGTGCTTTCTAATTTACACAAAGTACATTATACATCATCTTGTCAAGGAGCTACATCCTTTTTTAGTAAAACTCTACTTGAAAAAATAGTAGAATAAATAGCTGTCGGTCAGCTCCCTCAGTTCCGTTTCCTCCGGCGAAAGCTCGCCGCGCATTTCACGCAGGCTGTCAATCAGCCCGGTACGGCTGCCGGTATTGTAAATGCACATCAGGTTCATTTCTTCAAAAGTAAAGTTTCCCATATCAAAGCTCCCTTTCCGCACTCTTTTTGGGTGCTGTTTTTTTATGTTTTGCTTTGGGCTGGTTTTTCAGCTGATCCTGCAAGGTCTCGATCATAGACAGGGGTGCGTGTCTGAGCAAAGTGCTGTCCGGATCGTTATCATCACAAATCTGGAGAACTGCATTTTTGCGGGAAAGCCCTAGTGTGTCCAGCTGACCGCCATCCAGCTCTTTCATGGACGCGGCATCATAAAGGGTATAGTCCCATGCGGACCACTAAAAATTGGGTGAAATCGGCTCCCGTTTTGCCAAATTTGGTCAAACTATATCAGCCCATTTGGCATAAGAAAACCCCGGAAAGCCTTGATTTTCCGGGGTTTTGTAAACCTTTTGATATAGTCTGAACAGTCGATTATCTCTTGCTGAACTGCGGAGCGCGACGAGCTGCTTTGAGACCGTATTCACCTGACCTTGATCCAAAAAGACCAGTATTCATGCGGTTTTTCGGGCTTTCCTCTCTCAGTAAACCCATAGGTAAACCCACGAAATCGCGAAATTTTTGGTGCAGTTTAACGCAGCCCGAATGCAGCATTCACAACGCTGCTTAATTCCTCAGGTTTATTGTACTTGACTTTCGCATAGATGTCCATAGTCGTTTTGCTGTTCTCATGGCCTGCCAGATACTGCACCGTCTTAGGATCAACACCTTTGTAAATCAGATTGGTGATGTAGGTGTGCCGCAGCATGTGCGGAGTCACCTTGAAGTCCATCGTATACACCAGTTTGGGATTATTCGGCTGATGCTCACCAAGCCTTGGCTTTATTCTATGCTTGATGGACTGTCCATTTACATAAGTGTAATAACAGCGTTCTGCAGTAGAACGGACTGTTATGTACTTCCAGACTCTCACAAACTGTGTTTCCGTCAAAACAGTTCCCTTCGAATTCGAGATCACATATTCCGATTCTGATTTTTCCCTTTCTTCCTTGAGACAGGCTACCAGGCATTTTGGAATCGGAACATCTCGTTTTGCTGCCGGTGTCTTCAATAGCGTGTTGACTACCGGCTCACCGCCTTCCACATGCCATGCACGCCTTACCGAAATGTACGGCGTTTTTTCATCCAGGAATACGCAGTCCCATTTTAATCCAAGGATCTCTTCTCTACGCAATCCCGCGTACAAACCGATCATCACGAAGACATACGGTGGAAGCTCACGAATGCTATCCAGCAAAATAGCAGTCTGTTCATCCGTCAAAGCCTCGCGCCGTTTCGCTGGCTTTCCGCCTCTTGCGCAAATCGTTTTGGATGGATTCTCTTTAATCACCTTGCTCTCTTCTGCTGAATTAAAAATGTTCTTAATCAGCATATTGAGCTGACCATACATTCCGGAAGAACCTTTTGATAACGGAACCATCAGCAGCCGCAGGTCATCTGTGGTCACCTCGTCCATATACATCTGTCCAATCGGACCCACGATGTACCGATTCACCATCCGTGCGTATCCTTCCAACGTATTAGTTCTTACCGTTCCAGACCGCATCAGCAACCATTTTTCACAGTACTCTTCCACGGTCGGATTCTCTCTATGGAAAACCACTTCCGCGATTTTCTTCTGGGCATCTTCCACCCGGTCATACAATTCTTCGCGTGTCAGCCCGTAAATCGCCACTCTCTTTCCGTCTGCATCTGTAATCCGGGTGCGGTAATACTGTACCCCTTTCATCATCACTGTTCCGTATTCCGGAAGTTCAGCAGGACGCTTTTTCCCTTTAGCCATGTGTTCTCCTCCTATCTATCTTCATACATTGCGTGTTGTCACTTTTATTATCATGGCGTACAGCACTTCCTTCAAGGATGTCGAATGTATGTAAAAAGGCAGGGATTTTTGACCATCCCTGCCCTAATTTCTTTCTGATTTACTCTTAATCCCACGATGCAAAAGCATCTTCCAGCACTCCTGCGAGCTGCTCTGGGCGATTATATTTCACCTTGGCGTAAATATCCATGGTGATCTTGCTGCTTTCATGACCGGCAAGATACTGAACCGTCTTCGGATCAACCGAAGCATGAATCAGATTCGTAATGTAGGTGTGCCGCAGCTGATGCGGAGTCACCTCAAAGTCCAGACTGTAAACCACATTTCCATTGTGTGCTGCCTTTTGCCCCAGAACCGGCTTCACCGTATGCTTCACCCTCTTGCCATCTTCATAGCGGTAATAGCAGCGTTCCTTGGTGGTACGGGTTACGATATACTGCCATAATCTCTTGAACTGCGTATAGGACAACGGGTCTCCATCCCGGTTTGCAACCACAAAATCCGATGTCGATGTCTTCTTCGCCTCTTTCAGACATTCCAGAAGATTGTCCGGCAGAGGGACATTCCGATGCGCTGCCTTTGTTTTCAGCTCTGTCAGAATCACCGGACGATTATGCTCCGTATGCCAGGCTCTCCGAACGGTAAGGTACGGAGCCTCGCAATCAAGATACACCGAATCCCATTGAAGTCCGAGGATTTCTTCTCTCCGCAATCCTGCGTACAGCCCCAGCATCACGAACACATACGGCGGTAAGCCGTAAATGGCATCCAGCAGCTTATCCACCTGCTCATCCGTAAGCGGGAGGCGATCCTTCTGGGGAATCCCGCCCACATTCTTCTTCAGATAGATGGTCGGATTCTCATCAATGATCTTACTCTCCATTGCTGCCGTGAAAATACACTTATATAGAACGTTCACTGATTTGTACACGGATGCCGACTTTTTCGATGCCTCCAACAGTGCCAGGCGAATGTCATCTGCTGTTACATCTCCCATATGCATATCGCCCAATGGCTTGATGATGTAGTTCTTCACTTTCGATGTATAGTCAATCAGCGTTGTCATCCTGATCTGTGCCGACTGCATCAGCAGCCATTTCTCGCAATACTCCTCCACTGTAGGTGTACTGCGGCGATACGTCTTGTTCTCAATCTGCTGGATCGCTTCCTGTTCCTTCTGGTACAGTTCCTCTCTCGTTCTTGCATATAAGGAAACCCGCCGTCCCTGCTGATCTGTTACACGGGTTCGATAATATTGCGTTCCCTTCATACTCACCGTACCATAATCGGGAAGCATCATTCTTCTTGCCGCCATATCATTACCTCCAATCCTGTTGATGCTTTCATTATTGCGGATTCATCGTCCATACTCAACGATGTCGATTTTCACCGCCGAAAGCTTCGAGGTTTGCGATATGTCGCAGCACGTTCCATCGGTTTTGCACGGTGCGTACATTTTGCAATGTACTCCTGAATCCCCACTTCCGTGAAATAAACGCAGCCGTTTTCCACATACTGAACATAGGAGATCAAACCGTCTGTTCTTGCAGCATCCAGTGTTTTTACGCTGATTCCCAGTATACTGGCTGCTTCTTTCCTTGTAATCAGTTTATCCATCGCCTTCTTCGCCATCCTTTCGGCATTTGCCCTGTCTTTTTTTCTCTGCTTGTTCCGGAATGTAATATCCAAGTTGAATCCTTACAGCTTCATCAATCCCACGCATCTGCCCCTTACTTACCCGCCCAAGATAGCGAATCACGCATATCTTGTCGCAGGTGTCGAGCTGTTCTGCCAATACCATGGACGGTTTTGCCAGTCCCTTTGCTTTACGGAGAAAGAAATGCGTTGGCTGTTTTCGCTTCTTCTCAATTTTCGATGTCAGCGGAGCAATCGTGATCGTCGGCGCATAATAATTGCCGACATCATTCTGAAGAACCACAACAGGACGAACACCGCCCTGCTTTGATCCTACCGGAACACCGAGATTGGCGAGATATAAATCACCTCGCCGATAAACCCAGTTTTCTTTCATATGCTGTTGTCTCCAATCTCCATACACTGATATGGATAAAGCCTGCCAGGTATCATGCTGATACAGCACCCGGCAGCGCTTTCTGAAAATATGGTTTCTCTGTACTTTTTCTTATCACCCCAGAGATGTAGGATTTCTCACAGGCGGCAGTGTGCTTCACTGCTCCATTGGAATTTAACCATCCCGCCTTCCTTATGGCCGGACCGCGAATTACGGAAGTATCATTGTCCCTGTCTGGCTTTAACACCGCCGCCGGTTGCAATCCGGCATTTGCTTCTGCGAAACCGCTATCGCCCCGATGGGCTTCATGGCGTGCAGTCGAAGACTCGACCAAACAGGAATGTACCTGAAGAATGAGTATTCAGTTTTCAAGGGACATTCGGACTTTCGTCCTTACAAAGTAAGTTTAACAAGAATCCTCCGGTTTCGCGTTGGCCTCGTAGGCGCACTTTGGTTGTCCTTGCAGGACTACATACGGTTCGTTTTGACTTTTTCAGTGTTCTATACAGCCGGATTGAGGCAAAAAAATACCCCGTTGGTTTCCCAACGAGGCATCAAAGACGATTCTATTCTATTTTCTATAAACTGGTACCCGTTTATCTCCTGGTGACCATTTGAGTCACGGCTAATGTATCAAAAAAGCAACGCTCATCTCAGCAAATCAGACAAGCTGTATTCTCCTTTGGGGATATTTGCTGTTCTGCGATACTCTTTTATGGCTTTCACCAAGAGCTGAGGATTACTGAAATACTGCTTCACAAAATCATACGACTTCACATCATGCATCCGAAGATTTATTTTACAAAATTCGCTTGGTTTTTTTCCAGAACGCTTAAACTGATCATATGCTCCTTCCGCATGAATAATCAGCATTTCAATTTCTGGAGCAGTAATGACATTTACCACGTCAATTTTCTGCTCATATGCTTTACTCAATCGAAATTCCTCTCTGCGAGAATCCAAAATCCGTATCACAGAAATCTGCTCATCGAATCCTTTCCGTAAGTATCGCTCCTCGAATCGTTTAGCACTTCTGCAACGAATGACACGTTCTTCCAACATTTCTTCTCTGTTGAAAATCAGAAGATCATTATCAACCTGTATGTCGATAATAGCTTCTTCGGCAGAGCCTTCACATATACACGCCTTGTATTTTGCTAATTCCATTCTGCCGCCTCCTTATTTGATTGAAGCAGCCAGGCTTTTCTTCAAGCGCATATACGCTTCATATGCTGGCGTTGTTCCCTCAAGGAAGCCGCTCTGGTAAGCATCACTCTTTTTAATATCATTACGTTTCAATATATAGCTCAGATTTTCTGCTGTAATGCCATTACGGTTTCTAACGATACAAATTCCGTCATTTCGGTCATATTCGTCCAGCAGTTCCGGATAATGCGTAGTGAAAATAAGCGTTCCGCCATTTTTGTTCAGTCGGCTGTCCATAAAGAAGCGCACTAAGGTCGTTACAATTTCCTTGTTGAAATGATTCTCTATTTCATCTACCAGAAGATAACCACCTGAATGAAGAACTTCCTTTACCATCGAGAATGTAATAATACCCTTAATCGTACCAGAGGACAGATACTGCTCAAGGTCTGCCGCATTATTCAGGATAATCTCTTCTTCATCCTTAAACTTCAAGTGGATAAATGTTTTTCCCTCTGCCTGCTCAAAACACAATTTCTCAATGGTCGGATCGAGAAGCGCAATTACCTCCAATGGAATATCTTCGGTAAATGGAAGCACATTCACATTCGTATAGGAAAGCAGGCTGAATATTTCCACTGTATCATTCGCTTTTTTATTATGTGCAATGACAAAGCTGACATCATCAGAAAGGTATGCTTCATCGCTATTGCGCTGCTCTACAGGCTTCATTCCTGTAAAATCTGTCAGATACTTTTTCGACTTAACGGTTGCAATCGGTTTTTCCCAAAGGCTTTCAGACAGAATCGAATACACATATTCCCCTGTTTTCGACTTCTTTGCCGCAATTACAGTTTCCAAGCAGCAGATGTAGCTACGCTTATCATAAAAATATGTGCGGATTGTAACATTCTTCGCTCCGCCAAGAATGCTTTTTGCCTCCACATGATTGATGGGCTCATTTTTCACAATATTTAAGGCCAAGCTAATGACCTTTAATACCGAGGTCTTGCCAGATGCGTTAATTCCAATGAAAGCACAGGCAGAGTGGAGATAGTAATTATCCGTCAAACGGTAAAGACTATCTTTGTCCTCTTCGCAAACACGTTGCTGCGTATAAAAGCAAATATCCAAGTCTTTTTTGAATAATGGGAGTCCTTGTGCGGTGATGCGGAGTATTTTCATAGGTAGTCCTCCTCTAAAAACAGTTTTTTTGTTTTTATTTTCTTATAATCTTATTATACGCCGCAAATCAGAAAATATCAACGGATTTTCCGTTTTTATTTTCTGATTTGTTTTTGACACTAAAAAGTATCCGTTCAATATGGCAAGCCCTGTGATTGCTGACCCGTTCCAACGCATGAAATACATGGAGCGTCATGGAAGCGGCCTACGCAAAATCGTCAGGGAAACCGAAAAGCCGCCTGGATATACAGCGGCATATAATCCGAAAATTTTCTCAACGGCAACAGATTTCAGAGTCATCTTGAAAAATGTAAATTACCAACTTAGTCAGAAAAACTTAGTCAATGACCAAGTTAGTGAGCAAGATAAATCGCCGGACATCCCACACACAGTTTTGAATCTTTGTATCCACCTTATTGCCCACGGCAGTGAGGGTGCTCAAATCACTCATGCTCACTCTATCATGGGTACAGCCAATGATAAGTCCTATGACGCAACCCATGATAACTTAGAGGATGACACCCATCAAGGTATCCACCAAGATAGCCACCATGATTCTACGCCGTCAGCAGTTATATTGCGCCTAATGCTTTTTAGATTTTCTTCGCAATCGTAGACAGCTCCGAAATAATACTAAGAAGATCATTTTTGACTTCCTCTTTGCTTGGCTCGCTGCCCATAAGAAGATAATCCGTGCTGACATGGAGGATGCAGGACAGTTCAATCAGCAAGTCAATAGAGCAGCTGCGTTCACCGTTCTCCATGCGGCTGACATGCTGCTTGCTTGCCAGGCCCAGGCGAACCGCCAGTTCCTCCTGCGTAATGCCACGGGAAGTGCGAACATCGTGAAGTCTCTTACCAAACTCTTTTGCGTCAAAATACATACGTTTCTCCTTCCGCACAGCCGGTACAGAACCGGATCGACGGAAGGTCAAAAAAAGAGCCGCATGACGGTGAAGAAAAATCCTGTGCCGATAAAACAGAACATGGGTATCCCATAATTCTGTCTCATGCGGCATTCGGAAGACTTCGCCTGTCAGCGGCTCCACAGCACAGCTATGACTTATAAAATTGTGTTAATAGGGTTATTTATTGTCATCTCAACCATTCAAAGACGAATAGTAGAGCTGCAATCTCCGTAATCTTCTCATCTCCAAAACATTGAAGACGGTCTCGCGTCCGCAGGCCTTACATTTGGTCTGCACATGTCCTCTGGTATCCTCAAAGACGATGATTGAATTGTGTCGGCAATAAGGGCACCTGACAATCCTGGGCTTTTGCGAAGCAATCGCATCCTTTGCCCGGATGATTTTAATCTGCATTTCCGCAGATGGTTCCGATACTCTGATATTCCTGCTCATGGCCACACCTCCAATGGATCACGATATTCATAATCCTTTTTCCGGTTCAGATAGCCCAGTTGTTCCAAGCGGATAGCAGCTGCCGATCTCGAAACGCCAAAGACACCACAGAAAGTATCTATCTTCACCTGGTCTTTGTTATAAAAACGCCATCCATAACATGTCAGAGGCTTTCTGCTGTTGATGAACCACATCGCCCGATCCACTTCTGACTGGGGCATCAGGATGGCAGCTCCCAGCGAATTGGCCTGCCACTCGTTCCAATCTTCCTGCGTTCTCAGAACGCGGGAACCTTTTTTCCTCACTTCCGGTCTCTTATGGCAGGCTATCTTTCGGTCATCGGCATCCAGCTGAAACAATATCTGGTGAGCGCACTCATGTGCCAGCGTAAATCTGCGTTTTCCGCAGAGTTTCCGTATATTCTCCGGTTCAATGAAGCTCTTGTCCAGAACCACATCATTGGTTTTCAGGAAGATGCTCCTCTGACTTCCATCGACTTCAATCTGATATTCTGTATCCACATACGCGGTCAGACCATAGATGCTTCCGTCCGAGGACAACTTTTGAAATGACACCTTCAGGTTCAGATAATCGGATGCAAACTGATCAATGGGTGTCGGAAGTGCGAATCTTGCCGGATCATCTGCTTCGCTGCCGAAAAAGGACTTTTGAAAATCTCTTATCACTGCAACAGCGATTTCTTCTATGTTTTTCTGCGAAAGGATCATAGGCACGGCTCCTTTGCTTCAACGAACCATTTTTCATCTTCGTTGTACAGGAAACTCTCATGCCCACCGATCATGACCGTATAGCGGATTCCGCAGCCACCTACCTTCGTGGAAGCAGCCCGACACTTATGCTTCAATCGGTCGATCTCATACACCCGTCCGTCAATCCACCGAATCAAGCGCGGGCGGATATTTCCCTCGGCATCCACATCCAAATTCACAGGTACATATACTTTTCTACACTTCTGTTCCGACATATTCTACGCTCCTCCTCTGTAAACCGGCGAATGTGTTGACTTCTTTTAGCAAAGAACTCACCAGATTCTACCGGTGCTGTATTAACCAATCATTCCTGTCGGCATAACCAAATCCACCTTTCGCTCTGTCGGCATCTTGCTTTTCTGAAAAAGTACCCCATTTTTAATCGCATCTTTCCCGAATCGGAATCGAATCTGCTCAATCGCTGCGTCCAACCGTTCCTGGCGATCCAGTGATTTCACATCGGTGAATAGGTCGTATTGTATCGGACAATCCTCTTCAAACAGGTTGATTGCCCGAACTGTCACTGAACGAATCGGGTGTTCCCACTGATAGTTTTTTGCAAATAATGCAAATGCAGTTTTCGCCAGATAAGTAGGGCTTTGTGTCGGAATACTAATCCGGCACTGCCACTCTTTCGTGTAAAGCTCGTTGTTACGGATGGAAATCGCTATTCCGCCGGCTTTCTTCTTATGTGTTCGCAGCTTGGTTCCGATCTCCTGCACCAGTTCCAGCATGACACACCAGACTTCGGCGTTATTCTCCAAATCCTGCATGGTCGTTATCCCATGCCCAATGCTCTTTACTGGGGAGACATAATCGGAACGCATAACCGGCGAATCATCCAGTCCATTGGCATATTTCTTAATCGCCAGTCCATTCTTTCCAAGGCGGCACTTCAAGAAATCATCCGATGTTGCAGCAAGCTCTCCAATGGTATGAATCCCATAACCGGACAGAACCTTCTCGGTCGCTCTGCCGACTCCAAGCAAGTCAGAGGCGGGAAGACACCAAATCTTCTCCCGGAACGAATCTGCTTCGATGCAGGTAATCGCATCCGGCTTTTTCATATCCGACCCAAGCTTGGCAAAAATCTTGTTGAAACTCACTCCTGCGGAAATCGTAAGTCCCAATTCAAACTTAACCGTTCTGCGAATCTCATCTGCAATTTCAAATCCGGTTCCCATGCAGCCGCTTCCGGTCACATCCAGCCAGCATTCGTCCATCCCATACGGCTCGATCTGATCGGTATAGCGACTGTATATTTCACGAGCCAGCTTTGAAAACTTCATATATTGCTCATAGTGCGGCTCCACGATCACAAGATCCTGGCACTTCTGCTTTGCCTGCCAGATTGCCTCCCCCGTGGAAACACCAAACGCCTTTGCTGCATAGTTCTTCGCAAGTACGATACCATGCCGTTCCTCCACAGAACCGCACACTGCCACCGGCTTGTTCTTCAGTTCCGGGTTCAGCATACACTCGACAGAGGCATAGAAATTATTCATATCACAATGAAGAATCACTCTTTGCATCCCGTATTCCTCCTCTCCGTTCGTGAAAGCACGAACAACTTTTCACGAACGCATTGACACACAGCATTTCTTGTGATACTATAATTACACGAATTGTATTTCGTGTTTTCATCGTCATTATAGCAAGCACAGTTTTTCGTGTCAATAGGTTTTTATGAAAAAGTGTTCGTGTTCGTCATCAAAAAAGAAAGAGGTATTCCTATGGTCTTCAAAGAAAGGTTGAAAGAAAAAAGAACAGAAGCCAATTTAACTCAGGTAGAACTTGCAGAGAAGGCCGGTGTAACCGCCCGCACAATTCAGAATTATGAGCTTGGCAGCCGCAAACCATCCAATATGGTCACGATCCAGAAGATTGCAGATGCGCTGAATACTACTACCGAGTACCTGCTGGGAAGCAGCGGCACCTATGTCGTAGAAGCTCATGAAAAAGGTGGCGCAAAAGCAGCCAAAGATATTGAAGAACTGGTCAGCGAAGTGACCGGTATGTTCGCTGGCGGCGAATTAAGCGAAGATGCCATCGAAGGAGCTTATAAAGCTCTGACCGATGCCTACTGGATTGCCAAAGAGAACAATAAAAAATACGCCCCGAAAACGAGGCGTAAAAAATCCGATCAGTGATATTTATCGTACACACTTTTCGCTATACTGTAAACTGGAGGTGGTATGATGAATGCGGAACAGCTTTCACGGGTCGGTGAGAAACTGGTAAAACGCTACGGTTCCAGAGACCCTTTTGAAATTGCAAGGCAGCTTGGTATCAATGTTATGCTTTGCGAAAATTTTGGTTCCCTGAAGGGAATGTACCGGGTGATTAAGCGAAATCGCTTTATTTTCCTGAATAACAGTCTGGATGAAAACATGCTGCGCATCGTGTGCGCACATGAATTAGGGCATGATCAGCTTCACCGGAATATGGCGAAAACCACCCCGATTCATGAGTTCATGCTCTACGACATGAAATCCAAACCGGAATATGAAGCGAACATCGTAGCAGCGGAGATCTTGATGGACAGCAACGAAGTCCTTCGTTACATCTATGAGTATGGATACACAGCCGAGCAGATCGCCAGCGCGATGTCCACTGACATCAATCTGGTTGCGCTGAAGGTAGCACACCTGGCCACACTTGGCTATAATCTGCACGCACTGGAACATAAAAGCAACTTTTTGAAATAACGTATCTTCGAGGAGCCTTGACCGGCTCCTCTTTTTTGTTGCAAATTGTGCAGATGCCGTCTGCACAATTATCAGCCTAACATCTGCATGTGATAGAGCTTCACTTTTTCCTCGAACGGCAGTCCCGGATCAATGCCGACTTCTTCCCACATCACACCATACGGTGCGCCGCCATCTGTATATCCGGCGATAAAGGCAAAACGACCATCGCAGTCCTCATACAGTTCTCCCAGCCGTTCCCGTTCTTTCGCTTCCCGCTCCATTCTCCGCTGCCGAAGCCGCTGTTCTTCAGCCTGTTTAATCTGGTCAAGCTGCTCTTGTGTATAATTGACTCCAAGCTCCTGCAAATCTTTAGCGGCAGTCACAGCATCCACATGAAAGCGTTCCCGGTAATGCTTGTTCATCTTTTTCGGTGAGCCGGTATAGGTGAGCAGCCACTGCTTGCCTTTTCGGAGGCGAGCTTCCTTTCGCTCAGCCTTCGTCAGTTTCTTTTTCTTTGCCATTTGCGAAATCTCCCGGATTTTTTGCTGATGACTTTGGTTTGCGCTTCTTCGGTGCCGTCAGCTCATAGCTCAAAGAAAGCAGGTCTTTGATGGCATCATCCAGTTCTGGTTTGCCAAGCTGAATACTAAGCCATTTTTCCTTATTCATGTGATAGGCTGGAAAATAGCCGTCTTGCCCACGAAGAGAGCCTATCAGCAGCGGATCACTTTTCACATTAAGGACATCAATGATGCCTGCTTCCGGCAGTCCCAACTTATCAGCAGATACTTCCAGAACTACACCATACCATTTGTTATTGTCGTTGTGCCGCAGCACCGCATTCCAGTCATGCCAGGGGTATTCCGGCTCTGTGCCGTACTGCTGGCGTATCCATGTAAATAATTCTTGGCGTGTCATTCCACATTGCAAGCGAAGTCAATCTATGTTGCACTTCCCACTGCATCCTCCATTTCCACAGAATTCGCAGCCATGTGTATGCCCATGTCCATAATACCATCGCCCATAGCGATAACCATAGTGGGGAGGACAATGAGCACAATCTCCCGTGCATTTGCCTGTATTTTTAGGCTTAGGACTGCCAGCCAGAGCCATTCCCATTAGTATACTGCTGAACAGTCCCGGCTTCTTCGGTTGTGCCTCTTTAAGCGAAATTTCCTCGTCAGGCTCATCTGGATCAGCATACGGAATGCCACTGCGCTTTGAAATCTTCCTAATCAGAGACTCGTCCACACCATAATCACATAACTCATTCAGCCCATTTTCTGTGAAAATCGCATCTGTCGAGTTGACCAACTGATAGATGGATTCCTCATCTGGCAGATTAGGAAGCAGTGTCAGAACATCCTCCTCTGTAAAGTGCGTTGGTTTGGAAGTAATCTTATCAATCAACTCAAACACCGGTTCCGGATCAGGAAGACAGCTCAGCAGCGTATCCAGCTGTTCCCCCGTATAAGCATCCACAGCTGTCTGAATCAACTTTTCCAGTGCTTCTTCATCTTCGATTTGCCCGCTATCTGCAATCTCCGCAACTTCCGCGGCTCGAAACCGGACTCCCGCTGCTAATGCTCTGCGAAGAATGCTGGTCGCTGTGCGCGTATCCACATACTGAATGCAGTCACATATTTCCTCAGATGGACTTCCATCCGGTCCGAAGTCCTTGATAGAGGCCAGACGGCTATACTGAGTACTTTCCTGCCATCCGTCATATCGCTCATAATATTCAGCCCAGGTCACTTAGCCGCACCTCCTCCACACTGCATCGCCATCAAAAATCATCTAATGCAGCATCTATTTCTTCCAGCCGATCAATCCAGCCCAGGTCGGATTTCTTCTTGGTTGCTGGTCTTTTCTTATCACCGCCAACCACTTCAAACCGTTTCTCTTCTGTCCCGAACAAACCTTTTACCTGAATTCTGAAATCCGGCTTGTTGTTTGCTGGGGTTAGATAGCGATACTTTTTACATCTACCATGTTACGGCGGTCATGGTTGACAACTTGCGTCGGCTCCTGCTCGGTATCAACCTGTCCGACAAAGCTGTAATGGATTTCGATTTTCCGGGTGTTGGTTTCCCGGTCTAATTCATGTATCAAAATACGGTCGATAAACTCATGGACGTTTTCATAGGTCAATTCCTGTATGTCGCTGTATTTCCCGACAATCTGAATAAACCTTGATATATCCCTTTTTCGCTCGGTAACGGTTGCGATCTGCTGTTGTAACTCGTCTATCCTTGCGGCAAGGGATTTCTTTTCGTCCTCGTAGCCGGAAGTTAGAAACACAAACCGTTCATCTGTCAGTCTGCCTAATGCGTTGTCCTCGTACAGCTTGCGGAAAAGCGTGTCAAGTTCGGTCATACGCGCCTGTGCTTTGGAAAGTTCCTTTTGCTGCTGCGCTAATGCCTTTCTCGCTTCCATGTCGCCGTACTCGGTAGCTTTACAGATAAAGTCCTGTTCGTGTTCCTTAACATACTGCAAAACCCGCCGCATATCTTCCAGCACTAAATCAAGAAGTACGTTTTTGCGGATATAATGAGAGGTACACTCGCTGCCTGTCCTTGCCCTGTTGCGCCATGCGCCGCAAGAATAGGAAAACCTGCGCGGCTCGATATTTACGCCCTGTTGGTAATACATCTTATGTCCGCAACCAGCGCAAAACAGCAAGCCGGAAAAAATATCAATCTCCGCTGCTTTTGTCGGGCGGTGGCGGGTAGCAATCCGCTTTTGCGCAAGTTCAAAGGTTTCCTCGTCAACAAGCGGCTCATGGGTGTTTGGGAAGAAATAGCGTTGTTCTTCTTCGTTCTTCCGGGTCTTTTTCGACTTGTAGGATACCTTGTGAGTTTTCGCGGTTATGGTATGCCCTAAATATTCCTGCCTTGCTAATATGTCATAGAGCGTTTTGTCCGGCCAAGTATAGGGGGCGATCATTGCCCGCTGATACCGCGCCTGTCCTGTGCGCTGATAGCGCAACGCTCCAATCGTCAAGACTTTGTTTTCCGCAAGCCATTTTTGGATTTCGCACATACGCACGCCGCTAACAAACATAGCGAAAACCTGTTTGACAATCGGCGCGGTTTCCGGGTCGGGTATAAGGTGGTGGCGGTTGTTCGGGTCTGGGATATAGCCGTATGGATATTCCCCGTTGACACGCTCGCCTTTTTGCGCCTGTGCCTGTTTAACTGCACGGATTTTCTTGCTTGTATCGCGGGCGTAAAACTCGTTAAACCAGTTCCGCAAGGGGGTAAACTCGTTATCCTCCCGCGCTGTGTCAACTCCGTCGTTAATCGCGATATAGCGCACTCCGTTTTCGGGAAATACAATCTCTATGAGTTCGCCCGTTTTCAGATAGTTTCTGCCAAGACGGGAGAGGTCTTTGGTAATAACCGTCGCCACTCGTCCGGCTTCCACTTCCTGCAACATCGCTTGCAGCCCCTCGCGCTCAAAACTCACGCCGGAAAATCCGTCGTCCACAAAAAACTTTGTGTTCAAAAAATGGTGTTCGTCCGCATAGCGTTGAAGTATCATTTTTTGGTGCTGTATGCTTCCGCTTTCTCCGGCCTGCATATCCTCTTGACTTAAACGGCAGTAAAGGGCGGTGATTTTATTCGACTGTAACATTAGTCCTCCTTTCCGACAGCCGAATAAACAGGTATAATGTGTTGCTATCATTATACCATATCCCGCCGCCTAATGCACTACTCGGACGCTAAAAAGCCCGGATTTCCGGGCTTTTTCTGCAAATCCTTTACAATGAGTTTTTCAATCTTTTTATGGATTGTATCGGTTGCCTTTTCACTCGGCAACGCTTGAACAAGATAGGTGATTTTCCCTATTTTGCGTTCGGTTGTAATTGTCTGTTTTTTATCCATTAGAAAAACCTCCTTTTCCTGTATGGATAAACTATATTCGTCAAAAGGCAAAACGGGCGGTTGTTAGCTGCAACCTCACGGGAGTTTCACCCCGGCCCATGCTTATGGGTGCGCCGCGCAATACTTTGAGGGTGTTCAACGCGGGAGTATCATTGTGCCGCCTTGTATGTCGTCGCCCACAAGCTGCTAAACTTGTTTTACGGCGCGGTAGTTCTCGCTCGACTTTTCCCCAACGGGGAAAAGCGGTCATGGCGTACCCGCCGCCCGGCTCGGTACAGACGGAATGTACCCGTTGCCTGTTATGCTGCGCACCAAAGGCCGCTTTCTTTGTCAAGGAACAATAGGCTTTGTCGGCCTGTAACAGTACACCGTTTCCGATGTGCTGTTACGGAACGACAAATAGCCCATAACGGGAAGCGTGGAAAGGGGACACGCTCCCCGCATGGGCTAAAAGATTATCCTACATGAAAAGCAAGGGTGCGGGTAATAAGGCGCACTTGCAGCCTGTTACGCATTTCCTCGTCCACATAGGAATAGGTATTGCCCGCGTCGTCTTTCAGCGTGCGGGTACAAAGTTTCGCTATGTAACCCTCGTAATGCTTCAAGATCGCGCACATGGCGGTTGTGTCGCCGTTTGCCGCTGCGGAAATGACAGGGAACGGCAACAGATTTTCAGATTTCCTAACGGTATTCATCATCTGCTTTTCCCTCCAAATACTGTTTGATTTTCGCAAGCGCGGATTTCCTGTGCCGGAAAACCGTCGTGCGTACAACATTCAGCAGTTCAGCAATTTCCGCGTCGCTCATGTCCAAGAAGTAGGACAAAAGGATAATGTCGCGTTTCCTTTCGGGCAAAGCGTTAAGGGCTTCGGCAAGCAGTTCATTTTTGACGAGTACATCAAAGCCGGACACTTGAAAACGGAAATAATCGCTTTTGTATTCGTCCGTTGTGAAAAGCTGCGCGAGTTCGCTTTCGCTCAAATCCGAAAAAGGTACTTCGCGTGCTGCGCGTTTCGCAAGAGTGCGGCGGTGGCTTTTCGCTTCGCCAACCAAAGTTTTCTTTGCTAATGCGTCGTACTGATGTTGTATTCTTTCCTTGTCGGAAGAAGATAGCTCCATAGAGTTCACCTCCTTCCCGCGTGGAGTAGAGGACGGGAGTTAAGGGCTTGTCCTCTCTGCCCCTTTCGCTCCGTACCCGTTCGGGAGATGGCTCTTGAGTGCGTTTTTCAGAAAAAAGTTGAAAAAAGCAAAATGCGCCCGTCCGCAAGACGCGGACGAGCGCAAAGGAAATGTAAGAAGTATTTAGATGTATTGACAGTTCATACTCATAGCCGGAATATCCCGCTTGCGGAGCATAGCTTTTTTTGACCGCAAAGCATTAGGCGGGTTACAGTAAATAAAAATGGACACGGCGATACCTCCCCGATACCGCCGTATCCTTAAAAAAGGGCGACTTTAATACACTACCCGCAATCCATTCTATAATAGGGAACAGCGGCTTTTGCGCAATATTAAATAAAAAAGCCGATAACACATAGGTTTTTTGACCTAATGCGTTATCGGCTCTGCGTCTATGCGTCTGGCACTTTTAATCATTTTTTTTTGAATTTATTATATGTGTTAGCTAACTGTCCACAAGCCGCGTTAATCTCTCTGCCATGAGAAACTCTCATAGTAACTTCAAGTCCTGCTTGCTCTAATTGATGTTTGAATGCAACTATTTCCCGTTTCTGTGGTGCTTTAATTCTTGAATTGCTTGTTGGGTTGTATTGTAACACGTTAATCATAACTTTTTTGCCCCGAAACCATTTTGCAAGTTGTCTTACATCTGAGGGCCGGTCATTTATACCCGGTAAAAGCAAATACGCAAAGACAATTTTGCGATTATGCCTTTCAGAATAGGATAAGGCTTGCTTAACAACATCTTCAATAGCATATATGCGCATGTGAGGAATAATACGATTTCTTGCAGATTGTGTTGCTGCGTGTAAAGATATTGTCAACTGAATTTTAAGATGTTCCTCGCGCAATTTTTTTAATTGATCGACCGGACCAACTGTTGATATGGTAATGCCGTCGGTTGGAAAGTTGAGCCCATATCTATCTCGGAGAATATGGATTGCTTTTATCAAGTTGTCATAATTGAATAAAGGCTCTCCCATACCCATAAAAACGATACGGTTTACTTTTCGACGCAACAATATAATCTGTTGTACGATTTCTGACGATGTTAGATTACGAACAAAGCCATTTCGCCCGGACTCACAAAAAATACAACCAACAGGACAACCGACTTGTGTGCTCACGCAAACAGTTCCACCATCTCGCCGCTTGATAAAAACCGTTTCAATGTATTTGTTGTCTTTCAGTTCGTAAACATACTTTTCAGTATCACTGCTTTTGCAAATATTTTTTACCAACATTGATAGATTTTTTTTGCGTGGTAATTGCTTATATAATTCTTCATATAAGGCTTTTGCTTCATTCTCGCCAATAACTTCCGACATTTCTTTGTAAGTAAATCCGTATGGATCATTCCGTACTTCCGCAGGCGTATATTTAGGTAAACGTTTCATTTTTATATCCTTTCTATTACAATAAATTTGGACAGGAAAGCCGGGCAGCCAGTCCGGCTTTCATCCGTCTCATGCCTAAGCTACAATAAGAGGAGCAACCGGCTGACCTCTCCTTTCTTGGGCTTTCGTGTCCGTTCAGAAGACTGTCAGCCGTCCTCTTATTGTAGCGTTCGATTTAAGCAGGTTGAGCCTACCGCAATGCCGGGGAGTTCGTGTCACCCAATAGATTGAATCGGCAATGAGTAAAAGATGGGTTCCGGTTGCGCGATTTTGTACTGGAGGTAGATACATGAACTCTGTTGGCATTGATGTTTCCAAAGGCAAAAGCATGATCGCCGTCATGCGCCCCTTTGGAGAAGTGGCGGTCTCTCCCTTTGAAGTTCGTCACACGGACAGCGAACTGTGCGAGCTGGCAAAGCTGCTTAGAAGCCTGCCCGGTGAGACCCGTGTCGTTATGGAAGCCACGGGTAATTACCATCTGCCGGTAGCCTGGTTACTAAATGACTCCGGCTTTTACGTTTCAGTAGTCAATGCAATGTTGGTGCATGGCTACGGGAACAACAGTTTGCGGCGAGCCAAGACCGACAAGAAGGATGCCATCAAGTTGGCAAACTACGGTCTCGATCACTGGCTTGCCTTACCGAGGTACGTTCCGGAAGAAGATACCCGATTGATGCTGAAAAACTGCTACAGGCAGTACCAGCAGTATTCCAAGGTACAAACCATGCTGAAGAACAACCTAATTTCTTTGCTGGATACTGCTTTCCCTGACGCAAATCGCCTGTTTTCAAGCCCTCCACGCGCTGACGGCAGCGAGAAGTGGGTGGACTTTGTAGCCACATTCTGGCACTGTGAGTGCGTTTGCGGCAGCTCTGAGAAAGTCTTTGTTGCCAAATATCAGAAGTGGTGTAAGAAACTCGGTTACAATTTCAGCGAGGATAAGGCGCTGGATATCTACGCTTCCGCCTGCGGCCATTTTGGTGTCATGCCAAAGACAGACACCACTAAGCTTTTGGTGGAACAGGCTGTCTCTCTGCTCCGGGTAACCTCAACGGCATTGGCCTCTCTCAAGCAGGAAATGCAGTCACTGGCAGCTTCGCTTCCGGAGTATCCGGTGGTAATGAAGATATTTGGCGTTGGCCCGGCACTCGGTCCACAGCTCATGGCAGAAATCGGAGACGTTCGCCGCTTTCATTCCAAGAAAGCCTTGGTGGCATTTGCGGGTATTGACGCCCCTCCGTACCAGTCTGGGCAGATGGATGTTTACAGCAGAAGCATCTCTAAGCGTGGTTCGTCCTCGCTGCGCAGAACGTTATTTCTCGTAATGGGGATTTACTTGCAGAACGCTCCGCCAGATGAACCCATATACCAATTCATGGACAGAAAGCGTTCCGAAGGAAAGCCTTACAAGGTTTACATGATGGCCTCGGCGAACAAATTCCTCCGCATTTACTACGCAACTGTTAAAGCTTATTTGGACGCCTTAGACGAGGCATAATGCCGTTTCATCATCTACGGACAGCCACCATCTGAAATTTCAGATGCAAAGTGGCTTGTTTGGGTGCGCCATTTTTGTGCTGCTTAAATTTTTGAATTTTTTTCTTGACTTTTGTTAGCAGGTCTTCTAAATAATAAAAGTTTGTTTTTCTGTATTTTTGATTACAATCTCTAATTTTTCTACATCAATGATATGCGTCAATTTGCATTTAGGGCAGAAAAGAGGAAAATCTTTTAATACAGTATTATGAAATACTTGAACTCTCGTCTTTCCGTTACAAATCGGACATTTTATCCAATATTTTTTAAGCATTATATTTCACTCGTCCTTTTTACACAAAAAAATGCAGGTCAATCCTCAACATGAGCATTGACCTGCATTTATAATGCACAGAGCAGTACAACAAAACTAAGGCATAGCTTGCACTATGTCTATACTATATCTATACGTCGTTAGTTTTTTGTATAGCATCCGCAAAATAAGCATGACAAAAAAGCCCATGTTGAAAATGGGAAAATCCTTTTTTTCAATGCTTATCTAATACGCATGCTATGCAACATAAACGCCGCCTCCTTTTACATAAATTTTATTTTATCAGAAAATCAGTCTACTGTCAATACACAACAGGAAGTATTTAACCTAATGATATGAATTGTGTGGACATATCAAAAAGAAAGGTGAACTGTAAAATGTAACAGGGTGAATGAAAATGGCAAAAAGACCCGTACCATTGTACGACTTTAAGGCTTTCGGGGCAGCTATAAAAGCCGCGAGAAATGAATACGGCGAGAGCCGCAAAAAGGTAAGCGACGAGTTATATATTTCCCCGCGCTACCTTGCGAATATCGAGAACAAGGGACAACAGCCGAGTTTACAGGTATTCTATGACCTTGTAACCCGGTATCATATTTCGGTAGATCAATTTTTCTTCCCGAACAGCAATGCGGAGAAATCCACCGGGCGGCGGCAGCTTGACGCGCTGCTGGACGGTATGAGCGATAAAGGCATACGGATTGTAACCGCAACAGCAAGGGAGATAACGGAAGTCGAAAAAGCAGAGGATTAACCTCACAATATGAGAAATCGGGAGATTGCAGCGCATGGCGGCTGCAATCTTTTTTTGCGTCCAAAATCAAAGGAACGCGCAACAAATACCGCCTTTCGGTGGGGGTATGGAGTAGATAGCAAGCACAGCAAACGAGTACCCGTTTGCGGAAAATGCTTGTTGGGATAATCCCAAACCCTTATACCGAAAGGCGGTGCGGAAATGGAAAACCGAAAGAGAAATATACAGATGAAGTTTTACGTTACGGAAGAAGAAAAGCGGCTGATCGACGAGAAGATGAAGCAGCTTCCCATAAAGCAGTATGGGGCATACTTCCGTAAAATGGCGATAGACGGGTATATTCTTGTCGTTGACCGAAGCGACACAAAAGCATATATCCGGGAACTGCAAGCGGTGAGCCGGAACATCAACCAAATTGCAAAACGCGCCAATGCGACGGGGACGGTTTACAGGCAGGATATAGAGGACATTAAAAAGGCGGTGGACGAGATATGGCGGTTACAAAGACGCACCCTATTAAATCAACCTTAAAGGCTGCGATAGACTATATCTTAAATCCCGAAAAGACAGACGGGAAGCTGCTTGCGTCCTCTTTCGGCTGCGGGCTGGAAACCGCCGATATTGAGTTTGCATGGACGCGGGAAGCTGCCGGAGATCGCGGCACACATTTAGGGCGGCACTTGATACAATCCTTTGCGGTGGGAGAAACCACACCGGAAGAAGCGCACAAAATCGGCATGGAACTTGCCGGGGCGGTATTAGGCGGCAAGTATGAGTTTGTTTTGACAACTCACGTCGATAAAGACCATCTGCATAATCACTTGATTTTCAACGCGGTTAGCTTCGTTGACTACAAAAAGTACCATTCCAACAAGCAAAGCTATCACTTTATCCGGCGCACCAGCGACAGGATATGTAAAGAGCATGGGCTATCCGTCGTCGTACCGGGACAGGACAAGGGAAAAAGCTATGCAGAATACACCGCCGAAAAGCAAGGGACAAGCTACAAAGCAAAGCTGAAAACGGCGATAGATACTCTCATTCCCCAAGTGAAAGATTTTGACGAACTGCTGCGCCGCTTGCAGGAAATGGGGTATGAAATCAAACAGGGCAAATACATTTCCTTTCGCGCTGCCGGACAGGAACGGTTTACCCGCACAAAGACGCTCGGCGCGGCCTATACGGAAGAAGCGATAAAGGAGCGTATCAAGGGCGTGTATGTTGCCAAAACAAAAACGCTGCGGGAAGATAAGAAAATCCGGCTTGTCGTCGATCTTGAAAACAGTATCAAAGCCCAACAGTCGGCGGGCTATGAACGGTGGGCAAAAATCCATAATCTGAAACAGGCTGCTAAAAGCATGAACTTCCTAACCGAAAACAAGATTGAGTATTATAGCGAACTTGAAAGCAAGATAGCCGATATTATGACCGCTCATGACGCGGCGGCAAAGGCGGTTAAGGAAGTGGAACAGCGTATGTCTGATTTGTCGCTGCTTATCAAGCACACCACCACATACCGACAGTTAAAACCGATTTACGATGAATACCGAAAATCGCCGGACAAGGAAAAGTATCTGCGGGGGCATGAAAGCGAAATTATCCTGTTTGAAGCTGCGGCAAGGGCATTAAAGGAAATGCAGATAAAGAAGCTGCCCGATCTCGCCGCGCTGCGCAAGGAGTATAGAAGCTTAAACGACAGGAAAACCAAATTGTATGAAGATTATCGGCAAGCCAAGAAGCAAATGCAGGAATACGGCGTTGTCAAAAAGAACGTCGATAGTATTCTTTACCCGTCCCAAAGCAGGGCGCGGGAGCAGGAGCGATAAGGCGCAAAACATGGGGTGGCAAGTGGAATGTTAAGGGCTGAAAACGCCTGTGTTTCTGCGGCTTCCAGCGCATGAAAACGACATAGACGATAAAGTATATTCAAACCCGCAAAAACGGCTTTCTAATTGTCCACGCAAGGACAAAAAAAGAACAGGGGCGCGGTGCCGGAAATCGGCAACCGCGCCCCTGTTCTCTATGGGCTATTCCTCGTCGGTCAAGATAAACTCCCTTTCGGAAAACTCGCTGTCCGTCATGGCTTGCAGCTTGTTCACCGCTGCGGCGGCAAGCTGGCGCATATCCTCGTCCATGTAGGGCATGGCGGCAAGGATATTTTCAAGCGTTGTTTCCCGGCTGTCCTCGGCGTAGATCGCAACAATGTTTTCTTCCTCAATGGTAAAGCGGGTATTCATGCTATCAAACCTCCAAATCCTTTTTATGCTCTTTCTGTTTATCTTTCGGCTGCTGCGCCGCCTGTTTCTTGTATTCGTCCAGCTTCTTCAAAATGGACGGTTTTTTCTGCGGCTGTTCCCGTTTCTCGGCTTTTACCGCTTTTGCAAGGTCGGTAACGGAAATCGCTTCCCCCGCCTTTGCCCGCTGCTCAAAATCTGCAACGGTGGGCGTTTGCGGCGTATTGTTGATAAGCCCGTCAAAATTGTTGTCGTTCTGCTCTATGGTGTCCTCGACGTGCTTTAAGGGATTATCCCGCTGCGGCTGCTCGGCGGCTATGGCATAAGCCTGTGTGCCATTCCCCATAATGAGATACTTCCCGTCCTCCGACGCATGGTGAAAACCAAATCCCGCCGCTTCGATCTGTTCACGGCTCATATCGGTAATATGAAAATTGCCCCTCGGCGTTCTAACGGTTTCACCCGTCAAAAGGCTGTCGGGGGTCGCTTCCGGCTGCTGCTTTTCAAGCTGCCCGTCCTTGTAGGAATATCCTTGCGCCGCGATTGCTTCAAGGGTCTTGCCCGTAACGTCGCCATAAATCCGCTTGTCTGCGTCAACCAGCATTTGCAAAGTGTCTTGTACGGTGTCGGACAAGGCTTGCTGCTGTTCGGGCGGCAGCTTGTCAAATACGGGGGTCTGCTGCTCCTGCAAAAACTCCGGCACTTGCTGAAAACCGATACTGTCTACATAGTGGGCGGTGTCCTCGTCGTTCTGATGAAGCACAACAATGTCGGAAACGGAAAGGCTATGCCCCTTAAAGTCGGCGGGGTGGTCGATATTAAACCTTTCCCAAATGTCGCCCAGCGTCATATCCTTTGTAAGCGGTGCAGTATAGACGAGTTCATAATTTACCCGGTCAATGGTAAGTCCAGCCGCTTGCAGACGGTCATAAGGCTCAAAGCGCAAGTCCCTTGTTTCGTCCCCGCGCTTTAACTGATAAATGGAAAAGGTATCGCCCTGCTCCTGCTCGGCTTGCCGCTGCTGCTGCAACTCGGTAAAATGCCCCTCAATCTCGGTAATGAGTTCCTTTGCGGTGGTCTGTATTGTTTCAAGGGACGCTTTTAACTCGGTCATTTCCTTGCCGCTGCTCCAACCAGCCACATAGCCGAAAGAGTAATCGGAAGTATCAAGGCCGAAATGCTGGCAAACCGTATAAGCGACGCTTTCCGCTTCTACCTCGCAGGTATGGCGGTCAACGCGGTTTTGCTGCTCCGGCGGGGCGTTTAAGTCTACGTCGTGCAGCTTCGCATGGGCGATTTCGTGAATGGCGGTCTTTACCGCCTGTAATTCACTCACGCCCTCTTTGATTGCAATACGCTTGTCGGTCAAACTGAAATACCCATTTGCGCCGTTTGTGATCTGCTCAAATGCAATCGGGACGGGGGACGCTTTTTCAAGGGCGGCGAAAAAATCCTCGTACTGCTCCACATCGGCAAGCAGGGCTTTCGTGACACGAAAGCGATTTTCTGCTTGTTGGGGAAACTCCCCAATCCCCATAGAACGCTGCCTGCGGCATCGAGCTGCGCATCCGTTCCGGATGCTTTAACGGCAGTTCCTGCCAAAGAAAAAAAGCCCGGTGCAGCATGAGCATTACGCCCACACTGCACCGGACATTCCATCATCTACTATTCTCCTTATTTTCTTCTTCCTGCCGCACTTCCTGCTCATGCAGTTGCTCTTTTTTCTGTTCGTCCTCTTTCAGGATTTCCTGCACAATCTTCTGTGCCACAAGCCAATCCTGCATTTCCGATTTGGTCTTGCGATACTCTGCATAGGAGCTTTTCTTTCGTTCCAGAAGCATCGCATACTCTGCGTTCAGCTCGCTGATGCGCGGGAGCTTTTTGTCAGAGCCATTCTCTTTCTTATAACCATCAAACGCCTTTTTCGCTGCGCTGCGTAAGGCCAGCGTATCCCGATGGGCTTCATAGAACTCCCGATTGTAGCCGGATGCTTTATATGCGGCAAAAACATCTTTTGTCTTGGCATAATTGATTAGATGCTTCCGCAGCACTGACACTTCCGACATCCGTGCCTCATCTGCCTTTACAGATTCCAGCAACGCATCGCATTCTTCAGAAATCCCATCTGCTTTTTCTTTCAGCTCTGCATAGCTCTTGATTCCATGCTCTTCCATGAACATCATAGCTTTCGCCATCTGCTTCAGATTAAAGACTTTTGCCCAGCGTGCATATCCCGCGCCTTTGCCTGCCTGCATTTTGGCACGGACATCTATAAGGAACGACAGCTCCGCCTTCTGATGCACCTGCGCCGACCGTGCGCTTGTGCGAGTTTTCTCTACAAATTTGCTTTTATGAACCGCATTTCCAGCAATCACTTCGCATAGTTCTTCAACCGAATATCCTTTACCAAGAGAGCGGAAACGAGCAAATCTGGCGTGGCCTTTTCCCCGCAGTGCAGGCTGTTTTCCATCTTTATACTCGTACCCTACTTCCTGCAAAATACCAATCAGTTCCCGGAAGTCTTTTGGTTTTCTTTCCAATACCGTATCAATGGCCTCGCAGATTTCATCACGCTGCGATTTTCTCTCCGGGTATTCCGTTCTCTTCTGCCGCTCCCCATAGGGCTTCCGGATAATGACCGACAGCCGATGTTCCAGGCAGACGATATCACTGAGCCTTGCCAGTGCAAGTCCTGACAAGCGAAAATCTCGGAATTTTCTGGTGCAGTCTAATGTAGTCGAATTAAAAATAATGTGGTTATGAATGTGCGCACGATCAACATGGGTAGCCACGATAAATGCGTGTTTTCCCTTGGTGAATCGCATGGCTGTCTCATACCCAACCTTGTTCGCCTCCTCCGGCGTGATTTCTCCGGGCTTAAAGGATTGCCGAATCTGATATGCAATCACATCATGCGCCTGGGTTCTACCGGTGATATGCTCATACTGCCGTTTAGAAAGCAGAAATTCTTCATCACAGGTCTTTGCGTCACAGGCATACGCGCTGATATATTTTCCATCTTCCGTCTTTGCTGCATTCTCAGAATAATCAGTACGGTCAGCCAGACACTGCGCTACCGTCTTTCCTTTATTGATATGCAGCGCAATTAGTCTTGTAGCCGCCATTTTTCATATTCCTCCATCTAAAAAGAGCTACCCGAAGGCAGCTCTTACCAATTCACTATTCTCATTTTAACATCCGTTCCCGATCATAAGCTCCCTGCAAATAAACGGCCTGCTTGATGATCTCTTCCATATCGAAATAGACGCACATAATGCTTTCGTACAGCTTCCACACATTAGATTCGCTGCCGCCCACCATTTCCATCAGCTGGTCTTCCATCTTCGATTGCTCAGACTGTTTTTCCTGATAAGCAGTCTCATTCACAAAATGATTCTCTCCATCTGTTTCCTCGTATCGTAAATCATAATAATCTTTCATAAACTGAATATCCATCAAATCCCTCCTGAACTCAAATTGTCAAAACATCCTCTACACGCTCACATAGCCGCTCCATCAGTTCCATGATGCCGCCCGCACCAACCGCAGCTGCGAACAGTCCCATCTCAATCAGGGTCAGCAGGAACACATCCGTCCAGCTCGCCCGAACCACCGAATAGATGCCGCAGCCAAGAACGAACAGCATAACCGGTGAAAGCACCCACAGGGATAGCTGCATCAGCAGATTCCAGATAAAGCATAGAAATCGCAGCAGAAACGCAACCGGCAGCAACAGGATTTTCAGCACCAGCTTCAACAAAAAACATACGATCTTCATGGATTTCACCCCTTCGTTTTTCTTTTCATCTTCATTTTATCGTACCTGCTTGCCAAACACCACGATGTCAACAGGTAGACCAAGAAATATGTAACGGCACAGACAGTTTCATCTGTGCCATGTGCTGTAGAAATCCCGCACATTTGCGCCGTCAGCGAATACCAGAAAGCCTCTTCAGGATCAGCTTCTGCATCTCCCAGAGTTCATCCAGCCGTCTCTGCAAATCCCGGATATCCTCCGCATAGATGCTTCCAGATTCATTGGCGCGTTTTGCGTACTGATTCAGGTTGTTGCTGCATCGGCGAAGAAGGATGGATACCTGCGCCACATCCGACAAATCAAGATTTACGCAGTACCCGTCCATCGCCATCTTTCTCATATAGGCACCGGTATTCCGAATACCCAATTCCTTCTGCTTTTCACGAATCCTCGCCAGCTCTTCCGGGTTCACCCGGACATTGATCCAGTGTTCCCGAACACTCATAGTGCCACCTCCTCATCCCGATGTGTCATCGGCGGAATGCGACCAGCACGATCACGCAGCTCTGCCAGGACAGACGGCTTTTCTGTTGTATTCTCACGGTCAGGATCATCATTTCCACGGTCATCCATATTCAGCAGTGCGTCCAATTCTGCCAGTCTTGCACTCTTCTCTGCCAGTTCTGCCTCCTGGGGAAACGGTTTTCCAAGCTCGGCCTGCGCAGCTTCCTGCTGGCTCCTAAGACTGTCCAACTGCTGTTCTGCCTTTTCCAATCTTGCAGGAATCCCAGCAAGAGCATTGTCCAGACGCTGGATATTACCCGCAGCACTGGTTCCGATGGGTACCCGGTGGGTCATCTCGCCTTTCAGCAGTACCTGATACTCTTTCTGGAAGCTGTCAAATGCCAGTTCCATCTTGAAACCTCGATAACTGCCAAGCGGTACCGGCTCCAGACTCTGATTGGCTTTACAGACCGCAAGGATTGCTTCACCGGCCTCGGCTTTTTCAATAAAGCGTGTGCTCTTCACCTCCATGCCGCAGAAACCCTCTTCCGGCAGCGGATGTGCCGCCACCGTCCGGATATCCGACTGAAAGCCCTTGATGAACCCCTGTGTTTTCTCAATCTCCGCAGGGAAATATTTCATCAGCTTATCCTCCAATCGGTACTGCTGGCTCTGATGATCTGCTTTCAGCACCTTCAGTCTTGCAACATCTACATCCAAGTCCATTTTTTCCTTGATTTGCGGGTCTCCTGCACAAAGTGCCTTGATCTCCGCATAGGAAAGTGCCTGCTCATCCACATCATCACAGGAACGAACCGGAGATTTGCTGGTCATGATCTGGCTGATAAACTTCTGCTTATTCTCCAGTGTCTGATAGAGGTAGGCATCAAAGGTTCCTTCCGTCACATACTGATAAACCTGCACTTCTTTGTTGCGGTTGCCCTGACGGATGATACGACCATTTCGCTGGGTCATGTCCGCAGGCCGCCAACCCACATCCAAATGATGCACGGCCACCAGTCTGTCCTGCACGTTCGTGCCTGCGCCCATCTTCTGTGTCGAACCTAACAACACCCGCACCTGTCCGGTACGGACTTTGGCAAACAAATCTTTCTTTTTTGCCTCGGTATCCGCATCATGGATAAATGCGATTTCTTCCTCCGGTACGCCGGACTGGATGAGTTTGGCGCGGATATCCTCATAGACATTGAAGGTTCCATCGTTCTTCGGCGTGCTGAGGTCGCAGAACAGTAACTGGGTCAGCTTATCCGACTGTCCTTCCTCATAAATCCGAAGCACATTCCGCACACAGGCGTTGAGCTTGCTGTTGGGGTCATCCGGAAGAAGCGGATTCATCAGCCGCTGATCCAGCCCCAGCTTTCTGCCATCCGATGTGACTTTCAGCATATTATCGACCGATGGGTCTACCACACCGGAATGCACAGCCGCCGCCCGTTCCGAAAGCTCCGCCACCATCGCCTGCTGATGCTCCGAGGGCTGCACTACCACGGTTTCAAACTTTGCCTCCGGCACCGGCAGATGCAGCTGATCGGAAGTCTTGATATCTGCCACTTCCTTGAACATATTCATCAGCTCCGGCAGGTTGAAGAACTTTGCAAATCTTGTTCTTGCCCGGTATCCGGTTCCTTCCGGTGCCAGCTCAATGGCCGTGGTGGTCTCACCAAAGGTAGAAGCCCAGCTGTCGAAATGGGTCAGCCCTTTTTGCTGTAACGTGCCATACTGGAGATACCGCATCATGGTATAAAGCTCCGTCATGCTGTTGCTGACCGGGGTTCCGGTCGCAAAGATGATGCCGCGCCCACCTGTCAGCTCGTCCATATACTGGCACTTCATAAACATATCCGAAGATTTCTGCGCTTCCGAAGTGGACAAGCCTGCGACATTGCGCATTTTTGTGTAGAGAAACAGGTTCTTAAACGCGTGTGCCTCGTCTACAAACAACCGGTCTACGCCCAGCTGCTCAAAGGTAATCACATCGTCCTTTCGGTCGGTTGCCCGGAGTTTCTCCAATCTCGCCTCCAATCCTTTCCGGGTTTTTTCCATCTGTTTGATGGAGAAACGTTCGCCATTCTGGGATTTCATCTCAGCAATGGCATTTTCGATTTCATCAATCTGGGCAGTCAAAATCCGCTCCTGCCGTTCTGCGGACACCGGGATTTTCTCAAACTGAGAATGCCCGATGATGACCGCATCATAATCGCCAGTGGCAATTCGTGCGCAGAACTTTTTTCTTCGGGCAGTCTCAAAGTCCTTTTTGCTTGCCACCAGCAATTTTGCACTCGGATACAGGCGCAGGAACTCGTTTGCCCACTGAAGGGTCAAATGATTCGGAACAACGAACATGGATTTCTGGCACAGTCCCAACCTCTTTGCCTCCATAGCAGAAGCGGCCATCTCAAAGGTCTTACCGGCACCTACCTCGTGAGCCAGCAGCGTATTGCCGCCGTACAGCACATGAGCAATGGCATTCTGCTGGTGTTCCCGCAGCCGGATTTCCGGATTCATGCCGCCAAAGCGGATATGAGAACCATCGTATTCACGGGGACGGGTACTGTTGAACAGCTCGTTATACTTTTCCACCAGTTCCGCACGGCGATAAGGGTCTTTCCACACCCAGTTCTGGAACGCATCCTTAATGGCCTGCTGTTTCTGCTGGGCGAGGGTGGTCTCCTTTTTATTCAGAACGCGCTTCTGCTTGCCGTCTGCATCCTCCACGGTATCGTAGATACGGATATCCCGCAGATTCAGCGTATCCTCCAGAATCCGGTAGGCATTGGCACGGCTGGTGCCGTAGGTCATATAGGCATGAACATCATTCCGGCTCGGTGTACTCTTGCCAGTGATCTGCCATTCTGCCGTCATGGGAGAGAATTTCACTTCAATGTTTCGGCGCAGGTAAAACGGCGGTTCAAAGGTTTCTTCCATAAACTGCTGGATATAATCCCGATTGACCCATGTGGCACCAAGGCGCACATCAATCTCCGACGCATCCAGGTCTTTCGGCTGCGCCTTTCTCAAATATTCCGTGTTCACTGCAAAGGCAGAGTCCGAAGCCGCAGCCAGTTCTGCCACACGGAGCTTTTCACGGACATTGCCGGACAGATATTCATCAGCCGTCACCCATCCGTTTTCCTCGCCGCCCTGCGTCATCGGGTCTTTGAAAATGACACCATGCAGTTCCTGCCGGATTTTTTCATATTCTCCCGGTGTACCTAAAAGCTCCGACATATAGGGCAAATCCACTTTGCCGCGCTCTCCGATGGAGATTGCCAGAGCCTCTGCCGGAGTATCTACGCTGGTAACAGCCCGTTCCGGTCGAATCGTCCGTTTGGTGAACATATCCGCCTTGGATTCCAGCCTGCCGTTTTCATCTACATTTTCCAGAGAGCAGAGCAGATAATAAGACGAATCTTCTGAAAAAGCCTGCGCATTTGCACGGGAGTTGATAAGCCCATACTGATCGGCGAATCGGTCATAGGCTACATTCAGTTCCCGCTGTTTCTGGGCAATCGCGTCCTCCGGATAATCGTTCAGCTGATAGTCGATCAGTTCCTGCACAATGGTACGAAGCTCCACCATGCCCTTGATCCTGCCGGTGGCTGTCGCAGAAAGGTCAGCCTTTCGCATGATGCTGTTCTCACGGAAGTAGACATCCCCATCCACCACCGCATAGGAGAAGTTCTTTACATTGGGGTCTGCCGGAATGGTTTCGCCCTGCAAGGACAGTTCTTCCTCCGGTGCCAGCTCCTGCGCTTCATAGTGACCGCCGATATGCTGCACAGCCTCATGCAGCTGGTCTCCCAGATCCTCATCCGGAATCGGAATGACCGTACATTCTTCCTTGCCGTACTGGGTACTTTCCGTTGTAATCTCACCCAGCACCATTTCCGGGTGGTCAACAAAATAGCTGTTGAGGGTAATACCCTCCGATGTCAGCCCCAGATGCACCCAATCCGGTTCGATATCAATAGGATGGTCTCTCTTTTGCAGAAAAATGATATCCGACACTACATCTGTACCGGCATTGGCACGGAATGCGTTGTTAGGAAGTCGAATAGCCCCCAGCAGTTCTGCCCGTTGCGCCAGATACTTTCGCGCGTCCGGATTCTTGGAATCCATCGTGTAGCGGCTGGTAACAAAGGCCACGATGCCACCGGGACGAACCTGATCCAATGCCTTGGCAAAGAAATAGTTGTGGATAGAAAATCCGAGTTTATCATAGGGCTTATCGCTGACACGGTAGTTGCCAAAGGGCACATTGCCCACGGCCAGATCATAGAAGTCGCGCCGGTCGGTGGTTTCAAAGCCTGCCACCTTGATTTCTGCCTGCGGATACAATTTCTGCGCAATGCGCCCGGTGATGGAATCCAGTTCCACACCATACAGTCTGCTTCCCAGCATGGAATCCGGCAGCATACCGAAGAAGTTGCCGACACCCATCGAAGGTTCCAGAATATTGCCTTTCTCAAATCCCATACCGTCCAATGCCTCATAGATTGCACGGATCACGGTAGGGCTGGTGTAATGCGCATTCAGAGTCGAAGCCCTGGCTGCGGCATATTCTTCTTCCGTAAGAGCTGCTTTCAGCTCCTTATATTCGCCTGTCCAGGCAGTTTTCTCTGCGTCAAAGGCATCTGCCAGCCCACCCCAGCCGACATAATTGGCCAGCGTTTCCTGTTCCTCCGGTGTCGCATCCCTATGCTGATTTTCTAAGGCTTTCAGCGTGTAGATGGCATCCATGTTGGCACGGAATTTCTGCTTTGGGCTGCCTTCACCGAGATGAAAGCTGTTGATGCGGTAGTTTTCTGCATGAGTGCTCTCCGGTTCTGTCTCCTGGATAGTCAAGTGCTGTTCTTCACTTTGCTTTTCTCTGCCAGGATTCAGATCAACCACCAGATTGTGCAGGTGAACATTTTCCTCATGCCCCAAAAGTCTTGCCAGATTCTCCTTGCTTTCCGAGCGGAAGATCGGATACACGGAATCCGGGTCCCGAAGCTCCACGTCGAAAAGCCCGACTTTTTCAATCGTAAATGCCTTTCCGTCCAGATACAGCGTATCACCGACACGATAATCCGGCTGCACCGGAGCTGCCGGTTCTGGCTGCACAGTCGCAGGCTCTTTTTCAGCCTCCATATTCCTGCCGCGAATCTCCTGCAACGCCTCTGACGCACTCACATAATCGGCAAATGTCTGCACTTTTCCGTCCGAATATCCGTAATACTCTTCTTTAACATAATCCCAGATGGCAAACGCATCCTTAGAATCCGGGAAATTCTCGCCGGTCATCGTGACCACAAATCGTTCATTCGGTGCATAGCCTGACTCTCTGGCAAGTTCTCTGGCGTGTTCCTGCATTTCCAGCACCAGAGGATCTGCCTCTGCGTGAACCGCTTCCGGTGCTTCTTCGGATTCCACATCCGGGAATGGAATGTCCTGCTGCAAATTCTGTTTACTCTGCTCAACATAGAGCCAGTCTTTGGCCTCCCGTTCCTGGACTTTTTTAATCAGTTGCTGACGGTAGGTCTCTGCCTCCCATTCGCTGGTAAACTCCTCGCTGACACCATCCGGCTCTACATGAATGCCGTCCTGAATATCATCCCAGACCGCATAGCCATCGTCTGTCTCCATCACGGTAAAACGCTGGGGTGCCGCCAGTTCACTCCGGGCATAGACATCCGCAGCCGTATTCAGCATGTTGTCCACATGCTCATTTCCAGTATCGTAGTGTTCCGGTGGCGTTGGAGGAAAGACATGGGCAGCAGTCGGCATAGGAAGCGGCGCGCCGTATTCCTGCTCCAGCTTTCGATACTCTTCCATTTCCAGAGCAGTCAGGTACTGACCATTTTCCACAAGCCGGTCTAACCGCTTATCCACCGCCGACCATGTGAGGCGTACTTCCCGGTCATGACCATAATTGCGAAGCAGAATGCCTTTCCCGTCATAATCCGCAAAACCGCGACTGCCATCCATAAAGGTATAGCTGTGACCACCGATACCATATTCCGCTTTCAGAAATGCAGCTCGTTCTTTTGCGTCCCCTTGCTGCTGATACAGCGCATAAATACGGATTTTTCCGCCCTCAAAATTGGAGCCTGTCCGCAGCATCCGGTCGATTTCATCCTCAGAAATGACAAAAGCGGAGGGCTTTTCGCTCTCCGCTTCTCTGGCTGCATTTTCTGCCGCCGCATCAATTTTCTGAATCTGCTCTGCTTCGGACTGAAACAGGCTCATAAAATTTAGCTGTTGATAAGTTCCGTCAGAATGACTTCCTCTGCCTGCGCTTTCAGCATGTTCATGTGCTGCACCCAGGCCATCTGGTTCGATTTCTTGTCCGGTGCCGGATTCGCTTTCAGAAGTTCCGCCATCATCTGCTCCATCCGTGCGGTCGCGGTCTCCTGAATCTCCCAAAGGTGCGGATACAGCTTCTCGGTTAGGATCAGGTGATTGTACAGCAGCGTGTTGTTCTCCTGCAGGAACGCTCTGCGCATCCTCCCGTACTTGCCCAGCGGCTTCTGTTCCTGCACCGACAACTGGATGTCCGGAATCAGGTAATCGCCGTTCTTCGTGTAATTCAGCTCCATCATAGTTTTGGCTCCTTTCTGCCTGCTTATCTCTTTCATAGGTTCGGATCGTGCGTTCAATTTCCCGGAAGATCTGGCTGGACATTTCGCTGACCGCAGTTCCCAGCACATTGGCGGCAGCCTGCGTATTAAAATCAAAGATATCCAGAAAATCCTCGTGCTCAAAATAGTCATCTGCATTGCCCACCGTCCGGGTAAAGACGGAATATGCGATGCTGACAGCGGCAGCTCTCTTAAAGGAAGCTCCGATGTTGAGTTCATCATACCCTTCCAGATAGGAATCTGCAACGATGTCACTGATCTGCCTGTGGTTTTCCTCCCAGTAATCCCTTGCAAGGCGTTCCGCCGCTTCCATAATGTGATTTTCCAGAGATCCGGCACCGGCAGGCACATCAAACGCTGCATCCATTGCTCGAATGATCGGCTGCTCATGCTCCGCATTCATTTTCCAGAGCTGTACCGGACGTGAATTCTTCCGTTCTCCGGTATCTGCCACATCAAATACATACCGCAGTTTCGGCTGCTCGCCACGCATATCCAAAAGAGCAATGCCCTTGGAACCACGTTTCACATAGCGGTTCATCCGATCATTCCAGAGATCGTACTCCGCACAGGCCGTTGCTTCCGGCCTCTGCTTATAGATCATCAGCTGCTCCGCAAAAGGATACTTATAAAGCCTTGCGGATGTGGTCAGAAACGCTGTCCACTGTTCTTTGCTGCCAGTGATCTGTGCCGCAGCTTCCTGTGCCATCTGCATATAATAAGCCGTTTTCGTCATCATCTGTCTATTTTCCTCCTCTCTCTTATTCGTCCGGATACAAATCCAGTGCCTCATATTCTGCATCTGTCATCTCTGCCAGTTTCGCAAGCAGCGAGGCCGTCCACCTGCGCAGGTTTCTGTCTCTGCCCGTCAGACTTTTTTGCATCGTCTGAAGCTCTGCAATCAGCCCTGTCCGTGTGCCAGGGCTGTAAAGCATCATGAGCATCCATTCGTCATCCGTAAAACGCATTTATAACTCCTTTTCTTCGCAGCACCTGCGAGGCGGCGCAGGCGGCACCGCCTCCTGCTTTTCCTTCAGCTGATCCAGAACCGATGCTTTCTCTGCCGGTTCTTCCTTCTTTCCGTTATTGATCACGCCGTCAATCATGCCGTAATCGTCCTCCATCGCCATTTCTGCGGCTTTCAGGTAATTCTCCGGTTTCAAAAATCCGGGCAGTTCCTGGAAACCGATGGAATCCACATAGTGACAGCTTACAACACCATTCTGCCGTAAAGCCACGATGTCAGACACAGAAAGACTATGCCCAGTAAAATCATCAGGGCGGGAAACATTGAATTTCGCATACAGTTCCTCCAACATCGTATTCTGATCCTTGTATGGAAGAAGCGGAGCCGTATACACCACCTCATAATGGTCAATATCCGGTTCCAGCCCCATCCGTTCCAGTTCGCGCATAGACGAAAAGCGTTCATATACCGTATTCTCGCTGCGGCGAAGCTGCAAAATCGCATACTGGTCGGTAGCGCTGTCGAGAAATGCCATCATTCTTTCGTCCGGTGCCTGATTTCCATGCACTTCATCCCATTTTTCAATTCTTGCCATCGTTCATTTCTCCCTTCTCCATAAACGGCAGGCCGTTTTCCTTTGCTTCCTGTCGCTGCTGTTCCCGTCGTTTTTCACTATAAGGCGGTCGGATACCAACACAGCGTTTCGGAATCGTATAAGTGACTGACCCTTGCTCCCGATGCTCCAAAACAAACTGCTCCGGATACTGTTTTCGCAGTTTCCGAAGCTTCTTAATCAGGCGGCTGTCATGGGTGTAAATACTGGCAGTATCCAGTTCATTGTCAAAATTGATGACGGTTTCCTGCTCTGCCTTCGTAAGCTTATATTTCATCTCTCCGCCTCCTTCGCCTTGGCAGCTTTCGCTGGTGTATCCGTTCTGGAAGACAGATCCGAGAGTTTACCCAGCACAGATTCCCGTCTACTGATTTCTGCATCCTCTGCTCGATCACAAAGTTCATCATAGTCAATCCGCGTCATGGTGCGTCCACCGAACCCATAATCCGAAAGAATCTGGTCTCTGGCTGCATTCATGCTGATTTCCGGGTTGTCGATCTGTCCGCCGTCAATTTCCGTGAAGTCCTTATGATATAAGGTATAGTCGTAACCGTCCTCACAGGTCTGAATGGCAAGAAAGCCCTTGCTTCCCAAATCCCATGCGCTGTGTTCTTCTGTAATCAATGGCTCCGGGCGGCATGTGCCACCGCCGCGTTCCAGCATTTCTGCCAGCTGACAGATGTGCAGAACATCATACCCAAGGCGCAGATGATATTCGTCCATATATTCGCAGCGGGCTGAGAATTTTCGATTCGGATACTCGACCTCCACCGCACTGCCATCCGGGATTTTGAACCGATCCTCGTAGTTGCTGGTGATAAACCGGATATTTTTAGCATTCTCCAGCTCAGGATCAGCCTTTTTCATCTGCCAAAGAACCTTTCTGCCGCCTCGCATCTGCTCCAGCATCTCCGGGGCTACCGGCGCAACGGCAAGACCGTCAAGCTGGGGAATCTTCTGGAGTGCCGCCATCCTCGCGCTTTCTTCCAGCGTAGAAAACGGCTGTTTATCCAACACATCCCAGCCAATACGTCCTTCGGCGGTCTGCACCTTACTGTTCATATCAAAGCAGTGGAATTCCACGCCGTCCTGCTTTTCCTGCAAGGAAAGCAGAGCGACATTATCCACCAGATAAGCTGCATTCATCATTTTCATGCTCATTTTTTACCTCCAAACTCCAGCTTAAATGCTGCTGCACCGTCCTCGCCAGTCTCTACATAAACGGTTGTGTCATAGTAACGATTGGACTTCCTGGAATAGCAATGGGTAAGTCGTGCTTTCCCCTGATTTACCAGTTGGCTTGCCAGTTCCTCTGTCATCTGCTTTCCCAGTGTCTGAAAGAACCTGTTTTCCTTCCAGAGCGCAAATTTACAGCCCTTATCCCTGCAAAACCATCCCTTTGCCGTTTCACAGACATCATTGCCGCAGGCCGGGCAGGAACCAATGACTTTCCGTTCCGGCTGCATCAGCACATCAGCACCTTTTACAGCCTCGTAGGTTTTAACAAGTCCGCTGACCATGCTGCTGATTTCGCCCATAAAGGCATCGCTGTCGTACTCGCCGTGTTCTATTTTCAGCAGTTTTTCCTCCCAGTCTGCCGTCATGGATGGGGACTGAATCTGTTCCGGCACCACCGTCACCAGCGCATTTCCCTTGTCCGTAGAACAAAGATATTTCGTTTTCTTATCACCCCTGCGCTCGATAAAGCCTTTCTGCACCAGTTTTTCGATGATGGCAGCGCGTGTAGCCGGTGTGCCGATGCCTTTTCGCTCTACACCGGCCGGAAATTCATCCGAGCTGGCACTCTCCATCGCTGAAAGCAGAAGATCTTCGGTAAATCTCTTAGGCGGGCTGGTCTTGCCCTCTTTCAGATCGACACCGGCAAGTTCCAGTGTCATGCCTTCCGAAAGCTCCGGAAGATCACCCGCCTCCGCATTCTTCTCAGCATCTTCAACCGGCTTTCCTGCATATCGCCTCCAGCCCATATCCGTGACTGTTTTGCCTTTCGTGCGGAAATTCTGACCGGCGCACTCCGCTTCCACTATGGTTTCTGCATAGTGGCAGGGTGTTCCGACCGCACAAATCAGCCGCACCGCCAGCAGAGTAAGAATCGCTTGTTCTCCACTGGGAAGCGAGGAAATGTCATAACCCGCCGCTGTTTTTGTAGGGATAATGGCATGGTGATCGGTGACTTTCTTAGAATTGATGACCTGCGCTGCATTCACCGGTGCCGGTACATCCGCCTGAATCTGAAAGCTCTGCTGGATCACAGAAACAAGTTCCGGCACCAGCGGTGCCATATCATCCGTCAGATACCGGCTGTCGGTACGGGGATATGTCACGAGTTTCTTCTCGTACAGAGCCTGTGTGTAATCCAGGGTCTGCTGGGCAGTGAATCCCAGCTGCCGATTTGCTTCTCTCTGAAGCGATGTCAGATCAAACAAGGCCGGGGGCTTCTCTGATTTTTCTTTCTGCTCTACCTTGGTAATGATGGCACTTCCTGCCTGGCAACACTCTGCCACCAGTTTTTCTGCTTCTGCTTTTTCTTTCATTCGCTCACCGCCCGCTTGAAAATCCCGAAATTTTAATTCTGCCGAGTAGAACGGCTCCGGCTTGAACGCCCGGATTGCTGCATCTCGCATAACCACCATCGCAAGCGTTGGTGTCATCACGCGCCCCACATTCAGGGTCTGCCCATACAGACATGAAAAAAGCCGGGTGGCGTTGATTCCGACAATCCAGTCGGCTCGCTCCCGGCATAAAGCCGCCTCATATAAGGCATCATATTCTGTTCCCGGTCTGAGCTTCTGAAAGCCTTCCCGGATAGCACTGTCCTCCATTGATGAAATCCAAAGCCGTTCCACCGGCTTTTTGCAGCCGCACTGATGGTAAACCAGTCGGAAAATCAGTTCGCCCTCACGCCCTGCATCGGTTGCACAGATCAGACTCTCCACATCTTTCCGCTGCATGAGCTTTTTCAGGATTCCGAACTGCTTTTTCGTGCTGGCGGACACCTGATACTGCCAATGTTCCGGCAAAATCGGAAGATCATCATACTTCCACTTGGCATACTTTTCATCATAGGCTTCCGGCTGGGAAAGTTCCACCAGATGCCCCACACACCAGCTGACAAGGTAGCCATTGCCCTCCATATAACCGTCTCCGCGCTGATTTGCCCCGATCACCTTCGAGAGACTCATGGCAACCGAGGGCTTTTCCGCTAATACAAGCTTCATTCGATACTGCTCCTTTCGCAAAAAAATTAGCAGCCAGGCACCGAAGTACATGACTGCTATGTAAGGAACTGTATTCTATTTTAGGTCTACAAACTGGAAGTTGCAGGGCACAATATCTTATCGACCTGCCTTAGCCTGCTTATAAAGCAGAATGCCTTTGATAAGCAATAACAGGAACGTTACTGTTATCGCATACGGCTCTCTCGCCATAGCCAAAAACAAAACAGCAATGATACTGAGTCCTACAGAGATGAATGTAACCGCTTTTTTGCCCTTTTCAAACTTGAAATAGACCATCAGTATTTTCACGATTCCGGCAATCGTCAAGCTGATAAACAATGCCCAATAGATCCTGATTATGAAAGCATTTCCATCTACATATCCTAAGAGATTTACCGAATAGATATATCCATTGACCGGTTTGGGATACAGCGGAAGAAATATCAGCATCAGTGAAAACAAGTCAACAAACCCCAATAACAAATCGCATACGCCATTGAGATTTGATTTGTTTTCTTTTTCTGCTATGAAAATCAATTGCTCTCCAGATAACAAATCATCAATTGATACAGAAAAATAGCTGGATATTTCCTTTAATGAATCTATGCTTGGGTATCCTCTTCCGGACTCCCATTTTGAAATAGCGGTTCTGGAAACAAATAATGCCTCGGCTAATTCTTCCTGTGTCAAACCTCGACTCTTTCTTAATTCCTGAAGCTTTTCATGAAATTCCAAAACCTGCACCTCCCATACCAATTCTATTTTTCTTTTAATGCCAGCATAACTGCCGCTTTATAAAGCTTAAACAATCCGGCACTTAGCAGTACACCGCCTACGATATCCGTAAACCAATGTACTCCGGAAATCAATCTCCCAGTCACCATGAATACCGAAAAAGCGATTGCCGCAATCGTTATGATTCGTTTTACCCCAATGCCAGAAAGTCTACGCTGGATTTGCTCGATCAAGACAGGCATTACACTTAATACCAACAAGGTAGTTGAGGACGGATAAGAAGCCTCCATAATTCCTTCGATTAAAATCGGTCTGTAATTGATTGGGATCATTTCAAAAATCGCATATGCCAAGAACACGATGACAAAATACACACCCAAAATCATGATATCTGCATCCACCCTGAAAAGGCTTCTTCTTTTGATCAACTGTACAAGTCCAATCCCTGCGAAAATAAGGCATATTACGACAGGCACCAGCCCCATCCAATCGGTAATCGTATAAATTGCCATGTTTACCCCTGTGAAATGGTGAAACCAGCAATTGAATGTTGCAAATCCAATACTTGTTCCGTTTTGACCAAGCGGCTGCACATCCACAGACTGAATCAAAGCTGTCCATACTGCAAACATTGCAAGGAATATGCTTCCAATCAGCAAATTCTTCTTTTCGCTCTTTTTCATAATTCTACATCCTTTCTGTTTTGGCTTGTCTTTCCGACAACTCCACCTTATCAAAAAGTGTAAAACTATGAAAGAAACGCTCTTTCACATGCATGATACGATTCGTATCATGCCCGCAAATGCTTGTTTTTTCGATGTTTTTAGATTTTCTTTCCCTCTAAATTTCGATTTGTATCACTGTTCTCTCTCTATTTTATCAGATATCACCTACAGTTTCCATAGCTTCATTGCTCAAAACACTCCATTCACAAACCATTTAGCTATGTAAAAGGGACGGCTTCTCAGCCGCCCCTCAGGTCAACACAGTCTTAATTAGACAGGTTCATCATCCGATTCCGCTTCGTAATCCTCGTTTACATCCACTTCTTCGTCCTCGTCACCGTCATCCTCCGGCAGCTGGAGCGCGTCTTCATCCTCATCGTGATAATCCGCATCAGGGTCCGGTTGATTTTTCTTGGATGCAGGCTTTACGCCCTTCATCTTGATATAGAGATAACCGCCGACACCGGCTGCACCAATCACAAACAGAAGCAGCATAATCATCGGAAGCGGAGACGCTTTCTTCTGCTCGCTCTCTGTTTTCTGCTCTTCCGGTGCAGGCTCCGTCTCCTGCGGCTTTTCGGTTTCCGCAGGTTCCGTGACTTCCGGCTCCTTCTCCTGATACTTGGCGGCTTCCTCTTCATCCATCAGTGCAAGCAGATCGGCCTCATCCACCATGTTCAGGAAATGCACATTCTGGTTGCCGTCTTTATCGCGGTCGATAATCAGATAGAAGGTGTTGCCCGCCTTTGTCACCAGCGTAATGAACTGCTGGCTGGATTTATCTTCTTCCTCACCGATATCATCCACCAGCGTCATATTTCCTTCCGGAGTCAAAGCTGTACTGGATTCCGTCTCATCCTCGGATGACATTCCGCCCTGCATCAGATCCAGAAACAGCTTCAGAGCATCTTCACTGAACATGCTGCTGTCATTTGCGGAATCCGTGACATTCAGGTACTTTCCATGTGCATATCCGGTTTTGCCGTTGAAATTCACCTTATACCAGTCACCGTATTTTTCGACAATCTCCACCGTATCGCCTGAATGCAGATATCCGATAATCTCCTGATCCATGCCGGGACCGGAACGAAAATGCAGGCTGGTGATACCCGGCACCACTGTACCCATCTGCTTTCGAGACTTTTCGCTGCCGATGTTGTATTCCTTGCCGCCCACCGTAACGATCAGGTTCCCATCCGCATCCGTAGAAACCTCATAGCCATCCGGCAGCACCTGCATATCCGGGTCGATTTCGATGCTGTCGGTATTGTCCGTTTTCCCTGCATTTGCGCTTCCTGCTGCATCCGCTTCCTGCGCAGCGGTACTGACAGATGTGTTCTTCTGCACATCATCGCCCGTATAGGCAAACGCAGTAGTCGCAAAGGTTCCTGCCACCATCACGCTGGCAAGCAGCATTGCCATCATCTTTTTCATTCCATATCCTCCGTTTCTTTCTCGTCCAGTTTCATGTTTTCCGGGTTGGGAACCGCAGCCTGCGCCATCTGAATGATGACTGCCAGCTGTTCCGGGGTCAGGCTCTGGGCATGTACCATTTCACAGATTTCGCTGTTTTCCTGTTCGTGGTACTTTCTGTCCCATTCCTTTCTGCGCTCCTCCCACTCATCGCGTTTTCTGCGGGCTTTCTCCCGCTCCGCAGCAATCTTTTCCAGTTTCAAGCTCATATCGTTTCCTTTCCGGACGAATAAACGCCCTGTTTTTATCGAATTCTTCCCATACAGTAGTAATGCTGCCGCCAGTAGTTCGTCTCAATGGAAGCATAGGAAATTGGGTTGCCGCAGTGAATCATCATCCCGTTGCCGACATAAATGCCCACATGGGATGCGCCACTGGTGTTGTAGGTTTTCTGGAAGAAGATCAGGTCTCCGGGCTTTGCCTCACTCTTCGGGATAATGTCGCATTTTCCCATCAGACCGTTGGCCGTCTGCCTGCCTACATTCCAGCCATTGCCGCAGTGGTTGATGACCCAGCTTACAAAACCGGAGCAGTCAAAACTGGTACTCGGCGAGCTGCCGCCCCAAACATAGGGATAACCGAGATATTTCTCTGCTTCGGTAATCATCTTCCGGAATTTTTCATCCGTCAGAGCTTCGCCCGGAATGTCGTAATCCTGATATTCTCCGCTGGAACCCGCGCCATCCGGCGTTGCAAAGGCGATGCCTGCAAACAGGTCATCCCGATTGCCACGGCAATCCAATGTGACTTCGTAGCGTTGCAGCTGGTCATCTGTAAGGCCGGAATTTCTGGCAACATAGTCCACGCCCCGATTGAGCAGCGTCACATTGAGGATTTTATACTCATACTGTACCGTTACCTGATAGGTGTAGGTGTGTCCGGTTCCGGTGATCGGATTGTAACTATAACCCACACGGGTTTCTTTCCTTGTCCGGATTTCCACCTTTTCCACCAGCTTCAACTCATACTGCGCTTCAAAAATACTCTGGAGCCGAGCCTGCACCTGGCTTCTCGTATAGTTTTCAAATTCTACGGTCAGCAGAGATGCAAGCTCATAGGGATTGTGACCGATTTCCGCCAGATTGTAGCGATACTCGTCATAGCCCGGATGGTCGGTTTCAATACGGTCGATTTGTTTGCGAAGTTTATCTTCCAGCTTGGTATAATCCGTCTCCACGCCTTTCAAATCTTCATCTTCCGCTGTGTAGGAAGTTCCCAGCACTACATTGCCGCCGCCATTGATCAAGACGGAGCAGGACGATACCGACCCGGCAATCACCAAAACAAGCAGTCCCACGGCTGCAATGCCGATGATGATATGCGAGTGGCTCTGCACAAACTGAAATGCCTTTTCCGTCATGCTGGCAGTACCCTGCGCAGCTTTGGCTGTGCCAGCTACTGTGTTCTCCGCAGCAGCCGCACCTGCCTTCGCAGCGGCATACTCTTTTTTGATAGCCTGCTTCTGCCTCCATCGGGAAAAGAGATTGGAACCAGCCTGCGGATCAGACTTCATGCGTTCCGCAAAGATGGAATCCACGGCATCTTTATCTGCCTTTTTCTCCAACCGCTCCAGCTTTTTGTACTGCCGCAGCTTTCGACCATATTGGAACCGGTAACCAGCACGGGCTGCACCTTCCGCTGAGCCTTCGGTAAAATGCGCTGCCTCCACACCAGAATTATTATCCTGGTCGGCATTGCGCACGCTCTGATGTGCCTTGGCTGAAAGTGCATCTGCCGCAAGATTTCCCGGCTTCTTTGGCTTTCCGCCTTTTTTCCCGGAAGCTGCTGCATTCTTTTTCGCTTTTACTTCCTGCTCTGATTTCAGTTTCTTACTGCCCATCTTAGCAAGATCGGCCTCGTGACGAATCTGCCTTCGGTGTTCCGCTTTTTTCTTGCTGCTGTCTCCCGTACTGCTATCGGCGGTTTTGTTTCTGGAATTGCGAAGGGTGTTCTTCGCACCCTCGCGCTCCTGCCGCAGCTTGTCTCCGAGATTCGGATTTTTCTTGCCCGCCATCACTTATGCCTCCTTTGCTTCCTGCACTTCGGTTAATTTGGTCGTCATGATCCGGTACAGTTCCAAATCGGTCGGGAAACGATCAACGAACGGCAAAATCACATTTCCGTAGAACAGCAATCCTTCGCCTTCACCGGAGTGGGTCACATAGGACAGCTGGTGCGGACTGATATTCAGCTGATCCGCCAGAATCTGACGGTCACCGGCTGCCTGATTCAGCATATAAATGAAGTCGCTGTTCTCAAAAATGTTTGTCACTTCGCGGGAAGAAAGCAGATCTTTTACGTTCTGGGTAATGCCGGTTGGAATACCGCCCCATTTACGGAATCGCTTCCAGATTTCCACGCTGTAAGCCGCTGTCTGCTCTTCTTTCAAAAGCAGATGGAACTCGTCCATATAGTAGCGGGTGGCTTTACCTGCGTTGCGGTTGGCGGTCACACGCCCCCAGACCTGATCCTGCACCACCAGCATCCCGATCTTTTTCAGCTGCTTGCCCAGTTCCTTGATGTCATAGCAGACCAGCCGGTTATTGATATCTACGTTGGTGCGGTGGTTAAACAGGTTCAGAGAACCGGTTACATAGATTTCCAGTGCTGTTGCCACATGGTGTGCTTCCTTTTCATCCTGCCTGAGCAGTGCCTCATACAAGTCCTGCAACACCGGCATGTTCTCCGGCACCGGATTCTCAAAATAGGTCTGGTAAATCTGATGAACGCAACGATCGATAACCGTCTTTTCTACCGGCTGCAAGCCTTCTTTGCCGCCCACGATCAGCTCGCACAGGGACAAGATGAAATCTGCTTTCAGGGCAATCGGATTATCTTCTTCCGAATAATTCGCGTTGATGTCCATCGGATTGATATACTGCGTGCTGGAAGGGCTGATCTTAATGACCTGCCCCTCAAATTTCTGCACCAGTGCCGTGTACTCGGCTTCCGGATCGCACACAATTACATCGTCATCCGTCACCAAAAACGCATTGGCGATTTCTCGCTTGGCAGAGAAGGATTTACCGGAACCGGGAGTACCCAGAATCAGCCCGTTGGGGTTTTTGAGCTTTTTCCGGTCAACCATAATCAGGTTGTTGGACAAAGCATTCAGCCCATAGTACAGAGCCTCTTTCCCGGTCTGAAACAGCTCCTGGGTGGTAAACGGCACGAAAATTGCCGTGCTGCTGGTAGTCATGCTGCGCTGAATCTCAATCAGGTTCTGTGCCAGCGGCAGGCAGCTCATCAGCCCCTGCTCCTGCTGAAAATCCAGACGGCGCAGGTTGCAGTTGTACTTCTGCGCGATACTGGAAGCTTGAAACACATTGGTTTCCAGCTCCTGCTCCGTCTCGCCGGTGTTCATCACCAGAAAGGTCAGCAGGAACATACGCTCATTCTGGCTCTGCAATTCCTTCAGCAGTGCCTTTGCGTCCTTGCCGTAAGTTGCCAAATCTGACGGAATGATGTCCATATCGTATCCGGAACGGACAGCTTTCTTCTGTTCCTCAATCTTGGAACGATCCAGCTCCGTAATGGTGTGCTTAATGGACTTGATTGCTTTGTTCTGGTCTACCGACTGAATGTGCATGGTCACAATCTGGCTGGATTCCATATCCAGAAAATCTTTCAGCAGCTGGTCCGACAGGTCGGAAGCCGTGATCTGGAGATAGGACATGGAGCCATACATCCCGCCCATCTGAAAAATGCGGTTCTTCGGAAAGGCAAACCCGGTCGGTGCAATAAAGTCCTTTACCGACAGTCCGCTCTCCGGCAACCACTTCCAATCGAAATTGAATCGGTCATGGTCACCCATGTGGAACATATCGTGCATCAGATGAAGCCGTTCCTTGCCGTTCAGCAATTTTGCCCGGACACCCAAGCGTTTGAAGTTGTTCATCAGGTCGATCTCGATGTGGATAAGCCTCGGCTTTGCCTGTTTCATGGATTCCGCCTCAATGCCAAACGTCAGATACTTCGTCTTGGTCAGGCCGTTGTTACCTTGGGCAAGCTGGCGGCGCAGCATGGTGCTGTACTCCGTGCGCACCGGATTGAAATGATCCTTCTGGTACGGGATGCGCACCATCTTCTCAAAATTCGAGGCATCCGTAGCCATATTCATAAAAGAAAGCTCAAAGCGGATGCTGGAATCAAAGAAGTTCAGGAAGCTGCACCATTCCTCAAAGATAGCCGTCTGATCTTCCTGCTGCGCCAGCTGGTAATTGATGTCCTGAAACTGAATGGTTTTGGTGTAGTAATTGTCCGTCACACGGCAAATACCGTCCGGGAACATCCGCTGAAAAGGAATGCTCTCCTGTGCCGAATGCGGAACCGTGCGGTCACCCCTTGCACGATCAATCACCGTCTGCACCTGTTTTTGCTCTGCGGCTGACAGATGAGACGGCATTCGGATGTCATCCTGCTTTTTATTCTTCGCTGTCAGCTTTTCGAGAATTTTGAACAATGCGATTTACCTCCATTTCCACGTCTGCCTGCTGAACCAGCAGTGCATAGTAATTTTTCGTTTTGTAAGGCCGCGTTTTCGGCCTCTTGAACTTCGCCTCATAGAAATGCTTTGCCACCACTTCCAGCGGCTGACCGTCTTTCTCGTACATGGCAAGAAAGAAGAGCGGCAGCATCACTGCCATCATGCCAAGTGCAGCAAGGCTCAGATTTCCGCTGGATTTGAGCAAAAAGAAAACCGGAACGCCAATCAGCGCACCGGCTCCGAAGCAGAGAATCTGCCGTTTGGTCAGGTTCATAAAGACCTTGGTCTTGACCTTTGAAAGGTCTCGCGGCACAGAAATATAAGATGCCATGAATCATTCCTCCTCTCTTAGTGCGCTGCAAACACGGATTTCGCGAGGCTTCCCGTCTTAAACAGCGTAAATGCCAGCAAAACCGTATAGCCCAAAACGCCCCAAATGCTGCTGATGATGTTATCCGAAAAGGACAGGTTCTGAATCAGAACTGCATAGATGCCTACACAGATCATGATAAGAAAGCCCTGGAATCCCAGTGCAAACAGGGAGCGCAGATAGTTTTGACCGGTATGGCTCTGCTCATGGTTTCCAAAGGTTGCGAACGGAATCGGCGCAAGGCTCACCATGAGATATATTTCCACCATTCGGCCATACACGATGACAAAGATGATAGCCGACAACGCCAGCATCGTGACCTGAACCACAAAGGTCTGCAAATACAGTCCCAGCAGCGGTCCTAAGTCCATGCCTTCCAGCGTGGCCTGCATTGCTGTCAGGGTCGCATCGCTGACGGACGTACTGCCGGAAATCAGCCCGCCGCTTCGGGAGATCACTTGCTGCGCCGCATCAAAGACAGCCATCGTGATATTGAATGTGTTCGAGATCAGGGTCACTGCCAGAAAGGTCTTAAAGACCCATTTGAAAAATGTCCATGTCTCGAAATTTGCCAGATTGTTATGCTCAATGAGCATCTGGATCAGCTCATAACAGGCGATGAAAGTCAGCACCATTCCGGCAATGGGCAGGATCACGGATTCCGAGATGTTGCGGATCATAGAAAAAACAGCAGGTGAAAAGTTCGCCGGTGTGGTTCCCACATCGCCTGCGATCTGTCCAACCTGCTGGTTGACCGAATCGAACATCCCTGAAAGATTTCCCATGATACCGCTGATGATCATGCTCTTGAGCCAATCTGTGATCTGTTCAAGGATACTCTGCATGAGCCGCCTCCTTCCTTACGCAAACACGCCGAACAGCTTCGCCATCCGGGACAGAAGCATGAACAGCTGAGAGAAAAGAGACAGTGCCGATGCAGTTGTAGTAAGAAACGCCATAGATTTGTCCTCCTGTAACTTGTCCGGCCTATCCGCCGGTGCGATTCTAAACTGCGGTTCTGCGCCATACTTCCAACATGTGCACCTGCCAGAGAGCGCAGAAAATAGCCAGCTGCGGAGATTGCCTGCACCTGACTATGTAACAGGCAGCTTTCGCCGCCCGGCCGGAATCTTCGCTCCGACAGCTTTTGCTTAACCGAACAGACCGGAAAGCAGCGGCACCAGAGTCGTACCGATCAGTGCCACGCCGCCGCCAGCCATCAGCTGTTTCATACCCTGGGATTTGGCACCGGGGTTGTCGTTGCCGTAGCCCTCCAGCAGGTTGATGGCTCCCCAGATGCCGAGACCGGCACCCAGTGCGATGACAAGAGTCTGAAGAACGGTTACTGCGCTGTTGAAAAATGCCATAAATGTGTACCTCCTTGTACGATGCGCCCTTGCGGGCTAATGAATAGTGATTTTCCATCTGCATGTGCACCTGCAAATGGGCAAACATATAGCCAGGTCTCCAATCCCAATCAGAAACCTGGCTATGTAAAGAGGCGGCAGCTCGCCGCCCCTTATCTTATTCTGTTACCAGCAGCGTACCCATGACATCTTCGTCACCGGAACAAACTTATTTGGCATGATCTGCATCAACTACTTCGTACTTATCACCGGGCTTGAGCTTCAGCCGATGATCGAGAAACGTCTCGATGCTGAACGTGTTTTTCTTATCAGCACCGGCAGTGAGCTTGTAGTTCGGATGCTGGGTCAGATCGTATTTATCTGACTTGAACGGTCTGACACCGCGCAGCTGCAAAATGCACTTTCCGCCATCCAGCACAGCCAGTTCATCCACCGAAGCCAGGTCATGCCCAACCTTTTGGTAATTGGTGCCGTAAGATGGGCTGTTGCCTCTGGTATCGGAAGTGTTGTACAGATCAATCGTTTCTTTTCCCAATGCCTGATTCAGCTCTTTCAGCGTAGTCGGCTCCGAACCGCCAAGGAAAATACGAGAATCCATATTGCCGATGATGGTATCGGCATTGTCCTTGTAGATTGCCTTCAACTGGCTCTGTGCCTGAAGTACCAGACATGCCGAGATTTCTCTTGATCGGATGGTGGCTACCAGCTTTTCCAGATTTGGAATCTGACCAATGTTCGCACACTCATCAATCAGGCAGCGCACATGCACCGGCAATCTGCCGCCGTAAATATCATCCGCTTTCTCGCACAGCAGGTTAAACAGCTGTGTATAGATCATCGAAATCAGGAAATTAAAAGTCGGGTCTGTATCGCTCATAATGAGGAACAGAGCCGTTTTCTTATCTCCCACCGTATCCAGCGACAGCTCATCGTACATGGTGATATCGCGGACTTCCTCAATATCGAAGGGAGCCAGACGTGCACCGCAGCTCACCAGAATCGACTTTAAGGTCTTGCCCGCCGCCAGCTTGAACTTGGCATATTGGCGGACAGCAAAGTGGTTCGGTTTTTTCTTTTTCAGAGCTTCAAACATCTGATCCACTGGATTCTGAAAGGTTTCATCATCCTCGCGCACTTCCATCGCGTTCAGAAATTCAATCAGCGTTGCAAAGTTCTGCTCTTCCAGCGGTGCCTCATAATGGATATAACCAATCAAAGCACAATACAGCAAGGTCTCTGCCTTCGTCCAGAATTCGTCACCGGCCTTGCCGTCCCCTTTAGTGTTGGCAATGAGGGTTGTGGTCAGCTTCAAAATATCCTTTTCGCTGTGAATATACGCGAAGGGATTATAATGCATCGACTTTCTGAAATTGATAGTATTGAAAATCCGGATACTGTATCCGTTCTTCAAAAGGGCTTGGCCGCAGTCGATTACGATATCACCTTTCGGGTCAGTGACCACGTAGGAACTGTGACATTGTAAAAGGTTGGGTTTAAGCCAAAATCTCGTCTTACCGCTGCCGGAACCGCCGACCACAAGCACATTTTTGTTTCTGGCATTTGCCGGATTCTTCGGGCGATTGCCCATCATCAGCCGCTCCGTCCGGGTCAGAATCACATTGTTTGCAAACACTGGATCTTCAAACGGTTCGATGTCTTTCTGCGTACCCCACCGGGCAGAGCCATACTCCATACCATGACGATATTTCTTGGCATTTTTGCCTTTCAGATACACAGCAAGCCGCAGACCCGCTCCGCAGCACACACCAATCAGCAAATCCAGCGGATGCAGACTTGGCATCGGGTTGGAAAATGCTGCACCCAGGGCAGAAAGAAAGCCGAGGAGCTTTTCAGACATGTCTGCGCCCTCGGCAATTCTCCACGCTTCTCCCAGATTGGTACATACAAGACCGGCAATGAAGTACGGCAGGTTCAGGATCAGCAGCTTCTTGGTCTTATTACTCATAGATCACGCTCCTGACTTTTGTGACGAACCTTATCCGGCAGAATTGCAGCCACCAGTTCTTTGAGCTTGTTAAGCTGCTCCAGAACACTCGGTTTTTCCTTTGCTTTCAGCTTGCGGTTGGTGAATTCCTCAAAAGCGGAAGTCAGTGCATCCGCATCCTTCGCCTTAAAGAACACCGTGTACTTGGGTGGAATCACATTTTGGTCTTTCGTAATGGCATAATCCACACCGTATTTCCGCGCCACCTGTTCAAAGCCTTTCAAATCCGTTTTCTCAATGGGGATACTGCTGACTCCCTGATTCTGACCGATCAGTTCTTTGATGCTCTGCTTTCCAAGCGGCATCTGCGCTGATTTCTGAGCCGCCTTTGCCTGATGGTGCCGTTTCCACGCATTATAGCCATTCACGATAGTGCGAAATGTCAGTTTCGTGGTACTGATTGCCAGATTGACGGTACGATTTTCAACTTCTTCCTGCATGAATCTCCGCCTCCTTCCTTACAAACTGTCCCGGTCCGGTGCCGGTTTACTCTTTTCTTGGGGCTTTGCAGCCTTTTCCTCCATCTTCTTCACCATGTCATCCGGAACCGGAATCGCCATGATGCTGCGCCCCATACGAACGAACATCTGGGGCTGATGGAACTGCTCCTCAAATTTCTGCATCTGCTCCGAAGTCAGAGAACCAAAGTCATCCTCTGTCAGCCCTACCACCAGAAAATCACCGGCATAAATGTCCTGCATATCCCCGTCTTCGGTGTAAATCGCACGGTTCAGCGGCAGACCATTGATTTTGCCGGATTCATTCAGAATAATGGCCACTTCATCCTCAAATGGATAGGTGACTTCAATATCGCCGCCGACCATGGCCTGCAAATCTTCCAGCTCCGTGCCAACACTGATTTTCTTCGGATAGGCATTGGGCTGTACCAGCAGCACATCCATTGTCCTGGCCTCTGCCAATTCATGTTCTCCCACGGTCTTGAAATCCACACCGGTGAAATCGCCGGAATCCAGAACATAGTCCTGATTGTTCCACGCCTGCGTCACCATGCGTTCCGCATCTTCCTGTGAGGCAGCTTCCACGGAAACCTTTCTCTGGAGAGTCTCTGTAATCTCCACATCAAATTTCTTCATAGGCACCTCCTTAGATCAGGCGCAGTGCCGGAACCAACTCGCCGCCAATGGAAACCACCGTCAGGTTCTCGTTCACATAGTCGATGGTGCGTTCCAGCGTAAACAGATTGATGCTGCATTCGTTGCCGTTCTGGTCGATTTCCGAAACCTCCGCAGCTCCCAACAGATAGCGGGTTCTGTCAGTCTCGATCACATCGCTCTTATCATAATGGAGAAGCAGTTCCCCATCTGCCACCAGATCAGCCTCCATCTCATCGTAAACATCCTCAAAGATGTCTCGACTGCCATCCTCGGTCAGGAGTTCGCCGCCAGCCCCCGGCAGGATCACCATCACAATGCGCTCCTTCGGGTGATCTTCACGGATTGCCTCCAGCATCAGCCAGTTATGAAGCATCGCAATGGACTTCTCAAACATGGGATCATCCATCGGATTGGGCTGCGATGCACCGTGCGGGCAGTTCTTGCAATCCATGCTGCACACTGCGTTGTTCTGATTCTTCTTAAAGTTCATCATCATAAAAATCTCCTTCTCATCGTTCCATATCTCGTTGTTTACTTCGCTGCCATTTTTCCAGCAGCCGGATAATCGTGTCCTGCATCTGCTTCGGCGTATAGGATTTTGGGAAATACTTCCGAAGAACCTCGTTTTTAATCGTCACATGGTCAAGCTCATCCTTTTTGACTTCATTCATCACTTCACACATGGCATCCAACGTGCAGCCGCCCTCCTGTGAGAGCTTCTTCAGCCGCTGTGCCTGCGACAGGGATGGAGATGCCTGTGCATAGTCCATTGCCTCCAGAAATTCCTTCTGTTCAGACGGTTTCAGGTAAGACAACTCCACCGCCGGATTAAAGGCGATTTTCTTCTCATCCACCATATCCAAAATTTCAGGAATCAGGTTGGTAAGGCGGATATAGCGTTTAACCGTATCCTTACTCATTCCAACAGCTTCACCAATAATCTCCGTAGACAACTTCGGTGCAAATTGCTCCGAAGTCAAATCTTTTCTCTGACCCTGATGTTTCATCGCCTCCAACTTCATCTTGTAGGAAAACGCTCTCTCGCTGGGAAGAATATTCTCCCGCTGCAAGTTGCTGTCCACCATAAAGATGATTGCTGCATCATCGTCCATTTCCTTGACGATGACCGGCACAGTCTCCAAACCTGCCAGCTGCGCCGCATGAAGTCTGCGGTGTCCTGAAAGAATTTCAAATCCGCCTTCCGGGTCAGGTCGGACAATCAGTGGTGATACCACACCGATCTGCTTGATGCTCTCTACGGTCTGTTCCATCAGCTCGTCATCCAGCACCTTAAAGGGATGCCCTTCAAAAGGATGCAGGTCAGAAAACGGCATCTCCGTCCGCTTCTCCTTAGCCGCAGCGTCGGCAGCTGAGCCACTGCGGTTTTCTGTTGTAATACTGGTTTTTGCTTTTGCCATTCAGCTTCTTAACCTCCTTCCAGCGGTGATAGATGTCATTCTTACCTGCGAAAAACGCCTTTTTTGCCTTGCACTTCATAGATCAAGTACCTCCTTAACGACCTGCTGTTTTTCTTTTCCAATGCTCTTTCTGCGGTCCTCTCCGCTGATTCGCACCGGCGTACACATTTCCAGAATCCTGCTGTAAATCCGGGCGTATGCCACATCCTGCGGATTGCGGATTTCTGCAATTTTCAGATTGGTTGTGATAATGACCGGAAGCCCGGACTTATACCGCTCATCAATGACAGCGTAGACCTGCTCCAGCGCATATTCGGTGCTGCGCTCAATTCCCAGATCATCCAGAATCAGCAAAGAATAGTTGGAAAACGAAGCGATATACCGGTATCGTTCTTCCGAATACATGGCACCCATCTGGTTCAGGATTTTGGAGAAGTTCGTCATCAAAACCGGAATGCCCTGATCCAGCAGCGCATTTGCTATACATGCCGCCACAAAGGACTTTCCGGTTCCGACATCTCCCCATAACAAAAGGCCAAGGTTTTCAGCCTTGACCTTTTTCCACTGCTCCACATAACGTTTTGCCATCTGGATGTCCTTGTTGTCTTCTGCAACGCCAAAATTCCATTCCAGAAGATGCTTTTCCTGAATCCCAGTTGCTTTCAGCTGCCTGATTTTACGCTGCCGCTCCACCAGTTCATCCTGGCGTTTCTTTTCCGCCATCGCTTCCTGCTGGCATCTGCAAAGGCAGGGAACAATCTTGTCTCTGCCCCAGAGCTTTACCCTGCACTGCACCGGAGTATGACAGTTCCGGCAATACAGCAGTCCGTCCACGCCCTGGTATTCCTGCTCTCCGGGTTCTTTCGGCGTAAAGAGCGAATCCAACGCCGCATTCAATACTTCAGGCACCATGTCGCTCATAGGCTGTCTCCTTCCTCAAATGTGTAGTCTGCCGGGTTATACTTCGGCTTTTCTCTCTTTGCCCAGCTCCGGATTGTGGCAAGGTGATTTTTGTAGCTCCTGCCGGTGGAAGCCATATACTCAGAGAGCCGTTCCACCCGCATCTGATAATCTCCTGGGAACTCCTGCCGGAGCTTGCCGTATTCCGTGTCAGAGAGAAGGACATTTTCGTATGAGCCATACCGGTGCTGGATTTCCTTCTTCTCTCTTTTATTGATTGTTTCAGTACTTGTTCTATTAGTACTTAATTGCGCGGGATTTTCCGTAACCGGTGTGTCCGTATCCGGATTTACCGTATACGGCTTTTCCGTACACGGTGATTCCGAACACGGCTTTTTCCTTGGCATCTCATAGATCACATACTCCGCTCTGCCCATCCGACCGTTACTCTCACGCTGCTGGTTCCTTTCCAGATATCCAAGACGTTCCAGTTCTTTCAGAGCTGTAAGCACCCCATCTACGCCATCCGGTGTAATCGAAGATAATCCCCGTACCGAATAGTTCCATGTGTCCGGTAAACTAAGCAGCATAGAGAGAAGTCCTTTTCCTTTCAGGCTGAGACCCTGATCCCGCAGGTGGTAATTGCACATCGTTGTGTAATTGCTGTTTTTCTCAACCCTGAATACCGGCATGGTGCTCACCATCCTTTTTCGCAGGCTCCGTTTTTTTCTTCGGACATTTGCGCGAACGATCTTCGCTGTCCTCCCGTCGATGGTATTTGCCGGTATCCTGCATCATGCGTTCAAACGCCTGAAGGCGTCCCTCTGTAAAAAGCGTCATTCGATCACACCCCATTTCTTAAACAACTTGAAGAGATGATTCTTTCCCTTGCAGGTCACTCTCGTCTGCTGCACCAGTTTTCCGCTTCTGCCGTAGCAATCCCGGACAATAAAATAGCCCCTTGCAGATTTGTCTGCAAAAGGCATCAGCCAGCCGCTTGGACTGCGGTACAGATAGCGGTGATCCAGTAAGAGAGCTACTGCCGTCTTCTCTGGGATTCCGATTTCCTTACAGAAATTCCGGATGCAGGTGCAATCTTCCGAATTTACAAAGGTGTCGAAGTAGTCTGCCTTGGGCTGTGCCGCATCCAGCTGTTTGCGGATACCCTCAAGCTGCTCTCTCTCGGCTACAAGCTCCTGTGCCAGTGTGTAGATGACCTCCGGATGCTGAATCACCTGATCCAAAATGGAATCGCTCATATACACACCATGCTTGCGAATGGACGGGAGAACTTCATCAAACACCCAGTGTTCAAATCGTTCTGCCGATGGCAGCTTGCTGTGAACGATCAGCCGGTAAACATCGCCTTCTGTGATAAAGGAGATTTCAACGACCTGCTCTCCAGCATCTCCATACTGATTCACCTTCTGAACGACCCCCTCGCGTTTCGTTAGGGGGCCTCTGCAATGGCGTTTCACTGCGGCGTAGGGATTCACATACCCCAACGCTTTCGCCACATCGCTTGCACAGAAGAAGGTCTTGCCCGCCTCTTGCAACACGCGGATCGAACCAAACTCCTGGTTCTCAAACACCTCCATCATCTGCCTTGACTGTCCGCCATGACTGCCCACATCGGTGTCATGGGTCTTCTGATTGAAATCCGTCATACCTGTTACCTCCTGCTCAAATTTGTCTCGCCGGATTTCGGGCGAAAAAAATAGAGCCTCGACCCATTCTCGTTTTCAAAGAATGAGCCAAGGCTCTATGTAACAGGATACCTGATATTAAATTTTTGCAGAATTTGTCAGAACTCGCCAAACGAACCTGACACTGTTTTTCATTCCGTTTCAGCCGGATTTTTGCCGAAAATCTGTCAAGGATATGGGGCTAATTTCCCCTCCAAAATGGCCTTCTGTAAACCCATTTTCCCACCCATTAGGCTCAAAAATAGGCCGTAAACCCATGGTAAACCCATCAAAATGGGTTAATTTGAAGTCAAATTTCCTCAAATTTCACCATCGGAATCAGGCGATTTCAGGCATAGAAAAAGCCCGGAAAATGGCGTATTTCCGGGCTTTTTTAGCATTATTAAGCTGTAGATTATCGCTTGCTGAACTGCGGAGCGCGACGAGCGGCTTTGAGGCCGTATTTCTTACGTTCTTTCATACGTGGATCACGTGTTAAGAATCCAGCAGCTTTCAGAACTGGTCTGTAGTCGTTGTCTGCCTGAAGAAGGGCTCTTGCAACACCATGTCTGATGGCACCAGCCTGTCCTGTGTATCCACCACCATGAACGTTAACTAATACGTCGAATTTGCCTTCTGTTTCTGTTGCAGTTAAAGGCTGACGAACGATAACTTTCAGTGTATCTAATCCAAAATATTCATCGATATCTCTTTTATTGATTGTGATCTTACCGGTTCCAGGTACAAGATAAACTCTTGCGATTGATTTTTTTCTTCTTCCTGTTCCGTAGAATTTTGCGCTAGCCAATGTTTTCTACCTCCTAATTAAAATGTTAAAGCTTCTGGTTTCTGAGCTTCATGTTTGTGTTCCGGTCCTGCATATACGAAAAGTTTCTTGTACATGCTTCTTCCTAAAGGTCCTTTTGGAAGCATACCTTTAACTGCGAGCTCGATAACTCTCTCAGGTTTCTTTGCTAACATTTCTTTTAATGTGGTTTCTCTCATACCACCTACATAATCGGAGTGATTGTAGTAGATTTTCTGCTCTAATTTCTTACCTGTAACTTTGATCTTGTCAGCGTTTACGATGATTACATAATCACCTGTGTCTACGTGTGGTGTAAACTGTGGTTTATTCTTTCCTCTTAAAACGCTTGCTACTCCGGAAGCCAGACGGCCAAGAGTGCATCCATCAGCGTCAACTACATACCATTTTCTTTCGATTTTATCTGGATTAGCCATATAAGTCTGCATGGTTTTACCTCCTGTTATTTATCAACGATAGTTTAATTAACCGCGGAATTTCCCGCGAATATAAGTTATTGGAAACGCCGGTGCTAAAAAACGCGGAAATGTCCGAAACCGCTGATAAATACTTTCGCCTGGGCTATTGGCTTAAGCATTTCGCACTACGTCACATTTGGTTATTATATTATAATGACCTGTTTCTGTCAATAGATTTTATGTCGTTTTTTCAACTTTTTTCGTTACTCCCCCTTTTTTTATTTTCTAGTCAAAAAATTCAATTCCCATTAATGTGAGTCCCTGCGCCGGTGCTGTCGGACCTGCCATTTCGCGGTTGCAGGCTTCCAGGATCGTTTTTACTCTTTCCGGCGGGTACTGTCCGTTTCCTACCTCAATCAGGGTTCCGGAAATGATGCGGACCATGTTGTAGAGGAATCCTGTTCCTGTCACACGAATGGTTACGATATCTCCGTCACGCCATACATCAATTCCTGTCACTGTGCGGATGGTGGTTTTTACCTGTGCTTTTGCACCGCAGAAAGAGGCAAAATCATGCTGTCCGATCAGATATGAGGTTGCAGCCTTCATCTTATCTACGTCTAGTTTATAGTGATAGAAATATGTGTATAACCGCTCTGTAGGAACCGGAAATTTGCGGTTCAGAATGCGGTATTCATACGTTTTCTCGCTGTCACAGTAACGAGGATGGAAATCCGGCTCTACTTCTTCAGAAAGCTGAATGCGGATATCCTCAGGAAGCCGCTGGTTAAGTGCATAAGAAATTTTTTCTCCGGGGATACGAGTGTTAGTGTCAAATACCGCCACGTTTCCCATAGCATGAACACCTGCGTCTGTACGGCTTGCGCCAATCGTTTCTATCTTTTCACCAAGAAGTTCTGACAGGGTATCATTTAATACCCCCTGCACGGTAATTCCGTTTGGCTGTGTCTGCCAACCACAGTAATTTGTACCGTCATATGCAACTACAAGTCCAATTCTTTTCATCTGTTTTCCTCCAATAAATTCTGATAGAGATGACACAAAATTTTATCCAGAAGTTTTTATCGTATCTGGTATAAACAATATGCTGCAACCCTTTCTATAGGATCACAGCATATAAATTATTATGATGTCAAACTCAAAAACTTTTCAAACATGCCTGCTGGAGCATACTTGAAAAAAATCTGAAAAATTTGACACAATACCATTTTTTAAATTCCAACGATTCTAAATACAATCGCAATTCCCAGATAAGCAAACATCACCACATACGCAATATAGTCTCTGCTTTCATAATGCAGAGGTTTCATCTGGGTTCTGTTGTCTCCGCCGTGATAGCATCTTGCTTCCATCGCCATTGCCAGATCGTTGGCTCTGCGGAATGCGGAAATAAACAGCGGTACCAGAAGTGGAATCATGTTCTTAGCTTTCTGGATCAGATTTCCGTTTTCAAAATCTGCGCCACGTGCAATCTGTGCTTTCATGATCTTATCTGTCTCTTCAAGAAGAATCGGGATAAATCTTAATGCAATGGACATCATCATGGCAATCTCATGGATTGGTACATGAAGTTTATTCAGTGGTCTGAGCAGACGTTCCAAACCGTCTGTAAGCTGATTTGGCGTGGTTGTCAGTGTCATAACGGAAGAACCAATCACAAGATAAGTCAGGCGGATAGCCATTCTTCCGGCAAGTTTCAGGCCTTCTTCTGTTACATGAAAGATTCCCCACTGCCAGAGAACTTTTCCTGGAGTCAGCAGGATGTTAAATACTACAGTGATCATAAGCAGCATTACGATTGCTTTCAGTCCCTTGAACATGAATTTCGGCGGAACTTTTGAGATTATGATCATGCCTGCCAGAAATAAAGTTGCTACTGCATATCCCGGAAATGTATGAAATACAAATACAGAAATAATAAATACAAGTGTACCTACCAGCTTCGCTCTTGGGTCCATTCTGTGAAGAACAGATTTGGCAGGATAGTACTGTCCTAATGTAATGTCTCGGATCATGCTTCCTGTCCTCCCTTATTTTCCTTCTCATCTGTACGGAGCAGCTTCTCCGGAGCAGTCTTTTTCAGCACTGCCAGAATATTCTCTTTCGCTTCCTCCACCGTAGTTGCGGTCACATCTACATCCAGTCCTTTTTCTTTGAGAGCATGCATGATATATGTGATCTGAGGAGCTGCAAGTCCCATAGCTTCCAGTTCTCTGTAATGGGCAAATACTGCCTTCGGCGCATCATCATAGGCTATTTCTCCATCATTGACTACGATCAGTCTCTCCGCATATTTGGCAATATCCTCCATACTGTGAGATACAAGGATAATCGTAATTCCTCTTACTTTATGAAGCTCTGCAATCTGATCAAGGATATCATCCCGCCCTTTCGGATCCAGACCTGCAGTCGGCTCGTCCAGAATGAGAATTTTCGGGTTCATAGCCAGAACTCCGGCAATCGCAACTCGTTTCTTCTGTCCACCTGAAAGTTCAAACGGGGATTTGCTATAATTTTCTTCCTTAAAACCTACATGCTGCAATGCTTTCTTAGCTTCTACTTCTGCCTCTTCTCTGGACAGTCCCTGATTCATCGGTCCAAAGCAGACATCAGAAAGGACATCATTCTCGAAAAGCTGATGCTCCGGATACTGAAATACCAGGCCTACCTCACTTCGCAGTGCACGGCGGTCGTATTTCTCTCCCCAGATATCCTCTCCATTGTATGTGATCGTACCGGAAGTCGGACGGATCAGTGCATTAAAATGCTGGATCAGGGTAGACTTTCCGCTTCCTGTATGCCCGATAATTCCAATAAACTGTCCATCCGGAATAGAAAGATTTACATCTTTTAGTGCATGGATTTCATAAGCAGTTCCCGGACTGTAAGTGTATGTTACATTCTTTAATTCTATAGACATAAGGCATTCACCAGCTCCTCTGTAGTCAGTATTCCCTCCGGAATATCCACTCCGGCTTTATGAAGTTCATGTGCCAGAAGTGTTACCTGTGGCACATCCAGTCTGTATTCCTTCAGAGTCTCCACCTGAGAAAAAATCTCCTTCGGTGTTCCCTGCATCACTACTTCTCCGCTGTCCATCACATATACTTTATCTGCGCGTACAACCTCTTCCATATAGTGTGTGATCAGAATTACAGTCACTCCCTCTTGCTTATTAAGATCACTGACTGCCTCCAGAACTTCCTTTCGTCCATTCGGATCAAGCATCGCAGTTGGCTCATCCAGAATGATGCATTTCGGACGCATTGCCATCACACCGGCAATAGCAACTCTCTGCTTCTGACCTCCGGAAAGCTTATTCGGAGAATGATAACGATAAGAGGTCATGCCTGTCTTTTTCAGGCTCTCATCTACTCGCTCCCAGATTTTCTCTGTCGGCACTCCCATGTTCTCCGGTCCGAAACCTACATCTTCTTCTACCACAGTTCCTATGATCTGATTGTCAGGATTCTGAAAAACCATGCCCGCTTTCTGGCGGACTTTCCATAATTCCGGCTCTTTAGACGTGTCAATCCCATCTACCCATAACGTCCCTTCCGTCGGAATGAGAAGCGCATTCAAATGCTTTGCAAGAGTAGATTTTCCAGAACCATTATGTCCCAGAATAGCCACGAATTGTCCGGCTTCAATGTCCAGGTTTACATCATTGACAGCACGCTGCGTATCCTGCACGTTGCCATCTTCATCATACTTGAGATAGTCAAATCCCAGCTTGAACGCCTTGATAATTCCCATAATATTTTTGTCCTCGTATTTGTATTCACTGTCCATTTTATTCTCAGAAAATGTACTCTGCAATCAACGGACAGCAACTATTCAGTAACATTTTATTTTCTCAGGCTTCTTCAGTAGCTGCCAGTCCGGTCAACTCATCGATCAGAGTCCAGATTTCATCTCTTCCCTGCTTTGTTTCAGCGGAAAAAGGAATGATGATGCCATCTTTGCTCAGCTTCAGCCCTTCTTTGATTGCTTTGATATTCTTCTGAACCTGGCTTCGTTTGAGCTTGTCAAGCTTGGTCGCTATAATGATCGGCTCATAACCATTATTCAGGATCCAGTCATACATCATCTTGTCATTTGCAGATGGATCATGACGGATGTCAATGAGAAGAAAAACAGCTTTGAGATCTTTGGATGTATGAAGATATCTCTCGATCATCTTGCCCCATTTTTCTTTCTCAGACTGTGAAACCTTTGCATATCCATAGCCAGGCAGGTCTACCAGATACATAGTTTCATTGATATTGTAAAAGTTAATGGTCTGTGTTTTTCCCGGCTGCGCACTTGTTCTGGCAAGAGATTTCCGATTCATCAGTCCGTTGATCAGAGATGATTTTCCTACATTTGATTTTCCTGCAAATGCAACCTCCGGTCTGTTGGTATCCGGAAGCTTACTGGTGATGCCACAGACGATATCTAATGATACATTCTTAATAACCATTGATTTCCTCGCTTTTATTTTCACAGCAAAGAGTCAGTCATTTCCCAGACTGGCTCTTTGTTTGCTGTTCACTTCGATTCTGAGTAATGCTCTTTATCATTACTGTGTTATCAGGATACAAGTGCTTTATTCAGTACTTCTTTCATAGAACTTACAAATGTGATAGTAAGTCCGTCTGTGATTTCTTTATCTAATTCCTGAATATCCGGCTTATTCTCTGCCGGTACTAATACTTCTTTGATCTTCGCATATTTTGCGGCAAGAAGTTTCTCTTTTAAACCACCGATTGGAAGTACTCTTCCTCTCAGTGTAATCTCACCGGTCATGGCAAGGTCTGCTCTTACCGGCTTCTTGATAATAGCGGAAAGAATGGCAGTTGCCATGGTAATACCCGCGGATGGTCCGTCTTTTGGCACTGCTCCCTCCGGAATGTGCACATGAATATCGTTTTCCTGAAAAAATTCCGGTTCTACTTTATAATCTGAAGCAATGGAGCGAATGTAAGTGATTCCCGCCTGTGCAGACTCCTTCATCACATCGCCAAGCTGTCCGGTAAGCATAAGCTCGCCTTTTCCTGGCATTACATTGACCTCGATCTGAAGTGTATCTCCACCTACCTGTGTCCATGCAAGACCACGTGAAATACCAATCTCATCTTTCTTATTTGCCATAAGATAATTGAAATGTTCTTTTCCAAGAAAATCTGACAGGTTCTTAGAAGTAATTGTGACTTTTTTCTTATCTTCTTCCATGATCAATCGCGCAGTTTTTCTGCAGATCTGACCAATGGTTCTCTCCAGATTTCGAACTCCGGCTTCTTTTGTATAATTATTGATGATCTTCTTAAGGGCTGCTGTCTGAATCGTCAACTTTCCTTTCTCGATACCATTCTCTTCCATCTGTTTTGGAATCAGATGTTCTTTTGCAATGTGCTCTTTCTCATTCTCTGTGTAGCCTGCGATCTCGATCAGTTCCATACGGTCAAGAAGAGGTCTCGGGATTCCCTGAACATCATTTGCAGTGGCAATAAACAGTACCTCTGAGAGATCCTGTGGAACTTCTATATAATGATCCAGAAATCTGCTGTTCTGCTCCGGATCAAGCACCTCAAGAAGCGCTGCTGAGGTATCTCCTTTGTAATCACTGCTGGTCTTATCGATTTCATCAAGAAGCATCAGTGGATTACTTACGCCTGCCTGCTGTAATGCAGCTGTGATTCTACCTGGCATAGCACCTACATAAGTTTTTCTGTGACCACGGATCTCTGCCTCATCTCGTACACCGCCCAGACAGATGCGCACATATTTCTTATGCATAGCTTCTGCAATGGACTTGGCAATAGATGTCTTACCTGTTCCCGGAGGTCCCACGAGACAGAGAATCGGGCTTTTCCCTTTATGTGTCAGTTTACGGACAGAAAGGAATTCCATCACGCGCTCTTTTACATCTTTTAATCCGTAATGACCATCCTGGAGTACTTTCCAGGCTTCTTTCAGATCATCGGAATCCACAGATTTCTTATCCCATGGAAGCGACAGCATTGTCTCAATATAACCACGGAGTACCGCATTCTCAGAAACATTGGTGTTGGTATTCTTAAATCTCTCGATCTCCTTGCTGATCTTCTCTTTTACTTCATCACTGGCCTGAAGCTCCTGAAGCTTCTTCTTAAACTCCTCTGCATCATCTGCAGTATTGTCTTCTCCCAGTTCTTCACGGATCAGTTTCAGCTGTTCTCTTAGAATATATTCTCTCTGATTCTTATCGACTCTGGCTTTCACTTTCTTCTGAAGATCTCTGCCAATCTGCATGATCTCAATCTCATTACTTAAGATCGCACCCAGAACTTCATAGCGTTCTTCCAGTGTCAGTGCTTCCAGAATCTTCTGTTTATTCTGATAAGACAGCGGAATATTTACCGCGATCTGCTCAACAAGTTCCTCTATATTCTCTATATTTAAAATCTGTGCTACCAGCTCTTTGCTGACTTTTCCATTCTCCATGCAGTATCTGTGAAATAATTCTTTCAGACTCCTGTGCATGGCTTCCATCACTGGCTCAGGCATCTGCATTTCTTCTTCATCAACCGGTGTGATCTCAGTTTTGATAAATGGAAATTCCTGCTCAAATTTCACAAGTGTGGCGCGTCCTGTTCCTTCTACAAGTACGCGCAGAAGGTTCTGAGGAAGCTTCACAACCTGCTTGATATAAGCGATAGTTCCTACGCGGTACACGCCTGCCAGATCCGGTGTCTCCACCTCAGGATCAATCTGTGTTACCAGAAAAATCTTCTGGTCATGAAGCATGGCTGCTTCAATCGCCTTGACAGAGCGTTCCCGGCTTACGTCAAAATGAACGATCATCCCCGGAAGAATTGTTGTTCCCCTGAGGGCGATCGCCGGCAGCACCATATTCTGATTTGTCATTTATTGTTCAGTCCCTTTCATCAGGCTGTTTCCGGCTTGTCTTTCTTATGTGTCCGGGACGATCTTCTGCTTCCGGCTGTCTTCGCCTTTGCAGGAGCTTCTCCGCGGACGATCTCCGGCTCACCGGTGCCTTCTACTACATCTTTTGTAATTATGCACTTACGAATTGTATCATCTGACGGAATCTTATACATCAGATCCATCAGTGAACCTTCCATGATTGCACGAAGTCCTCTGGCTCCAGTCTTACGTTCCAGAGATTTCTTCGCAACAAGCTGCAGCGCATCATCTTCGAAATTAAGCTCAACGCCATCCAGCTCAAATAATTTATGATACTGTTTGGTAAGTGAGTTCTTCGGCTCTTTCAGAATGCTGATCAGTGCATTCTCATCAAGCGCATCCAGAGTTACAACTACCGGCACACGTCCGATAAACTCAGGAATCAGACCGAATTTGATAAAGTCTTCCGGCATTACATCCTTCAGAACTTCTCCTACATTCCTCTCTTCTTTTACGGAAACTTCTGCTCCAAAACCGATAGACTTGGTGTCCTGTCTGGACTCAATGATCTTCTCGATTCCGTCAAAAGCACCACCACAGATAAACAGGATATTGGTCGTATCAATCTGGATGAATTCCTGATGCGGATGCTTACGTCCACCCTGCGGAGGAACGCTTGCAACTGTTCCCTCAAGGATTTTTAAGAGAGCCTGCTGTACACCTTCTCCTGAAACATCACGTGTAATAGATGCATTTTCAGATTTTCTCGTGATCTTATCAATCTCGTCGATATAGATAATTCCATACTGTGCACGCTCAATGTCGTAATCTGCCGCCTGAATGATCTTGAGAAGAATATTCTCAACATCTTCACCTACATAACCGGCCTCTGTCAGTGTTGTGGCATCTGCGATAGCAAATGGTACATTCAGAAGTCTTGCAAGTGTCTGGGCGAGTAATGTCTTACCGGAACCTGTTGGGCCAAGCATCAGAATATTACTCTTCTGAAGCTCTACCTCGGAATTTCTGGATGCAAGGATTCTCTTGTAGTGATTATAAACAGCAACGGCAAGAGCTTTCTTCGCAGCATCCTGTCCGATTACATAATCATCCAGAACTGCATGGATTTCTTCCGGTTTCAGAAGATTGATATCAGAGTTCATGATTTCACTGTCATCATAAGGATTTAATTCCTCTTCCATGATTTCTGAACAGATCCCAATACATTCATCACAAATGAATGCTTTACCATCCGGACCTGCGATCAGTTTTCTTACCTGGTCTTCTGTCTTCTGGCAAAAGGAACATCTTATTTTTCCTTCTCTCATCTTTTCTGCCATGAATTTATGTCTATCCTTTCTAAATTTGATTTAAAAAAGAATCCTGCTTTGCAGGATTCTCCGCCTGCGGCGGGTCGCTTTAGTGATATAATAAGACTCCTGTGATGATTCACAGGAGTCTTATCTTTCGCATTATTTATGCATGACTACACCGTCAATCAGTCCATATGCCTTTGCTTCTTCAGCAGTCATATAGTTGTCCCGATCTGTATCACGCTCAACAACTTCTATCGGCTGACCGGTATTTGCAGCCAATAATTCATTTAAAGTTCTCTTTGTCTGTGCGATATGATCCGCCACGATCTGAATCTCTGTTGCCTGACCCTGTGCACCACCGGATGGCTGATGGATCATGATTGTAGAATGCGGAAGAGCAAATCTCTTGCCCTTTGCACCTCCTGCCAGAAGAAATGCTCCCATGCTGGCAGCCATTCCAAGACAAATGGTGGAAACATCGCATTTGATGTACTGCATGGTATCATAAATTGCCATGCCGGCTGTTACGGAACCGCCCGGGCTGTTGATATACAACTGGATATCTTTACCAGGATCTTCTGCTTCCAGGAAAAGAAGCTGTGATACGATCAGTCCTGCACTCACATCATTTACTTCCTCACCCAGAAAAATAATTCTGTCTTTCAGAAGCCTTGAATAGATGTCGTAGCTTCTCTCTCCCCTGCTTGTCTGTTCAATGACATAAGGTACTAAACTCATATAAACGCCTCCATTTTCGCGGCTGACTTTTTTTCCGGGAAGAAGAAACAGATAAGTCTGCCTCTCTCCCGTATTAAAATTTGATTACTTTAAAATTAAACTTCTTTAGCAGCGTCAGCGATAACAGTAACTGCTTTCTGAACAGCCATGTCTTTCTTCATCTGCTCAAGTTCACGCTCTCCAAGTAATTCTTTTAACTTGTCAGCTTCCATTTTGTATGCTTCAGCCATCTTGGAGATTTCTTCATTTACTTCTTCCTCTGTTGGCTGAATGTTCTCAGCTTCTGCAACTTTCTCAAGAACCAGTCTTGTCTGGATTCTCTTTAATGCCTGTGGTTTCATGTCTTCCATCATCTTCTCAGCTGTCATGCCTGTGAACTGGAAGTACTGATCCATGGATAATCCCTGAGACTGCATTCTTCTGCTGAAGTCATCAAGCATCTGACGGCACTGTGTCTGAAGCATAGCTTCCGGAATATCCATCTGTGCATTTTCGATTGCTTTATCTACTGCTGCATCTTCTTTTGCACGTTTTGCTTCGTTTTCTTTTCTTTCTACAAGGTTTGTCTTAACGTGTTCTTTGTACTCTGCAAGTGTATCGAACTCAGAAACATCTTTTGCAAAATCGTCATCCAGTTCCGGAAGTTCTTTTGCTTCGATTTTCTTAACCGCGCATTTGAAAATCGCTTCTTTGCCGGCAAGTTCTTTTGCCTGATATTCTTCAGGGAATGTAACTTTAACGTCTACATCATCGCCAACTTTAGCGCCAACAAGCTGATCCTCGAATCCCGGGATGAATGTGTTGGAACCAAGTGTCAGAGGATATTCTGTAGCCTGTCCGCCGTCAAATGGTACTCCGTCTACGGATCCTTCGAAGTCGATTGTTACAACATCCTGTAACTGAGCTCCGCGGTCTTCTACGTTAATTGTTCTGGAGTTTTTCTCCTGCTCTTTCTTGATCTCAGCATCTACGTCTTCATCTGTTACTGTGATCTCAGTCTTCGGTACTTCTACACCTTTGTAGTCACCTAATGTAACTTCCGGTTTAGTAGCTACTTCTGCTGTAAAGATAAATGCTTTTCCCGGCTCAGCCTGTGTGATGTCGATTGTTGGCTGGGAAACGATCTCAAGTTCGCATTCAGCTAAAGCTTTGCTGTAGTGTTCCGGAATCAGAGCGTTAACAGCATCTTCAAGGAATACTCCTTTTCCATACATCTGCTCGATCATTTTTCTTGGAGCTTTTCCTTTACGGAATCCAGGAATGGAGATTCTTCCTTTTGCTTTCTGATATGCGTTCTGCATAGCTTTCTCTAAATCTTCAGCGGCAACTTCGATAGTAAGTTTCGCCATGTTTTTTTCCATTTTTTCCACCTGTAAACTCATGTTACGTGTTCCTCCTTAATTTTCAGGTTATAATTTGCGACTGGTTTTTTCAGCTGCGTTATATCATTCACAGTTTTTACCTATTTCTATATATTCAAGTCTAAGCTCCGCTCCCACCATTTACAGAAGCGGGAGAGTCACTGTTCACTCCGTGCCCAGTAACACGCTTCGCGATGCACAGAATTTATGCTATCGCATAAATTCGCGCGGTATGTCTCGGGTTTTCCGTGAACTCCGTTCACAAAAAACACCTCGCGGAATATTCCCCGTGGACAGTAACGCAAAAGGCCTGTCTATAACTTAATTATATATTTACAGTCATTGTAGCAGTATAGCACAAAAAAACTAAAAGTGCTAGTGTTTTTTCGCAGAAAATTCGCGGAAATACAAGGTTTCTGCGGATTCTTTAGCGTTTGTATACTATGGACTCTGCGATTTCGTCTGCTTTTTCTTTGCTTTCAAGCTGTTCGATGATGGAAAGTGCGAAATCTATGGCTGTTCCAAGACCTCGGCTGGTAGTGATATTTCCATCTGTTACTACACTGTCTTCACTGGTCTGGGCGCCATCTTTGGCAATGACTTCCATGAATGACGGGTAGGATGTGGCTTTTTTGTCTTTGAGAAAACCAAGTCCTGAGAATACGCTTGGAGCTGCGCAGATGGCTGCGATTTTTTTGCCTTTGTTGTTGAAATCTGTCAGGAGGTCGGTGAGTGGTTTGTATGCTGCAAGGTATTTTGTTCCTGGCATTCCACCTGGGAGAACGAGGATATCGGCATCGGTGAAGCTGGTTTCTGTAAATGTTGTGTCGGTGAGCATGGTGATGCCGTGGGATGTCTGGATCTGGGTGGTTTCTTTGATGGATACGGTTTTGATGTCGATTCCGGCGCGGCGGAGAAGGTCTACTACGGTGAGACCTTCGATGTCTTCGAATCCGTCGGCCAGGAAGATGTATGCTTTTTTGCTCATTTTTCGAGATACCTCCTGGGTGATTTTTATTGGATTGTTCTATAGCAATTCTATTGTATTTTCTATTGTATTTCTGAAAAGGATTATAGCATTTTTTATGCTTAGTTACAATGTTTTAAAATCTACCAGATTTCTGGAATCAGATCTTCAGGTAAGGGGTTGGGGTATGTTTCGCCATCCAGGGTTTCTACCAGCTCTTTTTTAGCATCTTCTACCAGTTTTGGAGTTTGCAAGAAATCTATAGCGGTGAGAGCCATGATTTTGGCGGCATAAAGCATTCCTTTGTGGGCAATGGTGGATCTGCCCTGGGCGACTGCCTGCCAGGAGTGGAGGGCGGTTCCGGCGGCAAATGTGGGGATGTTAAGGTGGACGGTTGGGACAATCCAGCTTACGTCACCTACGTCGGTGGAGTATTTGAGGTCGCTGTATAAGTTTTGATACGCGATTGGCTCAAAGATTGGTTTTTTCATTGCTTCGGTTGCATTCGGGCCGAAATAATCCCGGGCGATGGCCGGGAGTTGTTTTTTGTCCTGGTCTGAGAGGGCTTGCTGGAAATTTTGGGCGTAGGTATATTCTTGTTCGGTATAAGTGATTGGGCCAAGTTTTTCGAGGTATGTGTTCATGTGGTCTGCCAGGATTTTGTTGGAGATCAGATTGGAATATGCAGCTACCTGGCGGATTTCTACGGTGGTTTCGGTCATGAGGGCGGCACCTTTGGCTATGTTGCAGACACGGTTGTAGAGCTCTTTTACCTGGGTAATCTTTGGGGCACGGATAGCGTAGAGTACCTGGGCTCTGGACTGGACTACATTTGGCGCGTCTCCGCCTGTGTCGGTGATGGCGTAATGGATTCTGGCTTCGTCTATCATGTGTTCGCGCATGTAGTTTACGCCTACATCCATCAGCTCTACTGCATCCAGTGCGGAACGGCCGAGTTCCGGGCACATGGAGGCGTGAGCAGGGGTTCCGTGGAATGTGAAAAATACCCGGAAGTTTGCTTTGGTGCTTCCGTAGCATGCTCTCCGGCCCTGTTCCGGGTGCCAGCAAAGGGCAAGATCGCAGTCGTTGAAATAACCGTCGCGGACAAGAAATGCTTTGCCGCCGGCGTTTTCTTCTGCAGGACAGCCGTAGTAGCGGATTGTTCCTTTCAGCTTGTGTTCTTTCATGAAGTCTTTTAATGCGATGACGGAGGCAAGGGTACCTGTTCCGATAAGCTGGTGACCGCAGCCATGGCCACAATTATCAGTATGTCCTGAATCTGGATTTTGTTTCTTTTCCCTTTCCTGAATGCTTTCATATTTTGAATCTGATATTTTTTCTTCCGGGATTCTCTCGGCAGCATCTGCTTTCTGCGAAAGTTCCGGCAGAGCATCGAACTCGCCAAGAAATCCTATAACCGGTTTTCCGGAACCGTATTCTGCAATAAATGCCGTTTCCTCACCTGCCAGATTTGATTTTATGGAAAATTCCTCTTCCTTTAATGACTGCTGAAGTAATTCAGAGGATTTATATTCCTGAAATCTAGGTTCTGCATACTCCCAGATTTTATTGCTGATTTCAGCATAATATTCTTTTTTATCTTCAATTTTTTCTGATATTTCTTTTATGTATTCATCCATATATTTTTCCTCCTGTCCCATGCTATTTCCTACTTTCTTTATCACAAAATTTTTATATTTTATTGTCTTTCTGTCTATGCTATTATCATTATAGCACACAATAAAAAACCGACACACTTTCAACGGAGGAACTGAATGAAATGGAAATCGAACGTAAATTTTTAATATCCAAGGAAAACCTGCCTGCAGATCTTGATGCTTATCCACATCATAAACTTGAACAGGGCTATTTATCCACTGCACCGGTAGTCCGTATCCGCAAAGAGGATGATAACTACTATCTTACCTATAAATCCAAAGGTCTTATGACCCGTGAGGAATATAATCTTCCACTTACAAAAGAATCCTATGAACATATGCGTCCAAAAGCTGACGGAATTCTCATTTCCAAAACACGCTATCTTATCCCGGAAAAAGATGGACTCACCATTGAACTGGATGTATTTGATGCTCCTTATGAAGGACTCTATCTCGCAGAAGTGGAATTTTCTTCTGAAGAACAGGCACTCAGTTATAATCCACCTGTATGGTTTGGCGAAGATGTTACGAACTCCGGTAAATATCATAACAGTCGTCTGAGTCAAGGAAATTTATAATAAAACAGCTTCGAAATATTGTTCTGTTAATATGTATTTGCAGGAATTGTAGTAACTCTTAGGTTCTGGAAATTCGCGTTATAAAAAATCCGCTCACTGTCTGAGCCGCTTTGCGGCGAGTTTGAGCGGATTTTTTATGGTTTTAGCGGATTTTCAGAGCCTTAGAGTTACTGAGATTACATCTTTTTACCTTTTTCAGCAGCTCCATTCAGAGCTTCAAAAACAGCACTTCTGAATCCATTCTGTTCCAGGATTCTTACCCCCTCAATGGTACTTCCGGCCGGTGAACATACCATATCCTTCAGTTCTCCCGGATGCATGCCTGTTTCCAGTACCATTTTTGCGCTTCCAAGTAAAGCCTGTGCAGCAAACTGATAAGCCTGTTTTCTTGGCATTCCCTGGGCTACCGCAGCATCTGCCATTGCTTCTATGAACATAAAAACATATGCAGGTGAACATCCGCTTACAGCACTTACTGCGTCCATCAGACGCTCCGGAACTACTTCTGTACGTCCAAAGCTGTCTGTGATCTCACAGATCTGAGCCAGTTCTTCTGCCGATACTTTCTCATTGGCACATACGCCTGTCATCCCCTCACCAACCTGAGCAGGAGTATTCGGCATCATTCTTACCACGTTCAGAGGCTGTCCACATTTTTCTTCTAACCAGGCAAGAGTTTTCCCCGGTGCAATACCTACGACTGTGTGTTCCGGTGTCAGTTCACCTTTTACTTCATTCAGCACTTCTTCATAAAACTGTGGTTTCACTGCCAGGAAAACCAGTTTTGTGTTTTTTACCACTTCATGGTTATCCAGGGTTGTAACCACTCCCAGCTTTTCTCTGCTTCGTTTGCTTCCTTCTTCTGTAAGATTGGAAACAATAATCTCATCTTTTTTATAAAGTCCTTTTTTCAGCATACCACTGATCATGGCAGAAGCCATATTTCCGCATCCGATAAATCCGATTTTCATAAATCTGCTCCTCTCTTGCAATTCCTGTTGTTTTCTGATAATTTATAACTGCTTTTTTCATATCTTTTTCTTGTTATAGATAATGATAATCATCCAGCAATCTGCCGTAAAATACTGAACAGTTACAGATAATTATAATTCATTACTGTCCAATATGACTGTAAAGGGACCGTCATTCACAAGCTCCACTTTCATATCTGCCCCAAATTCTCCCTGCTCAACAATATCAATGTGTTCTTTGCATCTGGCAATTATGTATTTGTACAGATTTTCAGCCATATCAGGGGCCCCTGCTCTTATAAAGGAAGGTCTGTTTCCTCTTTTACAGTCAGCATATAATGTGAACTGGGAAATAAGCAGAAGACTTCCGCCCACCTCCTTCAGGCCAAGGTTTGTCTTACCGTTTTCATCTTCGAAAATACGCATATTAACCATTTTATGAATCATTTTATCTGCGATTTCAACGGTATCTTCTTCTCCTACTCCGATAAGAACCATAAAGCCCTTGCCTATCTGGCCTCGTACTTCACCATTAATTGTCACTTTTGAATGCATTACTCTCTGAATTACAAAACGCATAATTCACTCTCCTTAATCAACGAATTTCTGTTTGTTGATAGCATAGCACATTTTTATCCGTTTTTCTATTGTAAAGTATCCCTTACGGCTGTTATCTCAAAATTTTATTACTCGCACTCGTCACTCCATTCTCAGTAATGCTGCACAATTTCCTTCATCATCTTATAATAAACCGGGATCAAAAGTGCACAGGCTCCGATCCATGCCATTGGACTGGCAATACATACAGATATATATCGCCGCATGGATATTATATTAGGATTCTGTGTCAGAAACCATTCCGGTATTGATTTACATGATACAGATATTGACTTTTTCAGACCTATTGTTTTCCAAAAAAGAACAGCCCCTTTGACTTATTATGCGTCAATGAGACTGTTCTTTTTTATTATTTGTGTTCAATCGAAGCCAGGGACTTACTTGATTTGGTTACATCCCAAGTGTGTCATTTACCAGAATCACATGGATTCTGTCTTTATGTCTGGAATATCTGGTGATCAGAAACTGACAGCAAATGGTATCCGGGGATTTGCAGTCAAAGCATTTTCCGGTTTCCTTACATGGAGTTTTGATATCAAATCTCTGTGCATTAGCTGTAGCTGCTACATTTCTGGCACGCTTCATTGCACTGTCAAGATCTGAACAGACTTTGTTTATACCTACAATAAAAATTACTTTTTTCGGGCCCTGGGCGATGCAGGATACACGGTTGGAATTGCCATCAATATTGACAAGAACGCCATCATCTGTGACTGCATTGGCACTGGATAAAAAGAAATCTGCATCATAGGCTGCCATAAGTCCCTCACGAGGTTCAAGCTTTGCGCGGTCAATATAATTATAATCTCCATCCTGCAGAGCTTTGACCAGACCGATCTCATGTGCACTCATGCATCCGCCCATGGCGATTGTGCTTCCGTTTGGGATCAGTTCCAGGGCCTGCTTTAATGCTGTTTCTTTATCTTTTGCATAATACCCGGACATATTGCGGGATTCCAGTCCCTTAATCACTGTTTTTGCCAAAAGTTCATTTCTTTTTTTCATGTTTGCATCCATTGTGGTGTCCTCCCTCTGATAAAATTTAACATTCCACTTCTCAGTTCGTAATTTACATAATAAGACACAAATTTCATAACTGTAAATCTGTGCATCTCATAAACTATTATACCAGATATTTATTTTGCAGAAAATCATTTAATCTGAATTTTTATTTTCTGCTTCAGGATTTATTCATAATTGTTGTCTGGTAAGTTGTGATATTTTCTGATAAAATGGGCATATAAAAGAGGACTATACTTAACGAATAAGGAAATACCTAACCGATTTATCTGAAAAACAAAAATACAGATGAAGTATTCCGGGCTCTTTCCCTGACACCATTGATGTCCGGAAAGATGAGCTGCAAGGATATATTTAACAACCGTAGCAAGAATTCCCTCACCTCTATAGGGACGCCGCTGAAAAACTGTTTTTTCATACTATATA
>NZ_QRIL01000011.1:44788-114048 GCF_003471165.1 Ruminococcus sp. AM22-13 | reverse complement strand
AGTTACAGGCGTATCCGCCGATATTTAGTCTGACGCCTAAAGCGTCTAGAAGCACGTGACTTCAGTCATGTGAGGATATAATTCACACCAGGATTTAAGTTTTGCAGGGTTAGTCTCAGCGCAAATTATTTCTTTTAATTCAGGAGATACGGCAAATTTAGATTCGAGAGAATCAAGGAGAACTTTTTGTTTTCCTTCTGTAGTGTTTTCTTTACGCCCGGTATTTTTTACGTAATCCAGAAACTGTAATAGTTCATCGGGAATATCAGTGTTATTTTTGCAGTGGGCATTGAGATAAATTGTTACAATACCATCATTTATAGAATTACCAGTTTCTCTGCAGACAGTATTTGTAGTATAGCGATAAAGCCCATCACCAAAAGGATCAAAATCACAGATAAAGATGACATAAGTGTCTGGAAGGTTCTCATAGGAATCGCCGGAAATTGTGCTATTCTTTTCTCATGTTTTGCTTCCTATATTTTTGTGGACTGCAGCCTTTGACCTTGGAGAAGACCTTAGCGTAGTAGTTGGAGTCTGTGAATCCGGATTTCTGAGCGACTTCCATGATGCTGTCGCCGGAACTTAAGAGAAATTCCAGGCTTCGTTCTACGCGGTATTCCTGCAAAAATGTAAATAAAGATACATTCATGTAGCGCTTAAATAAGCGGCTGCATTCACTTTCGCAGAGGTGGATTTCCTCTGCGATATTTTTCATCTGGATTTTGTTCATATAGTTGTGTTCCAGGTAGTCCATGATCTCACGTATACGATTACGTTCCAGTTTACTGTGTTCAGTATAGGGAAGATCTTCCGGAAGATTTTGCAGCATGCAGCGCCACAGCTTCTGCAAAGTTCCGGTGATATCCAGTTCATAAAAAGCATTCTTTTCTTCATACAGACGTATGATGTCTTTTACATATCCGGCAAAAAGCTGATGCCATGGCTGGGAGTGGTCAATGTAAATTGCGGGAAGTGAGAAGTTCTGTACAAATGGTTCTACATATTTTCGGCGCAGGACGCTTTCATAAGAACCATAAATGATTTTCGGAAGAAAGGTAATGGAAACATATTTTCCATCCTGCATATCTTCCATGAAACCGGCATGAAGGACATTAGCGTTTCCGAGAAGGATATCTCCGGTTTTCATATGGTAAGTACATTGATTTACTTTATAAAGAATCTGACCGTCTAAGACAAGTGTGATCTCTATTTCCGGATGCCAGTGCCATAAAAAAGAACCAGATTTATAGCCGGAAAGCTGCTCGTAGCTTACCAGCAGAGGAAATTCGTCACTGCCGTGTTTTTTGAGTTCTTTTTGCGAGCCATCTGTTATAATTTCCGCCATTATAAAAATCCTCCTGATGCAACATAACATATTTCAGTTCAATCTTGGTTTTCTATATACTTTGAAGCTTATATTTATGTCAAAAGACCTGATGAATGATAAACTGAAAGTAACTATATTTTTATTGTACACGCATAGAGTGATAAACGCAAGATTTTACTATTTCTTCCTTAAATTATTAAGGAATTTTCCAGTTCACGAAGGTATACTTAATTCCAAGAGTGAAGCCGTAATAAGGCTGCTTCGTTACTGGTAACAGTAACGGTTACTCCAAACTTTCATACACATATTCCCGTCTGCCGCTGGCTTTTCATACACTGCCACTGTAAACAACGAAAAGTAAGAGTATACAGCTGTTTATAAGCCTGTATATCAGCGGCCAGACCGGAAAATATCCGGAGGATTTTTGAAATGAATATTCCAAATAAAAATGAATTAACACGTATTTACGGCGAAGCAGAGAAATCAGCAGCCCGTTTTCAGGTAGTCGCTGATCACTTCGCAGAAATTTACCATCATGATACAGCAGAATTTTTTACAGCACCAGGAAGAACAGAGATTATCGGAAACCACACAGATCATAATGGCGGCCGCGTAATCGCAGGAAGTATTGATATGGATACCATTGGTGCCGCTTATCCGAACAACAGCAGCATCATTCGCATCACAAGTGAGGGATATGATAAAGAAGTTGTTGTTGATATTGAGAAGCTTTCTGATGTACCGAAGGCTCAGGGAACAGTATCTCTTGTAGCTGGTATGGTAGAAGCTATCCAGAAATTTGGCTTCAAGGTAGCAGGATTTGATGCTTACGTGACAACAAATGTAATCCGTGCAGCAGGTGTAAGTTCTTCTGCATCTTTTGAAATGCTTGTATGTTCTATCATTAACTATTTCTTTAATGATGGTGCAATGACATATATTAACTATGCAAAAGCAGGACAGTACGCTGAGAACGTATACTGGCTGAAAGCTTCCGGATTAATGGATCAGCTTGCATGTGCAGTAGGCGGACCGATTCTTCTTGATTTCTCTGATAAAGAGAACCCGAAATATGAAAAAGTAAACTTCTCTTTCCATGACTATGGTCACCACCTTGTAATCGTAAATACAGGAAAAGGCCATGCTGATTTAAGCCAGGAATACTCTGAAATTCCGATGGAAATGAGAGAGGCAGCAAAAGCAGCAGGCGCAGAACTTCTCTGCGAGACAACTCTTGAAGATGTGCTGGCGCATATGTCTGAGATTGAAAATGACAGAGCAATCTTAAGAGCGATTCATTTCTTCAAAGAGAATGAACGTGTAGAAAGAGCTGCAAAGGCTGTTGAGGAGAAAGACGGAGAGACTGTACTGAGACTTCTCAGCGAATCCGGAAAATCTTCATGGGAATTACTTCAGAACTGTTATCCGATCAAAGCCTACACAGAGCAGAAAATTTCTGTCGCACTTGCTCTTACAGATCTCTTCCTTGAGAAACTGGGCAAAGGTATCTGCCGTATTCATGGTGGCGGATTTGCCGGAGTTATCATGTGCGTAGTACCGGAAGAAGAGACAGAGAATTACGTTTCCTACATTTCTAAATTTGCAGGAAAAGAGAATGTATATCCGATGAATATCCGCGCGGTTGGTGCAGTACATATCGAACTGTAAAAAATATATAGATTCATATTTTAGAAAGCAGTGGGTTCCCGCTGCTTTCTTTTTTCTTTTCAAGGGGAAATTTCTGTATTATAATTATATAAATCACGATAGTTTTTGAGGGGATACGGATAATGGAGAAAAGATGGACGATGCGAAAAGCTCTGCTCGTTTTGTGTATCAGCAGCGTAGTATTTGCACTGCTTTTACAGACATTTCTGTTTCATCAGTCATTGCGCAGACAAATCCGGGTGGAGAGTATTTCAGACCATGAGCTGTCGTTGAATAAAATGCAGACAGATCTGTCTGATTTTATCCATACGATACGTGGTGAAATGCTCACAATTTACAGTGAACAGGATCTGATAAGTGCTATGCGCGATGCGGCAGAGAAGGATGTCAGTCTGAAGGACTATTACTGGAGAAGCTGGTATTTTGCGAGAAGACGATTTACGAAGGAGGATCAGGTTCTGGCTATGTATCTCTATGATACGAAGGATAAGCTGATCAGTACTTATCGTTATAATTCAGTTACTTATCCGAGAAATATTTATAAGGCAGACTATGATGACAATGCAGACCGGGTTTATGATTATGTACATGGGGACCGTACAGACCTGATGATTTCAGGCTATCATAATCCTGTTGCGAAAAAAGATATTATCCGGTTTGTCCTGAAGCTTCATAATTATGATGCAGACAGGAGCAGTCTGGGATATCTTGTCTGTGACATCAACAGTGCTGCATTTACCTCTATTATGGCGAAATATGTAGATGTGGAGCAGGTTTGCTTATGGCTTCAGCCATTGAATGACCAGGTAATAGCGATCACCGGTCAGGCTTCAGAAACTCAGCGCAGAATCCAAAAGCAGCTTGCGAAGGTAATTGAGGGCTATTATAAATCGAATGATCTGGAACAGGAATATGAAGGAAATTATCTGATCCAGGTGCCACAGGAGAATTATAATCTGGAAGCGTTTGTGCTTGTTTCGCAGTCACTTCTTACAGCGGCACAGAAGGCACTGATCAGAACACTTCTTATTATAATGACGGCTATGATTTTTGCCATCATGGTGCTGGTATTGTTTGTATCGCAGTGGATGACAAAACCGGTAGAGGAAATGAGCAGTACGATTACGCGGATTAAGAATGGAGAAACCACACTTCGTGTGCAGCCGGTCGGATGGTCACAGGAGCTGACGACTCTGGGGACAGAGTTTAATGAAATGCTTGACCGTATAGAAGTGATGGCACAGGAAGAACTACAGCACAAAATGCTGGTGGAGCGCACAGAATATAAAATGCTTCAGGCACAGATCAATCCACACTTCCTTTATAATACACTGGACACGATGAGTGGTATCGCGAATGCACAGAATTGTCCGTTGGTAAGTGGAATGTGCCGTTCCCTGTCTGCGATTTTCCGTTATAGTTTGAATATGACGGACGAGCTTTCCACTATGCAGAATGAGATGGCTCATGTGAGGAATTACCTCTATGTAATGGATGTGAGAAATGGCTCTGCGATTGCATATGATTACCAGATAGACAGCGATACACTTCAGGATGAGATGCCGCGAATCTGCATCCAGCCGGTTGTGGAGAATGCACTGTCACATGGGCTTAGAAATGTACGCCGTAAAGACAAGAAGCTTTTGATACGTTCAGAGCATATAGATGAAAATCTGGTCATCACAGTTTCTGATAACGGTGCCGGAATGGATGCGGAATCTATGAACCGGTTGCTGGAACAAAATGATATGAAACGTGTGGAATCTGGTGTTTCTATCGGAATCCTGAATGTCAATGCGCGTCTGAAAAAGCTCTTTGGCGATGAATATGGATTACATATTGAGAGTACAATGGGAGAGGGAACGACGGTAACGATCACTGTGCCGGCTATTGCGACGGAAAACACTGCGAATATCCGATTGACAGAGTGAAGATAACACGGAGGGGAGAAAAAAATTGAAATCCATGAAATACAAAGTTCTTGCAGCGGACGATGAATTTTGGAGCCGCGAAAATATCCGGAGTCTGATTCCATGGGAAGAATATTCTCTGGAATTTCTGGAGCCAGCCTGCGACGGTGAGGAGGTTATCGAGAGAATCCCGGAGGAGCATCCGGATATTATTCTTACGGATATTAATATGCCATTCTTAAGTGGTCTGGAATTGCTGCAGAAACTTCAGACAGAATATCCGGATATTGTAACGATTGCAATTAGTGGCTATGATGATTTCGAGAAAGTAAAAGGTGTGTTTGTGTCCGGTGGCCTGGATTATCTTCTGAAGCCGGTAGGAAAAGAAGAAATGGTTAAAGTTCTGACCAAAGCACTGGGAGTTCTGGAAGAACGGGAGAATGCAAAAAGGCAGGATGAGACCAGCCGTATTCAGGAGCATAAGCTTTCCTCGTTTTTGGAGGACAGTGAATACTCAGCATTACTTTCCGGAAAGCTGTATGGTCAGTCTGCGGCTCAGACTCATGTATCCAGCACAAGTACTTTCTCAGAAGTAGCTACCCTGATGGTGAAATTTTATAACATTACAGAAATTGCAGAGCGGTTCGACCATGATAATCTTCAGATGTCATGGAAGATTAAGTCGTGTTTAAAAGAACTCACAGGTGATGCCGGAAATCCGATTATTTTTAACAACAGTAATAAAATGAGTGAATTTCTAATCGTAGAGACAGCGGATGCGAAAGCACTCAAGACACTTGCCGACAATATTCTGAAGGAATTTTCTATGGAAGAGTACGGTCCGGTTTCTGTGGCCATTCATGAACAGACCAGCTCGTTGGATGACATCGGAACGGTTTACAGAGAATTGATTTCTGCGCTGGTTACCCGTCCGTTCAGCAGAAGTCATTGTGTTCTGTTGTGTCCGGAAGATAAAAGTGGTGAGAATCAGACGATCGGGAAGTCAGCACCTGTTCATATGGAAACAGAACTGTATCATTTACTGGAGACAGGGCAGAGATCAGAGACAGAGAAGCTGATCTTTAAGACTTGTAAGTTCGGTGCGTGTGATGACGGTACCTGGAGTTATCTGGATGTGAAACAGTATGTAGGCAGAATTACCGGGATTTTGTACCGTTATGTGCAGGAAAAATGCCCGGAACTTACCGCACAGGCAGAGGAGGCAATGGATAATATTGATTATTATATGAAATGTCTCAATGCACCATCTCTGTTTGCCGCGCTGAAAATTCTGCTGAACAGTTTATGGGAGAACGGAGAAGATAAAGAGTCGGATTCCAATTCCATCGTGCAGCAGGTAGAGCAGATTCACAAATATATTGAACGCTCCTATCATGAAAATATCACCCTTACTGCCTTGGCAGAGGAGTATCATATGGATGCCAGCTATCTTTCAAGGATATTCAGCCAGAAATATGGTGAGACAATCATTGCTTTCCTTACCAGAATCAGGATGGAGAAAGCGGCAGAACTTATGAAGGATCAGGATAAAAAACTTGAGACGATTTCGTTCCTGGTGGGATATGACGATTATAATTACTTCAGCAGAGTATTCCGCAAAAAGATGGGAAGCAGCCCGCGGGAGTACAGAAATAATCTTGTCTAATGATAAATGAGCTCATTTAAATATAGCATAGAAAATTCAGAGGGAGATCTTCTAACGCAGAAGATCTTTTTCTATGTCTGGTACATTCTGGAATATTCCGATATAGTTTTTTATGAGCTTAACAAAGCTGTGCGGTCAGGATTCTTTCCTATTATTATATATTGGAAAATAACAATAGCAGGATTTCAAAATTGGATAATTTAGCATCATTTTGCACAAGCTATTCATAATTTGTCCAACTTTTATATACAAACTGGTCAAAAATGTGCAACAAAATTTTCCAAATATGTCCTAACTGAACAAAGCCAAAGTATGGTTTAATAGAATCACAGAGGAACGGAAGTCCCGTGAACTTAAACTTCCGCTCACAAAAATCAAAAAAGCAAATTTTTTCAAGGAGGGTTTTACAACATGAAAAAAAGAATGAGAAAAGCCGTTGCTATCGCAGCAACAGCAGCAATGGTTGGTTCCTTACCAATGAGCGCAGTTACAACACAGGCAGCTGACGACGACATCACAATTGGTGTTTCCATCTGGAGCTCCACAGACGTACTTGGAAGCCAGAGTAAAAAGATCATCGACAAAGCAGCTGATGCTCTTGGTGTTAATGTAATGTATGTTGACCAGGGTCACGTATCTGAGCAGGTTACAGCTTCTGTTGAACAGCTTTGCGCAGCAGGATGTAACGGTATCGTAATCTGTAACTCCGCAGACTCTGAAATGACATCTGCAATCCAGACCTGCGATGCAAACCAGGTTTACCTTACACAGTTCTACCGTATCATCTCCGAAGAGAACAGCCCGGAAGTATATCAGACAGCATGCAACTCCCAGTACTATCTTGGTGCAGTTCATGAAGACGAAGTAACAAATGGTTATACACTGGTTAACCTGCTTCTTGAGAACGGTGACAGAAACATCGGTCTTGAAGCATGGACAGTTGGTGATGCTACATTCCAGCAGAGATGGAAAGGTTACAAACAGGCTGTTGATGAATGGAACGAAGCAAACCCGGATGACCAGGCAACAATCACAGAGCCTGTATACGCTAACACATCTTCTGAAGAAGGTGCAGCAGCAGCGCTTTCCCTTTACAACTCCAATCCTGATATGGACGCTCTGATCGTTGCAGGTGGCGGCGGTGACCCACTTGTTGGTTCCATCGGTGCTCTGGCAAACGAAGGACTTACAGGAAAGATCGACGTTGTTTCCACAGACTTCCTTGATGACCTTGGCGAGCAGCTTGAATCAGGCGGAATGTTTGCTGAATCAGGCGGACACTTCTGCGACCCGTTATATGCATTCCTTATCACATATAACGCAATCAAAGGCAACTATGTAAAAGATGAAGGATCCTTTGGATATGAGATCCAGTTCCCATACCTGTATGTATCTTCCTCTGAAGACTATGAAAACTACAAGAAATACTTTGTAGATGACGATCCATACACAGATGAAGAACTTGTTGAATTAGCAGGATACAGCTTTGATGATCTGAACAAAGCAGCTACATCACTTTCTATTGATGATGTTATTTCCCGTCACAGCAACTAATATGATGAACTTATGCTCCACTGCCTTTTCTCCAAAGGGCAGTGGAGAAACTTTTAAGAGGTAATTGTCAGTGCCCGTTCGAAGCAAAAGGCCAAACCCTGAGGAAGTGTCTGACCTCCTGCTTTTGGCGGGCGGAGAAATGAATAAGGAGAATGGTTATGAAAAAACTCAAACAAAGCCAGTATTATGGAATCGGCCTTCTGGTTCTTATGCTTGTAGTTTTCTGGGCAGTATTTAAAGTACTGGCACCAACTACTTTCGGTTCCCCGGAGAAACTGGCCACTTATATGAAATCAGCATTAATTTACGCAGTTGGCGGATGCGGCCTCTACTTTATCTGCGTAATGGGACCTTTCGATATGAGCGTTGGTGCCAATATCGTACTTTCATCCATTATCGCCTGCAATGCAAGTGAGAAATTCGGTTATGCCGGTCTTATCATTGCACCGCTGATCTGTGGTACGATCATTGGTCTCATCAATGGTGTGGTTTATATCAAATTACATATTTCTTCTCTGATTGTTACATGTGCCCTGTCCCTGATATACGAGGCATTCAGTGTATATGCCACAAACGGAAAGAACGTAATCCTTTCCACAAGCTACAGAGCATTCGGTGATTATCCGGTCAACCTGATCCTGGCACTGATCGCATATCTGCTCTGTGCATTCATTCTGAAATACACAAAGATCGGTACTTATACATATGCCATCGGAAGCAATGAAGTTGTTGCAAAGAACATGGGTGTAAATGTTTCCAAATATAAAATCGTAGCCTTTACTCTTGCAGGTTTCTTCTTCGGACTTCAGGCAATCCTGACAATCAGCTTTGGTACTTCCATGACATCAGCTTCCAACCTTTCCTCTATGAGCCGTAACTTTACTCCTCTGATGGGAACCTTCTTTGGACTGGCATTTAAGAAATACGGCCATCCGGTTATCGCTATCGTGATCGGTGAGATGATTATCCAGCTTATGTTCAACGGTTTCGTTGCACTTGGTGCTCCGACTACTATCCAGAACGTGGTAACAGGTGTTGCACTGCTGGCAATCGTTGCACTGACAACCAAACCGGTTAAAGGTCTTGTAGTAAAATAAGGAGAACGATTATGGGTGAAATATTATTAAGAGCAGAAAATATTGATAAACATTTTGGCATCACACACGCCCTGGACAACGTTTCCTTTACATTCAATAAAGGTGAGATCCACGCACTGATCGGTGAAAATGGTTCCGGTAAATCCACATTGACATCCTGTCTGACAGGTATTTACCAGAAAGATTCCGGTAAGTTTATCCTTGAAGGAAAAGAGATCACCGCAACAAACCAGGTTGAAGCCAACCATCAGGGTGTAGCCATCATCGTACAGGAGATCGGAACACTTTCCGGACTGACTGTGGCAGAGAATATTTTCCTTGGAAACGAGGATCAGTTTACCAAATGTGGTATCAAAAATACCGCAGCAATGAACAAGAAAGCCCAGGAATATCTGGACAGCTATGGATTTAATTATATTGATGCAACTAAAGTAATCGATGATTACAACTTCGAGGATCGTAAGCTGGTAGAGATCGTAAAATCCACTTACTTTAATCCAAAGGTTCTGGTTGTAGACGAGACAACAACAGCACTTGGCCAGAAAGGCCGTGAAGAGCTTTTCAAGGTAATGCACAAAGTTCGTGATACAGGAAACTGCGTAATCTTTATTTCCCATGACCTTGAGGAAGTTATTGAGCAGTCTGATAACATCAGCGTACTTCGAGATGGTGTGAAGATCGGTTCCATCACAAAGGAAGAAGCTACACCTGACAGACTGAAAGCCTTAATGGTAGGCCGTGAGATCGGCGACAGCTACTATCGTACAGACTACGGTGAAAAGGTATCTGATGAAGTTGTTCTTTCAGCTAAGAATGTGACAGTAAAAGGACAGATCGAGAACCTGAACCTTGATCTTCACAAAGGGGAGATTCTTGGTATCGGAGGACTTTCTGAATGTGGTATGCATGAGGTTGGAAAGGCACTTTTCGGAGCTTCCTATTTCCGTCAGGGAAGTGTAACTCTGGGAGATGGCACACCGATCAATTCCATTCCGGATGCCATTAAACACAGTATTGCATATGCTTCCAAAGACAGAGACAATGAGTCTCTGGTCATCAATGACACAATTGGCGATAACATCTGTCTTCCATCTCTGGAGGATCTGAAAACTCATGGATTCCTTCGTGCAAAGACAATGAATGAATTTGCCAATAAATTTGCAAAACAGATGAGTACAAAAATGACAGGCGTTGACCAGTTTGTATCCGCTCTTTCCGGCGGTAACAAACAGAAAGTCGTTCTTGCACGCTGGGTTGGAAAGGATTCCGACCTGATCATCCTTGACTCCCCTACACGTGGTATTGATGTCAAAGTTAAAGCTGATATCTACGCCATGATGAACGATATGAGAAAAAGAGGAAAATCCATTATTATGATCTCTGAGGAGATTATGGAGCTTCTGGGTATGGCAGACCGTATTCTGATCATGAAAGACGGTAAGATCAATGGTGAATTCCTTCGCTCTCCGGATCTGAAAGACACAGATCTGATTGACAATATGATTTAAGGGGGTAAAAAAATGAGTACAACAAAAAAATCAACTGAGCAAGTACCATTTCTGGAACGTCCCATTGTGCGTACGATTCTTCCTATTGCAGGATTCGTGATCATCTGTGTATTATTTGCATTCCTCACAGACGGCAGACTGTTTCAGCCGAAAAATATATCATTGCTTCTGAGCCAGTCATACATGCTGCTGATCTCATCTATCGGCGTGTTCATGGTCATGACAATGGGTGGCCTGGATTTCTCCCAGGGTTCCATGCTTGGTGTTGCTTCCATCGTAGTCTGCTACCTTTCCCATTACAACATGGTTCTGGCAGCTCTGGGTGGTGTGGTAACAGGCGGACTGATCGGACTGATCAATGGTTACTTCAATGTTAAGAGAAAAATCACAAGCTTCATTGTTACAATCTGTACCATGTATCTGTTCCGTGGAGTTTGTGCTTATGCAACAACTAACTCACCTGTTTATGCAGTAAGTGATATTTCCAAATACAACACACTGCCATTCATGCTTACTTTTACAGTGATCATCTTCGTAGTGGCATATCTTGTATTTACTTACACAGGTCTGGGCTCCAGACTGAAAGCAATCGGTGCTGGTGAAACAGCAGCAAGATTCGCAGGTATCCGTGTAGAGACTACAAAGATCCTCGTATTTGTGGCAGCAGGATGTATCACAGGACTTGCAGCATTCGTAAATGCCATCAAAGTAGGTTCCGTTACATCTACAGCAGGTAACCAGCTGGAAACACAGATCATGATCGCTCTGGTACTTGGCGGAATGCCTGTAAACGGTGGTGCTAAAGTAAGATTCTATAACATCATCCTTGGTGTTATGACATACAAAGTACTTTCCAGTGGTCTGGTAATGCTGATGATGCCGACACAGTTACAGCAGCTCATCCTTGGTATCATCTTCCTGATTGAGGTAGCAATCTTCAGTGACAGAAAGACTGGTATGATTGTTAAATAAAGTTTTTTTCATGGCTCAGGCTATGGCAGATGGATATTTACGATATTCAATTGTTACAGATGTATATGGCCCTATGAACCTCAGCCATGTATCTGACATATTCTCATTACTATACTTACATAAAAATCCCGGCTTCTGCAGAGAAAATCTGCGGGAGGCGGGTTTTTTGTCGAAAACTTTTTCTTGTTGAATTTGAGTGTTTGCGTTATAATGAGCCCATAGAGTTCTTCTGTTTCGGAAAGGACAGGGATAGTATTCCAGATGAAGCAGAGGTTTGACATCACATATTTTATAATTTTATTGCTTATCATCTCGGAGCATGATAAGCTAAAAATATAAAAATCTACTTTGGATAAAATCATATATATAAAATGCTATGGGGTAAACATGGAGGGGGTACAAAATGATAGACGTACACAATATCAGTACACACTGTACACGTAGTGAATTTGTGGGGACTGCAGTTCTGGATACGATCGGGCTGGTAATTTCCGGAATCGATGACACGTTGCTTAATGAAATGAATATAGGAACGAAATACCACTGTCTGGGACTATTTAGTTCCCGTACCGGAGCAGCAGGACAGATCACTGCCATTGACGATGCGGTAAAAGCGACCAACACAGAGGTCCTTTCTATAGAATTACCGAGAGATACTAAGGGCTGGGGTGGACATGGAAATTATATTGTTCTTGGTGGAACGGATGTCTCTGATGTACGACATGCGGTGTCTATGGCTCTGGAGCTGACCAATAAATATGCAGGAGAACTGTATATCAGTGAGAGTGGCCATTTAGAATTTGCTTACTCAGCCAGTGCAGGACAGGCACTGAATAAAGCGTTCGGAGCGCCAATCGGAGAGGCATTTGGATTCATGGCAGGTTCTCCGGCTGCAATCGGGCTGGTGATGGCAGATACGGCGATGAAGTCGGCTTCTCTTTCCATTGCAAAATATATGACTCCTGATAAAGGCACCAGCCATTCTAATGAGGTGATCCTGGCGGTTTCCGGTGATGCCAGTGCGGCAAAAACAGCGGTACTGAATGCCAGACAGATAGGACTGGAACTGCTGATCGGAATGGGCAGCTACCCGGAAATCCCTGGAGTACCATATTTATAGTATATTTAAACAATATCTCTCCATATTCTTTGTATATAAGTTACAAAAGTGATATAAGAAACAAAAAAATGGATATTGAAAAAAATTCTTGACTTTTCCATCCGGAATCCGTATAATAACCAACGGTAAATTTAAGAGAAAGATATTTGGTTTTATTGGAAACGGTACATCCTCCCTGGATGGTTATGAACAACACAAATTTCTGTTTATGTTATTCATGTACTATTTAAGGAGGATTTTTTATGCCAAAAAACAAGTTTCAGGAAGTAATTTTTACGATCATCATGGTATTTGTGATGGTTTATGCAATGATCTGCTACAATATTGTATTAAATACAGGAACAATGACGAATGAGACATTTCTCTTAGCGTTTCATGAATTAGTATTTATGGGACCGATCGCGTTTATCCTTGATTTCTTTATCATCGGTGCTCTTGCAAAGAAGGTTGCATTTGGTATTGTGGATATGAGAAGAGATAATCCGTTCCACCTTGTACTTGCAATTTCAGCAGTGTCAGTTGCATTTATGTGCCCGTGCATGAGCTTTGCGGCAACTGTACTGATCAAACATGCACCGGTAAGCCAGATCATCCCGACATGGCTTCAGACAACAGCAATGAACTTCCCGATGGCATTCTTCTGGCAGATCTTTTATGCAGGTCCGTTCGTAAGATTCGTATTCGGAAAACTTTTCCCGGAAAAAGAAAAAGCAGCAGCTTCTGCTGAATAAAATATTGAGATTTGACCGCAGCATTCTGTATTCGCAGGATGCTGCTTTTTCATACCAGAAAACTTTATAAATATTTTCGTGATAGCAAAAGTCCTCAGGGTGGAATACATTGTGGCAGAGGAAAATCATGTAATAAATAGAAGTACACATTGAAATTGTGACTTAATTATGATATTATTATGGTATAAAATAAAAAATAAAAGGAGAAAGGAGGAAAAGCTATGCCGCAGATCATACCTATCAGAGATTTAAAAAAGACAGCAGAGATTTCAGATATGTGTCATAATTCTGAAGAACCTATCTATATTACAAAGAATGGATACGGTGATATGGTTATTATGAGTATGGAAACTTATGAGAAAAATATGCGCAAATATCTAAAATATAAGGATATTGAAGTCTCAGAAAAAGAGATTGAAGAAGGAAAAGTAAAGGAAGCGAAATCTGCATTACAGGGGATGAGGGCAAAGTATGGAATATAGGCTTGTAATTACTGAACATGCAGAGGAATTGTTGGATAACCTGATTTATTATCTGCTTTATAAACTAAAAAATGAGCAGGCCGCGAAACATTTGCTGAATGGAGTTGAGAATGTATATGAACGGATGGAAACAAATCCACAGCAATTTGCAATCAGCAGGGACAGTTATCTGGCAAGTAAGAACTATAGAGAGGCATTAATTCCTCAAATGGATTATGTGATAATCTTTGGTATAGAAGAAAATATTGTGAATATATTGGGGATATTTCACCAGTTAGAGGATTATGGGAATAAACTGGGGTAGTATTTCCTGGTGTTTCTATAAAAACATTCGATATGGGAAGAGGCTATTGTTTTATTAAAAAATGTGAAACAATAGCCTTTTTACCGTTAGTAGTAAGCAGTAACCCTGGCAGTTAACCGAATCAAGTAAGTCCCCTACGGGGGTTGCGAAGAGCAATAAGCAGTGGGTGGGGACTTGCTTGTATCAGGAGGGGTACAAGCCCCTCCTGATAAACTGCGGAGCAGTTATTCGGTGTAGAGCCACGTAGCGAAAGCGGATTGAGAATATCCGATTGACTAAGCATTGTATTTATTTTAATACACTATTGACAAATAATGTCATTTCGTGTAATATCATAGAAAACCTACCGAATAACTATGAAAAGTAGAAAATAGCCATCAAGTTAACCAAATCAAGTAAGTTCCCTGCTTCAATTGCGAGGAGCAATAAGCAGTGGGTGGGACTTGCTTGTATCAGGAAGGGTACAAGCCCCTCCTGATAAACTGCGGAGCAGTTATTCGGTGTAGAGCCACGTAGCGAAAGCGGATTGCGAATATCCGATTGACTGCAGTAAAGTGAACGAGAGAAAGAAAAGTAAACAAAAATCAAGGGAAACTCTGACAGGAGGGAAAGAGAAATGGCAGATTATGCAACATTAAAAAAAGGCGGATTCATGCGCCAGAAACAGAAAGATAATTTTTCATTAAGAATCCGTGTAGTTGGCGGACATCTGGATGCGAAACAGCTTGCGAAAGTAGCTGAGGTTTCAGAGAAATATGGTGAGGGCTACGTACATCTTACTTCCCGCCAGGGTGTGGAGATCCCATTCATCAAATTAAGCCAGATTGATGAAGTGAAGGCGGCACTGGAAGAGGGAGATGTAGTTCCGGGTGTGTGCGGACCGAGAGTTCGTACCATCACAGCCTGTCAGGGTGTAGCCATCTGTCCAAGCGGATGTATCGATACTTACGCATTGGCACAGGAACTGGATGAGAGATACTTCGGACGTGAGCTTCCTCACAAATTTAAATTTGGTGTTACCGGATGCCAGAACAACTGCTTAAAAGCAGAGGAGAACGATGTAGGAATCAAAGGTGGTATCAAAGTAGCATGGCAGGAAGATAAATGTATCCAGTGTGGTGTCTGCGTGAAAGCTTGTCGTGAAAGTGCCATCACATTAGAAGATGGAAAGATCACAGTAGATTCTTCCAAATGTAACTTCTGTGGAAGATGTACAAAAGCCTGTCCGACAGACGCTTATGACAACACTCACGGATATATCGTTTCTTTCGGAGGAATCTTCGGAAATCACATTAATAAAGGAAAAACAGTGATTCCATTTATCGAAGATCACGAAAAACTTCTCAAGGTGTGTGATGCAGCAATCAGATTCTTCGAGAAGAATGCGAAAGCCGGTGAGAGACTGAAATTTACGATTGACCGCGTAGGCGAGGACGAATTCAATAAAGAAATCCTGGAGGCATATGAAAATGAGTGAGATTAAATTTGATGATACTGTAGATATTACCGATGTTGTCTGCCCGGTAACTTTTGTAAAAGCAAAGGTAGCACTGGAGGAACTGGATGAAGGCCAGATCTTATCCATCCGCATGAATGACGGAGAGCCGGTACAGAATGTACCACGAAGTATCAAAGAGGAAGGACATCAGATCCTGAAACTTGATGATAATGAAGATGGAACCTACACACTTTATGTGAAGAAAGCAGGAGACTGATCCGTGAAAGCGGGAAGCCGGATAAAAAAGACAAGAGACTGAGAATAAGAGGCTGAATAAAAAAGACAGGAACTGACAGGAGTGAACTATCATGGCAGAGAGATTAAACGGAGAGACTTTTAAAGAGAAAGCTTTCCAGCCAGGAAAACTTACACTGATTGATTTCTATTCCGATAGCTGCGTACCATGTAAGAGAATGGTTCCGGTATTTGCAAAGCTGGAAGAGAAATACGGTGATCAGATTTATATAGGAAAAGTAAATGTAGCTTACGAGCAGGAACTTGTAGAAGAATACAAAGTTATGTCGGCGCCGACACTGATTTTCCTGAAAGACGGAGAACAGATCGAGAAGCTGACCGGAGCAAAGAAAGCGGCAGATCTGGAAGAAATCATTGATAAAAATCTTTAAAAAATTACACATATAAAAACATACAGAAATGGAGAACAGAGATTATGGTTATCACAGTAGCAGGAGATAAAAAAGAAGTAAAAGACGCAATCACAGTGGCAGAACTGATCGTACAGGAAGATGTAGAGACTCCTCAGTATGTAACAGTATCTGTAAACGATGACTTTATCGACAAGGCAGAATTTGAAACTTACGCATTAAAAGAAGGCGACAGCGTTGAATTCCTGTACTTCATGGGAGGTGGAAGATAGTGGCATTTACAAATGATCAGCTCGAACGATATTCCAGACATATCATTCTGAAAGAGGTTGGAGCAAAAGGACAGAAAAAACTGCTCAATTCCAGTGTTCTGATCATCGGAGCAGGCGGACTTGGAGCACCGGCAGCTCTTTACCTTGCGGCAGCAGGTGTGGGAACGATTGGAATTGCAGATGCAGATGAGGTAGACCTTTCCAATCTTCAGCGTCAGGTCATCCACGCAACAAAAGACATCGGCAAACCAAAGGTACTTTCCGCAAAAGAATCCATGGAAGCCATCAACCCGGATGTGACAGTTAAAACTTACCAGACTTTCGTAGATTCCGAGACAATCATGGATCTGATCAAAGATTATGACTTTATCATTGATGGAACCGACAATTTTCCGGCAAAATTCCTGATCAATGATGCCTGCGTTATGGCAAAGAAACCATTTTCTCACGCAGGAATCCTTCGTTTCCAGGGACAGCTGATGACATATGTTCCGGGAGAAGGGCCATGTTACAGATGTATATTCAAAGATCCGCCGCCAAAGGATGCCGTACCTACCTGTAAACAGGCCGGCGTTATCGGAGCGATGGGAGGCGTTATCGGAAGCCTTCAGGCGATGGAAGCAATCAAATATCTTCTGGGAGTTGGCGATCTTCTTACAGGATATCTTCTTACATATGATGCACTTACAATGGAATTCCGTAAGATCAAACTTCCGAAACACGTAAAGAACTGCCCGGTATGCGGTGAGCATCCGACAATCACAGAGCTGATCGACTATGAACAGGCAGAATGTGACGGAATCTGATTCGCTTTGGTCGATTCAGATAAGCCTTCTGCTTCGGCTACAAAGAGCAATAAGTAAGCAGCGAAAGCGGATCGTAAATATCGGCTGGAGATAAAGGAGCAAGAAAAATCATGATCACAATGTCAAAGAATGACTACGAAATAATTTTAAAACACGCCAGAGAAAATCTTCCGGAAGAAGCCTGCGGATTGATCGCAGGAACTAAGGATGGAAATGATAAATCTATCAAAAAGGTTTACTGCCTGACAAACATCGATCATTCCAATGAGCACTTTTCGCTGGATCCGAAAGAACAGCTTGCAGCAGTAAAAGATATGCGTGCGAATGGTCTGGTACCTCTTGGAAACTGGCATTCCCATCCGGAAAGCCCGTCCAGACCTTCAGAAGAAGATAAACGACTGGCTTATGACAGCACAGCAAGCTATATGATTCTTTCTCTGATGGACAATGAGAATCCTGTTCTGAATTCTTTCCATATAGAAGGAACGGAATCTGAGAAGGAAGAACTTGTATTACTGTAAAGCAAAGCAGGAGAGAAATAAATGATCAGAAAATTATTTGCATTTGGCCTGGCAGCTGTACTGGCACTGACACCGGTACAGGCTTTTGGAAAAACAGTGTCAATCACCAATGTTTCCTATGACCCTACCAGAGAAATGTTTGAACAGTACAACAAAATATTTGAAGAACACTGGAAGGAGAAAACCGGGGAAGATGTAGAAGTGACACAGTCCCATGGCGGTTCCGGGAAACAGGCATTGGAAGTAGCCAATGGTCTGGATGCAGATGTAGTAACACTGGCACTGGAATACGATATAGAATCCATTGAAAACGCAGGACTGATTGAGACAGGCTGGCAGGATAAGTTTGACAATGAAAGTTCTCCGTATACTTCGACCATCGTATTTCTGGTAAAGAAGGGAAATCCCAAAGGCATCAAAGACTGGGATGACCTGATAAAGGATGGTGTGGGTGTGGTAACTCCGAACCCTAAGACATCCGGAGGTGCGAGATGGAACTACATGGCAGCATGGGCTTACGCAGATAAGAAGTATGACGGAGATGAAACCCGGATGAAGGATTTTATCAGGAAGCTTTATCTGAATGTAGTAGTTCTTGATTCCGGCGCAAGAGGGGCAACCACTTCTTTCGTAGAGAACGGACAGGGCGATGTGCTGGTGGCATGGGAAAATGAAGCATATCTTTCCATGCGTGACTATCCGGATGAGTACGAGATCGTTACTCCGAGTGTGAGTATTCTGGCACAGCCGTCTGTAGCAGTGGTAGATGAAGTAGTGGATTACAGAGGAACGAGAGATGTGGCAACTGAGTATTTAAAATATCTGTATTCCGACGAAGCGCAGGAGATTGAAGCAGAGAACTACTTCCGTCCGACCAATGAAAAGATCCTGAAAGAACACAATGATGTGTTTGACCTGAGCGTAGATCTGGTAAACATCAGCGACTACGGCGGATGGGATGAAGTACAGAAAAAGCACTTCACAGATGGCGGAATCTTTGATGAGATCTATGAGAGATAAAACATCTATATGTAGATTGAGAGCAGCTTTCAGATGGGAATCAAATCAGAATAAACCGCAAAATGTTAAAAGAAATTGGTGCATTTACTTACAAGCATGAAATGAAAGATTGACGAGGATAATGACAGCAGGACATACGAGACAGAGAGGTGGTAATTGATTATGAAAAAAAGAAATAAACCAGTGATTCCAGGATTCGGACTCTCCATGGGAATTACCATTTCCATACTAAGTCTGGTGGTTCTGATCCCACTTGCCAGTCTGGTGATCTACACAGCACAGATGAGCTTTAAAGATTTCATTGAAACCATTACAAGAGCCAGAGTATTGGCTTCCTTTTACACAAGCTTCATATCCGCTTTTGCAGCAGCAGTGATCAATGGAATTATGGGAACTATCCTTGCATGGGTACTTGTAAAGTATGAATTTCCGGGCAAGCGGATCATGGATGGAATGATTGAGCTTCCGTTCGCACTGCCAACCGCAGTTGCAGGTATCGCGCTGACATCCTTAACTTCCGATTCCGGACTCGTCGGAAGCTTTTTTGCCAGATTCGGTATTAAGATCGCATACACAAGGATCGGTATTACAGTAGCCATGATCTTCGTAGGAATTCCGTTTGTTGTACGAAGCGTACAGCCGGTTCTGGAGAAGATGGACAATTTCTACAGCGAAGCAGCTGGAGTGCTGGGAGCAAAGAAATCAATGATTTTCTGGAAAGTCATTTTTCCGGAACTGAAACCGGCGATTTTTGCAGGAACCGGACTTGCTTTTGGCAGATGCCTTGGTGAATATGGAAGCATCGTATTTATCGCAGGAAATAAGCCATATTACACAGAAATCACACCGCTGATCATTATGTCAGAACTTCAGGAATTTGATTATTCCAGCGCAACGGCGATCGCACTGGTGATGCTGGCGGTTTCATTTTTCATTCTGTTTCTCAATAATGTGATCCAGCAGAGAAACGCGAGAATCTTAAGGGGAGGAAATGCCTGATGGACAACAATGTAAAGACTTCAGAGAAAATCACAAAATGGCTGCTGATCGGTATCAGCGTCCTGTTTCTGGCAGTAATGCTTCTCCTCCCGCTGATCACTGTGATCACAGAGGCTCTGCGAAGCGGCTGGAAAGTTTACCTTGAGGCGGTAACGGATGAGTACACAATTAAAGCACTTCTCCTTACGGTCAAAGCAACACTGATCGCAGTCATCTTTAATACCATTTTTGGTATCTTCGCAGCCTGGGCACTGACTAAGTTTCAGTTCAAGGGCAAAAAACTGCTGACCACATTGATTGATCTTCCGGTTACGATTTCACCGGTCATCGCAGGTCTGATTTTTCTTCTGATTTTCGGACGTCAGAGTCCTGTCTACTTTTTACTTATTAAATTCGGAATTAAAGTTGTATTCTCTGTACCGGGAATCATCATTGCAACTGTATTTGTAACATTTCCTTTTATTTCCAGAGAACTGATTCCGGTTCTGGAAACAGAAGGAACAGACGAGGAAGAAGCCGCAGCACTGATGGGAGCGAACGGCTGGACGATCTTCTGGAAGATTACTTTTCCTCATATTAAATGGGCGTTGCTTTATGGAGTTGTGCTCTGTACGGCAAGAGCCATGGGAGAGTTCGGCGCAGTATCCGTCCTTTCCGGGCATTTAAGAGGAAAGACCAATACCCTTCCTCTCCATGTCGAGATTTTATTTAACGAGTTTCAGTATGTTCCGGCGTTTGCCGTATCTTCATTGCTGGTGATCATGGCAGTTATCATTCTGGTGGTCAAAAGCGTGATCGAATACAAAGGAAAGAAGGAAGCCTGATATGTATGTAGAGTTAAAAAATATAAATAAGACCTATGGTTCCTACCAGGCATCAAAGAATGTAAATTTCGGAATCGAAAAAGGCAGGCTGATCGGCCTGCTGGGACCGAGTGGAAGTGGAAAAACAACCATTCTTCGAATGATCGCAGGTCTGGAAACTCCGGACAGCGGCGAGATCATTATCGATGGAAAAGTAGTCAACGATGTGCCGGCCAGTGAGCGAGGAATCGGATTTGTATTTCAGAATTATGCGCTGTTCCGTTATATGACTGTTTATGATAACGTAGCATTTGGTCTGAAAGTTCAGAAAGTAGATAAAAAAACAATAGACACCCGGGTCAGAGAGCTGGTAAAGCTGGTAGGTCTGGAAGGACTGGAGAAAAGGTATCCGAGTCAGCTGTCTGGTGGACAGAGACAGAGGGTAGCATTTGCCAGAGCCCTTGCACCGAATCCACAGGTGCTGCTTCTGGATGAGCCGTTTGCAGCGATTGATGCAAAGATTCGTCAGGAGCTGAGAAGCTGGTTGAAAGAAATGATCGAGAAGCTGGGAATTACCAGTATTTTCGTTACACATGATCAGGATGAAGCAATCGAGGTAGCGGATGAGATCATCATTACCAATGCAGGACGGCTTGAGCAGAAAGGCACTCCGGTAGAAGTTTACCGAAACCCGGAGACAGCTTTTACCGCATCTTTCTTCGGACAGCCATCTATATTGAAAAATGCAGATGATTTCCACACATTTACTCAGGCGGAGGGTGCAGACAAGATTATTGTCCGTCCGGAATTCGTAAAAGTTTCCAGACTGGATGAAGTAGAAAAGTTCAGATCTTCCGTATCTCAGGGAGTGGTTGAACGGGTTTCCTTCCGGGGAGATAATTTGGAACTTCAGATCAGAGTGAACAATTCGGTGGTAACAGCAAGAAGAAGCCTTGAGAAAGCAGATGTCAGGGAAGGGGAAATCGTTAATGTGTTCCTGTACAGGATTTTTGCACTGAGAGGCGATACGGTACAGCTGATTGAGAATGAAGCTGTAAGAGATGATTCGGTAATTATCTAACACACTTCTGGAGGAAAGGGTATGAGAACAGAGAGAATCAAGACCGACGTACTGATCATCGGCGGTGGAACAGCAGGCTGTTTTGCAGCATATGTTATCGGTCAGAAAAGCGAAAGAAAAGTTCTGATCGCAGAGAAAGCAAATATTAAAAGAAGCGGATGCCTGGCAGCAGGTGTCAACGCCTTAAACGCATACATCACAGAAGGCAGAGTTCCACAGGATTACGTGGATTATGCCAAAAAGGATGCCCATGGAATCGTCAGAGAAGATCTTCTTCTGAGCATGTCGGAGAGACTGAATCACGTGACAAAAGTGATGGAAGATCTGGGTCTGGTCATCCTGAAAGATGAAAATGGCAAATACGTTGCCAGAGGAAATCGAAACATCAAGATCAACGGCGAGAACATGAAGCCAATCCTGGCAAAAGCGGCAGCTGAGCAGGAAAATGTCACAGTTTTAAACCACGTAAACATTACAGACTACAAAAAAGAAAACGGAAAGATCACAGGTGCAGTGGGATTTAGCGTAAATGAAGATATTTTCTATGATATCGACGCAGAAGCAGTCCTTTGTGCGACAGGCGGTGCGGCAGGACTTTACAGACCGAACAATCCGGGATTTTCCAGACATAAGATGTGGTATCCGCCATTTAACACAGGTGCAGGATATGCAATGGGATTACTTTCCGGCGCAGAGATGACAACTTTCGAGATGCGTTTCATCGCATTGAGATGTAAAGATACGATCGCTCCGACAGGAACTATCGCGCAGGGCGTAGGAGCCAGACAGGTTAATGCACATGGCGATATTTATGAGACAAAATACGGCCTGACAACTTCTCAGCGTGTTTATGGTACGGTCATGGAGAACCGGGAAGGAAATGGTCCTTGCTATCTCAGAACAGAAGGAATTTCCAAAGAACAGGAACAGGATCTCTACAAAGCATACCTGAATATGGCACCATCTCAGACCTTGAAATGGATGGAAGCCGGCAAGGGTCCTTCGGAAGAAAATGTAGAGATTGAAGGTACAGAGCCATATATCGTAGGCGGACATACAGCCAGCGGTTACTGGGTAGACAATAACAGAGCCACAACAATCGAGGGATTATATGCAGCCGGAGATGTTGCAGGCGGATGCCCGCAGAAATATGTAACCGGTGCACTGGCAGAGGGTGAGATCGCCGCAGAAGCGATTCTGGAATATCTGGGTAATAAAGATGCCGAAACCAGAGACAAAGGGACACCTGAAAACCAGAGAGAGGCATCTGGACAGGCAGAAGAGAAAACCGTAACAAAAATAACCAAAGATACAGAAATAGCAGAAGATAAAAAGCTTTCTGAAATAGCAGAAGCAAAGAAAGCAGAGTATGAATCTCACTTAAATGCTCCACGTTCCCTGATGAATGCAGAACAGCTTGAAGAAGCAATGCAGAAGATCATGGATCAGTATGCAGGCGGAATCGGAACCGATTACAGATACAGTGAGACAAGCCTTGCGAAAGCAGATGAAAAGATCGCAGCACTGCTTCCTGTTGTAGATACACTGGCAGCGACAGATGCTTATGAGCTGATGCAGATCTATGAACTTCGTGAGCGACTGATCATATGCCGCGCAGTTATCGCACATCTGGCAGCAAGAAAGGAAACCAGATGGCACAGCTTCGGAGAGAATACAGATTATCCGGATCAGAGTGAAGACTGGATGAAATATGTAAACTCCTGTATGGAAAATGGTGAGATCAAAATTTTATATAGAGATCTGGTAACAAAAGAGAACGCTGGTAAGCAGGAAACAGCAAATACAGCAGAGAAAGGAGCAGGTGAAAGATGAGCATTCGGATTCAGAAAAGCAAATGCGTAGGATGTGGCAAATGCATCGAAGCCTGTCCCGGAAATTTGATTAAAAAGGACAAAGAAGGAAAAGCCTTCATCCGTCAGGTAAGAGACTGCTGGGGATGTACTTCCTGTATCAAAGAATGCAGCCACGACGCCATCCGATTCTTCCTTGGAGCTGATGTGGGCGGCAGAGGCGCAAGCATGGTCGTATCAGAAAAGCCGGACATTTCCACATGGACAGTGGAGAAGCCGGACGGTACAAAGATTACGATTCAGGTTAATAAGAAGGATGCCAATAAATATTGACAGGTATTAACTTTGAAAGAAAATTTTCCAAGAATATGGCAGAAAAATATCCGCCAGATTTTTCAAAATATATTTAACAAACAGAGGAGGATAATGCAATGAGTAACTTATCTCATCTTGATGAGCTTGAGGCAGAAGCAATTTATATTATGCGAGAAGTAGCAGCCGAGTGTGAAAAGCCGGTTATGCTTTATTCTATAGGAAAGGACAGCTCCGTTATGCTCCATCTGGCGCTGAAAGCATTTTACCCGGAGAAACCACCTTTCCCGTTCCTGCACATTGATACAACATGGAAATTCCGCGAAATGATCGAATTTCGTGACAGAGTCGCAAAAGAAAACGGAATCGATATGCTGGTATACACCAATGAAGAAGGTGTGAAAGCAGGAATCAACCCGTTCGATCATGGTTCTGCATACACAGATGTCATGAAAACACAGGCATTAAAACAGGCCCTGACAAAATATGGTTTCACAGCAGCATTTGGCGGTGGCCGTCGTGATGAAGAAAAATCCAGAGCGAAAGAAAGAATTTTCTCTTTCCGTAATTCTGCTCAGGCATGGGATCCGAAGAACCAGAGACCGGAAATGTGGAAACTCTACAACACCAAGATCCAGAAAGGTGAAAGCATGCGAGTATTCCCGATTTCCAACTGGACAGAGAAGGATATCTGGCAATATATTCAGCGTGAAAATATCGAAATCGTACCATTATATTTTGCAAAAGAAAGACCGGTCATCTACAGAGATGGAAACATTATCATGGTAGATGATGACAGATTAAAACTTCGCCCAGGTGAAAAGATCGAGCACAAAAAAGTCAGATTCCGTACTCTTGGATGTTATCCGCTGACAGGTGGTATCGAATCTGAGGCAGATACACTGGACGAGATTATTGATGAGACATTAAGTGCTGTTTCCTCTGAACGTACCAGCCGTGTGATCGACCACGAGGCAGCAGGCAGCATGGAGAGAAGAAAGAGAGAGGGGTATTTCTAGGATGAAAGGATTATTGAAATTTATTACATGCGGAAGTGTGGATGATGGAAAATCCACTCTGATCGGACATATTCTTTATGATGCAAAGCTTCTCTATGCAGACCAGGAAAAAGCTCTGGAGCTGGATTCCAAGGTAGGAAGCAGAGGCGGCGCCATTGATTATTCACTTCTTCTGGATGGCCTGATGGCAGAACGTGAGCAGGGTATCACAATCGACGTTGCATACAGATATTTTACAACAGATAACAGAAGCTTCATCGTTGCGGACACACCGGGACATGAAGAATATACCAGAAACATGGCAGTTGGTGCTTCTTTTGCAGATCTGGCAGTTATCCTTGTGGATGCTTCCCAGGGCGTTCTGGTTCAGACAAGACGCCATGCAAGAATCTGCGCACTGATGGGAATCCGTTACTTTGTATTCGCAGTAAACAAAATGGATCTTATCGGTTATGATGAGAAGCGTTTCCACGAGATCGAGAATCAGATCGCAGCACTGGTAGAGGAATTAAAACTTGCCAATGTAACCATTATTCCGGTATCTGCCACAGAGGGTGACAATGTCACAACAAAATCTGACAATATGCCATGGTATGAAGGCGAAGCACTCCTTAGACATCTGGAAACCGTAGATATCAAGGAAGACACAGAAAAAGGTTTCTACATGCCGGTACAGAGAGTCTGCCGGCCAAACCATGAATTCCGCGGATTTCAGGGACAGATCGAGAATGGCTCTATTAAAGTCGGTGACCTTGTAACTACACTTCCGAGCAAGGAAGAAGCTCATGTAAAGAGCATTCTGGTTGGAAACAAAGAAGCCGAAGAAGCAGTACAGGGACAGCCTGTCACCATCCAGCTTGACAGAGAAGTGGACGTTTCCCGAGGATGCGTGCTCACAATCGATTCCGGTGCAGTCCTGACAGACTCTGTGGAAGCAGATATCCTCTGGATGGACGACAATGCCCTGACAGACGGCAAGAATTTCTTTGTAAAGATTGGCACAAAGATGATTCCAGGTCTGGTTACAAAGATTAATTATTCCGTAGACGTAAACACAGGCGAAAAGAAAAACGCCTATACTTTAAATAAAAATGAGATTGCCTCCTGTACTCTGGAGTTCTCAGAGAAGATCGTGGTAGACGAATTTGACAAGCACAGAACACTTGGAGAACTGATTCTGATCGACCGTGTCACAAACATGACATCTGCCTGCGGTGTTGTGAGAAAAACTCTCGTTTCCCAGGATAAATCCCAGATTGGTAAAGTAGACGAGCAGGTTCGTGCCGGACTTAAGGGTCAGACCCCGGTTGTCGTAGAATTCCCAATCGGCAAAGAAGGAATCACACTTGAATTTGCAGAGCAGGTAGAAAAAGGGCTGACTGTACTTGGAAGACATACCTATCTGTATCACCCGGCAGCAAGTGAAAACTATGCAGAAACCGTCCGCCACCTCAAAGCAGCCGGACTGATCGTACTTCTTGTCCTTGATGAAAACACAGCAAAAGACGAGACACTTAAAGGACTGGATGGATTCTATACAAACTGGCAGCTGGATGGACTTACGGTGAAAGACGCAGTAGACTTCGTAAAGAAGAAATCTGCATTTGCAGTACAGAATGCACAGGATGGAAACTATATCTGATCGAATCAGAAAAATGTAAAGACAGCGTATGGAAAACGGTCTGTGTAAGTATGTGAGTAAACTATTGCAGAATAAATTCCGAAAAATAATATAAACCGTCACAGATAACGAACATTTCTGTGGCGGTTTTTTGCACCCAAATTGATTCCTTGACAAGTTTTGGTATTGCGGATTATACTCATCTCTGATTTATATTAGTGTAGACAGGATATATACGTTATGAATGAGAAAACAAATTCAAACAACAAAAAACGAGAGGTGATTCTGGGAACATTTCTGACGATCATTGGCGGCATTTTGTGGGGAATCTCCGGTGTCTGTGGTCAGTTCCTGTTTCAGAACAAAGAGGTAACGGCCTCCTGGCTGGTGCCGATACGTCTGGTAACAGCAGGAGTTCTGCTTCTGTGCTACTATTTCATCAGAATTAAGGGAAAAACCTTCGATATCTGGAGAAGTAAGAGAAACAGGGGGGATATTATCATTTACGGGCTGGCGGGAATGATGTTGTGTCAGTACAGCTATTTTCAGACAATCGAGTGGTCAAATGCCGGAACTGCAACAGTCATTCAGTATCTCGGACCTGCGCTGATCGTTGTGTGGGTATGTCTGCGTACAAAACGTCTTCCTGAGAAAAAAGAAGTGCTGGGCGTAACCCTTGCGGTGACAGGAATTTTTCTGATCGCAACACATGGAAATCCTACTTCACTGGCACTATCACAGAAAGCACTGATTATGGGACTAATTTCGGCAGTTTCAGTAGTCATATATACGATAAAACCAGCCAGATTGCAGGCGCAGTTTGATACACCACTTGTACTGGCATGGGGGATGCTGATTGGCGGCGTGGTGCTTATGGCAGTATTTCGTCCGTGGAACTATCAGGTGATTTTTGACGGAGAAACATTTGTGGCACTGGCTTTTATTATTATTTTTGGAACGATGGCCGGATTTTCCATGTACCTGACAGGTGTGAAGATGATAGGCTCCGTAAAAGCCAGTCTTTTCTCCTGTGTGGAACCGGTAGCTTCGATGGTGCTGACCGCGGTCTGGATGAAAGTAAGCTTTACGACACCAGATCTGATCGGAACTTTGCTTGTAATTGTGACGATCATTATTCTGGCGGTTCCGGCAAAGAAGAATAAGAATTGAGTAGCTGCTGTTCGTGCGTTATTATGCCGCTGAGAACGGAGTGAACCGTAATACAATATCTATTTTCGGAATGCCCCAAGTTGTATTCAGATTACATGGGATATTGCAGAGTATGGTATAATAATCTCTATGTAATGGGGTATACATGGGGATGCAAACTATAGCTATTTGCAGTTATTTGTATTTATCTTTCGTATCTTAGAGATATTAAGCAGATAATTGTGTATATGCTTAATAGTTGTAGTGATTTTTACAGTAAAAATAATCAGTATGAAAATATACTGATCATCCAAACGGGAGGTATTTCGATGCGATTAGAAAAAGTGCAGGAAGCATTAAAAACAAAAAATATTCATTATGAATACACAGAAGAAAATGGATGTGGAAGCCTTGACTTTATGTTCCGTGGTCTGAGATTCCATGTGTGGGAATACGAAGACCGTGTCTGGGGAGCAGAGACAAACGTATTCGAAGCAGGCAGAAGCCAGGATATTGAGGGTGATTATGAAGAAATTATCTCTAAAGAAATCCTCTCATGGCCGGATATGATGCCGGGGATGTAATTACGATATATATTACAGCGAATATTAAGTAACTGCTATATTGACTTGTCTGATTCTTCATCTGCGGCGTTGTCGTCAATCGCCGTAGCCACCGCTACGCCTCATTCCTCCGCCTTGCAGATGAAGAAATCATCCTGCGTCAATATAGCAGAAACTTAATTTTCGCTGTAATAGATGTCAGATATATCCATTAGGTAATTATGTGAGAATTCATTCTGAGGGGAGTGAGTACGACGAAAAAACATAAAATCAAATTAATAATATTAGCAGCAGGCATTGCAGCAATTTGTATATTCTCAAATGTTTATGCGTCAGAAGTTGCAGGCCCACCAAGACCGGCTGCGATGAAGCCAACATCAACACCTACACCAACGGCAACACCAAAACCGACAGCAACACCGAAGCCGACGTCAACACCAGTACCGACAGCGACACAAGAAGCAGCTAAACAGAATCCGGCAGATCAGGGAACGCTGAGCAAACCAAATCATCCGGATACAGTCTCAGCAGACAAGCTTGTTTTCATCGGAGATTCCAGAACAGAAGGACTCAGAGATGCAGTGAACGATGACAGCGTCTGGTCCTGTCTTTCTTCCATGGGTTATGACTGGATGGTATCAACAGGCGTGCCGCAGGTAGAAGATCAGATAGAAGATAACACTGCAGTCATTATTCTGATGGGAGTTAATGACCTGTATCATGTCAATGATTATCTCAGCTATATCAATTCCAAAGCAGCTGAATGGGCTAATCGTGGAGCACAGACATATTTTGTCTCCGTAGGACCAGTGCAGAATGATCCGTATTGTAGCAATACGGAGATTGAGAGCTTCAATGCAGCAATGCAGGCGAATTTAAGTGGTGTTACTTATATAGATGTGTATTCTCATCTGGTATCAGAAGGATTTTCAACCGTAGATGGAACACACTATCCTGACGGCGTATCCATAGATATTTATAACTTTATTCTCGATCATCTGGAAGAGCAGAGAAGTGGAATATGGGGATAGTGTACGAATCATCTGATATCTGGCAGCCAGTACGTTATCATATTGATTTCAAAATAACTATATCATTTGCGTGTCTGTGAATATGATTGTGCAGATAAAAAACTTAACATAGTTGTGGAAAAATTGAGAAAAATAGTGAAAATAAGAGAGCTGCCGTATAACTTTTGGTATAGCAGCTCTCTTATTTCATTTGTGAAGAGTGTCAGCCAGTTTCCGTAACTGTAATTTCTTTCTGGAAATCTTTTGTATAATGTATCTCATAATCTGATGTCACAAAAAATGCTTGCACATCATCCAGAGATTCAGCCAGTTTCAATCCATCTTCAAGCCCAAGCGCGAAGCAAGTCGTGCTTAGTGCATCTCCATCTACAGACTGATCAGAGATAATCGTAACTGCGATTAGTCCATTGTCATAAGGATATCCTGTCTTGGGATTCAGCAGGTGATGGTATAAAGTTCCGTCCTGTTCAAAACATCTCTCATAAACTCCCGAAGAAACAACAGATTTATCTTTAATATCCATAACAGCGATCGTTTCACTTCGATCCGCAAATGGCTTCTGAATTCCAATCTTAAATGAAGAATCATCCGGTTTCCCACCGATACAGAGAACATTTCCACCAAGATTAATAATCGCGCTTTTCACATCCTGAGAAATCAAGTACTCTTTTAATCGGTCCGCAATATATCCTTTGGCAATAGCACCTAACTCTATGGCAGTGTCGTCAGTTTTTAATGTAATCTCATTATTGTCTTTTCCACCAACAGAGACATTATGATAATCACATTTTGACAGAGCAGTCTGAATCAGACTGTCTTCCGGAATCTGCGGATCTTCTGCGGTAAAATCCCACAAGGAAGTTAATGGCTCAATCGCGATATCGAAAGCACCATCTGACAAATCAGAATAATAAAGTCCCTTCTGAATCAGTTCCGCCAGAGAATCTGATACCTGATAGGTATGATTTGTCCCATTCACTGGTGTAAGCTGTCTGTGGTTTAGTTTATATAATTCACTGTTGCTTGCAGTATGGCTGAATATTTTCTCATATTTATCACATAAATTCATACATTCGGTAAGGAGATTTCTGTCCTGGGAATCATAAATAGTGACAGTAACTGCAGTATTCAGTTTAATCGCGGTAGTGGAGATTGGTTCCTGAGATTCTGAATCAGCGGTTTGTGCGGTGTTTGTTTTTACAGAACATCCGGACATAATCGCAGAAGACAGAATAAGAGTTCCTGCGAGTATTGAAAAAGTACAGTGCTTTATTATTTTTTTTATAGATATATGATATAATGTCATAAATGTAACCTCTTTAATAAGTATGTCTATAGCGTGTTTGAAGAATTATTTCCGCGATCTGTATGTTCCGCTTACAGGACCTGCCGTTGGCAGTTCTTTACGGATGAATAGCGACTTTGTAGCATATTTTGTAGAAAGCTTTTTTCAAACACGTTTATAATGAATAGTGTAATATACGGATATTACAGATTCAGACAATATTGTTGATAACAATTTATCATTATAGAAACACACTTTAGTATATCAGAAAAGACATACTCTGCACAGGCAGAAAACAATCTTTTCGGAAAGGAGATTCCAGATGGGAAGTTATTTAAATCCTGGAACGATTGAATTTCAGGAAAGCCTTAATTCAGAAATCTATATAGATAAAACCGGCCTGATCGAGAAAACAAATGCAGTTCTGCGTACCAAGCAGAAGTTTGTATGTATCAGCCGGCCGAGAAGATTTGGAAAATCCATGGCAGCGGATATGCTGGCTGCTTATTATGAACGTGGAGAAGATGCAGAAGAGTTATTTGCGAACTTTGCGATCGGTAAGGCAGAATCATTTCAGAAACATTTAAATCAATATGATGTCCTGAAAATCAATATGCAGGAATTTCTGAGTGCAACACAAAATATAGATGAAATGCTTCAGATGCTGAAAAAATATCTGATTTTTGATCTGAAGGAATCTTACGGACAGGTTCGTTTCCGGGATGAAGAAAATCTTGTACAGGTCATGAAGGATATTTATACTGCTACAAAACATGCTTTCGTGATACTCATTGATGAATGGGACTGTCTTTTCAGGGAATATAAAGAGGATAAAGAGGCACAGAGAAAATATCTGGATTTTCTCAGAGCGTGGCTGAAGGACAAGGCTTATGTAGCACTGGCGTATATGACAGGTATCTTGCCGATAAAGAAATACGGTTCACATTCTGCGTTGAATATGTTTACGGAATATTCTATGACAGACCCGGGAAATATGGCAGAATATTTTGGATTTACTGAGGAAGAAGTAAGTACTTTATGTCAAAAATATTCTATGAATTTTGAAGAGGCGAAGGCCTGGTATAATGGTTATCATCTCATTACACATAGCAAGAATGGAGATCAGAGGTATTCCATATATAATCCGAAATCTGTTGTGGAATCAATGCTTCGTCATAAATTTGGAACTTACTGGAATCAGACGGAAACATATGAAGCTCTTAAGATTTATATTCAGATGAATATGGATGGTCTGAAAGATGCAGTGGTTGAAATGCTTGCAGGTGGAAGTATTCCGATTAATATTGGTACGTTTAGCAACGACATGACTACATTCGCAACCAGAGATGATGTCCTGACATTGCTTGTTCATCTGGGGTACCTGACTTATGATGGCGAGAAGGAAAGTGTTTCCGTTCCTGACAGAGAGGTAGCACAGGAATACGTAAATGCTATTACAACTATGGACTGGCATGAAGTGGCAGAATCCATACAGAATTCCCGGAAATTATTAGAAGCATTATGGAAATTGGATGAAAACGCTGTGGCAGAAGGAATTGATAAAGCGCATAGAGAAATTTCTATTTTGCAGTACAATGATGAGAATTCCCTGAGCTGCACCATACATCTGGCATTTTATTTTGCAAGGGAATACTACACGATTATTCGTGAATTACCATCCGGGAAGGGATTTGCTGACGTATGTTTTATTCCAAGGAAATTATACGCAGATAAACCGGCAGCTGTAATTGAACTTAAATGGGATAAAAGTGCAGAAGGAGCAATTACCCAGATAAAAGATAAACAGTATGTAGAAGCATTGAAAGACTATCAGGGAAATCTGATTCTTGCGGGAATAAACTATGATAAAAAGACGAAGAAGCATAGTTGCAAGATCGAGAAGTTGGAATACTAAAATTCCGCAGATGTGGAAGAAAGGAGACCTCAGATGGGAATTTATCTAAATCCGGGCAATAAGGGATTCCGGGAGAGTATACAGTCTGCTATTTATGTGGACAAGACGGAACTGATAGATAAACTGAATGCTGTTCTGGATACCAGACAGAAATATGTATGTATCAGCAGACCGAGAAGATTCGGAAAATCCATGGCGGCAGATATGCTTGCGGCGTACTATGATCGTGAAACAGATTCAAGAAAACTCTTTGAAAAATATAAAATAGCGAAGAGCAGTTCTTATAAGAATCACCTGAATCAATATGATGTGATAAAGGTAAATATGCAAGAGTTTTTAAGTGCATCATCAGATGTGAATGCTATGCTTCTGATGTTGCAGAAAAGACTTGTGCAGGAACTGAAAAATAAATATCCTGAGTTTGTCAGCAGCAATTATCTTGTATTTGATATGCAGGATATTTATGCACATACGCAGCATCCTTTTGTAATTCTGATTGACGAGTGGGATTGTCTTTTCCGAGAATATGAGAATGATCATGAGGCGCAAAAACAATATCTGGATTTTCTGAGAGCATGGCTGAAGGATAAAGAATATGTAGCATTGGCATATATGACAGGAATTTTACCCGTAAAGAAGTATGGCACTCATTCTGCGCTGAATATGTTCACAGAATACTCTATGACAAATCCAAGAGAAATGGCAGAGTACTTTGGGTTTACAGAGGGAGAAGTGAAGGAATTATGCGAAGAATATGGGAGAAGCTTCGAGGAGATGAGTGCATGGTATGATGGATATGAACTGACTGCTGTAGAAAACGGAAGATTGAAAACATATTCTATGTACAATCCTAAATCGGTCGTAGATGCTATGATAAGTGGAATGTTTGATAATTACTGGAATCAGACAGAGACTTATGATGCGCTGAAAATTTATATACGTATGAACTATGACGGTCTGAAAGATGATGTGATACGGATGTTGGCGGGAGACAGAGTGTTGGTTAATACGGGAACTTTTTCTAATGATATGACTACATTTCAGGGAAAGGATGATGTGCTGACACTTCTTATACATTTGGGATATTTAAGCTATCACTGGCAGGAAAAAACAGTATCCATTCCAAATAAAGAAGTTGCTCAGGAGTATGTAAACGCGATTGGAACTATGGGGTGGAAGGAAGTAATGGACTCCATAGAAAAATCAAGAAAACTTCTGGAAGCAATGTGGAACATGGACGGAGATACAGTAGCTCAGGGAATTGACAGAGCGCATCAGGAAATCTCAATTCTCAAATATAATGATGAAAATGCGCTCAGTTGTACGATTAATCTGGCGTTTTACTTTGCGAGAGAATACTATACGATTATTCGTGAACTGCCTGCCGGGAAAGGATTTGCGGATATTTGCCTGATACCACGAAAGATATATGCAGATAAACCTGCGGCAGTTATTGAACTGAAATGGAATAAAAGTGTGGAAGGAGCAATCTCTCAGATAAAAGAGAAGAGATATGTGGATGCGTTGAAGGATTATCAGGGAAATCTTTTGCTTGTGGCAGTAAATTATGATAAAAATACGAAAAGGCATAGCTGCGAGATTGAGAAGTTAGAAATTAGTAAAAGTAAAGAATGATAGGAGGAACCAGACGATGTCCGATGCAGTAAACTGCGAATATTGTGTAAACTACAGTTATGACGACGATTACGAATGTTATACCTGCGAAGTAAATCTCGATGAAGACGAGATGGTGAAATTTATCACCGGAAACTTCCATCAGTGTCCATATTTCAAGATGGGCGATGAATATCGTATTGTTCGTAAGCAGATGTAAAATATTATTACTGTTCACACGCCACTATCCCGCGAGGTGTTTTGGCATGAAAATGCCAAAATCCCGAGACATATCGCGCGAGTTTATGCGATTAGCATAAATTCTGTGCATCGCGAAGCGTGTTACTGAGAACGGAGTGAACAGTAACAAAATATTCCTTTTATAAAATGCCATCAGGCATTATAATAGGGGAAAACAGTTACAATGTATAACTAAGAGAGGAAAAAGATAATGGAAAATGTTTATATCATGGATCACCCATTGATCCAGCACAAGATCTCCATGCTGAGAAATAAAAACACAGGAACAAATGAATTCCGTAAACTGGTAGAGGAAATTGGAATCCTCATGGGTTACGAAGCTTTAAGAGATCTTCCTGTAGAAGACGTAGAAGTGGAAACTCCGATCGAAACCTGTATGACACCAATGATCGCCGGAAAGAAACTGGCAATTGTACCGGTCCTGCGTGCAGGTCTTGGAATGGTCAACAGCATCCTGACTCTCGTTCCATCTGCAAAAGTCGGTCATGTAGGACTTTATCGCGACCCTGTAACACACGAACCGCACGAATATTACTGTAAACTTCCGGAATCCATTGATGAACGAATTGCAGTTATCGTAGACCCAATGCTTGCAACCGGCGGTTCCGCAGAAGCAGCTATCGATTTTGTCAAAAAACAGGGTGGCAAAAACATCAAATTCATGTGTATCATCGCAGCACCAGAAGGACTCAAACGTCTCCACGAAGCACATTCGGATGTGCAGATTTACTGCGGACATCTTGATCGTGAATTAAATGACCACGCTTATATTTGCCCGGGACTCGGCGATGCCGGAGACAGAATTTTCGGAACAAAATAAAAAATATTAAAAATCACTCTTGACAATATAAAGTCAATGTGCTATTCTATGCCAGAACGCTGCCGAAGACAGTAGGTGCCGTAAGGCATAAGTTATAAACGCCTACCGAGGACTAAGTATTCTTTATGTTTATGGAAGATTACGCACGCCTTACTGTCATGCAGTAAGGCTTTTTCTTTACTCATTTGCAGCGGTATACAAAATCTATAAGGAGGTGTACCATTTCATGGCAAAAGTAGAACTTAAACAACCGATCGTAGAAGAAATTATCAACAACGTGAAAGATGCAGAATCTGTAGTACTCGTTAACTACAGCGGTCTTACAGTTGAACAGGATACTGCTTTACGTAAGGAATTAAGAGAAGCTGGTGTTGTATACAAAGTATACAAAAACACAATGATGCATCGTGCATTCGAAGGTACTCAGTGCGAAGAACTTATCCAGCACTTACATGGAACAAACGCTCTGGCAATCTCTGCTACAGACGCAACTGCTCCGGCAAGAATTCTTGATAAATTCGCAAAGAAGAACCCGGCTTTAGAGTTAATCGCAGGTGTCGTTGAAGGAAACTACAACGATCAGGCAGGTATTCAGGCACTGGCTGGAATCCCGTCCAGAGAAGAACTTCTTGGCAAACTGCTTGGAAGCATCCAGTCTCCGATTACAAACTTCGCTCGTGTGCTTAATCAGATCGCTGAGAAAAACGGCTCTGAAGCAGCAGCTGAATAATTTTCATTAATGCCCAAGGGCACAAAAAGAACGAATCTAAAATAATATTATATGGAGGGAATTTAAAATGGCAAAATTAACAACAGAAGAATTTATTGCAGCAATCAAAGAATTATCTGTATTAGAATTAAACGACTTAGTAAAAGCTTGTGAAGAAGAATTTGGTGTATCCGCAGCAGCAGGTGTTGTAGTAGCAGCAGCTGGAGCAGCTGGAGAAGCAGCTGAAGAAAAAGATGAGTTCGACGTAGAACTTGCAGAAGTTGGACCAAACAAAGTTAAAGTTATCAAAGTTGTTCGTGAAGTAACTGGCTTAGGTCTTAAAGAAGCTAAAGAAATGGTTGACGGTGCTCCGAAGGTTGTTAAAGAAGGCGCATCCAAAGCTGAAGCTGAAGACATCAAGACAAAACTTGAAGCTGAAGGTGCTAAGGTTAACCTTAAATAATTATCTTCCTATTATATATAGAAGATTTACAAGCAGGAATGCCAGTGGTGTTCCTGCTTTTTTTACAGAGCCGGAGGGTTACAGACTATGATGAACAGGACAGCAGCAGGGATATTTGGCATTATTATGGCGGCGCAGCTTTGTCTGACCCCATACGCAGGTGTAAATGTACAGGCTGCCCAGCAAGAGGAAGAGCAGTTATTTGAAGACGCATCTGAAAGTGACGGATCTTTTGAAGATGTTTCCGACGCGGATGTGCAATCAGCAGAGAATCCTGCGAATGAATTTACAGAAAATGAATCTGAAGTGGATGGCTTTGATGACGGAAATACGGAGAGTTTTTCCGCGGGAGATGACGATCAGACTCAGAAAGAGATGCAGGAGCTTGTGCTGAATGTGCAGGATGGAGAAGACATCACTGTAAAATTAAATACATTGCTGGCTCAGGCAAGAGACCGTGCAACCGATGAAAAACCATGCAAAGTGATTATTCCGCCGGGGAACTACATACTTACAGGAACCCTTCATATGTACAGTAACATTTATCTGTACGCAGAAGGTGCCACGATAAAGAAAACTTCACCGAGAAAAGAGATTTTACTTCGTCTGGGAGACAGTCAGACATCAGAAGGCGGGTATGAAGGATATCGCAATATAACAATCGATGGCGGTATCTGGGATGCAAACTATGAATCGGTGGAAAACAAAGAAGAATCTGGTGGTTTTGTAGGTTTCAGAATAGGACATGCTACAAATGTCACAATAAAGAATGCTACATTTCTTAACAATCTCAAATCCCATTTTCTGGAGCTTGCGGGCGTAAAGGATGCAGAAATCACAGGATGTGCATTCAGAGGCTACTGGAAAGATTATGAAGGCGGCGGTCAGGAATGTATTCAGCTGGATGCCTGTATGCCGAAGATTTTTCCAGGATATCTTCCATATGATGGAAGTGTCTGTGAGAATATCGTGATAAAGGATAACACTTTTGAGGATGTATTTGCAGGAATCGGCAGTCACAGTATGGTGTTTGACAGACCATATAAGAACATTACGATCTGTGACAATCAGTTTGCTAATCTGAGAAAGAGAGCAATCTGGTGTCTGAATTATCAGGATACGGTGATAACCGGAAACGTCATGAGTAATGTTGGTGGCGGAATCTATGTGCGTTCCGTTTATACCAGAAATTCGCACACTCTGGAAGGTCAGGAACTTTCAGCGGCCGGAAACCAGTATGCGGAGAATATTCTGATCGAGAATAACCAGATCGCAATTGCGGATCCGGCCCTGATAGATAATAAGCAGTGGGATGGATATGGTATCTGGATCACCGGGGAAATATCTCAGGGGTCAGCCGGAGAGAATAAACCGTCTGAAGATGATGATCTGGAAAACACTGCAAGCTCGGCGGCAAATGGTGTTCCGGCAGGGAGATATATTGTCCGGGGCGTTACTGCCAAAAACAATATGATCAGTGGATATGGGGATGGAATTAAGCTTACCTGGGCCGAGGATTGTATATGCCGGGGAAACACAATAAGGCTTTCACAAAATCAGATGTACAGCAATACGGGAATCAGAGTTGCGAAAGGCAGCAATATCCGGATTTTATATAATGATATGTCTGGTGGAAACGATTATGGAATCTATATAAATGGAACAGAGGCAGCAAAGAAAATCTGCCTGGTTTATAGAAATACCATATCCGGATTTTCAAAAGATGGAATCTGTGCGCTGCGATTTGCAGCAGGAGGCCGGATTGAGAGAAACAGGGTAAGTTCAAATCTTAGAAACGGTATTCTTATTAAATATACAGAAAATAGTATTGTTAATGGAAACTATACTTATAAAAATAAAGGAAAAGGAATACTTTTACAGGGATGTCCGTCAGCGGATATAACGGATAATTTTTCTTCCAGAAATGGCAGCAATGGGATCGAAATCAATGCAGAAAGCGATAATTCCAGAATTCAGGGGAATATATGTGGATCAAATAGCAAATCAGGTTTGTGCATTACAGATTCAAAAGGGATTTCTGTGGATGGAAACACATTTGACAGCAATAAGGACTATGCGGCCGAATTCATCAACTCCCGCATTAACAGCAATAAGGATAATGAATTCAATGAAAATGGTCATTCCGACAATATCCGCACAAAGAACAGCAAAATTTCTGAGGAATAGTTATTATGTACACTGTGAACAATAATAACAAAGACGTTATTGATAAAGAATCGCAGATTTTTATATAGAGAAAAAACAGTAATCCAATTTTTAAAAAAGTATAAAAAAATCAAAAAAAGTGATTGACAGGCGCAACTTGCTGTGCTATAGTGAAGAATGCTATATTATGGCAAGATGTGCCTTTATGTCTTTTGGCAAAAAGGGTCAAGTTATAATAAATTTAAAGAAAAAACAGGGGTGAAACGTCAATGGAAAAAAACAGAATTCGTTCTGTAAAAACTGGAAAAAGCATGCGTATGAGCTACCAGAGACAAGAAGAAGTCCTGGAAATGCCAAACCTGATCGAAGTCCAGAGAGATTCTTATAAATGGTTTCTTGATGAAGGACTGAAGGAAGTCTTTGATGATATTTCTCCGATCGCGGATTACGCCGGAAAGCTCAGCCTGGAATTCATCGACTTTACATTTGACGAGAAAGATGCAAAATATAATATCGAACAGTGTAAAGAACGTGATGCAACTTACGCCGCACCTTTGAAGGTTCGAGTGAGACTGATTAACAAAGAAACAGAGGAAATCAACGAACACGAGATTTTCATGGGAGATTTACCTATCATGACAGTTACAGGTACCTTTGTCATCAATGGTGCAGAGCGTGTAATTGTCAGCCAGTTAGTACGTTCCCCTGGAATCTATTACGCAATCGCGCATGATAAACTTGGTAAGAGACTGTTCTCCAGTACTGTAATCCCGAACAGAGGTGCATGGCTGGAATATGAGACAGACTCTAATGATGTTTTCTACGTACGTGTTGATAGAACAAGAAAGGTTCCGATTACTGTTCTGATCCGTGCACTTGGCGTAGGAAGCAATGCAGAGATCATTGATCTTTTCGGCGAAGAGCCAAAGATCCTTGCAAGTTTTACAAAAGATACATCCACTAACTATCAGGAAGGTCTTCTTGAATTATACAAGAAAATCCGCCCGGGTGAGCCGCTTGCTGTTGACAGCGCAGAGAGCCTTATCAACGCAATGTTCTTTGATCCGAGAAGATATGACCTTGCGAAGGTTGGACGTTATAAATTCAACAAGAAACTCCACTTCAACAAGAGAATCGTTGGTCATAAACTGGCTGAGGATGTTGTTGATGCTTCTACAGGCGAGATCCTGGCAGAAGAGGGAGCTGTTGTAACAAAAGAAATGGCAAATACCATCCAGAACAGCGCCGTTCCATATGTATGGATCCTTGGCGAGGAAGAACGCAGAATCAAGGTTCTTTCCAACTTAATGGTGGATATCCGCCACTACCTTCCGGAGATCGAAGATCCGAAGAGCATCGGTGTTACAGAATCAGTATACTACCCTGTTCTCGAGAATATTCTGGAAGAAAATGACACATTAGAAGACAGAATCGCAGCGATCCACAGAGATATCCACGATCTGATTCCGAAGCATATCACAAAAGAAGACATCTTTGCTTCTATCAACTACAATATGCATCTGGAATATGGCCTTGGCAATGCCGATGATATCGACCACCTTGGAAACCGTCGTATCCGTGCGGTAGGTGAGCTGCTTCAGAACCAGTACAGAATCGGTCTTTCCAGACTGGAACGTGTGGTTCGTGAGAGAATGACAACACAGGATACGGACAATATTTCTCCGCAGTCCTTAATCAATATCAAACCTGTAACTGCAGCAGTGAAAGAGTTCTTCGGTTCTTCCCAGCTGTCACAGTTCATGGATCAGAACAATCCTCTTGGTGAGCTGACCCATAAGAGACGTCTTTCCGCCCTGGGACCTGGCGGTCTGTCACGAGACAGAGCCGGATTCGAGGTTCGAGATGTCCATTACTCCCATTACGGAAGAATGTGCCCTGTTGAGACCCCTGAAGGTCCTAACATCGGTCTGATCAACTCCCTTGCATCTTATGCAAGAATCAATCAGTACGGATTTATCGAGGCACCTTACCGTAAGATCGACAAAACAGATCCTAAGAATCCTCGTGTAACAGATGAGGTTGTATATATGACCGCTGATGAAGAGGATAATTACCATGTAGCACAGGCCAACGAGCCTCTGGACGAAGAAGGACATTTCGTTCATAAGAATGTATCCGGTCGTTTCCGCGAAGAGACTCAGGAGTATGAGCGTCATATGTTCGATTACATGGACGTATCTCCTCGTATGGTATTCTCCGTTGCTACTGCTCTGATTCCGTTCCTGCAGAACGACGATGCTAACCGTGCGCTGATGGGATCAAACATGCAGCGTCAGGCCGTACCGCTTCTGACAACGGAAGCTCCTGTAGTTGGTACAGGTATGGAAGTGAAGACAGCAGTTGACTCCGGCGTCTGCGTAGTTGCAAAGAAATCCGGTACTGTACTTCGTTCCACATCTACAGATATCAGCATCAAGAACGATGATGGTACAAAAGATGATTATCATCTGACTAAATACTTAAGAAGTAACCAGAGTAACTGCTACAACCAGAAGCCAATCGTATTCCAGGGTGAACACGTAGAGGCCGGACAGGTTATCGCAGATGGTCCTTCCACAGCAAACGGAGAGCTTGCTCTTGGTAAGAACCCGCTGATCGGATTTATGACATGGGAAGGCTACAACTACGAGGATGCTGTACTTCTTAGCGAAAGACTTGTTATGGACGATGTTTATACATCTGTTCATATTGAAGAATATGAGGCAGAAGCCCGTGATACCAAACTCGGACCGGAAGAGATCACACGTGATGTTCCTGGTGTCGGCGATGACGCACTGAAGGATCTTGATGAACGTGGTATCATCCGTATCGGTGCAGAAGTTCGTGCCGGTGATATCCTTGTTGGTAAGGTTACTCCTAAGGGAGAGACAGAGCTTACTGCAGAAGAGAGACTTCTCCGTGCGATCTTCGGTGAGAAAGCACGTGAAGTACGTGATACTTCTCTGAAAGTACCTCATGGTGAATACGGTATTGTCGTAGATGCCAAGGTATTTACAAGAGAGAATGGCGATGAGATGTCCCCTGGTGTAAACCAGTCCGTACGTATCTATATCGCACAGAAGAGAAAGATTTCCGTTGGTGATAAGATGGCCGGACGTCACGGTAACAAGGGTGTTGTTTCCCGTGTACTTCCTGTAGAAGATATGCCATTCCTTCCGAACGGACGTCCTCTTGATATCGTGCTGAACCCTCTGGGTGTGCCTTCCCGAATGAATATCGGACAGGTCCTGGAGATTCACTTAAGCCTTGCTGCGAAAGCACTTGGATTTAATGTTGCCACACCTATTTTCCAGGGTGCCAATGAGCATGATATCCAGGATACACTGGAACTTGCAAATGACTATGTAAACACAGAAGATTTCGAAGAGTTCCGTGAGAAATATAAAGATATTTTAGCACCGGATGTAATGCAGTATCTGGATGAGAATAAAGCCCACAGAGCACTGTGGAAAGGCGTTCCGATCTCCAGAGATGGTAAAGTGCGTCTTCGTGACGGACGTACAGGCGAATATTTCGACAGCCCTGTAACAATCGGTCACATGCACTATCTGAAACTGCATCACCTGGTAGACGATAAGATCCATGCACGTTCTACAGGTCCTTACTCTCTGGTAACACAGCAGCCTCTGGGTGGTAAAGCTCAGTTCGGTGGACAGCGTTTCGGTGAGATGGAGGTTTGGGCACTGGAAGCTTACGGTGCATCTTACACACTGCAGGAGATCCTGACAGTTAAGTCCGATGATGTTGTTGGCCGTGTTAAGACATACGAAGCAATCATCAAAGGTGACAATATTCCTGAGCCGGGTATTCCGGAATCCTTCAAGGTTCTCTTAAAAGAGCTTCAGTCTCTTGGTCTGGACGTGAAGGTACTCAAGGATGACAATACAGAAGTACATCTTCTCGAATCTGTAGACTACGGTGACACAGACCTTCGTTCTGTCATCGAGGGAGATTCAAGAAGACATCACGACAGAGAAGAAGACTACGGCAAACACGGCTATACAAAGCAGGAGTTTGACGGAGAAGAACTCGTTGACGTTGAAGAGGACGAAGATGAGGAAGACGACTTCAATGAACTGGATGAAGTTCTTGAAGACAATGACGAAGAGTAAGAAAGGGGAAAGAATACATGGCAGAAACAACTAACGCCAATGAAACATATCAGCCAATGACTTTCGATGCCATCAAAATCGGACTGGCGTCCCCTGAGAAAATCAGAGAGTGGTCAAGAGGCGAGGTTTTAAAACCTGAGACCATCAACTACCGTACCTTGAAACCGGAGAAAGACGGACTTTTCTGTGAGAGAATCTTTGGACCGAGCAAGGACTGGGAGTGCCACTGTGGAAAGTACAAAAAGATTCGCTATAAAGGCGTTGTCTGCGACAGATGTGGTGTAGAAGTTACCAAATCTTCTGTACGTAGAGAGCGTATGGGACATATCGAGCTGGCTGCTCCGGTATCCCACATCTGGTATTTTAAAGGAATTCCGTCCCGTATGGGTCTGATCCTTGACATTTCTCCGAGAACTCTGGAGAAAGTTCTTTACTTTGCAAACTATATCGTACTGGATCCGGCAGATTCCGGACTCCAGTACAAACAGGTACTTACAGAGAGAGAATATCAGGATGCCCGCGAGGCTTACGGATATAATTTCCGCGTAGGTATGGGTGCAGAATCTATCAAAGAGCTTCTCGAAGCAATCGATCTTGAGAAAGATTCCGCAGAACTTAAGAAAGAATTAAAAGATGCTACCGGACAGAAACGTGCGAGAATCATCAAACGTCTCGAAGTTGTAGAATCTTTCCGTGAGTCAGGAAACCGTCCTGAGTGGATGATCATGACTGTTATCCCTGTAATCCCGCCAGACCTTCGTCCGATGGTTCAGCTGGATGGTGGACGTTTCGCAACATCTGACTTAAATGACCTTTACAGAAGAATCATCAATCGTAACAACCGTCTGAAGAGACTTCTGGAGTTAGGTGCACCGGATATCATTGTTCGTAACGAGAAACGTATGCTTCAGGAAGCAGTTGATGCCCTGATAGACAATGGTCGTCGTGGACGTCCTGTAACAGGTCCTGGAAACAGAGCCCTGAAATCTCTTTCTGATATGCTGAAAGGTAAATCCGGACGTTTCCGTCAGAACCTTCTTGGTAAACGAGTTGACTATTCCGGACGTTCCGTTATCGTCGTAGGACCGGAACTTAAGATTTACCAGTGTGGTCTTCCGAAAGAAATGGCAATTGAGCTGTTCAAACCATTCGTTATGAAAGAGCTTGTTGCAAACGGAACTGCACACAATATTAAGAACGCTAAGAAAATGGTTGAGAAGCTGGAGCCGGCTGTATGGGATGTTCTGGAAGATGTAATCAAAGAACACCCGGTTATGCTGAACCGTGCACCTACACTGCACCGTCTTGGTATCCAGGCATTCGAACCGATCCTTGTAGAAGGTAAAGCAATCAAACTGCATCCGCTGGTTTGTACTGCGTTCAACGCTGACTTCGATGGTGACCAGATGGCCGTACATCTTCCGCTTTCACAGGAAGCACAGGCAGAGTGCCGTTTCCTTCTGTTATCACCGAACAACCTGCTGAAACCTTCTGATGGTGGTCCTGTAGCCGTTCCTTCACAGGATATGGTACTTGGTATCTACTATCTGACACAGGAAAGACCTGGAAACAAGGGTGAAGGCAAATATTTCAAGAGTGTAAACGAAGCAATCCTTGCTTATGAAAATAAAGTAATCACACTGCAGTCCAGAATTCACGTTCGCTGCAGCAAGACAATGCCGGACGGAACTGTTCTGACCGGTACAGTAGAATCTACACTTGGACGTTTCCTGTTCAACGAAATCCTTCCTCAGGATCTTGGTTTCGTAGACAGAAGTATTCCAGGAAATGAACTTCTTCTTGAGGTTGACTTCCTGGTAGCTAAGAAACAGCTGAAACAGATTCTTGAAAAAGTTATCAATACTCACGGTGCTACAAAGACTGCTGAGGTTCTTGATGCAATCAAAGCTACAGGTTATAAATATTCCACACGTGCAGCCATGACTGTTGCCATCGCCGATATGACCGTTCCGCCTCAGAAACCGGAAATGATCAAACAGGCCCAGGATACTGTAGACCTTATCACAAAGAACTACAAACGTGGTCTTATCACTGAAGAAGAGCGTTACAAAGAAGTTGTTGATACATGGAAGAAGACTGACGATGAGCTGACACATGCTCTGTTGTCCGGACTTGATAAATACAACAACATCTTTATGATGGCTGACTCCGGTGCCCGTGGTTCCGATAAACAGATCAAACAGCTTGCAGGTATGCGAGGACTGATGGCCGATACAACCGGTCACACAATCGAGCTGCCTATCAAGTCAAACTTCCGTGAAGGTCTTGACGTACTGGAATACTTCATGTCTGCGCATGGAGCTCGAAAAGGTATGTCCGATACCGCTCTTCGTACAGCCGATTCAGGTTACCTGACAAGACGTATGGTTGACGTTTCTCAGGATCTGATCGTACGTGAGACAGACTGCTGTGAGAACAGAGATGAGATCTCAGGTATGTATGTAGAATCCTTTACAGACGGTAAAGAAGAGATCGAAGGACTTCAGGAGCGTATCACAGGTCGTTTCTCCTGTGAGACAATTAAGAATAAAGATGGCGAAGTTATCGTTAAAGCTAACCATATGATCACACCAAAACGTGCAGCCCGTATCATGAAAGAAGGCGTGGACAACCAGACTGGCGGATCTATCGAGAGAGTTAAGATCCGTACAATTCTTACATGTAAATGTAAAGTTGGTATCTGTGCGAAATGTTACGGTGCGAACCTTGCAACAGGTGAAGCTGTTCAGGTTGGTGAATCTGTTGGTATCATCGCAGCACAGTCTATCGGTGAGCCTGGTACACAGCTTACCATGCGTACATTCCATAGTGGTGGTGTTGCCGGTGGAGATATCACACAGGGTCTTCCTCGTGTCGAGGAGCTTTTCGAGGCAAGAAAGCCGAAAGGTCTTGCCATCATCACAGAGATTCCTGGTGTTGCTGTTATCAATGACACTAAGAAGAAACGTGAAGTTATCGTTACAGATCAGGAAACAGGTGAATCCAAGACTTACCTTATTCCTTACGGATCCCGTATCAAGATCACAGACGGACAGATTCTTGAAGCCGGTGATGAGCTTACAGAAGGTAGCGTAAATCCGCATGATATCCTGAGAATCAAGGGTGTACGTGCAGTTCAGGATTACATGATCCGTGAAGTACAGCGTGTATATCGTCTCCAGGGTGTTGAGATCAGTGATAAGCATATCGAAGTTATTGTTCGTCAGATGCTGAAGAAGATCCGTATCGAAGATAACGGAGATACAGAATTCCTTCCTGGAACACTGGTTGACTTCCTTGAATATGAGGATGTTAACGAACAGATGGAAAAAGAAGGCAAACAGCCTGCAGATGGAAAACAGGTTATGCTTGGTATCACCAAGGCATCTCTTGCTACAAACTCCTTCCTGTCAGCCGCTTCCTTCCAGGAAACAACTAAGGTTCTGACAGAGGCTGCTATCAAGGGCAAAGTTGACCCGTTGATCGGTCTGAAAGAGAACGTAATCATCGGTAAACTGATCCCGGCTGGTACTGGTATGAAGCGTTACAGAGATGTAAGACTGAACAGTACAATGCCTGAGCCAGAAGCTCCTGTTGAAGAAACAGCAGAGGAACTTCAGGATGAAGAGATCAAAGACGATGAGATGATCACAATGGATGAAGAACTTCCGGAAGAGGAAGAATTCGATATTGAAGAATTTGATGCAGATGAAGCTGATGATGTGGAAGATGCTGATGATACAGAAGATAACGAATAATTCCTGATTTCGGCACAGGATTTTTATCTGGATTGATTGAATTGCGAATATTCGCTTTAATATGAATGATAAGAGGACTATTATACTGACAGAATTGCTGGTATGGTAGTTCTCTTTTTGATATTATAAAAGATTTAACCAAGTACTGTTCACAGGTAGTATCCCGCGAGGTGTTTTTTGTGAGCGAAGGTCACAGAAAACCCGAGACATACCGCGCGACTTTATGCGATTAGCATAAAGTCTGTGCATCGCGAAGCGTGTTACTGGGCACGGAGTGAACAGTAACTTAACCAAAAGATTCCAGTGGAGATAAAAAGAGAAAAATACAAAGAAGTCGGGTTTTGTGTTATAATTTGCAGATAAGACGAAGATTTGTTTTATGATTTTGATATCATAATGAAAGTATTATAGATATAAGACAAAGAAGGAGGTGCAGCATGGATAAAGAATTGCCGGTTTCGGCATGGCCGGAATGGAAGATCATAGAGAAGATCGGCGAAGGTTCTTTTGGAAAAGTTTACAAAGCGCAGAGAACAGAACGTGGAAAATCTTTCTATTCAGCCATTAAGATCATCAACATACCCGGAAGCCAGAGCGAGCTAAACAGTGTACGTTCCGAAACGGGAGATGACCAGTCCACCAGACAGTATTTTCAGAATCTGGTAGAGGAGTGTATCCAGGAAATCAGCACCATGGAGTATTTCCGGGGAAATTCTTATATTGTTTCTGTAGAAGACTTCAAGGTTATGGAATATCTGGATGCCATAGGCTGGGAAATCTCCATACGAATGGAATATCTTACCAGTTTTATTGATTATTGTGCAGAGAAACAGCTGACTGAAAATGAAGTGATACAGCTTGGAATGGATCTGAGTAAAGCACTGGAGTATTGCCGGAAACTTAAGATTATTCACAGAGACATCAAGCCGGAGAATATTTTTGTATCCAGATTTGGCGATTTTAAGCTTGGAGATTTCGGAATTGCCCGTGAACTTGAGCGGACAATGAGCGGATTTTCCAAGAAGGGAACTTACTCCTATATGGCTCCGGAGATGTATAAGGGCGAGAAATATGACAGCAGAGTGGATATTTACTCCCTTGGAATTGTACTATACAAATTGATGAACCACAACAGACTGCCATTTATGAGTTTGGAAAAGCAGTTTATTACATACAGAGATAAAGAGAATGCATTAAATAAGCGTGTCGCAGGTGAGAAGATGAGCGTTCCGGCGGATGCAGGAGAGTTGTTCGCGCAGATTATTCTGAAAGCCTGTGCCTATGATCCTGCGGAGAGATACCAGACTCCGGAGGAGTTTTATCGTGCGCTAGATGATCTGAAGAATGGAAGAATTATAAAGAATCGGCAGATATCGCAAAGCGAGATGCCTTCATCTAAGATTGCATCAACTGTTGGAAACCGGTATAGGACACCACAAATTACATTCGAACAGAGCTCAAAGAGCCAAAATGAAAAGAAAACGGGATCAGAGATACGGGATGTACAAGAGCAGAATGTGTCTAAAAAGAAAAGCCAGTCAAGTGGACAAAATATTTCAGACAGAAAGAGATTATCAGATGCTCCATCACGCAGTTCCGTAAATAGAAAGACAGCAGCTGTTACATCAGGGCAAAATCCGAATAGGACGAGAACAGCAGATGCATCAGTACAGACTGCTGTATCAGCAGATAAAACGCAGCAGCGAAATGCAGGCGCAGCAACAAGTGCTACAGTTTCAACGGTCAGAAATACGAGTGCTACAGCCTCAGCGGTTAGAAGTACAATTACTCAGGAAACACCATCAGAGACAGTTGCGATGAGATCTGCCAGGGCGGTAGAAGCCAGAAAACGCAGACGCAGAAAGAAGCAGTTGTTGCGAAGGGCACTGGTTGCAATCGTAGCAGGAGCAGCAATACTGGGTATGGCAGGCATTTACTATAAAGTAAGTCTGCGTAACCAGCAGGCAAATCAGGAAGATAATCCGATTGCAATTCTGGAGGATAAGAAATACAGCTCCTCGAAATCTGATTCCAAAGATTTCTCAAAGACATTGGATACAATCAAGGAGCAGGCAACAACGATTACGGACAATCTGGACAGCTATGACTGGGTTGGTACAGAGGGAACTGTTTTACGATATCTGCGCAGAGTTAAGACTACTCAGCAGTCAGACGGAAATATGGACATTGAAAGCGAATGCATGAAAGCTCTGGTTTACCCGGCAGAGTCAGAAGACGGTGTTTATGAGGAATATTTCTATTGGGGTGAGAGGCTTTTCTTTGCATATATCTGGTATGATGAAACTTCAGAATACTATTATTATGATGACGGTGAGCTGATCCGCTGGATCGATTCCAATGGCAAATGCCATGACAATGAAACAGATAATGATGAGTTTGTAAAACGTGGCGAGAAATACTGGAATAATTCACTGAAAGCATTGAAGGGAGAAGGTACAAAGACAGACGATGGCGTATCAGATTGAGTGTGCATATACCTGCCATATGGGAAATGTCAGGGCAAATAATGAGGATAATTTCTGGTGCTTTGGAGAATCCCTCCCAATGAACAATGAGGGGACAAAAGGCATCTGTTCGAAGATTATTTCCGGAAGCAGAGTACCGGCAATGGCAGTATTTGACGGCATGGGAGGAGAAAGCTGTGGAGAAGTAGCAGCTTTTCTCGCTTCCGAAGAATTTGGAAAATTTTACAATACAAATAAAAGAATGCTGAGAGATATCCCGGAAGAGTTCATAGATGGAATATGTAAGAAGATGAATCAGGCAGTATGCAGTTATGGGACGGACAACCATATTCAGAGTATGGGCAGTACCATGGCGATGGTTCTATTTACGCCGGAGTCTATGTTTGCCTGCAATCTCGGAGACAGCAGAATCTATCTCTGGGGTGAAAATAAACTGCGCCAGATTTCTACCGATCATGTTCTGGGAAGGTCGATGGTGGGAAAAGCTCCATTAACACAGTATCTGGGACTTCCCGAGGATCTGCAGATGCTGGAACCATCTGTGGCAGAAATCGAGCATAAAGAAGGTTATAAATATCTGCTGTGCTCGGATGGGGTGACGGATATGCTTTCGGACAGAGAAATCGAAGAAATTCTGTCGGGAGGTCTGGGGCTTTCAGAAATGGTAGATACTCTTTTACAGACTGCACTGGATAAAGGCGGAAGAGACAATGTGACGATCGTGCTTTGCGAAGTGCAGAAGTTAGATACGGTCCGAATGGTAAAAACATGGATGAAAAATCTGAAAGATAAAAAATGAGAGGTGAAGGCAGTATGAAAAATCGTATGCAGGATCTGGACTTTGAGCAGACGGTGGCATTTGATAAAGTACAGGATTATGAATTTACCAGAAGGGCAGCTCAGAGATTCCGCCAGGTAGTAAGCCTTGACAGTTTCGAAGATGAGGATTCAGATGTTATTTTTCATTATTTATATAAAGAGATGGAGCTGGTATCCTTTGGCGATCACCTGAAGCGTTACATTTATGAGAGAGCAGAACTGGAAGAACCTTTCTCAGAAGTTCCACAGGAGGTATATAAGGAAATCATACTGGATTCATTTAAAGAGACCTATACCCCCAAGTCAATGAATCCTACCTCAACGAAATTATCGGCGCTGGTCAATAATTGGCTGAATCAGGCTTCAGTAAAAAGAGAAACCGTTTTCCTGCTTGGATTCGGATTAAAAATGACAGCCGAAGATGTTTCGGATTTTCTGACCAGAGTATTAAAAGAGCAGGATTTTGATTTCCACAATCCGGATGAGGTAATCTACTGGTATTGTTACAGTACCCAGCAGGGATATCACAAAGCAGAGGAGTTAAAGAAGAAATATGAAACGCTCTCTCCGGTAGAAATGGATAATACTCAGGTTCTATACGGAAATAGTCTCTATCTGGATACAGAAGAGAAGCTGATAGATTATCTTGCAAAACTGAAGGCTAAACGAGTAGATCCGATATCCGAGAAAAGCCAGGCATTCCAGGAATTTACGAGACTGCTTTATCATGCAAAACAGATTATCGCCGGACTTTATCAACATGATGAGGAGGAAAAAGGCGGGGATAAAGTGTGGACAGCAGAGAGAATCACACCGTCCGATGTGGAAAAAGTAATCTGCAGCGGGATTCCGATTAACAAAATGGGAAATCTGAAAAAGATGTCGGCTTCCATTCTCGCAAAACATTTCAGCCAGAAGCGTTTCAGCAGACAGAGAATCACGAACATCCTTAGCCACAAACTCCCGGTGGAGCGATTTGACCTGATCACGCTGGAGTTTTTTATTGTATCGCAGGAGATGGAGGATGATGATCCATTTAACAGATACAAGAATTTCCTTGATGAGATTCAGGACATCCTGCTTCGATGCGGAATGGGCGAAATCTACATAGTGAATCCTTATGAATGTTTCCTTCTTATGTGTCTCCTGACGGACTGCCCTCTGGCAGTGTTCTCGGAGATATGGGAGAAGTCCTATGAAGAGGGAGAAGCTGAAGAGGCATAATGGTATAAACAGGAGAAGCCTTTTGCTTTAAGCAGGATAAATCAGTTCGGGATTGCCGGACATAGATTGTTCTATTCTGCATAGGCAGAGGGCTTCTTTTTTGCTCTTATTATTTTGTAAAAAGAACTGCGCTTTGTGCATAATATATAAAAAAAGATATATAATATTGTTGAAAATATTAGAAAAGTAAAAAACAGCATAATTGTCTCTTGACTATGAATCGTTTCAACTATATAATAAAACCATCAAATGAATCGTTTCATTTTTGAAGCAATCATTGATATCAATAATGCATTCATAAAAGTGCTTATCTGAATCCGGCAGATGGAAAAATACTTTTGTGAATGCAAAAAATAAAAGCAAAAATGAAACGTTTCAAAATCAATCCACATAACCAAACTCAAAAATCAGGAGGACGAACAATGAAGAAAAAAGTATTGAGCGTAGTAATGGCAGCAGCTATGATGACATCTGTATTCAGCGTAACAGCTGTTACAGCTTCTGCAGCAGATGCAGAAGAACTTACTATCTGGGTTCATGAGACAGACTCACCGGAAGGACAGCTTTATAAAACACTGATCGATGAATTTAATAAGGAATATGAGGGAACTTATCATGCAACTTTAACTCAGATCGCAAGAAGCGGTGACGCAGGTGGATATGATGATAAAGTTAATGCAGCGATCACAAACGGCGGACTTCCGGATGTATTCACAGTAGATGGCGTTGCAGTTGCACAGTATGCAGATGCAAATGCAATCGTACCGATCGGTGATTATTTCAAAGAAGACGAATTAGCTGATTTCAACCCGTCTATTATCCAGCAGGGTACATACAATGATGAATTATATACATTAGGTGCTATGGACTCCTCTGTAGGTATTTTCTATAACAAAGATATGTTTGAAAAAGCAGGAATTGAGCCTGCTACAGCAGAAAAACCATGGACTCTTGCACAGCTTGAGGATGCAGCTAAAAAACTGACAACAGATGACTGCTATGGAATCACAATGTCTCTGGATGCAAAAGATGAGACATGTATCTACTTCTTCCTTCCACTGATCTACTCTCAGGACAGCAGCGTACTGGACAAAGACGGAGAAACAGCAGAAGGCTTCCTTAACGGTGATGCAACTAAGAATGTATTTAACTGGATCAAGGACATGGCAGACAATGGATATGCAAGTGCAACACCTGCAGAGAACAGCTTTGAACTTGGTCAGGCTGCAATGGCTCTGACAGGATCCTGGGAACCAGGTAATCTTGCAAAATATGATATTAACTGGGGTCTGATGCCAATGCCTGTTTATGATGAGAATTCTACTCCGGCATCTGCTTGCGGTTCCTGGACATTTGCAATGAGCAGCAACTGCTCTGATGAGAAAAAAGAAGGCGCAGCAGAGCTGATTCGCTTTATGACAAGCACAGATGCCAGTGCAAGAATGTACGAAGCAAACGCAATGCCGCCTGCAAGAAGTTCTGCATTTGAGAAAATTGACGCATTCAATGAAGAACCACTGAACGTATTCAGCTATCAGTTACAGAACACAGCAAAAGCAAGACCTGTATCTGTATACTATCCGATCCTCAGCAATCAGTTTGCAACTGCATTACAGAACGTACTTACAGGTATGGAAGTAGATGAAGCTCTGGATCAGGCTGTAGAGCAGTATAACTTCCAGGCAGATATTTACTAATCAGTAATTGTGACTGCAGAGTTTGCTGAACTCCATAAAAAAGTTTCGAATTTCCTGTGACAGAATTCCGGGGCATCATACATGAAAGGTGTCCCGGAATTTGAATTGTAAAGGCGGATCACAAATTTCCGCTTTACTGGCTGAATCTCTGATATGAGTAAAAAGGAGGGTTTCCGGTGAAAGCACCCAGAAAAAAAATGACAAAAGAAAACTGGACGGGACTGGCATTTGTTGCACCTGCATTTGTACTTCTTGCTATTTTCCTGTTTGTTCCGTTCTTTATGACGGTTGGATATAGTTTTACTAATTACAATATTCTGAAACCAGACAGAATGGAATTCGTTGGATTGAAGAACTTTATCCGCCTGACTCAGGATACAGTATTTATGAAGAGTATTGTGAATACATTTGTATTCGTAATCCTGGTAGTTCCGCTTCAGGTATGCCTGGCACTTGGCCTGGCTTTAATGATCAACCGTAAGATGAAAGGAATTTCAGTTTACAGACTTGCATTTTTTGCACCAACTGTATTATCTCTGGTTGTAGTTTCCATTCTCTGGACATATATTTACAATCCGAACAATGGTTTGCTGAACTCCTTACTTGGAAGTGTGGGAATTGGGCCGTTTAAATTTCTGAATGATCCAAAGACCGCAATGCTGTGTATTGTTATTCTGTCAGCATGGCAGGGCTGTGGTTTCCAGATGATGATCTTCTTATCCGGTCTTCAGGATATTCCGCAGTATCTGTATGAGGCAGCAGCAGTGGACGGCGCAACAAAGTGGAATCAGTTCTGGAATATCACAATTCCGGGATTAAGAAATATAACAGTATTTATTTCTCTGTCTATTGTAGTAAGTGCCTTCCAGCTGATCATCCAGCCAATGATGATGACTGCCGGTGGTCCGCAAAATTCTACCATGACGATCGTATATGAAATCTATCAGACTGGTTTCAAATACAACAAGATGGGATATGGTTCTGCAATGGCACTGGTATTTACAGTTATGGTACTGATCCTTACATTGATTCAGAACAAGCTGACAAATAAGAGTAACGAAGATTAGGAGGAAAAATAAATGTATAAAAAACCATCTCTGCCAAAACAGTTTCTTATATATATTGGTATGACAGTGGTAGCATTAATTTTTATGTTTCCACTGATCTGGATGATCGTTTCTTCTTTTAAAGATGATGCCATGATCTTTTCAGATATTACCAGTCTGAAGGCTTTTGTACCGGCATTCAAAGAAGACGTATTTTTTAACTATAAAGAGGTTATCTCAAAGCTTCCTCTTGTAAAAGCAATGCTGAATTCACTGTCATATATTATAGTCATCATTGCTTTGGGACTGATCGTAAATTCTATGGCAGGTTATGCATTTGCCAGATTAAAATTCCCAAAGAAAAATCTGCTTTTTGCACTGATCCTGGCAGTTATGATCATTCCGGCTCAGACAGTTATGCTTCCGCAGTTCTCTATTATCTATAAGATGGGACTTTCAAACTCTTATCTTGCACTGATCTTGCCGGCGATCGCAAGCCCTATGTATATCTTCCTGTTCAGACAGAACTTTATGGGAATTCCTGAGAGTATTGAAGAAGCTGCCAAGCTGGATGGCGCCAGTGCGATTAGAACCTTTTTCCAGCTGGTCGTGCCTCTGGCAAAACCGGTGTATGCAACTGTTGGTATTCTTGTATTTATTGCCTGCTGGAATGATTTTGTATGGCCGGTTATGGTAATCTCAGACAGCTCCAAACAGACCATCCAGATGGCTCTGAGCAGTCTGTTCAGTATCCAGCCGGTTAACTATGGAAATGTTATGGCTGGTCTGACATTGGTAACAATTCCGGTACTGATCATTTTCCTTAGTCTTCAGAAATACTATGTGGCAGGAATTGCATCTACAGGAGCGAAAAACTAATCGGCTGAAGCCATAAAAAATGAAATGAGCAACAACTGGAAGTATAAGATTTTTGAACGGAACAGCTAAATGGAGGATACAAAATGATATTAAACGTTGAAAAACCGTATATCTGGCTCCCGGTAAGCAAAAATGCACCGGAAAGAAAGCTGCATTTTTATATAGAAGGAAAAAAAATCCAGGAGATCGATATTCATCTTGGAAAAACAGATTGTGAATTTTACGGATGCTGGGATGCTTCTGCGTTCTTAGGAAAAGATCTGCAGGTAGAAGGTGCAGACAAGGAACTTCTGGAAGGAATTTTCTGTTACGGGAAACCTTATGATAATGTATATCCTTATCGTCCGAAACTGCATGCTGCACCTGCAACAGGATGGCATAATGACCCTAATGGTATGGTTTATGCAGATGGATTTTATCATCTCTATTATCAGTGGAATCCATATGGAAGTATGTGGGGAAATATGCAGTGGGGTCATGTAAAGAGTAAGGATCTCTATCACTGGGAACAGGAAGGACTGGCTATTGCACCGGATGAAACAGGAACTGTTTACTCCGGCTGCGGAATTCAGGATAAAGATAATCTGACAGGCTATGGCGAAGGAACTTTGTTGTACTTCTATACAGCTGCAGGCGGCAGAAATCAGTGGTCTGTAGATGCAGGAAATCTGTTTACCCAGAGACTGGCGTATTCTACAGATGGAGGAAAAACTCTTCAGAGATCAGAAAAATTCTGTATGCCTCATATTGTAAATGAGAACAGAGATCCTAAGGTTTTTTATCATAAAGAAAGCAAAGCATTTATTATGGTATTATACTTGGACGGATATGATTTTGCTGTCTATCGCTCAACAGATCTGCTGAACTGGGAGGAAACTCAGAGAATTTCAGAGCCTGGAATGTGGGAGTGTCCGGATCTTCTTGAACTGGAAGTTAAAAATGTGCCAGGAGAAAAGAGATGGGTATTCTGGTCCGCAGATGGTTACTATATGACCGGAGAATTTGACGGGTATAAGTTTAAACCTGACGGATGCCGTAAATCCGGGTATAGCTCTGTACTGCCCTATGCAGCTCAGACATTCAGTGGTGTAGATGACAGGGTGATCAGTATGGCATGGCTCCGTATGAAGAATGACAGAGGAAATTACAGAGGACTGATGTCCCTTCCAACAGAATTATCCCTGGTAAAAGAAGGCAGTGATTATAAAATCTGTTTTGCACTTGCCAAAGAACTTGAGAATCTTGAAACAGAATGGTATGATAATCTTAAAAATACGATTTCTCCTGAGGGACAGGCATGCAAGATCGTTCTGACTCCGGAAGCAGGTACTAAGGGAGAGTGGAGACTGACAATAGGAAGCCTGAGACTGATAGTGGATTTTTACAGCAATATCCTGAGTATTGAGGATACAGAAACACATGTATATTATATGAGGGAAAGAATCTCAACAGAACAGGAAATCAGCTTCATTTTTGATCAGGAAGTTATTGAGGTATTTGCAGAAAACGGAAAGGTATATGGAGCAGCGGAAACAGAAGAGAATATTCTGGGTATGGACTGGGAAGTTTTCAGAACAGAAGATTTAAAAGTTTCAGAAAAAATGTGTCTGTATAAATAAAGATTTTTACCGGATCAGGTAAGAATCCTGTTTCAACTATAGTCTGTCCGGATGAGAAACATGAACGCAGATCGCGAAACGTCTGCGTTCATGAGCATATAGTGGAAGTAGATGACTTTGTCCGTTTTATAAGCAATATACAGTAAAAAATATCAGGAGTTGTATATGGTAACAATTAAAGATGTGGCACAGGATGCAGGGGTAGCTGTTGGAACTGTTTCCAAGGTGCTGAACGGACAGTATGTAAGTGAGAAAAACAGAATAAAAGTAGAAGCTTCTGTAAAAAAGCTTGGGTATCAGATGAACTTCTATGCCAGAGGTCTGAAAACAAAGAATACCTACACAGTAGCGGCACTTGTACCTGAAATACTGAATCCTTTTTTTGCAGAGTGGGTTTACTATATTGAGCAGGAATTGTATAAAAATGGTTATAAACTGTTGCTGTGTAATACACAGGGAATGCCTGAGAAGGAAGAATATTATTATCGTATGGCAGAGCAGAATAAAGTGGATGGCATTATCTGTGTTACATATCAGGATGTTGAGCCATATGTATCGGAAAATATTCCTCTTATCTCTCTGGACAGACATTTTCACAAAAAAGTAAGCTGTATCAGTTCAGATAACTATCATGGAGGAGAACTTGCTGCACAGAAAATGATTTCAACAGGAAGCAGACATCTGCTCTATCTGAGAAATGGGTCAGAGATTTCCGGAGAGACGTTGAAGCGGGGGAAAGGATTTAAGAGCTATTGTGATGCTCATGGAGTCTACTGTGAAACATTAAATCTTGGAGACGATTTTGACCTGGTCAGAGGAAAAGCTTCTGTGGAAGATGTATTAAGGAATTTTATCATATCTGCAAGAAAGACCGGAAAAATGAGGTACGATGGTATCTATACCAGCACAGATCTGCTTGCGAAAGCTTTACTGGAACAGCTGCAGTTTCTTGGTGTGGAAGTTCCGGAGGAAGTTCAGCTTGTGGGACATGATGGAATGCAGTGGATGAACAGCGGAAAATATCTGGTATCAACGATCGTACAGCCTGTACCGGATATGGCACGAAAGGCTGTGGAACTTTTATTAAAGAAAATAAAAGGGGAAGAGATAGAAACATTGACGATTCTTCCTGTTGAATTTGCAGAAGGAGGCACAACCCGTTAAGGGATGTGCCTCCTTCTTTTAATCGAATCAAGTAAGTTCTTTGTTTCAACTGTGAATATCTATCTGATTTATGACAATTATCTGGATAGACTGTAGATTCAGAAGATAGTGTTTATTCATTATAATATCCGTAGATAGCGCGTGCATCTGCAGCAATGGTGCTCTGGGCTGCGCCGGTATCGGTGAGATCCTGTGACATGAAGCATACAACAAGATCAATGCCTTTGGCAGTGTCATAGATGATCGCTGCATCATTTTCTACTGTGTCGAGTTCGCCGGTTTTGTTAGCGGTGCCAACGCCCTCAGGGAGCTGAGCCGGAATCTTATTCTTGCGTTGCTGTGTTTTTAACTGGAAGTACATGGCGTCTGCATTTGTGAGAGTAGATGATGGAAGAGTTCCATTGACTACCTGATAAATCTGTTTTAAGAATGTTCCACAGTCTTTGACGGATGTATAATTGTCACCATTTTCTTTACCGGCGAGAAGGAGCCGGTTCATCTGTGTGCTGGTGAAACCATGTTCCTGACAGAAATTATTTACTTTTGCCATACCAGCGGCATCATTGCCGTTTCCGAGCCAGTTTACCAGAGTATTGGCAGCATCATTATCGCTGACGGAGATCATGGCAGAAATATTGCTGTCTATTTCTTCGCTGTTATGGGACTGGGCAATTGTTCCATAATTTTCGTAGACAGCACCCATGATATAAAGTTTGATCAGGCTGGCAGCCTGCATTGGAGTGTCATTGATCGTTCCATCGGAATCTTTCAGCAGGTTGCAGACATATACGGACCAGGTTCCGTTATCTGTTGGGAGTAGTGACTGTACCTGATTCAGAAGATTATCCATACTGGAGTCTGTGTTGTCAGTGAATGTGGTGCCGGAAGAAGGGGAAAGTGTTCCTTCCTGTTCTGATCCTGGAGCGGGTTCTGGTGATTCAGATTGGGCGGCAGCAGTTGTTTCTCCTGTTGTTGTTTGAACGGAACTTTCCTGTTCTCTTAGTTCATCCAGCTGATCTGCCTGGCTGATAAGGGTGTTCGCATCAGTTGAGATATCCTGTACGGTGTTGGAAAGTGTCTGTACTTTCTGCTGGAGGGTGACAAGATGGTTCAGTGATAAGAAGGAGACTGCAGCCAGTGCAATAACAGCAACTGTCAGTACGCCAATCACTGTATACAGGAAAACTGGTTTTTCGCTTTTGGAAAATCTGTCAGTTTCATTATTGTTGTTATCAGAGTTTTTCATGCTCATTTGATTGTTTCCTTTCATATTAATATAGAAGAAATTGCGGTATGATTATGATGCGAAATAGCTGTCAATTCCGTTTGCGATTCCCTGTACCATGGTCTTCTGGAATTCGGTATCGTTCATTTTCAGGTCATCATTCTGACTTGTCATGAAGCCCATTTCCAGGATTGTGACAGGAATGGTGCTCCAGTTGATTCCGGTCATGGTGTCGGTGTATTGGATTCCGAGATTTTGAAAACCGGTTGCGGCACAGTAGGAATCGATGATGCACTGGGATAAATGATTGGACTGGTCGAACAGCTGTGGAATATAGGGGTTGTTCTGGGATGGTGACATTGTCAGGGCTCCGGATGCTGTGTGGGAGTCATCTCCGTTTGCATGGATTCTGACGTAGATTTCTGATCCCTGTGCAGCAGCATATTGAGCTCGCTCCATGTTGCTGATTGCTGTTTCGTTGTCTGTTCTGGTCATTACGACCTGATAGCCTCGCTGTTCGAGTTCGTCTCTTAATTGGAGAGAAATCTCAAGGTTGAGCTGATATTCGGGTACGCCGCTGTAGGTTCCCTGGGTACCGGTGGAGCATTTGGCTTTCATTTCGGAGGAGCCGGGACCGTTTGGCTCTAATGCGCTCATATCTACGGATTCGCTTTGGTGTCCGGGGTCTATTCCTACTATATGGCCGTTGCCTTCTGGCTGGGAGGAGAAAACGCTGGTGTTTGAGCTTGAACCGGAAGAGGTGTTGGCTTCGTTGAAAACGGATGGTTTGGATGGTTCTTCTGTGATTTCGGCTTTTTCCTGTGTTTTCTTCTGGGAGGCTGTCTGTTGTTTTTGTTTCATGCGGTCGATGTTTGATTGAACGGTGTCTATGGCAGTTGCATATTTATTGACGGCTTGTTTGACTTCGTCGCGTTTGGCGGTGAGCTGCTCGGACATGGTGTCGACTTCTTTTTCGGTGGTGGTGATTTGTTTCAGGGTACTTTTATTGAAGAAGATAAGGGCTATGATGCATAGGAGGCCTGTCAGGAATAGAAGTACGCTGATCATGCTGGGTTTCTTCATTTTTGGGTGTCCTTTCTTGAGATTTTGAAAAGTGTTGCTTTGGTTGTTATTATAATGAAAGGGGAGGGAAAATGCAATTGTGAATAGGGGAGGAGGGACGCGCCGGATAATATTTTATTTTGCGTGCGGTTTCGGACACTAAGATATTCTAAGGCATCAAAAATAAAATATTATCCGGCGCTGACTGTTGGCTGGGACTATATGGGAAAATTATTCCTGCAGCATATGTGGATTTATGGGAGCTGTTATCGGCAGCTGCGTTTGGAGGCTTGGTGAGTTTTTGGTGTATTTTGCTTTTAGGAGTTCACATGGTCAGTCACTTATAATAGGAAGAGAATAGTGTCTGGTCGGGATACATTTGGGGAGAGATGGCAGTTAAGATTTTTGGGGAAGGGGTATTGTCTGATAAGTTTATTGCGGTGATGTGGTGTATGAAAAAAGAAATTTATAGTAATGATAAAAATTAGAAAAAATCATGTAAATTTCATGCGAAATCCCTTGACAGCGTGGATTTTACGGGATATAATGAGCAAGCGTGCAAAGAGAACGTTGATTTTTTGCGCGTATTTACATGAATAGCAACCGCAAGGCCCCATAGTAAGCTATGGAGAAATAAATCGGGAGGTGAAATGGAATGCCAACATTCAACCAGTTAGTAAGAAAGGGACGCCAGACAACTGTAAAGAAATCTACAGCTCCGGCTCTTCAGAAAACATTCAACTCTTTAAGAAAGAAAGCAGTTGAACAGTCTGCACCACAGAAACGTGGCGTTTGTACAGCAGTTAAGACTGCAACTCCTAAGAAGCCTAACTCAGCTCTTAGAAAAATCGCCAGAGTTCGTCTTTCCAACGGAATCGAAGTAACAAGCTACATCCCAGGAGAAGGTCACAACCTTCAGGAGCATAGCGTTGTTCTTATCCGTGGTGGAAGGGTTAAGGACTTACCTGGTACAAGATACCACATCATCAGAGGTACTCTTGATACTGCAGGTGTTGCTAACAGAAAACAGGCCCGTTCTAAATACGGCGCTAAGAGACCGAAAAAGAAATAATTCTAAAAAGGTTTCATAAGAATTTTAAGAGCTGATCCTATTGTTTGGGACAGCAGGAATTAATCAATCGAAAATTCACGGAAGACTAGAACTATGAATTTGTACGGTATTCCATATACCCTGCCGGTTGCGGGTTAAATATAGGACCTTACCAGTGCGAACATGCAATAGTTATCTGCGTGAGTACCGATGATTTAATCACAATGATTAAGGAGGGAAGTAACGTGCCACGTAAAGGACATACTCAGAAAAGAGACGTTCTGGCAGATCCAATGTACAACAATAAAGTGGTTACCAAACTTATCAATAACATCATGTTAGACGGTAAGAAAGGTGTAGCACAGAAAATTGTTTACGGTGCATTCGCCAGAATCGAAGAAAAAGCTGGTAAACCAGCACTTGAAGTATTTGAAGAGGCTATGAACAACATCATGCCACTTCTTGAGGTAAAAGCTAGACGTATCGGTGGTGCTACTTATCAGGTTCCGATCGAGGTAAGAGCAGACAGACGTCAGGCACTGGCTCTTCGCTGGTTAACAATGTTCTCTCGTAAAAGAGGCGAGAAAACAATGGAAGAAAGACTTGCAAACGAGCTTTTAGATGCAATGAACAACACAGGTGCATCCGTTAAGAGAAAAGAAGACATGCACAAGATGGCTGAAGCAAATAAAGCATTTGCTCACTATCGCTTCTAATATAGGAGGAAAATCCATTGGCTAAAGAAGGAAGAGAATATCCATTAGAGCGTACCAGAAATATTGGTATTATGGCTCATATCGATGCGGGTAAAACAACTCTTACAGAACGTATCCTGTATTATACAGGTGTCAACTATAAGATTGGTGATACTCATGAAGGTACTGCTACCATGGACTGGATGGAACAGGAGCAGGAAAGAGGTATCACAATCACTTCAGCGGCTACAACATGTCACTGGACTCTGGAAGAGAACTGCAAACCGAAGCCAGGTGCTCTGGAACATCGTATCAACATTATTGATACCCCAGGTCACGTTGACTTCACAGTAGAAGTTGAGCGTTCTCTTCGTGTACTTGACGGTGCTGTCGGCGTTTTCTGTGCTAAGGGTGGTGTTGAACCGCAGTCTGAAAACGTATGGCGTCAGGCCGACACTTACAATGTACCACGTATGGCATTCATCAACAAGATGGATATCCTTGGTGCAAACTTCTACGGTGCAGTAGAGCAGATCAAGACTCGTCTTGGTAAAAACGCAATCTGCTTACAGCTGCCAATCGGAAAAGAAGATGATTTCAAAGGAATCATTGACTTATTCGAAATGAAAGCTTACATCTACAACGATGAAAAAGGTGATGACATCTCCATCGTTGACATTCCTGAAGACATGAAGGAAGATGCTGAGCTTTATCATACAGAGCTCGTTGAGAAAATCTGTGAGCTTGATGACGACTTAATGATGGAATATCTTGAAGGTGAAGAACCAACTGTAGAAAGACTGAAAGCAACATTAAGAAAAGCTACATGCGAATGTACTGCTGTTCCGGTTTGCTGTGGTTCTGCTTACAGAAACAAAGGTGTTCAGAAACTTCTTGATGCTATCCTTGAGTATATGCCGGCTCCTACAGATATTCCTCCAATTCAGGGAACTGATCTGGATGGTAACGAAGTAGTGAGACATTCTTCTGATGAAGAACCATTCTCAGCTCTGGCATTTAAGATTATGACAGACCCATTCGTTGGTAAACTTGCATATTTCCGTGTATACTCCGGTACAATGAATTCCGGTTCTTATGTACTTAACGCTACTAAGGACAAGAAAGAACGTGTTGGACGTATTCTTCAGATGCATGCTAACAAACGTATGGAACTTGATAAAGTATATTCTGGTGATATCGCTGCAGCTATCGGATTCAAATTCACAACAACTGGTGATACAATCTGTGACGAGCAGCATCCGGTAATCCTGGAGTCCATGGAATTCCCAGAACCAGTTATCGAACTCGCTATCGAGCCTAAGACAAAAGCTGGACAGGGAAAACTTGGTGAAGCTCTTGCAAAACTTGCAGAAGAAGACCCGACATTCCGTGCACATACAGATCAGGAAACAGGACAGACCATTATCGCTGGTATGGGTGAGCTTCATCTGGATATCATCGTTGACCGTCTCCTTCGTGAATTCAAGGTAGAGGCTAACGTAGGTGCTCCTCAGGTTGCTTACAAAGAAACAATCACCAAACCTGTTGATGTAGACAGCAAGTATGCAAAACAGTCCGGTGGTCGTGGACAGTATGGTCACTGTAAAGTTAAATTTACACCTATGGATGCCAACGGAGAAGAACTGTACAAGTTCGAATCCACAGTTGTTGGTGGTGCTATTCCGAAGGAATACATCCCGGCAGTTGGTGAAGGTATCGAAGAGGCTATGAAAGCCGGTATCCTTGGCGGATTCCCGGTAGTCGGCGTACATGCTAATGTATACGATGGTTCTTACCATGAAGTCGACTCTTCTGAAATGGCATTCCACATTGCAGGTTCTCTTGCATTCAAGGATGCTATGCAGAAAGCAGCTCCGGTTCTTCTTGAGCCAATCATGAAGGTCGAAGTTACTACACCAGAAGATTACATGGGTGACGTTATCGGTGACATCAACTCTCGTCGTGGCCGTATCGAGGGTATGGAAGATATCGGCGGTGGTAAGATGATCCGTGGATACGTTCCGCTTTCCGAAATGTTCGGATATGCTACAGACCTTCGTTCCAGAACACAGGGACGTGGTAACTACTCTATGTTCTTTGAGAAATATGAGCAGGTTCCGAAGTCTGTACAGGAAAAGATCCTTTCTAAGAAAGACTGATAATTATTGATCATCTGCAGTCTGCCGGTGTTTAAAGCCGGCAGGGTGTAGGAGATATAAAGTTACTGTTCACTATGTTCTCAGTAATGTGTGGACTGTAATGATACAACAATTGATAATGATACACTGTTTATAGTGTGAAACTTATCAAATTGTATAAAATGCTTGCAAATATTCTGGTTATGCAATATAATCAAGGATAGCAAGTTTAAAACCGAAAAAGGCGCTCTATAATAATATAAGAGCCAAATGTTTTAAGGAGGACGTTTTAAAATGGCAAAAGCTAAGTTTGAGAGAACAAAACCGCATTGTAACATTGGTACCATCGGACACGTTGACCATGGTAAAACAACTTTAACAGCAGCTATCACAAAAGTTCTGTCTGAAAGAGTTGCTGGTAACACAGCTACAGATTTCGCTAATATCGATAAAGCTCCGGAAGAAAGAGAACGTGGTATCACAATTTCTACAGCACACGTTGAGTATGAAACAGAGCATAGACACTATGCACACGTTGACTGCCCAGGCCATGCTGACTACGTTAAGAACATGATCACAGGTGCAGCTCAGATGGATGGTGCTATCCTCGTTGTTGCTGCTACAGATGGTGTTATGGCTCAGACTAAAGAGCACATCCTTCTTTCCCGTCAGGTAGGTGTTCCTTACATCGTTGTATTCATGAACAAATGTGATATGGTTGATGATGAAGAACTTCTTGAACTGGTAGAAATGGAAATTCGTGAACTCTTAAGCGAGTATGACTTCCCAGGAGATGACATCCCGGTTATCCGTGGATCAGCTCTTAAAGCTCTTGAAGATCCGAGCAGCGAATGGGGCGACAAGATCATGGAACTTATGGATGCTGTTGACAGCTACATTCCAGACCCACAGCGTGATACAGATAAACCATTCGTAATGCCTGTAGAGGACGTATTCTCTATCACAGGACGTGGTACAGTTGCTACTGGTAGAGTAGAGGCTGGTGTACTTCACGTATCTGACGAAGTTGAAATCGTTGGTATCAAAGAAGAAACACGTAAAGTTGTTGTAACTGGTATCGAAATGTTCCGTAAACTCCTTGATGAAGCTCAGGCTGGTGATAACATCGGTGCACTTCTTCGTGGTGTTCAGAGAAACGAAATCGAGCGTGGACAGGTTCTTGCTAAACCAGGAACACTTACATGCCATACAAAATTCACAGCTCAGGTTTACGTTCTGACAAAAGATGAAGGTGGACGTCATACTCCATTCTTCAACAACTATCGTCCACAGTTCTACTTCAGAACAACAGACGTAACAGGTGTTTGCAACCTTCCAGAAGGAACAGAAATGTGCATGCCTGGAGATAACATCGAAATGACAATCGAACTGATCCACCCAATCGCTATGGCTCAGGGTCTTACTTTCGCTATCCGTGAAGGTGGACGTACTGTTGGATCAGGACGTGTTGCTACAGTTATCGAATAATTTTAGCATAACATCTTAATATAAATATAGAGTACCGCAAGGTACATTGTGTCCAAACGTAAGATACCCCGGAACCGTAAGGTTTCCGGGGTTTTTCTGTACTCTAAGAAAAGAATTGTTCGTAAATTTATCAGATTAGTAATAGCGAAACATTTATCAGTAAGATGAAATACGGATAAATTTAGAATTGAAAAATCAGACCAGCGGTGCCAAAACGGTGCCAAAAAAGAAACTCCTGTGAATGTTTGTTATTCACAGGAGTGAATTTTTTAACAGCCTTTGATCTGTTTGATTTGTTCAGCACGTTCCGGATCACGATGATATTGCAGCTTCAAACGGATAGTTTCCACAACTTCCTGTCTGGCTTCATCATCAAGCTGATAGAACGATGTAAGCAGATTATCTACATCAGGCATACTGTTCTTACCGAAAAGATACATCAACGGGTACATAGAATTTTTTAAGTAAGTCTTTATACGGCTTGCATCTAATGCTCCATTTAAACCGTCTGGAAGTGTAGGATAAATCTCTTCTTCCTTAATTGTGCCAGAAAATGGACTGGCAGAACATATCTCATTCACATCAATTTGCAATTCATTCGCAAGTCTTAATAGGTATGATCGTGTTGTGCGTGTTCTTGGAATAGAAACTGCAGATGCGGCAATACAGCAGGATATTCAAAACGAGAAAGCTCTGGAAGAAAAGCGACGGATGGAACAAATGCCAAAGGGAAGTATTCACGAAAGATTGGCATGGGGAATAAAAAAGAGTGAGATGGAGAATCAGCAACGTAAGAAAAGTAAATCAAAAAACAGAGAAATGGAGAGATAAAATCCAGTGCAGAAGAAATTGTATTGAAAAATACGATATATATGTAGGTGGAAAAAGGCGGTCGAAAAGATCGCTTTTTCTGTTTTGTGTATATTGGAATAGTATTTTAAAATGAATTATGGTAGAATAAAGTAAAGACAAATTGAGAGCTTTTGGATAAAATTTTGAAAATTATCGAGGAAGTTACTATGAAAAAATATAGATATTGTGGCAAAGAATTAGGTAGTAATTTGGAATTTTGTAGCAGTGAGTGCGAAAACAGCTATAGAAAGATAATTGAAAAAGATAGACATAAAATTAAATATTTCATTTCGGGCATTATTTTAGGGTTTTTAGCTATGTTTTATGGTGTTGTGTCAAGTTGCAATTGCATGATTGGAAGTGGAATTATAGTAATGGGGGTCACTGTTGTTTTGCTTCCATTTACTACTCCAGAAACAACTGCTTTATTTGGAAATAAAAAGGCGAGATTTATCGGAAGAATATTAGGTATGATACTTATAGCGGTTGGAATATGGGTAGGGTTTATTTGATGACAACTTCAGTCTTTAGAGCAAATTAATCAGAAGTTGAGAGGAGATCTCTGTAATGTTTATATTTTTATCTGTGTGTTCACTTTTAGTACCGTTATCTATGATTATATTGGGATATACGTGGAAAGATAAGCCTCCTAAAGATCGGCAGGGGAGTTCGGGATATCGAACTACTATGTCAAGGATGAATGATGAAACATGGAGATATGCACACAGGTGTTGGGGCTGGATAAACTTTGTTTTAGGAATCATCCTGGTGATACTATCGATTTTTATTTTGATTTTAACGAAAGATGATACAAACTTTGAAATGATTTCTGTTTATTTGGTGTTTTTACAATTAGGAATTATGGTGCTTACAATTATTCCGACAGAATTTTTGTTGCATAAACATTTTACAAAGCAAGGAATGAAAAAATAGCTAATTTCCAATTGGCGGAAATGAAAATCGGAAGTTGGAGGATTGAATTATGTGGAATGAATTAGGTATAAGCGGTGGAACCGCAATTGTTATTTTGATTGCACTGTATTTCGTTATCAAATGGGCAGTGAAAAATGGCATCAAAGAAGCCTACAGTGCTATCACTGGAAAGAAAACTGATGAAGATATCCAAAACGAAAAAGAGTTGAAAGAACTTGGATTGGATTCAGAAGATCAATAACTTCAAGTTTGTGGAATTGACTGAAAGGAAGCATTATATGTTCTATATTGTTTTTGACTTTGCAATGGCAGTGATTATGTTTTTATTTGGAATATGGTTTTATAGGTCAAAGGGACAAGCATCTAAATTCTTGTCTGGTTATAATATGAAATCAGCAGAAGAACGAAAGAAATATGATGAAAATGCTATGTGTAAGGCATATGGGAAGAGAATGATGTTTATGTCAATTCCTTTTATTGCTGGAATGATTATAGATATTTGGCATATAGGAATCGGTTGTTTAATTGCATGGGTGATATGGTTTGTTATGTTTATTCTGCTACTTATGGATAGACATAAAAGAGAAGGTTAATTTATAGAGGAATAGAATGCTTTTGGGGTGAAAATACCGTTTATTTGTTTTAGACATACGATGTCCGGTTGAAAATTAGCGGATTCTCGTTTTATGTCGTGGTAATTTTGATACATATTGGTAAGCTGTAAGTGGAAGAGAGGTAGAGACATGGACACAAAAAAGATTGGAGCTTTTTTAAAGCAATGTCGTAAAGAAAAGAATCTTACGCAAGAGCAGCTTGCCGAGAAGTTTGAGGTATCTGCAAGAACAGTTTCCAGATGGGAAACAGGAATAAATATGCCAGATCTCAGTATACTTGTTCAACTTGCTGAATATTACGATGTTGAGATGAGAGAGCTCCTGGATGGAGAAAGGAGCCAGACTATGAATAAAGAGATGAAAGAAACACTGGACAAAGTTGTGGTGTATGAAGGATGGGTGAAACAAAAAGCATTAAAGGCTGGAAATCTTGCATTTGCATCAATGTTTGTGATTAGTGTGTTAGCGATTATTATTCAGATGTTATTAACTGTGGATATTCGCTTGGTTTTAGGAGAGACAGCAACTGCTTTGGTAGGAGGAATCCTGTACGCCTCTATTATGGTGTACAGTGGAATATGGGATAAATGTTTGCCAAAAAGTGCTACTATATGGCGAGATTTTTTCACCAGTGTGATATTTGCAGGAATTTTTACCGTCATCTATGGTATATGCTTATTTAGAATGGGAGCTACAGAAACACAGATAACACGATTAGCATTGGGATTTCTGATTGGTATTATTATTGTGGCATTTATTATTCTTAGGCTCTTGGCATTTATTAATCGAAAAAGAAACCAGAATTCGTTAAATGTTCAGGAGAAAAAGGAAACTTCCCTATCTAAGGTAGAATGGACAAAAATTTATAATGCACAGAATATAGTAGAGACAGAACAATTTGTAGAAATGTTAAAGCAAAATGGAATAGCAGCTTTTTCACAGGAAGCAGGTGCGAATGTTGCAATGCATGGGGCACCTGGATTTGGAATATATGGTGTGGATATATTCGTGAAAACCGATGATGCAGAGAAGGCAGTACAGCTGATTAAGGAGATTAATAACCAAGAGAATGAAGAAAATTTTTGACATTTTCACACATGCGTGCTAATATGATTATAGAAAAAGAGTGCTACCGATAGACGGTTAGTCCGATATATGTTTTGACAAAAATTGCCGCTTAGTTTACCAGACCAGGGCGGCTATTTTTGTGGTTTATTATTATCCTTGCCAAAGGTATATCCAAGACCAAAGCAGGTTAAGCCGAAGCTCACTACTGCTATAAAATCAACAATACTCATGGCTTAGCCCTCCTTTCCAGTGGATTCTCTTTCGAGTTTCTATGTAATCAGAGGGTCACAGGTCTCCGTTTCACTTCGGTCGTTGCAAAACGAGTGCCACTGGCACTCTGCAACCCTCTGCTGAAGGACTAACCGCCTACCGTTATGATAGCACCCATGTTTCGATTATAACAGTCAAGGTGGGAATCTGCCACCGGAAAGTTGACAGCTCATGAAAATCTGGCTGTGATACCGTTTTGATACTAAAAAATGAAGAGAACAGAAATATAGCGTAGAAATCCTATAACACAGGACAATAAAGACACGAAAATCACAGAAAATAATGAGATTTTAAGAACCTCACAAACGTGAAGGTGGACGTACTGTTGGATCAGGACGTGTTGCTACAGTTAT
>NZ_QRIL01000011.1:0-44778 GCF_003471165.1 Ruminococcus sp. AM22-13 | reverse complement strand
CTACAGTTATCGAATAATTTTAGCATAACATCTTAATATAAATATAGAGTACCGCAAGGTACATTGTGTCCAAACGTAAGATACCCCGGAACCGTAAGGTTTCCGGGGTTTTTCTGTTGAGCTGAGAGTGAAATTATTTGCGGATTTTCAATAAGAAAGCAGGAACAATTGACGAAGAATGATAAAATCCTTATAATAAATTATACAAAAATTAATAACAAGAGGGAGGTCATTTCATGTTTGGTTTTATGGTAACTGCTGATGGCGGACTTACAACTGCCGGATATGTGATTACAATTATTGCCGGAATCATTTTGTTTTTCCTGGCGATTTATTTTGCAGGGAAGAATTCAGACAAGAAAAAGCTTACCACAAGACAACTGGTATTCTGTGCCGTAGCTATTGCACTTGCTTTTATTACGTCTTATCTGAAAATCTTCAAACTGCCGTGGGGAGGAAGCGTCACTCTTTGCAGTATGCTTTTTATTGTTCTGATCGCAAACTGGTATGGGGTTGGAACAGGTATTATGGCTGGGTTTGCCTACGGAATCCTGCAGTTTATCCAGGAGCCTTATATACTTTCATTTTTTCAGGTATGCTGTGATTACATACTTGCATTTGCAGCACTTGGCCTGGCAGGATTATTTGCAAAACAGAGTCATGGACTTCTGAAAGGATACATAATAGCTGTAATTGCCAGAGGAGCTTTTCACTCTCTGGGCGGTTATCTTTATTGGATGAGCTATATGCCGGACAATTTCCCGAAATCTCTGACAGCCGTATATCCGATCTTATATAATTACAGCTATCTGCTGGCAGAGGGCATTATCACGGTGATCATTATTTCAGTACCTGCAGTGTCAAAAGCACTGACCCAGGTAAAGCGTGCCGCACTGCAGTAGTTTGTTTTGTCTGGCAACAGGGATGTGTCGTTGCCCGGTACTCAGAACATTTGGTATAGTAATTTTGTTTAAGGAAGTGTAAGAATGACAATAACGACTTTATGCTATATAGAAAATAATGGCAAATATCTGATGCTTCACAGGGTAAAAAAGCATAATGACATCAACGAGGGAAAGTGGATTGGAGTTGGCGGACATGCAGAGGACCAGGAATCCCCGGAGGAATGTCTTTTGCGTGAGGTGAAAGAAGAAACAGGATTAACGCTGACGTCATATAAACTTCGAGGTCTGGTTACATTTATAAGCGATAAATGTGAACCGGAGCTTATGTGTGTGTTTACGGCCAACGAATATATCGGTGAATTAACAGAATGCAATGAAGGAGAACTTTACTGGATAGATAAAGCTGTTGTGCCGACACTTCCCACATGGGAAGGCGACAGAGTTTTTCTGGATTTGCTTCTTTCAGGGGATGAGCGATTTTTTTCTTTAAAATTGCAGTATGAAGGGGAGAAACTCGTAGATAAACAAGTAAATTTATATTAACCGAATTATAGCAATTCCATATGGAATTGCTATAAGTAAGTCCCCTGCGGAGGTTGCGAAAAGCAATAAGTTAAGCGGGTGGGACGAATATCGCTGGATGACCTTCTTCATACCAGACAGGATCTTGAATCCGTTCTTTTCAGGATTTTGATCTGTGCGCGGAACCTTATATGAAACATCCGAAGAATACAATTTATTATTTCGGGGATCTGGATTATGAGGGCATCGGTATATACGAAAATCTGGCAGAAAAATTTCGCAGCAGATGGAAAATTATTCCTTTTGTGCCGGCATATCAGGCTATGCTTGGAAAAGCAGAACAGATAACTGAACTTCCGGAGACAAAGGAGCATCAGAACAGAAATATCAGTACACAATTTTTCTCCTGTTTTGATGAAATAATGGTCAAAAAAATGGAAGCTGTTCTGGATAAGGACAGATATATACCCCAGGAAATTTTAAATACTGCAGATTTCTGATACAGATTCTGACACAGAGAGGCGGCTACATTACTGTTCACCCCGTTCGCAGTAACGAGGCTTCTTTTTATATTATGGATTATGGAGAATCTTATGATAAAAAATAATTGATTTTTAAAAGACAGTCTGTTAGAATATACCTGTGAAAAGGGAGTAGCTTGCCGAGTGGATTCGGTTCACTTCTTCGTCAAGACAGTTATTGAAACATATAACTCGGAAAGTGATGAAATTGCGAGACTTTTACTGTGAATGCAGTAGGAGTCTCTTTTTTTATACCTACTGCAAAATAAATGTATTCCCGGAATCTTTTTATATTTGGTTTTGTGAGTACGTAATAAAAGAAAGAGAGGTATAAATGATGTTTTTACAGGTTATTATTTTGCTGGCAGGTTTTTTGTTTCTGGTGAAAGGTGCAGACTGGTTTGTGGAGGGTGCAGCCAGCATTGCGAAAAAGCTGGGAATTCCGCAGCTGATAATTGGATTGACCATCGTAGCAATGGGAACCAGCATGCCGGAGGCAGCAGTCAGTATTACTGCTGCAATGAATAAGAATGCAGGTATTACCATTGGAAATGTAGTCGGAAGCAATATCCTGAATATTCTGATCATTCTGGGAATTACAGCAGTAATTACGAATGTAGCGATTCAGAGATCCACGCTTCTTTATGAAATTCCGTTTATGACAGTGATAACAATTGTTCTGCTGATCTTTGGTATCACAGGTTCAGAGGTGACTTTTATTGAAGGTGTGATTTTCTGGATACTGTTTCTGATATATCTGGGATATCTGTTTGTGATGGCAAAGAAAGGGAACAATCAGGAAGAAGCAGAAGCAAAGGATAATCCGGTATGGAAATGTATGCTCCTGATGGTAATCGGTGGAATTCTGGTCGTAAAGGGCAGTGATTTTGCAGTCAGCGGAGCAACGGAGATTGCCCGTTATTTTGGCATGAGTGAGAGATTTATCGGGCTGACAATTGTTGCACTGGGAACATCTCTTCCGGAACTTGTCACATCAGTAACAGCAGCCAGAAGAGGAAATGCAGGAATTGCCATTGGAAATATAGTCGGAAGCAATATTTTCAATATTTTGTTTGTTATCGGTACAACAGCACTCATCTGTACTGTGCCGTTTGAGAGTAAATTTATTATTGATACTGTAATTGCAGTTCTGTGTGGAGCAATACTCTGGATTGGTACATTCAGACATAAAGAATTAAGAAAACCCTGTGGTGTGGTTATGCTGTTGTGTTATGTTGCATACTTCCTGTATTTATGTCTGGTATAGCAAATGATTGTTTTTTACAACCTTCGCAGGGGATTTATCTGACGCAGGACTTCGCGCTATGATGGACTGGATTGTCTGCAGTAATTTATGGAATTGCTATAGTTAGAATAAGAAATGGAATAAAGTATATTATGGATAATTATGAAAAACAGGTATATATAGGAAGAGAGTTGTTTTTAAAATATGATCAGGATAAGCTGATAAAAAAATATGGTTTGAAACACGATGAAGAATACCTGTATTTGAAATATATCGGAACAGAATATCGGATCAATCGCAGAAACGGTGCTATTGAATATGCCACAGGCGAAGAATGGACGGACTGCAGAGAATATACAGTTGTTATGACAATCTATGATTTTCTCTGCTGTTCCGGGCAGGAGATACTGCCTTCTCTTACCGGGCAGTGGCAGCCTGTGGGCAGGTTTGTAACTGCCGGGAGCAGTCCGTCAACAGATCCTTTTGTGGAAAAGTATGCAAGAGCATTTTCCGGCAAAGTGGAAGAGGTAAAGCAGGCCTGTACCTGTCTGGGCGGAAAGCAGAGGGAGCGTCTGGCAGGGGCAGATCTGACATTTGAAATGCCTGTTCTTCCGCATTTCTCTGTGTTGCTTCAGTTCTGGGATGGAGATGAAGAATTCCCGCCAAAGATCTTATTGTTGTGGGATAAAGTATCGTTATCATATCTTCATTTTGAGACGACCTATTATCTTCAGGGAGATCTTCTGAAGGCTATACTGCAGATAATCGGCTGAAATCAAGGTAGGGATATCCTATGATTCCGGTATCCAGAAGGTAAAAGAAATTCTGGAGGAGATTCCCCATAATGATGAGGATACCAAGGAGGACAAGGGGATGGTGAGGTTTGTTGACGAATTAGGTGAGAACGCGGTGATCATGGGACTTCGTGTGTGGGTAGCGACAGATAAATACTGGTCTGTTAAATGGCGTCTGAATCAGTTGATCAAAGAGGCATTTGATGCCAATGGAATAGAAATCCCCTATAACCAGGTACATGTCAAAGAAGAGAGCAGAATATGAAGATTTCAGTAGTTGGAAGCATCAGGAAACTATGATTTTTGAAATTGAAAATTTCAGACAAAATTGTATAATAAATTTAAAGTGACTTGTAATGTTTTTGGGAGGAAATCATGATTCGTGTAAAAGATATTGCAAATATGGTCGGAGTAAGTCCTACTACAGTGTCAAATGTTATTCACGGAAATACAAAGAGGGTATCGCAGGAAACAGCACAGAAAATCAGCAGTATACTTGATGAGGTGGGGTATATTCCTAATATGGGTGCCCGGCTTTTGTCACAGAATACTTCTCATATTATTGGATTGGTAATAGGTTTTGATTATCTTCATGGTGAAAACGCCATGCAGGATCCATTTGTCAGTACATTTGTTGGACAAATTTCCAGTGAAATTGAAAATGCCGGTTACTATATGATGATTATCAGAGGTGATGATTGCCGGAAAGTTGCTGAGGTGACTTCGCGATGGAATGTAGATGGTCTTATTGTCCTGGGATGGACCGAAAAGAGCCATAAAACATTAAAAAAAATGCTGAAAAAACCAACAGTTGCTATTGATACATATGTGAGTGACCCTGAACTGGTGGTAAATGTGGGGACGGATGATTTTGATGGAGCCTATCAGCTTGGAAAGTATTGGGCAGATCATGGATTCAGGAAAACACTGTTTCTGACAGAAAATACTGCAGAGATGGATCAGTGTCGATTTGCCGGATTTCAAAGAGCGATGACAGAGGCATTTGGAGAGTGCAAAAAGGAAGAAAGATTAATCTTGCTTTCGGCGAGAAAAGAAGTACGCAGATTACAATATGATGAACTGCTCCCCAGGTTCAGGGAGGCGGGATCACTCGCATTTATTTCTGATTATCTCGCTATAGATGCTGTCGATTATTTTATTGATAAGGGAGTCAGGGTACCTGAGGATATATCGATAACAGGGTTTGATGATACCTTTTATGCAGAACTTATTCGCCCCAGGTTAACTACGGTTCACCAGAATATTGGGTTAAAAGCTTCAACTGCCATGCAATTATTGCTGAGACTGATAAACCGAGAGAAATTGCCGGAGGAAGAGAGAAATATAAAGATCGCCGTACAGTTGGTTGTAAGAGAGTCAGTAAGAAAAAGAGAATAGAAATAACAAAAGGAATCAGATCTGGGGAGATTTGGTTCCTTTTTAGTTATGTTTCACAAAAGCAGTTGCAATGTATTGTGTATTGTTGTAGTTTTGCGGAAAACCTATTGAATTATTGTGAAAAAGTATTTATAATACAAATTACATTAAAGGTTTAGCGCAAAACCAAAGAAATATAGAGGAGGAAAAATTGATGAAAACAAAAAAAGTGATTTCCATTGGGTTAGCAGCTATGATGAGTTTTACTGCTCTTACCTGTTCTGCAGCTACTGCATATGCCGAAGAAAAGAAAGATGAGGTTGCAGGAGGAAAAGATGTAACTATCAGTATTATGGGAAGAAAGGTAGAAATACATGATGCAATGTTAGAAGCTGCCGACCGTTACATGGAATTACATCCTAATGTTACAGTTGTAATGGAAACAGTCGGCGGTGGTGATGATTATGACGGTACTCTTAAAACCAGATTAAATGGTGGAAATATGCCAACCATTTTTACTCTTCAGGGTCCTCTGAATTGGGATGAGTGGGGAGAGAATATGGAAGATCTTTCAGATCAGCCATGGGTACCTTACATGACAGAGGCAGCAGCAGAAGGATCCACTAATGCAGAGGGCAAGGTTTTGGGACTTCCTTATTCAATGGAAGGATATGGATATATATATAATAAGAAAATATTTGAGGCAGCAGGAATTGACGGGGAAAGTCTTAAAACGTATGAAGAAATAGATACAGCTTTTTCCAAATTAAAAACCATGATTGATAATGGAGACTTAAAGGATGAGTTCCCGGATCTGGAAGCTGTTATGGATTTTCCGGTAAAAGAAAACTGGATTACCGGATGTCATACGATTAATACCGGATTAAACCAGGAATTCCCGGATGAAAATGCAGCCTACGAGGCAAAGGAACTGAAATTCACAAATGCAGAGGAATTGAAGCAGATTATCGATTTTCAGGTGAAGTATACAGCTGCAGCAGATAATCCGGTTGAACTTCTTTCTGGCGATTATTCACAGAGCGTTGGCGGAGGTCTTGCAATTGAAAGAATTGCAGTTTTGCAGCAGGGTAACTGGATCAATACAGAAATGGCAGATGTAAATCCGGAAGTTGCAGATAATCTTGGAATTATTCCTATACCTTTAGGTGATGTGGTCAGTGGAAAACTGGCAGTAGGTGTGCCTTGCTGCTACAATGTATACAGCGGTGCTTCGGATGCAGAGAAAGAAGCTGCAAAGGATTTTTTAAACTGGTTATTTCAGTCTGATGAAGGAAAAGATATGGTTGTTCATAAGATGATGTCCGTTCCTGCTTTCTCAAATTACGATGGTGTGGAACCGGAAGACGCACTTGGAAAAGTTGTAAAAAAATATTTGGATGAAGGCAACACAACATCATGGATATTTAATGCTTTTCCGGCTGGCTTTGGTGATGTCTTTGGAAACGGTGTACAGGCTTATGTTTCAGGTGAAAAAACATGGGACGAAGTTGTAAGCGACTGTAAAGATGCCTGGTCAAATGCCAGAAGTAAGTAAAATAATGGGATGCCGTTATAGTAAATGACGGCATCCTTTTGGAATAGGAGTAGATATAATATGAAAAAATCTAAGTCAGGGTTTTGGATTTGCGTGCTTCCTGCCCTCATCTGTTTTGCTATGGTAGTTCTGATTCCGGCAATTACAGGTTTATTATATTCTTTTACGGATTGGAATGGAATGAATAAACCTGTCAGTTTTGCCGGACTTGAGAATTACAGGGGACTTATCAGTGATAAAGTGTTCTGGCGGGATTTTCTTTATACGGCAGAATTTTCTGTTGTAGCAGTTATTCTGGTTAATCTTCTTGGATTTGCACTTGCACTGCTAGTCACACAGAAAATTCGGGGAGCTAATTTGTTTCGTACTGTGTTCTTTATGCCCAACTTGATTGGAGGTATCCTTCTTGGATTTGCATGGCAGTTTGTGTTTACACAGGGGTTCAATTACTTAGGAAAATCACTAAATATTTCATGGCTTCAGGGATGGTTGTCTACACCATTTACATCTACCGTTGGATTAATGATTGTAGTTGTCTGGCAGCAGGCGGGATATATGATGATCGTGTATATAGCACAGCTGCAGAGTATTCCTGATAATCTGATTGAGGCTGCAGAAATTGATGGTGCAGGAAGACTGCAGCGTTTAAAAAATTTGATATTGCCATTATGTATGCCGGCATTTACAATTGGTTTCTTTCTGACACTTTCAGGTACCTTCAGACTTTATGACCAGAACCTGGCTTTAACAAACGGTGGACCTTATGGCTCTACACAGATGGTATGTATGAATATTTACCGTACTGCATTTGGAGAAAATGATCTGGGCCGCGCACAGGCAAAGGCGCTGATTTTTGTTATTGTCATTGCAATTGTATCGTTGACGCAGTTGTATTGCAGTAAAAAGATGGAGGTGGAAATGTAATGTGGGCAAAACGTATAGAAAAAATATTTATGCAATTGCTGGGAGTAATACTCTCCATTGCGTTTTTGTTTCCAATTTATGTTCTGGCGATTAATTCATTCAAACCTTTGCGGGATATTTATAAAAATGCTATTAATTTTCCGGAAACATGGTCTGTTGAAAATTATATAAAGGCGTTTGACAGGTTGAATTTTTTTAATTCATTTACGAATTCTCTAAAGATAACAGGACTAACGGTTGTTATTATCATTTTTATTTCTTCACTTGCAGCCTGGGCACTGGTAAGATATAAAACCAGGGCGAGTAATGTTATTTTTATGATTTTTGCCTCTGCAATGCTGATTCCGTTTCAATGTGTTATGCTTCCGCTTATTCGGAATATGGGACAACTTCATTTATTAAACACTCCGGGTTTGATTTTTATGTATCAGGGATTTGGATGCTCTATGGCAATTATCCTGTTTCATGGATTTATTAAAAATATTCCACTGGAATTAGAAGAAGCTGCTACAATTGATGGATGCGGAATGTTCAGAAGATTTTTCTGCATAGTTCTGCCTTTGTTAAAGCCAATCATTGTGACAGTGGCAATTTTAAATGTAATGTCAACCTGGAACGACTATCTTCTTCCATCTCTTGTAATCAATAAGGAAGGGATTCAGACATTGCCATTAAAAACATTTTTATTTTTTGGACAATTCGCAAAGAAATGGGATTTAGCTACGGCAGGATTAGTTTTGTGTATGATACCAATTATTATTTTTTATTTGTGTTGTCAGAAGTATATTGTTAAAGGCGTAACAGAAGGAGCAGTGAAAGGATAAAAATGAGTGTGAAAATGAGTGTGAAAAATCAGTGGTGGAAAAAAAGTGTGGTATACCAGATTTATCCAAGAAGTTTTATGGATAGCAACGGAGATGGGATTGGTGATATAAACGGTATTGTTGAGAAGCTTGATTATTTAAAAGAACTTGGAGTGGATGTACTGTGGCTTTCTCCTGTTTATAAATCTCCTAATGACGACAATGGGTATGACATTTCTGATTATCAGGATATTATGGATGATTTTGGAACAATGTCAGATTTTGACAGAATGTTGCAGGAAGCACATAAGCGAGGTCTGAAAATCATGATGGATCTTGTTGTGAATCATACATCAGATGAACATCCATGGTTTGTGGAAAGCAGAAAATCCAAAGATAATCCATACAGGGATTATTATATTTGGAAAGACCCTGTGAATGGAAAGGAACCAAATAACTGGGGAGCGTGCTTTGGAGGCTCTGTCTGGGAATTTGACGAACATACAGGAATGTATTACCTGCATTTGTTCTCAAAGAAACAGCCTGATCTTAATTGGGAAAATGAGGAGGTTCGTCATAAAATATATGATATGATGAACTGGTGGTGCGAAAAAGGAATCGACGGATTCCGTATGGACGTTATCAGCCTGCTTTCGAAAGTACAGACATTTCCAGACGGGGAGTGCAAAGGCGGTTTGTACGGAGACAGTGACCCTTACATCTGCAGTGGACCAAGAATACATGAATTTCTCAGAGAAATGAATAAGGAAGTATTGTCAAAATACGATTTGATTACTGTAGGAGAAACAGCTGGTGTCACTATTGAACAGGCAAAAAAATATGCAAATCTTGATGGGTCAGAATTAAACATGGTGTTTCAGTTTGAACACGCTTTTCTGGCAAATGGACCTTATGGTAAGTGGACAGATAATCCGGTACCGTTGTTGGAGTTGAAGCAGGTGATGAGCAAGTGGCAGACGGCACTGGAAGGAAAGGCATGGAACAGCCTGTATTGGGACAATCATGATCAGCCCAGGGCAGTTTCCAGATACGGAAATGACAGTTCTGAGTTTCGTGAGATTTCAGCAAAAATGCTGGCTACCTGTCTTCATATGATGCAGGGAACACCATATATTTATCAAGGTGAAGAACTGGGAATGACCAATATCTATTTTGACAGTATTGATGATTATAAGGATATTGAATGTATAGATAATTACCGTGAATTAACAGAATCGGGTTTGATAAGTAAGGAAGACATGATTCGTTATCTGGGATTAAGAGGTCGTGATAATGCAAGAACACCTATGCAATGGAGTGATTCCCCCAATGCCGGATTTACTGTGGGTACACCATGGATTAAGGTAAATCCGAATTATAAGGAAATCAATGCGGAATCACAGATTTCCGATAAATCGTCTGTGTTTCATTATTATAAAAAATTGATTCAACTGAGGAAAGAATACGATATTATCATAGATGGGCATTACAATCTTCTACTTCCTGAAGATGAACGCATCTTTGCATATGAACGAATATTAGGTGGACAAAAACTGTTAGTAATATGTAATTTTACACAGGAAGAAGCAGAGTGTACTTTGGCAAACATAAATGAGGGAACTGTACTTATTTCCAATTATGAGAACCATAAACCGCATATGATGCAGCCATATGAAGCAATTGCGGTTCTCTATGGGGAGTAAGTGTTAAACATCGAGAGATTGGATATCTTATGAATTTGTAGTATCAGTGCGAGTGATTAAAAGGCTGTCGTAAAAGGCAGTCTTTTTTTATATGATAAAACATGAAAGACAGAAATTTATAGATTTTGGACAGATTATTTTATGGGCAATATGCGGTAGTAATGTTATGATAAACACACTTAAATATGCAAGGTGAACAATAACTTCTTGGAATTCTGAGCCTTGATTTTTCACAATGTCATTAACTTAAGGAATCTTTTACATTTTGAAGTGTAAGAGGTTCCTTTTTTCTGCGATTTTGCTGCATAATAAAAATAGATAATAGGTGTCTTTTCCATAGGGCAGGTGATTTTATGAAAAACTCTCAAAAGCGTACCTGTTGTGATATCAGTTTGATCCATCAGGATGAATTCCACGATTTTTGCAAAAATGGAAAGCCGGCCTCTTTTACGAGAAACCGAAAAATGCCTTTGACAGATTTTCTGTTTACAATGATTAACCGAAGGGGGATTACTTTGAGTCTGGAATTACGGAATTATATGAAAACTGCACATCCGGGAACCGAAATATCAAACCCCGGCTATTTAAAACAACGTATGAAGCTGAACCCACTGGCTTTTTATGAGCTTTACCGCCATCATAACAGAAACTTTTACGCAGACCCCGGTTTCTCTACTTTTCAAGGCTATCTGGTTTTAGCGGCAGATGGTTCAGGAGTCAATATCCCCACTACCAAGGAAAACCTGGAAGAATTTGGCACTTCCAACAGAAAAGGAACAAAACCACAGGCTTCCATAGGTCTTGGATGTCTATATGATGTCATGAACCGCATGATTTTGGAGAGCGACTGCTGTAAATGTAAGTTTGATGAAATGCGTCTTGCAGAAGGACAGATTGACCGTTTGCCTGAAACGATGGGCACTACACCTTTTTTGGTCGTCATGGACAGGGGATACCCGTCTACCGCGGCTTTTATACGGATGATGGAAAAAGGCATTTTATTCCTTGCACGTCTTAAATCCAGTGATTATAAAAAAGAGCAGGCTGCTATGGTGGCACCAGATGCCTGGGTGGATATCTGTTTGGACAAGAGCCGGATCAGACATTACCAGGGGACGGATATTGGGCGGAGAATGGCGGAACTTGGGCATGTTACCCTACGTATGGTAAAAGTGCCGCTGCCAGACAATAAGGAAGAAATACTTATCACAAATCTGCCGTCCGAAACCTTTGACCACCTGAAGATCGCAGAATTGTACCTGATGAGATGGAATAAGGAAGGATACTTCAGCCAAAGTTCTGGCCTCTTTTACGATAACAGTTCTGTTATATGCAGGAATTACAGGAAGTGCATGGGGATTATGCAAAATCGTGTATGACTTAAAGGGAGGATACAATCTGACAGGAGTAGTCATTTCGGGAAGTATGTGGAAGACAGTGGATAAAGTTCCATTTTTCAGTTATTTGTCAGTGCTTTTGATATTGGGGATGTTGGCATTTTTATCATTAAATGCCATTACATTGTGCATTTCAGCATATCAGGACAGTATGTTTGGAGCTGTAGTTGCAACTGCAATATGCTGGGCAATTCCATTGCTTGTACGGATTTTTTTTGGCGGACTTGTATGGATTTTGGTGGACTCGATGCCGATGTTTCTGATTATGCAGGTGAATCTGAATGATATATACAGTATTTGGCACGTTATAGCTGTGGGTGTGTTGGCAGTGTCTCTGACAAAAGGAATATTGCATTATAAAGTCAAACAGGTAGTGTAAGAAGAGACTTACTTGCTTCGGTTAAAATATCAAAATATAAATTTTTCTGTAACGTTTCTTCTGTCTGTGACTTAGTTATATAGAAAGACATCAGATAAAATAATGATACAGCAGACAGGAGGATTATTATGAAACGATATTTAGGAATATTCATTCTGACAGTTGTGGTTGGTTTATCAGGTTGTGCATCCGATACAGACAGTGATACCCAGGTGAGCAGCCGTGCATATTCAATGCAGATGCAACAAAATCAGAACCGTGTTCAGACATTCAATGGAAGAAGACAGATCAGGTCGTCAGATGGATCTATGTGGACACCGCCGGCAGGGTCATATCAGGATAAAGATGGTTATATTCTGGATAAGGATGGCACCACGATCGGTCAGACAGGACCATTAAAAATCCCGAAAGATGCAGTAGGATAATAAAAAATATAAGGGGCAGGAATGGAGAAATCAGAAATCGAAACAATCTATAGGAAGTATTTCCATGATGTCTTTCTCTATATCCGGGCACTTTCCGAAAATGAAAGTCTGGCAGAGGAAATCACCCAGGAAACATTCCTGAAGGCAATGAATAATATTGAGAAATTTGACGGCCGGAAGGATATCCGCGCATGGCTATTTGTAATTGCGAAGAATACATATTTCCGCTATTGCAGACGAAACAAAATCTACGTGGGTGAAGAATTTTCAGAAATAATGCAGGATTCCATGCAGGATACATCCCCGGCAGTACTGGATCAGATCGTGCAGGATGAGACAGTTCGGAATCTCAAACGCTATGCAGAACTGATACCGGAACCCTACAGGGAAGTATTTCATCTGCGGATATATGGTGAACTCTCCTTTGAGCAGATCGGAAAATGCTATCAGAAAAGTGCAGGGTGGGCAAGAGTAACCTACCACCGTGCACGCCAGATGATAAGAGCACAGATAAGTCAGGAGGAAAAGTAAGATGGAAAAAATAAACTGCAACGTGATCCAGGATATTCTGCCATTATACATTGAAGATGCAGTAAGCGAAGACACAAAAGAACTTGTAGAAGAACATCTGCAAAACTGTGAAATCTGCCAGCGGGTATACCATGAGACAAAGGCAGACCTTGAAAATGATATGAAAATCTATGCGCAGACAAAAGAAAACAGCAATGAAGCAAATGACCTGAAGAATTTCAGGAAATTTTTAAAGAAAAAAAAGACAAAAACAATCCTGCTTTCCATAGCAGCAACCATAGTTTGCTTTGTGGCAGTGTTTACCTTTATGAATAAACATGTCACATATATCAACTACAAAGATGCCGGGATTACTATTGTTGAGGATAATAAAGATGAAGTAACATATAGAATGAATATAAAAGGAAATTATCGCTGGAAAACATCTTTGGACAGAGAAACAGGTGTAATGACTATCCATTTTGAACAGAGCTTGTGGGAAAAATATGTAAGCTGTATTTTTTATCCATATGATCAATTTCATGAGATTCTGAAGAAAGATGAGATAAAAGAAGTATATGTAGATAAGGATGGAACTACAACAACAATCTGGGAAGCTCCGGAGGAAGAACAGAAGGCCTATTTATCTGAGAAACATACAGAACCGTTAGGATAAAATATTAGAACATTTTTCAAACATGTTCGAATATATGAAAGCGAATTTTATAGCAGTCCTATAGGTTATAAGGATTTACAAAGGGGGTGTCATGGAAGACAGCCTCTTTTTGTAATTGCCAATGGACATTCTCTTTCTATATGTTACAATAGAACAAGAATATGGAAAGAAAGACAGGAAATCTAACTATGAAAAAACAACTAAATTATGCAGATATCATAAAGGAAGCACTGATCCTGACAGGTGCGGTAGCGATCATTGCGGCAGCAGTTTATTTCTTTCTGGTGCCGAGCCATACATCTGTAAGCAGTATCTCCGGTCTTGGTATCGTACTATCAAACTTTGTACCCTTACCACTGTCTGTGATCACCATGATTTTGAATGTAGTACTTCTGATCATTGGCTTTATCACCTGCGGACGCGAATTTGGTGTAAAAACGGTTTACACCAGTATCGTTCTGCCCTTATTTCTCGGATTATTCGAGAAATTATTTCCGGATTTTGGCTCTATGACCAATAGTCAGGAACTGGATGTGCTGTGCTATATCCTGGTAGTCAGTGTAGGACTGAGCATTCTTTTTAACAGAAATGCATCCTCCGGCGGACTGGATATTGTGGCAAAGATCATGAACAAATATCTCCACATGGAACTGGGAAAAGCAATGTCTCTTTCCGGTATGTGTGTGGCTCTTTCCGCAGCGCTGGTATATGATAAAAAGACAGTGGTGCTGAGTATACTGGGAACATACTTTAATGGTATGGTTCTGGATCACTTTATCTTTGACCATAATATCAAGAGGCGTGTCTGCGTTATCACTCAGAAAGAGGAAGAACTGCGCAAGTTCATTATTGAAGATCTGCACAGCGGAGCAACAATCTATGAAGCAACAGGTGCCTATAATATGAAGAAACGCAATGAGATCATTACGATCGTAGACAAAACAGAATATCAGAAGCTGATGGCTTACATCAATCGTGAAGATCCAAAAGCCTTTGTGACAGTTTACAATGTATCGGATATGCGCTATCAGCCAAAGCTGTGATAAATACTATGGCAGGAAAACTGAGTGTATGATAAAATAGCAGAGTGATTATATAACCATAAAGAGATTATGGTAGAAAGAGGATGAAAGATGAAAAAAGGAAAAGGAATTGCCCTGCTTCCCATTGGTGTATTTCTTGTATTATACCTTGGACTGGGCATTTTGTTTGAGTATGTGATGGAAATCCCCATGGGATTTTATAATGTGCCTATTGTAGTAGCATTTCTGGCTGCGATCCTGGTTGCCTGTCTGCAGAACAGAGCACTGGATTTTGATAAGAAACTGGAGATCATGGCACAGGGAGTAGGGGATAAAAATATCATCACCATGCTTTTGATCTTCCTTGCAGCAGGTTCCTTTGTAGGGGTTGTGGGAAGAAGCAGTGCTGAGAGTGTTGCATATTGTATGCTGAGTCTGATACCTGCCAGATTTTCAGTTTCTGTGCTGTTTGTAGTTGCCTGTTTTGTGTCTGTGGCTATGGGAACCTCTGTGGGAACCATTACCCTTCTGACACCCATCGCAGCTGCAGTTTCCACAGCATCAGGATTTGATCTGGCATTTTGCGTGGCTTCTGTTATGGGCGGAGCCATGTTTGGAGACAATCTTTCTTTTATTTCAGATACGACGATTGCTGCATGTAATGGTCAGGGATGTGAGATGAAAGACAAATTCAGGGAGAACTTCTGGATCGCTCTTCCGGCAGCCGGCGCCACACTGATTTTAATCCTGATCCTGTCATTTCAGACAGAAATTCAGGGTCGTGTGCTCCAGCCCTATCATCTGACACAGGTAATACCGTATGTGCTGGTGTTGATCGGAGGAATTGTTGGAATCAATGTATTTGTGGTATTGCTGACAGGAATTGTATCCGGAGCATTTATCATGCTGATCGGAGGACATATCACACCTGTAGAGATCCTGAAAAATATGGGATCCGGTGTATCCGGAATGTTTGAGACCTGTATGGTGGCAATTCTGGTAGCAGCCATGTGTGCGCTGATCCGTGAATATGGTGGATTCGATGCGCTTCTTGGCTGGATCCATAAAATTTTCCGCGGAAAGAAAGGCGGACAGCTTGGAATGGGACTTCTGGTAGGAACTATGGACATTGCCACTGCCAATAATACAGTGGCAATCGTAATGGCAAACCCTATCGCAAAGGAAATGGCAGAGGAGTATGGAATTACACCGAGAAAGACAGCTTCCATACTGGATACTTTTTCCTGTGTTTTCCAGGGAGTGATTCCCTATGGTGCACAGATGTTGGTTGCAATCTCAGCAGTGAATGAACTGGGTGGTGAGATTTCTGCATTTCAGATCATGCCGAAATTATTTTATCCTATGTTATTGCTGTTCAGCTCTCTGATCACAATTATGAGAGGTTCAGACCGTACAGGAGCTTAAAAGATTCCCCCTGCCGGAAGCTATATTTTTTTCAATTTCTTTCAAAAAATACTTGACCTTCCTCCTTGTGGAAGCAGTATAAAGGAAGCACAGACAGGGCAGTAGAGTAGCGAATCAGCTGTATCTGCTGTCAGGAAAGCAAGAGGTAACAGAATGAAGATCAAACAGGTGGAAGAGCTGGTAGGCATCACCAGAAAGAATATCCGTTTTTATGAAGAGCAGGGTCTCCTGAATGTGGAGCGCGCAGAGAACGGATACCGGGAATATCATACGGCAGACATTGCCAGACTTCAGGAAATCAAATTATTCCGGAAGATGGATATTTCCATAGAAGAGATGAGAGCTCTTTTTGAAAAGAGGAAAAGCCTGCAGTTCTGTCTGGAACAGCACCTGGGAGAACTGGAACGTCGCAGGGAGGGTCTTGTGAAAATGCAGGAAATGTGTGAGCGCCTGATCACAGAGCATCAGTCCCTGGATACCTTGAATGCCGAGAACTGTCTGGAAGAAATCGAGCAGATGGAGAAAGAGGGTGCAAGGTTTATGGATATAAAGAAAACAGATATCCGTAAGAAAAGAAGGACAGGAGCGATCATTGGAGCAGTAGTCATGATCTTGCTTATGGGATTTGTGATAGGGCTTATGCTGTGGGCAAATACACAAGATCCCATACCGACCGGACTGCTGATATTCCTGATCGCCATACCGGTTGTGATCATCGGTGGAATCCTGGCAGCACTTGCAGGACGCATGAAAGAGATTGAAGGAGGAGAAGAGGATGAAGCTTCTAAGTATTGAATATATTCCGGGTGTAGAGTTTGAGGCACTGGGAATTGTAAAGGGAACAGTTGTACAGACAAAAAATGTAGGAAAAGATTTCATGGCAGGGATGAAGACTCTGGTAGGCGGAGAAATCACTGGCTATACGGAAATGCTCAATGAGGCAAGACAGATTGCCACCAAGCGTATGGTAGATGAAGCCAAAGAGATGAATGCGGATGCTGTGATCGGTGTAAAATACGGCTCCTCCCAGGTAATGTCAGGGGCAGCAGAAGTGATCGCATATGGAACTGCTGTGAAATATAAACAGGATTAAAAATTAAGAACAAGAGCAGAGAACGCATTAAGTAAAGCAGAAAATCCGTAATGAAGGTTGGGAAAGGAAATTCAACGTATGAAGATTGAAGGAAATCAGAAGGAATTAGACGCAATGGCTGAGTTTCATAAAGGAAACCGCGCAGAGGGTCTGCGTCTGCAGGAGGAATTCGCGGCAGAATTTCGTGAAGAATACAAGGAGAAGGATCACTGTTCCTGCCAGAAAGCCTGTCGTTATCACGGAAACTGCAAGGAATGTGTGGCAATCCACAGAGCACACCAGGAACATGTTCCTAACTGTATGCGGCCTCTGCTCAATAAGAAGCTGAAACTGTTATCAGAGCTGACAGAACATACGCTGGCAAATGAGATAGAAGCACCGCATGAGATCCTGAGAAAGCCATCAAAAAACTGAAAAATTCAGAAAATACACCGGAAAAAAATGAAAGGCATAAAAGAGATATTAATATGAGTGATAATAAGAATATAAATGTAAATCAGGACAAAGGTCTTCAGGGAAATGAAAAAATAGAGCAGGCGATCGCTGGCCTTCAGCAGGAAGCTACTCAGGAAATGCTGGCACATACACTGACTGTGATCCGCAGACGAATGAGAGAAGAAGGCCAGTTTATCCTTTCAGTAGAGCCGCCCACAGGGGACAACCAGCTTCGGATCGGCACAGTGAAAACCGGAGATGGCAAAGTCTGGTGGGCGGCATTTACCAGCTTTGAGGAAGAACTGAAAGGTGGCGGAAGCGTCCAATCCACTTTTCTGACAGACATAGCTCAGCTTTTCAATTCAGCATTACAGGTAAATGAGATTGAGGGAATCATTCTCAATCCATGGAACCGGACGATTATGCTGGATAAGAATCTGATTAATATTATTCTGGGAAATATGTAGTTTCCATTTTATTCAGTTCTGGTATTACTGTAATCAACATGGTAATAAAGCACAGAGAACCACCGATTACATTAGATACCGGTTCAGCCATAAACACGCCATCTGTGCCCATGTGTAATCCATAGGGCAGGAAATAGGTCAGTGGAACCACAATAAATACTTTACGAAGCAGGGAGAAAAAAATCGCCTGCTTTTTTTTATTTAATGATTTAAATACTGTCTGACCAATATACTGCAGATCCATAAAAATAAAGGCTGCAAAGTAAAGTTTCAGTGCAGGAACTGCGTCCTTCAATAGCAGTTTGTCAGAGCTGAAGATTCCAATGAGAAATTCAGGCGCAATAAGAATAAGGCTCCACACAATTCCCGTATAAACCAGAACCATAATGATCAGAACTACACTTGCCTTTTTTACCCTGTCAGGTCGTCTGGCTCCGTAATTATAGCTGAGGACAGGAGAGGTTCCCTCATTGATCGCATGGATAGGCGTCTCCACCATCTGGCGAACACTGGATATAATAGTCATGACAGAAATATAAATATCACCGCCTGTCACTGAGAGAACATTATTGCAGCAGATACTTACCAGACTGTTGGTTAGCTGCATGATAAATCCGGCAGACCCCAGGCTGATGATATCCCTGGCATGTCTGGTGCACTCAGAAATCTCATTTATATGAAGCCATCTTACCTTTAATTCTGATTTCCCATGAAGAAAATAAAATACAAGCAAGGCGGAGAGAATCTGAGAGATCACAGTAGCAATGGCTGCACCCTTAATCCCCATATCCAGAACAAAAATAAAAACCGGATCAAGAATAATATTTGCCACTGCACCGACTGCCACTGACAGCATACCGATAATGGCATAGCCCTGTGCATTAATAAATGGGTTCATTCCTGTTGCAATCATGGAAGGAAGAGTACCCAGAAGGTAGATCATCAGATATGGATACGCATAAACCAGAGCATCATCCGAAGCACCAAACAGAGTTAGTAAGGGTCTGGCAAAAAGAAATCCGACCAGCATCAGCACAGCAGCACTTCCGCATAACATTGTGAATGCGGTATTCATGATCATATCAGCAGTTCTGGAATCTCCTTTCCCACGGTTGATGGAGAAAATCGGGGAACCTCCCGAGCCAAAGAGATTGCTGAAAGCTGTGATGATCATGATGATCGGAAAGCATAAGCCCACAGCACCCAGTGCTGTTGTACCCACATCCTGGATTCTGGCAATATAGATACGGTCTACAATATTGTATAAAAGATTCAATATCTGAGCCACCAGCATGGGAATGGCGGCATTCAGAATATTACCGGTTACAGTTCCTTTTTCAAAATCGATACGTTTCATTGCAAATTCCCTCACATAATCTATAGCAGTCTGCTATAAAAATTTCAGATATAAGTATATCACAAAGTAAATAAAAAGCTATCCTGATGTTATAGTATTTCGGTTATGAGCAAGTAGCGAAGCGGATTGCGAATAAAAAAGCATTTTTCATCCATACTATTTTCATGTAACAAAATACAGTATTTCTTAAAAAAGGAGACAACAGACTATGATTTTAAAAGAAAAGGAACGTTCAGTAATCGAAGATCTTCAGACACAAGAGAAAAGCTGTGTGGAAAAGTATGGAAAATACGCAGAACAGGCCAGGGACCCGGAGCTTAAAAATCTTTTCCGGAATATCCAGCAGGAAGAACAGAAGCATTATGAGTCTTTGTCAATGATTCTTTCAGGTAGTGTGCCTGAATGTAACTGTAATGACAGATCAGGCAAAGACTATCAGCCAAAAGCAGTCTATACAGCCATGAGTTCACCGGAAGATAAACAACACGATGCGTTTCTTGCAACAGACTGTATTGGTACAGAGAAGCTGGTGTCAGGAACATACAATGATGATGTATTTGCCTTTGGCGATAGTGGTGTACGCAAGCTGTTGGCTGATATACAGATTGAGGAGCAGAATCATGCGGAGATGCTGTATAAGTATAAAACAGTGAATGGAATGGCATAACAGCGAAAAGCATTCATTTATTAAAGTTCTGCCCGTATTTTTCCCGATACTGCCGCAGAGTCATTCCTGTATATTTTTTAAACACTTTTCCCAGATGACTCTGAGAGGAAAATCCCAGATAAGTGGCGATTTCAATATAAGAATAGGGGGAATAAGCCAGAAGATTCCTGGTAAGCTTTACCTTTTCCTGTAAAATGAAGTCCGTAAGAGTAATGTTTTCACATTGCCTGAATAGTTCAGAAAGATAATTCGCATTCAGATGCAGATACTCTGCAATATTCTGGATGCGGATTTTTTCGTGTAAATGTTTAAAAATGTAATCTTTGGACTGTTCCACCCAGATATTTTTGGAGGCAATATCAGAAGAAACTTTTTTTTGCTGACGGATTTCGGCAACTGCTTTGATATACTCCATCTGAAACTGGCGGGCCAGATTCACGGTTACTACAGGATCCGTCATTTCTTCTATTTTCTGTATAAAAATATCGCTCATAGAGAAAGCTATTTCCGGCAGCAGACCGCCGCGGATCGCAGCGCGGCTGGCAAGAGTCATGAGAACAATTGACAGATTCTTGCTATTTCTCAATGCGTCTTTGGAAAGAGTTCCAAGTTTTCCTATATAATCTTCGCTGATACTTTTGCGGTACATTTCCATATCTCCGTTCTCAATACTTAAGGATTCGCGGATTTCCTGGTCATAGGGATTATGCGGCTCGTCCATTTCCTGGCGCTCGAAAACAAGTGCAGAATAATTACACATAATATCATAGTCTTCTGCCTTTTTCACGCAATTAGAAGAAATGAGATCATCCCGGATAAGAGGAGATTCACTGAACAGATTATGGGCCAGAAGCACATTGGAGCAGAAATAATAAAAATTGCAGCAGAAGACAGGAGTAAGATCTTTCTGTGCCAGGAAAGGCAGGTTTATATGTAAATTCGTCTGTATAAAGGACGAAAACACTACAGGTCCAATGAGCAGATATTTCTTTCCTGCAGCAATGTATGCGTAAAAAATCTGCTGGTCAGCAGTTCCGGCAGAGAAGATAAGAGGATTGTTGGCAAGATTGAAAGTATCTTCTGCATTTAAAATAGAATCCGTAAAAACAGAAAATGGCAGATATTCATCGCTTATATCTTTACGTGCACAGACAACTTCCGGCTTTGTCTGTGAAGATAAAGTGTCTGTCCAGTTTTTTATAATTGTATGTAATTCATAGGAAATATGCTGCATGAGATAATCTATATTAAAATTCATGGCGGATTCCTCCTGTTATTAACGAAAGCGATATAAAAGGGAACATATATAAGTATTTATATCATAACATATTTGCCGTGAAAAGTGATAAAAAACTGAGAATTATAATATAAAATTCGCATTTTCACAGATAAAATAATGATTGAAAAATAAAGAGCGCGCGAAAGTAAATTGATATCGGAAAGACGTTTCCGGATATGTAAAATTTATACCAATATCAGGGAGGAAAACATGAAAGTAAAAGGAGTCAATCTTGGAAACTGGCTGGTACTTGAAAAATGGATGAGTCCGTCTTTGTTTGAGGGCACAACAGCAGAAGATGAATACTATCTGCCCACACAGCTCTCCAAAGAAGTCTACGAAGCAAGAATCAAGATCCATCGTTCTGAGTACATTACAGAAAGAGACTTCACAAGAATTAAATCCATGGGAATGGATGCAGTAAGAATCCCGGTTCCATATTTCATTTTCGGTGACAGAGAACCATTCATTGGATGTATTGAAGAATTGGACAAAGCATTTAACTGGGCTGAGAAATACGGTCTGCAGATTCTGATCGATCTTCATACAGCACCGGACAGCCAGAATGGATTTGACAATGGTGGAATCAGCGGTGTATGCAAGTGGTCACAGGAGCCGGACGAAGTGGAATTCGAACTTACAGTACTGGAAAGACTGGCAGAGAGATACGGAACAAGAAAAGGATTGTGGGGAATTGAAATCCTGAACGAGCCAATACTGGAAGATATGTGGGAATCCATGAAGGTTACAGAGCGCTATCCTGCAGTTGATCCTGAGAAAGCCAAAGGAACAAAACCAAATACAATGGAATTCATCCGTGGTTTTTATCTGGAAGCATACGAAAGAATTCGCAGACATATGCCGGAAGACAAATATGTGGTATTCCATGATGCATTCTGTTTAAAAGCATGGAAAGATTTTATGCGTGAAGATAAGTACAAGAACGTAGTTCTGGATACTCACCAGTATCTGATGGTTGCAGAAATGAAGGGCTGTGAGCAGACTGTAGAAGAGTATGTGAAATATGTAAAAGAGCTGAAAAAAGACATCGCAGAAATGCAGGAATACTTCCCGGTAATCTGCGGCGAGTGGTGCCTGTTTAACTCTCTTGCAGTTGGATGCGATACAAAGGGCGGACAGACAGTTCTCAACGGTGTAGAAGGCATGGCACAGGAAACAGTAAGTGCTGAGAAAAAGAAGAAAATCTACAACGCAGTTGCTGAGGCACAGCTTGACGCATGGAACGCAGGAAGCGGATATTTCTACTGGAGTTACAAGCTTCTTACAGATACAGTAAACACACCTGGCTGGGTAGGCTGGGACAGCTGGGATTTCGGCAGATGTGTGGACTTCGGATGGTTTCCGATTGAGAAATAAGAACAGATTTATTGAAAAGTAAAGAGCACCTGTTGTGATGAGAATGAAAAAATTACAACAGCATACAGGGAGAAAAGATTATGAAGAACGTAAACATGAATCCGGATGCTAAGCTGTCTTTCCTTGAGAGATTTGCTTATGGTATCGGCGACTATGCAGGAAACCTGGTGTACTCTGCAATCAGTGCATTCCTGCTGGTATATTACACAAACGTAATTGGTGCAAGTGCAGCGGCAGCAGCATCTATCATTGCAATTTCCAAATTCCTGGATGGAATTTCTGACCTTGCAATGGGTTACATCGTAGACCATACACACAGTAAATGGGGAAAAGCCCGCCCATGGATCGCAAGATTATGTATTCCGCTGGCAGTATGTACAGTTTTAATGTTCAGCGTACCGTCTGCATTTGCAGGAAAAGTGCAGATCGCATATATGTTCCTTACATATAACCTTGTTTCCACAATCTTCTATACAGGTATTAACGTTCCATATGCAACTATGCAGGGACTGATGACAATGAACCAGTATGAAAGAGGACTTCTCGGAAACTTCCGTAACCTTCTGGCTACAGCCGGAACTATGACAATCAACACAGTTGTTCTGAAAATGACAGGCTTCTTCGGTGGCGGAGATGCTTACACTCAGAAGGGCTGGACAATGACTTTTGTAGTACTGATGATCGTATTTATCGTACTGAATATGTTCATGTTCTTTGTATGCCAGGAACGTGTACATGAAGAAAGCGCAGAAGGCGGCCAAAATCAGGTTTCCTTTATAAAAGGTCTGGAAGGTCTTTTCAAAATAAATACTGGCTGTTAATGGTAGTAAGTCTGTTCGCTATGTACTTTATGATGTCCTGCTTCTTTGGTTCAGCAGTATACTTCACAATGTACAATATGGGAAATGACGGATACTATGCAATGGTATCCAACCTTCTGTCAATTGCACAGATCGTAACTCTGTTCATCACACCATTCCTGATGAAGAAGATCAGTAAACGTTACCTGTTTATGGGGGGAATGGCAGTTGCAACTGTAGGTTTCGTACTGTCAGGACTGACAACTTCCTACTCTCTGATCTGCCTTTCTTCCGTTATCAAAGGTATTGGATTCGGATGCGGCGGAGCAACTATGTTTGGATGCCTTCAGGATGCGATCACATATGGTGAATGGTATAATGGATACGGCACAGCAGGTATGGGAAATGCAGCTTCTTCCTTCTGTATGAAAGTTGGTTCCGGTGTGGGAACAGCAGCACTTGGCTGGATCCTTGCAGCAGGTGGATTTGACGCACAGCTTAAGGTTCAGAGCGCGTCTGCACTGTCCTCTATTTCAATCGCATTCGCATGGGTACCGGTGATCACATGTGTAATCTGTGTAATCTGCATGGCATTCTTCAATGTAGATAAATACTATGCAAAAGTAGTGGAAGATCTGTCTCAGGGTAAACACAGAGGCGAATAATAGTAGCAGGATAACAAATAAATTGCATCATTTCTATAGCAATCCTCTCAAATGTATTGTTTATGAGGATTGCTGTAAATAAACATAAGCTAACAGTAAAAAGGATGTCGGATTTGCTCCCGGCATCCTTTTTATATGTGGTCATACAGGATAAAATAGTATAAAAAAATGTCAAAATATTTTATTGAAACTCCCCGTGATTTTGTTATGATATAGTAAGATTATGTCGGCAGAAGGTCAGTACGATACTTTGATATATAGTGAATCAGAGACAAAATTCAGAAAGGGGATTTTTACATATGTATACAGGAAACTATGAATGTCTGGAATTATTTGTAAAACCAGAAGCCGGAAAAAAAGGTAGTGTGAGCCTGAAGAAGATAAAAGAAAACAAAACAGAAATAAAAGAACTGCAGCATATCTATGGGAACTGGATCAAGTTCCAGACAGATAAAGATACAGAATACGAGATTACTGCACAGGACTGCACCATTACCTTTGCTTATTTAAGCGAATGTGAAAATATCCTGAAGAATGGAATTTGCGTACTGAATACCACAGACAATTTTAAAGCAATGAATAAAGAAGAATTTTTTAAATTCATTGACACTCCGTACAGAGAGCAGTTTCATTTTTCGCCGGTTGTGAACTGGAACAATGATCCGAACGGACTTTGCTGGTTTAAGGGTTATTATCACCTTTTCTACCAGCTGAATCCTTTTAAACAGGAGTGGAATAATATGTACTGGGGACATGCAGCAAGCAGGGATCTGGTGCATTGGATACATCTTCCGGTTGTGTTAGAGCCTCAGGAAGAAATCCTGGATAATCTTGCGATTAAAGGTGGTGCTTTCTCCGGAAGTGCACTTCCGATGGGAGATGAGGTGTACTTCTATCTCACAAGACATATCGGACCTCAGGATGACGGATGGGATACTATTCAGTATCAGACAATGACAAAGAGTAGTGATATGATTCATTTTGAGCCGGAAAAAGAGATTATCAGGGAGAAACCGGAAGGTACTAACTATGATTTCCGCGACCCGAAAGTAATTAAGATCGGTGAGAAGTATTATATTGTATTAGGTGCATGCGTAGATGAAAAAGGAACATTTCTTCTGTATGAATCTGAAGATGCAGAGAACTGGAAATACAGATGTCCTCTGATTACAGAGAAAACAAAGATTAGAACCATTGAGTGTCCGGACTTTTTCCCACTGGATGATAAATATGTAGCTATGGGAGCATGGATGAGTCATTATGATGAATATGGAAGATTCCAGCAGTGCAGATATTACGTGGGAGACTGGAGTGGTGATGCAATGGATGTCCATACGCAGCAGTGGGTGGATTTTGGAAGCAACTGCTATGCAGCGCAGAGCTTTCAGCATGAAGATCGCAGGATCCTGATCGGTTGGATCAGTGATTTCTATGGAGAGCATATTGCTACAGAGCCGGGAGCTTATGGAAGCATGACGCTGCCAAGAGAACTCCATGTGAAGAATGAACATGTATATACAAAACCTGTAGAGGAAGTTTATACTCTTCTGGGTGATACAGTATATGAAGACACAGGCAGTGAAATCAAAGTCGGCTCCATTGCAGATAACAGATATTATGCATCTGTATCATTTGGAGAAACAGGAGATTTCAACATTCTTCTTGGTCAGGATGGGGATAAATCCATCAGTCTGACTGCAGAAGGGGGAAAAGTATTCTTTAAAATGGCCGGTGTGAAGAGTGATAAGGTACAGTTTGTTTCTTCTGTGGAGAAATGCAGAAATGCAGAAATTTTTGTAGACGGAAGAACAATTGAGGTATATTTAAATGATGGAGAAGATGTTGGAACCAGACTGTTCTACAATAGTAACAGACAGGGGATGTTCTGCCTGAACAGTGAAAAAGATGCGCAGGTGAAAATTTGTGAAATGAAATCCATCTGGAAATAAATCAGAAATTTCAGAAATCGGAATCTCAGATTTTTTCGAATATCTGTTTAACTTATGAAAACGTTATAGAAATATAGAGGATGGGAGTAAATAGAAATGACCACATCTATGATAAAGGGTAATCCACTGAAACTGATGTTACAGTTTGCGTTTCCTTTATTATTAGGAAACCTGCTGCAACAGACCTATAATATTATTGACGCTGCGATTGTAGGCCAGATCCTTGGGGCAAAAGCACTGGCAAGTGTAGGAGCCAGCAGCAGTATACAGTTTCTGGTACTTGGATTCTGTATGGGAAGCTGTACAGGTTTTGGCGTTCCTGTAGCTAAATATTTTGGCGCGGAAAAGATAGAGAAAATGCGGGATTATATCTTTAATGGAGCTGGGTTATGTGCAGGAATTGCAGTGATTCTTACAGTATTATGCAGCGTTTTATGTCCTCAGATATTACATATTCTATCAGTACCGGAGGACATTTATGACAATGCATATAGTTATCTGCTGATCATTTTCCTGGGGATTCCCTTTACGATTTTATATAACTATCTGTCCAGTATTTTGAGGTCAGTGGGAGACAGCAGGACACCGTTTATATTTCTGGCGTTATCTGCTGTTCTGAACATTTTTCTGGATTTATTCTGTATTGTAGTGCTGAAACTTGGATGTGCCGGAGCTGCCATTGCAACAATTTCCGCACAGGCGATCAGTGGAATCTTGTGCCTTATTTTTATCATCTGCAAGATGAAACTCCTGTGGCTTAAGAAAGAAAACAGGGCAATAAAGGGGGATGCAGTAAAGGAACTTCTGGCAATGGGAATGCCTACGGGACTTCAGTTCTCCATCACAGCTATCGGAAGTATGGTTATGCAGTCTGCTAATAACGGGCTTGGAAGTACTTATGTATCCGCATTTACGGCAGCAATGAAGATCAAGCAGTTTACCATGTGTCCATTTGATGCTATCGCAACATCTGCATCTGTATTCTGCAGTCAGAATCTTGGAGCAGGACAGTCTGACAGGATTAAGAAAGGATTGCGCTGTGGTATTACAGTGGGAGTAGGATATGGTATTGCGGCGGGAATTTTACTGATTTTTGCAGGGCGTACACTTTCTATGCTGTTTGTTGGAAAGAGTGCGGTGGCAGTTTTGGATGCCTCTGCCAAATACCTCAGATGTATGGGATTTTTCTACTGGAGTCTTGGTATTCTCAATGTTGCCCGTATGGTAACCCAGGGACTTGGATATTCAGGCAGAGCCGTTTTCTCCGGCGTAACAGAAATGATTGCCAGAACAGTTGTCTGTCTTGGATTTGTAGGAACTTTTGGCTTTACAGCCATCTGTTTCGCAGACCAGACCGCCTGGGTCACAGCAACCTGTTATATTCTTCCAACATGCCTGTGGTGCATCCGAAAGTCTACAAAAATGCTTGCATCTATAGCAGTCCGAGTAAATAATGCATCTTAAGCGAATTAAGTAAGTCCCCTGCGGGGGGGGGGCATATCCGCTTGACTCCAGCCCATCAGAGTGTGAAATTCTGCTGAACTGTCTTAAATACATTATTTATTAGGACTGCTATAATAAAAGTATAACAAAATAAGAAAACAGCTATGCAAGAGCAGTAGATAAAAATATCTGTACTCTTCATAGCTGTTTTTATGTATGGTTTATATATGGTAAAGCTATTGACTATATGGATATCAGGTTAAAAGAGCTTTTGCTCAGAGGCTTTTTTATCTGTAAATGGTCCTGCAACAGTTTTCACATCTCTGTGATTTCCAAAGAAATCCTGATTAAAGATAATCGGGCTTCCGTCAGGATTTTCGTATTTCTGCTCCGGTTCGAATGCCATACCAAGTGTTTCAGTTGAGATGATACCGTCGGTTTCTTCTTTGATGATATCATACAGATTGGTCTTCAGATACCAGCCATCTTCTTTCTTTTCGACAGAGATATCTACAGTGTGTTCTGCATCTGTGACTGCATCTGTTTCTTTTTCCCATGCACGTGCTCCGTTGAAATAGAGATTGCCGGATGCCCATACAGGAAGGTGATCATAATAGCAGTTACCTGTTGTTTCAGAACCCATTCCGCAGTAACCTTCAAACTGTCTGTTCCACTCTTCAAAGGTTGGATACCCGTTAAATCTGAAGGTTCCGGTGAGTACATTGCAGTCATCCCACATATTTCCGTTGCCGCCCATAAGATCAGCCAGCTCCTGCATACAAGGACGGATCGGTTTCTGAACGAAGATGTTGTTGTAGAATCTGTCATCTCCATGAAGGATGGTCATAAATCCTGCAACCTGAGTTCCGTGTTTGGTGTGATATGGAGTATATCTCGGAGATGGAATATCAGGTGCACCGTTGTCTGTACCGATACCAACAGAAACGAAGCCGCCGCAGATCAGGTTATGTACAAGGGCAACGCCTTGGGTTGCAATTTTCAGTGCACGGTCAGACAGCAGGATATTGTGGTCGATCAATGTCGGACCATGGGAAACCTCAACGAAGATATCTTCTCCTACGCTTGTGACGGCGTCATCGCCTGCTTCGAAATCATTTGGAAGAGCATTGTCATGGAAGAGATTTCCTGTAACGCGGGTTCCCTGTGCCTGCCAGTCAAGCCACAGACCACGGGTGCAGTTATGTATATGGTTGCGGCGGAAAATAACATCGATAGCGGCATGCATTTTGATACCGCCGATCTCTGCTCCTGCCAGATTCTGCTTGTTGTTAATGTGGTGGATATGGTTGTCTTCAATAACAGAGAATACGCCTCCAAGATGTCCTACAATACCTGTCTGGCCGCAGTCATGAATCTCACATCTGCGTACAATATGGGAACCAATATGCTCCTTATCCCATCCTTCATAGGAAGCCTGACAGATGCAGTCGCGCTCTGTCTGAGTTCCGTCTTTGTATTTCCATTTTAACCATTTGTTATCATTTTCCGGCTGCAGATATTTACCAAGAGAAATACCGCTGCATTTGGATTCATAGATTTCACAGTCTTCGATGATCCATCCTTTGGACCAGTGAGGACCGACCATTCCCTCCTGATAAGCAGTAGGAGGGGCCCACTGAGTAGCAGCCTGACTGATACGGAAACCGGAGAGAGTGATATATCCGATTCCTTCACTTCCCGGATAGAAGCAGTTTCTTCTTACACTGATCTCAACATTTTCTTTATTAGGATCTTTTTCATGGAAGTTTGCATAAATAATTGTCTGATTATTGGCTTCATCCTGTTCCGCGTACCATGTATATACAGAGAAATCAGGATCCCATGAGATAGTACTTTTCTGTGGATTTTTAACTTTATCCAGAGTGGTTACCTCATACATGGATTTCTCATTCAGATATACATCTCCTGTATGAGCAATAAATGTAGCGATAAACCAATCTCCGGATACCAGGGTAGTAAATGGGTTATAATCACCGAAGATTCCGTTCGGAATGATTGCTTTCCATACAGTGCCTTCTATATTTTCCCAGTCTTTGACAGCTTCACTTCCTGTAATGTGTGCCTGTCCTTTTATTGCAGAACGGTAGGTGATACGCTTGTCTGGCGTTCCTGCGTGAATCGGATTAACTGCTTCACGGTATAATCCCGGTGCAACGATGACTTCATCTCCCGGAAGTGCCTTTGCAGCGGCCTCCTGAACAGTTTTGAATGGATTTTCTTTTGTTCCGTTTCCGGTCTGGATCACGGATGCATCAACGTAAATAATCATTATAAAAACCTCCCGGCCTTCTGGCTTGAATCCTTCTATTTGCGGGCGAAATGCCCATAAAATATGTAATTCAAATGTAGCATGTAAATATGTAGCGAAACAATGGAATCCTGTGTCATTTTATATGAATTTTGTTACAATTATTACTGTTCACTTCATTTTCAGTTTACTTACAGAATCTGATATTGGTTGCTTCTTAATGGGATACGCTTTATTCCTATTATTAATAATGTTCGAAAAAAATTCACAAAAAACATCTTGACCATCAAAGAAACACAAGTTATAATCCCCTATATAAAAATTTTCGTGCAAAGAGCAGACAATGGGGTCTGAGAAAGAATCCCATTGCCTGCTCTTTTTTGCGTACTACGAAGATTTTTTCATATTATAATCCGCACAATTCGAGAGGAGGAATATCATGAGGCTGAATCCCAAAGAACAGGAAAAATTAATGCTTCATATGGCAGGAAATCTTGCAAAAGAGAGAAAGGAAAGAGGTCTGAAACTGAATTACGTGGAGGCACTTGCGTATATCAGTTCTGAACTCCTGGAGCTTGCAAGAGATGGTAAAACAGTGGTAGAGCTGATGCAGCTTGGAACCAAGATCCTTACAAAGGATGACGTAATGGACGGTGTTGCTGATATGATCAGTGAAGTTCAGGTAGAAGCAACATTCCCAGATGGAACCAAGCTTGTGACAGTACATAATCCAATTCAGTAAGGAGGAAAATGAGCATGAAAATCGGTGAAATTATGGCCGCAGATCGTGAGATCACACTTAATGAAGGCAAGAAAACAGTGACAGTAACAGTGGCAAATAAAGGCGACAGACCGGTTCAGGTCGGTTCTCATTTTCACTTCTTTGAAGTAAATAAATGCCTTTCTTTTGACAGGGAAAAAGCCTATGGATATCATCTGGACATTCCTTCAGGAACATCTGTAAGATTTGAGCCGGGTGAAGAAAAAGAGGTTCAGCTTACAGAAATGGGCGGCAGACAGAGAGTATTCGGACTGAATGACCTTACCCGCGCACAGGCAACTGACGATACAAAAACAGCATCCATGGAAACTGCGAAATTAAAAGGATTTCTGTAAGGAGGGACAACAATGAGTACAAAAATTTCCGGAAGCAAATATGCGGCAATGTATGGCCCGACTACAGGAGATAAGGTACGTCTGGCAGATACAAGCCTTGTGATTGAAGTAGAAAAAGATTATACAACTTATGGAGACGAAGTAAAGTTCGGCGGCGGCAAGACAATCCGTGACGGTATGGGACAGTCTGTAAAAACTTGTAGCAAAGATGGTGATCTTGATCTCGTGATTACCAATGCACTGATCGTAGATTCCACTGGAATCATCAAAGCAGATATCGGTATCAAAGACGGTAAGATTGCGGGAATCGGTAAGGCCGGAAACCCGGATATCATGGACGGTGTGACACCTGGAATGACAGTTGGTGCATCTACAGAGGCACTTGCCGGTGAGGGAATGATTGTAACCGCAGGTGGAATTGACACCCATATTCATTTCATCAGCCCGCAGCAGATCGACTGTGCACTCTACAGTGGTGTAACTACCATGATTGGTGGCGGTACAGGCCCGGCGGATGGTACCAATGCAACAACCTGTACACCTGGACCATGGAATTTAAGAATGATGTTAAAGGCAGCAGAAGAGTATCCGATGAACCTTGGTTTCCTTGGAAAAGGTAACTGCTCTGACGAAGCTCCTCTTATCGAGCAGGTAAAAGCTGGTGCCATGGGATTGAAGATTCATGAGGACTGGGGCGCAACACCTGCAGTTATCAATCATTGTCTGAATGTGGCAGATGAATATGATGTACAGGTTGCCATCCATACAGACACATTAAATGAAGGTGGATGTGTGGAAGATACACTTGCAGCCATCGGCGGCAGAACCATCCACACTTATCATACAGAGGGTGCAGGCGGCGGACATGCACCGGATATTATCCGCGCAGCAGCAGCTCCGAACGTACTGCCATCCTCCACAAACCCGACAATGCCATACACAGTAAACACTCTGGATGAGCATCTGGATATGCTGATGGTCTGCCATCACCTTGACAAGAGAATTCCGGAAGATGTTGCATTTGCAGATTCCCGAATCCGTCCTGAGACAATCGCAGCAGAGGATGTTCTACATGATATGGGTATCTTCAGTATGATGAGCTCTGACTCTCAGGCTATGGGACGTGTAGGTGAGGTTATCACACGTACCTGGCAGACAGCAAGCAAGATGAAAGACGAGAGAGGTGCACTTCCGGAAGATGCAGGACATGATAATGACAACTTCCGTGTAAAACGTTATATCTCCAAATATACCATCAACCCGGCGATTACACACGGTATTTCCCAGTATGTAGGCTCTGTGGAAGAAGGTAAATTTGCAGATCTCGTTCTCTGGAATCCTGTATTCTTTGGTGCAAAACCGGATATCATCATCAAAGGCGGCATGATCATTGCATCTAAGATGGGTGATGCAAATGCATCCATTCCGACAACACAGCCGGTTCTCTATCAGCCAATGTTTGCAGCTCATGGAAAAGCTAAGAATGAAGCCTGCCTGACCTTTGTATCCCAGGCTGCCATGGATGAGAATGTAAAAGAGAAATACGGTCTTGAGAAAACTGTAGTACCTGTAAAGGGATGCAGAAATATCAGCAAAAAAGATATGGTATTTAACGACAGAACACCGGAACTGACCGTAGATCCGGAGACATATAAGGTTACTGTTGACGGCGAAGAAATCATTTCCAAACCGGCAGAGAAGCTTCCGCTGACACAGCTTTACAGTCTGTTTTAAACAATTTTGAACCATTATATTCTGGTTATCTGATCATAAAAATGATATTCGCAGGACTGTTATTTATGGAGTTTTGTGAGAACTTTTATAAGAACTTACCAAACGATATAACGGCAGTCCTGTCAGTATAAAATTCTGATTTTTATATGAAAATAAGCAGGATTTATTCATCTTGTTATGCGTGTTGAATAAAAGTATTTCCACTTACGAAATATAAACAGAAAAATATACTGAAGAAGCAGGAGAGGAGAGAATATTATGTTAGGAGTTTGTCTTTTATTCGTAGGAATCGTATTGATTAACAACGGTATGTGTTCTTTATATAATGTAGACGGAAAATCAACCGCCATCATGAACATCTTTACAGGTGGTCTTTCTTTATTTATTAACTTTGTCAATCTGGTGCAGGGCAATTATTATGCAGCAGGAACAGGACTGCTGTTCTGCTTTACCTATCTTTTCGTAGCCCTGAGTAAATTCCTGAAAGCAAGCCCTATCCCATTTGCATGGTTTTCTACTTTTGTAGCCATCAATGCGGTGATCTTCGGTACAATCGAGGGATTTACAGGAAGCACTGCACTGGGAATCACACCGGATCTGCGTTGGGCAGCAATCTGGTATCTGTGGGCAATTCTCTGGGGAACTGCTTTCGTAGAAGACATCTGCGGAAAGAAACTGGGAAAATTCGTTCCATATCTTCAGGTATTTGAAGGAATCGTAACTGCATGGGTTCCTGGAGTTATGATGTTACTTCAGATTTGGTAAAAAATAAATCTGATAAGAAATTTTTATCGGATTCAGGAGGTCGAAAATAATGCTGTGTGAACAGGTTTTGGGAAAGCTTCATGATTTTGATACTACAGGAAAAACAATAGAATATGTAGATATTGAATGGCACGAAGCATTTAAGAAAATACATAAAAAAATAACAGACAAAGGAACAGAAGTGGGAATCCGCATGGACGATTCCATTCTCGCCAGAGGTCTGTATCAGGATGATGTGATCTACGCAGATAATGAGAAGATTGTAGTGGTAAATACACCGCCATGCGAAGTTATCCGTGTTTCTCTGACTCCCGGACATGAGAAAATGTCTGCAAAGGTCTGCTATGAAATCGGAAACAGACACGCACCGCTTTTCTGGGGAGAGAATGATACGTTTATCACGATCTATAACGAGCCAATGCTTGTTATGCTTCAGAAAATCCATGGAGTTCAGGCGGAGAAAGAAGTGCTGAAGCTGGACTTTGACAAGAGAATTTCTGCAAGTATTCATAATCATCATCATTAATAACAACGGAGGTTCTTCATGTCAGAAAAACAGTTCTATCTTCTACAGGTAAATGATGCGCTGTTCCCTATCGGAGGATATTCTCACTCCCAGGGACTTGAGACTTATATTCAGCGTGGAATTGTCCACAATGTAGACACAGCCAGAGAGTATATTACTCACAAAATCAAATGGAATCTTGCGTATACAGAACTTCTGGCAGCCAGACTTGCATACGAAGCTGCAGAGAAAAAAGACCTGCAGGAACTTCTGTACCTGGAAGAACTTCTGGAAGCATCCAGAATTCCTATGGAACAGAGAGAAGCTGCCAGAAAAATGGGTTCCCGTTTTGCCAAGACCATTGAAAAGCTTGGACTTTCCATCAGCGAAACAGGGATTTTCAGAGAATATCTGGATGCAAGAAAGGGAAAAGCAGTAAATCATTGCTGTATTTACGGAGTTTTCTGTGCAGAAATGCAGATTCCTCTGGAAGAGGCGCTGACACATTATCTATATGCCCAGACATCTGCAATCGTCACCAACTGCGTAAAAACAATTCCCCTCAGCCAGACATCCGGGCAGCAGCTTCTGAGCGGATGCTATGGGGAATTTGATGAGATATTAAAGGATGTCATGAACAGAAGCGAGGAGGACTTATGTCTCTCTGCGCCTGGATTTGATATCAGAGGAATCCAGCATGAGAAGTTGTATTCCAGGCTATATATGTCTTAGTTTGAATTTGGTATTAGGTTATTCCAGGTTCAAGCGTGGATAGAAACAGAATCATGTGTATAATATGAAATCTTCAAAAATAATATGTGGAAAGTCAGTAAACAGATTATAAGAAGCTATCAACAAGTAAAGTAGAAAAGAGGAAATCGGTTATGTCATACGTAAAAATCGGAGTTGCCGGACCTGTAGGTTCCGGAAAAACAGCACTTATTGAAGCACTGTCAAGAAAGATGGCAAAGGATTACAGCATTGGTGTCATCACAAATGATATCTACACAAAAGAAGACGCCCAGTTCCTTGCAAAGAACAGCGTTCTTCCTGTAGAGAGGATCATTGGTGTAGAGACAGGTGGATGCCCTCACACAGCCATACGTGAAGACGCTTCCATGAATCTGGAAGCAGTAGATGAGATGATGGAACGCTTCCCTGATATTGAACTTCTTTTCATCGAAAGCGGCGGAGATAATCTGTCTGCAACATTCAGTCCGGAGCTGGTAGATGCAACCATCTTCGTTATCGACGTAGCAGAAGGTGATAAGATTCCGCGTAAAGGCGGTCCTGGAATCACACGTTCTGATCTTCTTGTAATTAATAAGATAGACCTGGCTCCATATGTAGGTGCAAGTCTCGAAGTAATGGAAAGAGACTCCAAAAAAATGCGTGGTGACAGACCATTCCAGTTTACAAATATCCGCGGAGATGAGAATGTAGATAAAGTAGTAGAGTGGATCAAGAAAAACGTACTCCTGGAAGGAATGTAAAGGAAAATGCCTATGGATAACAAATTCGGAAAAATATCCCGCATCAGCGCCTGCGCAGCCTTAAAAGACGGAAGGACTATTCTGGAAGATCTGTCTTTTACAGCGCCATACAAGATCATGATGCCTTTCGAAAAAGAAAACGGTGGGATCCAGATCATGCCGCTCTGTGCTTCCGCAGGAATTATGGCAGGCGATTCCCAGGAATTTTCCTATCATGTAAAGGAAGGCGCAGACCTGGAAGTCCTGTCCCAGTCCTTTGAGAAAATCCACAAAATGGACGAAGGCTCAGCCACCCGAACCATCGAAGTACAGGTAGACAAAAACGCCACATTATACTATTATCCCCAGCCGGTTATTCCTTTTGCACAGTCAGCCTTTGACAGCAAGATGACCATCCATCTGGGAGACGAAACCTCCCGTTTATTCCTGCTGGAGATCATCTCCTGTGGTCGAAACGCTCATGACGAACGTTTTCAGTACCGCAGATTCTCCTCAAAAGTCCTACTGTACAGAGGAGACAAACTGATCTATCGCGACAATACCCGCTACGAACCGGACAAAATGCCCATGGAAGGAATCGGAATGTACGAGGGCTACACACATATGGCAAACCTGTTTCTTTCTAAGATCTGCAGCAGAGATGGTGAAAATTGCAGTCAGGAATCCGGGAGTGTAAAGTCAACGGATTCAGCAATCAATCTGGAACTTCAAGAAAAAATCTGGCAGATTCTTGACGAAGATTCGGAAATAGATGGAGGCGTTACCCGTCTCACAGCCGGAGATCTGGCGTTGAGAATCTTCGGTCATCGTGCTCAGAAACTGCAACAGGTAGCGGAAAAAATCAAGAAGTTATACGAAACAGAACAAATATAAAAAATGGCGGGAAATCCCGCCATTTTTTGTGCTGATGTATAGAATTATGTCGCTGAGGCGACCCGCCGCAGGCGGAGAATCATTGAGCATCCCTTAATTGCTCTACAACGCTGCATTTCGCTGCGTTGTCATACATCATGCAAGGAATCAGCCACCCCAGCAGAAGAAATACCGGAATTGTCAGCAGGACAGGCAGAATGGTGAATTGATACTCAAAGAACCAGAACATACTGCCCAGCATTTTTCCTGCAAGAGGTCCCACCGCCAGCGACAGAATAAAGGCCACTGCTACGGAGGACATTGCGTAAAACAATCCCTCGTAGATCAGCATGGTTTTGAGCTGCCGGTTCGTCATTCCTACAGCCTGAAGCACAGCAAATTCACGGCGGCGGGAAAGAATACCGGTCATCATGGCGTTGAAGAAATTTAAGAGTCCCACCAGCCCGATGATAGCACAGAGGATACCACCTATCAGAAGAAACATCTGCCGGAACTGAGCAAATTCAGAGCGAGCCGTGGCCTTGCTTTCATACATCAAGGGCGAAAACTCACCGGCAGTGAGCTTCGATAGATATTGCTCTGCTTCGGCCTCGTCCGCTTCGTCCGCTGTGTCGAACAGGTAGAGCATCGGAATGGCTGCACCACCGCTGTCCCTCTGTGCGGTGTCCACAGACAAAACTGCATCATAGCCAACGCCGCTATAACGATAACTCATGGAATTCGGAAGTTCTACCAAAGCGCAGACCGTGTACTCTACATCTCTGGCTCCATACAGTTTTTTCTGACGGTACTCCTCCGGTGTATCTTCGGTGCGGAGTTCTCCGGTGCGGCTGTCGATATATTTCACATCATCCGCATAGGTAGCCGTGATCGTGTCTCCCACCTTGGGGTAGTATTCAGGATTGAGCAGATTACCGTAGTCATCTAAGGAAACCGCAATGGCAATGGCGTTATTGTCCGGCTCCAGCATAGGAGAAATATCTCCGTCGAGCACTTGCAGCTTGTCAAACAGACTGTTATCCAGAGCCTCGATTCTGGTATCTCCCATCACCATATTGCCCCGGTGCTCCATGCGGCTCATATGGCTGTCCAACTGCTCGGCGCTTTCGTACCTTGCATAGTCCTGCCGCAGAGCATCCTCCGTCATCCACAGATATGCGGGTTTTCGCACAGCATATCCCGTGCCGGAAAGACTGGCCTTTGTGTTTGCTGCGATCTCTCCGATCTGTTCTGGCGTGATGAATTCATCTGCTGGGTTATAACGAAAATAGTCGGGAGTGCTGACGATAAAATCGGCGCAGGTCATGGCGGATACATACTTCTCCATGCTGAAGCCGCCCACAAAGGCACACAGCGCATTGAACAGTGTCACCGACAGTGCCAGAGACAACACCACCAGTACCGTCTTTTTCTTGTTTCGTCCCAGATTGGCAAAGGCCATCTGATGGAGCTTTGCTCCTCGGATGCTGCGCCGTTTTTTCTTGGTCTGCATCACATCCGTATATTTGGTAGCCTCCACCGGAGAGACCTTGGCTGCCATTTTTCCGGGCTTGGAACAGGACAAAAGCACCGTCAACAAGGCGAACAGCATAGAACCAAGGAAGATCACAGGCGAAGTGCTGATGGTGGTGATGCCTGTATTCAACTGGATGGAGTGCAAGACAACAGGCATCAAAACAGCGCCGATGCCGTAGCCCAGCAGCAGCCCCGCCGGAATGCCGATCAGACAAAGCAGAAGTGCCTGCTGGCGAATGATGCGTTTGAGCTGCCGGGGCGTTGTGCCAATGGTTTTCAGAAGTCCGTAAAACCGGATATCCCCTGCAACAGAGATCTGAAAAATGTTATAGATGATAAGATACCCCGTGAAAATCACCAGCAGCAAAAAAGCTGCTATGGCGATCATCAGCTCTGGATCGAGCTGCGATTCCAGCTGGGATGAGGTATATCCCCAGTTGACGCCGATCCGGACGCTGTTGGGATCAGTATAGCTGTCCCATGTGTAGCCAAGATCGGTATCCACCTGCTCCATCTGCCCTTGAATGTTTGTGCCGGAGGTCAGCATGACATTCAAATCGGTGCGGAAAGGCTGTAAACCTGTTTTCACTGCCTGCGCTTCGATGTCATCTGCGTAATCACGGCTGATGTTGATGTAATGAACAGGCATTAGTTCATCATAGTCCCAATAGCCCACCAGCGTAAAGGTATCTGTTACAGTAAAGGCGGTTTGATCCTTGTCCGTAATGGAATAGGAAACCGTGACCTCGGCGCCCAGCTCCGGCGTTACGCCAAGCAGCTGCAACGCTGCCGTATCCATGGCTACCTCTTTGCCGCTTTCGGGCATCCGTCCGGTAGTAGGGGTGGCATAGCTCCATTTAGTGCAGTTGGCATCCATGTAGCTGATCTCTGCCGGTATTTTGGCAAAGACCCCCTCCGCAGTGATACCGATTACCTTCCGTGCCCCCGTAGCCTTTACCTTTGGGTGGGCAGCGATGCGTTCCGCCTGCTCGGGGGAAACATCCTTAAAGGTGCCATGCGCATAGCCGCCTACCTGCCGAAACTGGTAGGTTTCATAGCTGGCGTTCAACGACAAGACAATGGTGAACATGGAGGTAAATAGCAGCGTGGTCAGCGCAATAGCAAAAATAGCGATCAGATTGCGGCGACGGTTCGCATAAAGAGATTTTAAGCTGAGCTTTCGAATACATTTTCTGTTTTTGACATTCATCGTAGCCACCTCCCGTTAGTTCTGGGAGACGATCCGACCATCTTCGATACGGATAATGCGGTCTGCCATCTGCGCAATTTCTTCGTTGTGAGTGATCATTACGATTGTCTGGGCGAACTTTTGACTGGTGACTTTCAAAAGGCTCAATACATCCTGGCTGGTTTTGGAATCCAGATTGCCGGTGGGTTCATCTGCCAGAATGATAGCGGGTGCTGCCGCCAGCGCACGGGCAATGGCTACTCGCTGCTGTTGACCGCCTGAGAGCTGATTGGGCAGCGCATCCAGACGATCATCCAGCCCAAGTGTCTGTACAATCTGCTGTACGAAATCCTTATTGACCTTGCCACCGTCCAGCTCAATGGGTAGAACAATATTTTCATACACATTCAGCACCGGAACAAGATTATATGCTTGGAACACAAAGCCGATTTTCCTGCGGCGGAAGATGGTCAGCGCTTCCTCCCTCAGGGAGAAAATATCCTGTTCGTCCACCATGACCGTGCCACTTGTAGGGCGATCCAGCCCGCCCAGCATGTGCAGCAGCGTGGATTTGCCGGAGCCGGATGTGCCGACAATTGCAACAAATTCGCCCTTCTTTACACTTAAATCAACTCCATCCAACGCATGAACTGCGTTATTGCCGGAGCCATAAATCTTTTTCAGGTTTTTTGCCTGTAAAACTTCCATAAATGAGTACCTCCATGAAAAATTCTGTATGTATGAAAGGAAATGATCCTTTGATACATACAGATTATCGCATAGGAATCTTTCCACATTCTTTCCGGCAGAAAATGAAATCTAACAGTTTTGATAGAATTGTTGTTATTTCGGCAGAAATATGGAAAACGTACTTCCTTTTCCCGGAACGGAAGCAACCTTGATATAACCGCCCTCGCCGGATATGATCTGTCGGGCAAGGTATAAGCCGATGCCGACCCCTTCTTGTTTCTGCACACTATTTGAGCGGTAAAAGCGAGCAAATATTTTCGCTTGCTCACTTTCCGGGATGCCTGAACCGGTATCCGATATATCGATCCTTGCAAACATTTCATAGCTTACGGCAGAAAGAGTAATGGTGCCATGCTCTGTATATTTGATGGCGTTGTCTACGATATTAGCCAGAGCTTCCGCTGTCCATTTGAAGTCGAATACAGCAAAAGCATCTGTATCCTGCATTTGCAAAGACAATCCTTTTTCAGAAGCCTTGGCAGTATATTGTTCTACCACACTTTCAAGCAGCGGCTGTAGCGCTGCTTGCTGAGGGGAGAGCGAAATGATCCCGTTTTCCAGTCTGGAAAGCTTTACGAGAGAATCGATCAGAAATCGCAGCTTTTCCGATTGTTTGTACAGCGCCTCCACATTTGCCTTCGCCGATGCAGGCAGAGTTTCCTCCATCAAAAGCTCGCTGTATAACAGCAGATTTGCAATCGGCGTTTTCGTCTGGTGGGAAATGTCCGTAATCAAGGTTTTGATTTTGTCTTTTTCCTGCGCTACATTTCGAGAAGATGCTTCTGCGGCAGAAAGATAGTGTGCAAACTTTGTTTCCAAAGCAGACTGCCGGCTTTCATCAAAATTGGTTTCAGAAAAGGAGCCGGTCATGGCAGCGTCCAGCATTTTTTCGATTTCTTCCATCGTTTTTCTGGCCTTTCTCCGCTCCCATAACACAACAGCTGCCACCGCCAGAAAACACAGCAGTATGATCACAATGCCGGTTTTATTCATCTTTTGTCACCCAGCTATAACCGATTCCATAGACGGTTTTAATGTACTTTTGTGCACCAAGCTTATCCCTCAGACGCTTGATCGTAACGGACAAAGCATTTTCATCCACATATTCTGCGCCATCTGTCCAGATCCGGTCGACAAGGTCTCCACGGGTCATGGTTCGACCACGATTTTCAACAAGCAGACGCAGTAATTTTTGTTCTGTTTTACTCAATTCCACTTTTGAATCTCCCACATAAAAGGTCATAGCCTCAAAGTCAAAGTGAAATAGATCAATATGGATCGATACATTTTTATGGTTTGACGCTTGCTTTCGCAGTTGGGTATTCACCCTTGCCCGCAAAACCGAAAGAGAAAAGGGCTTGGTAATGTAATCATCAGCGCCCCTCTCCAGTCCGTCTACGATGTCCAGATCGGTGTCATTGGCAGTCAGCAGAATAACAGGAACTCCGGGCATGTTTTCCTTGACCTCCCGGAGCAGCTCAAGCCCACTGCCATCTGGCAGATTGATATCCAACAGGATTAGGGATACACTACCGCAAAGCAATTGCTCTCTTGCCGCTTTTAGATCATGGCAGGATATAATCTGACGGTCATCTGCTTTCAATGCTTTACTTAAACCCTGATTCAACCCTATATCATCTTCAATAATCAATAATTGTTCCATGTATCTCACTCCTTCGTTATTCAAATGCCACCATCATTTCCTTGGGCAATTTTTTTCGTTTCGTTTTGGATTTCTGTTTCAGCCGGACAGCATGAATAGCACCTTCGGCAACCAGAAGTTCCCAGTCATATCTGGAGTTTTTGATTGTTCTGTTTTATGTGGCAAAGATTGATAAGAAAGCTATAAAAAAGAGGTTATGCGCACATCACATGTGCATAGCCTCGCTCCATTCTTTCTCCCTGAATCCGGTAAGTACAAAGTCATCTCCGATTACCAGAGGCCGTTTCACCAGCATTCCATCTGTAGCAAGGAGTTTCAGCTGCTCATCTTCAGACATATCTTTTAACTTATCTTTTAATCCCATTTCCTTATAGATCATTCCGCCTGTATTAAAGAATTTCTTCAGTGGAAGACCACTTTTTGCGTACCATTTCTTCAGTTCTTCGTAAGTAGGATTTTCTTCTTTAATAGCCCGTTCTTCATAACTGATATTGTGTTCATCCAGCCATTTCAGAGCTTTCATGCAGGTACTGCATTTGCGGTAAACTAAAACGTTCATAGACATTCTCCTCGTATAGATTTATCGTAACTATTTACAGGTAATTACTTCCTCTATTATTGTTCCAGATAGATATATCATAAATTGGAAAGGGCGATTTTGCAAGAGAATGTTATGGAAGAATTGTAAGGCTTAGATTTTCATAAATAAATCCTTTCGTTTGTCATAGGCGGAAACCCACTGCCTTTAGGCGGTGGGAGGAGCCTTGTAAATCGTTATCTATTATCCCTGACTCTCAATATATTTTTGTATAGTTGCTGATGACACTTCTCCAATGCTACAAGCAAAATAACCATCTGACCAAAATATTTTTTTCTTCCAATACTGTTTTGATAAGACCTAATTATACTTTTGCCATAAGTAGTATGTTGTTTCCTGCTTTACAATTTTAACAATGTCGCATACTCTATCCGTTGTATCATAACTTAACAAAAAATGTATATGGTCTTTGTCTGTTTCCATAGCAATTATTTCGTAGCCACGAGTATTAGCTATATCGAGAATCTTTTGTTTCACATCATCAGCAATAGAGCCTTTTAGTAGTTGTTTGCGGTATTTGGTTACAAGAACTATATGTACTTTCAGACTGTATTTTCGTCTGTTATGACGATTATATCTATAATCCATAAATCACCTCTGACAGTTATTGACATTCACTAATTATTAGTATACACTATCATTAGTGAAGCATCAATAAGAGGAGTACATTTTATGGAACAGATAACTATAACTGCAAAAGTTCAGATAGCTGCAACTGATACAGATAAAGTTTTGCTTAATAAAACAATGTCTGTTTATTGTGATGCCTGTAATTATGTTTCAGATTATGTATTCCGCACACATGACCTAAAGCAGTTCTCACTCAATAAAATTTTGTACTCTGCTCTAAGAGAAAAGTTTAGTCTTAAATCACAAATGGCGCAGTCTGTTTTTAAGACGGTTATCGCAAGATATAAGTCCATTCTTGAAAATCAGAATGAATGGATAAAACCATCTTTTAAAAAACCTCAGTACGACCTGGTTTGGAACAGAGATTATTCTTTAACTCAAAACTGCTTTTCCGTCAATACGCTTAATGGTCGTGTGAAACTTCCTTATTTTGCTGAGGGTATGTCTAAGTATTTTAACCATTCTATTTACAGGTTTGGTACTGCCAAACTTGTAAATAAACGTGGTAAATACTATCTGCATATACCAGTTACTTATGAGGTTGAAGAAAGTAATATTTCTGATATTTGTAATGTTGTAGGTATTGACAGAGGTATTAACTTTGTTGTTGCAACTTATGACAGCAAACATAAGTCCGGATTTGTTAGTGGTAAAGCTATTAAACAGAAACGGGCTAATTATTCCAGGCTTCGTAAAGAACTTCAAATGCGACATACACCATCCTCAAGACGAAGACTAAAAGCTATCGGTCAGCGAGAAAACCGTTGGATGCAGGATATTAACCATCAGGTATCGAAGGCACTCGCCACCGGTAATCCAAAGCATACTCTCTTTGTATTAGAAGATTTGACTGGTATTCGCAATGCTACAGAACGTGTCAAAACAAAAGACCGCTATGTTTCTGTATCATGGTCCTTTTATGACCTTGAGCAGAAGCTGATTTACAAAGCGAAGCAGAATCAATCTTCTGTAATAAAGGTGGATCCTCGTTATACCAGTCAATGCTGTCCTGCTTGTGGACATACTGAAAAGTCTAATCGTAATAAGAAAATACATTTGTTTACTTGCAAAAACTGCGGTTATGCGTCTAATGATGACCGTATTGGAGCTATGAATCTGTATCGTATGGGAATAAACTATCTTGCTGATAGCCAAGTACCTGATACAGTTGTAACAGAGTAAACTCTGCTACAAAGGGTGCTGTCAACCACCCAATGATGTAACGCCACTTTAGGCAGCAATGCCTATTTGGGGTAAAAGGTCGGAGGCGTAAGCCGTTACTACGACTGGGCAGTTACAAGCCCAATACCTTTAGGTGATGGGTAGTTGACCTCAGTTAAGTACTATTACGCAGACTACAGATTATTCAAAGTTGGAAAAATGTTATTCCATATGGATCTGTGCGGAGGATGTGCCAAAGAAACTGCAGAATACATTGACGGAATACTCTTTTTCGAAGAAGGATATTATAGGGGTAGCAGATGAACCTGAGGAGGATTATGATCTCTTAACAGTAATTATAATCCGACTGGGAAAAGAAACAGAAGAAAAAGGAATATTTGATTATCTGAAAGGGCTTTTTACTGGTGATATAAAGAGAATACAAAGATATTCACATATAGAATGGTCAGAACCATTTCAGGAGGAGGCGAGCAAAATGACAGGATTTGGAGATATGATTTATGAAAGAGGAATACAGCAAGGAATGCAACAGGGAATGCAACAAGGAATACAGCAAGGCCGTCATGAGGGAATGATTCTGGGGGCTCTCATGAGTGGAAAAACTCCAGAAGAAGTTTCGAAGATGTTGAACTTGCCTCTGGAAGAAATAAAAAAAGTTCAGGAACAGCAGATGACTGTGAACAAGTAGTGAAAGTAAATTACAGATATAAAATTAATTGGGAACTGGGAGCATGGTAGTGTAAAATAGTTTGTGTTTCCGGTAAAAAATGGCTCCTTTTT
>NZ_QRIL01000010.1 GCF_003471165.1 Ruminococcus sp. AM22-13 | reverse complement strand
TCATAAATTTTGGATACTGAAAAACCGGTGGATTATTCATCGCTTACCTTATATGGTGCGGAAAGAGGGATAAACACTTTTCAAATCATAAAGGAAAGGAGGTGAGATTGATGAAACCGTCTGACTTCCAGAAAACAGTTCAATGTCGTTTTGAAAGTTGTTTAAAGAAAGTTGTCCGTAGTGTCGTGAAAGATTATTACAAGGAATTAAACCGTCGTAAGAATAAAGAAATATCTTTCAGCGAATTGCCAGATGTCCTTGTTGATAAAATGGCTGTTTGGGACGACTACGAAACAGATTATACAATCTTTTCAGTATGTGGCATTGATATTCGTGTCCTTGATGATGAATTGGCAGAAGCCTTGAAGAAACTTCCAGAAAGAAAACGCAATACTCTGTTGATGTATTACTTCTTGGAAATGACAGAAAGTGAAATTGCCAACTTGCAGAAAATCACGCAAAGCGGTGTATTTAGAAACCGACATCACGCTTTGGAAACTATGAAAAAAATACTCAAGGAGGAACATTAGAAAATGAAACAGTTATTTAAGAAACCGTCTTATTACTTGATTTCATCAGCTATGGACGGAAACGAAAAAGCGATTGAAAAATTACTGGCATTTTATGACCCTTACATATCAAAGTGCTGTTTGCGTTCACTTTATGATGAATACGGCAATGTTTATATCGTTGTAGATATGGAATTAAAAGGACGTATCAGAGAAGCACTTATCAAAATGATTTTAGGTTTTGATATTGAAGATATGGACTTAGAACCAGAAGAATAAGCAGTTTTTAGCGGAGCATGATTTAATATCCCCCTCTTTCCTGCTCTGCCACCTGCTTTTATATGAAAGCAACACGCTTTCACCACAGCTCTTTGACAACTGAATAAAGCAGACAGATACGTTTGTGAGATGGCGAGCCACGGGGACTGTACGCCACGACCTTTTCAAAAGAAAGCGAGCGACCCACGCAGTGATCCGAGAGCGACTGTTGGAAAAGTTGTTTTGCCACGACCTATCCTCACAGAATAATGATACGTCCGCATGGTGCGGTTCTGCCCACAAGAATGGGAATAGTTGAGATACTAATGGAGCTTTCCAAAGCCGTCTGCCTGCTTGTAAAAAACGACACACAGTAAAGGGGGGTGCATAGATTATGAACAATACTGATGTGCCTATTTGGGAAAAATATACGCTGACGGTTGAAGAAGCGTCCAAATACTTCCGCATTGGCGAAAAGAAATTGCGTAAATTAGCCGAAGAAAATCTTGACGCTGGCTGGGTTATCGTGAACGGCAACCGTATTCAGATTAAGCGAAAACAATTTGAAAAAATCATAGATACATTGGACGAAATCTAATGTCATTGAGCCGTAGATATGGTATAATAAATATAGCGTATCACGGCTCGTTCCATGACGGAAAGGAGCTTTACACTATGTCTAATGTAAAACGAAAAGACAGTAAAAATCGCAATTTGCGTAATGGAGAGAGCCAGCGAAAAGACGGAAGATACGTTTATAAATATACCGATATATACGGAAAGCCACAATTTATCTATTCTTGGAAACTTGTACCGACAGACAAGACACCTGCTGGAAAGCGTGATGATATATCGTTGAGGGAAAAAGAAACACAGATTAAAAAAGACCTTAACGACGGTATCGATACAGCAGGCGGTAAAATGACAGTCTGCCAGCTCTACGACAAGAAGAACAGCCAAAGAAAGAACATCAAGAGGGCTACTGAAAAAGGACGACAGTATCTTATGAACGCTCTGAAAAATGACCCATTGGGTATGAGGGCGATTGATACTGTTAAGCAGTCGGACGCTAAAGAATGGGCTATCAGAATGAGCGAAAAAGGATACGCCTATAAAACGATTGATAACTACAAGCGTTCCTTGAAAGCGTCATTTTACATGGCGATACAAGACGACTGTATCAGAAAGAACCCGTTTGAATTTAAGCTAAGTGATGTTCTGGAAGATGATACGGAGCAGAAAGTTATCCTTACACCAGAGCAGGAAGAACGCCTGCTTGCCTTTATGGAAAAGGATAAGATTTACAGCAAGTATTATGATGAGGTTGTGCTTCTGCTGGAAACGGGACTTCGTATTTCTGAATTTTGCGGACTAACGACGCATATTGATATGCAGAACAGAATACTCAATATAGACCACCAGTTATTGAAAGACAGCGAAATCGGCTACTATATTGAAACGCCAAAGACCAAAAACGGAAAACGAGAACTTCCATTGACAGAACGGGCTTATCAAGCAATCCAAAGAATACTAAAGAACAGAGGAAAGGCACAACCGTTGATTGTAGGTGGTTATAGCAATTTCCTATTCTTGAACCGTGAGGGCTTACCTAAAGTTGCAGGAAACTATGAGGGCATGGTGCGAGGACTAATTAAGAAGTATAACAAGTATCACACGGACAAGTTACCGAACATCACACCACATTCATTCCGACATACTTACTGTACGAATATGGCAAACAGAGGAATGAACCCAAACACCCTGCAATATCTTATGGGACACGCTAACATAACCATGACACTTGGCTATTATGCACACGGTACATTTCAATCTGCAAAAGCAGAACTGGAAAGACTGGCTTGTTAATATCGGAGCTTATATTTACTACTCATTTACTACTTTTGGTTGCATTTTCATGCTGGTAAATGCCAGCTTATGCAAGGTATCTTCCAAAAAGAAAATACCGATAAAGCCCTAAAATACGGGATATATCGGCATTTACCAACTTATGAAAAGATAATCAGAAATTTAGTAAGTTTTTTAGAAAAAAAATGTGCAGAATACTTTTTTCATATCCTGCACATCATTTTAATCTCTTTATTTAATTATGTCTAATGCTTATATTGCATCATTTTTTATGCCTGAAAAGCATTGGTCTGAAATGTTTTAATCTCGTCAATGAATTTGTTTACAGCTCTGGAATGTGGAATGTGTCTTCGCCATGCAATTACGGTACTTGTTTTAATCTCCGGAAACAGTTTTTTCTGCACGATCAGATCATTCCGCCAGTATTTTACAGCTCCTTCTACAGAGATCGGATATCCCAGTCCCTGCATCGCCATAACGCCAGCATTAGTTCCGAGATTGCTTGTAAAGGCAATATGAATCTTCTGGAAGTCTTTTCCAAACCAGTTGGCAATCTCGCTCTGAACATTAACTCGTTCCGGAAAAATCAGTGGTTTTCCGATAAGATTCTCTTTTGTAATATATTCATTCTGTGCAAGAGGATCATCCGGGCGCATTCCTACTACCCAGTGGTCACTGTTTTTGATTCTGACATAGTCAAGCCCTTCCGTGTCTATTGGTTCCAGAAAAAGTCCGATGTCTATCAGACCTTTGTTCATCATTTCGCTCACTACATCTGCTGTTGCAGTATGAAGCGCGATCTGAACCATAGGATATTTTTCCCGGAACTGTTCGCATATCTTCGCAAGTGTTTCTACTGCGGCAAACTCTCCACATCCAATTGTGATCGTACCCTCGATTAATTCTTTATTACCCTTGAACTCATCAAGCAGACGTTCTTCGAGATCTATAATCTCCAGTGCTCTGCGCTTCAGAAGAATGCCTTCTTCTGTAAGCGTGATGTGATGCCCTCCACGTTTAAAAAGCGGGGTTTCCAGTTCCTCTTCCAGAGCAGCAAGCTGTCTGGAAAGCGTTGGCTGGGTGATATGTAATTGTTCAGCTGCTTTTGTGAAGCTTTGTTCTTTCGCTACTGTCAGAAAATAGTGTAGTACTCGTAAGTCCATAGTTTGCTCCTCTATTTTTCCATCAGATATGCATATTTACGCATCTGCCTTCTTTTTCAGAATCATAATCCATTGATGATCATCTGACATACGCCCCTGTGTTTTTTCAATAATTAATAACGGATCATAAAATGGAAGCCCCATCTCTCTCAGGATATCTTTCCTGTGATCGCGTGTTCTGGGAAAACAGCGTTCTTCGAGAAAATATTCAAAATCATCCCAATCCGGATCAGTTACAACTCCAAATGCACGGAAAATGATCTGGTCTGTGTAATTTTTAATCTTGATTTTTTCATGCCTGAAATCAATATCTATCGTTGTACACAGCTCATCATGATTCATGAAATTCATGCGCATTTTCACATCCGGATCATCAGAAAAATTATAGGCTCGCTTTATCTGACTGTAAATCGTCTGGCGGGAAACGTGATACTGTCTGGCAATATCTGTAATTTTTTCTCCCCGGTTCTGCAATGCCAAAATATGTGCCAGCTGCTCTTCTGTAAACGAATTTTTCCTTCCGGTATTTTTCTTCTTTTCAGAAATACTGCTGTTATTCATATCTGCCTTCAAGCATCTGTAATTGTCAGCATCTCTGGATATCTGCTTCAGTTCATGAATATCTGTTGTTCCAAAAATCTGCTGTATCTGATCTTGAAAGTTCATATTCATATCACCACCTTCAAAAAGACATTATGGAAACCACTTTCACACAGAACAGTTTGTGTAATTGAGTATAGCATGAAGCAAAAAGAAGTGTCAAGAAATAGTTTCTTGACACTTCTCTGCCCATATCTACTCAATATGATTATATATTTTTCATCAGATTGCCAGAAGGTTCTTGATTGCTTCCATATAGACCAGAACTGCCTCTTCCATGCCGGATACAAGGATAAATTCATCTGCACTGTGGATACGATAATCGATTCCCGGTTTCTCAGGTCCAAATGCAATGATATTCTTAAGAGACTTTGCATAGGTGCCGCCGCCGATTACCATTGGTTTGTTCTCTGTATCGCCTGTTACATCTGTGTAAGCTTTGTATAAAGCATTTACCAGTGGGGATTCTCTTGGGAAGAATAAGGCATCACCAATTCCCAGAATCTCTATACGTCCATTCTCATCCTCAAGTCTGCTCTCACACATCCTGCGGACTTCATCTGATTTCAGTGTTACAGGTACTCTGATATCAATTGTACAGGAGATCACATCATTCTCTGTTTTGATCATACCGTTGCAAAGAGTAAGTTCACCATACTCATCTGCAAATTTCAGTCCAATGCCTTCACCATCGCAGGATGTGCCGATATGTGTATTATAGAATTCCACAAAATCATCCTTAAATCCTGCTTTCTCGAGACATTCAAAAGTAACACCTATTGCATTGACACCAAGAGTCGGTGTGCTGGCATGTGCCGGAACTCCCTTTGCATAAATACTGATCTGTCCACTTTCCTCTGTCACCTTATATTCCTGAAGCTTTGTCTCTGCAAGTACAGCTTCCAGTCTCTCCTTCAGTCCTTCTTCGGCAGGAACAACTATTGTGGAGGAATCGCATACTGCGTTAAAAACAAAACCTCCATCTGCAGAGATGATTTTCGTGTTCTTGGAATAAGCCATCATCTGCAGAAGTCCCTTTTCTCCATGAATACACGGGAAGCTGGCATCCGGGGTAAAACCACAGGATAATTCTTCTGCCACTTCATTATAATGTTCCATACATTTGGAACCTGTTTCCTCATTACATCCCATAATGAGACGTACTCTCTTGTTCAGCTTCACACCTGAATCGCGGAGAAGCTTCATTGCATAAAGAGCTTCCAGAACAGGTCCCTTATCATCTGTTGTTCCACGACCGTAAACATAATCACCCTCTCGCGTCAGTTTAAAAGGATCATAGCTCCAGTCGCCGCCTACAGGTACGATATCCAGATGTCCGGCAATACCAACAATCTCATCACCCTCACCCATCTCTGCATAACCACAGTAATTGTCCAGATTGACTGTTTTAAATCCAAGCTCCTGTGCAATCTTAAGGCCTTCTTCCAGTGCTTTGGCAGGACCTTCTCCAAAGGGTTTTCCCTCTGTGGGAGTGCCAAGCTGAGAATCAATGGCAACCAGCCTTCCCAGATTGGTAAGCATCTCCTCTGTTAATCCATGAATCTGTTCTTTAATATCCATAATTTTTGCGCCTCCAGTTAAATAATTTCTCTATCTTTGAAAGATCTTTATCATTATTTTCCCATTTTATCATATTCAGGCACAAAATAACAGCAGATTCCAGAAATGATTTCTCAAAACACGATTTTTAACCTTCACTCTATGGCCAGATAAAATTACAGTTTCCGGCCTCCAGACCGTCAATGAGAATGTTCTGGCCTGTACAGAAGCGGTTTTTTACTGCCATAAAGTAAATCCACTCTGCTGCCTCTTCCACAGACATCCACCGTTTCAGAGGTGTAAGCTCCATGATCTGATCCCAGAGCTTTTCATCCTCCATCACCGGTCGGTTCAGTTCAGTCATAACCCCGCCGAAATCCAGACTGTTGCATGTGGCCTGATAAGGAGCTATCCTCATGGCCACGTTTTTCGCATAGGAAAGGACTCCTCCTTTGCTTGCCGCATATTCCGGAAATTCAGACCCTGTATGTCCGCTTGCTGATCCGATCATAATAACAGAATAAATATTGGGATGAATGCCGTAATGTTCTGTAACAGAAATCGTTCCCTTCAGATTTACATCAATATCATCTCCATTCTGAACCCCTGCGTTATTGATCAGAATATCTACCGGTCCGATTTCCGGATAAGAGCCTTTGTCTCTGATATCCAGACAGAAATGAGTATATTTCGGATGTTGGATCGTGGATAGATTTTTATCAAATCCATAGACTTCATGATTTTCTTTCAGGAAAAATTCTGCACAGCCTTTTCCGATCCCGGATGCTGTGCCTGTGATCAGAACTTTCATCAGGCAAAATTCTCCTTCATGCTTTTACGCAGCGCTGTAATAAGAACTGCTGCTACTGCAATACACAGAACCCTGTCAATGTAGTCCGTGATAAACTGAACCACAAAACAGCTCCCTACCATTCCAAGAGGTGTTTTTGCCAGAAGCTGCACAAGAACAGTGGATCCGGAGGAAGTGATTCCTCCAAATAAAAACGCCGTAATACAGGAACTGATTATGGTAGATGGAAGTGTGATCACAAGAGCAGCCGGAAATATCTGCCACTTTTTCGGCTGGAATTTTCTGTACACAAGACCCGTCACAAAACCAAGAAGAATTCCTACCGGAGCGTAATACAGGGAATAAATATCTACAGTCATTCCCATCAGCAGGCCGCTGAGCAGATTAGGCAGCATTCCATAAAAGGGTCCCAGGACAGCAGCCACAAATACTGTTCCAATACTGTCCAGATAAATAGGAAGCTTCAGAAATAAAGCAATCTGTCCTCCCACAAAATTAATGCAGATAGCAAAAGCGATCATACAGATTTTCTGTACACTTATTTTTTCAGTTTTCATTTTAAATCTCCTCGTATTAAATCTTGTAAAATATCCAGTTCTTCCGGTTTCTGATCAAGGATCCTTGAAAGAAACATCTGAAAGAATCCATACACATCTACCTCAGTCAGCACCCTTGCATTTGATGCTTTCCGATAGAAATTCATAGAATCCACAACAGACTGTCCAAGAGAAATCCCCTCTGTTTCAATCTGTACATAGGAATCAAAACCTTTGCAGAGTTCCGGATTGATAAAATATGCCACTGCCAGGGGATCATTGATCACACAGCCAATGATATGCTCCCATTCCCAGTGGAAATCAAAATAGAATTTCGTAATCTTCTTTACAAATTCTCCTGTTTCTTTGTTCAGACGGCACATATACTCCAGCAGATCAGGCGTGAGCACAATCTTTCTCGTCACATCCAGCCCGACCATATGGATTTTCTGACCATTCTGATGGAGTGTCTCATACACCAGGGAAGCACCGTCCGGGTCACACCAGTAATTGTATTCTGCAACAGGTGAACAGTTCCCATGACTTTTAAAGCTGCCGCCCATGGAAACAATTTCCTCAATACAGGAAAATGCTTCTTTATCTTTCTGGATCAGTCTGGCAAGATTGGTCATAGGTGCCAGTTCAATTATGGATACTTTCTCTTTTTTCAGTATATCAGCAAGAAAATCCACAGCACTGATCTGCTGCTGATAACCGGTTACTTCAGGCAGAAAGCTTTCGCCAAGCCCGTCTTCTCCGTGAGTGTCCAGAGCATTCACATAATCCCGCCTTAAGGGAGTACTTTCCCCAATGTATACAGGAACGTCCAGACGGTTCATCTGCTTCAGGATTTTCTTTGCATTTCCAAATCCCATCTCCACCGGTGAATTTCCACACACAATGGTGATTCCGATCACTTCGATTTCCGGTGATTTCAGTGCAAGCATAATCGCAAGACTGTCATCAATCCCCGGATCACAATCAATAATTACTTTTCTTTTTTTCATTTAATTCCTTTCTGTCAAAGCAAAAAAAATACTTTTGTTTATCCCTCAATAAACAAAAGCATCAGCAAACAGACCGCTTATGACAACTCATAAACGACCGCAATATTTTTTACTTTGCCTAGTTTTTTATACTGGGAGGGTTTCGAACCAGTTTCGGTGGTTATTTTAACACATATTTCCATGCATGACAACAGTTAGCGCATACACCATTTGAGATTTGCAGCATATTCTAAGAGCAGAAATCTCGTAAATTTCGTTGCAACCACGCACCCTATGGGGTGACATGCTCCCGCCACTTAAATCTTACAGATTTTGAAGTGGGGGCTTCCTGCTCGATTGCCCTTCAGGGCAAAGCTAAAACAGGCTATCCCCGCGTGTCCCGCGGTTCTTTTTTATCCGGTTACGGAGCTTTTCTGTGCTATTATGCACATTTTTTATATATTCTTTTTCCTTCTTTCAGAATATTGACCGCCGCATTCACATCCCGGTCCATCCGGTTTCCACATTCGCATAGGTATATCCGTTCTGATAATGCCAGCTCTTTCTTCTTATGTCCGCATACGCTGCATATCTTACTGGATGCAAAATATCTGTCTACTTTTATCAGATATTTTCCACGTTCTTCCAGCTTATATCCAAGCATGGAAAGGAACTGACCGTATCCGTTATCCTGTATCCCTTTTCCGAAATGCAGGCCTCCGGCTATCCCCTTCAGGTTCAGATCCTCCACACATACCGCGTCATAGTCTTCTGCAAGACTGTGACTGAGCTTATGCTGGAAATCCTTCCTCTGGTTCTTTATCTTTTCGTGAGATAATGCAACCTTTTTCTTCTGTTTCTGATAGTTACGGCTGCCCTTTTCACATCTGGAAAGTTTTCTCTGTTCCCGGGCAAGTTTTTTCTCTGCATTCCGGTAAAACATGGGATATCCGGCTCTTTCACCGGTGGAAAATACACACATCCCATGCATGGCAAAATCAATCCCCAGAAATTTTTCCGCCTGTCTTTTCTCCACTGTTTGGTTTTCACAGTCGAACAGCAGGCTGGCAAAATATTTTCCGGACGGTTCCCTGCTCACAGTCACTGATTTCAGCTTCCATCCCTCCGGTATTATACGGTGGAGCTTTATTTTTACCGGCTGCATCTTTGGTAGCTTCAGGAACCTGTCCTGCAGACAGATATTCCCATTTACCATATTCGTTGTATAGGATTTCCGCGAATGTTTTTTTGATTTATAATGCGGAAATCCCACTCCCGGTTCCCGGAAAAATTTTCGGAAAGCCCCTTCCAGATTTAACTGTACATTCGCCAGCGCAAGAGAATCCACTTCTTTCAGCCATGGATATTCTTTTTTATATCCGGCCGGCGTATTTTTCAGCATCTTTTTTTCTTCCTGATAATGACGGATCTTATCCGCAAGCATCCGGTTATAGAGAAAACGACTGCAGCCGATTGTCTTCTCTATCTGAGTTATCTGTTCTTTATTGGGATAAATCCTTATTTTTACTGCCCGGTTTATCTTTCTCACCCTGACTTTCTATATACTGATGGATTGTTCCAACAGGTGCTATATTTCAAAGATTTCTTTTGCTCTCTCTAACATTTTATCGTCCAGCATCTTTCTGCTATATTTCATAACCATGATCAGCTAACAACACAGAATGAGAATTATTATGTACACTCACTTATTGCTTATTTCGACCGTCCAATTTTCAAGAGCATATTGTTCTTTTTTCTATTATAATATATTTATTGTATCAGAACAAGTGTTTTTGTGATTTTTTATGAATTTGAGCAGACATGCTCGAATGTGCAATTCATCCCATCACCTATAGGACGCCACTGAAAAACTATTTTTATACACATTATATAGTAGATTAAAACAAATAAAAACACTTTATATTGTACTGCTTTATGCAAAATAAAGACTTTTTCAGTGGCGTCCCTATAGAGGTGAGGGAATTCTTGCTACGGTTGTTAAAGGAGTATCTGCATGAAAAATAAAAAATGGATCACGCTGGCAGCTGCCGTTGTGCTTGCTGTGACTTCACTTCCTGTGACAGCATTTGCAGAGAAAAAAGACAGCACAGATGATAAGATGCTTACAAAAATCACTTTAAATAGCGCGGAGAATCTATAAAAGAAGTGGCGGAAATACCAGCAATGATATTTCCGCCGTTTTTACAACTCTGAATATCCTATCCAGAGCTACTTTGTGTTCATAGTATATGTTTTACAATCAAGTTTTATGAAATGTAAAAAGGAACTCGTCCAGAGCCCCTTTCCTTTGAATAAGTAATAATATCTTTCTCACTCCGGAAAAAGACTTCTTTGTACTTATATAATACTGGTTCAATTACTCCTTGTCAATATCTATTTTTATCTTTGTAATGTGTTCTGTCAAAGAAAGTTACTGTTCACATGATAGTATATTTATTGTTTACAAGTTGGTAGGTTCCGGTTATTATAAATCTAAGATTATTTGAGGTGTTAAAAGAGATGCAGGAGCCGCGACGCCTGCCAAATAATTTCTTTCATCTATAAATGCTCTGTTCCGAATGGATAGAGCTTTTTATTTTGCAATAAACATAATCAGAATCAATACTTTGCTAATAGTTTTTTCCAGGGTTTATAGCCTTTCATATAAGCAAAGTCTTCTTCATTTTGGAAGCCTGCAATCAGTTCTTTTTTCATTTCTTCAGCATATGGATTTTCTGCGTCTTGAAATTTTATATGTTTATATAATCTTGATTTCTGAAAATCACAGATTGTATCGACATTTTCCAGCTTTTCATATGCTTCTTCTGTTTTTTCCTGTTCCATGTATAATTGTCCAAGTTTTAGTTTTTTCATGGGATCATAGTCGGAAAAATAATTCAGATATTTTTCTGCCATTTCATAATTCCCTTTTCGCAAGTAGAATCCGAACAGAGAATCTGCCGCATGGTGCTGGATTTTTTCATCCTTGTCATTTAGTGCTATTTCGTACCAGAAATTAATCTGTTCGTCGTACTTATCGGGGTGCTCACACTGACCTATGATTCTTCGCGAGTCAAGCATCACCGCCACCTGCCAGATTAGCATGTTGCAGTTAGGGTAATCTTTTATGATATTTACTGCCCATTGATAGGTTTTTTCGTAACCTTCTACCGAAAACATTTTGTCCATTTCTTGAATAAGTTCTGTAATTTCAACGTCTGTCAGATTTTCATGAAAAGACAATAGGGTATCAAGGGAAATATGTAGCAGCCTTGCAATAGGTGCTAACAGTTCAATATCTGGATTGGAGTTCCCGTTCTCCCATTTATTCACCGCTGGGGTAGTTACTCCTAAGCGGTTTGCCATTTCCTCCTGGGTGAAACCAGACACTTTTCTATATTTTTTTATCACACTTCCAATATTCATCCTAATTCTCTCCTGATTGAAATTTCAAAAGCTTTTGTGATTAAATCATAGCATGATTGGAAATTGGACACAATTGAATTGTTATTAAATAAAATTCATATTTTTTAACTAATGGGAAAGTTGATCGTGATTAGCAGTTGATTTTGGGGGCATATCCTAACAAAAGGAATCATGGAGGCTGTGTTTTGCGATACTTTGTATGTCCCCCCTGGTCACCAATTAATTAATTATGCATACTCTAACAGAAGAAGTCGGTAAAGGAGTGTCTGCATGAAAAATAAAAAATGGATTTCACTGGCGACAGCAGTCGTTCTGGCGGTGACTGCACTGCCGCTGGGAGTGTTTGCTGCAAAGAAAGATGAGGCGAAGCTTGCAAAAGTTACCTTAAATGAAGTAGCCCATTCCATCTTTTATGCACCGCAGTATGTGGCAATCGAAGAGGGATATTTTAAAGATGAGGGGCTTGATATGACGCTTATAACTGGCTTTGGAGCAGATAAAACTATGACTGCCGTCATATCCGGCGAGGCGGATATCGGATTTATGGGAGCAGAAGCATCTATCTATGCCTATCAGGAAGGAGCTACTGATCCTGTTGTAAACTTTGCACAGCTTACCCAACGGGCCGGAAATTTCCTTGTGGCAAGAGAAGAAATGCCGGATTTTAAATGGGAAGATCTGAAGGGCAGGAAAGTTCTTGGCGGCCGAAAAGGTGGCATGCCGGAAATGGTATTTGAATATATTCTGAAGCAGAATGGCCTTGACCCTCAGAAAGACCTTTCTATTGATCAGAGCATCGACTTCGGTGCTACTGCTGCTGCTTTTACAGGGGATAATTCGGCGGATTTTACAGTGGAGTTTGAACCGTCCGCCACTGCACTTGAAAAGCAGGGAGCCGGTTATGTTGTTGCCTCCCTTGGTGTGGATTCCGGTTATGTACCGTATACTTCCTACAGTGCGAAAACCAGTTATATGGAAAAGAATCCGGATATCATGCAGAAATTTACCAATGCCCTGCAAAAAGGCATGGATTACGTCCAGAAGCATACTCCGGAGGAAATCGCCAGAGTGATCGAGCCACAGTTCCCGGAGACGGATCTGGATACCATCACGGCCATCGTAAAGCGTTATTATGATCAGGATACCTGGAAAAAGAATCTGGTCTTCGGGCAGGAGGGATTTGAGCTGCTTCAGGACATTCTGGAGGACGCAGGAGAACTGAAGGAACGCACTCCATATGAAGAACTGGTCAATACAGAATTTGCACAAAATGCTTCCTGATATCTGACACAAATCCAGAAAAACGCAGACAGAATTTCGTCATTTTGTCCTGCGTTTTTCTCATGTCTTTTGACAGTTTGACGGAATCCCCGGATACTGATTCCGGCTTTTCGTCAGAATGTCAAAAAACCCAAAAAATCTTTGTACGATTCTTCCCTAGCCATCCCCCCTCCTTTTCGCTATACTATCTACAGATGAAAAAAACGAGTAATCAATCAGCAAAAACAATATGAATCTATTTTGGAGGAATAATCATGGCAAGCTTATCATTACAGCACATTAACAAAACTTACCCAAATGGTTTCCAGGCAGTTAAAGATTTCAATCTGGAAATCGAAGATAAAGAATTCATCATTTTCGTAGGACCTTCAGGATGTGGTAAATCTACTACACTTCGTATGGTTGCCGGTCTGGAAGAAATTTCCGGCGGTACATTAAAGATTGGTGACAAAGTTATGAACGATGTAGAGCCTAAAGACCGTGATATCGCAATGGTATTCCAGAACTACGCTCTGTATCCTCATATGACAGTATATGATAACATGGCATTCGGACTTAAACTTCGTAAAGTTCCGAAAGATCAGATTGATAAAGCAGTTCGTGAAGCTGCAAGAATTCTTGACCTTGAGAAACTTCTTGATCGTAAACCGAAGGCTCTTTCCGGTGGTCAGAGACAGCGTGTTGCTATGGGACGTGCTATCGTACGTAATCCTAAGGTATTCCTTATGGATGAGCCTCTTTCCAACCTGGATGCTAAACTTCGTGTACAGATGCGTATCGAGATTTCCAAAATCCACCAGAGACTGGGCGCTACAATCATCTATGTAACACATGATCAGACAGAGGCTATGACTCTTGGTACCAGAATCGTTGTTATGAAAGATGGTGTTGTTCAGCAGGTAGATACACCGCAGAACCTGTATCAGAAACCAGGCAACTTATTCGTTGCAGGATTCATGGGATCTCCGCAGATGAACTTCCTGGACGCTGTTATCACAGAAAAAGGCGGCAGCCTTGTCGCTAAAGTCGGCGAGCATGAACTGGCTGTCCCGGCTGCTAAAGCAAAAGCTCTTAAAGATGGCGGTTATGTAGGAAAAACTGTTGTTCTTGGTATCCGTCCGGAAGATATCCATGATTCACAGATGTTCATCGAAGCTTCTCCAAGCGCACCGATGACATCCGTAGTTAAAGTTTACGAGCTTCTCGGAGCTGAAGTATTCTTATACTTCGATGTAAACGGAACTCAGGTTACAGCACGAGTTGATCCTCGTACAACAGCTAAGACTGGCGATCCGATCAAATTCGCATTCGATATGGAAAAATCTCATTTCTTTGATAAAGAAACAGAACTTACAATCTGCAACTAATTTCAGGAATCTTTTAATAAACCCGGGGAGTTTTCCCCGGGTTTTTATGTTATAATATAGAATTGTCTGCCTGATTACCTCAATCGGACAATTTACAAGGATTGCTATAAGCTGACTTATACCCCAAAAGAAAGGACTGACCTAATGAAAATACAACAGATTTTACAGAAATGCCTGACAGACTGGAAGAATATCAGCCAGCTTGATTTCTGTCTGCTGGATTCTGATAACCATATCTTTCTCTCTACCTGTGACAAAAAACTTCCTGCAGAATCAAAGCTGGAAGAATTTCGCCAAAGCAGTGCCCTGTGTGTTTCCAATACAAGCTACTGCCTGTATAAGATCATGGAGAATCATTCTGTCTCCTACATTCTGATCGTATGGGGAAAAGCAGAGAATACTGCTACTATCGGAGAGCTGGCCGTATGCCAGGTACAGAGTCTCCTGGCTGCCTATGCAGAAAAAAGCGACAAGAATACCTTTATGCAGAATCTTCTCCTTGGTAGTTATTCTGATGTAGATGCCTTTAACCGCGCCAAGAAACTGCACATTGCAACTTCTGTTCAGCGTGCCGTATTTCTTGTAGAAACCAAACAGACCAAAGATGAAAACGCCCTCGCTACGATCCGGAATATTTTCTCTGCCCGTACCAGAGATTTCATCACTGCTATTGATGATACAGGGATTATCATCATCAGAGAATTACAGTCCACAGAAACTTATGAAGATCTGGAATCAATTGCATATATGCTTGTAGATATGTTAAACACAGAAGCAATGACTTTTGCATGGGTTGCCTACAGTAATCTGGCAGAGGATATTTCCCGGCTTCCCGATGCATACAAAGAAGCACATACAGCCCTTGAAGTAGGCAAGATTTTCTACGCAGATAAGAATGTATTCGGATATAACCAGCTTGGAATCGGCAGACTGATCTACCAGCTTCCTATTTCCATATGCGAAATGTTTATCGACGAGATATTCAAAGAGGAAACTCTGGATTCTATTGACGAAGAAACCCTGATCACTATCCGTACCTTCTTTGAAAATAACCTGAATCTCTCTGAGACTTCCAGACAGCTTTATGTACACAGAAATACTCTGGTGTACCGCTTTGAGAAGCTTCAGAGAAAATTCGGACTGGATATCCGCGCGTTTGAGGATGCACTGACATTTAAACTGGCGATGATGGTTGTGGATTATATTAAATATTCCAAGAATCATCTGTCATAATCCTAAAAGCAAGTAACTTTTCGAAGCAGACAAATATTTACGAGGATTGCTATCGTTACTTGCTTTTGTATAATAAGCAGAATAATTTTCTCTATAACTCTCTATAATATAATAAAGGAATTCCCATTACAGGAATTCCTTTATCCTTCTGCAATTTCTGATATTTTATACCAGATCGTATTTTGTAATGTCCATTTTTACCTTTCCATTCGCCTGGAAGGAAATTCCATCTGCTTCCTGTTCTGTAAAGATTACCATGGACATTACCTGTTCACCGTCGTTCACAAATACTTCCACACTATATCTGTCCAGAATCATACGAAGTTTTAATTCATCTGTCTTTCTATTTACCAGACAGCTTTTCTCGTGAACTACTGCTCTTCTGCTTCCGGAAAGTTTTCTATCCAGCTTTAACACCGAATCTTCAGGACAAAAACTTAATTCTGTATGGAATTTTTCATTCTGCGCAAAACATACTATAAATTTTCCATAACCTGTTTCTTTGTCTTCCGGGCTGATGGCAAGTTCCATATCTATAGTACGTCCCTGTACCCCTTTAAGCATAACCGGCTTGTCTTTGACTACAACGTTCCTATATTCCGTTTTATTCTTTCTGATTGCATCCAGTTCCCGTACCGGTTTCTGATACAGTCTTCCATTATTCACAGATAATTCTCTGGGAAGACTCATCTGCGCAAACCATTTTGACTCTTCGCATCGATGAGAAAGAGTATCCCAGTTCTGCATCCATCCAATCATGATACGACGTCCGTCCGGTGCTTCTACAGTCTGCATTGCATAGAAATCAATGCCATAGTCAACAGACTGATGGTTCTCTTCTTTTAATGTATGCGTATCAGGATCCATTTCACCGATAATACAAAGGGTTCCATTTCCACTGTAATATTCCATTCCTTCAGCCAGCATATCCTGCGGACTGGTCAGAAGAACATATTTGCCGTCCAGTTTAAAGAAATCAGGACATTCCCACATTTTCCCATATCGATTTTTATTCTCTGCAAGTATACTTACAAACTTCCACTGAAATCCATCTTCACTGCTGTAAAGGAGAATCTGTCCACTTCCATCTGAAGGACGGTTGCCGACCACACAGTAAAAAAGCCCATCCTTTCCCTTCCATATCTTTGGATCACGGAAATCCACCTTACTTCCGCCTTCCGGCACATCCTGTCCGGTAAGTACAGGATTCTTTTCATATTTCTTATAGTCTGTTCCATCTCCCACAGCAACTGACTGTGTCTGTATATCTCTTACAGTGCCATCTTCCAGAGTTTCATGATCTACAGATGTATAGATCAGAAGCTGCTGTCCGTCAGGCAGTTCTGCTGCACTGCCCGAAAAGCATCCAATCTTATCGTATTCTTCGTCCGGAGCCAGAGCTGCCGGAAGATATTCCCAATGCAGCAGATCTTTACTGACCACATGTCCCCAGTGCATACTGTCCCACTGTGTTTTATATGGATTATACTGGTAAAATAAATGATACTGTCCTTTATACCAGGAAAAACCGTTTGGATCATTCATCCATCCTACATATGGGCTTATATGAAAAGCCGGTCTTTTCTCTGAGGGTATTTTCCGACCATTCACTGCTTCGTATTCTCTTGCCTTATCTAAAATACTCTTCATAAATTCTAACCTCTCGCTGTCTCTCCCGGACATTATCTGACCGGGAGAAATCATTCACATTTTCATTATTTTTCCCACAGGCAAATTGCCTGACAGTGCCATCAAAGGAACCGGTTTCTATTTCTGTTCAGCATAATATGCATCCAGATACTTCTGATAAATCTTCAGATAATCTTCCAGTCCATAGGAATCCAGACTCTTGAGATATTCATCCCAGTCAGCATCTGTAAATCCGTTCATGATCCAGTCAGATTTCTTTGCATTGATCGTTTTCTGAATATCAGCCTGAAGGTTGGACAATTCTTCTGTATCTTCTCTGTTCATAAATACGTTCGGATATACATATTCTGTGTGCATGTCCGGAGTAAAGTAGTCTTCAATCCAGTCAAGACGATACTGTGCATCATCCGGGCAGGTTACATATTTATCATAATATTCATCCAGAACTGCCAGCGGTCCTCCTACAGACTCTGCCTCTCTTACTTCTACAGGGGAAGCATCTCCAAGAGGTGCATGTTTCAGCATATCTCCGCCTTCTGCGTTCTTACTCATTTCGAAGATATCAAAGTCATCATCTTCGCCGTAAGTTCCCCAGTTGTTCTGCGGGGACTGTATCGGATCATACATCTGGTCTAACCATGCACATACAAGTGCCGGATTCTTGGCAACTGCTGTTACAACACAACGTCCACGGTCAAATCCACTTGTAAAGGAACCATTCTGCGGTGTCAGGTTTCTGGTATCTGCTGTAAGAACAGGAAGCGGAACCCAGTCTTCCAGATTGTCAATGTTTGCTACATCCCAGCTAAAGCATACGCCGTATCTTCCGGACTTTCCTTTGGATACATAAGTGGACCATTCCTGTGTAAATGCTTCCGGATCGATCAGACCTTCGTCATTGAGTTTGTTCAGCCATTCGATACCTTTTTTGTATCCATCCTGTGTGGCAGAGCAGATGACTTTCTTATCGTCTGTAACTGCGATGTGTCTGGTTTTATCTGCATCTCCGTATCCTTCTCCAAATCCGTTGATCAGGATAGATGGGTCCTGATCTCCGTCATTTACAATACAGGACATTGGGATAATACTTCCATCAATACCAAATTCTTCCTGAAGTTCGGAGGCATGGTCACGGAATGCGATCAGAACCTGTTCAAATTCATCTACAGTTTCAGGAACTTCAAGATTCAGGAAATCCAGCCATTTCTTATTGATAAAGCTCATATTTCCCACTGTCTGGATTGCTGTTTTGCCTGAACCCAGCTGCTCGATCCATGGAAGTGCCCAGATATGTCCTTCTGTGTCTGTACACATGGTTCTGTATTCCGGATACTTGTCAAAAACAGCTTTCAGATTCGGCATATAAGCATCTATGTAATCTTCCAGAGCAATGATGATTCCCTGGTCTGCATATTTCAGAAGATCACTGTCACTGAAACCTGCTGAAAATACGAAATCCGATAATTCCTTGGGGTTTGCCATTGCAAGAGAGATCTTATCACTCCACTGGTCTGACTGGATTGCATTCCATTTTACTTCAACATTTGTTTTTTCCTGAAGACGTTTGAAGATGGTTCTCTTATTCGGGTCAGACTCTGTGTTTGCCGGATAGCTTGTCATACCGGAAATCTCTGTTTTTTCTTTCAGTGGAAATTCCAGTTCTGCCTTGTCTACTTCCTGAAATTCTCCGTCATTAAGTGCCACTTTACTCTTTCCACATCCTGTCATGGAAGCTACCATACAAACTGCCAGTGCTGCTGCCATAAATGCTTTTATTTTTTTTGCTTTCATACTCTTCTCCTCTCTTTATCCCTTGATAGAGCCAGCCATAATACCGGCATCAAAATATTTCTGGAAAAACGGATACATTACCAACAATGGTAAACTTGATATAATAATTGTTGCATATTTCAGAAGTTCTGCGAGCTGTGCTCTTGCTGCGGTACTCTGCATATCTGAGATCATTCCTGACTCCGGCTGGTTCTGGATAAGAATAGAACGGAGAACCAGCTGCAATGGCTGTTTTGCAGAATCATTCAGATAGATCATTGCATCAAAGTAACTGTTCCACATTGCTACAAACTGCCATAATGCCAGCACTGCAATAACCGGTGTACATACCGGAAGAAGGATCTTAAAGAAATATACCATCTCATTGGCACCATCTACTTCTGCTGCCTCACGAAGTTCAGAAGGAATTCCCTGATAAAATGTTCTGGCAATGATCATATTCCATACGCTGAAAGCACCAGGCAGGATAACCGCCCACATGCTGTCCAGAAGTCCCAGGTTGCTGATCAGCAAGTATGTAGGGATCAATCCGCCTCCAAAGAACATAGTGATCATAAAGATAACATTGAAAAATCCTCTTCCCTTAAAATCGGCTCTGGACATAGGATAAGCTGCAAACAGTGTGATCAGTACAGATACAATTGTAAAAATAACTGAATAAACTACCGCATTTTTAAACCCGATCCAGATCTGTGCATTGGAAATAACTCTCTGATAAGCTGTCAGTGTCCATTTGCTGAAATCAAAGGTAATTCCTTTATTCTGAAGAGTGATCGGGTCCATAAAGGATGCTACTACGATATAACACATTGGAACTACGATCGCAATTACAAAAAGTCCTAATAAAATATATCCTGTTAATAATAATGCCTTATCCTGCAGGGAGTATCTGGCAAATCTGCTTTTTTTCTTCATGATATTCTTCCTCCCTATAAACCTTTACCGTCATTCATTTTTGCAACAACTTTATTTACTATGATCAGCAGGATTACATTAATCACTGTATTAAACAGACCTACAGCTGTAGAAAAGCTGTAATCTCCATCCAACAGACCTTTTTTGTATACATATGTAGCAATGATTTCTGAAGAAGGCAGGTTCAGGTCTGTCTGAAGTGCATATGCTTTTTCAAATCCAATACTCATAATGTTACCGGCCTGGAGAATAAACTGGATGACTACCATATCTTTGATCGCCGGCCACTCTACAGCCTTAATCTGCTGGAAAATGTTGGCACCATCAATGACGGCCGCTTCCTTCAGTTCCTGACTTGCATTGGAAAGTGAAGCCGTATACATAATGGACGCCCATCCTGCACCCTGCCAGATACCGCTGATAATATAAATGGATCTGAATGCCTCCGGCATTGTCATAAAGTTAATGCTTGTGCCCAGTAAAAGGTTTACCGGACCTGTTACGGAAAGAAAAATTCTTACAATACCGCACAGTACAATTACAGAAACAAAGTTTGGCATATAAAGGATAAGCTGGACTTTTTTCTTAATTCCTTTACTCTCAATTCTGTTTAACAGAAATGCAAGCAGGATCGGTATTGGAAATCCCCACAATAATCCGTAAATACTAAGCTTCAGTGTATTTACCAGATATCTCATAAAATCCGGAGATGACAAAAACCGTTTGAAATATGTCAGTCCTACCCATTCACTTCCCATAATTCCTCTGATCGGGTTATACCTCTGGAATGCGATCAGGATTCCGCCCATCGGTATATACTTGAATATCAGAGTCAGGATAAGTGCCGGAAACAGAAAGATCACATAAAGCTGCCAGTGCTGTTTCACATAGACCAGTGTGTTATGAAGTCCCTGCTTTTTCTCTCCTTGTTTCTTTTCTGAAACACTCATAGTTTTTCCACTCATAGTTTCAGAATCTCCTCCTTTCTCCTTCTCCTGATAATTTTACATTTGTAACTATTTTTCTGACTTTTTTACGATCATCGTTTGTGCATCTGTAAAATTATCTTTTTGATTTATAACATTGTTTTACCATATATTTTTACATTTGTCAATATAGCTTTTACACTTTGCACAACTATATTTTTATCTCCTATTGTATATTTATACTTTTTATCTATATTCTGTTACATTTGTGACATTCTTTTATTTTACATTTTTACATTTATCATTTGACATTTCATCCATTTTACATTACAATAGTTATATATATAAGAAATAACTCCATAAAATTATTAAAAACAGGAGGTAATTATGCCTGAACGAGTAACCATACAGGATATTGCCGATGCCCTCGGCCTATCCAGAAATACAGTTTCAAAAGCAATCAATAATACCGGCATCCTGGCTGATGCCACAAAAGAAAAGGTTCTCAGAAAAGCAGTAGAAATGGGATATAAACAGTTTTCCTACGCTGCAACACTGGAAGATATCACAAATCAGAACAATGCTTCTGATTCACAGTCTAATAATAAGGAAATCGCACTGCTGACAACGAAGTTTCTGGGAGATTCCCACTTTTCTTCTACCATGCTTGACAAATTCCAGAGAGAAATCTCTCAGATGGGATACAGCCTTTCCATGCACCGTATTCTGGGAAATGAATTAAAGAGCCAGAAGCTTCCGGTCACCTTCGACGCTTCCAGAACTTCAGGAATCATCTGTTATGAACTTTTCGATCACGCCTACAGTCAGATGGTCTGCAATCTGGATATTCCTGTTCTCTTTGTTGATTCACCAGTCGCAGGTCTTGCTGCCCCCTTAAAGGCAGACCGGCTTTATATGGATAACCAGTCCTGTATCTACAGTTTTATACAGGAAATGATCCGACGAGGAAAAAAGAGTTTTGGTTTTGTAGGAGAACGTTTTCACTGCCAGTCCTTCTGGGAACGTTATATGGCATTTCGTGACGCCATGTTTCTTCTTGGGCTGGATTATAATGAAGATTATTGCATGCTGGAAAACAAAGAAGGGGTAGAAAATCCCGGTTCCGAAGATTATCAGGATTATCTTACCCGGTGTTTCGTGAAATTAGAAAAGCTTCCGGAAGTAATCATATGTGCCAACGATTTTGTTGCCATTGATACCATGCATGTGCTTCGCAAACTGGGATATTCCATTCCTGAAGATGTTTATATCTGTGGTTTTGATGATTCTCCGGAATCAAAGATTGTTATGCCGCCTCTGACTACCATCCACATTCACAGCCAGATCATGGGATTTTCCGCTGTTCATCTTCTGATATCCCGGATCAAAAATCCGTCTCTGAACTATCGCACCATATACACAGAAACCAGCCTCATTTATCGAGACTCCACCGGAGACTGATCCAGCTCCCAATCTGACAGGAGGTAATTATATTATGAAAAATTTCTTCAATCCGGATAATACAGTTATGCAGTTTATAACCAAAACAGCACTCAGCGTTTACCTGAACATTTTATGGTTCATCTGCTGTATTCCTGTTGTTACCGCCGGTGCTTCCACAACTGCACTTTTTTATGTCACTCTGAAAATGGCACGAAATGAAGAAGGAAACATTACCAAAGACTTCTTTCATTCCTTTAAGAGTAATTTCCGCCAGAGCACAATCGTATGGCTTATTTTACTGGGAATCGGAATCATCCTTGGCATAGACGGCTATGTGTTATACCACCTGCGATTTGAAAATGTTTTCTGGACCATCATAACAGCTGTTTTTATTGTTGCAGTAATTGCCTATGCCATTGTTCTTCTCTACATTTTCCCATTAATGGCGCGCTTTGAAAACTCCATTCCTGCCATGTTTAAAAACTCCATTATCACAGGAATGCGTTTTCTCCTCTGTACAGTTTTGATGATGGTTATCTATTTTATAATGACAGTGGTTGTAATCCGTTTCTTCACACCGGCAATTATCTTTGGCGAAGGACTCTGTGCATTTTTATGCTCCTGTCTTCTTTCCAACATTATGAAACTTCTGGAGGAAAAAAGTATTTCAGAAACTTCCAGTCCTTTACGTACATGATTTTTATAAAGGAGACTCGTTTATGACTTCCACTCATACCAGAATTTCCAGTCTGCCAGGCACAAAAGCAAAAATCAGGTATATCTGGGATTATTATAAACTGCCGATTATTTTTGTATGTATTGTGATATACATCATAGGATATATTCTGTATGGACACTTTACAGAAAAAAATCAGATTCTGTCTGCTGCCTTTGTAAATTTCGTTCCAGATGAAGAACTGAGCGAACAGCTTGGAAATGGTTTTCTTGACGCACAGAAAATTAATGATTCCAGAAATGAGGTTCGTCTGTACAAAGGTTTATATCTTACAGATAACGAAAATAATCCTAACCACGAATACACCTACGCCTCCCGTATGAAGATCCTTGGAGCAATTGACAGTGAATCACTTGATGTTGTATTCATGAACAAAGAAGCATTTGACGCCTTTTCCCAAAATGGTTATCTCTGCGATCTTGAGAAACTGCTTCAGCAAAAAAATCCCGGATTATATAAGGAAGTTTCTCCATTTCTTCAGACAAATACAAAAATCCTGAACGATAATTCAGTAGATATATATCTGGACCCTTCTGTTACTTACTCAGCTGAGACAAAGGAATATCCCATGGGACTGGATATTTCCGAATCTGTCTATTTAAAAAATGCAGGCATGAACGGCACTGTTTATCTGGGAGTGATTTCCAACTCCCCTCATTTATCAGAAGCTGTGTCTTATATTGATTATCTTTTCAACAGTAATCTGTCATAATTCAGATTGCAAAAAGTGCTGTATCTTCTTTCCTGGAAATGAAGATACAGCACTTTTCATTTTTAACCAAATCAGGTAAGTCTTCTGCGATGCTTACGAGTCTCCACTGACTTTTATAGTTCTTATTTTATATCTTTCAGCAACATCAGATGCTCTGTCGGAAAGCAGATATATTTCGGGACTTTTGCCTGCGGGTCTTCTTCGAAATCTCCTTTCGGACACATCCACCAGACCGGCTGACAGTCTCCGCCTTTCTTGTTCTTCAGTAAATACTGATGTTCAAAGGTCGTTTCAATATATTCCACAACTTCCACTTCCATGTGGTTCTCTCCGCCTTCAGATGCACCTTTCATCCAGTGACCGCGGATTCCCACATGGGTAACATCATCCGGCACCACATCTTTTGTCTGCAGCATCAGATCCCAGTCCACTGCATAAATGTTGTGTTCTCCCATCTTCTGTACAGTTGAGAAATTTTTACATCCTGTCAGTCTGGCTGCCTGCAGAATACCGGGTCGTTCAAAGAGTTTCTTTGTTTCTCCTGTAGTAAGTGCCTGACCGCTGTCCAGAATTGTCAGATGTCCGCAGAACTTGTAAGCCTCATCACGGCTGTGAGTGACCAGAATCATATCACCTGTGTACTCATTAAGAAAGTTCTGCATATCACGCTGCATGATATCTTTCAGATATCCATCCAGTGCTGAGAACGGTTCATCCAGAAGGATGACTTCCGGTTCTCCGATCATCATTCGTGCCAGTGCGACACGCTGCTGCTGACCTCCGGAAAGCTGTCCCGGATAACGCTTCTCCAGCCCGTTAAGCTGATAGCGCTCTATGTAATCTGCCACTTTTGCTTTAAGCTGTTTCTTATCTCCTCTGTATCCGCATGCAATATTCTTCTCTACAGTCATGGTAGGAAAAAGTGCATAGTTCTGAAAAAGATAGCCAACCTTCCTCTCCTGCGGTTTAAGATTGATTTTCTTTTCTGAATCAAAAAGAACTTTATCATTTACAACAATTCTTCCTGAGTCCGGTGTCTGGATTCCTGCAATACAGCGCAGAGTCATACTTTTTCCGCTTCCAGATGCTCCAAGAATCCCCATTGGAGAACCATCACTCTCAAGCTTTACTTTCAGAGTGAAGCCATGAAGTTTCTTCTCAATATCCACACTGACTGCCATTACATCCACCTGCCCATCTTCATTCCCTTACCGGAAACAATATTGATTGCCGCAACGATCACAAATGAAATAATAAGAATCACAACTACCCAGAAACCTGCCATTCCATAATTTCCCGCCGCAGTTTCAGAAGCAATGGCGACAGAAACAGTTCTTGTCTTGCCAAGAATATTTCCTGCAAGCATGGATGTAGCACCGTATTCTCCGATTGCTCTGGCAAATGCAAGCACCGTACCGGAAGCAATTCCGGGTCCTGCTGTCGGCATGACAACTGTCCAGAAGATTCTTCTGTCACTCATACCAAGTGTCTTGCCTGCTGCAATCAGATTCACATCCACCTGTTCAAATGCAGCGCGTGCATTTCTGTACATCAACGGAAACGCAATTACAGATGCTGCGATCACGCAGCCCTTCCAGGTCTGTACGATCTTAATGTCAAAATTATCCAGCAGAAATGCCCCCAACGGACGTCTCAGGCTGAACAGCAGAAGCAGGATGAAACCGGCCACTGTCGGGGGAAGTACCAGAGGCATGGTCAGGATACCATCCAGTATGCCTCTGGAAACAGGCTTCATCTTCATCACCAGTCTCGCAAAGAATATTCCCAGAAAGAACGCGATCACAGTAGCCGTAAAACCTGTTTTCAGTGAAATCCATAAAGGACTCCAGTTTATTTCTGCCAGAAATTCACTCATTCTTATTTAGCTTCCTCTGTTTTCTCTGTCTCAGCATTTGTTTCTGTGTCATCTGCTTCTTCTGTTGCTTCTGTCTCATCTCCCTCTGAAGCATCAGCATCGTCTGCTCTGTATGCTGTGAATCCATATTTCTCAAATACTTTCATAGCGTCGTCAGATTTGATGTACTCAAGGAATGCTTCTGCGGCTGCTGTATCATCCTCAGATGCCTCTTTGTCTTCGATAAGACCTACCGGATAGAGAACAGGTGTCTTCAGTGCATCAGCCGGAGCTTCTGCGATAACGTCTACTTTATCTGCAACGGAAGCTGCATCTGTAGCATAAACGATACCGATCTCATTACTTCCTTCACTTACTGCTGCAAGAACTTCAGATACGTTCTTACCTTCATTGATCTCCATCTTATTTACTTCATCTGTAATTCCAAGGTTGTCAAAAATCTCTCTGGCATACTGTCCAACCGGAACACTGTCACCTGCAAGTGCAATATTGGCTGCATCTGTAATGTTCTCAAATCCTGTAACTTTTGTTTCTCCATCCTTAGGTTTGATCAGAACCACTTTATTCTCAAGGATATCTTCTACAGTATCTTTCTTAGCCAGATCTTCGTCTACCAGAGCATTCATCTGTTTATCAGCTGCTGAGAAGAAGATATCGCAGCGTGCGCCCTCTTCGATCTGTGTCTGTAATGTACCTGAACTGTCTGCATTGTAAAGGATTTCAACATCAGGATATGTCTCATTGAAATCTTTCTGGATTTCTTCCATTGCATTGCTTAAGCTTGCTGCGATGAATGTGTTGACTTCACCTTTTAAGTCTGTATCTGCTGCGAAAACTCCTGTGCTGAGCATTCCTGCGCTCAGTACTCCTGCCATCATTGCTGCAATTAATTTCTTTCTCATATTTTTACCGTCTTTCATTCAGTTTCGTTTTGTTTTATTCAGTTTTGTTTCCTTTTGTATCTATTGTACAAAACTTTTGTATTCTTGTCAATTTTATTTGTATATGTTATCATGTAAATGATAAAAGGTCGAAAGCCTTATTTTTACCGGCATAAACAACTTTCCGGCCTTTGATCGGGTATCAGATAAATCTATAGAAAAAAATAATAAACAGTGAGGTAATTATCATGAAATTAAGTGCACGCAATCAGTTAAAGGGGAAAGTAGTAAGTATCAATAACGGAGCTGTAAACTCCATCGTTTCTATTGATATTGGCGGCGGAAACATTATCACAGCAACCATCTCCTGTGCAGCAGTTGAAGAATTAAACCTGAAAGTAGGTTCTGATGCTTATGCAGTGATCAAGGCTACTAATGTCATGGTAGGTATTGATGAATAAACTTTACACAGCTCAGGAGGTCGCAGACCGTCTGAAGATCAAAAAGACGACGGTCTATGAACTTATCAAGCGCGGTGAGCTGGAATCTTCCAAAATCGGAAAACAGCTCAGGGTCAGTGAAGAACAGTTGACACAATATCTTAACAGAAGCAGTTCCGGCAATTCCGGAAGCGGGCAGGATATTCCGTACACTTCTGTTAATTTTGAACCTGAGAGTTCTCTGCTGAAGAGGGATTATCTGCTTCATTCCAGTGGTATCATTTTAGGCGGCCAGACTTCTGCTGCCCTGGAACTTCTTCTCGGCAAAATGTCCGCTCATCCTGATGGGCTTCCTGTCCTGCAGTCTCATATGAATGACTATAACGGACTTTATTCCCTGTATTTCGAAAAGGCACATATCGCTGCTACCAGTCTGGATGTAGATGATATCCGTCACCTGGTTCCCGGAATCCCGCTGGTACTTCTTTCTTTATATAAATACTCTGTCGGCTTCTATGTACAGGCCGGAAATCCTGAAAAAATTTCTTCTGTAGAGGACCTGACGAATCCGAAAGTTGTTTTTATGAATCGTGAAAAAGGAAGTGCCCGCAGGGTTTATCTGGACCGTCTGTTAAAAGAACGGGGAATCTCTTCTGAAAAGATCAGCGGATACAGAAATGAAGCTGTCTCTGATATGTCATCTGCATCTGCTGTTTTTGAGCACAGAGCGAATGTTGCTTTGGGAGAAGAAATGATCGCACGTTATTTTCCGGGACTTGATTTCGTCCCTGTAACTGATATGCAAATGTATCTGGCAATTCCTGCGAAATCAGTGAAAAATCCGGGGTTCTCTGCTCTTGTGGAAATTGTACAGTCTGAAGATTTCAAAACTGAGATTCATCATCTGACAGGTTATGACACCTCTTATACCGGTGAAATGATCTGCATATAGGAATCCTGTAACATGATAAAAAGCCCTGCTGTCCGGGATATACGCTTATGACGTACATGCCGCTTATACAGCAAGGCTTTTCTTATGCATTAACCAAGAAGTGTTTTTCCGATAAAGTATCCAAGCACCAGAATACCAAGTGCGATTCTGTACCATCCGAATACCTTGAAGTCATGTTTCTTTATGTATCCCATCAGGAATTTGATCGCGATAATGGAAACTACAAATGCTACTACCATTCCCACGATCAGGATCATCACCTCTGTTCCTGTGAAAGAGAAACCGAATTTCAGGATTTTCAGCAGACTGGCTCCGAACATGACCGGAATTCCCAGGAAGAACGTAAATTCTGCTGCTACTGTACGGGAGGTTCCTGCAAGAATACCTCCGATAATAGTGGAACCTGAACGGGATGTACCCGGAACTACGGAGAGTACCTGGAACAGACCGATGATGAATGCAGTCTTAAATGACAGATTTTCCAGATTTGTACAGGTTGGTCTTCTTCTCTTGTTATAGTTCTCAATGACAATGAAGAGGATACCATATACGATCAGTGCAATGGCAACTACTACATAGTTATTAAATTTCTCTTCAATGACATCATTAAACGGAAGTGCGATAACAATCGTCGGTATACAGGCTACTATAATTTTAAACCAGAGCACCCATTTCTCTTTATCACAGAATTTCTCCACAAAAGTAAGAATTCCTCTGGACACTGCACCATGCCTGTTAAGCACTGCCTGCTGCTTCTTTGAAATTGGTCTGATATAAAACGGCCACAATTTGTTCCAGTAGAGAACTACAACCGCAAGGATCGCGCCAAGCTGGATCACTACGAAAAACAGATTCTTAAAATCCTCTGTCACATTCAGTTTCAGAAACTCATCCACCAGGATCATATGTCCGGTACTGCTGATCGGGAGCCATTCTGTGATTCCCTCCACAATCCCAAGGAAAATGACCTTTAACAGTTCAATAAAATCCATAATCTTTCCTTTCTTACAGCATTCATCTATTTTCTTTTATCTGCTTATATGATTATATTACACACCATGATGCCGGCACAACTGTAATTTGCAATTTTCGTACTATAGCAATCCTCATATAAGATAAAATATGACAGCAGCTGCCATCTTCCACAAAGAAAATGCAACTGCTGTCTTTTCATTTTATACTATATCATTTATCTGCTGTAAAATTATCGCCTTGCGATCGTAGCAATATCAATAAGAGATAAATTATTCAGGTCTGTATTCTCAAGGCTGGTTGCCAGTGCTTCTGCTGTATCCAGAGAAGTAAGGACATTGACACCTGTCTCGATGGCGTTACGTCTGATGACGAAACCATCTTTTTGATGTTCTACACCCTGTGGTGGAGTATCGATGACAACGTCGATCTTATGACCAAGGATAAGGTCCATAAGGTTCGGTGCAGGCTGCTCCAGCTTATTTGTACGGATGACTTTGATTCCGTTTTCTTTGAGGACTTTTGCAGTTCCCAGTGTAGCATAGATTCTGTAGCCAAGTGCTTCGAATCTTCTTGCGATCGGGATGATATCCTGTTTGTCTTCGTCTTTAACAGTGATGATCATGTTTTTGTGTTTCGGAAGACGGATACCAGCTCCGATAAATGCTTTATAAAGCGCTTCATTGAATGTCTCAGCAATACCAAGACACTCACCTGTGGACTTCATTTCCGGTCCAAGGCTGATATCAGCGCCGCGGATCTTCTCAAATGAGAATACAGGCATCTTGATCGCATAGTGTTTTGCTTCCGGCTGAAGTCCCGGTTCATAGCCCATGTCTTTCAGCTTGTATCCAAGAATTACCTTAGTTGCAAGAGGAACGATCGGGATTCCTGTTACCTTGCTGATGTACGGTACAGTACGGCTGGAACGAGGATTAACCTCGATTACATATACATCATCTCCAAGAACAATGAACTGGATGTTGATCATACCGATAACATGCAGTGCTCTTGCAAGACGTCTGGTGTATTCTGCAATTGTCTCTTTTGCTTTTTCGCTGATGGTCTTTGCCGGGTATACGGAGATACTGTCACCGGAGTGGATTCCGGCACGCTCAATGTGCTCCATGATACCAGGGATCAGGATATCCTCGCCATCGCATACAGCATCGACTTCGATTTCCTTACCCATCAGATATTTATCAACAAGGATCGGGTGCTCCTGTGCGATTTGGTTGATCACACCGATATACTCTTCTACGTCCTCATCGCTTACAGCGATTCTCATGCCCTGACCGCCAAGTACATAGGAAGGACGAACCAGAACAGGATAGCCCAGCTCATTTGCCGCTTTCTTAGCTTCCTCAGCAGTAAATACTGTCTGTCCCTTTGGTCTCGGGATCTCACATTTTTCAAGAATCTCGTCGAAAAGTTCTCTGTCTTCTGCTGCATCTACGTTCTCAGCAGATGTTCCGAGGATCTTAACCCCCATCTTTGTCAGTGCTTCTGTTAATTTGATAGCTGTCTGACCACCAAACTGTACAACTGCTCCGTCCGGTTTCTCGATATTTACTACATTCTCAACATCTTCCGGTGTCAGAGGCTCGAAATACAGTTTATCTGCAATATCAAAGTCTGTACTTACTGTTTCCGGGTTGTTGTTGATGATAATCGTCTCATAGCCTTCTTTTGCAAATGCCCATGTACAGTGTACGGAACAGAAGTCGAACTCAATACCCTGGCCGATACGGATCGGGCCGGAACCAAGTACCAGGATTTTCTTTTTATCCGGTGTTGCTACTGCTTCATTCTCTGTGCCTTCATCACCGTATACAGAATAGTAATATGGTGTTGCTGCCGCAAATTCTGCGGCACAGGTATCAACCATCTTATATGCTGCTTTAATCTGATATTCTTCACGGAGAGCTTTAATCTCTTCTTCCGTTTTGCCTGTCAGACGTGCAACGATGTAGTCCGGGAATTCCATGCGTTTTGCTTCAAGGAGAAGCTCTTTTGTAAGCTTTCTGGTCTTAAGAGCATTTTCCATACCTACAAGGATTGCAATCTTATCGATGAACCAGATATCAATCTGTGTGATGTCATGAAGCATGGACTGCGGCATACCACGACGGATTGCTTCTGCAATCTTCCAGATTCTGCGGTCATCTACGATTTCCAGCTCTGCAAGGAGTTCCTCGTCTGTAAGCTGTGTGAAGTCGTAGGACATCAGGCTGTCTACGTGCTGCTCCAGAGAACGGATAGCTTTCATCAGGGCACCTTCAAAGTTATGGCAAATACTCATAACCTCACCTGTAGCCTTCATCTGAGTAGTAAGGGTTCTCTTTGCAGTGATAAATTTATCAAATGGAAGTCTCGGGATCTTAACTACACAGTAGTCAAGCATTGGCTCGAAACTTGCATATGTTTTTCCTGTGATCGCATTCGGAATCTCATCCAGTGTATAACCTAGGGCAATCTTTGCTGCAACCTTTGCAATCGGGTAACCTGTTGCCTTACTTGCAAGTGCAGAGGAACGGCTTACACGCGGGTTAACCTCGATTACACAGTATTCAAAGCTGTCCGGTTTCAGAGCGTACTGAACATTACATCCGCCTGTGATTCCAAGCTCTGTGATGATGTTCAGGGCTGAAGTACGGAGCATCTGATATTCTTTATCTCCCAGTGTCTGAGACGGAGCAACTACGATAGAGTCACCTGTATGAACACCAACCGGGTCAATGTTCTCCATGTTGCAGACTGTGATGCAGTTTCCTGCGCTGTCACGCATTACTTCATATTCAATCTCTTTCCATCCTGCGATGCAGCGCTCTACCAGAACTTCACCTACACGAGAAAGACGGAGACCATTCTCCAGGATTTCACGGAGTTCATATTCATTATGGGCGATACCGCCGCCGCTTCCACCGAGTGTGTAAGCAGGACGGAGAACTACCGGATAGCCGATGGTATTTGTAAATGCAAGACCATCTTCTACTGTTGTAACAACCTTGGATGCTGCGATCGGCTCACCGATCTTCTCCATAGTATCTTTAAATTCCTGACGGTCCTCTGCTTTCTTGATGGTCAGAGCTGTGGTACCAATCAGTCTTATATTGTGTTCTTTCAGGAAACCTTTCTCATCCAGCTCCATGGCAAGGTTTAATCCTGCCTGGCCGCCCAGTGTAGGAAGGACGCTGTCCGGTTTCTCTTTCAGGATAAGCTGTTCTACTACTTCTACTGTCAGAGGCTCGATATAAACTCTGTCAGCGATATCTTTATCTGTCATGATGGTTGCAGGGTTGGAGTTAAGAAGAACAACCTCAATGCCTTCTTCTTTCAGGGAACGGCATGCCTGTGTTCCTGCATAGTCAAACTCTGCTGCCTGGCCGATGATAATCGGGCCGGAACCAATTACAAGTACTTTTTTAATGTCTTTATTTCTTGGCATTATTTATTTCCTCCCATCATATCCATAAATCTGTCAAACAGGTAGCTGGAATCCTGCGGTCCCGGGCATGCTTCAGGATGGAACTGTACAGTAAAGATGTTCTTTCCTTCGTATGCCATACCTTCGTTTGTGCCGTCATTGACATTAACAAATGCAGGTTTTGCAATGTTTTTCTCTTCAAGTCCCTCAGCATCTACTACATAGCCATGGTTCTGGGAAGAAATGTAAACACGTCCTGTTGCAAGGTCTTTGACCGGATGGTTTCCGCCTCTGTGTCCGTATTTCATCTTATGGGTATCTCCACCTGTTGCAAGTGCCATCAGCTGATGTCCAAGACAGATTGCAAAGATCGGAACTTCAGAATCGTATAATTTTTTTATTTCTTTTATAATAGAAGTACATTCCTTTGGATCTCCAGGGCCGTTACTTAACATAATGCCATCCGGATTTGCCTCCAGAATCTCTTCCGCAGGTGTCAGTGCCGGATAAATTGTAACCTCACATCCTCTTTCATTCAGGGAACGTGCAATGTTTCTCTTTGCTCCCAGGTCAAGAAGTGCTACTTTCGGGCCATCGCCTTTTAAGATTTCTTTCTCGCGGCATGTTACCTTCTCTACTACCTTACCTGTTGTATATGCTTTTAACTGGGGGATAATTGTATCTAAATCGTAATTTTCATTGACGGTGATCATACCGTTCATGGTACCTTTCTCACGAAGGATCTTCGTCAATGCTCTGGTATCAATTCCGGCAATACCTGGAATATCATGCTTTGTTAAGAAATGCTGAATCGTGTCCACGCTTCTGAAATTACTTGGGACACGGGATAATTCGCGGACAATAAAGCCGTCCACCCATGGCTTTGATGACTCCTGATCATCATAACAGATTCCGTAATTCCCAATGAGGGGATAAGTCATACATACTGCCTGTCCTGCATAGGAAGGGTCGGTCATTACTTCCAGATAACCGGTCATGGAAGTATTAAAGACGATTTCGCTGATAACGTCTCTCGTTGAACCAATGCTTGTACCTTTGAACACATGGCCATCTTCTAATATCAGAAATGCTTTCATACAATCTCCCTTTCTTATCTTTATATTGTGTCTATCACTTATTTTTTCCTAAATCTTCAAGATTGTATCACAGTGAAGTGGTTTTTTCAACCTTATGAGACGCTAAAAATAATTAAGTTTGCACCAAAAAACTTTTTGTATTGTCAGATTTCCAATGTCAATCGGATATTCGCAATCCGCTTTCGCTACTTGCTCATAACCAAATAACTGCTTCGCAGTTTATCAGAAGGGGCTTGTACCCCTTCTGATACAAGCAAGTCCCCACCCACTGCTTATTGCTCTTCGCAATTGATACAGGGGACTTACTTGATTTGGTTAAACTCAGAAATTGTCTGTTTTGAAGCTACTGTAAAAAAAATTAAAAAAATTTCAAAAAACCTATTGACTTTTATCCATGTATCGGTTATTATAAATGAGCAGTCGCGAGAGAGCGGTTGATAAATAAGAAATGCAGAAGTGGCGGAATTGGCAGACGCGCAGGCTTCAGGTGCCTGTGGTAGCAATATCGTGTGGGTTCAAGTCCCATCTTCTGCATTATTTTTTATTTATGGGAAGTCTTTTAACAAGACTTCCCATTTTTCTTTTATATACCAGAATATGTTTGAAAAATCATTTCTGCAATCTGCATACTATCTACACCAGAGCATGCCTGAAAAAAGACTTTCTGCAAGATATGCATCACATTTGCAACAGGTTTGTCTGAATGAAGGCAATATAACAGGCTCTCTCATGATACAAAAGACATCAGATATCTGTATATCTTCCATGTAGTCTCGTTATCGTAATGCGTTCCATCTGTCGTTCGATATCCATTTTTCTTTAAATAAGAATAGAGATCCAGATATTTCACATTGGCAACTTCATTTTTCATCCTGGAATTAAATTCTTCGATTTCTTCATTTGTCACATAAGGATCCTTAGTCACCTGTCCCACCGCCACAATATACACATTCGCTCCTTTTGCTTTCCACTTTGGTACCTCTTCATTTAGCAGGCTGATATAGTTTGAAATATTATATACATCATTTACACCAAGCCAGATAAAAATGTCCTCATTTCCTTTCATCTGTTCCTGTAATTCTTTCAGTGCTGTATCTCTGAGCCATTTATATCCCATACCAACTTCACAGATCCATGTAATCTTATCATTCTCAACAACATCTTTCATCATATCTGTTCTTGAATCTCCGATCATGATCGTTGTCCGCTGAACCGCTTTTGCAGAATCACTTGATTCAGAGCATACTACATTTCCCTGATTTTTTACATATGCCCGTATTTTGTAATAATAAGTCTTTCCACAGACAGCTTCTGTGTCAAGATAACTAAATGTACTGTTACCGGAAATCACTTTGATTCTCTTATATCTACCATTCATTTTTTCTGATCTGAACACCTGGTATCCCTGTGCTGAATTGATTTTTTTCCACTGCACAGAAACTCCTTCTTCTTTTACTTGTGTCCTGGTAATAACTGGTTTTCCGGGTGCTGTTTTTATCTCTAATGTTTTTGAGAACGGGCTATACAAAGTTTCACTGCCCGATTTCAGATAGGAACGTATTTTATATGTATATATTTTATCTGTAGAACCTGTCAGTTTAAAACTCGTGATATTCTTGTCTTTAATTCTGCCCACGCATTTATACTTTCCATAGGCTTTATAGTATAAAAAAATATGATATCCGGAAGCCCGCTTTACTTTATTCCATGTAAGCATTACTTCATTTCCACTGGCCTTTCCACTCAGCACAGGGGTTTCCGGTTTTTTGGCAGCACCATATACTGCTGTTATCATTCCTGTCTGCAGTATCAGCATCATTACAAAACAAATGGTTATTTTATACCCGAATTTAAAAAGTTTCTTCAAAAATATCCCTCCTATTCCCTTCAGGCGGATATCAATGCTCCGCTTTCGCCGGCTGTCTGAGAGCAGTGTAAGAAACAATCCTGCCCGGAGGGCTTTTTATATCATGGAAATTACTCCGTAATGTTCCTGTGATACAAAAAGCCGGCTCTGTAAAAGATATCTGCTTTCACATCTGCCGGCTCTTAAATGTCATTTATTTAATTTTTATTTTCTTTACAGAACTGTAGTCTGTATATACTTTCTTTCCATTTACAGTTTTATAAGCGCGTGCTCTGAAATAATAAGTCTTTCCACTTGTAAGTTTCTTGGATGCACTCTTTTTGGTTGTTCCTTTCGCTAATGCTTTTTTAATAGAAGTTTTTGATGTTCCATAATATACATCGTATCCTTCTACATCCGTAGCACTCCAGCTGGCAGTTACATATCCTTTTTTAGATGATTTCACAGTAACTGTTGGTTTCGCTGATGCAGCTTTTGCTTTCACCTCTACTGAGTTAGACCAGGATTTATCATTTTTATTCTTATCCTTAATCTTTACAGTCGCTGTAAGTTTATATGTATAACTTGTTCCTGCAGTAACTGTTGTGTCATCATAGGTCTCGCCGAATTCAGGATCGTCAAGTTCTCCTTCGCCCCATGTTTTAATCGTTGTATATGCGCCATTTCCTGCTTTTCTCTCAAGCTTATAAGTAGCATCCTCAGAGCTGGAGCCAATACTTAATGATATCTGATTCCATGATGTGCCTGCTGAAGCTTTCGCCTTAACCATCTTTATTTTAGATGCCACTTTTGAATCACAGCTGAACTGCTGTGGCTCACTGATCCATTCCGGTGTGAAATCTACGGAAGATGTTTTGCTTAATGTATTTCCATCAAGGAAAAGTGATGTTGCCTGACATCCTTCTGTCGCATTGGATAATGCCAATGTAGTGATCTTATTATTTCGCAGATCCAGGATTCCTTTAAATCCGGCACAGTTAAAGGATGTAATCGCATTGTGAGATGCATCAACCTCTGACAGATTCGGAAGTGCCTCGCTGTCTCCGATATTCAGCCCTGCATTTGTCTGAGTTGTAAATTTGTTGTAACTTGCATCGACATAATCTAAGTTCTTCAGATATTTCTTTGATGGCATTGTTACTTTTGTCAGACTGTTGTTCGAATATCTTACTGTCTGCAGGCTTGTACATTTGCTGAGGTCTAATGTTCCGCTTAAGCTGTTCTTACTCAGATTTATGGCAGTCAGTTTGGTATTCTTTGTCAGACTTACCGTTTTTAACTTATTGCCGGAAGCATACAGTTCTGTAAGAGCTGTAAATCTCTCAATGCCTTTCAGATTCGCAACGCCTAATCCTGTTATATCGATTTTGGTAACAGCGCTGATTTCTGAAGCAGCAAGTTTTTTATCTTTGTTAGTATCAATATTGTCTAAAATATACTGACGGAATTTCGCATCCGGAAAATTTGTAGAATTGACAGCTACTGCGGCAGTTGCCTCTGCTGCATCTGACTGAAATTCAGAAGTATCATCTACATCCGGAATCTCTTCTCCTGCATCAGTTGTCTGTTCTGCCACTGCAGATGTATCGTCATCAAAATCAGCTGCATTGACACAAACACCTGAGGTCATCATTGTTGCACTGATCACACTTGCGACAAATAACTGATATAATTTTCTGTTTTTCATCTTTACCTCTCCTGTTCCTGATTTTTGGGTTACTGTTTACTTCGTTCCCAGTAACGGTTTTTGTACCCTCTGATACGATATAAGGTTATCATATACCCCTGTCTTTTGCAATACATTTTTAATTATAATGTAATTTTTTTACAGTTTTGTAAAATTCAGATTACTGTGCATTGCGAAGTGTGTTGCGGACACGGAATGAGCAATAACAAACTCTGGTTACTTAATATTCGCTGTACTTAGGACACATACGGGAAGCCGCTGTATCGAAATTAATAAATGCATTTCTCTGGCAGCGGCTTTCTTCTGTTATTTATCTGTATCTTCTTCTGTTACTTTTTCTGCTTCCGGTTCTTCCACTGTCTCTTCTTCCACTGTTGATTCCTCCACTGGCTGTTCCTGTGCTGAACTTGCTTCTGCAGACTCTTCTGTTTTTGGTTCTTCTGGCTGTACTTCTTCCTGCGCTTTCTCAGTCCCACAACTCCCATCTTCAGAGTCTTCCTCAGAAGATACCGTGTCACCCTCTACATCCTTTGCCGGTTCCGGAGTCGGACATGGAGTTCCGCAATATGGACAAAAGCTTACATTGATATCAACTTCCCGCTCGCAGGAAGGACAGATCTTCTGCCCTTTTATATTAGCAGCACTGTCTTTGTATTCTCTGACTTTCAGATAGTGCTGGTCGATTTCCTGGCACAAAGCGCTCAGTTCACTGTCAATTCCATCACCCTGAGAGTGTCTTCTGTAAATGACATCACCGATATCCACCTTAATCTTCTCAATGATGCGTTCTTCACTGGCAATCTTATTTCTGATTTTCTGTGCTTCGATGCCCTGTTCTGCGCGGGCGCCTAATTCTTTGGTGGCCTTTCCGATTTCTTTGGTTGTTTTTGAAAGTGTTTTAACCAATCCGTCAATAATTTCTGCTGCCATAATATCTGCCCCTTTCCAAATTAATTTACAGTTGCTTATTCATCTATAATTACCCGTTGTTTCGCGGCTACAGCCAAACGGATATTTACAATCAGTGAACGCCCTCCAGCAGTACAGGTTCCTGACCACGAAGAAGGATTCTCGGACCCCCATTTCCTTCTATGTATTCTTTCGTGATCACTACCTCACCTATGCTGTCATCCTTTGGAATCTCATACATGATATCAAGCATGTATTCCTCCAGAATCGCGCGAAGTGCTCTGGCACCTGTATCTTTCTTTAATGCCTTTGCTGCAATCGCGTGAAGTGCTCCGTCTTCAAACTCCAGTTTTACTTCATCCAGTGCCAGAAGCTTCTGATACTGCTTAAGTATCGCATTCTTAGGCTCTTTCAGAATCTTCACCAGCATATCCTCAGTCAGGCCATCCAGAGTGAAAATAATCGGAAGTCGTCCGATAAATTCCGGTATCATTCCAAAGTTACGGATATCCTCCACGGTTACTTTCTGAAGAATATGTGGATCATTGTCATATTTGTCTTTAAGATCTGCATAGAAGCCAATGGATGCCTGTTTATTCAGTCTTTCCTTGATGATGTTCTCCAGATCCGGGAAAGCGCCGCCACAGATAAACAGAATATTACGTGTATTTACCGTTACAAGCGGCACCATCGCATTTTTGCTGTTTGCTCCTACCGGGACTTCCACTTCACTTCCCTCAAGAAGTTTCAGCATTCCCTGCTGCACAGCCTCACCACTGACATCTCGCTGATTGGTATTCTTTTTCTTCGCGATCTTATCGATCTCATCAATGAAAATAATGCCATGTTCTGCACGCTCCACATCATTGTCTGCCGCCGCCAGCAGCTTGGAAACAACACTCTCTATATCATCACCGATATATCCGGCTTCTGTAAGAGACGTTGCATCAGCGATAGCAAGCGGTACATCAAGAAGTTTCGCGAGTGTCTTTACAAGATAGGTCTTACCGCATCCGGTAGGTCCGATCATCAGCATGTTGGACTTCTCGATTTCGATCTCATCCATAGTGTCCGTCGCCACACGCTTATAATGATTGTAAACAGCCACAGACATTACTTTCTTAGCCTTGTCCTGACCGATCACATACTGGTCAAGAGTTTCTTTGATTTTATGTGGAGCCGGAATGTTCTTAAGATCCAGAACCGGCTTCTCCTCTTTCTTTTTCTTCCTGGCCTTCTTCGGCTGCTGAACAGGATTCTGGAAACTGCTCAGATCGATCATGCTTACATTAGGCATATTCAGAAGATCTGAATAATTAAATTTTCCGTCATTGAACTGCTGATTCATAGAATTAAAGCTCTTCTGCATACAATCTGTGCAGACGTGGATATTATTCGGCAGTTCAATCATCGGGCCAGCCTTACTCTCCGGTCTGCGGCAAAGGAAACAGAATTTCTCTGCTTTATCTTTCTTCTCTTCTCCATCATCTGTATCGTTATCTATTATTTCATCATCATTATAGTTCTCGCTCATAATGACTCCTTTCCATGTTTATTCACATTCAAAAGCAAATTATACCCAGTTCATTAATAGACGCCTGTCAGTGGTTTTGATTTGCTTATATAGGATTATACCATACTCTGTCTCTATCACAAAATAAAACTTTTATAAACAACCAAATTCAGAAAAAGACACGTTACTGAGAACGGAGTGAACAGTAACAAAGGCACCACCATACGGCGATGCCTTTTTGAATTTTCATATGGATACCATATATTTTTTATTCGTTATCCGGTCTGGTTCCGAGAGTCAGCTCTATTGTACTTTCCTTATACTCTCCATTATCCGATCTTGCCACAACAGCTTCTATTTTCTCACCGGATTTATAGTATTGTAATTTATCCAGCAGATCATCACCATCGCTGACTTTCTGGCCATCAAATTTCACAATAATGTCGCCCTTGCAAATACCGCTTTCCTCTGCCGGCGAACCTTCTTCTACACCTCTTACGAAAGCACCTGTCGGCATATTATACATCTGAATTGCTTCTGTCGTCAGGTTTGCGAGTACAACTCCCAGATACCCTTTCTCGCTGGTATCAACCTTCTCTCTGGTCTCACGGTTCATCAGATCCTCCAGAATTGGTTTCGCCTTGGAAATTGGAATGGCATATCCCATGCCTTCTACGGAACTGTCTGCATATTTTGCGGAATTGATTCCAATCAGCTGCCCTTTCATATCAAGCAGTGCGCCTCCGCTGTTTCCGGGATTGATTGCTGCATCGGTCTGGATCAGTCCTGTACTGTCTGTTCCATCTTCTGTAGAAATTGTTCTGTTCAATGCGCTTACCCATCCGGATGTAACAGACTGTCCATACCCTAATGCATTACCAATAGCCACCACCTGCTGTCCAACTACTAAATCATCTGAACTTCCTATCTGCGCTATCTTAATCTGATTCAGAGTATCCTCAGGAATGTCAGCTTTCTGTACTGCAACTACAGCCAGATCGTTGTCCGCATCAGTACCTTTAATCTTGGCACTGACCGCATCTTCCACATTCAGATCTCCATTATCACCGGCATTCACTGTCTCTGTTTCCGCACTTGACACATCATCTCCGATAAAGCAGACGCTTAACGTTGTCGCACCCTCTACCACATGATTGTTCGTAGCGATCAGGAGTTCATCATCATTATCCCCGACGATAATTCCTGAACCACTTGCTGCGCTTTTATACTGACGTGAACCATACCCAAAGAAACTTGGTATCTCCTGAACACTTACTGTAGTAATCGCAACTACTGAGGGCATGGAAGCCTGTGCTACTGCTGCCACATTTCCGTTCTCAGAAGCAGCTGTCGCAGTCTCATCTGCACTGTCTGTTGTTGCCTCCTGCTGATCTACACTCTCCGTGGTTTTTATCTGAACATCAGATTTGCCTGCATCGAAAAGTCTGTCCGCTGTAAAGTTTGCCGTCTGAAATACTACCGATGCCACCAGCCCGAAAATCACAGCCAGTGCGATCGTAGTTCCTGCTTTTTTCTGAAAAGAATTTCGATTCTTTTTATTATCAGAGGGATCTGGTGTTGTCAACGCCGTCCGGGATTCTTCATGAAATTGATAATGCTGATATCTGGGTGGTTGTTGTCCGGGATTCTTCTGCTCTTCACCCCAGTTTGTCTCATCATTCATATAATCCGCTCCCTTCTGTCCCTTTCTATATTACTGTCCGTCCCGCTTTCGCTACGTGGCTCTACACCGAATAACTGCTCCGCAGTTTATCAGGAGGGCTTGTACCCCTCCTGATACAAGCAAGTCCCACCCACTGCTTATTGCTCCTCGCAACCTCCGCAGGGGACTTACTTGATTCGATTTAAATTATGGGTTCAGTATAGCAACTAATTGTGTTCAAAATGTGACAATAATCGTAAATTGGCGTGTTCTGCAAGACTATGAATCTCTCCTGTTATTCACTGTCTTTTTTCTTCCAGTAATACGGACTCATCGTACATGCCAGAATCACTTTTTGTGGCAGTTTTTTATATCTTTTTCCCAGAAAATATCCCGCATATTTCATTCCGCTCTGCCAGATCAGCTGTGGAATCAGCCAGATATGTCCTGTTCTGAGCAGATAATTCAGACTCTTTTTAACCAGACGGATTCCCTCGCCTTCGGAAGGTACGCCTTCAAAAATCTCCGGATGTTCTGCCTGAGATACACCAAGATCAAAATTTCTGTGAAACTGCTGCTTTCCTGAATAATTATGAGAATGATAGACTTTCGCATCTGCCGCATAGGCCACAGAATAACCCTGCTGCACCATTGTTCCGGCATAGATCATATCCTCGTTAAAAATCGCCCGGTTTACAAATCCTCCGATTTTTTGATAAATCTCTCTGTCATAGGCTGCGCATACATTGGAGCAAAAGTAAGTTTTGATTCCATACGTTTCAACATCCGGCAGCGATTTGACCGAAGACTGTTCCGGATAATTAAACGAACGGGTATAACGTTCCAGGAAACGGCAGTCTGCTTTTGGTAATTGTCTCGCATAGGCTGCACCCGTACCTGAATTCCTGCTGACTGCGCGAACCAGATTTCCGATCATTTTCCGGTCTGCCGGAAGTGCATCCTGTGTCATAAAAACCATAATATCCGCTGTCGAAAGCTCTGCCGCTCTCTTTCTGGTTCCTCCGTGGTCAAAATCTTTCTGATCAAGATGATGAACTTCAAGAAGTGGATAGTTCTCCCATTCACTGTTCCAATATTCTTTTCCTGTATTCATGACAAGAATTCTATTTGGACGGTATTCCTGTTTCTCCAATCGGTGAAGCAGTTCTCCAAATTCCTTTGCCGGACGATATGTTGGAATGATCACATCTACCATCTTTCTCTCGTTGTCTTCAATATTATTCTCTAAGTTATCCGTTTTATCAGATTTCTGATCATCTGCCCCATTCTTAACTGTCGCATTACCTTTGTTATATTTATCAATATTATCCGTCATCGCTGCTCCTTATCTGAAAAAGAGGACCATCCTCACCGATGGATGGTCCTCTTTTGTAATCTTATTCAGTTTCCTGATTACTCCTCTTCTGAACTTGTTCCTGAATCTGCGTCTCCGCCGTCATCAAACCCGGTATCGCCACCGGTGTCATCTCCGCCGGAATAATCGCCGCCGCCATCATCACCGCCGCCATCGTCACCGCCGGTATTATTATCACCACCGCCATTATCGTAGTCTCCGCCGCCGGTGTTATCGTCATCACCGCCGCCATTATCATAATCTCCACCGCCGGTGTTATCATCATAGCTGCCGCCATTATCATAACTATTATCATAGTCATTATCATAGCTGTAATCGCCACTATAATCTGTACCTCCGGAACTGTTATCGCCAGACCATACAAAGGTATCTGCTGTATTAGTGGTATCCGTCTGCTGGGATGTAGCTGTTGAAGCATCATCCAGCTTACTCTCTCCACCAACGATCTCCAGAATCTTATTACTGCGCGCAACTACCTCTGAAGATGGAGTATAATCCTGATCATTGTACAGGAACTTATGAAGTTCAACTACGTTGTTCTCAAGATCTGTAGGAACGATAATACTTCCTTTGATATTTGAGAATTTATACTTCTGCGGGAAACCTGTACTGTCAGTAAATTTATATCCTACCAGAGTAGGAATCAGTCCCAGAATATCCTGCTTGGAAAGAGAAGTCGTTACCATAGGGAACACATCATCCATGATCTTAAAAATAGAAGAAAGACCTGCTATCTTTGCCTTATCAAAAAGCATTCCCAGTACACGTCTCTGACGTTCTGTACGTCCCATATCCAGACTTGCGGTATAACGGATACGGCAGTAAGAAGTTACCTGTACACCATTCAGATGATAAGTTCCAACTGTAGCTTCCTGATCTTCCGGTTTTGGTTCCGGTTTCTCGATCGGTGTGTAATCTTTTCCTGTCAGTTTGGAAGTTTCTACGCAATAGTTATTCATATGCTCGATCTCAGCATAAGATAACGGAATATCAAGACCGCCAAGGTCATCTACTACTTCTACAAGCGCAGAGAAATCAGCTGTAGCATAATCAGAGATATCCAGATCCAGATTTGTATTTAACATGGAAATCGCCTGTTCCGGTCCGCCATATGCATAAGCCGCATTTGCCTTTGTATATGTGTCATCTCCAATATTCAGAAGTGTATCTCTGTATACGGATACCATTCGTACTTCTTTCGTATCATTATTTACACTTACAATGATCATTGTATCACTGTTCTGTGCAGAATACTGAGAACCCTCTCCTCTGGTATCAATACCAAACATTACATAGGTCTTATATCCTGTCATCTTCGGTGCTTCCTGGTTTACGATTACTTTTTCCTGATCCAGTTCCGGCTGTTCGATCTTATCCAGTCTGGAGGAAATCTGTCCATATACATATAATCCGCCAATGAACAGCAACAGTACGATAATCTCAAGCACAAACAGTACTTTTCTCTTTTTTCCTGGTTTAGCCATACTCTTTCCCCTTATCTTAATATGCATTCTTGTTTATAAATCCCTTGAAAAATGTAAGGAATATGATCTTGATATCCAGTCCGATACTCCAGTTTTCAATATAATAAAGGTCACATTCTATTCTTTTCCTTATGGAAGTATCTCCACGATACCCATTTACCTGCGCCCATCCGGTAAGTCCCGGACGCACCTGATGTTTGACCATATATCTCGGAATTTCCTCTCTGAATTTCTCCACAAAAAATGGTCGCTCTGGACGTGGTCCCACGAGGCTCATATTACCTTTCAGTATATTAAAAAGCTGTGGGAGCTCATCAATGCTTGTGTGACGCATAAACTTTCCGATTGGTGTTACTCTTGGATCATTCTTTACTGTCCATGCCTTCTTCTCTTCCGACTCCGGCTGTACTTCCATAGAACGGAATTTATACATCCAGAAAGTCTGATTGTGAAGTCCGACTCTCTCCTGCTTATAAATCAATGGCCCCGGTGAAGTCAGTTTGATAATCAGACACATCAGAAGCATCAATGGCGAAGTCACAATAATTCCCACGATTGAACCAACAATATCCATAGCGCGCTTGACCAATGCATTGAATGTATTGTTTAACGGCACATAACGGATGTTGATGACCGGAAGTCCCAGAATATCCTCTGTATATGGTTTCGTCGGAATAATCTTATTATAGTCCGGAATAAACTTCGTGTGTACTCCTGACTTTTCACACAATGCCACGATCTCTTCCAGGCGATAATACTCGCTTAACCCCAGAGTGATCGCGATCTCATCCAAACGGTTTTCCGGAAGTATCACATTCAAATTGGCAATTCTTCCAAGAACCTTAATACCTTTGTATTCTGTGCCTGCCGGTATGTTGTCATCAAGTATTCCGCGTATCACATATCCCCACTGAGGATTTGCAAGAACACGATCAATATATTCCTCTGCTGCACGGCTGTATCCTACACATATCATCTGTTTCTGATTAAGTCCCTTCTCACGCATATCCCGGAGAATGGTAAATATCAGCATCCGGGCACACCACTGAAGTATGATATTAATCACATAGAACATAATATATGTGGAACGTGAGTAATCACTTTCATCAATCATATAAAATGTAAACATGAGAATAAGGAGCCCGAGTGAATTGGCCTTTATAATATTGGCCAGCACAAGTCGGCGCCCCTGCATCCGCATAGGAGTGTACAATGTAAATGCCTGATACAGCAACAAATATACAGGTACAATGAGGACCAGCATCAGCATGTACTGCTTAAAACTTCTTGTACGGACTGCCGTTGCCGCCATAGGTCCCACAAAACGAATCAGCCACGCAAGAAAGTAAGATAATACCAGTACGATCGCATCAACAAGCATATGGAGACGACTGAAATTCTTTTCATTGTCTTTTAACAATCTTTTGTCACCTCATTTTTATCGATTCGTAACCATATCCTCTTTGTCACAGTTACTATCGCTTCTATATTATAATAGTTGATTTACAAAAGCAATAAAATCTTCTTCTTAATTTTATAAAATTTCCATGAAGCTATTTGTTATATTTTACTGCTTTTTCTTATCATCCGCAAAAGCGCCGGAAGATATTCACCCACAATTCAAGCTGTATCTTTAAATAGTTTGGTAAATTCCGAAGTTTAAAAGATACTTTTTGATTTTTTCTGCTGATCTGAAAACCGTTTTTAATTCCCGCTATATATTCTCTGCCAAATCCTTTTAATGCGAAAAACAGAATTTTAATTCCAAATCCCATCACAAGGAACGGAAGATTTATAATGATCTGCAAAACCGGCATGTTCTTATAGATCAGGTAAATATTATTTCTGGAAGAATAGCGGATCTTAAATTGATTATACCTGGAACCGCTTGTCCCGCTTCCCACATGATATACCATCGCATCCGGTGCATACCAGTTTTCATATCCGTGGATCCTTGCTCTGTATCCTACATCCATATCTTCAAGATATGCAAAATGTTCTTCATCAAAGTATCCAATCTTATCAAAAATCTTCTTTCTGTAAATAGCCGCACCTGCACAGGAAGCAAAGATCTGCTCTTCTTTCTCGTAAGTATGAATATCTTTTCCCTTTCCTCTGGCATAGGCCCAGCCAAGCGCACAGTAATAATTTCCTGCATCATCCAGTTTGTCTCTGTCATGGAACTGAATCATTCTGGCTGCACATGAGAAAGCCTTCGGGTGTCTTTTAATGGCAAAGATCATTTCCTCTATAAAATTCTCAGTTACTTCTATATCATTATTCAACAGCAGCACATACGGTGCCCTGGATGCCTTTATCCCTTCATTGACCGCTTTACAAAAGCCAAAATTCTCCGGCAGTTCGATCAGATGAACCCATGGATACCTCGCTGCAACAAATGCGCAGCTTCCGTCACTTGATCCATTGTCCACCAGAATCACTTCAAAATTATTCACTGACTGGCACTCCAGGCCTGCAAGTACGCCATCCAGATAAGCCATCCCGTTAAAGTTCGGAATAATCACTGATACTTCCTGCATGATTTCCTCCCTGTATTCTCTTTCTTCTGTCCATTTCTTGTTTCGGCAGTCTCCATTCCGGGAATCGGCTTCAGAGAGTAATTCCATTTAGTAAGGGACAGGTTTTTATTATAATAAGGATCTCCGTTTTTAAGGATGTCCATCCAATGACATCGCATATATTCAATTTCCGTCTGAAAACGACGTACTTTCTCTTTACTGTCCTCGGCTCCTCTTGTTTTTGACTCCATATGATAAAGCTTTGCATATGGATCGTATACAACCAGATGATTATTTTTTCGTACTTTCAGGCACAGATCTACATCATTAAATGCAACTGCGAGTTCTTCCGTAAATCCTCCGGCCTGCTCAAATACTTCTTTCTTCATCATCAGGCATGCTGCGGTAACTGCACTCATATCCTGAAGCAGAGATGCCTTGTGAAGGTACCCCGTACGGTCTGCCGGCATATCAACAAACATATGCCCTGCGATCCCGCCCATTCCAATCACGCATCCCGCATGCTGAATCGTATTGTCAGGATAAATCAGCTTCGCTCCGACACCGCCGACTTCCGGTCTCTGGCATACGCCAAGCATCTCTTCCATCCACTCCGGCTCAATAGATTTCACATCATTGTTCAAAAAAAGCAGATATTCTCCTCTGGCATGCGCTACACCAAAGTTATTAATAGCAGAATAATTAAATTCTTTTCCCCAGCGCAGAAGATGTATCTGCTGATCTCTGGAAAGTTCTTTATAGTATTTGAAAATCTCTTCTGTCGTACTGTTATTCTCTATGATTATGATTTCAAAGTTCTGATAGGATGTACTCTTCTTTAATGACTCCAGACAAGTCTGCAGGGTCTCTTTCTCATCTTTATTCGGAATGATCACAGAAACCAGTGGTTCTCCCTGTACCGGATATTTCACCCGGTAAAACCCCAGATCCTGTGTATGGCTTACGGTACCTTTCGTACCCGTTCTCTCAAGATGGGCCTCTATCGCCCTCTTTCCCGCTTCAAAAGCGTACATCTTGCTGGCCGGATTATCTGCTGTGGACGCTTTATGTGTTCTCCAGTGATACAAAATCTCCGGAACATGCAGCACTTCTCTGGCATTCTCTGTGCAGCGGAAAATAAAATCATAATCCTGTGCCCCGTCAAACTCTTTTCGGAAACCTCCTGCCTTCTCTACTATGCTTCTGCGTACCACAAAGAAATGGCAGATATAGTTATTTGAACGCAGCAGATCCAGATTAAAGTCCGGCTTCAGATGCGGCTGAAAATGCTCGTCCAGATCTGTCGTTACCTTATCCTCATCTGTATAAAGTGCATCTGCCTGCGGATGATCCTGCAGTGCATTCACGATCTCATACAATGCATTCGGAGCCAACAAGTCATCATGGTCGAGAAGTCCCATAAATTCGCCCTTTGCCATGGCAAAAGCACGGTTTGTATTCTCCGCAATGCCAAGATTTTCTTTCAGGTTACAAAACCTTACCCGGACATCTTTTGCCGAATAATCTGCCAAAACTCTCTGCATCTCTTCATTATCCGGACTTGCATTCGCAATACACAATTCCCATTCTGTGTAAGTCTGGCTGATCAATGATTCTATCATCTGCTTCAGAAATTCTACGGGAGTCTGATAGGCAGGCACCGCGATACTGATCAGTGGTGCATAGTTAAATTTATGTTTCCTTTGTTTCTCAAGTGTTTCTTCATCCGGAACATAAGCCGCATACCATGGACCATACGGCACTTCTTCCGGTTCAAAACGTTCATGCAGCCTGATCCAGAATTCTTTCGGGCCATAATGCTTCAGATAACGAAAACCTTTCTGAATCGTATACGGAGAAAGTTTCTTCAGCATTTTCGACCACTGGATCTTTCCTCCTGCCGATTGTTTTTTGCTCATATATTAACCTCGATTTTTACTATGATTTTTTATTTTAACATTGTATGATATTTTTTGCAAGAAACACGCTAAATGTGTTATACTGTTACTGTTCACATGCCACTATCCCGCGAGGTGTTTTGGCATGTATATGCCAAAATCCGAGACATACAAGCCAAAATTCCATTGCCGCAGGCAATCTGGAACTAAAAAACAGGAGTTTTAATATACCATGAAGAAAAAAAGAATTACCGCAGCGCTTCTGGCTCTGGGACTTAGTGCAGTCACTATATGTTCCCAGCTTCCGGTCTTTGCTGCTGAAGAAACAGCACAAGCCACGGATACTGCCGTGCAGCCACAGACTGCCGACCCATCTGTTGTCACTACCAACGGTATTGACGGATGGCCACAGGCTTCCGATATTTCATCCACTGCTGCTATTGTAATGGAAACCTCAACCAATACAGTTCTCTATTCCAAGAATGCCGACCAGGCTCTTTATCCTGCCAGCGCAGTCAAAGTTATGACCTGTCTGGTCGCCCTTGAGAATAGCAGTCTGGATGATCAGGTAACTATGACTGCAGCCGGCGTATCCGGTGTTACGGATGGTGGAGCGAATATTTCCTCACAGCTTGATGAAGTCTTCACTATGGAGCAATGTTTATATGCAATTATGGTCGCATCCGCAAATGATATCGCATTGCAGGTAGCAGAGCACGTCGGAGGTTCCGTAGATGCCTTCGTACAGACAATGAACACACGTGCCCAGGAACTTGGATGTACCAATACAGTCTTTACCAACCCGACTGGGCTTCCTGATGAAAATCAGCATATAACGGCGCATGACATGGCTCTGATCATGGAAGCAGCCATGGCAAACGAGACTTTCAGAACCATTGCCGCAACTACTTCCTATACACTCCCGGCAACCAACGTATCCGGCGGTGAACGTGTACTTACAAACAGTTTTACCATGATCAATAATGCCAGTGACGGTTATTATGAACCATGTATCGGTGGAAAAGAAGGCTATACCGAAGCTTCCGGAAGTACGCTTGTCTGCGAGGCAGCCAAGAATAATATGAAGCTTGTCTGCGTAGTCTTAAATGGCGCATCCGGTGTTACGGACGACGAGGCGGTTGCGCTCCTTAATTACGGATTTGACAATTTCTCTCCGTTAACGATTGCTGACACTGACTTCAACCGTCTTTCCGGCGGTACTGTTATTGCTCCTAACGGTGCAACAGAAGATAACCTGACTACAGAGGATACCTCTTCTGACGGACAGATCACACGCCAGTACTACTTTGGCGGAACCCCTGTCGGAACCGCGATACTTGAAGATACTGAGCAACAGTCAAATGATGCTGCCGTTACCGGCCAGAAGAATATGGAAGCAGCACAGAATTACTCTGCTTCTCATACAACGACACCATATTATATCATCGGTGCGATCGGAGCTGCATTCCTGTTATTCTTTTTATTCCTGCTGGTCAAAGTAATCCGGTCCTGATTTACAATTCCTATTATCTGACAAAACCTGCCGTTAAAACAGGCAAACGTACAGATAATCGTAATCAAAAAGAGACATAAAAAACAAGGTAGAGCTTATTCTTTGTAAAATAACTCCTACCTTGTTTTATGTCTCTTTTTTATTCTAATATATTATGATATCAGGGTCAAAAGGTCAAAAAGCCGTTCGTGCCTGCACGATAAAGTTGTTGAAACAAAACGCCAGATAAACTTTCATCCTTTATTTCGCATAAAACGGTACTATAAGAAATGCCCAGCATGCAAACGGTGAAATGACGAGTAAAGCAGTGATTGCTTTATATATCCAGCCTCTCACTTTTTCATTTTTTATTACCTTAGTCAGAATCTTGTTCCAGCCCAGTGTAACAAAATACATCAGAGGATATAACGCAGGCATCAGATATCTTCCCTGTGCCTGATTATCATTGTAATACACATAATCCATAAATAAAATCACCGGAATAACGATCAGCAAGATCATCATCCAATGGAAGATTCCCTCTACATTACACTTTCCCGACGTCACTTTTGCCTTGATCTTCCAGGTATCACCTGCTACCGTTTTCTTCTGTCGGATATACATTGTCTTTCGGAGGTTAAATATCCCTCTTGTCAGAAAAACACTTAATATTCCAACTGCAAAAAATACAATGTACATTTTGCTCACAGCATATGGCATATAAATCTCCATCAGCCCAAATGTACCAATAAAGCTTACGCACACAGTCAATGCCCAGTTATGATACCATCCCGGATCCTGATAAAAAATAATGTCTTTCCAGCTCCATTTCAGCTTCTCCGGTGTAGGATAAAGAGATGGTCTGTAGTCCTTCTGCGCATATTTCTCGGCACATTCCGCGCAGGATCTTCTTCCAAGAAAATCACCATTATACAAAACTGCATTACGAATAAACCACCAGCCGCAAAGCAGTATCGTTACTCCTGCAATCACAATTCCCCGGCTAAAAAGAAAACGGATTCTCTGTGGGAAAGGCTCTTCCCTGCCAAGCAGTATTGTAAGGCAGAAAAAGAAAAAACTACAAAGTATCCAGCCATATGCATTGTAATAAGATAACGCACAAACTGCCATTCCCACAGCAAGGACAATGCAGTTCTTCCATGTCCAGTCCTCCCGAAGATAAGAAGCCCACGCGTACAGAATCATTGCTGCTGCCAAAAGTGCCAGAGAATCTGTATTTACATAAGTTCCCAGAAAAATTGCCTGCGGCATAAATCCGGCAAGCGCTGCAAACATCCATCTGACCTCCGGGGAATATTTTTCCTTTGGAAATAATTTGCCGGAAGCTTTTACTACAAAATATACCGCTCCTGTGACAAATAATACATCTGCCATACGCGCGACCTTAAATATAGAATATCCCGGATTTGTAAAAAGTCTGGCTATCCTCATAAATACCGCAGAAACCATATAGGACACGATCGGATAATACGCATAGGAAATGCCCCAGACCTTATTTCTGACTTCCGGATCATCCCCCCGCGGGAGTGCTCCATGATACTTGTATATATAATCTGCAACAAGATATCTCATATGCTCATCCGGTCCTGAATCAAATGGCTGCGTCATCGCCCAGACAGTCAAAAGTACAAATGCAAGGAGCACAAAGACCAGTGTCATCGTCTTTTCATTTATCTCTGTTTTCTTTTTCTTTAACATATCTTCTTTCACATTCAATTATTTTTTGAGCGCTACTGTTCCCTTCCATCTCAGAATAACGGCACGTGAACAGCAATTTTTGAGTACTGCCTCAAATTCTTTTTAAAGAAAAGTCCTGGCTTTTCAATGTAAGATTCGGATTATAATACGGATCTCCATTTTTTAAAATATCCGGCCATTTTTTCTCAAAAGCAGCGATTTCCTTATTGAAACGCGCTACCTTCTCTGGAGTATCTTCCAAACCTCTGGACTTGGATTCATAATGGTATAACTCCGCATATGGATTATACACGATCAGATATCCTGCCTGTCTCAGTTTCATACAGAAATCAATATCATTAAATGCAACTGCCAGTTCTTCTGAAAGTCCGCCTACTGCATCAAAAGCAGATCTCTTTACCATCATGCAGGCAGCTGTGACTGCACTGTAATCCTGTGCGCAAATGATTCTGTGGCAATATCCTGTCGTACCTCTCTTCTGCTGGACGAAGCAATGGCCTGCGATTCCGCCAAAACCGATCACAACACCGGCATGCTGAATCGTATCATCCTCATAATAAAGTCTGGCGCCTACTGCTCCGACATCTTCACGCATACAATATCCCAGAAGCTCTTCCAGACAATCCGAATTGATGATCTCTGTATCATTATTTAAAAGAAGCAGGTACTCTCCTTTCGCAAAAAATGCTCCGTAATTATTGATTGCAGAATAATTAAAGACTCCATCCCAATATACCATATGCACTTTCGGATTCTCTGCCTCCAGTTTCTTATAATACTCAAAGGTCGCAGGATCTGTGCTGTTATTTTCTACGATAATATATTCATAATTTTTGTAAGTAGAGTTCTTCTCGATTGAATCCATACATCTTTTCAGATCATCAATGTGATCTTTATTCGGAATAATAACAGAGATCAGAGGATCATAATCTCTGATAAACTTTGTTCTGTATAATCCCAGATATTCTCCCTTAAAAACCTCTGCCTTGACACCAATTCTGTTATAGTGCTCCTGAACCGCACGTTTTCCTGCCTCAAAAGCATAAAGCTTACTCTCCGGATTCTCCGCGGTAGAATCCTCATGACAGCGCCAGTGATACAAGATCTTTGGAATATGGCAGATTTCTTCTGGTTTTACTGTTTCCACACAGCGGAACACAAAATCATAATCCTGCGCACCGTCAAACTCGCTTCTGAGCCCACCTGTCTTTTCAATCACTTTACGTGATACTACAAACAGGTGGCAGATATAATTTACCGTGCACAAAAGATCCGGGTTGTAATCCGGTTTAAAATGTGGCTGGAAGAATTTATGTCCATCCATTGACATCTTATCTTCATCAGTGTAGATCACCAGTGTTTCCGGTTTGTCATTCAAGGCCTTAACACATTCAAACAGGGCATTTGGTGTCAGCTCATCATCGTGATCTGCAAAGGCAATAAAATCACCTGTGGCAAGTTCTATTGCGCTGTTGGTATTCTCTGATATCTGAAGTGCCTCCTCATGAGAAACATATTTGATTCTCTTCTCTTTCGCAGTCAGCTCTTTTAACAGACCTGTCAGAGGTGACTGTGCACCACTTCCGTCAGAGAAACAAAGTTCCCAGTTTGAATAGGTCTGCTCCTGAAGCGATTCGACCAGCCTTCGCAAATATTTCTCCGGAGTTTTATATAGTGGCACTACAAAAGAAATCTTCGGATTATATGCAAACGTTGTTTTCCTTTGTTTCTCAAGCTCACTCCTGTCCGGCAGATGATGCCTGATCCACTTCTGGTAAACCGGCGGGCCCTGACGTACATTTTTGATTTTGGTAACTACTTTCTCAGCCAAAGCCGTTGCTCCCTGAGATTTCCAGTAACGAATACCTTTTTCTACGTATTTGTCTATTTTTTTCACCAGAATATCTGCTTTTCTCAGTGGAACGACATGTACGTTTTTTTTGTCTCCGGCATAAAAAACTACATACAGGCATTTTCCGGAAACATTCGTAATCTCAGCAAAGAATCCTGTTTTTCCCGGGTTTTTGGCTTCTTCAAACATCTGGTTTACATCCACTCTGTCTGTTCTCTGAATATCAGCCGTAACCGGCTTCTTATCTGCGTCAAAAATCCGGATCATTACCGGCTTCTGCGCGATCGCCCATCCTCTGATGCGTACAGTTCCCTGTTCTGCTTTCTCCTCTTCGAAATAAACCTGTGGCCTGTCTCTTTTTTTCTCCAGCTCACGCGTTGTAACAGAAAACCAGGCTGTTTTTTTATCCGCAAATTTCTCATAGATCACCAGTTTATGAAAACCGTTTAAGTCTTCCGGTATCCGGATTTCTGCCGTTACCTGCATTCCTTCCAGCTTCTCAGGATCCTGGAAACGCTCCAGCGCACTTACATTATTATTTTCTTTTACAGATACTTCCAGCTTCTTATTGTCCAGATAAACCTCCATGGAAGCTTCTTTGGGCCAGTGTCCCTGAACGATATATAAATTTTTATCAGATAAATGAAATCTCTCTCTTACTACTTCAAATATTTCCTTAGGCATATCAATCTCCATTTCTCTCCAGTTTTCTCAGAGAGCAGTCTGTATTATTCAACGTCAGATTTGGGTTGTAATAAGGATCCCCTTTTAACAGTTCTCTTTCCCATTTTCTGCGGAAACAATTTACCTCTCTGGAGAAACGCAGCTGCTTCTCCGGCGTATCTTCCATTCCCCTGGACTTGGATTCATAATGATACAGTTCTGCATACGGCGTAAACAGGATCTTCTCTCCTTTATCTCTTACTTTCATGCAAAGATCAATGTCATTAAACGCCACTTTCAATTCTTCATCAAATCCGCCAACTGCTTTAAAAACAGAAGTCTTTACCATCATGCAGGCGGCTGTAACTGCGCTCATTTCCTGCACGCAGCGCAGTCGTCCCATATATCCTTCTGCATCCCCTGGAAGTTTACATAAAACATGAGCTGCAACACCGCCAAGACCTACCACAACACCGGCATGCTGAATCGTATCATCCGGATAGTACAGCTTCGCACCAACCATTCCGACGCCTTTTAGCTGGCAAAACTGTAACATTTCCTCAAGCCATGAATCCGTGATGATCTCAACATCATTATTGAGGAATAACAGATATTCTCCCTGTGCCTCTCTTACGGCAAAATTATTGATTGCTGAGTAATTGAATTCCTTTTTCCACGTAAGAATCCTGACATTTGGATATCTGCTTTTCAGCGTTTCGTAATATACAAATGTCTCCTTCTCTACACTGTTATTCTCTACGATGATAATCTCATAATTTTTCCAGGTCGTTTTTTCTTCTATGGAAGAAACACATAAATCCAGATCATTAATATGATCTTTACTCGGAATAATAATAGAGATCATCGGCTCTGACTGAATTGCCAGATGAGTTCTGTACCATCCTGCTTTATCTGCTGGCTCTGCAACTGCCGGAAGCTGTGTTCTGTTATAATGATCTTCCAGTGCTCTTCTTCCTGCCTCCCAGGCTTTCTGCTGTTTGTGAGATTCTCCGTTTTCATTTTCCATGCAGTGGCAGAGGACTCTTGGAATATGCACGATTTTTTTTGCCTGTTCACAGCATCTTAAAATCATGTCAAAATTCTGAGTCCCATCATATTCCGGACGAAACTTTCCGCTTTGTTCCAGCACGTCTCTCCGGATTGCCCAGAACTGCCCGATGTAATTATTCTCTCTTAATCGGAACAGATTAAAATCCGGTTTGAATTTCGGATCGTAATGATGCTTTCCATCTGTACTTACTTCATCCTCATCTGTATAGATCATATCTGCTTTCTTCTCAGTAACTGCCTTGATCATCCAGAAAAGAGCATCCGGTGACGGTACTGTTTTCTGATCAGAGAATAAAATGTAATCTCCCATTGCGAGTTTCAGCGCTGCATTCAGATTCTCAGAAGCGCCTTTATCTTCTGTGATTTTTTTATAAGATAACCGGATTTCTTTTTTGTACTTCTTCCGCAAAAAGTCTCCGGTTTCTTCTCCCTGATTTACATCCACCAGACACAGCTGCCAGTTACTGTACGTCTGATCCATGTATGCATCGATCACACTGCTCAGAGATTTTACATCTGTATCTGACAGAACAATCACGACGCTCACTAAAGGCATATAAGAAAATATCGCATTTCTCTGTCTTTTCAGTTCTTTTCTAAACGCTTCATGGTCTTTCAGCCAGTCCTCGTATTCCTGCTCTCCATCCTTAAGCTGAGAGTTTTTCACATATCGGAAAAATCTTCCAATTCCGTTTTCTTTTATATACGCATGGTTTTTCTGTCTGTTTTCCAGGGACAGAAGTTTCATCTGCTGATAAAAACCTGTATTTTCTCTCTTTAGCTTCTTTACATCTATCTTATATATTTTTTGTATGTCCCGACCACGGAAACAAATGCAGATATTCTGACTGTGTATATTCTCCAGATTCACTGTGATACAAAAACCGAGATTTCTTTTTTCCGCCTCTGGAATTCCCTTTACCTCTTCCACATCCGGCCGTCTTTGTCTGGTGATCGTACATTCTAGGACTTTTCCATCCGAATTCTGAACAAATACATCATCAGAATCCATCTGATTTACGACCCAGCCTTTGATCGTCAGGATATTTCCCTGTGTGATCTGCTCTTCGTCGATATGATACTCGATAAGACTTTCTGTACAAAACTTCTTTATTTCCTGCGCAGATGCTTCCCAGATAACTTCCTTTTCATTTCCTGCCTGCAGTACAAGCTGTAAGCTTTCATGTTCCTGTGCAAGCTGCAGAATCTCCGGTATCTTTATTGTGAAGCCTGCGTTTTTTATTTCTTTTACCCCTTTTGTTTCTTTTAGATTATCAGCCACATCTGTTCTTTCATAGCGCGAAAGTTCAGGAAAAGAAATTTCTTTTCCTGAACCATAAAGAGAAAAATTGCATATTTTCTGTTCTCTGGCTACGGCCCAGCCGGTAATAGTCAGAGTATGATTTTCTTTATCACTGTATATTCTTTTGTCTACACTCCAAAGTATATTTCCCATAACTAAACCCTTTTTACCGTACGATACAGTTTCCATGCCTTACTGCGTTCTACCTGATCCACCAATGCTTTCTTCTGCTCAAGTTCCTGTCTCAGCTGATCCACTGCTCTTTTCTGTTCTGTATAGATCTTCCAGAATTTCTTTTCTGTTTTCTTCTCATCCAGAATTTCCATTTCAATCTTCATGGATTTTTTGTTTTCAGGAACAGATGGCACGATAATCTGCGGATCATCCCCTCCGAAATAAAATTCTCCATTTTCTACCTCACAGCCATCTGTATGGAAATCAACAAAATTTCCATCTTCCCAGGTAAGCCTGCTGATTTTGAGTCCTTTCGCCAGTTCTCCCGGATCAAGGCGAAGCATTCTTGTATTTTCAGGAAGTTTAAATTCCACACAAACTTTCCTGTTTTTAAACAGATATCTTACAGAATCTGCCTCATTAAAACTCTTTCCGTTATCCCAGAAAATCTGAAGATTCTCCAGAGTTTCCTCCTTCTTCTCTCTGTAGTAATCCTCAATCTCTGCCCTTCCCGGAGAAATCTGAGTATACATATTCCGCATTGCTGTATGTTTTCCCAGAATATATGCCTGTAAATTGTGTTCCATTTCAACATATATTTCTATATCTTCAGGAGTAATTCCTGCTTTTTCATAAAAGTTCAGGTTTCTTAACACTCTGCGTTTATCATTCAGTTCCAGATAATAAAAGATCATGCGGTAAACCAGATACTGAGATGGCACAGGGAATGCAAATGTCCATTCATAGTCAATAACAGATACTTTATCATCTGACAGAATAATGTTTGCAGGGACGAAATCAATGTTGGAAATTTCTGCGCATTTCAGATCAGAACGCAGATTTACATCTCCAAACACCCTGACAAAGCCTTTCGTTTTCTCAAAAGGTTTCTTTTCATGAATGTTCTTTATTTTTCCTATATAAGTAAAGAATAATTTCTCAAGCTCCTCTGTTCTGCCCTCTTCCAGAAGATGATCCAGCTTATCTTCCAGTGTGATTCCTGTCAGGTATTCCAGCTCTGCACAGTTATCTTTTAACGAACACTGATTGACCTCAATTCCCTCTTCTTTATACATCTCCGTCAGAGTCTCATAAATGATTCTCAGATTCCTGATATGCTCTACGGCTTTCTTGTGTGCAGGCGCTTTCTTTACAGTCAGTTTTCCGTCTGCCATTTGATCGATCTTCGTATAAATGGAAAGCTTCTGATCTCTTTCGTTGGAAAATTTCACATAAACCGGCGCCATCTCCGGCTGTTCTTTTCCGATCACAAGAAGAAATGAATTGGCAAACTGTGGATACATATCATTGCTCAGAAGTGTATCATAGACCCGGGATTCCTGAAAAAGTCCCAGCCGCAGTCTGTCAAAATTGTAATCTTTCATATGCAGTTCTCCACCAGCCGGGAGATGCCTGTCTGAATGAATCATCATTGGAAATTTATAGTCCGGATATGGATAATACCAATCTGCCTTTAAGTTTCCGGCATCCTGCAAAATCCCGTTAAATTCTTTTCTTGAAAAAGTTTTGACACCTTTTGTATTCGGATATCCCTGAATTCCCTCGAACAGAGTTCCGAAATGATCTTCCGTACATCCGGCCCAGTATTTCAGTCCCAGTCTGTTCTCGATGGCCAGAATAATCTTTCCATCCGGTTTCAGATGTCTGGATATGATCTTAAGAAAATCCACATATGGGTTCTCACTCCGGATATAAGATTCCCCATACTCAAACACACCGATCAGGGTAATATAATCATATTTTTCTGTCAGATTCTTCTCTATCTCCTGAAAGTTTCCCACAAGAATCCGAAGGTTATCCTGATCCTGATGTCGGTATGCATTGATCTTGCTTCTCTTCATCGAAAGCTCAATACAGGTAACTTCTTTCGCTTTCTCACACAGAGCACCTGTGACGGCCCCACATCCGGAACCGATCTCTAGGACCTTTTCCTCTCCGGTAAATGGAAGCCAGCTTAAAATATTCTCTCTGATATGAGAGAAATGATAAAGAATCGGCCAGCTCTCCCGTTCACTGATCACTCTGTTAAATTCTTCCGGTGCAAAATCTCTGGAAATTGCAAGCATTTCATCTTCTATCGCACCATCACTATATAAATCCTTTCCCGGATAGCACGTAGTATCCAGAATTACTTTTCCGATTTTTTCTTCCATATATTTCCCTCGCGCTGATTTTTATTCACTGCATCGTCCTGAAACGTGTTTCAAACACGCTTTCCTATATCCTGTCACCGGCATCAAAAAGTTACAGGCTATTCCCCACACTGAACTTCCACTTTAGAATCCATGTCATAAAAACCAACTGTATTCTTGCTGGAGATCACCGTAATATTACATGCATCATAAAGTCTGTGGAACACTGTGAAGTCTCCATTCTTATATCCGGTGCAGCCAAATGACAAAAGATATTCGCCACCCTGAAGGTTCATCGTCTGGGTAAATGTTACCGTACATGTATCACCCTTACCGGAACGCTCAACTTTAGCATTCTCATACATGGTATTCGTGCCTGTGATTTCTGTACCCTGGATGTTTTTGAATGTATATGCCATGATCGGTTCCTGAATATCCTCATTGAACCGGACTTTCATGCGGATTTTGAATTCGCTGCCTTTCTCTATCGTATTGGAGCACATTCCCTTGTCATCAATCACTCTGAAATCTGTGATCTCTGCGATACGGCTTCCATATTCCAGCATATTCGGATTCATCTGGAAATCTCCCAACTCCTCGCTGTTCTCCGCCGGAATCTGTTCCTCACTTGCGGATTCATTCTGCTTTACAGGGTTCTGACCTACGAGAAGCTGTTTATAAAGATCGACCATCTGCTTCGGTGAACCTTCATCCAGTTTCACGCCTTTGTTCAAAAGCACAACTCTGTCACAATATTTTGAAACACTGCTGAGGTCATGACTTACAAAGAGGATCGTCTTGCCCTGTTTCTTAAATTCTTCAAATTTATGATAACACTTTGCCTGGAAGAACACATCACCTACTGATAACGCCTCGTCTACGACCAGAATCTCAGGATCAATATTGATTGCAACAGCAAAAGCCAGACGCACGAACATACCGCTGGAATATGTTTTGACAGGCTGATGAATAAAATCTCCAATATCTGCAAATTCCAGAATGTCATCCAGTCTGGCATCTATCTCTTCTTTTGAAAAACCGATCATCGTTCCATTCAGATATACGTTCTCAAGTCCGGAATATTCCATATTAAATCCGGCACCTAATTCCAGCAGGGCAGAAATTCTTCCATCTACCTTCACCTCCCCCGAAGTAGGAGTCAGAACACCTGTGATGATCTTTAAGATCGTTGATTTACCGGAACCATTGGTTCCGATAATTCCCACGCATTCGCCCTCATAAATATCAAAATTCACATCATGAAGTGCATAATGCTCTTTATAGAGTTTCTTTCTGGTAAGCCCAAGCGCTTCTTTCAATCTGTCTGAAGGCTTATCATATAATTTATACATCTTGGTGAGATCTTTCACCTGAATTACTTTCTTGTTCTCCACATTATTTCCTTTCCGATCAGGCGGATCATCATCCGCTTCGTTACTTACCTATAACCAAATGGGCACCTGACAGCCTTTTACAAACAAATCAGCTGACAGGTATTCCGGATTTTCAGGTCATTACAAAACATCCGCAAAATGAATGCGCAGACGTTTAAATACCCATCCTCCGAATACGAAACACAAAATCGTAAACACCCAGAAATAAATGGTCCAGCCTGCATGTTCCCAGAACCAGGTCTTCATCAGAAATGTGTCTCTGTATCCGGAAACAATATAATACATTGGATTCAGTTTCAGAATCTTCATAATAATCGGATGCCCCTGTAAAGGAGTATTCTCAACGATCCACATGATTGGGGTCAGCCAGACACCTACCTGAAGCACAATATTGATAATCTGTGTCAGATCCCTGAAAAAGATTACGATTGCGCTGGTAGCATAGGATAATCCAAGCACCAGAAGGAACACACATCCACTGTAATAAATAATCTGCAGATAATAAAGATCCGGCAACTTCCCGTAAGCTGCATACAGAATAATCGTAAACAATACAAAGAATGCATGTACAAACATCGCAGAAATAATCTTGACCACCGGGAGCACACTGATATTAAAAACTACTTTTTTTACCAGATAATTATATTCCAGCAGAGAGTTCGTTCCGCCGATCAGTGCGTCCTGGAAAAAGAACCATGGCACGATACCGGCAACCAGATAGAGAACAAACGGAACTCCCAGATCTCCGGTTCCTGAACGAAAGCCTACAGAGAACACAAACCAATATACAAGAATCGTGATCACAGGCTGAATAAATGCCCATACGATTCCCAGATAAGAACCTGCATATCTTGTCTTAAAATCATTCTTTGCCAGCTTTGCCACAAGCCGTCTGTTTTTATAAATATCCTTTGGTAAAGAAAAAATCGTATCCAATCTCTCGTTCTCCTATTTGCGGTAATCCTTAAAGCTTCCCCATTTTGTATCTTTGTCAGAAAAGCTTAATTCCATTCCTTCCGGAATTGGCCATTCTACTCCGATATCCGGATCATTCCAGATCAGTCCGCCTTCATCGTTTGGATGATAAAAATCAGAGCATTTGTAAACAAACTCCGCATGATCAGAAAGTACAAGGAATCCATGTGCAAATCCCTTAGGAATGAAGAACTGTTTCTTGTTCTCAGCAGAAAGTACAACGCCAAACCATTTTCCATAGGTTTCGGAACCCTCACGAAGGTCTACAGCCACATCAAATACTTCTCCATTTACAACACGTACAAGTTTATCCTGTGGGTAATTGATCTGGAAGTGAAGTCCACGGAGCACGCCTTTGTGGGAACTGGACTGATTGTCCTGCACAAATTCAACATCGATTCCCGCTTCTTTAAAGTCATTGTAGTTGTAAGTTTCCATGAAATATCCTCTGGCATCTCCGAAAACTGTAGGCTCTACTACTTTTAATCCCTTGATTCCACCACATTCTGTTACTTTAATTTTTCCCATTTTGTTTTCCTCTTTTCTGTTTATCTATAATATTTTTTCTCTTTCTTCGACAATGCGATCAGAAGAATAATCAGAATCAGGATCATCGCAGCACCTATTCCCAGCAGTATTTTTCGCAGCTGCGGTATCCCTGCAGAACTTTTTGAATTCTGAGAACTCTCCTGAACTTCTTCATCTGTATTTTCGGACGTATCCGTTCCCACTGACTGGCCAGCATCAGACGAATCCGCTGTTCCATTCTCCGAAACAATATCTGCCGCCGGCTCTGGTGTCGGTGTTGCCTCAGGAACCGTTACACTTCCTACCATATAATCTCCATAATAATAATTATCTATGATTTCTCCATCTGACGGTTCCTCTCTAACAGTCAGGTTATCCACAGTCACGCCATTCGGGACAAGTACTTCTCCACCATTTACCTGAAGCTTTGTAAAATTCTGGTACCCATAATTAAACATCGCTGTGGAATCTGTGCTGGCGATTGCAAGATCTGCCGCCTTCATGGTGACCGCAATATAAGTAGTTCCATTCTTCTCAACGGCCGTTACAAGAGTATTGCCCGCCTCGCTGGTATATCCTGTTTTGCCGCCAATGCATCCGTCATAATAATAGCTGCTCTCCGGCGCAAGCATCGGGTGATGTGTATGCAGCACCCTTGACTCGCTGTTCATGTTTGTCGGTTTGATCGTATAATCTGTAATGCCAATGATCTTGCGGAATTTCTTATTCTTAAGACCTTCCCGCATAATCAGTGCCATATCGTGTGCTGTAGAATAATGATTTGGATCCGGAAGACCGCTTGCATTTGCAAAATGCGTATTCGTGCATCCAATCTCTGCCGCACGCTGATTCATCATATCAATAAAATTCTGTTCCGTACCGCCTACATGTTCCGCGATCTGAGCTGCAACCTCATTTGCCGATCGGATAATAAGTGCGCAAAGGCATGCTTTCATGCTCATTACTTCCCCAACCTGCATTCCGATATTTCCTGAATCCCAGCTGATGTCGCGTGTTCCGGTTTCGGTGAAGACCACATCTTCTTTCATTGAGCAATTCTCCACAGCAAGCAGCAGCGTCATAATCTTCGTGATACTTGCAGGATAACGAATCTCATCTCCGCCTTTGCTATACAGAAGGACTCCGCTGTCCGCATCCATCAGCACGCCTGTCTCTGATGTAATCTCCGGACCTGTCGGCCAGCCGGAAATTTCATTTGTTGAAATAGTTGCCGGAGCTGTTGCCGCATCAGCACTCTGTACGCCCGCTTCAGATGTTGTATCCGTCTGCGTCGTTACCTCCGCAGCACTACAGATCTGTACAGATGTCATTGCGATCACACCTGCGAGAATTGCAGCCTTACATAAATGTTTCCATTTTTTCATAATATATCCTCTTGTTGAATAAAATCAAAACTCATCGAATGAAGCAATCGTATCTGTGATATATTTCACATCTTCCATATCCAGATTATAAAACATCGGCAGTCTCAGCAGACGTTCGCTCTCTTTTGTAGTATAAACATCTTCCCCGGAAAATCTGCCAAATTTCTGTCCGGCAGGAGCAGAATGAAGCGGTACATAATGGAATACGCTGCAGATTCCTTTTTCCCTCAGATACTTGATCAGACGTGTTCTTACCTGGATATCGCGAACTTTAATATAGTACATATGTGCATTATGGCTACATTGTTCCGGCACATATGGCTGTTCAATCTTGCCCTCAGCTGCAAGATGTGCCAGGTTTTTATTATAATAATTGTAGATTTCCATTCTTTTATTGAAAATCTTTTCACGCTCCTCCAACTGTGCGTACAGATATGCTGCATTCAGTTCACTTGGAAGGTAAGAAGATCCATAGTCCATCCACCGGTATTTATCTACCTGTCCCCGGAAAAATTTACTTCTGTCAGTGCCTTTTTCCCTCAAAATTTCTGCTTTTTCCTGATATTCATCATTATTAAAGAGGATTGCTCCGCCCTCTCCCATAGTATAATTCTTTGTCTCATGGAAGCTGTAACAGCCAAAATCTCCAATCGTACCAAGCGCTTTGCCTTTATAAAAGGCGTCCACTCCCTGGGCCGCATCTTCAACAACTTTAAGATTATATTTCTTTGCAATTGCCATGATCGTATCCATCTCACAGGCAACTCCGGCGTAATGAACCGGCACGATCACCTTGGTTTTCTCCGTGACTGCTGCCTCGATCAGTTTCTCATCAATATTCATTGTATCCGGTCTGATATCAACAAATACGATCTTCGCTCCCTTTAACACAAATGCATCCGCCGTTGACACAAATGTATAAGACGGCATGATCACCTCATCTCCCGGTTTGATGTCACAAAGGTGTGCTGCCATTTCCAGTGCATGTGTACATGATGTCGTTAACATGACATGCTTTATATTAAAATGCTCCATCATCCACTGAGAGCATCTTTTCGTATATTCTCCGTCTCCGCAGAGCATTCCTCTCTGCACTGCATCACGGATGTAGTCAAATTCCCTGCCGGTAAAAGCAGGTCTGTTAAAATCAATCATCTGTTTTCTTTTTCCTTCTCATATTCAGGTATCTTATTTCTGTAGGCTACTTCTTGCCCTTTTGGATCCCGGATACTCATTTCACTGAAAAATTTCCTGGTTTCTTTCTCCAGCTGTCCCCGGGTATCTGCTTCTATATAATATAACGCAAGATACGGATTTGGTCCGTATTCTATCACGTTTTCTCCCTCTTTATAAAAGATCCATGGTTTTACAACGCATCTCTCCTGTGCCAGCTGATATGCTGCTTTCTGATCGGCAATCTGAAGCTGTCTTCCCTGAAAATACAGCACAGCCCCATATTTCGAAGGAGCGCAAATATCATGCTGTGCAAACATTGTCTGTATCTTATCCTTCTCATAAAGATAATCCAGCAGAAGTTCTTCTATCGAAAATCCATATACCATATCTGTCAGCTCATGCTCATAGCCAAAGAAACGCCCCGCGATCTCGCAGACCTGAATTCCTTTATCCGGTTTCCAGAAAAACTGCATAGACAATGCTCCCTCCATCTGTCCTGTATGCCGGATATATCTTTGCAGAACATCTGTGGCATTCTTTTCAACCTCTGACAAAAACCTGGATGGATAAACATTCCGGGTGCTGATTGGAAGCATTCCCTCTTCCACTTCCGTTTTCTCACGGTCTGCAATGCTGATTACATTTACTTCTCCATCCATGACCCATGTCATCATATTAAATTCAAATCCATCATTGTATTCTTCGATCAGAATCTCCTGACAGTTTGTATATTCTGCTGTCTGCAATGCTTTGGTAACAATTTCATCCTGGTCGTGAATGATAAATATTCCCCTTGAGCCATATTTATCCAGTGGTTTACTGATAAGTGGATATTGCAGACCTGAAACAGATTTCTGTATCTCCTCCTCAGAGCCTTGTTTCAGTAAATCTACAGGCACTTTGCGAAATCCCGGTGTCGGCAGCCCAAGCTTATCCAGCACTTCTCTGCACGCAGATTTATCTCTGTACCATGGAAGCTGTTCAGGTTTCAGATAACAAGGCAGCCCGGCCTTTGCCGCGATCTTTACCATACATTCTAAAAGCAAATCTGAAAATGATGTAATGATCCCATCTATCTTTTCTTCTCTGCACATCTGAGCAATAGAGTCAATGTCCGTCACAGGGATCGTATAATCCTTATCTGCATATTTCCTCGCGATACCATCCGGATAGCCGTCACATACAACAACCTCATAGCCTCTTTTTTTCGCTTTCTGAACCAGTTCTGTAAACTCTCCGAGCGTACCCAGAATCAGTACTTTATGTTTCATTCCAATTCCTCACATTCTCTGACAACAGCCGCCATATATTTCATATCCTCTGCATCATAGCGCTGGTCGCATGGCAATGGCAGAATATTGGCCGCCCAGGTATATTCCAGACTGTTTTTCTCACAGTTCTCAATAATATTTTTCCAGTAAGTAGGTACAAATATCTTCTTTGCTGCAAGGCGCCTGCGAAGTTCAGGACCATTCGTATGAAAATATGGATAGGCAAAAGGTCCTTCCGGTATGATTTCATTGAATATATTCTCTGATGGAAGCAATTCTCTCAGAATCTGATAATTCTGCTCTCTTCTTTCTTTCGCACTGTCATAATCCACCGCTTTTAGCAGATTTTGTGTAAGTCTGGACATCTGCCTGATTTCCATTCCATCATACTTCGCTGCATTCGCAAGCATATCTTTATAATATGTTCCCGCATCCTGCTCATAGCGTCCCAGAATATGTTTCATACGCTCTGCAGAATAATCCGGTATGTTGTTCTCCGTCAGCTGTGCTTCTGTTGACAGATAAGCCCCGTCACTGACACCCCAGAATTTCCTGCATGAATAAAGCGTATCAATTCCTTCTAACGGTTTCTGGAAAAATGCATGGGTGTGATCCACAATAATATTTTCATAAATTCTTTTATATTCCAGAATCTTAGAATCTGTCAGCTGTCCATAATAGTTTACCAGATACAGATACTCCCCGTTTGTAAGCTGCTTCTTGGGATAGATAACCTCCAGTTTCTCATTCAGATGATAAAATTCTGTCTGTATCTGATTCTCCTGGCAGGTATGCACTACAGATTCACACAGAAAATAAGGAAGAATAACTTTCTTGCATCTGCGGCTCTGTAACAGCCATAACAAAGCCGTTCTTCCGAGGTTCACCCTATATAAATCAGAATAGTATTCCTTACCCGGCATTTCTTCCAGTTGAAAATATCCACCGATTTCCTTCGCCATTATTCGTCTGTATCCTCCTGACGTATTACATAATGCGGCATTTTCTTCGCTTCGTTAAGAATATTCATCAAGTAAATTCCCATAATTCCGATTGATAACAGGATTAGGCCAAAAAATGCCAGCATAACCAGCATTAATGAAGTCCATCCCTGTACAGACACTCCCATGGTAAAATACCTTACCAGATAATAAATCGCCATTATTACACTTGCCAGAAAGCTGACAATTCCAATATTTCTAACCAACAGAAGTGGAAATGCGGTATGTGCAGTGATGTCATAAATCAAATCCTTTACCAGTCTCTTAAAAGAATAGCCGCTCTTGCCATAAGCTCTGTCTGCATGCTGAACCGGAACATTGATAATACGGTTCGAGCTTAAGATCAAAAGATTTCCAATCTGCGGAAGGTATGTATTTGTCTTGATCATCGCATCCACAAGAAATCTGCGGATCAGTCGATAGCTGGTGATCTGAAGATCGGGATCTTTCCCAAGCATTTTGGATGTTGCCCATACCGAGAACTTTGTTCCAAGCTTGCGGATCGGACCATGTTTTCTGCCCTCATAGCTTGCGATGATAACGTCCACATCCGGTCTCTCCTGCATGGTTCTTACCATCTTTGGCAGTTCCTCCGGCTGATGCTGAAGGTCATCATCCATAGTTACTACAAATTCTCCCCTTACATGTGCAAATCCGCATAAAAGTGCAGGATGCTGTCCAAAGTTTCGTGCCATCTGTATAATACGGACTCTGTGGTCTTTCTCCCTTAATTCTTTCATTATCTCATAGGATCTGTCCTTAGATCCGTCATCCACAAGAATCAGCTCAAAATCTTCTTTCAGAGTTTCCCGAAATACTTTCTCCAAACGAGTATATAGTTCTCCCAGTGTATGTTCAGAATTATATACAGGAACAACCACTGAATATAAGCTCATATTCATTTCCTCTTTCTTTTTCTCATCTTTTTGCAATCATTTTTATCATATCATTTTCACCATGCCTTTTCAAGTTTCATCCGGTACAAAACCTTGACTTCCCGGTGTTTTTATGTAAAATAGACTACATATGCAAATTAACCGGTGATTTATTGGTTTTATTGCTTATTTATAGTATGGTCATATGTATTTACAAATATATTTTGTATATAAGAACACTGATATTAATCGAATCAGAGAAATTCCTTTCTTCAAATTTTATAATTTTATCATGGAGGTATCATGTCAAAGGTAAAAGATTACATACAGCTACATTTAAATATTCTGTTGTTTTCACTGACAAGTGTTTTTTCCAAATTTGCTTCTATTCAATATAACAGGCATGGTCTGAGCAGTCCTCTGCTTTATCTTTTTTTATTTCTGATGGTTGCCAACTGTGGAATCTATGCGATCACCTGGCAGCAGGTAATCAAGAAATTTTCCCTGTCCACCGCCTATGCAAATAAGAGCGTATATCTTTTATGGTCACAGATCTGGGCAGTTGTGGTCTTTCACGAAAATCTTTCTATCCAGAATATTATTGGTATCCTGGTAGTTTTATTCGGAGTATGGACGGTGCAAAGATATGAATAGAACATTTATTTTAATTATGCTGGGAGGAACTTTTTTCTCCGCAGTCTCTCAGATACTTCTAAAACAAAGCGCAAATATCAAATATGAAAACCGAATCCGGGAATATCTCAATTTCCGGGTAATTCTCTCCTATGCCATATTTATGCTGATTCTTCTGCTGAATACCTGGTGCTATACAAAAGTAGATATGCGCTATGGTCCTGTTATCGATACAGCGGCATATGTGTTTGTTCTTCTTCTCTCTCATTTCATTCTGAAGGAAAAGATTACAAAAGGAAAGATCATCGGAAATCTGATCATCATTGCCGGAATTCTAATCTATACGCTTTAAATTGTTTGTAACTGTTCAGTACCTTCACAGTTACGGGATAGCAGACTGCTGAATAGTTACAATTGTTTAACAAATATTGTCAGATAAATAGCCCCTTGCTTATTGCTTTTTGCAATTGAAGCAAGGGGCTTATTTAATAACTATCGTAACTGTTCAGTATCTCGCAGGAAGCAGGCTGCCGAATAGTTACTATTTATATTCTTTTATTATACTGCCGGATCTGTAGGGTCGAAGTTAGCTGCTCCTCTTAATGGTGTCAGTGCCTTCTTTCCAAGCGGTCCCTTTAGTGCATCATCTGCTTTATAGGCTCCATCAAAAATATAAATCCTTGATCCATTACAATTATCATATACCCACTTTGCATCAGCAACACACGTTCTGATACATCCATGAGATGCCGGTGAACCAAGTTTATTATATTCGCCTGCCGGAAGATTATAAGAGTTTGCCTGTCCACACGCTACGGAATGAACAAAGATTCCACCCTGTCCAGCTCCATCTACATGTGTTCCATACTGTCCCCATGATGGTCCCATTAACGGCTGCCATCTGGCACTTCTGCTCAAAGTATAGGGACCCGTAGGAGTTGGTGTACTCGCTAATCCTACAGATACACGAATCGTTTTCACCGGAATTGTTCTTGCTGAGTCAGCAAAAACTGTCATAACTCCATTTACTCTGTCTACCTGTACTGTATACGGACCGCTATATCTGCTGGTAAGATCTGTAATACGATATCCATTCTTATCAAAGTAATACAGGATACCATTCACTCTCATGCTCTTATTTGTTGCAAATCCGTTTCCGGTTGGATCTATGTATCTGACAAGGTTCTTTGTATTACTTACAACTACCCAGCCTGTCGTGTATTTACCATTTGCGTCCAGATAACCATTTACTCCGTTCTTTTTCATAAACTGGTTCGTCTGAACAACATAGTCTTTCAAATAGTAATAATTTCCACTATATTTCTCCCATCCACTTCTATACAGACTTCCTGTAGAAGATGCAATATACCATTTCTTTTTATAGCGCACCATTGCGCTCTTATATAATTTACCTTTATGCTCTGTAGAAGAAGATACTTCAAACAGATATTTCTTTCCATTAACTTCTGTTAAACCACTGGCAAGTTTTCCTGATGATCTGAAATAATATCCTGTGGAAGTCCATTTGTCTGTGTAATGATTTCCATTCGCATCAAAATACAGCCATCCAACATATTTGCCACTGGCAGTAACCAGTTTCTGCCATCCGTGTTTCTCAACTACGCGTCCCGGTGTACTTCCGAAATAATAGTAATGATTTCCTACTTTTGCCCATCTCCTGGTCCATGTAGCTCTCTTTCCGGTTGACCCAAAATAATATCTGTAGTTCCCGTATTTTACAAGTTTATCTTTATAGATCACACCATTCTTATCTGTACAATAATAGGAACCATTTGATGCTTTCTTCATAGTTGCTTTAAGGACATATCCATTTGCATCCAGCAAATATGTACCTGTTCCCTTTTCAGGAATAACTGTGGCAACTATACCTCTTTTATAATACTTACCAATATCTGCAGGATTTCCGCCCTTTTTGAAATACAGCCAACGCTCTCCATTCGTGGTGTCTGAACGAAGCCATCCATTATGGAACATCTCTCCCGGAATTGTACTTGCCGGATCAAAGTAATATAAATTTGTTTCACCATTAGCTGTAATGGTAATCTCACCTGTCTTTGGCTTACCATTTGCATCAAGGCAATAATATTTTCCATTAATCTCAAAATATCCGGTATATGTACCTGCAGCCTTTGCTTTCTCCTCAAGATAGCTTACTGTCACCAGCTTGCCATTCTCATCATAATACTGGAACTGTATTCCTGTCCATTTCCAAATGTTCTTCTCCTGCTGACCTACTGTAGATGTGTACGGAGTCACAGATTCTCCTTCACAGCCTGCGTAAACGACAGCTTCCTCTGCTGTTGTAAAATAAGACTGTGTGATCTCTTCCTTAATAATATCAGGTTCATCCTTATCTTCACCCTGAGCTGCTGTACCTGTAACATCCTGATGTACTTCAGCCTGTCCGGTTACAAGGATTCCATTCTCATCAAACAGATAATATCCTGTGTGAGTTTCTCCTTTATACTCAGTGCTGACCTTTACAATTCCATCAGCAGCGCTATAAAACTCATCAGCTGTCACATCCGTTGTATCTGCTGTGGAAGCCGGTTCAGTATCAGAAACATTAACAGCATCTGTGTTATCTGGTGTTTCAGTTCCATCAGCATCCATTTCTGCAGTATCCTGAGATAACTCCTCTGTTTCTCCCTGTACAACTTCTGCGGACTGTCCGCAGTCTGTATAAGATGCAGAAGCATCTTCTGATGCTGTGCTTGAAACTGTAGTCTGGGTTTTTGCAGGTTTTCGAAGTTTAAATCCGTTTTCTGTATTTACCCAGTCTTCTGCCTTTACAACAACAGCATCTGAACTGTCTGTTGTATCTGTTGTTACTGATGGTGTCTCCTCCGGCTGTGATGTCACATCACTTCCTGCTGAGAATACATCTTCTGTCTGATCCTGAGATGGCACATCTGTCGTCTCGTCTCCGGCTGAAAAAATATCTTCTTCTGAGGAAGCCTCCGGATCAGACTGCGCATCTACAGGCTCTGTGTCTGTTTCTGTCTCTGCCTGCACTGCAACAACGGAATTGCCATCAGGTGAAGTAAATGTAGCGGCACCCGCTTCACTGACAGTTGCCATCGTCATTACAAGACTTAATGTAACTGCAACTAATCTTCTTTTCACAATAATGTCCTCCTTTTTTATTCATGCTACTTTATGATGTTAGGACAAAAATATTTTGTTCCCGACAAGACATTGAACTGACAAATTATCACTCACCAAGTCCGCTGTCAATAGCTGCCACAAGATTCTCAAGAGCTTCCTGCTCGTCGATTCCCTCACAGGTAAGTTCTATTTCATCTCCGCATTTCACACATGCCCCAAGTACACTCAGTACACTCTTGGCATTTGCCATGCCTCCTTCATACACAAATGTTATCTGCGACTGATATTTCATTGCCTCATTGCACAAAATCCCCGCAGGTCTCAGATGAAGACCTGTGGGATTCTTAACTGTCACTTTCTTATTAACCATTGCATTGTTCCTCTTACTGCTGTCTGTCAGGCAAGCAGTGTTTTCCTACTCTTTACTGTCGTCAACTGCTGTTCCTGAGGAGATCACTACTTCTGTAGTCACATCCTCAACTGTCTCATATCCATCTGGCAGAACGACTTTAACAGGGACTTCATAATTTCCCTCTTTCTTACCATCCAGATCTATAGAGAGCTTTATATCTTTCTTCGCATCCAGATCATCCATATTCTTCGTATCTGACTTGATTCGAAGCTCTATCTGTGCTGTCTCAAATGTCACCTGAAGATCATCCGGTTTATTCTTAACCTCTATATTCTTGGTAGGAATATCAAACTCTTTACTTCCGACAGGCAGGATATTTACCGTTACCCATACATCCTCACTGGAGTCACTGGTAAGCTTCACATTATCCGGAAGAAGATTGTTAAGACTGATCTTCTTCTCCACATCTTTCGATTCTCCTGAAATGTCAATGCTGTCTGCTGGTATTGTAATTACGTTATTATTCTCAGCAAGGCTCTCCAGTCCTTCTGTACTGCCAGCAACACTGATAGTATCCGGTACTGTTTTAACAGAACCTACCTCATATCCATCTGCAGGTGTTCCTACATAGCTTGCTGAAATCCCTACTCCCTGACGGATTTTCCATAATCTTGCAGTCACTACAACTTTTGCATTATTTTCAATTCTCAGTGAATTCATTTCAGAATCAGAAAGTGCTTCCTGATTTTTATCAATGATCGTAAGATTTACATCCTGTGTAAAATCCTGTGTATTTCCATCCAGTTCAATCGTAGCATTTACTTTATCTATTTTATTCACCAGAGTCTTAGGACCTGTAATCCTTACTTTTTCCGGATTAGCTGTCAGGCTTCCCACTTCGTAATCCTTGCCGGGTTTTGTGTCGCCTCTACTGACATTGACCACAAATTCCTGTGTCTCTTTCTCATCAAGATTTACACTCAGATTCTGTGGGGTAACCTTGATATCATTTGAAGATACTCCCGGAACTGAACAGGTAACTGTAATAGGCACCATGACAGGATTCGTATCCAGGCTTACGGCCTGCTGTAAATCTGCCACTGCTGAGATATCTGTCACCTTGATCTTGTCCCTGATTTTCTTACTCGCCGTAATAGCAATCTTAATCGAATCCTGATTCTGCTCCGGCATACACATCTTTCCGATCGTATCGGAAGATTCCACATATTCTTTGTTGATCAGTTCCACATCATTGATCGTGTAATAATTAGTACCTATCGGATTGTCTATATTTACAACGATCAGCCATAGCACAACAGCTACTGCAACAGACATGATTTTCAGAGGTATATTATCTGTTATTTTTCTCTTCTTCATGCTTCACTCTTCCTTTCAGTAAATGACGAAGTTTGCTGTTGTCTACAATCTGTTTGTTCTGTGCTTTCACAAGAATCTCTCTGAGTCTGGCACTGTTCACTCCCCGAATCAGTCTTCCTCCCTGAGCTACAGATACCTGTCCTGTCTCTTCTGATACAATGATCGTAACAGAATCGGTCTGCTCACTGATTCCAACACCGGCTCTGTGTCTTGTTCCCAGCTGTTTACTCAGCTCCATATTGTCAGACAATGGAAGATAGCACGTTGCTGCTACGATTCTGTTTTCTCTTACAATAACAGCTCCATCGTGAAGGGGTGTATTATGTTCAAATATATTAATGAGAAGCTGACTTGTAAGAATCGCATCCAGATTAATACCAGTTCTGATATAATCGGTCAACAGCTCGTTCTGTTCAATTACGATCAGCGCCCCGGTCTTGACTTCTCCCATATCAAAACATGCCTTTACCAGTTCACTGATTGTTTTATCTGTAAATCGTTCCTTCACTTCTTTACCCGCATCAAACGGTATCAATGAAGCCATGATTCGCTTCTGCCCAAGCTGCTCCAGAACTTTTCTAAGCTCCGGCTGAAAAATAACGATCACGCCAACGATCAGCGTACTCGCCAGATTTGAAAAAATCCAGAGGATCGTATTCATTTTAAAAATATACGCTATCAAAATAAAAAGGAGAACAACCAGTATACCCTTTAACAGTGTATACGCATGGGTATATTTGATCCACACCATAAACTGATATACAAAAAATGCGATCAGTGCAATCTGTATAATATCAATGATCCCGATCTTCGGAAATGCCAGCCTTGATAAGATTTCTATCAGATTTCCTGAAATATTCTGCATACAGTTCTCCTTTCCTTATCATTCTGTGCCAGAGTGATAATTGCCGCTCTTCACTCCATTCTCAGTAACTTAAATTTATAAATTTTAGTAACTGTAAAGCTGCTGAACAGTTACAAATTTTTTAATGACTCTTCCAGTTTCTTTTCAAAGTCAACACTGTCAATATCTTTTTTGTGCTCTACAGGTGCCGCATCTTCTGATGTCTGCACTACTTTCTCCTCACCATGAAAAATAGGATTGGCATAAGACACGATATTATCCTGTGACTGTTTCTCACTTTTTGCAGAATCACCGTTAATTTTCTTTATGCTTCTCTCAGAGGTTGTAACTGTCGCCTTCGGAACAGCTTTCACATAATAGTAGTACTCGTCATCTTCATATTCCAGTCTCTCTGTGCGGGTATAGTCACCGCCAAACACAAAGAATTCCAGCACCAGTCCGACTACTACAGAAATCACAGTATAAATAATCAGTGTGATCACATCAATGCTCACTTCAAAATAAAATCCGCCGGCAAGAACTACCAGAACATATACAACACCTCCCGCAACAATAGCAACTCTCCATGCATAATCAAAAGAGCGGGTACGGATAAGGTTCACCAGTAAAACCACAGCAACAAAAGCAACAACTGTGATCCACATTCCCCAGTTCTGTACAATTCCATCTGCCAGGAGTTTTAATTTGTCAGCCATGACAATATCTGCATTCTCCAGAATCTTATGCTGCACACGTATAAAACGGATAAAATAATATATGATAACACCACAGCCTGCCGGAAGCGCGGAAAATGCACTGCACAGAAGCCCGCTTCCGATAGGAAGGAGTGCAGGAATACCTATGCCAAAAGAAAGCGGGGTAAATACAAGTACCAAATTATTGCCTGCGCTGAATCTCAGGAACAAAATTGTCATAAACAAAATCAGAACCAGCATAAATCCGGCCACTTCTATTCCAACAGCATAACTATGCGCGATCATTAATAAAAATCCGGCAAAAATCATCACTCCGGAAGGTAATATCGAACAGATCAGCGCAAGGATCAGTACAATAAATATATTATTAAGCTGTGTCATATATCCCATGTTCATATTGATCCATGTAAAATAAACAAATGCCAGAACAAAACGCAAAACAGGCAGGATATAAATCTCATACTGACTGTACAAATTCTTTATTTTCTGTTTTAATTCAAGTAATGCTGTCATTTCTTATATCCTCCTGAAACTCCTCGGGCTGAGGATTTTTTCTCTTCGCGGCTGTATATTTTATTTAACTGAGTGAGTTCTTCATAATAATTCTTCACACTCTTCTTTGCCTTGTGGTACTTCACAGTATACTGGATGTATGTCAGAACTGAAAAAAATATCAGTACTACTACATAACCCAGAATTGCCTCCACGCCCACTGAGACAAGGTTCATCTTATGGATATTATCTATCAGATATTCCCCAAAATATGCTGCAATACCGGCCAGAACCAGACAATATCCAATCGTAACCAGAAAAAAGTTCTTAATCATGGCAAGTCCGATATAATCACTTCTATAGTACTTGCTGACCGGAAGATACTTTTTTCCCTCACCCTGTTCATACATAGCAAGTTTGTTCATGATCTTTATCTTCTCTTCATTTAACATAAATTACTCCTTACTGTACGCTTTCCCTTTTATTACATATCCTGATACCTGATGATCACTGTTATTGTATCTATCCGCATTTCACGCTGATCCGTATTGGTATCATTATATAATCATACAGATTAATTGTAACATATCTCATTATGTATGAAAAGCATTTTTTCGGTTAGCAGCCGCTCCATACCAGTAACTTTTGTTACTATTCTCACGCACGTCCTATACAGACTGTAAGAAAATAAATATTTTTTGCGCCTCTTTTCCGAAGACATCCTGCCATGGCATCTATAGTACTTCCTGTCGTGTATACATCATCTATCACCAGAATATCTTTCCCTCTGATATTCTTTGTTACGAGAAAAGCTTTCTCCAGATTTTTTCTTCTCTGCATAGCATTCAGTTTCTTCTGCGATTTTGTTTTTACAACTTTCTGTACCAGATCCGTATCCACTGGAATCCCTGTATAGCAGCTAAGTCTCTCTGCCAGATATGCAGCCTGATTAAATCCTCTTAAGCGTTCTTTTGACTTATGTATGGGAACCGGCACGATTAGATCCGGCTTCCACTGATTCAGATTTTTCCAGGCATATCGATACATTGCTTTCGCATACAAATCTCCATATTCCCGGCATCCATAATATTTATATCTGGTAACAGACCTTCTCATTATGCCATCATAAACAAAAATACCTCTTCCCTGGTCAAATATATGTGTATGTTTTTGGCAGTCTTTACAGTACTCTCCCTCTTCTATGGGTTTTCCGCATTTGTAACATCTCGGATGTCCAATCGGTCGAAGCTTCTTTTCACATTCAGGACAGATCATCCTTCTCTGATCCTTCAGAATTTTCTGACAGACCGGACAGCATCTCGGGTAAAAAATATCAAGAATTTTTCTCAGCAATCACTTTACTCCTGCTTTTTACTTCTATTTTTCTTTCAATTTTTATTATTTTCTTTTTATCTGTTTTCGTTACCGTTTTTATTTCGCGAAGTCTCTTTCACCTTCATTCTCCATAGTGTCACTCAGCTCTATAATGCGCTCATCCAGCGCACTGTATCGCTTCTGCTGTTTCTCATTGCGGATCATCTCTGCAAAGGTTTCCTCATTTCCCACCACAGTTACACATTTTCTTGCTCTGGTAACAGCAGTATAAAGGAGATTTCTGTTTAACAGCATTTGCGGTCCGGAAAGCAACGGAAGAATCACTGCCGGATATTCAGTTCCCTGGGATTTATGAATTGTAATGGCATACGCAAGTTCCAGTTCTTCTAACTGTTTGAACGAATAAATTGCGAAACGTCCATCCTCAAATTCCACTTCTGCAGTCTCGGCAAATTCATTGATTTCCGTAAGAATCCCGGTATCTCCATTAAATACACCAATACCTTTCTCTATAACAATTCCATATCGCCCCCGAATTTCCCACTCCATCTGGTAATTATTTCTGATCTGCATCACTTTATCACCAGTACGGAACAGACAGTCGCCGACTGCTTTCTCAGGCTTTCCGTCTTCCGGCGGATTCAGATATCTCTGCAGAATCTGATTCAGACGTTCCACACCTAAGAGTCCCTTTCGCATAGGTGTCAGTACCTGTATCTCAAATGGTTTTGCATCTACATATCGTGGCAATTTTTCCTGAATAAGGGCAATCACTACTCTTATGATGATATCTGCATCATATCTCTTCAAAAAAAAGAAATCACGGCTTTTATTATTGATCTGTACTTGCTCCCCTTTATTTATTTTATGGGCATTCACAACAATATCACTCTCAGAAGCCTGACGGAAAATCTTCGTCAGTTCTACCACCGGAAAACGTCCGCTTCGAATAATATCTCTCAGGACATTACCCGGTCCCACACTCGGAAGCTGATTCTCATCTCCTACCAGAATCAGCCTGGTTCCGGTCGTTACTGCAAGAAGCAGCGAGTGCATCAGATGAATATCCACCATGGACATCTCATCAATAATGATCACATCCGCTTCCAGAGGATTCTGCGCGTTTCTTTCAAATTTGGCAGAATGGCCATCCCGTTCCTCCCCCGGCATTCCATTTAATTCCAGAAGACGGTGAATCGTCTGCGCTTCATATCCGGTAGTTTCTGTCATTCTCTTCGCAGCACGTCCGGTAGGTGCGGCCAGTCGAAGTTCAGCTCCCTCACCTTCAAAGAAACGAATGATTGCATTGATCGTTGTTGTTTTACCTGTACCCGGTCCTCCCGTCAAAACAAACAATCCATGACTCGCAGCCTCCGTCACTGCCTTCTTCTGCATCTCATCCAGGACAGTTCCTGTTTCTTTTTCGATCATCAGGATTCTCTTCTGAACAAGCTGCTCATCCTCAGGGCACAAAACATTCAGTTCATTAAGCATACGGGCAGTATTTAATTCCAAATAATAATACTGAGACGGATAAACTATGGTTTCTCCATTCTTTTCTTTAAGCACCAGTTTCCTGTCAATAACCATGTCCATGAGATGCTTCTCCATATAGGACTCGTCAACATCCAGAAGTCTGGCACATCTTGTAAATAGCTGCTCCTTTGGAAGGTATGTATGTCCTTCCCCTGAAGCCTGTAGGAGAGTATACAACATTCCACTTCGGATTCTGTAATCTGAATCTGCATGGATTCCGATCCTTGCCGCAATCTCATCCGCAATTTTAAAACCTACTCCTGAAATATCCTCTGCAAGCCTGTATGGATTTTCCTGCAGAACCGTATAGACAGATTCTTTATATTTCTGATAGATCTTTGCGCCCAGATTCAGAGAAATACCATATTTCTGTAAAAAGATCATAGCCTTTCGCATATCTGCTTTCTCAGTTACCTGGGCTGCGATTTCCCTAGCTTTTTTTTCGCTGATTCCCTTAACTTCGGCCAGTCTTTCCGGTTCTTCTTCTACAATACGAAGTGTATCCTGGCCAAACCTGCGTACGATTCTGGCTGCCAGTGCAGCTCCGATTCCCTTAATGGCTCCCGATCCCAGATACCTCTCTATGGCATATGTATCTTCCGGCATTTTCTCTACAAAAGAACTGATCTGAAACTGTTTTCCATAGACCGGATGATGCGTGTATACTCCTGTTGCCTCAATCGTGGCTCCCTGTGTAATTGTCGGGAAACTGCCCACACAGGTCAGTTCTTCCTCTTTTTTTGTATCTTTTAATACCATAACGGTATATCCGTTATCTTCATTTCTGAAAATAACATGATCTATGTATCCTGTAACAGTCTCGCTCATGTATTCCTCCTGGTTTCTTCCGAGTCATCTGTTTCCTACCTAAAGATACTGGAATAAAAGTCTTTTAATCCCTTGGTATCTAAAAAATAACATGTAACGCAAAAAGGCACTGCATATGCAGTACCTCCTGCTTTATCCATCAAATCGTGCCATTACCTCTGCATATTTTCCGGTCCCTACCGCAACTACGCTCATTGCATCCTGTACTGTCAGAGTGCTCACTCCTGTTCTCTGTTCAATCAGAGAATCCATACCATGAAGAAGTGCTCCACCACCGGTAAGTACAATTCCTCTGTCCACAATATCAGCAGCCAGTTCCGGCGGAGTCTTCTCCAGAACACCATGGACGGTCTCAACGATCTGTCCTGTGGCATCCTTCAACGCCATACGTATCTCTTCAGAAGTAAGTGTCACCGTCTTTGGCAGACCTGTGATCACATTTCGTCCTTTTACTTCCATGGTTCTCGGATTCGATTCCTCAATAGCAGTTCCGATCTGAATCTTAATCTTCTCTGCCATATCTTCTCCGATAAAAAGGCCATGGTTCTTTCTCACATAATTTAAGATAGCCTGATTAAAAGTATCTCCGGCAACCTTTACGGAGGCAGAAACTACAACTCCCGCCAGAGAAATAACCGCAATATCTGATGTTCCTGCTCCAATATCCACAATCAGATTGCCAAATGGCTTCGTCACATCAACTCCGGCTCCGATTGCCGCTGCAATAGGCTCCTCCACCATGTAAACATCCCTGGCTCCGGCCTGATAAGTTGCCTCCTCTACAGCCTTTCTCTCAATCTCTGTAATTCCACTTGGAACACAGATCGTGATCCTTGGCTTACGAAAGGCTCTTCTGCCTATCGCCCTGGATATAAAATATTTCAGCATTTTCTCTGTAACTGTATAATCAACGATCACACCCTGCCTGATTGGACGGATAATCTCCATATCTGAAGTAATACGTCCCTCCATCATACGGGCTTCTTCACCGATTGCTCTTATTTTTTCTGTATTTTTATCATAAACTACGATCGAAGGTTCGTTTAATACAAGTCCTTTTCCCGTAGAATAGGCCAGACTGTTTCTGGTTCCCAGGTCAATTCCAATATCACTTGCCGGCATGGAAATCCCCTTTCTTAATTTTTATCTATAATTGATCTTAATATTCTCAATCTGCTTCCGCTACTTGCTCATAACCGAATAACTGCTCCGCAGTTTATTCGATTAAATCGCTTCTATTATATACAACTTCCAGCCAAAAGAAAAGCCCTGCTTAATTTTCCAGATATTTTTTTACATATTTTCCCGTATAGGAAACCGGTGACTGTGCAACTTCTTCCGGAGTTCCCTGTGCTACTACAGTTCCACCCTTGTCCCCACCTTCCGGGCCAATGTCGATAATGTAATCTGCTGTTTTAATCACATCCAGATTGTGTTCAATAACAACTACCGTATTACCGCCTTCAGATAATCTCTTCAGAATCTCCACCAGTTTATGCACATCCGCAAAATGAAGTCCCGTCGTTGGCTCATCCAGAATATAGATTGTCTTTCCGGTGCTTCGCTTACTCAGTTCCGCAGCAAGTTTGATTCTCTGTGCCTCTCCTCCGGAAAGTTCTGTAGAAGGCTGTCCCAGACGAATATAGGAAAGCCCGACATCATACAGTGTCTGTATCTTTCTTTTAATAGAAGGAACATTTTCAAAAAATGTCAATGCTTCCTCTACAGTCATATTCAGTACATCATAAATGCTCTTATCTTTGTATTTTACTTCCAGAGTTTCTCTGTTGTATCTCTTACCTTTGCAGACTTCACAAGGCACATACACATCCGGAAGGAAATGCATTTCTATCTTGATGATACCATCGCCGCTGCATGCCTCGCATCTGCCACCCTTTACGTTAAAGCTGAAACGGCCTTTCTTATATCCTTTTGCTTTGGCGTCTGCTGTTGCGGCAAAGAGATCACGAATCTGATCGAACACACCTGTATAAGTCGCAGGGTTTGAACGTGGTGTACGTCCGATCGGCGACTGGTCAATATTAATCACTTTATCCAACTGGTCTACTCCCAGAATATCCTTATGCTTACCCGGAATCACTCTGGCGCGGTTCAGATCTCTTGCCAGATGCTTATACAGAATCTCATTGATAAGTGAACTCTTACCAGATCCTGAAACACCTGTGATACAGGTCATAATCCCCAGTGGGATCTTCACATCAATATTCTTAAGATTATTCTCTGCTGCCCCCTTGATTGTAAGGAAGCCTGTCGGTTTACGTCTCTCCGTTGGTACCGGAATCTTTAACTTTCCGCTCAGGTAAGCTCCTGTGATAGAATTCTCATTCTTCATCAGGTCCTCTGCTGTTCCCATGGCAACCAGTTGTCCACCATGTTCTCCCGCTCCCGGACCGATATCCACAATACAGTCCGCCGCGCGCATGGTATCCTCGTCATGTTCCACAACGATCAGACTGTTTCCAAGATCTCTCAGTTTCATCAGGGAACTTAACAATCTGTCATTATCTCTCTGATGAAGACCGATACTTGGCTCATCTAAAATATATGCAACTCCGACCAGACCGGAACCAATCTGCGTAGCCAGACGGATTCTCTGCGCCTCTCCTCCGGAAAGTGTGCCCGTCGCACGTCCAAGTGAAAGATAATCCAATCCTACGTCTGACAGGAAGCTTACCCTGGCTTTAATTTCTTTCAGAATCTGTTTTCCGATCAGTAACTGCTGGCTTGAAAGCTGCATGTCAGCCAGAAAAGCTTTCAGTTTCTCTATAGAAAGATTCGTGATCTCATAAATATTCTTGTCTGCAACAGTTACAGCCAGAGATTCTTTCTTCAGTCGCTGGCCTTTACAGGTTTTACATGGTGTAATACGCATAAAAGACTCATATTCCTGTTTCATAGTGTCAGAACCAGTCTCTCTGTATCGCTGCTCCACATTTCGGATCAGTCCCGGGAAAGCTACGTCGTAAACGCCCTCTCCGCGCTGACCTTTATAATAAACCTTAACAGAATGTCCATTCGTTCCATTAATCAGAATATTCTTTATCTTCTCCGGATAATCCTCGAATGGTGTCGCAAGACTGAAATCATACTCTCTGGAAAGCGCATCCAGAATTGCTCTGGAAAAACTTCCCTCACTTGTGCAGGATTGCCATCCTGTCACCACGATCGCGCCTTCCAGGATACTCAGCGATTTATCCGGGATCATCAGATCAATGTCAAATTCCATCTTATATCCGAGTCCCAGACAGTCCGGGCAGGCGCCAAATGGATTATTGAATGAGAAGCTTCTCGGCTCGATCTCATCTATGCTCACACCACAATCCGGACAGGAAAAGCTCTGGCTGAAATTATGAATATTTCCATCCATGGTATCTACCATGAGAAGCCCGTCCGCCAGATCAAGTACTGTCTCGATGGAATCAGAAAGTCTCTTCTCAATTCCTGGTTTCACGATCAGACGATCAACCACAATCTCAATATTGTGTTTGATATTCTTATCCAGACTGATCTCCTCGGAGAGTTCGTACATATTTCCATCAATCTGCACACGGACATAGCCACTTCTCTTCGCATGTTCAAGAAGCTTGGCATGAGTTCCCTTGCGACCTCTTACTACAGGAGCCAGCAGCTGAATCTTTGTTCTCTCCGGAAAAGACATGATGCTGTCTACCATCTGATCAACTGTCTGTTTCTTAATCTCTCTGCCGCATTTCGGACAGTGTGGGATTCCGACTCTCGCATACAGCAGTCGGAAATAATCATAAATTTCCGTTACAGTTCCTACTGTGGAACGTGGATTGCGGTTGGTAGATTTCTGATCGATTGAAATCGCAGGCGGCAGTCCTTCGATACTCTCCACATCCGGTTTCTCCATCTGTCCAAGGAACTGCCTTGCATAAGAAGACAGTGATTCCATATATCGTCTCTGTCCTTCTGCATAAATCGTATCAAAAGCCAGCGATGACTTTCCAGACCCGCTTAATCCTGTAAATACTACAAACCTGTCTCTCGGAATATCCACACTTAAATTCTTAAGATTATTAACATTTGCTCCTCTGATTCTGATAAATTGTTTCTTCGTCGTATCCGCAGCCATCGTCTGCCTCCCGTTTCTTCTATATATAAATACATTTTCTCATTGCCAGATCACAATGTAGCTCTCGCACTCTTCATAAGATCAGCTTTTATTGTGTACAATTCTCCAACTGCTTATTGCTCTTCGCAACCCCCGCAGGGGACTTACTTGATTTGGTTAAATCTGCACTCAGTATAGCGCAGGAACATGTGTTCGTCAAGGCGTTTAAAGTAAAAAATCAGCCATAACAGAATTACTCACATGAATTCCCTCTCTGCTCAGGAATATTCTTCCATCTTTCTCCAACAGTAGCCCCATAGCTTCATATTTCTTTAGTACATCACCATATACAGTCTCTATCGCACAGCCAAATTTCTGCCTGAAATCAGTTTTCGCAATTCCCTTTGTCATGCGGAGTCCAAGAAACATAAATTCTGCCATTTCATCCTCTCTGGTAAGAACTGGTTCTCTTTCTCTGATCAATTCCGGGGAGGAACTGTTTTCCAGATATTTCTTCATATCTGCCGTATTGGCAAAACGGTCTTTTCCATAAAGAGAAGAGGCCCCAAGGCCGAATCCCAGATAATCCCGCCTGGTCCAGTAACCCACATTATGCCTGCAGCATCTGCCTTCTTTTGCATAATTGGAAATTTCATACTGTTCATAGCCATATTCTTTCAGAATGCGGGAAGTTGCCTCATACATATTGTATTCCGTATCTTCATCAGGCAGATTCAACTGTCGCGAAGCAAAAGGTGTCCCCTCTTCAATGATCAGGCTATATGCAGAGATATGCTCCGGCTTCAGTTCTGCAACTATTCGCAGATTATTGCACCATTTTTCATAAGTCTGGTCCGGAATTGCGCTCATAAGGTCAATATTTATATTCTCAAAACCTGCAGTTCTTGCACATTTACAGGTTTCCAGAAACTGCTCGTAATTATGAATCCTTCCAAGAATTTTCAGCTCCCGGTCATCTGGGGACTGCAAACCGATACTCAGACGGTTGATGCCAAATGTTCTGTACGCCTGAAGTTTCTTCTGATCTGCAGTTCCCGGATTTACTTCAATCGTAATCTCTGCATCATTTTCTACCAAAAAATTCTTTCTTGTTTTATTCAGGATTTCTCCAATGAATCTCTCATCCAAAACAGAAGGAGTGCCCCCTCCAATAAATATAGAGGATACACTCCTTCCTTTACCTTCCTTTACTGCATCGATTTCCGCAAGCAGAGCCTGTACATATTCTGCCTGTTCTTTCGGACATGACGGACCTGAAAGGAAGTCACAGTAATCGCATTTTTTTACACAAAATGGAATGTGGATGTAGATTTCCATAGAAGAACCCGTTGCGTTCTCTATTTCCATTTCACTCTCCTGCTATCATATATACGCTTCAAACGCCACTATCTCGGGATTTTGGCATTCTCATGCCAAAACACCTCGCGGGATAGTGGCGTGTGAATAGTAACTGAACAGTAACTCTTTTCTTATTCTTCACTATCCACTGCACTGTTATCTTCCGTATTACTATCTGTTGATGCGTCTGTGCCACCGTCTGTACTTGTGTCTGTATTTGTATTATTTCCACTGTCCGAAATTTCAGAAGCGGAAACGCCAGTCGTACTCTGGTCTGCCAGATAATTATTTACCATCGTCAGATTCCCATTTGTGACAACAGCTGCTGAATCCACCTGATCAGGTGCAGGTGTAGGAGTTGCCTCCACCGGCGCTACACTGATCTGAATCACCTGCGAGGATGCTTCATCTACTGTTTTCTCTTTTCCACAGCCAGAAGTCAAAACGCTCAACAATATCATACATAGTATTGCTATTTTCTTCTTATTTATTTTCATAAATATATCAACTCTCTGTCAATATTTACTTGTCATCAAGTTTCAATACGCTCATAAACGCTTTCTGCGGAATCTCCACATTACCTACCTGGCGCATACGTTTCTTACCTTCCTTCTGTTTCTCCAGAAGTTTCTTCTTACGGGAAATATCACCGCCGTAACACTTGGCAAGTACGTCCTTACGCATAGCTCTTACAGTTTCTCTCGCGATAATCTTGCTTCCAATCGCAGCCTGAATCGGAATTTCAAAGAGCTGACGCGGAATCTCTTCTTTCAGCTTCTCGCACATCTTACGGCCACGTTCGTAAGCAGTATCTGCATGTACGATAAAGGAAAGAGCATCCACTTCTTCTTTATTTACCAGGATATCCAGTTTCACAAGTTCACTGCGCTCATATCCACAGAGTTCATAGTCCAGAGAAGCATAACCTCTGGAACGAGATTTCAGCGCATCAAAGAAATCATAGATAATCTCATTTAATGGCATTTTATATTTCAGAAGCGCACGTGTTTCTTCCATATAATCCATTCCCAGATACTGACCTCTTCTCTCCTGGCAAAGATCCATGATCGCTCCGATAAATTCGGTAGTTACCATGATCTCAGCATTTACCATTGGCTCTTCCATATATTCGATTTCTGACGGATCTGGCAGGTTGCTTGGATTAGTCAGGTTAATGACTTCGCCGTTTGTCTTGTGAACTTTATAAATAACACCCGGTGCTGTAGTTACAAGGTCGAGATTGTATTCTCTTTCCAGACGTTCCTGGATGATCTCCAGATGGAGAAGTCCAAGGAAACCACAACGGAAACCAAATCCAAGGGCGATTGATGTCTCCGGCTCATAGAAAAGGGAAGCATCATTAAGCTGTAATTTCTCAAGTGCATCTCTCAAGTCACCATATTTCGCACCATCTGCCGGATATAAACCGCAGTATACCATCGGGTTTACTTTCTTATATCCCGGAAGTGCTTCGGCACACGGTCTTTCCTTGTCTGTAACTGTATCACCTACGCGGGTATCGCCGAGGTTCTTGATACTGGCTGTAATATATCCTACCATACCTGCGGTAAGTTCCTCACATGGAATAAACTGTCCTGCGCCAAAATATCCTACTTCTACAACTTCTGTAGTAAATCCGGTAGCCATCATCTGAATCTGAGTGCCCTTTTTTACACGTCCGTCCATCACACGGCAGAACACGATAACTCCTTTATATGCGTCATAAATAGAGTCAAAGATCAGCGCCTTCAGCGGTGCATCTACATCGCCATGTGGTGCAGGGATCTTTGTCACGATCTGCTCAAGAACTTCCTCTACGTTAAGTCCTGTTTTTGCAGAAATTCTCGGTGCATCATGAGCTTCAAGTCCAATAACGTCCTCAATCTCGTTTACTACACGATCCGGCTCTGCACTTGGCAGGTCGATTTTATTGATGACCGGAAGTACATCCAGGTCATGGTCAAGTGCAAGATATACGTTTGCAAGTGTCTGCGCTTCAATTCCCTGTGCAGCATCTACTACCAGAATCGCACCATCGCAGGCTGCGAGGCTTCGGGAAACTTCATAGTTGAAATCGACATGTCCCGGGGTGTCGATAAGGTTGAAGATATATTCTTCGCCATCTTTGGCTTTATAAACAATACGCACTGCCTGAGATTTGATCGTGATTCCACGCTCTCTCTCAAGTTCCATATTATCAAGTACCTGTGACTGCATTTCACGCTCTGTCAATGTACCAGTCATTTCGATAATTCGGTCGGCAAGAGTTGATTTGCCATGGTCTATATGTGCAATAATACAGAAATTTCTGATTTTGCTCTGATCTATCATTCAGGAATTCCCTCCTAAGTTCTTTTCATAGTTGTTCGTTTGCTAATTTTGTATTATAGCATACGTTTCCGTTGCTTGTCACGTATTTATGGGAAAATGCGGTTTTAAAAGATTCCAGCTTGAGTAAGCATATCTTTTATGATAAAATTTCATACAGTCAGATTAGAACGTGATAGGGATAGTCTGGTGGTTGTACCTTTCCGGAGAAAGGGGGTAATGCCAATGAATACTATGGAAGTATTGACACTTTTATTGCTTATCTTCACGGCATTGACCTATCTGGATAACCACCGCAAGTAAAAAGGCTATTCCCTACCGCAAATAGGGGATAGCCTCTGTCTCTTGTAACTTTTTGAAATAACTTGATTTCCGAAAGGCAATCATTAGACACCGCAATATCTCTTGATTCTTTCTAACCTGATTATAAACCAGACACTTGTATATTGCAAGTGGAAAGTTTAGGACTGGGGATGCTTCGGCATCCCTTCTTTATACTCAGATATAATTTTCATCCCTGCAAAACTTTATTCAGAATATCCGCAAATGGTTCCATGGCATTTTTTACTTCCTGGATGGTATTAGTCTGAGCCCCGGCTTCTAACAAGATGGAACGCGGGCGAAGGTGGAGATTGTAGCGGTAGCCTGCAAGATAGATTCCGCGGTAAAATTCCGGATAGTATTGAGCAGCCTGGTATTCTAACTGGAAAGAGAATGCCAGATTTTGCTGTATGTAGGGATTTGGCAGATAGTCCAGAGAACCTTTTTCTATTGTATAGCTCAGACCATTGTAAAACAGAATCTGAGCCGTCGGCTTTCCGTTGATTTCCGTTACGAGATGCCGGTCTTCGGGGACGCCGTCTCTGTGAAGATCTATGATTACCTGTATGTCCGGATTTTCCTGTAAGTATGGTTCCAGATAATCCCGGGCATAGTCATAGGCTGAACTGCGGTCTAATTCACCGGATGCCATGTCAAACTGTTCTTTCAGATGAACTACCTTATAGCCATAATTTTCTGTGAGAAGCTGTGTCAGGTAATCTCCCACACCTACGATCGTATCTGCTTCCTCCCCTTCTCTGGAATCGGCAAATGTTTCCTGTGAATGGCTGTGATAGATAAGAATCTGTGGGGACTCGGTGTCTTTGGAGATTTTAAAGTCCTGATTCAGAAAGTCTTCTGCGCTAATCTGTACGGCATCTGCTTCTGTATTAGAATCTACTATATAAAATTGTCCCAGCAGATAATCATAGTCTGCAAGTTTCGCCGGGGACAGGTCAATTACAGGATGAGGAACTACTGCTGCTATTGTTTCTGTAGTATCGTGGACATCCGGTTCATTGGTGATTGCTGGCTCTGGTGATTCTTTTAATTCTGACTTTTTTTCCTGAATATGCGTTTCATCTGCCACATTTTCCTTTGGTATATCTTCTGGTACAGGCGTAGCTTCTGCTGATTTATTTTCTTTTTCTGACTTCTTATTCTTTTTTGCTAAAGCTTCCGCTTCTTTTTCTCCCTCAGACGGATTCTGCGATTCTTCTGTCATCAAAGAATGGGGTTCTTCCTTGGCTTCCATCTGTTCAGACTTCGCACGTTCACCCAGATATTTTCCATTTTCTCCTGCGATTTTTTCATAGGTTTCCTGATCTTCGTAGGAATGTACCTGAGTCTTTTTTTCCAGAAAGCGGTACAGGGGCAGATGCCTGTACACATTTTCTCCTGTAAAAAGTGCCCCCGGCAGCATCGCCAGAGTGGCAAAAAAGCACATGCTCAGCACAACGCAGAACGCTTTCTGAAAATTTGTCACATGGATCACCTCTTGAATTATCCTATGACCCGATCTTTTTGTTTATACACTTATTCTCACTCTGATATTTCCTCAAATGCCATATTTAGCCCCTCTGAAATCGTAAAACTTAAATATTTCACCGTCTCATCCACATCTTTGGGCGTTACAAACATTGTATGAAGATGTGGCGCAATCATCTCTTCCAGAAATTCTTTCTGTTCTGTCTCTTCCAGTGTATCCAGCAGATGCGCCATGGAGTCATGGACAATGGTGGCTGCATCTACTACTGTGGGAACTCCGATACCAATTACTTTCACCTGAAGATTTTCTTCTGTAAGACCTACCCTGTGATTGCCTACTCCTGATCCCGGATTGATGCCTGTATCTGTAATCTGAATGGTTCGATTGAGACGCCTGGTACTTCTGGCCGCCAGCGCATCGATTGCAATCACTACATCCGGTTTCGTTTCTGCCACGATTCCCTGTATGATCTCGGATGTCTCCATCCCTGTCTGCGCCATAACTCCCGGAATGATTCCACTGGTGCGGTGCATCCTCTCCTTTCCGAGACTCTGCAAGCCGTATTCCCGGATTATATGCCGGGTTATATTAAGATTCTCTACCACATGAGGGCCAAGGGAATCTGCAGTGATTGCAGAATTTCCGAGGCCCACTACCAGAATCGACTGCTCCCGCTCCAGATTTATCAGCTTTTGCAGATGTCTGGCAATCTCTGCTGAAATTTCTCTGTGGTAATCCTCATCATGGACAGAAAGCCCCGGTGCTTCTATGGTAATATAATTTCCCTGTGGACGCCCCATCGTCCGGGCGCCGTTTTCTGTGGTGATTTTTACTACAGTCGTGCGGATATCTTTTTCTTCATTATAATCTTCTGTGACTTCCACACCGCGTACTTCTACATTTTCCTCAGTAAATCGTTCCGTTGCTTCAAGTGCCAGATCTGTTCTTATTCCATGACTTCCAAGCATTCTTCTTTCCTCCCTTATTTTCATCATCCATTCTGTATTATAGTTTTACCATCAGACAGATATTTTCCATTCTCTTCCATTCCCACTTATAGCAATTTCAGAAAATACTGTAAATAATCCAACTCATCAAAATGCGAAGTCCTGCATCATCAAAAACCTCGTTACGGTTCACTCCGTTCTAATAGCAAAACCTCTTACTTTCTATCTATTTTTAGCTTTTTTTATAGAAATATGTATTGACAAGAAAGAATATTTGGGGTAGTATATATAAGCATGTTCATAGAAGCGCCCGTGTCTGTTTCTATGACAGGAGTATAATAATTTTTTATTGAATTAAATTGGAGGTGTACGAATTGGCTAATATTAAATCTGCTAAGAAAAGAATTTTAGTAAACAGAACAAAAGCAGCTAGAAACAAATCTATCAAATCCGCAGTTAAGACTTCTATCAAGAAAGTTGAAGCAGCAGTAGCAAGCAAAGATAAAGCAGCTGCAGAAGTAGCATTAAAAGATGCTGTTTCCACAATCAGCAAAGCTACATCTAAAGGTGTTTATCATAAAAACAACTGTGCAAGAAAAGTTGCTCGTTTAGCTAAAGCTGTTAACAGCATTGACTAATCATATATTTGAATTTTTAATTATAAGCTTATAATTAAAAGGACAGCCATCACCGTCATGTGGCTGTCTTTTTTGTTTGTCTTTTTTAATTTGCAGTACTTACTTTACTGCTATATTTAATAATCAGAAGCTCAACACTCAGTTTATCTTCCAGACGTCCTGTCTTTACCGATTCCTCAGCATCCACGAAATCCTCTACCGCCTGCTCCAGTTCGGATATGGTATACGCTCTGGCGCATGTTGAGATATTTCGCACAACAAAGCTGGGTACCCCAAGCTTTGAGGCAATTTCTGTCTGGGCAAGTCCTGCTGCCGCAAACTGTTTTGCCTGAAGTAACTGACGGTATTGTTTTGCAAGCAAAAACAGGATTCTCATTGGCGGCTCTTTCAATGTCAGCAAATCATAATAAAGATCCAATGCACGCTTCTGATTCTTCTCGGTTACAGCACGTACCATATCAAAAATTCTGTTCGTTGTCTGAGTAGTGCAGATTTCCTCGATATCTTCTGCTGTTACTATGTCCCGTCCTTCAGTATAACTGATCAGCTTCTCTAACTCCATTCTGAGATTTCCCATGTCTGTTCCTGTCTTGGTGAGAAGAAGTTCCATATCTCTCTGTGTGATCTTCTTTCCTGCTTTTCCAAGTAGTCCTGCCGCCCAGCGCATCAGTGTTTTCTCATCCTGTCTGGCAAATTCTGCGATCGTTCCGCACGCCTTTACAGCTTTATACATACGATTTCGCTTATCTACTTCAGATTCTGCAAAAACCAGACACAGGTAGTCTGGCAGCTCTTTCATATAATCCGCCAGCTCCTCGCATTTATTCTTAAAAAATCCCGTATCTTCCAGCAGGATTACTCTGCGGTCCGCAAAAAACGGCATGGTTTCGCAAAGATCGATCAGCTGTTTGATGTCAACACCTTTTCCCTCATAATGACTGAAATTCATGGTATCCCCATCTGGATTTAATGCCTTTATGAGATTCTGTTTATATTGCTGCTTCAGATATGCCTCTTCTCCATAGAGCAGATACGCCTGTTTGAAATTTCCTGATTTAATGTCTGCCTGTATATTTTTCAATTCTCTACTCCTGATCTTATTTTATGTTACTGCTCATTCCACGCTTCACAAGATGATGATATATAAGCAATAGACTATTCTATTCCTCTTACAGAAAATAATTATGTTAGTAAGTACTATTATATGATATCAGGGTCAAAAGGTCAAAAAGTCGTTCGTGCTTGCACAATAAGACTTTTGAACTTGGGACCCGCCAAACATGAGAAAGTAGCGATTTACGCAGTAAATCAGCGGATTTCGAATGTTTGAGAATTGCGGGAGCTGCTTTGCAGCGGAGCAATTCGTAGATATCAAGTTAGGGGCAAAATGCCTTTTGACCCTAACATCATTATATCATTTTTCTATCATGATGATAACAAAAATGATGACAAAGTGATACCACTCTGCCACCATACAATTGTACCAATTTTCTTTTCTAATGACCAGTAGAATTTTATATATATATCAGCCGCCCAGCTCCACCATTCTGTGAATGCATCTTCCGGCGCCTTCCATGACATTCTGTGGCAGGAAAATTTCTTCGCCGCCTCTGCCCTTCAGACAGTTATAAATATCCATCAGAGTGGTCACTTTCATATTCATGCAGGTAAGCTGTACCGTAACCGGGTAGAATTTCTTATCCGGACAGGCGAACTGTAGATGTTCTACAATACTATTCTCTGTTCCGATAATAAATTCTTTATGTTCTGACTTTTTGGCAAATTCCATAATTCCCGTTGTTGAGCCTACGAAATCCGCCTGTTCTACTACTTCCTGGCGGCATTCCGGATGTACCAGGAAAAGTGCGTCTGGATGAGCTGCACGGGCTTTTTCCACGTCTTTTGCACTCACTACGATATGTCTCGGACAGCCGCCTCTGTAAAATGCAAATGTTTTCTCCGGAAGTTTCTCTGCTACATAATGTCCCAGATTAGGATCCGGGATAAATAAGATTTTATCCTGCTCCAGTTTTTGGCAGATTTCAACTGCTGAAGAGGAGGTTACACATACATCACATTCTGTTTTAAGTTCTGAAGTTGTATTGATATAGGCAACTACTGCATAATCCGGATACTGTGCTTTTAATTCGCGCAGTCCTTCCAGGTCAAGCTGCTCTGCCATCGGGCAGCCTGCTACAGGATTTGCCAGCCATACTCTCTTATTCGGGCTTAAAATCTTACATGTTTCTGCCATAAAACGGACACCACACATAATCACACCGCTGTAGTCTCTTTTGGAAGCCTGTACGCTCAGTCCGTAAGAATCTCCTGTATAATCTGCCACTTCCAGAATCTCCTGACCCTGGTATGCATGTGCAAGAATGCAAATGTCCTGTTCTTTTTTCATCCGCAGGATTTCCTGCTGAATTTCTGCTATTGTCATTTTTTTATTTCCTTTACTGTACTCAATTTCCCACTACTTATTGCTCTTCACAATCAGGTCAGGAAACTTATTTCTGGTCAATCGGATATCTGAATTTCTCTGCAAATGCCTGTCCACTATTCCTGGTTTTCCACTTCCCAGGGCTGGAGTGGCGCAAGAAATCCTGCCTTTTCCAGCTGTTCTCCGATCAGATCAAGTCTTTCCTGGCTGGCTGCTTCTACCAGATGATAATGATATCCGGAAGTTGCACTGCTTAACACAGTAGAATGGCTACTGTTGATTGCCTGGACAAATTCATTTACATCCTGTCTGGATCGAATGTCCATTTCCGCACTGACACGCCCATAAACTCTGTGGCTGATACTGATATTTTTTACACGGCCTCCGCAGTCTACGATCAGATTCAGTTCCTCCGCTGCCTGTTCCTGTCCATGACGGACTTTAAATTCTCTGGTACATGCGCTGTCTTTATCCTGCTGCAATACATACCCTTTTGTAGTAGACAGAATCCCTGGTGTAGAGGCCCGGATTACAGCCATATCCTGCACGATTACCTGTCGGCTCACGCCAAACTGTGCTGCCAGCGCTCTGGCCGCCACCGGTTTCTCTGCCTGATGAAGGAGTTTTAAAATTTCAGTTCTTCTCTGCGCAGTATTCATATCTTTATTCCTCGACCGCATGAAGATTTTTCATTGAAATATCCAGAATCGGTGCGGAATGTGTAAGTGCTCCACTGGAGACAAAATCAACACCGGTTTCCAGAATTTTAGCAATATTTTCTTTTGTAATATTTCCGGAGCATTCTGTCTGTGCACGGCCTGCAATGAAGTCTACTGCCTCTTTCATCATTTCCGGTGTCATGTTATCCAGCATAATAATGTCTGCCCCTGCCTCTACTGCTTCCTCTACCTGTTCCATCGTCTCTACTTCCACTTCGATCTTGCGGACAAATGGTGCATATTCCTTTGCCATCGCTACTGCTTTTGCCACGCTTCCGGCTGCACCGATATGGTTATCTTTCAGAAGTACACCATCTGAAAGGTTATATCTGTGATTGCATCCGCCGCCTACACGCACTGCATATTTTTCAAAGACACGACAGTTTGGTGTGGTCTTTCTGGTATCCAGAAGTGTCACCTTACTTCCTTCAAGGAGCTTTGCAACCTGATTCGTGTAGGTGGCAATTCCACTCATTCTCTGCAGATAATTCAGCGCAACTCTTTCTCCGGAGAGAAGAACACGGATATCTCCGGTTACTGTTGCAAGAAGCTCTCCCTTCTTTACACTATCTCCGTCTTTGACGTTAAAGCTGATCTCAGTCTTCTCATCCAGAATCTGGAATACTCTTGCGTATACATCCAGTCCGGCAATAATTCCATCTTCCTTTGCCAGAAGTTCTACACTTCCTTTAACTGCGCTGCGCATAACTGCATTTGTGGAAACATCCTCGCTTGTAATGTCCTCCTGAAGTGCCATACGGATCAGTTCATCTGCCTGCATTTTCATCGTAATATTATTCATGACTCTTTTTCATCCTTTCAATTTCGTTTAATACTGCCTTATGATAGCCATCCAGCAATTCTTCCCTGTTTTCGTACATTTTCATATCGACTGCATCTGCTTTTATATATTCAGGTGCCTGTCCAAATATCATATCATCTGCGGCCTTTCTTGCAAAGACCAAAGATTCCAGCAGGGAATTGCTTGCCAGGCGGTTTCTGCCATGAACTCCGTTACAGCTCGTTTCCCCGCAGGCATAAAGCCCTTTCATAGATGTCTTGCTTCCCAGGTTAACTTTAATTCCACCCATAAAATAATGCTGGGCCGGAACAACCGGAATTGGCTCTTTTCTCGGGTCAAATCCTTCTTCTACGCACTGTTCATAAATATGTGGAAAATGCTCCATGATCGTCTTTTCTCCGAGCGGACGCATATCTTCCCACACAAATTCTGTTCCGTCTTTCTCCATCTGCGAAAAAATTTTCTGACTCAGCAGATCTCTTGGCTGTAATTCATTAGTAAAACGCTGTCCGTTTTTATCATACAATAATGCTCCTTCTCCCCTGACGGACTCAGAAACCAGAAATCGTCGTCCCGGTTTGTGAGAATAGAGGGTTGTCGGATGAATCTGTATGTAATCCAGATTTTCCATTGCTACATGATGCTTCATGGCAATTCCCACACCGTCTCCTGCTATATGAGAAAAATTAGTTGAATTTTTGAACAGACCGCCGATTCCGCCGCATGCAAGAACCACATACGAAGAATAGACCGGAAACGCCTGCTCCTCCTGATTCATAACGATAATTCCGCAAACCGTATTTTCTTTGGAAATCAGGTCAACCATCGTCATATATTCACAGATTTCTATATTTTCCTTTGTTCTGACGACATTCAGAAGTGTCTGTGTAATCTCTTTCCCTGTAATATCCTCATGAAAAAGGATTCTTGGCTGAGAATGTGCACCCTCTCTGGTAAATGCCAGGTTTCCCAGACCATCTCTTGCAAAATCTACATGATAACGCAGCAGATCTCTGATAATATCATTGGAACTGCGAATCATCAGATCAACCGCTCTTTTATCATTTTCATAGTGCCCGGCACGCATGGTATCTTCAAAATAATTTTCATAATCATCTTCTCCACGCAGCATGCAGATTCCGCCCTGCGCCAGAAAAGAATCTGACTGATCAGCTTCCTGTTTGGTGATCAGAAGAATTTTCATTTTTTCCGGGAGATTCAGCGCACAGTACAGACCTGCCGCTCCGGTTCCTACAATAATGACATCATAATGTTCTTTCATTTCTTTTTTTCCTCGCACCGGTATCATACCGGATTTTCTTTTTTGTCTGTGCCATTATACTACCTGACTATTTGGGTGTCAAGACACCTAAATATATTACTGTAAATCACTAATCTTGTTACTGTTCACTGCGTTCTCAGTAACACGCTTCGCGATGCACAGAATTTATGCTATTCGCATAAATTCGCGCGGCATGTCTCGGGTTTTCTGTTGCCAGGCATCCGTAAGAAGCTGCCAGTGGCAGGTTCTGTAGGTGACCGTCGCTCACAAAAAACACCTCGCGGGATACTACCTGTGAACAATAACCTAATCTTTACGTTACTGTGCACACGCTATTATCCCACGAAGTGCGCAGTAACTTTTCACAAAGGTATGTTCTCTCTTCCTATATATCGTAACTGCACCCACATCCTTCGTAATCAGCACCTTACTTCCGCTGTTTTCCAGGCGCTTCAGCGTATCCGGCGAAGGATGACCATATGTGTTTGTCGCAGAACAGGAAATAACGGATAATTCCGGTTTTACAACATCAAGAAACTCTTCTCCTGTGGAATATTTCGAACCATGATGTGCCACTTTCAGAAAATCCACATCCTCCAGAACTCCCTTCTGCAATAATTTGTCTTCCGTATCCTTTCCGATATCTCCTGTAAAAACTCCTTTGAACGCTCCGTTTGTCATTTCAATCACCATGGCATCCTCATTCACTTCTTTTCCGGTCGCTCCTGCCTCCGGCCATAATACTTTCAAGGTAGTCTCTCCGTATCTGACTCTATCTCCGGCATTTACATAAATCACCCGTGTCCCTGCTGCCTTTGCCAATTCTGTCAACTCCTGAAAGTTTTTATTATCCTGAACCTCATCCCAGTCCGGCAGGATCAGATTTTCCACACGTATTATCGTCAGACCTTTGCTTATATAGTCCAGAATTTCCCTTGCGCCACTAATATGATCCTCATCCGTATGGGAAATATAAATTCCATCCAGTCTGGAAATCCCTCTGCTTTTCAGGTACGGAATTAACTGATATTGTCCCAGACTGCTTTTATTCGTACTTCCGCCATCAATCAGAATATTCCACCGGTTCTCCATTTCTATCACAATTCCATCTCCCTGCCCAACATCCAGACAGGCAATTCGAAAATCCTCTTTCGGTTTATATCCGATCAGAAGAATCCCCAGGCATACCATACCTGCACATAGACATCTGAATTTCCAGATTTCCTTTCTTTTTTTCATCATTGTCGTTTTATTTTCTTTGTATTTTTTCTCCGAAATCCGATATATCCACACCGCACCCGACAGAATCAGATAATAATCCACAATCTGCCACATTTCAGGCTTTCCGCCAACCCAGGTGCAAAATGGCAGTTTTCCGATTATAATAACCAGTACCTCATAAATCTTCAAAATGGTTCTTCCCGGAATAGCCACCACAAACGCACCTTTTATACTGATCAACCCCAAAAGTACGTCTGCCGTTCCACTTCCCAATACAACTCCCACTGTAGGCAGTACCAGAAGATTCAGGAAAATCCCCATCACCGACACTTCTCCATAAAACCACAAAACAATCGGAAGTGTAGTAAACTGTACCACTCCTGATGCCAGAAAAGACCATAGTACCTTCTTTCCTGCGTTATCCTCTTTCTCTAAATTTCCCAATGCTTCCTGAATCACCGGCCACACGCATCCGATTCCGATCACTGACCCAAAGGACAGCCAGAATCCCCCATCCAGCAGATAAGCAGGGTTCTCCACCAGAATCAGAATTGCCGCCACTGCCATCCCCGTAGGCATATCATAAATCCGCCCCGCAATCTTCGCCCCTACAGAAAGCAAAAACATACAAACTGCGCGCATCGTGGAAACGCCTCCGCCGGTCATCATTCCGTATTGCAGCATGATTATCAGTGCCAGTAAACCGGCAGGCCAGATACCAAACCCTGCTTTTTTCAGCATATTATACAATCCCATTCCAAGCAGGCTGATATGAAGACCTGAAATCGCCAGAATATGTATGATTCCGGCCATCTGATAACGCATCTTCAATTCCGGATTCAGATTGCTCTTATCACCAAGCACGATTGCTTCAAATGCTCCCGCCTCAGCCCCACAGGTTTTCTCCAGAATTTCCGCAAATCTCTGGCGCATATTAATCAGAAACTGTCCATATGCCGAATGATTCTGCGACTGTTTTTTTATTTTTCCTTTTTTCATCACATAATAAATATGTTGACAGGCATAATACTGTTTACTGTCAAATTCACCCGGATTTCGTGGACTTTCTATCTCTTCCAGCTTTCCGGATACAAAAACAAGACTTCCTGCCAGAAGTTTATTGTGATTGTCCTTTTTGTCCGTATTATACTTTTTTTGTTGCAAATAAACCTTTACATTATCAATGGAAACTTTTTCAGAATTGTAAATAAGATAAGTATTTTTCAGATATACAGATTGTGTTTCTTCATTCTCCTGGCACCTGACCACCTCCCCGCAGATGGTGGATTCCGGGTGCTTATTGATCCATGTCTGCACAGACTCTGGCAGTGGATTTCCCCGTATCAGGGAAAATCCCAGCCAGTCTGTCACACACAGAAAAACAACCAGAAGCAGGCACAGGATACACACCGGGCGTCTCCTCATTCTTGCTCCTCTTCTCTTATATTGTTGCTTCGCAACCATTCAGTATACTCACAGTTACAAATCAGAAAGCATTGCGAAGTTGAACTTCTATTTCTTATTCTTTAATGACCAACTTGTCATTTCGTTCATAGAAACGATACAGCGCCATTTTCTCACCAAAGGTATCCAGCTTATCCGTCGTACCAACGGTAATCTGCACTTTGTCCGCCTCAACCGCATCCAGCAGAGAGTTTACTACAGAATACACCGGTATATTTTCCGACACATCTAATGCATAAGAGGAAAATACCCTGTCAAATGCTACATAACAGACTCTGTCTGCTATCGTTACATCCAACACCTCGGTGTTCTCCGGAATCGTCGGGTAATGCCCTTTCTCCAGTGGTCCTTTCATAAGCTGCTCCAGGACGATCCTTTCCTTTGGAATACTACGTTTATACCGCACTGTCCTCTGCTCTTTTACCAGTTTCTGACCTTCTTTGTCCGTAAAATAGAGAGTAAATGTATTGCTACAGTAGGCATCCGGCTCACTTCCCGTAAACTCGGCAAAAGTATCTGCTGTCATATTTCCCACTGCCTGGCCTCTGGAATCTGTCAGGTCTTCATTCTCTATCGTAAACTTCACAGAGCTGATTCCCGGAACCTGCAGGAAAGTTTTGACAACCCCCGCGCGCACAAGCAGTTCTCTTGCACGACTCATATCACTGTACTGACTGTTAAAGTTCACAACCAGTACATCTCCTTCAATACTGTAATTCATCTGCACGCCCTCTGGCAAAAGACCTATTCCATCCGCCGAGTCAGCTTCCTGACTGTTCATCCGCTGCATCATATCTTTCAACATATACTCCGCAGTTGTCTCCTCTGGAAAATAAGATTCTTTCTGAAGCTGTGTTTCGTCAGCACTGATATCATACAGATAATATACGCTTTTTTGTTTATTTGGATCTTCATGCACCTCTATTGAGCATCCTGTCAATAGGAGGCTCAATATCAACATGGATATGATCATTGTAAATTTTTTTCTCACAACGGCACCTCCTATGACGGTATATATGACAGAGGAATGCGGACTGAGAATGTAGTTCCCTCGCCCTCTTTGCTGAATACTTTGATTGCTCCATGGTGCATTGCAATAGAACTTTTGGTGATTGCCAGTCCAAGACCGGTTCCTCCGATCTCTTTCGAATGCGATTTGTCCACACGATAGAAACGTTCAAAGATTCTCTCTATACTGTCCTCCGGAATTCCCATGCCGGAGTCTGCCACTGTTACATAGAAATACTTATGATCCGCATCCAGCGATACGCGTACCCAGCCATCATCCACATTATATTTAATGCCATTCTCCACCAGGTTACTGATCGCCAGAGTAAATTTGACCTCATCCACATCTGCCTCTACAGGCCGGAAACAATCCAGAATCAGGTCAATATTCCGCTTATCTGCAATCGGGCGCAGGCGCTTAAGGATGTCCTCAAGAAGCTGATTGATATCCATATGCGTGATATTCACATCCGCAGCTTTCTTGTCCATTTTTACAAGAGAAAGTAAGTCAGTGATAATCTTATTTTCCCTGTCGATCTCGGCAGTGATATCACCCATAAATTCCTGATAAAGTTCCTCCGGAATTCCCTGCTGCCCTACCAGCGAATCTGCCAGGACTTTCATGGATGTCAGCGGTGTTTTCAGCTCATGAGACACATTTGATACAAACTCCTGTCTGGATTCATCCAGAATTCTCATGCGGTTAACCATCTTATTAAAAGCATCTGTGATCAGTTCTGTCTCTGTATAGTCAGGAACACTGATTTCTTCATCCAGCACTCCATCCGTCAGATCCTCGATAGATTTCGTTACTCTGGCAAGTGGTTTTACAAGTATCGTCGATAACAGCCATGCCAGAAATCCTGCAAGAACAATAATGATTCCAATCAGCATGACGCCTCTCTGTTCCAGTTCCGTAAGTGTCTCTGCGATATCAATCGCCGAAACAGTTACAAGCATAACTCCCTGAAACTGCTGAACATCCGGACTCTGGACAGGCACAGCCAGTTCCAGCACTTTATTCTTTGCATCATAATTGCTTGAAATTCCATCCTTAAGACATGATACAGCTAAAGAACTCAGAAGTGTCTTTCCCTCTTCCGTGTGGAACGTATCGCTCACTATCTTAAAATCTCTGTCAGCCAGCAGAACACGTCCATTATACACATTGGAAAACAGCTCCAGCTTGCTGTTTACAGTCTCTGAGTCTGTATCATTGAGATAATTCTCTTTGATGATCAGATTGCACAGAATATCACACTGGTCGCTTACTCTCTCAGAAAGCATTGAAACCGCCCGGTCCTGATAGTTATGGAGCATTGTATAAGTCACAATAACACCTGGCACAATTCCCAGAATGATCAAGATAATCAGAATACGAAAACGCAGACTTCTGAAAAAATTGTTTCTCTTTTTCATCTTTTCAACTCCGTTCTCTTTTTGTATGCACTTTTGCCCATACATTCTTTATCCGCAGAACACATTTTTGTTTCCCGAATTGATATCATCTTATCACATAAGAAAAAGCTTTTCTACCATAAATTTTCTATCATAAACCCAAATCATAAGCTAATCGTTTTTATCTGGCATATAAATTTTTCCTTAACCTGAACCTTTTTATTTCTGTCCAAAATGTTTTTCAACTGTCTCTTTATAAATTTCCGGATCATTAATATTAGAAAAATACCAGTCTTCTGCCTGGCTTTCATAGCATTCATATCCAGTTTTTCTCAGGAAAGCAAATACAGAACCCTTTCTAAGAGTGATTTCCTCCAGCATCGAATCCGCCAGGTCTGTCCTGTAAATTCCCATCAATGGCTCCTCATGACCGCTATGTCTCAGAATTACAGCATCTGACTTTGCTCTGTTCACAGTACTAATCAATGCAGACAACTCCTGCACCGGAACTAGCGGCACATCAACACCAAGCACCAGACAATGTGGGTTCTCTGCCCTGCGCAAGCATGCTTCCAGACCTCCAAGTGGTCCTTTTCCCGGAATGCGGTCTGTCACAACCGGATATTTATATTTCTTGTCTCCATGATAACCAGACAAAATAATATCACTGATTCCAAGCTTTTCTCCTTTTTCTATCTGCATTTCAAGAAACGTCTTTCCATCTATCATAAGATCTGATTTATCACGTCCCATACGGCGGCTTGCACCACCGGCAAGAATTATCATAGATATTTTCTGCATTATTAACTCCCTCTGCCTGTGTAAATCATCCGCCAATCTGCGACATTCCTCGAATCTCATCCTGCTCTGTCTTTGCTTCGTAAAAATTATGGCTGACCGGTTTATTCCAGATTACCTGGTAAATTGCCTCTTTCAGTTCCTGATCTGTGCATCCGCTGCGCATTAACCCTCTCAGGTCTGTGCCTTCCTGATACTGGAGGCATCCTTTCATAAACCCTTCTGACGTCAGGCGCACACGATTACACTGATTGCAGAATTTATGCGTCATGGCACTAATAAATCCGATTTTCCCCTTAAATCCCGCGATCTCATAATAATGACAAGGACCGTTTCCATAGCGTTCTTTTACCGCATGCATCGGGCCATACGCTTCTTCCAGTACCGCTTTAATGGATTCCTCGTCCTGAAATGGAAATTGTTTTCCATATCCGATAGGCATCATCTCAATAAACCGCACATGGATTGGATATTTCTTTGCAAGTCCGGCAACAGCTATGAAGTTCTCTTTTTCTTTGATGACCGGTACACTGTTGATTTTCAGTGACAGTCCCGGATGAGTAAGTGCTGCTTCAATTCCCTTTAACACCTTGGCAAGGTCATCTCTTCTTGCCACTTTCTTAAACAGCTCCGGATCAAGCGTATCCAGACTGATATTAATGGCATCAATTCCTGCCTTCAGCAAATCATCCAGCTGTTCCTCCAGCAGAATCCCGTTTGTCGTCAGTGTTACCTTTTCAATTCCCGGAATTGCCTTGATCTGTCCGGCAAGACTTGCGCAGCCTTTTCGCACAAGGGGCTCTCCGCCCGTCAGTTTTATCTTGTGAATCCCCAGCTCTGCACCGCACCTGCAGATACGAAGGATCTCGTCATATGTGAGGATTTCTGCATGTGAAAGTGATTTCACGCCTTCCTCTGGCATACAGTAGATGCATCGAAGATTGCATCTGTCTGTAAGGGAAATCCTTAAATAGTCAATGTTTCTTCCGTATTTATCTATCATAATTGGCTCTACCTGCCTTTTAATTTTTTGTTTCATTTGACACCCTACAGACCGCAGTTTATACTGGAAGTATCAAATAATATTACTGTTGCTCCGTAATCCAAACACATAAATTTGTATCATATATCCCCATTTTTTACATTCGTACCAAATATCTCAGGGGATGATGTATCATCCGAACAGTAATACAAAATCTCCTTATATAAGAAAGGACTCATCATATGAAAATCAACGAACAATACCACAACCTGAATCTCCTCGAAAATGTCACCTATGAGTTTCTTGGCCGTGATGGAGAAGCTCACGAAGAGACAGAACCTATTCTGGTGGAACACATGATGAATGTGTACGTAAATGAGCGTTTAACTATGAAGCTTGTCTGTATTCCGGAACATCTGGCTGAATTGGTTCTCGGACGTCTCTTCACCGAGGGAATCATCTCATCCGCTGATGATATAGAGCAAATCTACATCTGCGAATTTGGCAAACGTGCCCGCGTGATCTTAAATAAAAATAAATCCGGGCAACCTCATGAGGAAAACGAAGATTATATTGCGCCTACTCCTACCTGCTGCACCGGAAATCGTATTCTTAATGATTATTTTACCACAGATGAGCCACTTGCACCAGTCACTCCGATTCCATGGAAGAAACAGTGGGTCTTCGATCTGGCAGACTGTTTTGCAAACGGCACACCACTTCACAGCCAGACCTGGGCAACTCACAGCTGTTTTCTCTCCTGTGACGGAGAACTGCTTTTTCAGTGTGAGGATATCGGCCGCCACAATGCACTGGACAAAGCCATCGGCTATGCTCTGCGCCACAACATTGATCTGAAAAAATGTATCGTTTATTCCAGCGGACGTATCCCTACTGATATGGCGATCAAAGCAATCCGCGCCGGCATTCCTGTTCTGGCAAGTAAGGCCTCTCCATCCGCCGAGGCAGTTGCTATGGCCAAAGAATATCAGCTTACACTAATCTGCGCCGCACGCCGCGACCGTATGAAACTCTTTAATGGAAATAATCCGACAGAATAAATTCCGCTATACTCTTTGCATTGTCCAGTTCAAAAAACGGTATTTTCTCCAGTATAGGCAATGTATCTTTTTCTTCTGCATCCAGATTGGTGGCAATCGCCATCAGTCTTTCTGGATTGCAGACACTCATCATTGAATTTCCTTTACGTATAATTTCAATTTTGGGATAATCACTGTATTTAAATCCCTCCAGCAAAATCAAATCCGCTTCCGGAAAAAATTCCACTAATTCCGATTCCGATATCTGAGGCTGCTGCTTTACCAGCATATATTTCCCCGCCGAAAAAACTGCTGTCCCGTAAGCTCCCGCCTGAAGCTGACGATATGTATCCGTTCCCGGTACATCAGGCTCAAAATCATGACCATCATGCTTCAGTACAGCCACCTTAAGCCCCTTTTCTTTAAAAATCTCCAGCAATTTGCAGATCAGCGTTGTTTTTCCGGAATTCTTCACTCCGCTGATTGCAAATATTCTTTTTCTTTCCACCAGTTTCTTATTCCTCTCAAAGTAAAATCGCGCTCACCTTATCTCCAACGTTCAGATCCTTACTCTCCGGTTTTTCCATCGTTTTCGTGTCAATCAGACAGTTACAGCCTGCCATAGAGCTGAGTACGCCATTGGAATGAAGTCCGTTTGGAAGATGAAATTCCCCATTCTCCCAATGCGCGCGGATAAAACGGCGGCCTTTTACTCCTTTCGGGAAGTCATCAGCCATGATTCCAGTTACCTGTTTCAAGCCAACAGACGGATTTCGCATCATTTTCTCCAATGCCGGTCGAATCAACATTTCCACAGTAACTGCAACACCAAATGGATTTCCTGAAAGACTGATAACAGGAATATCCTTACCGCAATCACTGCCATCTGTAACGGTATTATCAGAAACCTCTTTATGATAAACCGAAAACAGTGTCGGCATTCCCGGTTTCATTTTTACTCTCCAGAAAATTCTCTCTGCGCTAATGAGTTTCAGGGATTCGTGCATGATATCTTTCTTTCCCACAGAAACGCCGCCTGTGGTAATAATCATATCTGCCTGTTCTGCCACTTCTTTCAGTTTCTCTGCCATAATATGCGGATCATCTTTGACCGCCTCCATATAAAAAGGTGTGATTCCAAGCTCCCGCAGTCTGGCTGAAAGCATGGTCATATTGCTGTTATAAATCTTTCCTTCCGGCAAAGGACTTCCCGGTTCTACCACTTCATCTCCTGTAGTCAGAAGAACGATCTTGGGCTGACGGTACACCGGCACTTTCGCCGCGCCCATACCTGCAAGAACAGCGGCTTCCACATAGCCAATACGCGTATCTTTCTTCAGAAGCGTCGTTCCTTTTTTGAAATCCTCACCTGCGAAGCAATAATTGTCCCATTTTTCCTGCCCGCAATATACTTCTACGATATCTTCTCCGTAATTGGTATTCTCCTGATAAATACAGCAATTGCAGCCATTCGGAATCGCAGCACCGGTCATAATGCGTACTGCCTGCCCCCTCTGTATCTCTCTTTCTGAATACTGCCCCGCATCAACCTCTTCCATTACTTTCAGTATCACCGGAGTATCCGGTGATGCACCTGCAAGATCTTCCGCTTTACACGCATATCCATCCACCGGAGATTTATCAAAAGGAGGATTGTCAAACTCTGCCACCATATCCTGTGCCAGAATTCTTCCCCCTGTTTTATCCAGTTCAATTTCTTCTGTCTCATTTATTACAGGCGTATATTGCAGAATCATCTCTGTTGCCTGTTCTACACTGATTCCCTCCACGCACTAAATCCTCCTTTTATCTTTTAATTTCCGCTCCTTCTTTTAAGATTCCTTTCTTCAGAATCTGGCAAAAAACAAACCATGGTTCCATCGGTGAGCAGACTTTCTCGCCTTTATATGCATCGGATGCAGGACCTCCTGCTCCAATCCGAACCACTTCCAGAAGCACATCTTTGCAACGAAATCTATTTCCTTCTTTAATTGTTTCCCAGTTAATTCCCTCTACCAGAAGATTCTCGCCGAACCTTCCATATCGAAAAGTTTCATCTGACTTGTCAAAGTATTCCTTTACCTTTTCATACGGGAGAAGACTGACCTGTTTTCTTCCGCCCATTCCATAGTGCACATCGCCAACAAGTCCCTGCAGATCTGCTTCGCATTCATGAATGTTCTGCGAACTGGTCTTGCGTTCTTTGCTGATACACACACATAATATTTTCGCCATTTTCTGCCTCATCCTTCCTGTTTGCCAAACGTATAAATAGTCAATCGGATATTCGCAATCCGCTTCCGCTACGTGACTCTACACCGAATAACTGCTTATTGATTCGGTTAAATAGCCCAGAATGCAATATTGACATTCTTCCCCGCATTCCGAAGATATTCCACAAGCTGTTCTGCCGCTTCTTCTTTACGCTTCTCCGTAATTCCCAGCTCTGCATTATTCTTATTAATCGCACCACCAAAATAAAAATTAATATCCGTAGCCTTCTCGAAAAGCAGAACTCCCAGCAATGCAGCTGCATCTTTCTTTCGTTTCAGCTTATTAAATGCCAGCTTATCGTCCAGCCACTCCTCACAATATTCCAGCAAATGTTCAATTGTGAGAAAGCCTTCCGTCACCAGTTCTGCTCCTTCCAGCTTATAATACCCCGGAACCTCCCCGCAGGCAGTATCACTGAGAGAAACCAGTTCTTTTCCAAGATATCTGGCAGCACACTGGGCAGTCGTCCCGCCACAAATCACATGATACCCTTCTTCCTCAAAGAAAGATTTCAGATATCGTTCATCATGCTCTTCCTTACTCGGCGGTCCGATCATAATGTTTACAACCTGTTTCTGACGCATTCTAAGCACGATAGCCGTAATATCATCATCTGTCTCATTCAGGTTCAGATCCAGACTTGCCTCAGCCAGATAACCAGCCATCTCCTGCGCACTCATACCCTTATGATATTTCGCTCTGCAAAAAGCCATCACATCTTCTCTGCCCCAGCCTCCATTAGTGGTCTTTCCCATTCCGGCATTCGTCACACCGTCAGACATAATGATCAGCATATCCTCTTCTTTCAGCTCAAAACAGCTCTTATGAATTTCTTTCTCTTCGATCATACTGGTTTCCACCGGATAATCAAAGAGTTTCCCATCTCTGATCAGAATCGCATCCGGATTATCAAACTGATAAAGACTGACCTGTTTTCCCTGAAAATTCAGCACCGTAAAGGTTGCATATGCCAGATTCCGCACACTGCACACCGGCAAAGTTTTTGCGACCGCACGCACTGCCTCATCCAGTTCTACCTGATTGATGATCATGGTACTGAGCATCGTAGCCGTCAGCGTGGAAAGAATATTTGCCTTCACCCCGCTGCCCAGACCATCCGAAAGAACCAGCACATGATCTTTATCATTTTCTTCAATTTTATAGCAGTCTCCACATAAGAATTCTTTCTTCTTATTCAGACTCACGTGACCAAAATCAATGCAAAGTCCGTCAAACTCCACATTCAGTCCCTGATGCCTATTTCTTTTCATTCGGTTCTTCACTCTCCAGAAGTATGGTATTTTTCAGCTTTTCAACAGCAACCTTGGTATCCGCCGCAGTCTCTCCCAGAAGCCCTGCAATCTGCTGAACGATCTTTAGCTGTTCTTCCACCAGTTTATCCGCCATCCGCGCAGCTTCAACCTGCGCATGATAAATCTGATCCTTATGTTTCCGTTCTTTCGTGATGTCCTTCATAATACAGAGTATCATTTTATTCTCTTTATCATTGGTCATTACACGATCCAGATAACACTTCTGATCTTCCAGATAAATCTCATCCTGCATCAGATTCCGGTCAAAAGCCAGAATGCTGGCAAGACTGTAATCGTCCATGATCTCTGATACCGGTTTGCCGATCAGTCGCCTTTTTTTCGGTACATTAAACAACTTCGTTGCAGCCTGATTCATCTGAATAATCTTCAGGTTATAATCAACTGTTACCAGAAGTCCTGGCATGGCATTAAAGACCTTATTAGAATAACTCTCCTGCCTTGCCCGCATATACGGAATACACATGGCAACCTCAGCCTTATTCTGGATAATGGCGATTGCTTTCTCCCTGCAGGTGTTATACCCGCAGGCACCGCAGTTTAATTCATCCTTTGGAGAAAATTTTCCCATTTCAGCCAGCACATCTCTGATTTCTTCCTCAGAAACCTCATCCTCCGCCTGAACCTGCGCAGGACAATAACCGAAATTCCTTCTCAGTTCAAATTCCGGTAATTCATAATCTCCCGCTTCTTCGTGAAAATTTTTTCCAAAAGCTGCATTTTTAACCGCAAAAACATCCGCCAGGTAACGTCCTTTTTTCATCTGAAAGGACGGACCGGCCACACAGCCACCGCTGCATGCATACATTTCCAGAAAACAGTTCTCAAAATCCTCCGGATGGAGTTCTTTCAGAACTTCCCTGCACTGCTCCATTCCACTTACGGAAAGCTTACGGATTCCCTTTACTGTTCCCAGAAGATCCGTCAGTCCATCTGCAAGGGCAATCTCTCTTGAGCGGTAGGCACTTCGTTCCGGTTCTTCCTCTTTTACGGAAATGCCTTCCTTCTTCAGCCATTCTGCCAGTTCCTCCAACGTGATCACATAGTCTACTTCATTGCCAGGCTCCCGCAGTTCTGACATAACAGAAATGCATGGACTTACATAAACAATTCTTGCTTTCGGATACTGCTTCTTAAGGTAATTGGCATGAAACTGCATCATAGAAGCAGACTGCACCAGATTTCCCAGAAGATGTGGATAATGTTTCTTTATCAGCTGCACGATTACCGGACAGGCGGAAGAAATCATCACACCCAGCTCTTTCTGTTCTGGAAAAAGAGCCCGATACTGCGCCGTCATCAAACTTGCGCCCTCAGCCGCATCTGCCACATCTGCAAATCCCAGTTTTTTCATAGCTTCTCTGATTTTATTGATCCCAGTTACCCCGAACCGCGCCAGATATGCCGGATGAAGCGAGGCAATAACCTGCGCTTTATTTTCCATTGCACTGCGAATCGCCGGGATCATATTCTGTTCTTCCTTGGCATCCTGCGGACAGACAAGAATACATTTCTCACAATAAATACACTGGCTCTCGATAATTCTCGCCTGATGATCATGGACTCGAATCGCCTTGACCGGGCAGTTTCGGACACATTTATAGCAGTTCTTACAACTGACTTTCTTAAACTGAAGGATTGACTGAAATCTCTGCATGCCACATACTCCTTGTAATAATCTTAAAGCGTGTTAAAAAAGCTCTGGTAAATAAATAAAAAATCATTTCATCTCATTTTTATATAAAGGAATATGGAGCTGCCGCCAGGACAGCAGATCCAAGCGACAGCCCCATATAATTTTTATGCTTTCTCAATCTTAACTGCACATACCTTATATTCCGGTATTCTTGCATATTTGTCAAGCGCTGCATTCGTCAGCCAGTTTGCATTTCCATCCGGGAAGTGGAATGGCATCCAACTCTCACCCGGTGAAGTCTTAGTACCTACACGTGCGGTAGATTCGATAGATCCTCGTCTGGAAGAAACTCTGACTTTATCACCGTTTTTGATACCAAGTTTATCTGCATCTACGATATTCATTTCAATAAATGATTTACCTTCGATTTCCATAAGCTCAGGTGTCTTTCCGGTCATAGCTCTTGTTGTGTAGTGATACAGGATACGTCCTGTCATCAGGATGATCGGATAATCATCATCCGGAAGCTCTGCGGACGGTACATATTTAGCCGGATAGAACCAGCCAAGACCACGGGAGAATTTGCCCACATGCATGATCGGTGTTCCCGGATGATTCTTGGAGGTACATGGCCACTGAAGCCCCTGTCCGTGAACTTCTTCACTGTCAAGACGTTCATGGCTGATACCTGCAAAGCTCGGTGTCAGGGATGCGATCTCATCCATGATCTGAGCAGAAGTCAGATGTGGCTGCGGATATCCCATACGGTTCATCAGATCAATAATAATATCTGTATCCAGTCTCATCTCGCCAGGCACTGTGACAGCCTTGCGGACTCTCTGTACGCGGCGCTCTGTATTGGTAAATGTACCCTCTTTCTCTGCATAGCTTACACCAGGAAGAATAACATCTGCATACTGAGCTGTCTCTGTCATGAAAAGTTCCTGAAGTACAAAGAAATCAAGGCTCTTTAATGCTTTGATAATGTGTGTGGTATCCGGATCAGTAACTACCGGGTCCTCACCATAAATATACAGACCCTTGATCTCGCCTGTGATTGCCTTCGGGAATACATCAGTTGCATGAGTTCCGATATTCGGATCAAGTTTTACACCCCATGCTTTCTCGAATTTCTCACGAACTGCAGGATCAGTAACCTTCTGATATCCTGGATATACATTCGGCTGAGCACCCATATCGCAGGCACCCTGTACGTTATTCTGTCCACGAAGCGGGTTAACACCACAGCCTTCACGTCCAAGCTTGCCAACCATCATCGCCATATTGGACATGGACATAACGCCCTCTGTACCTGTGGAATGTTCGGTTACACCAAGGCAGTAGATGATCGGAGCGCGATCAGCTTTTGCATACATGATCGCTGCTTTTCTAAGATCGTCTGCGTCAATGTGGCAGATCTCAGCTACCTTCTCAGGTGTGTAATCTTTTACGATTTCCTTTAATTCTTCGAAACCTTCTGTACGCTCTGCGATGAACTTGTCATCCTGAAGACCTTCAGAAAGGATCACATTCATGATACCGTTTGCAAAAGCAACATTTGTACCTGGTTTCAGTTTCAGATGGATATCTGCTTTCTTAGCCAGACCAATATCACGAGGGTCAACTACGATCAGCTTGCAGCCTCTCTTGATGGCCTGACGGATCTGCATGCCGACTACAGGATGTGCTTCCTCAGGATTGGAACCAACCAGCATGATCAGATCTGCATTCTTTGTGATATCTTCGATAGGGTTTGTCATGGCGCCTGAGCCAAGAGTCATTGCAAGACCTGATACAGATGCGGAATGACATACACGTGCACAGTTGTCTGTATTGTTGGTGCCGAAGCAGCAGCGAACCATCTTCTGTACCATGTAAATATCTTCATTGGGTGATCTGGAGCATGCAAAACCTGCAAGGGAATCAGAGCCATATTTCTTCTTGATTTCCATAAACTTGGAAGCTACAAGATCAAGTGCTTCATCCCATGTTGCACGTTCAAATTCACCTGTCTCTTTATTCTTAATTAACGGATATTTGATACGCTCCGGTGACTGTACGAAATCGAAGCTTCCGCTGCGGCCTTTAACGCAGAGCAGACCTTTGTTGGATGGTCCGTTTGCAGCCTCTGTATCCACAATCTTTCCGTCTTTTATGAGGAGATAATACTGGCAGCCTGTTGCACAATGTGGACAGGTAGTCAGAACCTTCTTGTCAATCTGGTATGAACGATATTTCTTTCTGCGCTTCATGGTTAACGCACCTGTCGGACAGGCCTGAACACAGTTACCACAGGATTCGCAGATACCTTCATTCCATTTATGTTTATAATGTGCACCGATTACGGAGTTGAAACCACGATCCATGGTATCGATCGCACCTCTTCCTACGATTTCTTTACAGGTATTCACGCAGCGGTGGCAGAGAATACACAGGCTTGGATCATAGGTAAAGAATTTGTTTGTATCATCAATCGGCATATCCTTCATTTCACCAGGATAGCTTGTCTCAGTTACACCATATTCAAAACAGTAATCCTGTAATTTACAGTCACCGTTTGCCTCGCATGAGAAGCAATGTACACGATGGTCGGAAAGAAGGAGGTCAAGTGTATCTTTACGATATGCAACTACCTTCTCGGACATTGTCTGTACTTCGTCTCCTTCTGAACAGCGAAGTGTACATGCCGTATCAAATTTGGTTCTGCCATTGTTTGTTACTTCTACCACGCATAAACGGCAGGAACCATCCGGCAATACATTCTCCAGATAGCAGAGTGTAGGAATCTCCACTCCGATCTGTCTGGCAGCCTGCAGAATAGTCGTACCTTTCTCTACCTCTGCAGGAATTCCATCTATTGTCAAATGAATCATCTTTTCACCCTCCTTAATTCACAGAAATTGCACCGAATACACAATTTTCCAGACATGTTCCGCACTTAATACACTTGGAGGTATCAATGCTGTGAGGCTCTTTCTTATTTCCTGTGATAGCACCAACCGGGCAGTTTCTTGCACACTTGGTACATCCTTTACATTTTTCAGGATCGATCACATAAGAACGCATTGCCTTACATACATGAGCTGCGCACTTCTTATCTACGATATGTTCTACATATTCATCACGGAAGTTCTTTAAAGTGGAAAGTACCGGAAGCGGTGCACTCTTACCAAGTCCGCAAAGTGAACGGTCTTTGATAAAGTTTCCAAGATGTTCCAGTTTCTCCAGATCTTCCATCTCACCTTTACCATCTACGATCTTCTCAAGAATCTCAAGCATACGTTTCGTACCGATACGGCAAGGTCCGCATTTACCGCAGGATTCTCTCTGAGTAAAGCCCATGAAGAATCGTGCAACCTCTACCATACAGGTATGTTCGTCCATAACTACCAGACCACCGGAACCAACGATCGCTCCGTATTTCTTGACAGAGTCAAAGTCAAGCGGTACATCCAGATGTTCTTCTGTCAGACATCCGCCGGACGGACCACCAATCTGAACAGCCTTGAATGCAGCGCCGGATTTCAGTCCTCCACCGATATCGAAAATAATCTCTCTTAAAGTTGTTCCCATCGGAACTTCGATCAGACCTGTATTTTCGATAGAACCGGTCAATGAGAAAGTCTTTGTTCCAGGTGAACCCTCTGTACCGATACTTCTGTACCAGTCAGCACCTTTGAGAATGATTTCCGGAATATTTGCATAAGTTTCTACGTTATTAAGAACTGTAGGTTTCGCCCAGAGTCCCTGCTCTACTGTACGAGGCGGTTTTACACGAGGCATACCTCTGCTTCCCTCGATAGAAGCAGTAAGGGCAGAGCCTTCACCACATACGAAAGCACCTGCACCACGGTTGATATGCATATGGAAAGAGAATCCTGTTCCGAGAATATTGTCTCCCAGAAGTCCGTTCTCCTCCAGAACTGCAATTGCATGTTTCAGACGTGCTACAGACTGCGGATATTCTGCACGTACATAAATATATCCATGCTGTGCTCTTACTGCGTAAGCTGCAAGCATCATACCTTCGATCAGACGATACGGATCACCTTCCATTACGGAGCCATCCATAAATGCTCCCGGGTCACCCTCATCACCATTACATACTACATAATGAACAGGATCAGCCTGACGGGCTACCTGAATCCATTTCTTACCAGCCGGGAAGCCACCGCCTCCACGTCCGCGGATACCGGATTTATCAACCTGATCGATAACCAGATCCGGATCCATCTCAAACATCGCTTTCTCCAGCGCCTGGAAACCACCGCTTGCTATGTATTCCTGCAGAGATTCCGCATCAAATTTGCCACAGTTTTTCAGAACGATTCGTGTCTGTTTTGCGATAAACGGGATATCCTGTGGTCCGCGGCTTACCTTACCGCCTTTCTGATAAAGCAGTCTCTCGATTGTCTCGTTTCCCTGAACGCTCTTTTCAAAAATCTCCTGGCAGTCTTCGATCTGAACCTTTGTGTACTGGATTACGTCGTCACCCTTCTGGATACGAACCAGCGGTCCAAGTTCACAGACACCCTGACATCCGGTTTTCTTCACACCTACGTGTGCATCTTTGTCATGAGGTCCAAATTCAATACTTACTCCCGGGGCATCCTTGGCGATCTCCAGGAATTTCTCATAAATCTTCTGGGAACCGGTCGCTACACATCCGGTACCTGAACAGACGAGAATACGACAGTCATAAGAATCCAGCACCTTTATGGCTTCTTCTCTGACCTGGTCCAATGCTTCTTTATTCTGGATCATCCCTGTTCGCCCCCTCTCAGTTTATCAATCAGCTCATCTGCTTTCTCCGGTGTCATTCTCGGATGAACATCATCATTGACCATCATTGTCGGCGCAAGTCCGCATGCACCAAGACAGGAAACTGTTTCCACTGTAAACATCATATCGTCTGTCGTCTTTTTTGTCTTGGACAGACCAAGTTTCTTATACAGTTCTTCCAGAACCGGAATGGATTTTCTTACATGACAGGCTGTTCCGTCACAGACCTTGATCACATATTTACCTTTCGCCTCGAATGAAAAGTTCTCATAGAATGTTGCAACACTGAATGCTTTCGCTTCTGTTACTCCGATCTGATCAGCCACATAGGTCAGCAGTTCTCCCGGCAGATATCTGTACACGCCCTGAATATCCTGCATGATCGGAATCAGTGATGCCGGCTTTTTACCATAGAAAGCAATGATCTCGTCCGCTTTCTGATAAAATGATTGATCTAGCATTTCGCACCCTCCTTATACCTTCTTTTTCTCTTTTTATTGCACTCTTTACATATTGTAACGATAATTATAACCCTTTTTCGTCATTTTAACAACCTGATTTATAGAAATTTTCTAATTTTATATCATTTTTCTCTATAAATGTTGCTTTTGTTTGTTTAATTTTTATCAAATTAATAAAATTACACACTAAATAAGACAAAACAAAACTAAACACCACATCAAGTTGACAAGATATTCTCGATCCTGTCTGGAGGATTTTTATATCATAGAAATATTACTGAGTAATTTCCTATGATACTAATACAATGATACTGATACAAAAAAGCTGATATTTCATAACCATATGATTTATGAAATATCAGCTTCTTTGTTTTCTGTTATATTACAGCTATTTCCAATCTTCACAACTGCATTACAATTTCATCTTTAAAATTTTTCCTTGTCAATCGGATATTTGCAATTGAAGAAAGGAACTTACTTGATTCGGTTAAATCTTATTGTGCCTGGAAATAATATCCCACGCCCCATTTGGTGTGCACGTATTTCGGCTCACTCGGATTGGTTTCAATCTTCTCGCGGAGGCGGCGGATATGTACATCCACTGTACGCACATCACCCGGATATTCGTATCCCCATACAATATTCAGCAGGTTCTCACGGCTGTAAACTTTATTCGGGTTAAACACGAGAAGTTCCAGTACGTCGAATTCCTTCGCTGTCAGATTGATCTCTCTGCCTGCGATAAACACACGTCTTCCTTCGCAGTCCATACGAAGATCGCCCACCTCGATACTCTTGGCTTTTTCCTTCTCCTCATGGTCACTTCCTGCACGTCGCATGATTGCTTTGATACGCGCTTTCACCTCCAGGATGTTAAATGGCTTGGTGATATAATCATCAGCGCCATATTCCAGGCCAAGAATCTTGTCCATATCTTCGCCCTTAGCTGTCAGCATCACGATTGGTACGTTGGAAAATTCGCGAATCTGCTGACACACTTCCAGTCCGTCCATCTTTGGCAGCATCAGATCCAGAAGGATAATATCGTATTTTTTATCTTTTGCTTTCTCTACTGCTTCTTCTCCATCGTAAGCGCAGTCCACTTCCATACCATCCTGCTCAAGACTGAAACGGATTCCTTTTACAATCAGCTTCTCATCATCTACTACCAAAACTTTCCTGCTCATTCGGTTCTCCTTATCCTACTACTATCTCATCTTTTATCTTTGCAAAAGTACCTTCTTTGATACCCTGTACATTCATAATCTCTTCTATCGTAGCAAACGGCCCGTTCTCCTGCCGGTAGGCAATAATCGCCTGTGCACGTGTCGCACCGATTCCTGTCAGTGTGGTAAGCTGGGTTTCATCTGCTGTATTTATGTTGATCCTGTTATCCTGCTGAGCCTGAGCGGCTATCCCTGTGTTCTGTCCTGTCCCGGCACTTCCGTTCATCTGTCCATCTGATGCTCCGGCCATCTCTGCCGGATCCAGCCCCTGCTGCTCCATCTCTTCCTGTGTAAGAATATAAAGCTGCTGTCCGTCTGTCAGAACTCCTGCACGGTTTACACAATTTTGCACTGCCTCAGGAAGATATCCTCCGGCTGCCTCAATAGCCTGAAACACCCGGCTTCCGGCTGCCAGCTGAAAGACTCCCGGATTTGCAACTGCTCCGCACACATCTACATAGATCATCTCAGGCTGTGTTTCCCCAGTTGAATTTATCCCCGTCCCATTACCTGCATCTGAACCACCTGATTCTGCCTGTTTTTTCCGGGACTCTGCAGAACTGCCATCATCATTCTGTCGGTCTTCTGTATCAGCTTTCTTCTCATCTGTATCTTTCTTCGACTTCTGTCCTGATGTTTTCTCTTCCGATGACTCCGCATCCACCTCTGCCTTTGCTTCCTGCAATCCATCTATCAGAAACTGTGCCTCTCTGCTCTTACATCCTGTCAGTCCTGTAAGAAACAAAGTTCCACATAATATCAGTGTCACAGTATAACAACATCTGTTTTTTATTTTTATCATAAGGGTCCTCCTCTTATTTCTCAGAGTAAGAGTCCCCCTGTCCATAATGCCACCCTTATTGTAACGAAATCTTAATGATTTTACAATAGTAAACTCTTATTTTTGCCACTTAAATATAACAATTCCGGAAATCGCGATCAACAATCCAAGGATTTTGCGCCATTCAAATGGTTCTTTATCTACCCCAAACAGCCCGGCCAATTCAATTACATAGGCAACTGCCAGCTGCGAAATAACGATCAGCATTGCTGCCTTTGCCGGTCCAAGAGCTCCCATGCTCTGGATTACTGTAATTGTAATAAACGCTCCGATCACACCACCAAGGAGTGTATATTTATTGTCCACCTGCCAGAGTGCAGCCACACTTTCCCGTCCTGTAAAAAGCCAGGCAAAAACACAGACTGCAAAAGCCGACAGCTGCACCCAGCCGGTTGATACCCAAAGACTGGTCTGCTTTGTCACCTCCGTGTTAAAAACACCCTGAATACTCATCAGCGCCCCTGAAATCAATGCCACTATAAATCCCCACATAAATCTGCCCTCCTGAATAATATGATCATTCTGCTTACTCCGGTAATCATTCTTATGTCGAAAAGAGGCACCGCTGTTTAGCAGTACCTCTTGTTTTCTTTAGTATTAGTCTATTCAGTTACGAAAAAAACATACAGTAAATTTCTTCATTGTGGAGTATGGACTGTAAACTCTGGATTTATCCTTGGAAGTCTTATTCCAGGAACGTACTGTCACATACCAGGTGCCTTTCTTTACGTTTGTAAAGGTTACAGTTACGGTATTTTTGTCTTCTGTACGTTTCACGTATTTCTTAACAGGATATTTCTCTCCTGCGGAGGTCTTGTATTTGTTTCCAAGTAGGATCTCATAACCTGTGGCATTTTTGCATTTTGTGTAAATGTCTAACTCATCACTAAAGTAACGAGAATGCGACGCGCAGTTATTCAAATCTGATCAGGCACCCAGAACAGCAGATATCTTAATTTCTTTTTCCGTTTCACTGAGGTCAAAATCGCCGCCGTCTTCCACAGTCATGTGTACCTCATACAGTACATCTTCTGTCAGCGTATCCGGTGTTTCACCATCTTCTGTCTGGATATGCCATTTCTCTGTCGGAACTTCCTTCAAGGTACCATCTGTACCATATGCATACAGCTTCAAAGAACCTGTTTCCCCTGAGATTCCTTTCATACGTATTGCAACGGTCGTATTCGGATGTACATTCTCAACCGTGATCGTGTTCAGCCATCCTTCCACATCTCCCTGGCCACCGTCTGCTGCAAATTTCTCCTGGCTTAACACATTGCGCATTGCCTGATCCAGATCCACCTTGCGGTAAGGCATTTCCGGCAGATATACAAACCTGTCCTGAAGTCTCAGAAGCTCCAGATAGCCGGTCGGACAATAGAGCGCATTTCCGCTGTTTCCCGCATACATACCGATAGCCATGTTGTTGTATCCCGGTTTGTCAGAAATATCCATGGTAAATACAGTCTCGCCTGTCTCAAAATCAAGCATGATATACTGCCACATACCAGTTTCCATATCCTGAACATATCCGTAAATATATCCTGTTGCAGTGGACAGCTTCATCATGGAAGTGTCAGACAGATCACTTCTGCACCAGATACTCTTCATCTCATATCCGTCCTCCGTCTTAACTGTATCCACACGTTCTATACCCGGCGCGATCATTTTATTGCCCTGTCTCAGCCAGCCCACATCATAAATATTCTCATAGCTTTGTATTGAGGAATCATTATCTGCTTCTCCAAGCTTCGCACTTCCTGCACCAAACCAGTTACATACGATCGTGCTTACTGTTCCCTCTCCATCATCATATACAATTGCAGAATTTTCCACAGACACCTGTGTACCTTCCGGAAGTTCATCTATAACAGGCATACTCGCAACCTGTTCTCCTGTTTTCATATCCACCGCAATAAGATTTACCGGATCCTGATTGTCTGTAAACATAACCAGATCTTTGGTCAGAGACGGGGAACATCCACCTCCCCATGCAAGACCGCCACCTGTCGTCTCGTCGCCTTCTTTGCTTTCCTTGGCACCCACACTTTTATAGGAAGTTTCCCAGACTTTTTTCACACCATTATCCGCCTGGAGCAGATAACACTTCAGATTTGTCAGAATGACCGCACCCTCCTTAGATGCCGCAATACCATTCTCTGCACCCTCTCCCGGTTCCAGTTCATATACAAACACTGCATCTGACAGATCCACATCTTCTCCATTCAGGATCTTATCGATAGCTGCACGTGAAACATAGCCAAAGGTTCCCTGCTGTTTTCTGTCGGGATAAATGCGGAAGCCTCCTGTTGCAAACCAGAGATTTCCCTCATAATCAAAAACTACAGATAACAGATTCTGATCCAGTGTTTTTCCAAGTGCTGCCTCTGCTGCCGCTTTAATGTCGATATCCAGAACCTTCTCAAATTCCGGAAGTACATTTCCCTCCTCATCTGTAGCCTTAAGCATAAGTACCCGATTATCGTTCGTCGGACACACAATGCGATTGCTCTCATCTACAAAAGAATATGAACTCTGTATCAGATAGCTTCCATTGTCATGCTGTTTTGGTGAAAAATAGCCCAGGGTCTGTGCCTCATCTGCATTAATATCACGGATCGCCAGGCCACCCAGAAGAGGAACCACAGAATGTCCATAGGAATCAAAAAAGACTGCCGGCGAAGCATTGGGATTAACTTTTTCATAAGAAACATTGATCTCAGAATAAATATCAACAGGCAATACCTCATCTGTTGAATCTGTATTATAGCAGTCATGATGAATATTGGAATCACTGGCTGCCATATATGGGTTCACATCCATAGCCTTCGGTGTAAGTGCCTTGACCGGAAGTTCTGATGCCTGACCAGCACTTTCTTCTGTCTGTGTTTCCTCTGCATATACCGTATTTGCTGCCGATTCAGATGCTATAGCTGTTATAAAAGCGATCATTGCAAGAATTAAAGCTCTTTTCTTCATAATTGTTTTCCTCCTGAGTGTTTTTGTCATATTACATTTTTACGTTCAAACCAGATGGAGAGACCTTCTTTTATTTTCTGCTCTTCCACAGGTTTCATAAAAAAATATTCTATCCGCATCCTGAACGCATGAAGTGAAAAATCAAGATCACTGCACCAGATGATCCCACATTTCGGATACAGGGAACGGAGATGTTCTGCCGCATTCAGCCCGGACACACCTGGCAATACAAGAAACACCACTGCCGGTACTGTTTTTCGTGTCCTCTCAAAAAATTGTTCCTGATCCTGATAGATTTCAATCAACGGAAAAACTTTCTTTTCTGTACAGTAATTCCTGATGTATTCCGCACAGTTCTGTCCTTCCTGTTTCTGATCAGTCAATATGGCAATACAATACACGACATCCCTCCTCTTCCATTTGCTGTACTCCCATTTGTTATCCTCATTATAAAAAAGTCATAAATTTTTTCAATAATTCTGTCACGAAACGGCAGAAAATGACACGAATTGCAACTCCGTGGTGTTATTTTGTGATATACTTATAGTAGATTTTATAAATATAAGGAAGATTTACTATGAGAATTGCAATTGTTGATGATATTTCAGAAGAACGGACACTGCTTCACAACAGACTGGAATCTCAGTTTTCCAGGCGCAATGTCCATACAGATATATTGGAATATGAAAATGGAGAAGCTTTCCTCACTGCAGCGAAGGAATGTCCTTTCACTGTAGTGTTTCTGGATATTTATATGAATGGTTCTAACGGAATTGATACAGCAAAAGAACTTCGCAGATCAGACACTGACTGTCTGCTGATCTTTACAACAAGTTCCACTGACCATGCTTTAGAGGGATTTCAGGTCCGGGCTCTGCACTATCTTGTAAAGCCCTACAGTGAAAATGATATTTCCGCACTGGCAGATGAAATCCTTTCCCGCATCCCGGATTCCGGGAAATACATAGATGTAAAGGTAAACGGCAGTAATATTCAGATTCCCTTCCGGAAAATAATCTACGCAGAGCATTTTTCCCATATGATCCACATCCACACTGCCGGTGAAAGGGAACTGGTCACCCGTCAGTCCTTTGACTCCTTCATAACCTCCCTGAAAATGGACTCACGTTTCTATCAGTGTAACCGGGGCGTTGTGATCAATCTGGAACATGCCGTTGATTTTGACGGAACAGGCTTTCGCCTTGATAACGGAAGTAATATCCCGGTAAGCAGGAAGCTTCTCAAAAACGCCAGACAGACATTTATGGAATTTCTGTTCCAAAGGAGGTCCTGAAATGACTGACATACTTCGCCCTGTACTTGAACTTTCCGTAATCATTCCCGGTATACTGCTGGCATATCTGCCTGTAAAGAGCTATCTGAGACAGACACCGCTTAAGCTGACAGCATGGCTTCTTCCTCTTCTTCTGGGAATCTGTATTTTGGGAGGAGCGGTTTGCTGTGCCCTGCAAATTCCCACCAGATGGTTCCTGTTTCCTCTGCTGCCTGTGATTATGCTCATTTATCACAAAACACTGAAAATCTCTGTCTGGAAATCTGTCAGTATTTTTCTTGCAGTCTTCGCAGTTTTTACATGTGTCAAAAGTTTGTCCCGGGCAGTTAATGCACTTATGACCGCAGACCTGCATATTACAGAAAATGAACTGTGGTTTCACACCGGTGCCGGGATTTTCTATAACGTGATCTGTCTGCTTTTTGTTCTGGCAGCCTGGTATCCTGCCCGCCACTGTGTACAGACAATGATCACAGACGAGAACTTTGCCCAGACCTGGTACGTATTCTGGATTCTTCCGGTAATCTTCATCGGAGTGAATCTTTTTATGATTCCTAAATACCGCGGTACTTTATATACCGGACGGGTCCTGCAGTGCTATATTGTTTTAAGTCTTGTACTGCTCATAATCCTGCTTCTGTTTTATGTCATGTTTCTTATGATGGCAGTCAGTCTGAACAAAAATGCCAGACTTCAGCAGGAGAACCATTTTCTTACTCTTCAGCAGGAAAGATACGAGAATCTCTGCATGGCTATTGAAGAAGCCAGACAGGCGCGTCACGATATCCGGCATCACTTTGTGCAGTTATCCTCTCTGGCAGAACAGGGTGACATGGAAAAGATCAAAAAATATCTCTCCGCTGCAACCGGAAAAATCTCTGACTATAACCTGCATTTCTGTGAAAATCAGGCTGTTGACAGTGTTTTCGGATATTATTCCACCCTTGCAGAAAGAGAAAACATTCCTTTTCATGCACTGGTTTCTCTGCCTGCTGATCTTTCCATAGATGAGATTAATCTGTGCCTTGTGTTTTCCAATCTGCTGGAAAATGCCATCCAGGCAAGTGCGAAAACAGAGCCTGCCCGCAGAAAGATTAATGTGGAAGTTTACCCCCACCATAATCATCTCCTTCTGATTCATGTGGAGAACACCTTCGATGGCAAAATACAGCAAAAAAACAATATTTTCCAATCCTCCAAACGCTCAGGAAACGGCATAGGAATCGAATCCGTCCGCCACATTACCGACAAAAACGGCGGTGCATGCAGTTTCACCTATGAAAACGGGATTTTCTCTGCAAAAATTATGCTGAGTATTTGATTTTATTATCTTTACTCAGCACTACTTTGCATTTTTTTCTGCTCCGACAGCAGATGACCTGTATTTACTTATACTATCCATACGGGCACTGGAATCAGCCTTTTATTTATACAATTCCCTTAATTCAATCAATATACGGTTTGTTCCTTCTTCACAGGTAAATCCTGATCTTGAAAAAAATCCATATCGATAACATTCCAGTCCGGTTTGTTTTACCTGACGGATTTCATTTTGGACAATACTCTCTGTTATAGGTTCTTTTCTGATCAGATATTGTTTGCAAATCCTCTCAAAGCACTTTGGTATATATTTTGTTTCAAAATCATCTGCAATATATCTATCATAAAAAATATCCGGATCCATAATATTCATTCGCGACATATTTCTGAAAATATATTTATAATAGAACAAAGACAGATTATCTGAAATAAAATATCCCGATTTTTTTCTGTTGTTTTCATCGTTAATCGGAGCTTCTTTTGCAACAACATCCATGCGCATCAGCTTATCAAGAATATCTACTAACGCAGGTCCGCTTGAGACATTCGACTGGTCAAGGATATCTTTATATCTGCTAAATCCTTTTGCAAGTGCTTCAAAGACTTCATTTGCATTTGTAATTTTTGAAATTTCTGAGTTCAGGTACATAGATACCTCATTTTCCAGACGTGCCCCGGATGAAGCAATCAATTCAATGATATTCTCCCGTACACTTTTTTTTGCATCAATCAGCCGGTTATAATACGGAATTCCACCAAACACACTATACAATCTTACTTTATCTTCTTCTGAAAACCCAGAATAAAACATTGCTGATTCATAATAGTCCATTGGCTTCAGATTAATCGTAAGATCAATTCTTCCATATAGCGGATTTTGTTTTTCCAAAAGAGCTTTCATCGTATCCACATAAGAACCACAGACAATAAGTTTCATATTAGAAGTATCTTTGTAATGATCTATGACAGATTGCAAAACGCTGTCAAGTCCCTTTGAATTTTCCCTTAAATATGGATATTCATCCAAAACAAAAATCATCGGTTCTTTTTCTGATTTTTTAAACAAAAATCGCAACAGAGCTTCCATATTTTCAAATGCAGGTTTGGGAAAGTCAAATATTTCGCCTATAAGTTCAGCTAAACTTTCTACATTATTCTGTTCTGTAGTTTGTTTACATTCATAATAAATGCTTTTTATATCTGTTTCTTTTAGTACCTGCTTAATAAGTTCACTTTTTCCAATTCGCCGTCTGCCATAAATCAGAGAAATCATTTGACCGTCTGAGCGGAACATGGTACACAATTTTTTTCTCTCAGTTTCTCTCCCATAAAACATATGCAGCCTCCGTTACTGAAAACTTATAAAAAGTTATAAACTTCTATGTTCCATTCCTACTTCAACGAGTATGCTTTTGATGATATAAATATCAATCTACTCACAAGTTCCTGTACTCTCCATAGGCGTAAATTCCAGACTAACGTATCCGTACATATTTGCATTAACATTTCAGTGTCAGCCTGCAAATTTTTCTCCATAAGTCTTGAGATTTATAGATGCCTGGAAATCCCTGTCAATCATATTCCCACACGCACATCTATAAACTCTGTCAGATAACTTCAGATCTTTTTTGATGTTTCCACAACAGCTGCAAAGCTTTGAGGATGGATAAAACCGATCGACCACAATAAGCTGGTTCCCTTTATCGCTGCACCTATATTCAAGCTGTTTTCTAAACCCAAAAAATTCCTGTGCCTGAACTGCTTTGGATAAATGTCTGTTTTTCATTATTCCGCTGACATTCAGATCTTCAATACATATAAATCTTGGTTTTCGATTTACGATCTCCGATATGGTCTGATTTAAATAATTTTTACGGATGTTTGTTAATCTGTGATTTCGTTTTAATAAAAGTTTTTCCTTTCTGATTACATTATTTGTTTTACAGTAACTTTCCCCTTTCTTATTTTTCTCGTAAGAACGAGAGATACTACGCTGTAATCTGCGTTTCTGTTTTTCTAATTTCTTTACTTTCCGACTCTTATTGATGTTCTTATACTTAGTCCCATCAGAGCAGACAGCCAGATCTTTGATTCCCAGGTCTATGCCGACTCCGTCATCATTAAGTGTTTCCCTGCAGTCAGGAAATTCTACACATACGCTGATCCACCAGTTCAATCCGTCAAAAGATATTCTCGGGTTCATATATTTAGCATTTGTCGGAATACGTCCATGTTCTGCAAGTCTTACCCAATTCATTTTTTTATTTGCTTTCCTGCCGGAAGAAAAGCCTTCAAATTTAATGTGTGTATTACTGAAGCGTATCTTAACGTTGTCCTGATAGAACTTCGGCATTGATCTCTTTTTTGACTTGAATCCTAGGAACTTTTGCAAACCCCTGAAAAAGTTCTTATAAGCAGTACAGGCATCTTTAATTGCCTGTTTGGTTACATTATTTGAGATATTCACCCTCATCTCTCATTACTCCAGAACGTGTTAGCTCAATTATAACTGAGAATTACGAATTTTTATACTGAAATTTTCCTCTACACATTAAATGTTCTTCTTTATCACATCCAATATTCTTCAGCATTGACATTTTGATATCAAAATGATATCATTTGTACATCAACCAGTTCATACATATTTTTATGGTAAAGCAATGCATATACCAGTCAGGAGGTTTATTATGCAGGAAAAAGTTTTAAGCAGTAAGAAGAATGGTATGGCAATGATGATTCTCTTCATTTTGTTGTATGCGGCAGCAACAGCACTTGCTATAATCGGTTCCATCTTTCATTGTATTCCAATGGCTGCGGTCGGATTCATCTGGTTATCTTTGGGATGGATTCCATTTCTTGGATTAAAGGTACTAAAGCCTCAGGAAGCTCTGGTTCTTACCTTGTTTGGTAATTATGTGGGCACACTGAAGGATGACGGCTTTTATTGGGTAAATCCTTTTTGTACAGCAGTGAATCCGGCAGCTAAGACGAAATTAAATCAGAGCGGCGATGTAGATGGCGGTAATGCTGCCAAATCAGTTTTGACATTAGCTGCGGCAGGCACCAGCGGATCTTCCAATAGCTCTTATGTGAGTAAAAAGATTTCCCTGAAGATCATGACTCTGAACAATAACCGTCAGAAGATCAATGACTGTCTGGGTAATCCTGTAGAAATCGGAATTGCGGTTATATGGCGTGTGACAGATACTGCAAAGGCTGTTTTTAATGTCGATAACTATAAGGAATATCTTTCCCTGCAGTGTGATAGTGCTCTTCGCAATATTGTAAGGATTTATCCTTATGATGTAGCTCCGAATGTGGATACAACAGGGGATGGTGTTGCAGATGAGGGCAGCCTGCGTGGTTCCAGCGAAATTGTAGCCGGACGTATCCGGGATGAGATTCAGCAGAAGGTTGCGGAGGCTGGTCTTGAGATTATTGAGGCACGCATCACCTATCTGGCTTATGCTCCTGAGATTGCAGCTGTTATGCTGCAGAGACAGCAGGCTTCTGCTATTATTGATGCGAGAAAGATGATCGTAGATGGTGCTGTTGGCATGGTTGAAATGGCACTGGAACGATTGAACGAGAACAATGTGGTTGAGCTTGATGAGGAGCGGAAAGCGGCCATGGTTTCTAATCTTCTCGTTGTACTGTGTGGCAATCACGATGCCCAGCCGGTGGTTAATTCCGGCAGTCTGTACTAATGGCTGATACCAGACCAAAGAAACAGATTCCGCTCAGGCTTTCTGCAAAGCTTTATGATCAGATTGCCGCCTGGGCAGAAGATGATTTCCGCTCCGTCAACGGCCAGATCGAGTATCTGCTTACTGAATGCGTCCGGCAGCGTAAGAAAAACGGGAAATATGTTTCCGACACTATGGATGAGCCGCCGGAACTGGATATTGAGTGAATTTTCATATCTCAGCTGATATGTAAAAAAAGATAAACAGGGAGTGCTATTCTTGCACTCCCTCTCGTCTGTACCACCTTATTCCCACTGTGCTTTCATTATTTCTTTCGCTTCAAATGTATGTTTCATCCAATCCCCGGCAAGCTGTACCCAGGTTTCACATTCTGCCTGGATGCCGTAGCCATTGGGGCAGGAGGTTTCAGCGGTTGCAAGGCCCAAGCCGTGACCTCCTACGGGATAGATATGTAATTCTGCCGGAATGTCCAGCGCATGAAGAGCCTGGAAAAACAGCAGGGAATTCTCTACCGGAACGGTGTCATCCGGGGCAGTGTGCCACATGAACGTCGGTGGAGTATCTTTGGTTACATTGAATTCCAGTGACAAGAATCTGAGTTTCTCTTCATCTGCATAGTCTTCTCCAAGAACGCTCTCAAAAGAACCCTGATGTGCTTTTTCTCCGGAAGTAATTACCGGATAACTGAGCATAAGTCCATTAGGGCAGAATTTTTCAGCATCCATTTCCAGAGCTTCCGCCACAAACGGTTTGTTCCAGAAAACACCAAGGCTTGCTGCCAGATGTCCACCGGCGGAAGAACCCTGGACAACAATTTTCTCAGTATCAATATTCCATTTATCTGCATTCTCACGAAGCATTGCAACTGCTGTAGCCAACTGCAGAAGTGCCTCCGGGAAACGTGCCGGTGCAACGCTGTAACGAAGAATTGCTGCATGATACCCCATTGCCATAAACTTAACAGCCAGTGCTTCTGCCTCTCTGTCCGATGTCATTGCATATCCGCCACCTGGACAAATCAATACAACCGGCCTCTTTCTCTCTGGGTCTATCTCCGGAGAATTATCCAGAAAATAGGTAAATAAGTTTGCTGTGAACTCAGAGTCTTTTAAATGGATTTCTATTTTTTCATGTATCATCGATGTAACCTCCAAACCTAAAATATAACATGATATACCCAGTATAATCGGGATACATACAAATATCAATTTTTATTCAGCCTCATCCGAGTCAATCGTAACCGAATAAAAAATTATAGATTTACGATTTTCTTTATTCTTATATTCTCCCTAAAGTGTGTTTGAAAAATGCTTTTCGCAAGATGTGCGTCACAATTTGTGGGAGATTTTGTCCGGATGAGGGCGTCGTAGCGGGCTACGGCAACCGAATTCAGACAAAATATACCGCAATGTGCACGCAGATACTCAATTGTGTAGTCATCATCGCAGGTCTTATCTTCTTTCAGAATATCAATGGCGCCAAATCTATTATCTACAGTGAAAAACAATACTTCATAGTGTCTGTATAATGTTACCAATGTATAACGTAACCCTACAAAATCAATCTGCCAAGCCAAAAAGGATTATGTTCCTATTATTCTTTTTTTCTCTATCTGGACAGCTCTTATTAATAGAATACCAATTATAAATAACTCCCCCCATATAAAGAGAATAACTATTTTACTTCTTACAATTTTAATAGTTCCAGATAAATCCAACGGTTCATAAATATAAACTTTAATGTTTTCCGTAGAATAATCCCTGAAATCCTTCGGAATATTGACATGATAATGCTCCATATTATTACCCATTTAGTTTTAGGACTATCAAAAATCTTCATCTATCATCATCCTGTCAATATATCGTCCATGTGACATGCTCTCGCCACTTAAATCTTACAGATTTTGAAGTGGG
>NZ_QRIL01000001.1:229607-410179 GCF_003471165.1 Ruminococcus sp. AM22-13 | reverse complement strand
GCTCCCACTTCAAAATCTGTAAGATTTAAGTGGCGAGAGCATGTCACCAGTTAAAAATAAAAACGTAAAGGAGAAGATAACAAATGAATCAGAGAGAAAGAATGTTAAGCGGACTTCCGTACAAAGCGTGGTTAGATGGGCTTGAAGAGGACAGACAGGCATGCAAACAGAAGATTTATGATTTTAATCAGCTGCCACCGTCCAGACAGAGCAAAGAAGCTCCACAGATGATCAAAAATATTTTGGGAAAAACAGGAGAAAGTGTATGGGTGGAAGCACCATTTCATTGCGATTACGGCTGGAATATCGAAGTTGGTGAGAATTTCTATGCCAATTATAATCTGACAATCCTTGACGTAGGCAAAGTAACCCTTGGAAAAAATGTTCAGATTGCGCCGAATGTTTCCATCTACACAGCAGGTCATCCGGTTCATCCGGACAGCCGTAATTCCGGATACGAATATGGAATTCCTGTTACGATTGGAGACAATGTATGGATTGGTGGAAACACAGTGATTCTTCCGGGAGTTACCATTGGAAATAATGTAGTGATCGGTGCCGGAAGTGTAGTTTCCAAAGACATTCCGGACAATATGATCGCTGTTGGAAATCCATGCAGAGTGATCCGTGAGATCACAGATGAGGACAGAATTTACTATTTCAAAAAACAGAAATTTGATGATGAAGCATGGAACGAGATAAATAATAAATAAACACAGATTATATATGATACGATTATTTATGCTTATGAGAAGGCTGCTGTAATGGGAATCAAACCTATCCGGCAGCCTTTTATACGGTTAATCAATGGTGATTTCGGAAAAAGCAAAGAGCAGAATCCAAAAGGGTTTGAGTCAATGACAGAAATTTTCGGAAAAATCATCGTAAGATGTTGCAAAATGACAGAAAAGAGGAGTTTTTGCGCATGACATACCATGGAAAATATGATATGATGGACACAGAGATAAAAATTCGCACAATTAGATAAAAATTAAGAAAATATGCTGAAACAGTATATGGGAAGGAGACTTTATATTATGGGATTAATCAAAGCAGCCGCCGGTGCATTTGGCGGAACAATGGCAGATCAGTGGAAGGAGTTTTTCTATTGTGATGCGATAGATAAGGATGTTCTGGTTGTCAAAGGAGAGAAAAGAGTAAGTGGTCGTTCTTCTAATAAAAAAGGAAATGACAACATTATTTCCAGTGGTTCCGGAATTGCAGTTGCAGATGGCCAGTGTATGATCATTGTGGAACAGGGAAAAGTCGTAGAAGTATGTGCGGAACCAGGTCAGTTTACCTATGATGCATCAACAGAACCGAGCATTTTCTCCGGAAGTTTAGGAGAGGGAATCAGCAGAACCTTTGAAACGGTAAAGAAACGTTTTGAATTTGGCGGAGATACAGGCAAAGACCAGAGAGTGTATTATTTTAATACGAAAGAACTGGTAGATAATAAATTCGGAACGGCAAATCCGATTCCATTCCGTGTAGTTGACAGAAATATCGGTCTTGATATTGATGTATCTGTACGTTGTAATGGTATTTATTCCTATAAGATTGTTGACCCGCTTCTGTTCTATACAAATGTATGTGGAAATGTAGAACAGCAGTATGACAGAGAAGAAATAGAAGGTCAGTTAAAGACAGAGTTTGTCAGTGCTTTACAACCTGCATTTGCAAAGATCTCAGAGCTTCAGATTCGTCCAAGTGCGATTCCGGGACATGTGCAGGAATTATGCGATGCCATGAATGAGGCACTTACAAAGAAATGGCTGGAAACAAGAGGACTTGCAGTGGTTTCTATTGCCATGAATCCGGTGACACTTCCGGAAGAAGACGCGCAGATGATTAAGGATGCCCAGAAGAATGCGATTATGCGTGATCCGACTATGGCGGCAGCTACACTTGCCGGAGCGCAGGCAGAGGCTATGAAAGCAGCGGCTTCCAATCAAGCAGGTGCTATGACTGGATTTATGGGAATGGGTATGGCAAGTCAGGCTGGCGGAGCGAATATGCAGAGTCTTTATCAGATGGGAGCACAGCAACAGGCTCAGGCAGCGCCGAAAATGCAGCCATCATCCGGTGTGGGAACATGGAAATGCGAATGTGGAGCTGAGAATACCGGAAAGTTCTGCGCAGAATGTGGAAAACCGAAACCACAGCCGGCAGAGTGGACCTGTAGCTGTGGAGCAGTAAATACCGGAAAGTTCTGTTCTGAGTGTGGTAGCCCGAGACCGGCAGGCAAATGGATCTGCAGCTGTGGAGCTGAGAATACCGGAAAGTTCTGCGCAGAGTGCGGAAAACCAAGACCATAAAAAAGGGATTGTATACGGTCATATTACCAAGGAACGGTAGTATAAGAATACAGTACGAGGGGGAAACCTATGTCTGATTTAAAAGAATACAAGTGTCCTGCCTGTGGGGGTTCAATCGAATTTGACAGCCATTTACAGAAAATGAAGTGTCCATATTGTGATACAGAATTTGAACTGGACACGTTAAAAGAATTTGACGAACAGATAAAGCGTGAGGCAGCACAGGAAGATGATCTGTCAGGATGGCAGACGGATGCCGGCGGAGAATGGCAGGAAGGTGAGACAGATGGGATGAATGTCTATACCTGCCAGTCCTGTGGCGGCGAGATCATTGCAGATGAGACTACAGGAGCAACGAACTGTCCATATTGTGGAAATCCTGTAATTATGACAGCGAAATTTAAAGGAGCTTTAAGACCTGATCTGGTGATTCCGTTTAAGTTAGATAAGAAAGCTGCGAAAGAGGCTTACTATAAACATATCAAAGGAAGACGATTACTTCCAAAAACATTCCGAAAAGAAAATCATATAGATGAGATTAAGGGAGTCTATGTTCCGTTCTGGCTTTTTGATGCGGATGTCAATGCGGATGTCCGTTATAAGGCAACGAAAGTGAGAACATGGAGCGATCATGATTATGATTATACAGAAACCAGCTATTATTCAGTAGAGAGAAATGGAGATATGGCATTTGCCTCTGTCCCTGTAGATGGATCTGAGAAAATGCCGGATGATCTTATGGAATCAATAGAGCCATTTGATATGTCTAAAGCAGTAGATTTTCAGACTGCATATCTTTCCGGATATCTGGCAGATAAATATGATGTCAGTCAGGAGCAAAGTGTGAACAGAGCACATGAACGTATGAAGAAGAGTGCAGAGGAAGTAATTGCTGATACTGTAAGAGGATATACTACTGTAGTTCCGGAGAATTCAAATGTATCTATGTCAGGAGGCAAGGCACAGTACGCATTATATCCGGTATGGATTTTGAACACGACCTGGAAAGATACGAGATACATATTTGCAATGAACGGGCAGACTGGAAAGATGACAGGGGATCTTCCGATTGATGAAAAAATTTATAGGAAATATCTTGCCGGTCTGACGGTAGTGTTTACTGCTATCGCTTATCTTGTAGGAATGCTGATTTTTTAGGGAGGACGAAGAATGTTAAAAAGAAAGATAATACCTGCATTTCTGGCTTCTGTCCTTGCTATATCTGCTACAGCAGGAGTTTCAGCAGAAGTATTTTCAGAGAATGCGTATGCGGCGGAAGAATTGCACACAGTAAGATTGGTGGACTATGCAGGCCTTCTGGAAGATGATGAGGCAGAGACGCTGGAAGAGAAGCTTGATCAGATCAGTGAAGATTATGACTGTGACGTTGTGATCGTTACGGAAGAGAGCATAGACGGAGCTGATCCTATGGCCTATGCAGATGATTTCTATGATTATAATGACTATGGCATGGGAGATGACAATAGCGGTATTTTACTGTTGCTGACTATGTCAGAACGTAAATGGAAGATGTCTACGCATGGTGATGCGATCCGGATTTTCACCGATGCAGGGCAGGAGTACATGTCTGATAAATTTGTTTCATCATTAACGGATGGTGATTATTACGAAGGATTTACAGAGTTTGCAGATCTTTGCGAGGAGTTTATCATACAGGCACAGAATGGAGAACCGTATGATGTGGAGAATATGCCGGACGACTCTATATCCGCAGGCTTTCTGTTTCTTATGTCACTGGCAGTCGGTTTTGTTCTTGCATTGATCGTATCAGTGGTGATGCGATGTCAGATGAAAACAGTTCATATGAAACCTGATGCGGCAGATTATATGAAAGCAGGAAGCCTTCACATTAACAGAAGCCGTGATATGTTCCTGTATAATCATGTTACACGTACAGCGAAGCCAAAGAATGAAGATTCCGGTGGTGGAAGCAGTACACATACAAGTTCTTCGGGAGAGACACATGGAGGTTCCGGAGGATCATTTTAAATCTAAAGATCCTGGTTTTTGTCTTATAAAAATTATAAGTAAAAGCCGGGATTTTTCTCATATCACAGGAAATTACTCTGTAATGTTCCTATAACATAAAAAGCTCTCCTGGAGGGATTTATATATATGTAAATAGTTTTGCTGCTGCTTACACTTTGCTGTCTATGCAGAATATATTATCATGGACGGAGTGAGCCATCACATGCTTTTTGTAAAATTAGCACAAATTTCTGATGCTATATAGTTTATACGAATATGTTTATAATAGGAAATAATATAAAATATCGGGATATCAGTTGCAAGACGGAAAAGAATATGCTACAGTACAAAGTGGTTTGCTTTGTGTCAGACCACAAAACCGGCTACTGTCCAGCACATGTGAACAGTAGCAAAAATATTACGAAATGGAAACGATGGAGAGAACATGAAAAAATACGTTGATAATTTTTTGCAGTACCGCTTCCTTTTATCGGAACTGGTAAAAAAAGGAATTAAGCTGAAGTACAGACGTTCTTATCTGGGAATCGTATGGTCCATGCTGGAACCATTGCTTACAATGATCGTACTTACCATTGTGTTTGGTACCTTATATGGAAATACAGACAGGACATTTCCGGTGTATATTCTGACAGGACGATTGTTGTACAGCTTCTTTTCACAGGCAACAAAGGCGGCATTGAAATCTATCAGACAGAATTCGGCGATGATCAAGAAAGTTTATGTGCCGAAATATTTATATCCCTTGTCCAGTGTGCTTTTTAACTATGTGATTTTTTTAATTTCACTGATTGTGCTGGCAATTGTAAGCATAGTGCTTGGAGTAAAACCTACAGTTTATCTGATTCAGGCACCGATAGCATTAATTCTCATTCTTATTATGTCTTACGGAGTGGGAATGATCCTGGCAACGATTGGTGTATTTTTCAGAGATATGGAGTATCTCTGGTCTGTAGCACTTATGCTGGTCATGTATACATGTGCGATTTTTTACTATCCAACAAAACTCTTAAAAAGTGGATGGGCATGGATCTTAAAATATAATCCGCTGTATTGTGTGATTGATATTTTCCGATGCTCTGTATTTGGAGAAATGATGAATATTCATTACTTTGAATATGCATTGGGCTTTTCTATCGTGATGATTTTAATTGGATTATTCTGTTTTAAGAAGAAACAGGATGATTTTATTCTTTATATCTAGTAAGTAAGCTCCCTGTGAGGATGCGAAGAGTCATAAAGTTACTGAAAATACTGAAAACAGTATAAACAGTAACTCAATAATTGGCGGGCAGGGACTTGCTAATTTTATGAACAATAAGGAGAAAAGATGAGCAAACCAGCGATTATTGTTGATAATGTCAGCATGAAGTTTAACCTCAGCAAAGAAAAAGTAGACAGCCTGAAGGATTATATTATCAAATCAATCAAAAAAGAGATTAAGTATAATGAGTTCTGGGCGTTACAGAATGTAAGTTTTACTGTAGAAAAAGGTGACAGAGTAGGAATCCTTGGACTGAATGGTGCAGGAAAGAGTACTCTTTTGAAAGTAATTGCCGGTGTTTTTAAACCGACAGAAGGAACAGTTACCAAGCATGGAAAGATGGTACCGCTTTTGGAACTTGGTGCCGGCTTTGATCCACAGTATACAGGAAAAGAGAACATTTACCTTTATGGAGCAATGCTCGGATATACAAAAGAGTTTATTGATGAGAAGTATGATGAAATTGTAAAGTTTTCAGAACTGAAGGATTTTATTGATGTTCCGATCAAGAACTACTCATCAGGTATGAAATCCCGACTGGGCTTTTCCATTGCTACAGTGGTTTCCCCTAAGATTCTGATCTTGGATGAAGTGCTATCTGTCGGTGATGCAAAGTTTCGTAAGAAAAGTGAGAAAAAAGTCCTTAGTATGTTTGACTCAGGGGTGACTGTGCTGTTTGTATCTCATTCCCTTGCACAGGTACAGAGAATCTGTAACAAAGCAATGATCCTTGAAAAAGGAAAACTGATCGCATACGGTGATATTGATACAATCTCTGAACAGTATGAAAAGATGACAAATTAAAAATTACCCCAAAAAGATCACCGGATATCAAAAGGTGACAGCAACATGACATTATGCTGCATAAAATCAAGAAGAAACAGGGAGTGCATAATGAAAATACTTCAGATTGGAATGGGAAATATTGCCGGAGGTCTGGAATCATTTGTGATGAATTATTACAGAGTTCTGGTTCATATGGATGTACAATTTGATTTTGTGTGTATGTATGATAAAATTGCATATGAAGATGAAATAAAAAAGCTCGGCGGAAAGATTTATTACATCCCAAATGTAAAGAAAAATTATCAAGGTTATGTGAAGCAATTAAAAAGAATCCTGAGAGAGACGAAATACGATGTGGTACATGTAAATATGCTGTCAGCAGCGAATATTGTTCCGCTTCGTATAGCCGGTAAAATGAATATACCAAAGGTAATTGCACACAGCCACAGTTCCTCCTGTCCGGGATTTATCCGAAAAATAATGGATTGGTGGAACCGGCCGAAAATTGCCAGATATGCCACAGAGAGAGTTGCCTGCGGGGAAATGGCCGGAAGATGGCTGTTCGGAGATAAGGCATACCAGAGTGGACAGGTGATTCTGGTCAATAATGCGATACAGGCAGAAAAATTCTGCTTTCAGGCAGAAGAGCGGGATGTACTTCGCAAAAAGATGGGCTGGGAAAATAAGATAGTGATCGGACATGTGGGAAGATTTGATATTCCAAAGAATCATGACCGCATGGTTGACATCATGAAGTGTGTTGTCACAAAGAATAAAGACGTTGTATTGTGCCTGATAGGTCCAAAAGAAGGCTTGTATGAACAAATCAGAGAAAAAGTTCAGAAAGCTGATTTGGAAAAGCATGTATATTTTGCAGGAAAGCAGGAGAATGTTTCAAGATATCTGTCTGCGATGGATGTATTTCTTTTCCCGTCTCTTTTTGAAGGAGTACCGTTTGCGTTGATCGAAGAACAGGCAAACGGACTGCCATGTGTCATGTCGGATGCTGTCTCTGAAGAAGCAGTTATCTTTCCTGAAAGTGTAAAACGTCTGTCTCTTCAGAAAGATGATCAGACCTGGGCTGATACAATTATACAGATGGGTAATCTGAAAAGAAAACCACAGGATGTGATCTGTGAGGGGATTCGCAAAGCTCATTTTGATATTACAACAGAAGCACAGCGGCTTAAGGACCTTTATCTTGGAATAGGAGCTGGAGAATGAATAAAATAGATTTTGTACTGGCCTGGGTAGATGGGGCAGATAAGGAATGGCTGGCAGAGCGCCGTAAATATAATCCTGCAAAAGGTGCAGATAATTCAGCTGCAAGATACCGGGACTGGGAAAATCTTCAGTACTGGTTCAGGGGTGTAGAGAAATTTGCACCGTGGGTAAACAGGATATATTTTGTAACCTGCGGTCATATACCGCCGTGGCTGAATACTTCTCATCCTAAATTGAAGTTGATCAGGCATTCAGATTATATGAATCCGGAATATCTGCCTACTTTTAATATCAACTCTATTGAATTGAACTTTCACAGGATACCGGAATTGTCAGAGCAGTTTGTCTATTTTAATGATGATATGTTTCTGTTAAAGTCTGTGAAGGAAGAAGATTTCTTTAAAGACGGACTTCCGCGGGACTGCTGTATTGAGACTGCGTTGGTGCAGGATGATATCAGAAATCCGTTTGCATCAATGCTGATGAACGATGCGGCGTTGGTAAATATGCATTATTCCAAGCGTGAGGTAATAAAAAAACACTGGAAGAAATGGTTTAATCCATCTTATGGAAAGATGGCACTAAGAAATCTGTTGATGCTTCCTTACAGAGACTTTTCAAGTTTTAAGTATACACATCTGCCGAGCGCTTTTCTGAAAAGTACATACGAGCAGCTGTGGGATGAAGAAGGTTCATTTCTGGATGAAGTATGTAGAAATCGGTTCCGGACATCATTTGATGTAAATCAGTATGTACTGAAATATTGGCAGTATATGGAAGGAAAGTTTGTACCTCAATCTCCGAAAATTGGAAAATTTTATACGATCGGTCTGCATGATGAACAGATTCATTCAGCCATCAGAAAACAGCAGTGCCAGATGATCTGCATTAATGATACGGCAGATGTAGGTGATTTTGAAAAGCAGAAAAAACGGATCATTCAGTCCTTTGAAAGTATTCTGCCAAAGAAATCATCTTTTGAATTATAATAATGCGAGAATCGTAGGATTTTGTGTTACCGGGCATGGAGTGAAAAGTAACGATTTTGTCCCTGATATTTCATAATCTGTATCTCAGGAGGAAAGAATGATATTAGATTCCATTAAGGAACAATTTAAGAAAAAAGGATTCTGGAAAACGATAGAATTTTATTTCTGTCGGGTCATGTCGAAAGCGGCACTTAAAGTAGTTGGGACTTATGCTGCAAATCATGGAAAACTGCATAGAAATTATATTGTATTTAAAAACAGGACGATGCAGGATATGACAGATAATGCCAGGGCCTTTTTTGAATATTTGGTCCATAATGAAGCGTATAAAAATTACCAGATTATCTGGATGGTTTCGGATAAAAGAAAATTTCGGAAATGCAAATATAAGAATGTGAAGTTTGTAACAGCAGAGAGCAGGAATGGATGGACCAGTCCGTTGGCGTATTATTATGGGGCTGTTTCCGGATTTTTCTTTTATACGAATAATACTGCCTATCTGAATCTGCATCATTGTCCGGGACAGATTACAGTGAATCTGTGGCATGGATGTGGATATAAGGATGTTCCCAGAGAGAAACGTGAGAATACAGGGGCAAGTATGATGCATTTTGATTATGCACTTGTGCCTGGAGAGGCATTTGTGGAAACAAAATCCCGCTACTGGAAATGCCCAAAAGAGAAGATACTTCCGCTCGGATATCCAAGATACGACTGGATGCTGCATCCATCTATAAATAGTCAGGATATCATCTGGAAAATGTTTGGAATGAAGGCAGATAAGGTGATCTTGTGGATGCCTACATTCAGAAACAGTGAAGTTCTGGACAGTGCAGAAAGTAAGATCAAACTTCCGTTTCCACTGCCGGGATTTAAGAATGAAGAAGAGCTGAGACATCTTGATAAGACGCTGAAACATTTGAATGTTTTGCTTATCATCAAGAAACATCCGGTGCAGAAAGAATGGGGCATAGAAGAGGATGCTTTTGAGAATATTCGTTTTGTGAATCAGGAAATGCTGGATCAGAAAGAAATACAGCTGTATGAACTGATCAGCGCCAGTGATGGACTGATTTCAGATTATTCATCGGTAGCCGTCGATTATATGCTGCTGAATCGGCCACTGGCTTTTGTGCTGTCAGATATGCAGCAATATAAAGAGACCAGAGGCTTTGTATTTGAGAATCCACAGGAATATATGCCAGGCGAGAAAATTTATGATCTTAAAGGTTTGGAGGAATTTGCTGTACATGTGTCAGGAGAAAAGGACCTGTACCGGGAAGAACGAAGAAAATTGCTTCCGGTTATGCATCAGATGCCTGTCAAAGAAAATTATTCTAAGGCATTGGCAGAGTTTCTGAAATTATAAAGTCCTATGATTTATCGGTTGAAGACATCATCAGTAATAGCTTAGAACGTGTTTGAAAAATGCAATAAAAATGTAAGAAATGGAGAACATTATGGAAAAGGTAATTGGATACACACAGGGAACTTTTGATATGTTTCATATTGGCCATCTAAATCTCATCAAAAACGCAAAACGTCATTGTGACTATCTGATCGTTGGTGTAAATGCTGATGATCTGGTGGAATCATATAAACATAAAAGACCAATCATTCCGCTGGAAGAGAGAGCGGAGATCGTTCGTGCGATCAAATATGTAGATGAGGTAATTGTTACTACAACTCTGGATAAGAAAAAAGTATGGGAAAAAATACGATTCAATGAGATCTATATCGGAGATGACTGGAAAGGTAACGAGCGCTGGGAAAAAACAGGAAAAGAGATGGAAGCACTCGGAGCAAAGCTTGTATATCTTCCATATACGAAAGATACTTCATCAACCATGCTTCGTGAAAAATTAAAAGAGTTTTAAGGAGTGTTTATATGGGAATCCAGAAGAAAGTCAAGAAGAAAATAAAGAAAATTAAAAATGCGGCAAAAAAAATCCAGAAAGTAAAAGCCCAAAAGGGCAGAAAAGCAATGCTTTCTGAATTGTGGGCAACCATCACATATGGAATTTATGATGGACGTACGATCAGACGTATGAAGAAGTTTCCACCGGCATTAATAGAAAACAGAATGCTTTTTGAGACAAATGATGATTTTACGGATAATGGTCGTGCACTGTTTGATTATCTGGTTGAAAATGGATACAACAAAAAATACGAAATCATATGGCTGGTTCATGAGCCGGAAAAATATAAAGAATATGCCGTAGAGAATGTGAAATTCGTAAGAAACTTTAAGAAAGGTTCTACGATCCGAAGAGCAGAAGCGTATAAATATGCTCTGACATCCAAATATATTTTCTATACTCAGGCATTTAACTGGATTGGAATGTCAAGAAGAAATCAGCTCTTTATTGATCTCTGGCATGGATGCGGATATAAGGCAAATAAAAATGGACGTAAGGTATTTTTTGATTATTGTCTGGTTCCCGGAGATATCTTTATTAAAACAAAGATGGAATTCTTTGGATGTACTTCCAAGAAACTTCTCTCTTTTGGATACCCGCGTTATGATATGATGCTCAGAGGAAGCAAAAAGGCAGACGAGTTTAAGGAGAAGCTGCTGAAAGAAACGAACAGTGAGAAAATGATTCTCTGGATGCCGACATACAGACATGCTTCCAGCGAACGTCTCAATGAGGAAACATTGAATAATGAATTTAATATTCCGATTATTGACGATGCAGACAAACTTCTTGAACTGAATAATTTCTGTAAGGAAAATCATATTCTGATCGTTATCAAGAAGCATTATCTCCAGATTCCGTATGATTTTGGTGAGAATGTTCTTACAAATATTGTTTATCTGGAAAATAAAGATCTTGCTGATAACGAATTACAGCTTTATGAATTCATCAACTGCTCAGATGCGCTTGTTTCAGATTATTCATCTGTTGCGATTGACTATCTGCTTCTGGACAGACCACTGGGCTTCACACTGGATGATTATGAAGCTTATACAGAGTCCAGAGGATGGGTATTTGATGATCCACTGGAATATATGCCTGGTGAACATATGTACAATATGCAAGATTTTGAGAATTTTATTTTGGATATCAAGAATGGAAATGATAAGTATAAGGAACAGCGTGCCAGTGTAAGAGCGAAAACACATAATGTGTGCGATAATTACTGTCAGCGTGTACTGGATTACTTTAACATCACTATGTAAAGCCATAACAGGAGAAGAAAGATAAATGAAAATATGTATTTGGTGTACTAAGATATTTGATCTTGGCGGAACTAAGCGAGTTGTCACACTCCTTGCAAATGAACTTGTAAAAGAACACGATGTAACGATCATGATATACCAGGATAGATTTAAAGAAGACCGCAATATGTACCATATGAGCGAAGATATCAAAGTGGACTTTATTGACAACAGTGAATTTGTCAATCGCCATCATACACCGGCTTTCTGCTGGCGTTATCTTGTTCAGAAACTGAATGCGAAATATGGAATTTTTAATAAAGAAAGATTTAACGATATCCTGGCAGATGCGATTTTCCCTAAGAAGACCAGGGAAAAATGGGTGAAATATTTAAATGAGCAGAACTATGATATCATTATTACAACTGCCGGTCTGAGTCTTCGCCTTGGTATGCTGGCACCGGAACTGAATGCAAAGACGATTGGCTGGCAGCATAACTGCTATGCCGGATATCTGGATGTGCCTAATGTTGTATTCTGGAAACAGGAATGTCTGCTTCAGGAATATCTGCCCAAATTGGACAGATATATCGTCCTCAGTGATTATGATAAACGCGATTATAAGAAATTCCTGGATATTGATACAGAGGTTAAAATCAATCCGAGAAGTTTCGTAAGCGAACGCAAATGTGATCCAAAATCCAAGCGTTTTCTTATGGCTACCCGTTTCGTATATGCCAAGGGTCTTGACTTGATGATGGAATCCTTTGAGGAATTCTGCAAACAGGATGACGAATGGCAGTTAGATATTATCGGAGCCGGTGATCTTTGGAACCAGATCGTGGCAGATGCCAAAAGACGTGGTATTGAAGACAGAGTTAACTTTGTTGGCTATACCAATGAACCGGAGAAATATTATCTGAATTCATCTATTTTCCTTCTTCCGTCAAGATGGGAAGGGTGGCCGATGGTTATCATGGAAGCTTTTGAGTTTGGTCTTCCGGTTATCGCATTCCATACAGGTGCGATGGATCTGATCATAGATGATGGAAAGACAGGATACCTGCCGGAAGCTTTTGATACAAAGAAATTTACAGATGCAATGTTAAAACTTGCCCATGACGAAGAGCTTCGCAGGGAAATGTCCAGAAATGCAATCTGGAAGTCAGAAGATTTTGCAATTGAAAAAGCTGTCAAAGAATGGAACCGTCTTTTCAACCGTGTGATGGGAATTGAGACATTTTATCAGAAGAATGAAAAGAAGATTCTTGAATGCAGGGAAAAATATCCGTTGAGAACCAGTTATGCTGAATTTGTAAAGGAATATCAGCTAAGGGATAAAACCATTCTTTACGAAGCGTTTGGCGGACGTGGAATGATCTGTAATCCGTATGCTCTTTTCCTGTACCTTCTGGAAAAAGAAGAGTATCAGGATTATACACATATCTGGGTTTTAGATGATTTTGAAGACAACAGGAAGCAGATTGAAAAATACGAGAAATATCCAAATGTAAGATTTGTAAAATATAAGTCAAAGGAATATTGTAAAGATCTTGCAACGGTAAAATATCTGGTAAATAATGTAAGTTTCCCAAGTTATTTCCTTAAGAGAGAAGGACAGGTGCTGATCGATACCTGGCATGGTACTCCGTTAAAGAACATGGGATTTGATATTCCGGGAGCTAATATTTCTCAGGGAAATACAGCAAGAAATCTTCTCAGTGCAGATTATATTGTTTCTTCAGGCCCTTACATGACTGAGACGGCATATAAGAATTCTTATAAAATGCAGAATCTGTATGAGGGAACAATCCTTGAAGAAGGCTTCCCGCGCAATGATAAACTGTTTGAGAATAATCGCGCAGAAATTATTCGGAAACTTCAAAGTTATGGCGTAAATGCAGAAGCGGATAAAAAAATAATCCTTTATGCTCCGACATGGAGAGGTGAGCAGTATAGTCAGCCGGATACAGATTTACAGGACGTATATAAACTGATTCAGATCATAGAAAACAGCATAGATACAAAAGAGTATCAGGTATTGGTTAAACTTCATCAGATCGTATATCATTATCTGAAAGAGAATCAGGTGGAACTGGGAGATGCTCAGGCGAAATTTATCCCTGCTACAATGGATACCAATGAGATTTTGTCTGTAACAGATGTACTTATTTCTGATTATTCCAGTATTTTCTACGATTTCATGCTGACAGGAAAACCGATTCTGTTCTATGTGCCTGATGCAGAAAACTTTGAAGATTACAGAGGATTATATTATGGATTTGACAATCTTCCGGGACCGGCGGTATCTTCACCGGAGAAACTGGGTGAGCTGCTCAAAGATATTCCGGCAGCAGTAAGTTCTTATCAGGAGAAATATGCGAAAGCCAGAGTACAGATATGTCCAAGAGATGACGGAAATGTCTGCAGACGAATCGTTGATGTGATGTTTGACGGAAAAGAACCGGTAAATCCGGTATACCTGAATAAAACAGATAAAGTAAAACTTTTGGTATATGCAGGTGATTTTAGTGATGCACCTGAGACAACGGCATTTTATGAATTCCTGAACAAAGTAGATTTTGAACATTTTGATGTCACTCTGATTGGTAATGGCGCAAAGGAAGAGGAATCTGCAAAGAAATTGAATGAACTGTCAAAAGAAGTGAGGGTATTATACTGGAAACGTTCTTATCCTGCTACAGATGAGGAATATGTATGCCATAAGAAGTTCATGAAAGCAGAGGAAACAGAAGTGCCTGAGATGCTTCTTGATTTCTATAAGCGTGAGCTTCGAAGAATACTGGGAATGTCAAAGTTTGACTATGCTGTAGTATTTACAGATATGAAGAAGTTTTTCCCTGCAATGTCTGGTGCACTGGATGTGAAGCAGATATATGACATAGAAAACTGGCAGGAAGTTCTGAAATTTTAAAAAATTATGTAAGCAGTCTGGTAAGTATAAATACTGGACTGCTTTTTATATTATAGAAATTTTTTTGTAGTATTTCTATGACAGGAAAATATGATAAAGCTTTTCGGGTGCTACTGAAAACGGAGTGAACAGTAACTTTCAGGTGCGCAGATAATTGCGCATGGATTTTAAGGCATTTTTCTCCAGGCGACTGACCTGTGCCTGGGAGATGCCTATTTCCTGAGCCACTTCCATCTGAGTTTTTCCTTCGTAAAAGCGCAGTTCTATGATATGTTTTTCACGTTTGCTTAGACGCTTCATGGCTTCCCTGAGAGACAGATCTTCAATCCAGCGATCTTCTTTATTTTTGGTATCGCTGATTTGATCCATAACATAAAGAGTATCTCCTCCTTCGGTATAAACCGGTTCAAAGAGGCTTACCGGATTTTGAATCGCGTCCAGAGCGTATACGATCATTTCTTTTTCGATACCGATTTCCTGTGCAATTTCGGTGACTGTCGGTTCTTTAAGATGCTGTTTCATATAAGTTTCGCGGGTATAGATCGCTTTATATGCAATGTCGCGAAGAGAGCGGCTTACACGAATGCTGTTATTATCCCTTAGGTATCTTCGGATTTCTCCAATGATCATGGGAACGGCATATGTTGAAAATTTTACCTGTAGAGTTGTGTCAAAGTTATCGATTGCTTTGATCAGGCCGATACAGCCGATCTGAAAGAGATCATCTGCATTTTCGCTGCTGTTTTGAAATCTTCGTATCACACTGAGGACCAGCCGCAGATTTCCTTTGATGTATAATTCACGTGCCTGTTCATCACCTTTTTTGATACGGCTGAACAGTTCTTCTTTTTCTTCTGCATTAAGAACAGGAAGTTTCGCCGTATTGACTCCACAGATTTCTACTTTGTTCAGTGCCATCTTTTTTGAATCCTCCTTATTATCCTTAAACGTAAAACAGTAAAATTTACCTGATAATGTTTCAGTAAGAATGATTCTCAGATGGAGGAATAATTATACTTTTAACTGGAAAATATAAAAAATATTGCCCCTTGACAAAGTAAAGGCTTAAAGCATATCGCTATATCCGCCTGACGCCGCAGCAGGTGTGGATATATGGTTATTTATGTAAACATTTTTCTTCTTCAATCTCCACAAGAATAATATCATCACCAATTCGGCAGATACATTCCCAGGGAATGAGATATTCGCTGTCATGTCCAAAAAGACAACACAGTTTTCCGGGACCAGGCACGATCAAAGCTGTCAGACGATTGGTTTTGCAGTCGAATTCTATATCAACAGGACATCCAAGACTTCGACAGGTACAGGTATTGATTACTTCTTTTTGCTTTAATTCGCAGATTCTCATAGAATTGGAAGATCCTTTCTGAATACAAAGAGTTATCCGTTACCGAGATTGAAATGAACAGTAACGTTATCTGATAACAATTTATGTATTTTTGCGAAAATTTATGCAAGTCCTTTTATTGACACTTCAAATAGAAATACAGTATAATAAACTCATACATAACTGTTCAGTACCATGTTTCTATGTGAAAATATCTCATGGGATAGTAGACTGCTGAATAGTTACAGCTATACAACATAATCTCACAGAAAACGTGATATGACTTAAAAAGGGGGGACGTCCTATGAAGTGTCCATTTTGTAATCAGGATAACACGAGAGTAGTTGATTCCAGACCGGTAGAGGATACAAACTCTATTCGCCGCCGCCGTTTATGCGATGCCTGTGGCAGAAGATTTACTACATATGAGAAAGTGGAGAGTATTCCGCTTACGGTGATCAAGAAAGATCAGAACAGAGAGCAGTACAGTCGTGCCAAGATTCAGGCAGGCATTCTGAGAGCGTGCTATAAAAGACCGATATCTATAGATAAAGTGGAAGAAATGATGGATGCCATCGAAGGGGAAATTTTTAATACGGAAGAAAAAGAAATTTCCAGCACAAAGATTGGAGAGATCGTGATGAATCATCTCAAAGATCTGGATGCGGTTGCTTATGTACGTTTCGCATCAGTGTACAGAGAATTTAAAGATGTCAGTACATTTATGGATGAACTGAAGAAGTTTATGAATTAACACATTAATATTGATCAGATGCTGTGAAAAAAAAGATAGCTGCTGTTTTGAGATAGCGGGGGAAAGACCGCATATATCAGACAGCAGTTTTTATATTACAGGTAAGCGGATTGCGAATATCCGATTGACAAATTATTTGGAAATATCCAAAATACAGATGAAAAATGGAGTATATTTTTACATTATAAAAAGCCGGCAGAATTAATTCCACCGACTTTTTATGTGTATTTTTTATGGGGTAGTTAACGAATTAAAAATTAAACAATACCCTGAGCTTTCATAGCATCTACAACTTTCTCAAAGCCTGCGATGTTAGCACCTACAACGTAGTTGCCTTCCATTCCATAACGTTTGGAAGCATCATCAACTTTGTTGAAGATGTCAACCATGATCTGATGAAGTTTTGCATCAACTTCTTCAGCTGTCCAGGAAAGTCTTGCAGAGTTCTGGCACATTTCCAGCGCGGAAGTAGCAACACCACCGGCATTAGCAGCTTTACCAGGCATAAATGTTACGCCGTTTGCCATAAGATAATCTGTTGCTTCACGGGTAGTAGGCATGTTAGCACCTTCTGCAACATATTTGCAGCCGTTTGCGATAAGAGTTTTAACGGCGTCAAGATCAAGCTCGTTCTGTGTTGCGCATGGAAGATAGATATCGCATTTGATATTCCAGATACCTTTTCCTTCTGTGTAAGTAGCGCCTTCAACACGATCAGCATATTCTTTGATACGTCCACGTTTTACTTCTTTGATATCTTTAACGATGTCAAGTTTGATTCCTTCCGGATCATAGATATATCCGTTGGAGTCGCACATAGCAACAACTTTACCGCCAAGTTCAGTAGCTTTTTCTACAGCGTAGATAGCAACGTTACCGGAACCTGTTACGATAAGAGTTTTACCGGAAATTGTATCGTTTTTAGCTTTAACCATCTCGTCAAGCATATATACAAGACCATATCCTGTAGCCTGTGTACGGATTAAAGATCCACCATAGGAAAGACCTTTACCTGTGAGAACACCTTCATATAATCCACGGTTTCTCTTGTACTGTCCGTACAGATAACCGATCTCACGTCCGCCTACACCGATATCACCTGCAGGAACGTCCATGTCAGCGCCGATATATTTGGAAAGCTCTGTCATAAAGCTCTGGCAGAATGCCATAACTTCTCTGTCAGATTTTCCTTTAGGATCGAAGTTGGAACCACCTTTACCGCCGCCGATTGGAAGACCTGTAAGAGAGTTCTTGAAGATCTGCTCAAAACCTAAGAATTTAAGAATTCCCTGGTTTACTGACGGATGGAATCTTAAACCACCCTTGTATGGTCCGATTGCGCTGTTGAACTGTACACGATAACCCTTGTTTACCTGTACAACACCTTTGTCATCTACCCACGGAACACGGAAAGAAATGATTCTTTCTGGCTCAACAAGACGCTCCAGAATGGAAAGTTTGCGGTATTCTTCTTCATTTTTGTCGATTACGACTTTAAGGGAGTCTAAAACTTCCTTTACTGCCTGATGGAATTCAGGCTCATTTGGATTCTGTGCTACGACTCTCTCGTATACCTCTTCAGTATAAGACATAATGATTTCCTCCTCGTCGATCGTTTAAGTTATAATTTTTAAATCGACGTTATTATACACTAAAGTGTTACAAATGGAAAGAGCCAAATGAAATTTTTTTATAAAAATTTTGTGAACAAATTTTGACTTGATAAAAAAAGTTAAATATGAGAAAATGTTAAGAATCATCCATATGATATTGGTCACTATAATTTCTGTAACATTTATGAGCCAGTAGCGAAAGCGGATTGCGAATATCCGATTGACACATGATCTGGTGAAAGAAAAAACAGTTTATATAAAATATAGACCAGATGGAAAAAAAATGCTATACTTTTATTAAATAGCTGAAAGCAGTTATTGTTTTAAGGTTACTGTTCACACACCACTATTCCGCGAGGTGTTTTGGCATGAATATGCCAAAATCCCGAGACATACAAGCCAAAATTCCATTGCCGCAGGCAATCTGGAATGAATTTTGGCTACGTTACTGTGAATGGAGTGAACAGTAACGTTTTAAGGTTTCGGTTACGATTCATTCTATACTTGTTATACCCGGTAACTTGCGGGATATTAGCAGTGAAAAGTAACATTATCGATCAGTATCTCATAACAGATCAGGGATGAAGAGGGGGATTTATTATCGACAAAATTGTGAAGAAAGGGGATTTAATTACATGGCGGGATTTAAAATGAAAGTAACACCTGAAATTGAAAATCTGACTGATATCTGCAAGGAGCATACAAGTCTGGATCTTTCTCTGTATGGAAAATATGATGTAAAGAGAGGTCTGCGTGACATCAATGGAAAAGGCGTTCTTGCGGGGCTGACACAGGTTTCCAATGTCAAAGCTACAAAGATCGTAGATGGTAAAGAAGTTCCATGTGCAGGCAGTCTTTCCTACAGGGGATACGATATTAAAGAACTGACAAAGGGCTTTATTGAAGACGACAGATATGGGTTTGAAGAAGTTACATATTTGTTGTTGTTTGGGAAGCTTCCTGACAAGAAGCAGCTTGCTGATTTTACAGAGCTTCTGGCTGATCAGCGGTCACTCCCGACAAATTTTGTCCGCGATGTTGTAATGAAAGCACCAAGTAAGGATATTATGAATGCTCTTTCAAGAAGCGTGCTCACATTATATTCTTATGATACAAATCCAGATGACACGTCATTGCCAAATGTACTCAGACAATGTCTGAATCTTATCAGTGTATTTCCACTGCTGTCTGTCTATGGTTATCAGGCCTATAACCATTACATAAAGGGAAAGAGCCTTTATATCCATAATCCGAAGAAAGAACTTTCAACGGCAGAGAACATTCTGAGAATGTTAAGACCAGATAAGAAATACTCACATCTGGAAGCGAAGATTCTGGATATTGCACTTATTCTTCATATGGAGCATGGCGGAGGTAATAACTCTACATTTACAACTCATGTTGTCTCTTCATCAGGAACCGATACTTATTCTGCGATTGCGGCAGCACTTGGATCCTTAAAAGGACCAAAACATGGCGGCGCAAACATTAAAGTTGTCAAAATGTTCAATGATATGAAGAAAGAAGTTAAGGACTGGAAAGATGAAGACGAAGTCCGTGCATACTTAAAAAAACTTCTTCATAAAGAAGCATTTGATCAGAAAGGACTGATCTATGGTATGGGACATGCCATCTATTCTGTATCTGATCCGCGAGCCGAAGTGTTTAAAACTTATGTGGAAACACTGGCAAGGGAGAAGGACAGAATGAAGGATTATGGTCTGTATTCTATGGTAGAACGTCTGGCACCGGAAGTAATTGCAGAGGAACGTCGTATTTATAAAGGGGTAAGTGCCAATGTGGATTTCTACAGTGGCTTTGTCTACAGTATGCTGGATCTTCCGCTTGAGCTGTTTACGCCGATGTTTGCAGTTGCGCGTATCGTAGGATGGAGTGCTCACCGAATGGAAGAGCTTATCAATGCTGACAAGATCATTCGTCCTGCATATAAGAACGTTCTGGAACCGGCGGTATACGTTCCACTTAATGAGCGTTGATCGTAAAAAATACAAATAAAGGAATAGCTGCAAATGTTTAAATGTTTTTTTCCGGATGAATATGTGGATTCTACTTATGTGATTGACTTTGATAATCTGTATGCGCAAGGATACAGGGGGCTTTTATTTGATATAGATAATACTTTAGTACCCCATGGCGCACCGGCAGATGAGAGAGCATGCGCATTGTTTGCACATTTGAAGGAACTTGGCTTTAAGTGTTGTTTCCTGTCGAATAATCAGTATGAAAGAGTTTCCTCTTTTAATGATGCGATAGGAGAATATTTCATAGAAGATGCACACAAGCCTTCAACGAAGAATTATATCAGGGCGATGGAACTTCTTGGAACTGACAGGAGTAATACGATTTTTGTGGGAGACCAGCTGTTTACTGATATATTTGGAGCGAAACGTGCAGGAATCCGTAATATTCTGGTGAAACCACTCAATCCGAAAGAAGAGATTCAGATCGTACTTAAGAGATACCTTGAAAGAATTGTGCTATATTTTTACCGTAAAGAGGAGGGGAATTCATGAACCATATTGTTATCATAGGATTTATGGGTTCAGGAAAAACAAAAGTAGGAAAACGTCTGGCAAAGGATTTTAATCTGCCGTTTATAGATGTTGACCGCGTAGTAAGTAAAAAGATGAACCTTACAATGAAAGAGATTTTTGAAAGATTTGGAGAACCATTTTACAGAGCACTTGAGACTACTGTAATTAAGGCTTTAATCGATGATCCGGAACTGAAGGTTATTTCACTGGGAGCCGGACTGCCGATGCAGGAGCAGAATGCCAAATATATCAAGAAGCTTGGGACTGTGGTATATCTGAAAGGATCTTACGCTACATTGAAGAAGAGACTGGAGAATTCCAGCAATAATCCTTTGATCGAAGGTGAAGATAAAGAAGACAAGATCAAGAAACTTCTGAAACAAAGAGATCCGGTTTATGCGAAGTTTGCGGATGTTGAGATGGTCACAGGAGACAAGCCTTTTGAGGATCTGATCGCCCAGCTTGAAGAAAAATTAAAAACATATGTAAAAAATAGTTGAAAAAAGCGTCGGAATATTATAAAATTAAATAAGAGTGTGTCACGAAGATGAAGAATGAGAAAGACACACACTTTGAACCGGCTGTTGCTGTAAATGCCATTTCAGAATGAAAACCGGCGGGAAACAGCATCGCTGAACTTGTACTATTAAGGAGGAAATATAACTATGATTTCAGCAGGTGATTTCAAAAACGGTATCACACTTGAAATTGACGGAAACGTATGTCAGATTGTTGAATTCCAGCACGTAAAACCAGGAAAGGGTGCTGCTTTCGTAAGAACAAAATACAAAAATATCATCACAGGAGCAGTTCTTGAAAAATCTTTCCGTCCTACAGAGAAATTCCCGGCAGCACGTATCGAGCGTGTAGATATGCAGTATCTGTATGATGATGGTGATCTGTACTATTTCATGAACGTAGAGACATATGATCAGGTTGGTCTTACAAAGGATCAGGTTGGCGATTCTCTTAAATTCGTTAAAGAGAACGAAATGGTTAAGATTTGTTCCCATAACGGAAACGTATTTGCTATCGAGCCACCTCTGTTCGTAGAACTTGAAGTTACTGAGACAGAGCCAGGATTCGCAGGAAATACAGCACAGGGCGCTACGAAACCGGCTACTGTAGAAACAGGTGCACAGGTTCAGGTTCCGCTGTTCGTTAACCAGGGCGATAAACTGAAAATCGATACAAGAACAGGAGAATATCTCTCCAGAGTATAATTGCAGGTTATCATTAAGGATTTGCGGTTATAAGAACGTAATCAGACTGCCATCGGTGAAGACCGGTGGCAGTTTTTGTATAGGAGGAATGAAGTGATGGAATACGTAACACTTGGAAAAACAGGATTAAAAGTTTCCAGAATGGGGCTTGGTGGAATCCCGATTCAGAGAATTGATGCAGAAGGAACAAAAAGTCTGCTACATAAACTGGCAGATCAGGGTGTGAATTATATTGATACAGCCAGAGGCTATACAGTAAGTGAAGAGTATCTTGGATATGCGTTAGAAGGCATCAGAGATAAATTTGTACTTGCAACAAAGTCTATGGCGCGCACAAAAGAATCTATGGCGGCAGATATTGAGAAGAGTCTTCATAATCTTCGCACAGATTATATTAATCTGTACCAGGTACACAATCCAAGTATGGAGCAGTTGGATCAGGTGCTGGCAGCAGGCGGTGCTCTTGAGGCATTACAGGAAGCAAAGGCGGCAGGCAAGATCGGACATATTGGATTAACTGCACATTCAACAGAAGTATTTGCACGTGCGCTGGAACTGGACTGGGTAGAGACGATTATGTTCCCATATAATATCGTAGAGAGTCAGGGTGAGGAACTGATTGCAAAATGTAAAGAGAAAAATATCGGATTTATTGATATGAAACCACTGGCAGGAGGCGCTATTGAGAATGGAACACTGGCACTTCGCTATATCTGTGCCAATAAGAATGTCACAATCGTAATTCCTGGAATGGCAGAAGAGAAGGAAATGGAAGAAAACATCAAAGCCTGTCTTGATTCTTCTCCGTTAAATGAGAAGGAATTGAAAGAAATTGAAGAAGTCAGAGAACAGCTTGGCACAAATTTCTGCCGCAGATGTAACTATTGTGCTCCATGTAGTGTGGGAATCGATATTTCGGGTGTGTTCCTGTTCGCAGGATATCTTAACCGTTACGGACTGGGAGACTGGGCAAGAAACCGTTACAGTTCTCTTGCAGTGAAGGCTTCCGCCTGTATAGAATGCGGCAAATGTGAAACCAGATGTCCGTACCATCTGCCAATTCGCGAAATGTTGAAAGAATGTGCACAACAGTTTGGTGAATAAAAAACATCCACAGGGAATTACCCTGTGGATGTTTTTATGGACCTGGCGGGAATTGAACCCGCGTCCGAAAGCCTATTCATTAAGGCATCTCCCATCACAGTCGCTGTTTTAACATTCCCTCGGATGTACGCCCACCGACAGGCTTACAACCTTAGTAGCTTCATAATACATCTACCGGGGCAAAGCTTACCCGGCAAGGTTTCTCACATAGTCGACGCCAGATTCCTGAAGTGTGAGTGCATCAGGGCTGACGAGCAGCAATTAGGCTGCTAACGCGTACTGTTCGTCTGCGTTTATATTTAGGTTCCCGGTTGGTACGCAGTCCAGGAGTCTGCGGATGGCTTCCCCAACTTCAAAGCCCCCGTCGAAACCAGTACAAGCCCTGAATATGACTCTTGCTACGCTGTCCTTTTATAAAACTGCACTGGTGGTAAGACGAAAGCGTGTTTCTTAATGTTGGCATATATTATATGCTAGATGAATTTAATTATATGAAAGAATTTAAACGCTGTCAAGTCTATTTTTGCTAAAATTTCTTTTTGTTTCTTTTGTATGTTCACAAAACCTACATAAATCTTTGCTATAGTACCGTTATAGAAAATTACAGATGATTGTTCATATTTCAATTTCATATAAAATGAACAATGATTTAGCTGATGAAAGAAGAAGCAGCAGGGTAGGATACGAGCTGCTTTGAAAGATAAAAAAGAAAACGGAGGAGATAAAGATGGATGCATTGAAAATCCTGGTGGTAGATGATGAAAGTCGTATGAGAAAACTGGTAAAGGACTTCCTGACAAAGAAGAATTTTCAGGTGCTTGAAGCAGGTAACGGTGAGGAGGCTATGGATATCTTTTATGAAGAAAAGGATATCGCGCTGATCATTCTTGATGTCATGATGCCGAAGATGGACGGATGGGAAGTCTGCCGTGAAATCCGTAAAAATTCAAAGGTGCCGATCATTATGCTGACAGCGAGAAGCGATGAGAGAGACGAACTACTCGGATTTGATCTGGGAGTAGATGAATATATTTCCAAGCCATTCAGCCCGAAGATTCTTGTGGCGAGAGTAGAAGCAATTCTCCGACGTACCGGTCAGAGTAATCCGGAAGATGTGCTTTCGGCAGGTGGTATCGTGATAGACAAAGCCGCACATCTGGCTACCGTAGATGGCAATCCGATGGAATTAAGCTTCAAGGAATTTGAACTTCTGACTTATTTCCTGGAGAACGAGGGAATAGCTCTTTCCAGAGAGAAGATTCTTAATTCTGTATGGAATTACGACTACTTCGGAGATGCCCGTACCATTGATACCCATGTCAAGAAACTCAGAAGCAAAATGGGTGACAAAGGTGAATATATCAAAACTGTATGGGGCATGGGTTATAAGTTTGAGGTAGACGAATGACAGTAAATGAGAATACAGGTGAGAAAGGGCTTCCAGGTGAAAAAACTGATGAAAAAGAAATTCAAAAGAAATTAAAGAATGAGTCAGCGCCTGCTGAAAAATCACAAAAAAATAAGAAACGTATGAAACGAGTCAAAGCTAAAAAATTTCATTCTCTGAAGCATCAGATTTCAGTGTTGTTTATAGGATTGCTGTTATTATCTATTTTCGGCATTACTCTGATTAACGGTCTGTTTCTTGAAAAGTATTACGTGTCCAAGAAAGTGGAAGCACTAGAAGAAGCAAAAGTACTTTTATCCCAGATGAATCTGGATGATATACTAGAATATGACACAGATTCGGGAGAAGACACAAAAGAAGCAAAAGCTGAGATTCCGGATGAGATTGAATGGAACAGTTCCAGAAATAACCTTACGTGGATCATTGTAAATGAGGAGAACAGTGGATATTATTACTGGGGCGAGAATAATATGGCCAAGATGCTCCGAAGTAAATTATTCGGATATGTGAATGATCTTGATAAGGATATGGAGCGCAGCCGTATTCTCAAACAGACAGATACCTGTACTATGTGGCAGGTACATGACCGATTTGCAGGTATGGAATATGTAGAATGTTGGGGGCAGTTTGATAATGGCTATTATTTTCTGATCCGTTCTCCACTGGAAAGTATAAAAGAAAGCGCTGCTATTTCTAATAGTTTTTATTTTGTTGTAGGAGCGATCATAGTTGTGATCAGCGGATTGATCATTCTGGTAGTAACAAGTCGTATTACCCGACCAATCAGTGAACTGACAAAGTTATCAGAAAAGATGTCGGATCTTGATTTTGAGGCAAGATATCAGAGTTGGGCGGGAAATGAGATTGATGTGCTTGGTGATAATTTCAACAAGATGTCCAGAAAACTGGAAAGTACGATTTCTGAACTGAAATCGGCAAATAACAAATTGCAGAAGGATATTGAAGATAAGATCAAGATTGATGAAATGCGTAAAGAATTTCTGGATAACGTATCACACGAGCTGAAAACTCCGATCGCGTTGATTCAGGGCTACGCAGAAGGTCTGAATGAAAATATTTCCGATGATCCGGAGAGCAGAGAGTTTTACTGTGAAGTTATCATGGATGAAGCATCCAAAATGAATAAACTGGTAAAGAATCTGTTGACCTTAAATCAGCTGGAATCCGGTAAAGATGCTCCGGTGATGGAGCGTTTCGATATTGTATCTCTGATAAAAGGAGTGATTGGCTCTATGCACATTGTGATTGAGCAAAAAGAGGCAACAGTGATTTTTGAAGAGACAGAGCCCGTATACGTCTGGGCAGATGAATTTAAAACGGAAGAAGTTGTAACAAATTATACAAGCAATGCGTTAAATCATCTGGATGGAGAACGTAAGGTGGAAATCAAAGTACTCCGTGAGGGTGATTGCGTAAAAGTGACAGTATTTAACACAGGAACTCCGATTCCGGAAGAGGATATTCCAAATCTCTGGAATAAATTCTATAAAGTAGATAAAGCACGTACAAGAGAGTATGGCGGAAGCGGCATTGGACTTTCGATTGTTAAGGCGATTGTTGAGGGCATGAACCAGAAGTATGGCGTATGTAACTATGATAACGGTGTTGAGTTCTGGTTTACGCTGGATTGCAGACAGTAAGAAATTAAGAGAACATTGTCAGATGATCTTTCCTGTAAAGTAAAAGACCTGTCTTTCAGTCAGAAGTATGCGATAATGCGATAACTAATGAATAGTAGCAGATGACTGAAATAAAAGAAAATAAAAAGAAACAAAAACAGACAGTTGCAAAGAAATTATACTTTGCAACTGTCTGTTTTTGGGTTATACTGTATTGTAGCTATGCAAATATAGCGGGCGGATATTCTTATCCGCCGGATCTGAATCAAAGGTAAAACAGACAGTTGATTCAGTTTGACAGGTACTCTGAGGTATACTTGGATTACTATATAATGAGGAAAAAGATAATGATATAGGAGGACAACATGATAGCGATAATCGATTACGACGCCGGAAATATCAAAAGCGTGGAAAAAGCACTTCATTATCTTGGAGAAGAAACAATTGTAACCCGTGATCCGCAGACTTTATTAAGTGCAGATAAAGTGATTCTGCCGGGAGTGGGAAGTTTTGGGCAGGCTATGGAGAATCTCCATACATATGGACTTGTACCGGTGATTCATGAGATTGTAGAGAAAAAGATACCATTTCTTGGAATCTGCCTTGGACTTCAGCTCCTTTTTGAAAGCAGTGAAGAAACCCCTGGTGTAGAGGGACTTGGAATCCTGAAAGGTAAAATCGTTAAGATTCCACCGGCAGCAGGACTTAAGATTCCGCATATGGGCTGGAACTCTCTGCATCTTCAGAATAATGGCAGATTGTTTGAAGGAATTCCGGAACAGACCTATGTATATTTTGTTCATTCCTATTATTTGCAGGCAGAGGATCCTGAAATCATAAAAGCAACGACAGAATATAGCACCTGCATTCATGCATCTGTAGAGAAAGACAATGTATTTGCGTGTCAGTTTCATCCGGAAAAGAGCAGCAAATGGGGACTGAAAATACTTAAGAATTTTGCTGCTATCGGAAAAACAACAGAAACTGACGAAAAGGAGGGAAGATAAATGTTTACAAAGAGAATTATTCCCTGCCTGGATGTAAATAATGGACGTGTGGTAAAGGGCGTTAATTTTGTTCAGCTTCGTGATGCCGGTGATCCGGTGGAGATTGCGAAGGCTTATGATGCGGCGGGAGCAGATGAACTGGTATTTCTGGATATTACAGCATCCTGCGAACAGAGAGACACCGTCGTAGATATGGTAAGACGTGTAGCTGCCAATGTATTTATTCCTTTTACAGTAGGCGGCGGAATTCGTACAGTAGATGATTTCAAGAAGCTGTTAAGAGAAGGCGCGGATAAAATTTCTGTAAATTCTGCGGCTATCGACAGACCGGAGCTTATCAGTGAAGCGGCAGATAAATTCGGAAGCCAGTGTGTTGTAGTTGCCATTGATGCCAAGAGAAGAGAAGATGGCGGCTGGAATATCTACAAACATGGTGGAAGACTGGATACAGGAATCGATGCTGTAGAATGGGCGAAGAAAGTGGAAGCCCTTGGCGCAGGTGAGATTCTTCTTACCAGCATGGACTGCGATGGAACGAAAGCGGGATATGATCTGAAACTTACCAGAGCAATCGCAGATGCAGTATCCATTCCGGTGATCGCATCAGGCGGTGCAGGTACATTGGAGCATTTTTATGATGCGCTTACAGAAGGAGGAGCAGATGCTGCGCTGGCTGCGTCTTTGTTCCATTATAAAGAACTGGAGATTTCACAGGTTAAGGATTACCTGGCAGACAGAGGAATTTCCGTGAGAAAGTAGAAAAGAGGTATCATAGTTATGTCAGCTATTACAGGTGACTGGCTGGAGGCATTGAAAGGTGAATTCCACCAGCCGTATTATGCCAAGCTTTATAAAACGGTAATGTCTGAATATCAGACAAGAAAGATTTTTCCACCGGCAGACGAACTGTTTAATGCGTTTCACTTTACGCCTCTTCATGAGGTGAAGGTAGTGATTCTGGGGCAGGATCCGTATCATAATGACGGACAGGCACATGGATTATGCTTTTCTGTAAAAAGAGGAGTAGAGACACCTCCGTCGCTGGTGAATATTTATCAGGAGCTCCATGATGACTGTGGATGTTATATTCCGAATAACGGAAATCTGGAGAAATGGGCGAAGCAGGGTGTGCTTCTTTTGAACACAGTTCTGACAGTACGTGCACATCAGGCTAACTCACACAGAGGAATTGGCTGGGAACAGTTTACAGATGCCGCGATCCAGGTTCTGAATGAACAGGATCGTCCAATCGTATTTTTGTTATGGGGACGTCCGGCACAGATGAAGAAATCCATGCTGAACAATCCGAAACATCTGATCCTGGAAGCACCTCATCCAAGTCCATTATCTGCTTACAGAGGATTCTTTGGGTGTAAGCATTTCAGCAAAACAAACGAATTTCTGATTGCCAACGGTCTGGAACCGATCGACTGGCAGATAGAAAATATATAAGAAAAGAGGTAATGTGTAGTCAGAAGAAAGACACACAGCAACAACATGAATCAGAAAAATAATTTAGTAAAAAATGCATCCTTTCTGATGATTGCGGCAATGGTTTCCAAGGTAATCGGGCTGCTGTATAAGAGTCCGCTTTCCAACATTATCGGAAGCCTTGGAATGGGATATACAAGTCTTGCGCAGAATGCGTACATGATTCTTCTGATGATCGCGTCATTCAGCATTCCGCAGGCAGTATCAAAACTGATTTCCGAGCGCATTGCTCTGAGAGATTACAGGAATGCGCATAAGTTCTTTAAGGGAGCTATGATCTATGCGATGATCGTTGGAGGTGCAGTAGCACTGTTTTGTCTCTTCGGGGCAGGATTGATTATTCCAAGCAATCAGAAAGATGCAATTCTTGCGCTGCAGATCCTTGCGCCGACCATTTTCCTGTCCGGAATCCTGGGCGTGTTCAGAGGATATTTCCAGGCATATAGAAATATGATGCCTACATCTATTTCTCAGATTATTGAACAGGTATTTAATGCGGCAGTCAGTCTTCTGGCAGCCTGGGGATTTATCAACGTATTTGCGGATGGAACAGAGAACAGCATTGCGAAATGGGGAGCTGCGGGATCTACAGTAGGAACAGGAGCCGGTGTGGTCACCGCATTGATTTTTATGCTTCTGGTATACGGCGTGAATCGTGGAAAGATTATGCATCGTGTAAACAGAGATCATAAGCACCAGGAAGAGTCATATAAAGATATTTTCCGCGTGATCGTACTGGTAGTTTCGCCAATCATCCTCAGCGCATTTGTATATAATGTCAATGCATATATTAATGGATATCTTTTCTCAGATATTCTTGGCAGAAGAGGCGGAGACGCAACACAGATTGGCATTCTCTATGCAGAATACGCAACTTACTTTATGACGATTATTAATATCCCACTGACCTTATCCAGTACAGCGCCGACTTCTATGATTCCTGAAGTATCTGCGTTGTATGCTACAGGAGATATTGAGGCAACCAGAGAATGTATCGATCAGACGGTGCAGCTTTCTATGGTAGTTTCTGCGCCGTGTGCGATGGGACTTGCAGTACTTGCACAGCCAATTGTATTCCTGCTTTATGGAAATTCCACAGGGCTTGCAGCGAATCTGCTCATCCTTGGATCATTTTCCATTCTCCTAAACGGAATGTCAAATATTTCCAATGGTGTTCTGCAGGCAATCGGACAGCAGAAGATTCCGGTTATCACAGCTGCAATTGCATTGGTTGTGGATATCATTGTGGTAGTGGTATTGCTGTTTACGACAAACCTGGGAGTTTATGCACTGCTGATTGCGATGGTGATTTATTCTATCGTTGTATGCGTGCTGAATGATCTGGCAATGAAGAAATATCTGCAGTACAAGAATCCATGGAAAAAGGGTTACCTGTATCCGATTCTTGCATCTGTTCCAATGGGAATCGTTGCAGGATGCATCTGCTATGGATTGAATATTTTTGTGAAATCCAACTTCATCTGCCTGATCGTTTCGATTCCAATCGCGGCAGTTGTTTATCTGCTTGCTTATCTGATCATCAGTAAGCCATCAGAGGCAGAATTGAGAAGAATACCGGGAGGAAGCTATCTTGTAAAAGTTGCTGAGAAACTTCCGTTCTGGCAGAATAATAATTAAATAAAAGTAAAAGAGCTGTATTCCAGATACTGTTACATTTCTACGCAAGAATATAAAACAGATATCTGTGTGATACAGCTCTTTTATTTGCTTAACAGATATAATTTAAATAGGGAAATATTATTTCAACTGGAAAATAAATGAATATAAAAGCCCTTATTATCTGCCGGTTATTTCTTCTGTGCTTTTTTCAGATTTTTCTGAGCAGTGGAGAGCATCAGTTTGATTCGGTTCAGCTGGTTAACTTCGCTGGCGCCTGGATCATAGTCGATGGCTACAATGTTTGCTGTAGGATATTCGCGGCGGATTTCTTTGATAACACCCTTACCTACGATATGGTTCGGCAGACATCCGAAAGGCTGGATACAAACAATATTCGGAACATCTCCATGGATCAGTTCCATCATCTCTCCTGTCAGGAACCATCCTTCACCTGTCTGGTTTCCGGTGGAAACGATCGGAGATGCCATTTTTGCCAGATCTCTGATATCAGCAGGCGGTGCGAAATGACGGCTCTGCGCAAGGGCTTCGCTTGCAGGCTTTCTCACCCATTCGATTGCTTTGATTCCCCAGTTTGCCATGGTTGCCTTGGACTTCTTGAAGCCAAGATTTTCTACCTTGAAGTTCTGATTATAGAAACAGTAGCACATGAAATCGATCAGATCCGGTACAACTGCCTCAGCACCTTCAGATTCCAGAAGCTCTGCCAGATGATTATTTGCAGCAGGCAGGAACTTGACAAGGATCTCACCTACGATGCCGACACGAGGCTTCTTCACATCGCTGATCGGAATTGTGTCAAATTCATGAACCATTTCACGGCACATTTTCTTAAACTGGCTGTGGCTGACACTGCTTCCGCTTAAGAAAGAAATCACACGCTGTTCCCAGATTTTGTGCTTTCTGTTTACGATTCCCTCTTCCAGTTCGTAAGGACGCATACGGTATACGCATTTCATCAGGATATCTCCGAATACGGCACCGTACGCAACTTTTTTCACCAGTGGAAGAGTAAGTTTGAATCCCGGGTTGCTTTCCAGACCACTTAAGTTGACGGAAATAACCGGAATCTGCTCCATACCGGCTTTCTTTAACGCGCGGCGGATAAATGCAATGTAGTTGGAAGCACGACATCCACCGCCTGTCTGTGACATGACAACGGCTGTCTTATTCAGGTCATATTTGCCGGAAAGCAATGCATCCATGATTTGGCCAACCACGATCAGAGACGGATAGCAGGCATCATTATTTACGTATTTCAGACCTACATCTACGGCGTGTTTGTTATCGTTTGGAAGTACTTCCAGATTATATCCGCAGGAATTGAAAGCTGCCTGTAAAAGGCTGAAATGGAACGGCGACATCTGCGGACAGAGAATCGTATAATCCTTTCTCATTTCCTTTGTGAAGGATACTTTATCAATAGAAGCCGGTTTGATATTACGTTTCTGTCCCTGAGCTTTCTTTGCACGGATCGCAGCGATCAGGGAGCGGATACGGATCCTTGCTGCACCGAGGTTGTTTACTTCATCAATCTTTAAGCAGGTATAGATTTTGTCGCTTCCGTCGAGAATTTCATAAACCTCGTCAGTAGTAACGGCATCCAGACCACATCCGAAGGAGTTGAGCTGAATCAGGTCGAGGTCATCACGAGTCTTAATGTAGTTTGCGGCTGCATACAGTCTGGAATGATACATCCACTGGTCATTTACACGAATCGGACGTTCTATAGGTGCCAGATGAGAGATGGAATCCTCAGTAAGTACAGCGATTCCATAACTGTTGATCAGATCCGGGATACCGTGATGGATTTCGGGATCAATGTGGTATGGGCGTCCTGCGAGAACAATACCGTGACGGCCTGTTTCCTCCAGATATTTCAGAGTCTCCTCGCCCTTTTTCTGCACATCGCGGCGGGCAGCAGCCATTTCTTCCCATCCTTTATGTGCCGCAGCTTTGACTTCTTCAACCGGGATATCCTTGAATTCCTCTATCAGACGCTTGGTCAGGATTTCCTCAGAGGTAAACGCAAGGAACGGATTGCGGAAATCAATGGACGGATCATTTAATTCATCTACATTGTTCTTGATATTCTCTGCATAGGAAGTAACAATCGGGCAGTTGTAATGGTTGACTGCATCCGGAAATTCGTTACGTTCATATGGGATACATGGGTAGAAAATAAATTTCACACCATTTCGGATCAGCCATGTCACATGACCATGTGCAAGCTTAGCCGGGTAACATTCGGACTCACTTGGGATGGATTCAATTCCCAGCTCGTAAATCTTTCTGGTGGAAGTAGGTGAAAGAACAACCTCGTACTTCAGTTCTGTAAAGAAAGTATACCAGAAAGGATAATTTTCAAACATATTCAGAACACGCGGGATACCTACCTTGCCTCGCGTTGCCTTGTCAGCACTGAGAGGTGTGTAGGAGAAAATACGTTTATATTTATATTCATAAAGGTTCGGAATATGATCTTTGTTTTTCTCTTTGCCAATACCGCGTTCGCAACGGTTTCCGCTGACATACTGGCGGCCGCCGGAGAACTTGTTGATAGTCAGACGACAGTTGTTGGTACATCCGCGGCAGTTTGCCATGGAAGTTGTATATTTCAGCTCATTGATTTTGTCAATGGAGAGCATAGTAGTTTCTGCACCTTCCTGATGGCGTTCGCGGGCAATCAGCGCAGCACCGAAGGCCCCCATGATTCCGGCGATATCCGGACGGATGGCTTCGCAGCCGGCAATCTTTTCGAAACTTCTCAGAACTGCATCATTGTAGAAAGTACCACCCTGTACAACGATGTGTCTGCCAAGTTCGGAAGCATCAGAAACTTTGATAACCTTATAGAGTGCATTTTTGATAACAGAGTAAGCAAGACCTGCGGAAATATCGGAAACCTCAGCTCCCTCTTTCTGTGCCTGCTTTACCTTGGAATTCATGAAAACAGTACATCTGGTACCAAGATCAATAGGATGCTGTGCAAAAACAGCAGCTTTTGCGAAATCCTGTACTGTATAATTCAGAGATTTGGCAAAGGTTTCAATAAAGGAACCGCATCCGGAGGAGCATGCTTCATTCAACTGTACGCTGTCAACGGTCTTATTGCGGATTTTGATACATTTCATATCCTGTCCGCCGATATCTAGGATACAGTCTACCTCCGGGTCAAAGAAAGCAGCTGCATAGTAATGAGATACGGTTTCAACCTCGCCCTCATCCAGGAGCAGGGCAGCCTTGATCAGAGCCTCGCCGTAACCTGTAGAGCAGGAATAAGCAATCTTTGCATCTTTGGGAAGCAGTTCGTAAATCTCTTTAATAGAACGGATGGTAGTTTTTAACGGGTTTCCGTTGTTGCTGCTGTAAAAAGAATAGAGAAGTGTTCCGTCTTCGCCTACCAGCGCAGTTTTGGTTGTGGTGGAACCTGCATCAATACCCAGATAGCAGTTTCCCTTATATGTAGCCAGATCTCCTGTTTTTACTTTGTAAGAACTCTGACGTTTCGCAAATGCATCGTATTCTTCCTGAGAAGCGAAAAGCGGTTCCATACGTTCTACTTCAAAATCCAGCTTAATGGAATTGCGAAGTCTGTCTTTCATCTCTGTCAGGGAAATAGAATTGTCTTCTTTTGCATTTAATGCAGAACCAATGGCTGCAAAAAGATGGGAGTTCTCTGGAATGATAGTGTGTTCCTCATCCAGCTTCAAAGTACGGATAAAGGATTCTCTCAGTTCGGACAGGAAGTGGAGCGGACCACCCAGGAATGCAACATGTCCACGAATGGGTTTTCCGCAGGCAAGACCGGAGATGGTCTGGTTTACAACTGCCTGGAAAATAGAAGCTGACAGATCCGGTTTGGTTGCACCGTCATTGATCAGCGGCTGGATATCAGTTTTGGCGAAAACACCGCAGCGTGCAGCAATCGGGTAGAGTGCCTTGTAATCTTTGGCATATTCGTTCAGACCTGTTGCATCTGTCTGGAGAAGAGAAGCCATCTGGTCGATGAAAGAACCGGTACCGCCTGCACAGATACCGTTCATACGCTGTTCTACATTTCCGTTTTCGAAATAAATGATCTTGGCATCCTCGCCGCCAAGCTCAATGGCAACATCTGTCTTTGGTGCCAGCTTCTGCAGAGAAGTAGAAACGGCAATAACCTCCTGGGTAAAAGGAACGCCGAGATGATTGGCAAGGGTCAGACCGCCGGAACCTGTGATCACAGGATGGAGAGTCATCTCACCATACTGATCAAAGGCCTCCTGAAGAAGGTCTGCAAGGGTTTCCTGAATGTTCGCAAAATGACGCTTATAATCCGCGAAAATGAGATTTTCATTCTCATCTAAGATCGCGATCTTTACAGTAGTGGAACCAATGTCAATTCCAAGTGTTTTGTAATTCATAAAGTAAATTCAAGCCTCCTCGTATTGTATATAAACAAAGTTGAAATTTTCCTGTTACTGTTCATGCTGATATCATGCAAAGCGTGTTGCCGGACATGAAGTAAACAGTAAAAATCTATCCTGTTCTTTCCTATTAAATACCTGTTTCCAGATATGGAATATTCCGTAATATTATACGCTAATGGTCTGGAAAAGACAATATGAAAGTTTACCAAGGTTTGAGTGAATTGCAGTTGAAAATTCAGCTATTTCAAGATATAATAAAAAAAGTAATTTTTATCAAGAGGAGAAGAAAAATGGCAGAATATAAACTTCTGAAAACAGAGGGGCGTGCCAAACGTGCGGAGTTTCATACAGTGCATGGTACGATCCAGACTCCTGTTTTTATGAATGTGGGAACGATCGGTGCGATTAAAGGCGCTGTATCCACTATGGATTTACAGCAGATCGGAACACAGGTAGAATTATCAAATACTTATCATCTTCATGTGCGCCCGGGTGATAAAATAGTAAAGCAGTTAGGTGGCCTTCATAAATTTATGGTATGGGACAAACCGATCCTTACAGACTCAGGCGGATTCCAGGTATTTTCCCTTGCAAAGCTGAGAAAGATCAAAGAAGAGGGAGTCTATTTTAACTCCCATATTGACGGACATAAGATCTTTATGGGGCCGGAAGAGAGTATGCAGATCCAGTCCAATCTTGCCTCCACTATTGCCATGGCATTTGATGAATGCCCCAGCAGTGTGGCTGACAGGGATTATGTGCAGAAATCTGTAGACAGAACCACACGATGGCTTGCCCGCTGCAAGGCAGAGATGGCAAGACTGAACAGTCTGCCGGATACCATTAACAAAGAACAGCTTCTGTTTGGAATCAACCAGGGCGCTGTTTATGAAGATATCCGTATTGAGCATGCCAAAGCGATCTCTGAAATGGATCTGGATGGCTATGCTGTCGGTGGTCTGGCAGTTGGAGAAACCCATGAAGAGATGTACAGAATCCTGGATGCGGTAGTCCCCTATCTTCCTCAGAATAAACCTACTTACCTGATGGGTGTGGGAACACCGGCCAATATTCTGGAAGGTGTTGAACGTGGAATTGATTTCTTTGACTGCGTATATCCAAGCCGTAACGGTCGTCATGGACATGTATATACCAATCATGGAAAGATGAATCTGTTTAATGCAAAATATGAACTGGACACACGTCCTATCGAAGAAGGCTGTCAGTGTCCTGCATGCCAGCATTACAGCAGAGCCTATATCCGTCATCTTCTGAAAGCAAAGGAAATGCTGGGAATGCGTCTCTGTGTACTTCACAATCTGTATTTCTATAATCATATGATGGAAGAGATCCGAGATGCTCTTGATGCAGGAAACTTCGCAGAATATAAGAAAATGCGGCTGGAAGGCTTTGAAGAGGGAAAAATAAACTCGAAAAGATAATCTGTATATAAAATAATTATTAAATATGCCAAAAACTCTTGAAGTAAAGCGGTTTTTTGTGTATGATGTGTAGTGACGCTTTAATCGGATTGTTATGCATGAAATACAAGATTTCATATAGAAAGTAACAGAGATTATAAGTGAATTGCAAAGCAGCTCTTCAGTATGAGCAGCCGTCAGGACGGTCTGTAAATATGTGATGGACTGCAAATATGCAGAATAACAGGATAAGTTACAGGAGGAATCAAAATGGACGCATCAAGCGGAATGGGTATGGTTGGCGCTATTGTCTGGATGGTAGTACTGTTTGGAATTATGTACTTCTTAATGCTTCGCCCTCAGAAAAAAGAGCAGAAGAGACTTCAGGCAATGTTAAATGACATGGAGGTTGGCGACAGCATTGTTACTACCAGCGGCTTTTATGGAGTTGTCATTGACATGACAGAAGAAGATGTGATCGTAGAATTCGGTAACAACAAAAACTGCCGTATTCCAATGAGAAAACAGGCAATCGCTGAAGTTGAGAAAGCCGGAAGCGCTGCCGAATAATGAAAGAGATATAAAAAAGCAGAACCTATAGTCAGTGATGACTGTGGTTCTGTTTTTTTATAGTAAAATCTCCGGAAAAAAACACTTTTATATTTTTTCACTTTAATAGGTTGAAATCTGTCGGAAAGTGCGTTATTATAATAACAATTACGCAATTAGAGTATTTTTGGAGGAAATTATTATGGATTATAAGATTGCATTGATCCCCGGCGACGGAATCGGACCGGAAATCGTAAGAGAAGCAAAGAAAGTACTGGACAAGGTATGCGAGAAATATGGACACAGCTTTTCCTATTCAGAAGTTCTGTTAGGCGGTGCATCCATCGATGTACACGGCGTACCCCTTACTGATGAGGCAATTGCCACTGCCAAATCATCAGACGCCGTACTGATGGGCTCTATTGGCGGAGATGCAAAAACTTCTCCATGGTATAAGCTTGAGCCATCCAAACGCCCGGAAGCAGGACTTCTTGCAATCCGTAAGGCATTAAATCTTTTTGCAAACTTAAGACCGGCTTACCTTTACAATGAGCTGAGAAAAGCGTGCCCTCTCCGCGATGAGATCATCGGAGACGGATTTGACATGATCATTGTACGTGAGCTTACAGGCGGTCTGTATTTCGGAGAACGTCAGACAATTGAAGAGAACGGTGTGAAGAAAGCGATTGATACACTTTCCTATAACGAAAACGAAATCCGTCGTATTGCCATCAAAGCATTTGAGATCGCACGTAAGAGAAGAAATAAAGTGACAAGCGTAGATAAGGCAAATGTTCTGGATTCTTCCAGACTCTGGAGAAAAGTGGTAGAGGAAGTTGCCAAAGATTATCCGGATGTTACCTTAGAGCATATGCTGGTTGACAACTGCGCAATGCAGCTTGTACGTGATCCGAAACAGTTCGATGTTATCCTTACAGAGAATATGTTCGGAGATATCCTTTCAGATGAGGCAAGTATGGTAACAGGCTCCATCGGAATGCTTTCTTCTGCAAGCTTAAATGAAACAAAATTCGGTCTCTATGAGCCAAGCCATGGTTCTGCACCTGATATTGCAGGACAGGATAAGGCAAACCCTATCGCAACCATCCTTTCCGCAGCAATGATGCTCCGTTTCTCCCTTGACATGGATAAAGAAGCAGATGCAGTGGAAGCAGCAGTACAGAAAGTCCTGACAGAGGGATACCGCACAGGCGATATCATGTCAGAGGGATGCAAACTTGTAGGAACAAAAGAGATGGGCGATCTGATCGCAGCAGCTCTGTAAGAATTGATATTAAGAGGATTCAGCCGGCGCAGGCAGATTACGGGGTCAGGAATTCCGGTTGAATCATTAAAAAATAAATAAAACAGTAAGAAAAGAGGAAATAAAACAATGAGAAGTGATGCAGTAAAAACAGGCACACAGCAGGCACCTCACCGTTCCCTGTTTAATGCTCTTGGAATGACAAAAGAGGAAATGGACAGACCTCTGGTAGGTATCGTAAGTTCTTACAATGAAATTGTACCGGGTCATATGAACCTTGACAAGATCACACAGGCAGTTAAGCTTGGTGTGGCAATGGCAGGCGGTACACCTGTTATGTTTCCGGCAATCGCAGTATGTGACGGTATTGCAATGGGACACGTTGGAATGAAATATTCTCTGGTTACCAGAGACCTGATCGCAGATTCCACAGAAGCCATGGCAATGGCACATCAGTTTGATGCACTGGTAATGATTCCAAACTGTGATAAGAACGTACCCGGACTTCTGATGGCAGCAGCCAGACTGAATGTTCCTACTGTATTTGTAAGCGGCGGTCCGATGCTTGCCGGACATCTGAACGGACACAAGACAAGCCTTTCCAGTATGTTCGAGGCAGTAGGTGCTTACGCAGCAGGGAAACTTGATGAGGACGGCCTGACAGAATGTGAAATGAAGACATGTCCTACCTGCGGATCCTGTTCCGGTATGTATACAGCAAACTCCATGAACTGCCTGACAGAAGTTCTTGGTATGGGACTGAAAGGAAACGGAACAATTCCGGCTGTATATTCTGAACGTATCCGTCTTGCAAAACACGCAGGTATGCAGGTTATGGAAATGTACAGAAAGAACATCCGTCCAAGAGACATCATGACAAAAGAAGCAATCCTCAATGCCCTGACAGTAGACATGGCACTTGGATGCTCCACAAACAGTATGCTTCACCTTCCGGCTATTGCTCATGAGATCGGAATGGACTTTGATATCAGCTTTGCAAACGAGATCAGCGCAAAGACTCCGAATCTCTGCCACCTTGCACCTGCAGGCCCAACATATATGGAAGACTTGAACGAAGCAGGCGGTGTATACGCAGTTATGAACGAACTGAATAAGAAGGGACTCCTTCATACTGAGTGCATGACAGTCACAGGCAAGACAGTAGGCGAGAACATCAAAGACTGTGCAAACTTAAATCCTGAAGTTATCAGACCAATCGACAATCCATACAGCCAGACAGGCGGACTTGCAGTACTTAAAGGTAACCTTGCACCGGACGGCGGTGTTGTAAAACGTTCTGCAGTTGTAGAAGAGATGATGGTCCATGAAGGACCTGCAAGAGTCTTTGACTGCGAGGAAGACGCAATCGCAGCTATCAAAGGCGGCAAGATCGTAGAGGGTGACGTAGTAGTTATCCGTTACGAAGGACCGAAAGGCGGCCCTGGCATGAGAGAGATGCTGAATCCTACATCTGCAATCGCAGGTATGGGACTGGGATCTTCCGTAGCCCTGATCACAGACGGACGTTTCAGCGGTGCATCCAGAGGAGCATCCATCGGACACGTATCACCGGAAGCAGCAGTCGGCGGACCGATCGCACTTGTTGAAGAGGGCGATATCATCAGCATCAACATTCCGGAACTGAAACTGGAGATCAAGGTTTCTGATGAAGAAATGCAGGCAAGAAAAGCAAAATGGCAGCCTCGCAAGCCAAAGGTAACAACAGGATATCTTGCAAGATATGCTGCAATGGTAACCTCCGGAAACAGAGGAGCAATCCTTGAGGTACCAAAAGCAAAATAAAGATGAACAAGTACCCGGCGGGAATTACAGCATAACCTGTGATTCCTGCCTGAAAAGTTAGGAGGATACGTAAAGATGCAGCTTACAGGCGCTGAAATCATCGTTGAATGTTTAAAAGAACAGGGCGTTGACACTGTATTCGGATATCCGGGCGGTGCCATCCTGAATGTATATGACGCCCTCTATGAATATAAAGACCAGATCACACATGTACTGACTTCCCATGAACAGGGAGCTTCCCATGCAGCAGACGGATACGCAAGAGCAACAGGTAAAGTCGGCGTATGTCTCGCAACCTCCGGTCCCGGAGCTACTAATCTGGTAACAGGAATCGCAACTGCATACATGGATTCCGTACCAATGGTGGCAATCACATGTAATGTAGGAACTCCGCTTCTCGGAAAGGATTCTTTCCAGGAGGTTGATATTACAGGAATTGTAATGCCCATCACAAAGCACAGCTTTATCGTAAAAGACATTACAACTCTGGCAGATACCGTCCGCAGAGCTTTCTATATCGCAAAGAGCGGCCGCCCGGGTCCTGTACTTGTAGATGTGACAAAGGATGTGACAGGCGCGAAATATGAATACAATGCCTGCACTCCGGCAGCCATTACACCAAAAGTAGATACAATCAAAGATAAGGACATCGAAACAGCAGTCCAGATGATCAAAGATGCAAAGAAACCGTTCATCTTCACAGGCGGCGGAACAATTATCTCCGAGGCATCCAAAGAAGTGACAGAACTTGCTCACAAAATCGATGCTCCGGTATGTGACAGCCTTATGGGGAAAGGTGGATTTTCCGGCGAAGATCCTTTCTATACAGGAATGCTTGGAATGCATGGAACAAAAGCATCTAACCTCGGCGTTTCCGAGTGTGACCTTCTGATCGTTCTGGGAGCCAGATTCAGCGACCGTGTCACAGGAAATACAAAGACTTTCGCTAAGAATGCAAAGATTCTCCAGATCGATGTAGATGCTGCGGAGATTAATAAGAATATTATCGTAGATGCAAGTATCGTAGGAGATGAGAAAGAAGTTCTGAAACGAATCCTGAAAGAACTCCCGGAGATGAAACATCCGGAGTGGACAGCACATATCAGCGAACTGAAGGAGAAATATCCGCTAAGATATGATCATTCCCAGCTGACAGGTCCATACATTATCGAGAAACTTTACGAGCTGACAAAAGGTGACGCGATCATCACCACAGAAGTAGGCCAGAACCAGATGTGGGCAGCTCAGTATTTCAAATATAAAGAACCAAGAACATTCCTTTCATCCGGTGGATTAGGAACGATGGGATATGGACTTGGAGCGGCAATCGGTGCGAAGATGGGAAGACCGGACAAGACGGTAGTAAATATCGCAGGTGACGGATGCTTCCGTATGAATATGAATGAGATTGCCACAGCAGTCCGCTGCGGCAAACCATTGATTGAAATCGTACTTAATAACCATGTACTTGGAATGGTGCGTCAGTGGCAGACATTGTTCTACGACCACAGATATTCCCATACAATTTTAAATGATTCCGTTGATTTTGTAAAACTGGCAGAGGCTATGGGTGCGAAGGCAATCCGTATCACTACCATGGATGAAGTGGAACCTGCTTTGAAAGAAGCACTTGCATGTCCGGGACCAATCGTACTTGACTGTATGATCGATCAGGATCTCAGCGTATTCCCGATGGTACCGGCAGGCGCAAGCATTGATGACATTTTTGACGAGGAGGATATGAAAAACAATGAGCAGAGTGTATAATTTTTCCGCAGGACCGGCTGTATTGCCGGAAGAGGTATTAAAAGAAGTTGCAGAGGAGATGATGGACTATCAGGGAACTGGTATGTCTGTAATGGAAATGAGCCACAGAAGCGCTGATTTCCAGAAAATCATTGACGAAGCAGAGCAGGATCTGCGCGACCTGATGAAGATTCCGGATAACTACAAGGTATTATTCCTTCAGGGCGGAGCTTCTCAGCAGTTTGCTGCAATTCCTATGAACCTCATGAAGAATAAAGTTGCTGATTACATTGTTACAGGTCAGTGGGCAAAGAAAGCATATCAGGAAGCACAGAAATATGGAAAAGCAAACAAGATTGCTTCTTCCGAAGATAAGACATTCTCTTACATTCCTGACTGCAGCGATCTGCCGATCAGCCCGGATGCGGACTATGTATACATTTGTGAAAACAACACAATTTACGGAACAAAATTCAAAGAACTCCCGAACACAAAAGGAAAAACTCTGGTAGCAGATGTTTCTTCCTGCTTCTTATCTGAGCCGGTTGATGTATCCAAATACGGAATCATCTACGGCGGTGTTCAGAAGAATATCGGACCTGCTGGTATGGTAATCTCTATTATCAGAGAAGACCTGATCACAGATGATGTTCTGGAAGGCACCCCAACTATGCTGAAATTTAAAACACAGGCTGATGCAGGTTCTCTTTACAACACACCGAACTGCTACTGCATCTATGTATGCGGTAAAGTCTTCAAATGGCTGAAGAAAATGGGCGGTCTGGAAGAAATGAAGAGACGCAACGAAGAGAAAGCAAAGATTCTCTACGATTACCTGGATCAGAGCAAACTCTTCAAAGGAACAGTAGTAGCAAAAGACCGTTCTCTTATGAATGTACCGTTCGTAACAGGTGACAAGGATATGGATGCCAAATTTGTAAAAGAAGCAAAAGAGGCAGGACTTGTAAACTTAAAAGGACACCGTACAGTGGGTGGTATGCGTGCAAGTATCTACAATGCTATGCCAAAAGAAGGCGTAGAAGCACTGGTTGCTTTCATGAAGAAATTTGAGGAGGAAAATGCGTAATGTTTCAGTATCATTGCCTGAATCCCATTGCAGAAAAAGGCCTGGGATTATTTGATGAAGACTATAAGAAAACAGAAGAACTGGAAGGAACCGATGCCATCCTTGTAAGAAGTGCTAAGATGCATGACATGGAACTTCCGGAGAGCGTAAAAGTAATCGCACGTGCAGGTGCAGGTGTCAATAACATTCCTGTCAAAGACTGCGCAGAGAAAGGTATCGTAGTATTTAACACACCGGGTGCTAATGCAAACGGTGTTAAGGAACTTGTTCTCGCAGGTATGCTCCTTGCATCCCGTGATATCGTCGGCGGTATCGAATGGGTTGCCAAAGAGAAAGACAAAGAGGACATTGACAAACTTGCCGAGAAACAGAAGAAGCAGTTTGCAGGCTGCGAGATCATGGGTAAGAAACTTGGTATCATCGGCCTTGGTGCAATCGGAGCAATGGTGGCAAACGCTGCATCTGCTCTTGGAATGGAAGTATACGGATATGACCCGTACATCTCTATTGATGCTGCATGGAATCTTTCCCGCACCATCAAACATATCAAGAGCCTGGATGAAATCTATTCCCAGTGTGATTACATCACCATCCATGTACCTCTTCTTGACAGCACAAGACAGATGATCAACAAAGAAGCATTAGACAAGATGAAAGACGGCGTAGTACTTCTGAACTTTGCCCGCGATCTTCTGGTTGATGAGGATGCTCTGATCGAAGCATTAGACAGCGGAAAAGTGAAGAAATATGTGACAGACTTTGCAAACCATACAGTAGCAGGTCATGCCGGAATTCTGGTAACTCCACATCTTGGAGCATCCACAGAGGAATCCGAAGAAAATTGTGCGGTAATGGCAGTGAAAGAAGTAAGAGATTTCCTTGAGAACGGAAACATCAAGAACTCTGTAAACTTCCCGAACTGTGATATGGGAACCTGCGTAGCAGTAGGACGTATCGCAATCTGCCACAAAAATATCCCGAACATGATCAGCCAGTTCACCAAGATCCTTGGTTCCGAAGGTCTGAACATCGCTGATATGACAAATAAGAGTAAAGGCGAATATGCTTATACTCTGATCGATCTGGAAAGCACAGCATCCAAAGAAGCACTGGATGAACTGAAAGCAATCGAAGGCGTATCAAGAGTACGTGTGGTAAAATAAATAGTAAGTTAGAAGCTAACGGTTCAGTATTTTTATAATGATCGTTGAATTATAATAAGGATGTATATATTTCAAATATCTCCTGGCCAATTGAGATTTTCAATTGCCGGGAGATATTTTTGCTTTTATTTTTAGGATAAAAAAGAAGCCCGGTCTGGCGGTGCCAGAGGGCTTCTTCAAAGTTTTGGATGATCAAGCGGATATTCGCAATCAGCATCCTCTTGATTTCATAAAGTCAAGAACTTCTTCTTTGGTGGACATAACGCGAAGAGCACCCTTGCGTGTAGTAATAAGAGAAGCTGCCGCATTAGCGAATGTGAGCAGTTCTTTTAAGTTCTCTTCTGTCAGGTTGTCCAGGCCATGTTCCAGAACATAGTTTAAGGAACTTGCGCAGAAAGTATCGCCTGCACCTGTTGTCTCGATAGTCTTTTCCTGAAGGAAAGGAGCAGCTTCTACTTTCATGTCTTTGTAGTAAGCGCGGCTTCCGTCTTTTCCAAGTGTGATAAGGATAAGCGGAATGTTGTATTTCTCTTTCAGAAGTGCGGCGCCTTTGTCATAGTCTGTAGTTCCGAACAGGAATTCAACTTCGTTATCTGAGATTTTCAGAATATCGCATTTGCCAAGGCCGTATTCGATCTCTGCTTTTGCATCATCGAGAGATTTCCATAATGGCGGGCGAAGGTTCGGGTCGAAGCTGACGATACATCCGGCTTCTTTTGCAACATCGATGGCATAGCGGGTTGCCTCGCGTACTCCTTCGTGAGTGGAAGAAAGAGTTCCGAAGTGGAAGATTCTGGAATCTCTGATCAGGTCTTCCTGGATTTCATCTTTGGTAAGCATCATATCTGCACCCGGGTTACGGTAGAAGGAGAAATCTCTGTCTCCGTCAGGATAAGTATGTACAAAGGCAAGTGTTGTGTGTACCTCGTTGTCGATCACAAGGTTGCGGGTGTCGATCCCTACTTCCTCTACAGCATTCTTAAGCTGGGTTCCGAACATGTCGTTTCCGACTTTGCCGATGAATGCAGTTTTTTTGCCAAGCTTCTCAAGCATTGCAAGCACGTTGCATGGAGCACCGCCCGGATTGGCTTCCAGCATCGGATTTCCCTGTGCGCTGTTGCCGTTTTCAGTAAAGTCAATCAATAATTCGCCTAATGCGGTTACGTCAAAGGCTTTGTTTCCCATTTTGTATCCTCCTTGTTGTGATGGAAAGAAGCATAGTATCCGGAACAAGATTCTTTCCATAATTAATAACATAAATTTAGCGCAGTAAAGGGAATTTGTCAAACAATTTTCTTTATTTTTTTGTGCAAAGATGCTAAAATAAACATAACTTGATTTGTTATTGTTTACAGGTGACGTTTAATGTACCATAAATACGCTGCCGGTAAGAGTAGCCGATCATCGTATTTCTGACAATCGGGGAGGTAACGCAGTTATGGATGAAAAAGTATACGGCTATATGGACTGGCCGAGAATTGAAGCTATTGTGTATGAAGAGGAAACTGCTCCCAGAGATGTGATGGGACCAAGGATCACACAGGACGGAGTTCTTATTCAGGGATTTTTTCCTGATGCAGACGAAGTCAGTGTGATCAGCGGAAAGAAAACCTATGTCTGCGAGAAAGAGGACGAGGCCGGATATTTTGCAGTATTGCTTCCTGTACGCAAGGTGCCGGAATACAGATTCCTTATAAAAATGGGAGAGACAGAGACAGAATGTTATGATCCCTATGCTTTTCCATGCCAGATCACAGAGGAAGAGGAGAAGGCTTTCTGCGCAGGTGTTTATTATGAGGCATATAAGAAGCTGGGTGCGCATCCTGTGGAGATTAAAGGAGTGAAAGGTACTCTTTTTGCTGTCTGGGCTCCGAACGCAGTGAGTGTAAATATTGCAGGTGATTTTAATGGATGGATCGGACGTGCAACTATTATGCATCGTATGCCTATGTCCGGTATCTTTGAGCTGTTTGTACCCGGGGTAGAGGCAGGAACACATTATAAATATGAAATTAAAGTTAAAGGCGGCGAAGTTCTGTTAAAGGCTGATCCTTATGGGAACAGTGCAGAGCATGATCCTGAGGGAGCATCTGTGGTAGCAGATGTAAGTGCTTTTCAGTGGAATGACGGAGACTGGATGAAGGAACGTTGCAGATTCGATGACAGGAAACAGCCGGTTTCTATATATGAAACATCTCTGGAGGAATGGAAATCCGCTGAGGAACTGGTGGAATTTCTGGCAGAGGAAGATTTCACCCATGTGGAACTTCATCCTGTGATGGAATACCTGGATGATATTACAGGTGGTTATTCTACATATGCATATTATGCACCTACTTCCAGATTTGGAAGCGTGGCGGATTTTCAGAAGCTGGTAGATGAACTGCATCAGGCGGGAATCGGTGTGATTCTTGACTGGACACCTGCACAGTTCCCGCGTTATGCCTCCGGTCTGGAGAAATTTGACGGAACACCTCTTTATGAGAGACAGAATCCGGCAGAGGCGATTCATCCGTTCTGGGGAACACTGCTCTATAATTACGGAAGCCCGATGGTGAAAGATTTCCTGATTTCCAATGCCTGCTTCTGGGCTGAGGTTTACCATGCTGACGGTCTGCGTATGGATGATGTGGATGCCATGCTGTATCTGGATTATGGCAGAAATCCGGGAGAGTGGACACCTAATATTTACGGAACTAATGAAAACCTGGATGCTCTGGAATTTCTGAAGCATCTGAATTCTGTGATAAAGGAGAGAAATCCCGGATTGCTTTTAGTTGCCCAGGAGAACGGACTTTGGCCGGAGCTGACAGACAGTGTGGGAAATGACCATCTGGGATTTGACTATAAATGGAGTGGCGGATGGACAAAAGATCTGCTTGAATATCTGAGCAAGGATCCTATTGAGAGAAAGAATTACCATGATCAGCTGACCATGTCCATGCTCTATGCATACTGTGAACATTATATTCTAACACTTGGCAGCAGGGATGTTGGTACATTGAAGGATTTCGCAGATAGGCTGCCGGGAAGTGAAGAACAGAAGAATGCGCAGATCAGAGAGGCTTATGCTTATATGATGCTTCATCCGGGATGCAAGATGATGGCACCGGACAAAGATATGCCGAAAGAACTGGAATTATGTGTCAAAGACCTCAATAATATGTATCTTGCTCATCCTGCACTTTATCAGCTGGATGATGAATATGATGGATTTGAATGGGTTCAGCTGATGAAGTATGAGGAGAATGTGATCGCATTCATGAAAAAGACAGAGAAACCGGAAGAAACTATTCTGGCTGTTTGCAATTTCGCGGCAATTCCATATGAAAACTACAATGTGGGAGTTCCTTTTGCCGGCAAATATAAAGAAATCTTTAACAGTGATGATAAAAAGTACGGTGGTAATGGTGTAGTAAATACGAGAGTGAAAGCAGCGAAGAAGGCTGAGTGTGATGAGAGAGAGTATTCCATCACAGTAAAGCTTCCGGCACTTGGTGTGGCAGTCTTTACCTGCACTCCGGAAGAAACAGAGAAAAAGCCCGCTGCCGAGCATGGCCAGATCAAGAAATCCATTACCAAGACAAGAACTGTACGCAAGGCTGCCGGGAAAACAAAAGCAGCTGTAAAAACTGCAGTGAAACCGGTGACGAAAAAGGTGACAAAAGAAGCACCCCAAATAGTGAATAAAACGGAGGAGAAAATACCGGTCAAAAAGGACTTGACAGAGAAGAAATAATATTATAAACTAAATGCTGTGGCTGTCAGAATTATCAATTTCTGACAGATTACAGCATAAGCTGAAATAGCTCAGTCGGTAGAGCACTTCACTCGTAATGAAGGGGTCGTGAGTTCGAGTCTCATTTTCAGCTTGAAAGATATTGGGCAATTGTAATTTTATAGAAAATCCGCTATACTGAAAAGCAGAGTATAGTGGATTTTTTATGTTTTTATGGAGGTTCGAATGGTGAGTACCTTAAAATTGCCGGTAGGAATTGAAATGATTGTAAAGAGAAATTTACGTTACTGTCCACACGCCACTATCCCGCGAGGTGTTTTGGCATGAATATGCAAAAATCCCGAGACATACAAGCCAAAATTCCATTGCCGCAGGCAATCTGGAATGAATTTTGGCTAAGTTACTGTGAACGGAGTGAACAGTAACAAATTTACTTGACAATCTCGGGCCTATCCTTTAATATAACTTTTGGATTATACCAAATAAATAATGACCGGGAATCTATCAAGAAGAATGGTTGATTTCCGGTTTTCTTATGTGGACATCATGGTCAGGAGTGCCCGCAGACTGGATGGAACAGGACGGACCGGATATATCTATAATTGGAAAAATGGACATATACAGATGCGAAACCATGCAGAGACTGGCACTGTAACAGGCGTCAGCATTGGCATAAGCCGATGTAGGGGCGAGAGCTTTTACGCTTGGTTTTGTATCTTTTTTAGTTGGTAACTTTTTTACATGAAAGGAGCTGAGTATAGTTGGCAGAGATTTCACTTGAACTGAAAGAGATAAAGAAAAGTTTTACAGAAGGCGAAGCAGTTCTGGATAATATCAGTCTTGAGATCAGTAAAGGAGAGTTTATTACTTTGTTGGGATCTTCGGGATGCGGCAAGACGACAACGCTGCGAATCATTGCCGGTCTGGAACAGCCCGATGCAGGAAGTGTCTGGCTGGACGGCAGGGAAGTGACAGGTCTGGAGCCGAACCAGAGGGATGTGAATACGGTATTTCAGAATTATGCGCTCTTTCCGCATATGAATGTTGCGGAGAATATTGGCTATGGTCTGAAGCTGAAAAAAGTTCCTAAGAGTGAGATTAAGAAAAAAGTTTCTCAGATGCTGGAACTGGTACAGCTTGAAGGATATGAAAAAAGAAAGCCTTCCGAACTCTCGGGCGGTCAGAAACAGAGAGTTGCCATTGCGAGAGCACTGGTGAATAATCCTAAGGTACTGCTTCTGGATGAGCCGCTGGGAGCACTGGATCTGCAGCTTCGCCGTGCGATGCAGATAGAACTGAAGCATCTGCAGAAGAAACTGGGAATTACATTTATCTATATCACTCATGATCAGGAAGAAGCTATCAATATGTCTGACAGGATTGCGGTGATGCGGGACGGACGTATAGAGCAGATCGGAACACCGGATGAGATCTATAATCATCCAAAGACCAGTTATGTGGCAACATTTGTAGGAAATGCGAATATCCTGCATGGAGTTGCAGAGAGTATTCAGGGAGAGAATGCAATCGTAAAAATTGGAAATGACAGGGTAATTGTAAAGCTTGAAACAAGTCAGCAGAATACAGAGGATACAGGGGCAAAACAGCATCTTGCAGCAGGAGAGAACGTAACTCTGGCTGTGAGAAGTGAAAATGTATTGTTACAGGAAGCTGCCGCAATCGGTGATACCGGTACAGATAACGGAGACACTGTTGATATAAGTGTGGCAGGCGGAATTTCGGATATACATGATACGAATAGTATATCGGGTTTACAGGCAACTGTTACAGAGAAGAACTTCGCAGGAGGTCAGCTTCGTGTAACCCTGAAGCTGAGCGATGGTACACAATTGATCGCCAGCAGATACGGAATCGACGCATCCGTAGCAGAAGGCCAGACAGTAAGATGCAGTTTCCTGCCGGCAGATGCAGTACTGGTAGACAGGGAGGATATTCATGAAGAAGCGTAGAAGTCGTTCTGACAGTTCTGCATGGATGGCACTTCCGCTATACATTTTTACTATTGTGTTTGTGGTATGCCCCCTTATCTATATGGTGGCGCTTAGTTTTGCTACGCCGTCCAGAGGATTTGGGGTGACCTGGAAATTTACACTGGACAATTACAGAAATATTCTGGAACCTGTATATCTGAACACATTTGTGGAATCACTGAAACTGGCATTTACCAGTACAATAGTGATCGCTTTGATCGGCTACCCGTTCGGGTATTTCATGGCGAAGCTGCCGGAGCACAGAAAGAAAAAGGCACAGCTTTTGTTGTCAACGCCGTTCTGGGTAAATTCCCTGATCCGTCTGTATGGCTGGATCATCATTCTGCAGAAAAAAGGACTTTTGAATTTTGTATTGATAAAACTCGGGATCATTGAGAAACCGCTGTCCATCCTGTACAGCTATCCGGCAATTGTGATCGGTATGATTTATGTGCTTCTCCCGTTTATGATCATGTCTGTATACTCCAGCGCAGAGAAGCTGGACTGGTCTTATGTGGAGGCTGCCAGAGATCTTGGTGCATCCAGACTGCAGGCATTTTTTACCATAACACTGAAGCTTACACTGCCCGGGTTGCTTTCGGGTGTGATCCTGACTTTCGTGCCATCCATGGGACTGTTCTTTATTGCAGATATCCTGGGTGGAAATAAGGTGGTACTTGTCGGAAGCCTGATCCAGGATCAGATGACAAGAGGAAGTAACTGGCCCTTTGCAGCAGCACTTGCTGTGGTGATGATGGTACTTACAACTGTACTGATCATGATCTACAGGAAAGTGACAAATGCCAGAGAACTGGAGGGAATCGGATGAAAAAGAATTCAAGATTTGCCGGATTTTATATGGGGCTGATTTTCTTTCTGATGTATCTCCCTATTGCAGTAGTGATCGTTTTCTCATTTAATGAATCCAAACTGCCGGTGAAATTTACAGGCTTTTCCCTGAAATGGTATCAGGAACTGATCCATGACAGAGCAATGCTGGAAGCACTGGTAAACAGTCTGATCCTTGGGATATTAAGCTGTCTGGTTAGTGCAGTGATCGGTACTCTGGGTGCTGTTGGCCTGTCAAGGATTCACTGGAAGTCAAAAGGGGCACTGGAATACATTTCCATATTGCCGTTAATGATACCGGAGATCATTCTTGGTATGGTGCTGATGGCATTCTTTTATATGCTGAACCTGCCCTTTGGCATGCTGACACTGTTAATAGGTCATACGGTATTCTGTGTGCCTTATATTCTGATGGAAGTGAAGGCAAGACTGGCGGGAATGGACCCTGCGTTGGAAGAGGCGGCAAGGGATCTGGGTGCAGGACCGTTCAGGGCTTTCCGGGATATTACGCTGCCATTAATTATGCCGGCTGTAATTTCAGGTTCGCTGCTTGCGTTTGCCATGTCTATGGATGATGTGGTAATAAGTATCTTTGTAAACGGACCGCGTCTGTCTACGCTGCCGATCAAGGTGTATACACAGCTGAAAACAGGAGTCACGCCGGAAATCAATGCGTTGTGTACCATTCTGCTGGCAGCTACACTGGTTATTTTTATTGTTTATTCACTGATAACAAAGAAGAAAAAATAAATGTTATAGTTTTTACGAACATTCTGAACAGCCGGCAAATGCTTTTGGAACAGCCGGATTATAAAAAACAGAGAAAAAACAGAATACATTCAGAGGAAGGAAAAGATGATGAACAAACTGATTGAGTTAAAAAATCTGACCAAGAATTTTGATGATCAGCAGGTTTTGCGCGGCATCAATCTGGATATTTATGAAAAGGAATTCCTGACACTTTTGGGCCCCAGCGGATGTGGAAAGACAACCACCCTTCGAATCATTGCAGGCTTTGAAGAACCAAGTGACGGAGAAGTACTGTTTAACGGGATTGAGATCTCCAAGCTTCCCCCGTACAAGAGAGAAGTGAATACAGTGTTTCAGAAGTATGCTCTTTTTCCTCATTTAAATGTGGCAGAGAACATCGGTTTCGGGCTGAACCTGAAGAAAGTCGATAAAACTGTCATCGCCCAGAAGGTGGAGCGTATGCTGAAGATGGTTGGTCTGGAAGGCTTTGGGAAAAGAGATGTAACTCTGCTCTCAGGTGGACAGCAGCAGCGAGTGGCCATTGCCAGAGCTCTGGTAAATGAGCCGAAGGTTCTGCTTTTAGATGAGCCCCTGGGTGCACTGGATGCAAAGATCCGTAAACAGATGCAGGTAGAATTAAAGAAGATCCAGCAGGAAGTTGGCATCACTTTCATTTATGTTACCCATGACCAGGAAGAAGCCCTGTCCATGTCAGATACGGTTGTTGTTATGAATAACGGTGAGATTCAGCAGATCGGCTCTCCTACAGATATCTACAATGAGCCGGAAAACCGTTTTGTTGCAGGCTTTATCGGTGAATCTAATATTATCGAGGGAACCATGATCCGCGATTATCTGGTTGCTTTTGACGGATTTGAGTTTGAATGTGTGGATAAGGGATTTGAGGATAATGAAGAGATTGAAGTTGTGTTAAGACCTGAGGATCTGGATATCGTAGATCCCGGTCAGGCAAAGATCAGGGGAATTGTGCGCAATATTACATTCAAGGGCGTACATTATGAAATCCTGATCGAGACAGAGCTTCGTACTTATATGGTTCATACCACAGATTATGCGGAAGTCGGAAGGGAAGTGGGACTGAAATTCGGGCCTGAAGACATCCATGTTATGTGTAAGATGGGAAGCTACTGATGAAACAGTACAGAAATCTTATCAAACCATATCTTGTGTGGGCATTTGTGGTCATTGTCATCCCGCTGATACTGATCGCATTATATGCATTTACAGAAGATGGAAACGAAGTGCTGACGTTCTCCTTTACTCTGGAGAATTTCCGCAAATTCCTGGAAGCTACTTATATGAGCGTTATTTTCAAGTCTTTTAAGCTTGGAATCCTGACGACGGTCATCTGTCTGGGACTTGGCTATCCTCTGGCATATATTATTTCCAAATGTCCGGAGAAATCCCAGAGTCTTCTGATCCTGCTGGTAACCATTCCGGAATGGATCAATATGCTTCTGCGTACTTATGCATGGATGAACCTGCTGTCAGACAATGGTATCATTAACCATTTGCTTGGATTACTGGGGATTTCTCCGGTGACAATGATGTATACGGACTTTTCCGTAGTGGTTGGCCTGGTCTGTAACTTTATGCCGTTTATGATCATCCCGATCCATACATCCCTGAGCAAAATGGACAAATCCTTTATCGAGGCTGCCTATGACCTGGGAGCAAATAAATTCCAGACTTTCACAAAGGTTATCTGGAAATTGTCCATCCCCGGCGTGCTCAATGGAATCATGATGGTATTCCTGCTGTCTATTTCCACATTCGTTATTCCGAAACTTCTCGGAGGCGGACAGTACATGCTGATCGGTAACCTGATCGAGTCTCAGTTTATCTCTGTTGGCGACTGGAACTTCGGAAGTGCGATTTCTCTGATTCTGGCTGTGCTCATTCTGATCTTTATGAGCCTGATGAAGAAGATGGATAAAGATGAATAAGGGAGGACGGCATGAAACGTAATAATAAATTTTTCTCAATGTTATATGTAGTACTCTGCCTTGCTTTCTTTTACCTGCCAATCCTGGTGACGATGATATTTTCCTTTAACTCATCCAAGTCACTGACCAGATTTACAGGCTTTTCCCTGCGCTGGTATCAAGAACTTCTCGGTAATGGGGAAGTAATTAAGGCAGTTTATGTATCTGTTACCATTGCGATCATTGCGACCATTGTTTCTACAATACTTGGAACCATTACAGCGATCGGTTTATCCAAATCAAAGAAGGTAATCAAGGAACTGCTTTTGAATATTAATAATATCCCGATCCTGAATCCTGAGATTGTAACTGCCATCAGTCTGATGCTCTTATTCTCTTCTCTGGGATTTCGAAAAGGGTATCTGACTATGTTGCTGGCACATATTGCATTCTGTACTCCGTATGTAATTACCAGCGTATATCCGAAAGTAAGGGCTCTGGATCCGAATATGGCAAATGCTGCCATGGACCTTGGGGCAACTCCTTTTCAGGCTCTGACAAAGGTTATCGTGCCGATGATCAAAGAGGGTATTTTTGCAGGCGCACTGCTTGCATTCACCATGTCATTTGATGATTTCGTTATTTCCTATTTCGTATCAGGAAATGGTGTAAAGAATATCTCTATTGTTGTATATAATATGACAAAGCGTATCAATCCAACGATCAATGCTTTGTCAACCATTGTGATCGTAGTCATCATCGTGGTACTGCTTTTTGCCAATCTGCTTCCGAAGTTTAAGAATAAAGCCAGGAAGCTGAACAGGAAAGCAGTAAAAATTGTCTCTGTAGTTCTGGTTGTTGCTGTTACGGCAGGGCTGATCAAATGGGGATTCGTGGCACAGTCCACTCATGTGCTGAAAGTTTACAATGCAGGAGAGTACATGGATCTTTCCCTGCTCGAAGATTTCGAGAAAGAGTATGATTGTACCATAGTATATGAGACTTTTGAGTCAAATGAGATGATGTATACCAAGCTTTCAAGCGGTGAGACTTATGATGTGCTGATCCCGTCTGATTACATGATTGAGAGACTGATCAAAGAAGAATATCTGCAGGCACTTGACTGGAAAGAGATTCCGAATAAGAAAAATCTGCTGAATGATGTCATGAACCAGAGCTATGATCCGGGCAACCGTTATTCCTGTCCATATTTCTGGGGAACAGTAGGAATCCTTTATGATAAGACAGTAGTAAATGAGGCTGATCTGAAAGATGGATGGAATCTTCTGCGTAATCCTGAATATAAAGGAAATATTTACATGTATGATTCTGAGAGAGATTCCTTTATGATAGCATTAAAGGCACTTGGGTATTCCATGAATACTACAAATGAAGCTGAGATTGAGGAGGCTTATCAGTGGCTGATTGATCAGCGTGATACCATGGATCCGATCTATGCAGGGGATGATGTGATCGACAACATGATTTCAGGAAACAAAGCGTTGGCAGTTGTGTACTCCGGAGACGCATCGTACATTATCAGCGAAAACCCGAATCTGGACTACTTTACACCGGAACAGGGAACCAACAGATGGTATGATGCAATGGTTATCACAAAGGACTGTAGTGAGGTACAGCTTGCCCATGAATTCATCAATTTTATGATCAGTGATAAATCTGCTCTTTCCAATACGGAAGAAGTAGGGTATACTTCTACAGTGAAGAGTGCTTTTGAAACAATGAAGGAGGGGGACTATGCCGGAATCAGTTCTTATATTCCGGATACAACCAACCCGAATAACGAAATCTTTGCTTACCAGCAACCAAAGATCAAGCAGAAATTTGCAGAACTCTGGACAAAAGTAAAAGCAAAGTAAAAAAGGATAGCCGCTGTCTGCCGATACAGTGGAAGGCGGACAGTGGAAGGCGGACAGTGGCTGCTACAGACAACAATGCAGGACATAAGAAGGGAGACTGTTTATGAAAAAAAGAGTACTTGCAGTAGTAATGTGTGCATTAATGGCCGGATCTGTATTTACCGGATTTAAGGATGCAGGAGATGATAAAGAACTTGTACTTTTTACATGGGAAGGAATGTTCCCACAGGAAGTTCTGGACGATTTTGAAAAAGAGACAGGTGTTAAGGTTGTCTATTCAAACTTTGATACGGACGAAACTATGCTTGAGAAACTCTCCATGGCAAAAGGCGGTGATTACGATATTGTAATCGCAGATGATTATATTCTGGAAACTGCCATTGCAGACGGACTGGCTGAGAAACTGGATAAGGATTCTCTGGAGAATATCGGAAATATCAATCCTTTATATCAGGGACAGTTTTATGACTCGGATGATGAATACACAGTTCCGTATGGAGCAGGTATTCCTCTGATCGTTTATGATCCGGAGCAGGTAGATATTGATATTAAAGGATATAAAGATCTCTGGGATCCGTCTCTGGAGGATAGCATTGCATTGACTGCCAATTATCGTGTGATTAATGGTATCACTCAGCTTTCCATGGGAGAGAGCATGAATGAAGAGGACGTAGACGTGATCAAGAAAACAGGAGAGAAGCTTCTGGAGCTTGCTCCGAATGTACGTCTGATTCAGGATGACAACACACAGAATGCACTTCTTAACGGAGAGGCAAGTGTTGCATTTCTTTATACTTCTCAGGTAACGGCAGCTCTCGCAGAGAACCCGGACCTGAAGGTAGTATATCCGGAAGAAGGACTCGGATTTGGAATTATGGGAATGTTTATTCCAAGTGAAGCACCGGATAAGGATGCAGCATATTCCTTTATGGATTATATCATGCAGCCGGAAGTTGCGGCAAAATGCACAGATTATATCGGATATTACAGTACAAATAAAGCAGCAGATGAACTGGTAAATCCGGATCTTGTTGTTCCGGATGACGTTACAAAGGGCGAGATCGTCCAGAATGTGAGCCAGGACGCAGACGCACAGTATCAGAAGAACTGGACTGAATTTAAGGCTGCCTGCGACTAAGGAGTTTAACATGGATATTTACAAGGGAACCGGTGCATTTTCCGGAATTGCCATCGGTAAAATACTCTATTACCACAAGAGTGAATATCAGATACGTCAATATGAGATCACAGATGTCAGGGAAGAACTGAATGTTTTCCGCCAGGCGCGTGCCAGAGTGATGGAACAGCTGACGGAACTTTATGAGAAAAACTGCACGATTCAGGAATCCCAGGCGGAACTTTTTCTCCGGCAAAAGAATCTGCTGGATGGAAAGACTTTCCAGCGTGCGATTGAGAGTATCATTAAGAATGAAAAAGTAAATTCTGCCTATGCAGTAATGACTACAAGAGATGAGATGGTTTCTACTTTTCGAACTTTGGAGGAGCCTGCGATCAAGGAGAGGCTGGAAAATATACGTGAGATTTCAGACCGTCTGATCAGTGAACTTGGGGGTATTTCCCCGAGAATCGATCTTGGTGATGAGCCAGTGATTCTTGTCACAGAGAGTATCACGCCGACGGAACTGATGGAGATGGATAAAGATAAACTGATGGCGATTGTTACACACCATGGTTCCGATATTTCCCATGCTGCGATTCTGGCAAAGACCATGAATATTCCGGCATTGATTGAGATTGATACGGATTCAGAATGGGATGGACAACAGGGGATTGTGGACGGATATACAGGATGTCTGTATATTAATCCTGATGAAGAAGTAAGAAAAGAATATGAGATCCGCAGGCAGGCCGATATGGAAGAACGGGAAGAACTCCTGAAATTAAGAGAGGAGCCAGATGTTACAAAAGATGGCAGAAGAATTGAAATCTATGCCAATATCGGAAACATGGATGATTTAAACAGTGTTCTTTATTATGGCGCTGCAGGAATTGGGCTTCTGCGAAGTGAGTTTCAGTATCTTGGAAGAGAGAATTATCCTCGTGAGAATGAACTGTTTCTGGCATATAAGAAAATTGCGGAGACGATGGGTGACAGGCTGGCAGTGATCCGTACTGCAGACCTGGGAGCTGATAAACAGGCAGAATACCTGAACATTCCTGATGAGACGAATCCAATCATGGGAAACAGAGGAATCCGTCTCTGCCTTGACAGAAAGAGGATGTTTAAGGCACAGCTTCGTGCGATTTTCAGGGCAAGTGCTTATGGAAATCTGGCGCTGATGTATCCGATGATCACTTCGGAGGAAGAGATGGATGAGATCGAGGCGATTATCCGGGAAGTTGTCCAGGGGCTGGAGGAGAAAGGAATTCCATATAAAAATATCAGGACGGGCATTATGATCGAAACACCGGCTGCAGTAATGATCAGCCGGGAACTTGCCAGAAGAGTGGATTTCCTCAGTCTGGGAACGAATGACCTGAGTCAGTATACGCTTGCGATGGACAGACAGAATCCGTTGCTGAGAAATAAATACAATGACCATCATCCGGCAGTACTGCGTATGATCAAAATGGTCGTTGAAGCGGGACATGCGGAGAATAAACGTGTCTGTATCTGTGGAGAACTTGCAGCTGATACTGCTCTGACAGAAGAATTCCTGAAAATGGGAGTTGATTGCCTTTCAGTCGTTCCGGCATGTATTCTGCCAGTAAGAAAAGCACTGAGGCAGGTTGATCTGTCCCAGGAGAAGATTAATGAAAAGTAAAGTAGTATTACTTCCTTGCGGAGAATATGATGAGGAAAAAGTTTATACATTATTGAAACAGGGACTGTATTTGGTGGGTGGAGTGGAAGCTCTGATTCCAAAAGATGCGAAGATTCTGCTGAAACCCAATCTGCTGAAACGAGCGGAAGTGGAGAAGGCAGTTATCACGCATCCGGTAGTGGTCGGTGCGTTTGCCAGAATCCTGAGAGAAAATGGATATGAGCAGATCGTTCTTGCTGATTCCTGCGGACATGGGACGACACAGGCAGTGATTCGCGGAACAGGAATGGATACTTATCTGGAAAAATATCAGATTCCGGCGATTGACTATTCAGAGGGGATAAAAGTGGACTACCCGCAGGGAATTCAGGCAAAAGAATTTATTCTTCCAAAGGAATTGCTGGAGCAGAACTGCGTGATTTCTCTAAGTAAAATGAAAACTCATGCCCTGGAGAGAATCACAGGCGCGGTTAAGAATAGTTATGGATTTGTGTATGGCTTTCACAAAGCGAAAGGTCACACACAGTACCCGAGTGCGGACAGCTTTGCCAGAATGCTGATTGATCTGAACAAATGTGTTGCCCCGAAATTGTATGTGGTGGACGGTATTGTAGCGATGGAAGGAAACGGCCCCGGCTCAGGAGATCCTGTTCAGATGAATGTAATGCTTATGTCCACAGATCCTGTTGCGCTGGATAGTGTATTTAGCCGTCTGGTCTATCTGAAACCAGAGATGGTTCCGACAAACTATCATGGTGAGAAAATGGGGCTTGGAACATGGAAAGAAGAGGAGATTACTCTTCTTACTCCGGATGGAGAAATCTCCATGTCAGAGGCAGTAAAAAGGTATGGAAATCCCCAATTTAATGTAGATCGTACAGAGGTGAGAAAGAATATCTGGACGAGAATGGCCGGAGCATTAAATATTTTCCAGAAAAAACCGTATATAGAAAATGACAAGTGCGTTCACTGTGGAATATGTGTACAGAGTTGTCCGGTTCCGGGTAAAGCCGTAGATTTCCGAAAGGGAAAAGACAAACCACCGGTATACGACTATAAGAAATGCATCCGATGTTTCTGCTGCCAGGAAATGTGTCCCAAAAAGGCAATTAAAGTGAAATAACAGATTGTTTTGCAATATAAAAAGCACATGACAGAAAATGAGAGACCTCTCATATTCTACTCATGTGCTTTTATTATGCCTGTTTATCTGCCGAGAATTTTATTTACTTCTCTGATAAATTCCGGAGTCGTGCCACAGCATCCTCCGACGACAGATGCACCGTTCTCAATCAGAATCTTCATATGTTCTGCGAAATTCTGTGCATTCATGTTGTAAATGGCATTACCCTGCTCATCGATTGTCGGCATGCCCGCATTAGGCTTGGCGATGACAGGAATAGATACGTTCTCTTTGATATTGCGGACAACGGATACCAGCTGGTCAGGTCCTACAGAACAGTTGATACCAACTGCTACGGCACCTGCACCCTCAAGGGCAATCGCAGCCTCCACAGCATTCCCTCCGCTGAAAATGCTTCCGTCAGCTTCTACGGTCATTGTACACATTACAGGAAGAGAACTTACAGATGCGGCGGCATCCAGTGCAGCCAGAGTTTCTTCGATATTGATCATAGTTTCCGCAGCGATCAGATCAACACCTGCATCCTCAAGAACCTTGATCTGCTCACAGTATGCTTCGTATGCCATCTCATAAGTGAGATCACCGGCAGGCTCCATCATCTTTCCGGTTGTGGTAATATCACCGGCAACATAGACGCTGTGTCCTACGGCTTCTCTGGAAATATTTACCAGTGCATGGTTCATCTCTTCAAGCTTATCCTGCAATCCGTGAAGTCCGAGACTGTAACGGTTGCCGCCAAAAGTAGGGGCATATACGATCTGGCTTCCTGCTTCTACATAAGCTTTCTGAAGATTCTGCAGAACCGCTTTGTGATCCATGATCCATGCTTCCGTACAGATTCCCCTCGGCATACCGGATGCCATCAGATTAGAACCGGTAGCACCGTCAAGCAATACCACATTCTGTGTCAGCTTCTGAAATTCTTCTTTTGTCATGGGAATTTCCTCCTGTTTAGTTGTTTCGTATGGTTATAAACATATTGTGTTACTGATTTATGCAGCTCACAATACGACTGCCATTTCCGGCAATCTGCATCTGGCTAACCATCGGACAAATGCTACCCAACATTATAGCACAACTATCAGAAGAAGTGAAAAAAATTAATAAATTTTTATCTCATAGGAGGCGTTAAAAATCTCATCCACATTCAATACATTGATATTTGCCTTTTCTGAAAGGTCACCTTTAAATCCGCAGTCATCACATCTTCCCATCCATGGCTCCAGGCATACGAAAGAGGAACCAGGTACGGACCAGATGCCGAAGTTCGGGAAGCGATGGCAGGTAAGCTCCAGATATGGAGTGCCATCCGGGAAAGCAATGCCGGCTTTTTCAATCTGATTATCGAAGATCAGCGCATCATGGTCAAACATGTGTGCATCGATTTTGCAGGTACCATCCGTAAGTTCAAGTGTCTGTGTCTGATCAGGAAGAGCAGTTCCGGAAGCTGGATCCAGAAGAAGATAAGTAAGAGATTCCTGTCCGTCAAAAGTCAGTAGGTAATCTTCTTTATTGTCAGCGCTGCCGTCAGCAGGAACATTGAATGCCGGATGTCCGCCAATTGTAAAGTACATTGGCTCATTGCTGTGATTGACGATTTCCCAGCATACGCTGACCTGATTTTTCTCCAGAACGTGCTTGATCTTTAATTCGAAATCATATGGATAATTTTCTCTTGTAGCATCAGAGGATTTTAATTTGTGTGTAATAGAATCCGCAGTCATATCTACGCAGGTAAATTCACTGTCTCTGGCAAAACCATGCTGTTTGGAAGGATATTCAGTGCCATTGATGCGATAGTGCTCCTCAAAGTGACGTCCTACATTGGGGAAAAGAACAGGAGCATGACGTTTCCAGTAAGCCGGATCTGCCTGCCAGATTACTTCCCTGTTATGTACTTTATCAAAAATGCTGCATAGTTCAGCACCGTGATCATCTACGGATACTTTCAGATAGTCGTTTTCAATTGTATGAATCATAAGTGTGTCCTCCTTGATATAAATATTGACAGGATGCCATGAAAGAAAACAGTTATTATTTATTTCATATTACTGAAAATGGAGTCAACAGTAACTATTTCGTTTTCAGTAAAAGGAAATATCTGCAATTGACATCATTGCTATAAGTATATCACAATGTATAAAGGAGTACAAATGCAGATAAAGAAGACACAGATTCTGGAAAATGATTTCCGTATCTGTGTCTTTTACGTTATTAATTCCCGTATCTTCTCGTATCTGAGTCCTTTTGCGCTTTTGAAAGCGTGAACATTTTTTGATAAAAATAGAGTAGTTATTTGATGTAGAACCATTGCCAAGAGCAGATTACAGATATAAACAGGCATAAAAATATAACGAAATGAGCTATTTGTACAAAAAACGATGAAAATAGATAGATATAGAACGAAAAATGCAAAAACAAGATAATGTTTAATAAAAATCATATGTATAAAAATGACAATAAAATATTGACGAAACAAATAAATTTTGTTACAATTTACCTCAACAAGTCTTATGAACATAAAACATGATAAATAAGATACAAAAATAGAACATGAAAACAAGGAGGTCATTACTATGGCGAAAAAAAGAAATATCATTGTTGGACAATCAGGAGGACCTACTGCAGTAATCAATTCCAGTCTTGCCGGAGTTTACAAGAATGCCATTGAACGTGGATTTGACAAAGTATATGGAATGCTTCATGGAATTCAGGGGCTGTTAGATGAGCAGTATATTGACTTATCTACACAGATCCATTCAGAACTGGACATTGAATTATTGAAGAGAACCCCATCAGCATTTTTAGGTTCCTGTCGCTATAAACTTCCTGAAATTCATGAAGATAAAGCAATCTATGAGAAAATCTTTGAGATTCTGAATAAATTAGACATCTACGCATTTATCTATATCGGTGGAAATGATTCCATGGATACCATCAAGAAATTATCTGATTACGCGATCCTTACCGGACAGACACAGAAATTCCTCGGTGTTCCGAAAACAATCGACAATGACCTTGCTCTGACAGACCATACACCAGGATTCGGAAGCGCAGCTAAATATATCGGTGCTTCTACAAAAGAAGTAATCCGGGATGCGCAGGGCCTTACTTATAAGAAAAATATGATCACGATCATGGAAATCATGGGACGCAATGCCGGATGGCTTACAGGCGCTACAGCCCTTGCGAAATCCGAAGACTGTGACGGACCGGATCTGATCTATCTTCCGGAAGTTCCTTTCGATGTTGATAAATTCCTTGCAAAGGTAAAAGACCTTCTGAATAAGAAATCATCTATCGTAATCGCAGTTTCAGAAGGAATCAAGCTGGCAGACGGCAGATACGTATGTGAACTTGGAAGTGTAGGTGATTATGTGGATGCATTTGGTCATAAGCAGCTTCAGGGAACAGCAACATATCTGGCAAACTTCCTGGCGGCAGAATGTGGCTGCAAGACAAGAGCAGTAGAACTTTCTACTTTACAGAGAAGTGCTTCCCACATGGCATCCAGAGTAGATATTGACGAAGCATTTATGGTTGGTGGTGCAGCAGTCAAAGCGGCTGACGAAGGAGATACAGGAAAGATGGTTGTTATCGATCGTGTTTCCGATGATCCATATATGGCAGCTACTGGTATTTATGATGTACACAGAATCGCAAACGAAGAAAAACTCGTTCCAAGAGAATGGATGAATAAAGATGCCACAAATGTAACGAAAGACTTTGTAGATTACATCAAACCACTGATTCAGGGAGACTATCAGCCTATCATGGTAAATGGTATGCCAAGACATCTGGTACTGAATCTGAAGAAGGGCAGAAAAAGATAAATAATTGCAAGTCAATCAGGCAGCGAAGCGGATATGTGTTTGGCTGCCTGGTTTTACGTTATCAGAATCTTGCCAGAATATAGAGGGCGAAAGAGATGTACTGATTATTTGTATTCAAATTGATTGTAACAGAGGGCATATTTCGTTATTTTGCAGATAATAATAAATGTGTCAGAATATTTCTTTGCAACTGTCAAAAGTAGTAATGTTAAATTTGTTTTCTTGGAAGATATCTGTTAATAAAACGAAAAAAAATTTACAGATAAAAATACAGACCAGAATAAAGGACAGTAAAAACTTTGACAATAATAGAAATGACAAAATAAATCATATTATGCAGAATGTATAAAAAAAATGCCTGATTTTAGCAGATTAACCTTGACGAAATGACATAAACTCTATAAAATAATTATGTGCGTATAAGAAACATATTTAATATATTTACTTATGTGTGAAAGAAAGAACAATAATTAGGAGGAAAATGTAAAATGGCAAAATGGGTTTACATGTTTACAGAAGGTAACGCTACTATGAGAAACCTTCTGGGTGGTAAAGGTGCTAACCTTGCTGAAATGACAAACCTTGGTCTTCCTGTACCACAGGGCTTCACAATCACAACTGAAGCTTGTACTCAGTACTATGAAGACGGAAGACAGATCAATGAAGAGATCATGGCTCAGATCATGGAAGCAATCACCAAAATGGAAGGAGTTACCGGAAAGAAATTCGGTGACAAAGAAAATCCTCTGCTTGTTTCCGTTCGTTCTGGTGCGAGAGCTTCTATGCCAGGTATGATGGATACTATCCTGAACCTTGGTTTAAACGAAGACGTTGTTAACGTACTTGCTGAAAAATCCGGCAATGCTCGTTGGGCATGGGACTGCTACAGAAGATTCATCCAGATGTACTCTGACGTAGTTATGGAAGTCGGAAAGAAATATTTCGAAGAACTTATCGATAAGATGAAAGCTGACAGAGGTGTTAAGCTGGACGTTGAACTTACAGCAGAAGACCTTCATGAGTTAGCAGAACAGTTCAAAGCTGAATATAAAGCAAAAATCGGTGCTGATTTCCCAACTGATCCTAAGGAACAGTTAATGGGTGCTATCAAAGCCGTATTCCGTTCATGGGACAACCCACGTGCAAATGTATATCGTCGTGACAACGATATCCCATATTCCTGGGGTACTGCAGTTAACGTACAGATGATGGCATTTGGTAATATGGGTGATGACTGTGGTACAGGTGTTGCCTTCACACGTGACCCTGCTACAGGAGCTAACGGTCTGTTTGGTGAATTCCTTACAAATGCACAGGGTGAAGACGTTGTTGCCGGTGTTCGTACACCTATGCACATTTCCGAAATGGAACAGAAATTCCCGGAAGCATTCGTACAGTTCAAACAGGTTTGCGAAACACTTGAGAAACACTACAGAGATATGCAGGATATGGAGTTTACTGTAGAGCATGGTAAACTGTATATGCTTCAGACACGTAATGGTAAGAGAACAGCTCAGGCTGCTTTAAAGATCGCTTGTGACCTTGTTGATGAGGGAATGAGAACAGAAGAAGAAGCTGTAGCTATGATCGACCCACGTAACCTTGATACTCTTCTTCACCCACAGTTTGATGCTGCTGCTCTTAAGGCTGCTACACCAATGGGTAAAGGCCTTGGCGCTTCTCCTGGAGCTGCTTGCGGTAAGATCGTATTCACAGCTGATGACGCTGTTGAATGGGCTGAAAGAGGAGAGAAAGTCGTACTTGTACGTCTTGAGACATCTCCTGAAGACATCACAGGTATGAAATCTGCTCAGGGTATCCTGACAGTTCGTGGTGGTATGACATCTCACGCAGCAGTTGTTGCCCGTGGTATGGGTGAGTGCTGTGTATCCGGATGCGGTGATATCGCTATGGACGAAGAAAACAAGAAATTCACACTTGCTGGCAAAGAATTCCACGAAGGAGATTTCATCTCTATCGATGGTACAACAGGTAACATCTATGACGGAATCATCCCGACAGTAGACGCTACTATCGCTGGTGAGTTCGGACGCATCATGGCATGGGCTGACAAGTACAGAACAATGAAAGTTCGTACAAACGCAGATACTCCTGCAGATGCTAAGAAAGCTGTAGAGCTTGGTGCAGAAGGTATCGGTCTTTGCCGTACAGAGCATATGTTCTTCGGTGAGGGACGTATCGATGCATTCCGTGAAATGATCTGCTCCGAAACAGCAGAAGAGAGAGAGAAAGCACTTGAAAAAGTTCTTCCATATCAGCAGGATGACTTCAAAGGTCTCTTTGAAGCTCTGGAAGGTAACCCTGTTACTATCCGTTTCCTGGATCCGCCTCTTCATGAATTCGTTCCTACAGATGAAGCTGACATCAAGAAGCTTGCAGATGCTCAGGGCAAAACTGTAGAGCAGATCAAGACTATCATCGCTTCTCTTCATGAGTTCAACCCGATGATGGGACATCGTGGATGCCGTCTTGCTGTAACATATCCTGAAATCGCTAAGATGCAGACAACAGCAGTTATCCGCGCAGCAATCGAAGTTAAGAAAGCTCATCCGGACTGGACAATCAAACCGGAAATCATGATCCCACTTGTTGGCGATGTAAAAGAGCTTAAATATGTTAAGAAATTCGTAGTTGAGACAGCTGATGCTGAGATCAAAGCCGCTGGTTCTGACCTTCAGTATGAAGTTGGTACAATGATCGAGATCCCGAGAGCAGCTCTTACAGCTGATGAGATCGCTAAAGAAGCAGACTTCTTCTGCTTCGGTACAAACGACCTTACTCAGATGACATACGGCTTCTCCCGTGATGATGCAGGTAAATTCCTCAATGCATACTATGACGCTAAGATTTTCGAGAACGATCCATTTGCAAAACTGGATCAGGTTGGCGTTGGCAAGCTGATGAAGATGGCTATCGAACTCGGCAAACCGGTTAACCCGAACCTTCACGTAGGTATCTGCGGCGAGCATGGTGGAGATCCGTCTTCTGTAGAATTCTGCCACAAGATCGGTCTTAACTATGTATCCTGCTCACCATTCCGTGTACCGATCGCTCGTCTTGCAGCAGCACAGGCAGCTATCGCTGAGAAGAATGCATAAATAATATAAAATATAGATTCATGCAAAAGCATGATAGTGTCCAAGCGTAAAAACTGGCACTGGAACTTAGGGCAACCTGAAGTTTCAGTGCCTTTTTTGAGTAATACAGATATTTGCAATCTACTTTTATTATCTGCTTATAACTGAGTAATGCATTACTATTTTACTACATACCTAGTACAGCGAATATTAAGTAACTGCTATATTGACTTGTCTGATTTTTCATCTGCAGCGTTGTCGTCAATCGCCGTAGCCACCGCTACGCCTCATTCCTCCGCCTTGCAGATGAAGAAATCATCCTGCGTCAATAATAGCAGAAACTTAATTTTCGCTGTACTAGTAACCATTAATACCTAATTAATACCTAATTCGGTAAAAAGGGATTGACAAATAGTAGAAAATCGTTTATATTAAAGCACAGATTTGGTGTGTTACTGGACAGGCAGGCATTAACCGGTCATAAATGTTATTTTTTAATATTTATGGGGGTTAGTGCCTTTTTTTGATGTATTTTTTGCGGAAAATTCCGAATAATAAGTTGTCAGAAGGTTTTAATCTCCAGAGAAATCCGGCAGTTATCACGGATAACTATGCCAACACTATCAGGAAAAGGAGAACAAAGAAACATGAAAGACAAAATCTTTGGAGTTTTGCAGCGTGTAGGAAGATCCTTTATGCTTCCGATTGCAATTCTCCCTGTCGCAGGTCTGCTGCTTGGTATCGGCAGTTCCTTCACAAATGAAACAACAATCGCAACCTATGGATTACAGAAAATCCTTGGAAGCGGCACTTTACTTAATTCCCTTCTGATCATTATGAATAAGGTCGGAAGTGCAGTATTTGATAACTTACCGCTGATCTTTGCGGTTGGTGTTGCCATAGGTATGGCAAAAAAAGAGAAAGAGGTTGCGGCTCTTTCAGCATTGATTGCATATTTCGTTATGAACGTAGCGATTAGTGCCATGCTTCTTATAAACGGTGAGATTACAGCTGGCGGACAGATTGCCAAAGATGTACTGGAAGGAACGATTACTTCTGTATGTGGAATCCAGTCCCTACAGATGGGTGTATTTGGCGGTATTATTGTAGGACTTGGAGTCGCGGCACTTCACAATCGTTTTCATAAGATCGTACTTCCGAATGCATTGTCATTCTTCGGCGGTTCCCGATTCGTGCCGATTATTTCTACAATCGTATATATGTTTGTGGGAATTTTGATGTATTTTATCTGGCCGGTAGTTCAGAATGGTATTTATGCCCTGGGCGGACTGGTAACAGGAAGTGGATACATCGGAACACTTATTTTCGGCATTATCAAACGTGCACTGATTCCGTTTGGACTTCACCATGTATTTTATATGCCTTTCTGGCAGACAGCAGTTGGTGGAACAATGGAAGTTGCAGGACAGATGGTACAGGGTGGGCAGAATATCTTCTTTGCACAGCTTGCTGATTCTGCAAATGTAGCACATTTCAGTGCTGATGCGACCAGATATTTCTCCGGTGAGTTTATCTTTATGATCTTTGGCCTTCCGGGTGCGGCACTTGCTATGTATCGCTGTGCAAAACCTGAGAAGAAAAAAGCAGCAGGCGGACTTCTTCTTTCAGCAGCCCTTGCATGTATGTTTACAGGTATTACAGAGCCTCTGGAATTCTCATTCCTGTTTGTAGCTCCGGCATTGTTTGTTGTACAGGTAATTCTGGCTGGTGCGGCTTATATGATCGCACATATGTTAAATATCGCAGTAGGACTTACTTTCTCCGGTGGATTCCTTGACTTGTTCCTGTTTGGTATTCTGCAGGGAAATGAAAAGACTAGCTGGCTGAGAATTATCCCGGTTGGTATTATTTATTTCATTCTGTATTATGTAATCTTTACATTTATGATCAAGAAGTTTGATTTCAAGACTCCGGGACGTGAGGATGATGATACAGAAACCAAGCTCTATACAAAAGCTGACGTAAACGCCAGAAAAGAAGCTGGAAAGACAGATAGTGCAACTGTAACAACTTCTAATGATCCGGTAAGCGAACTGATTACAATGGGACTTGGCGGAAAGAAAAATATCGTAGACGTTGACTGTTGTGCGACAAGACTTCGTGTCACAGTCGCAGAGCCGGAGAGAGTCAGAGATGATCTCCTCAAACAGACAGATTCCAGAGGAATTGTGAAAAAAGGACAGGGTGTGCAGGTCATTTATGGACCTCATGTAACTGTAATCAAAGCAAAACTGGAAGAATATCTGGAAACTGCTCCGAATGAATTTGCAGCAGACGTACAGAATGATACAGCATCAGAAACTGGAAATGAAGCAGCAAATGGTGTAGCAGGAGACACAGATGCTCAGAATTCTGCACAGACTCAGAATACAGAAAACGTAGATCAGGCAGTCAAAAAAGAAGAAAAAATCAGAAAAACAGCCATCATTTACAGCCCGGTAAATGGTATCGCAGCAGACCTTTCCACTGCTCCGGATGAAGGATTTGCGGGAAAAATGATGGGCGACGGTGCAGTGGTAACACCGACAGAAGGAATTGTATATGCGCCGGCAGATGGCGAAGTAGAATTTATTTTTGATACAAAACATGCCATCGGATTCCAGACAGATTCCGGCATTCCAATGCTTCTTCACATGGGAATCGACACTGTGAAACTGGAAGGAAAAGGATTCGAAATTCTGGTAACAGAAGGTCAGAAAGTAAAGATGGGCGAACCGATGATGAAACTTGATTTAGAGTTCTTATCAGCTAATGCACCATCCCTTGTTTCCCCGATTCTTGACACCGAACCGGAAGACAACCAGAGAATCCGACTTCTCGCAAACGGTGAGATCAAAGCAGGTGAACCGTTGTTTGCGGTAGAGACACTGGAATAATAAATATAGTTTTGAGAAAACTGAAGCAAACAGGCTGCAAATATTCGCAGAACAAATAAAAGAACAGCCAGATAATCAGAGAATATCTGAATTATCTGGCTGTTCTTTACATACCGTAAAAACGAGAAATCCATGACAGGAAAGTTGGTTGGAAAAACAAAGTAAATTAAACAGACAGGTAGGATTCCTGATAAAAATATGGTACACTTATGCTTGTATAAGGTAAATCAAATAAATTTTGAATGTGATAACCGTATTATTAAGGACGGAGTAAATAGTAATAAAATATATGAGATACTTTTGCCTGTCAATATGAAGATTATCAGAGAAAAAGGAGGCTTTTTATGGGTGGAGAAGAGTTATATATACTAAAGCATAAAGACCTGGACACAGCCATGGTAAAGATCAACCCTTTTTCGGGAAGAATCGAATATATCCTTGAGGTGTATCTGCCGGAAGAACTGCCCGTTGGATGTAAAAAAGACGGAACAGGACTTGCAGAATGGTGGAATATGCGTGCAGTACCTGACACAAGAAAAGGGATTCAGCAGGCGCTGAAGATTCTGAGAGAAGAAACAAGTCAGTCTTTGATGCTGGCAGCATATGGATTAAGTCTGACAGATCATTATTGGATGCAGCCAGTTTCAAAAGAACTGTACTGGAGAGATATTAATTTCTTTGAGAATGATTTTTCAGATGAACTTGGCAATTTACTGACAGATACTGGCAGAATAGATGTAGACGATCACATATCGCGTTTTTCTCCGGCTTCATCTGTAAATGGAGAGATGAAGAAAAAATGGATCATCAGGGATCATACCCGTTATCTGCTGAAAATAAATACAAATAATTATGGACAGCAGGCAGTAAATGAAAAAATTGCGACCAGACTTCATGAACGTCTGGAATGGAGAAATTATGTCCCATATGAAATTACCGGAACAAAAATAGATGGTGAAGAATTCCCCTGTAGTCTGAATGCGCTGTTTACTTCTCTGGACACAGAATTGGTTTCGGCATATCAGTTGATTAGAAATTATAAAGTGCCGAATGATTTATCAGAGTATGAGGCGATTATTCGGTTGGCAACAGAATATGGACTCGATGAGCTGGAAGTAAGAAGGCAGCTGGAATATACGATTTTGACAGATTTTATCTTGAGTAATACAGACAGACATTATAATAATTTCGGATTTTTATATAACAGTGAGAAACATACACTGATAAAAATGGCGCCTGTATATGATACAGGGAACTGCCTTTTTTACAATGAAGATCCAGTTCCGGTCAAATCAGGTCTGTTAAATGTCAAAGTCAATTCATTTTGTAAAAAAGAAACAGATATGCTTTCCTATGTAAAGAATAAAGAAGTAATTGATATAGAAAAACTTGAAGTATTTCCCAAAGAAGTAGAAGAATTATTAAAACAATATACGAAAATGCCAGAAGAAAGAGCAGAAAAGATAGCAGAAACCGTACAGAAAAAGATAGAGTATCTTCAGCTTTTTCAGGAAGGGAAGAAAATCTGGAAACGAGAAAAATATTGGTAAGGGGAATAGGCTATGAAACAGAAGGTTGGAAAGTACAGCGTAGAGATGGAAGGCGATAGATTATATATTGGTGATTCTCCTCAGTTGGTTGTCAATTTGAAAACGCAGAAAAATTTTATACGCTGTAAAAATGAAAATATTCCATATAAAAAAGAAATTCGTCTAAGTCCGGATTTACTAGAAGGGAAACGCCCGGAGGTTTTTAAAACGGCAGTGGGATATTATTATCAGCAGGCGTGTGAAATTGCAGATGGAATACAGATTGCCAGGGCATATGGAAGAAAGGCTAATCGCACAATTTCTGTTAAAGATTTATCTGAGAGAAAAGTATAATAAATAAAACACAAACGCAGTATGGAAAAAAATAATAAAAAATCGGACAGATATAAAGGAAAAGAAAAAGTATGATAAACAGAAATGATATGCTGGAGTTAACCCGCAGGATGACCTTATCCAGAAATTGTTTTATGCGTGCAGCAGGCGTTTACATAGACGAAAATGGATATATCGATAATACTTTTAATGTAAACTTTAAGAATATGGGAAAACATGACCAGCAAGTTAATCTGGATCTTGCGAAAACGATTCCGTTTTCAAAAACAAATGAGCAGTTAAAATGTTATAAATTTCCGGCAGGAGATCTGGCCTATGACAGTATTCATAAACTGCTGATGGCATTATCACAATATGGTCTAAAAGATGATCTTCTTGTACAGACACTTTGCGAACAGCTGGCAGAAGGAATCTGCGGCACAGAAGACAAGCCCAACAGGACAAATTATTTACGCGGGCAGGAATTTGGAATTTATATTTATCATGGAATCTACGATATTCCAAAGAAAGGCTCAGATCAGAGCGAACAATGGGAATCGGAAGAAGTTTATAGCTTCCTTGTGTGTGTAGCTGCACCGGTAGATAAAGACTATAATGCAGGAAAACCAAAATGCGGATTTATATTTCCGGCGTTTGAAGATAGATCCGCAGAGCATGGAAAGATAGATATTTTCTTTGAAAATCCAGACTGTCCGGATGAAGGATTTTTAAGAAAAATATTGGGAAAATAGCTATTAAAGATCTGATAAGATGGAAATTCAATTTAGTCATTTCAAATTCAATTTAGTCATTTTATGGAAAAATGACTAAATTAAAATATTTATAACATTGATAATAAATGAGGGGATCGTAAGATGTACAGAGTAAGCAAAGTATTAAATAACAATGGTGTAATAGCTATTGATATGGAAGAAAATCAGGAATATGTCATTCTCGGCAAGGGTGTTGGCTTTGGTAAGAAAGTCAGCCAGCGTTTTGAAAAACCTGCAGAGTGTACTTTATATCGGATGGAGCAGGAGACGGAGCGTGGATCTGCGAAAGAACTGGTAAAGGGAATCGAGCCGGAGTATCTGGAAATTGCAGATGAGATTCTGACAGAGGCGCAGAAAGTGTTTGGAGATTCTGTAGACAGAGGAATTCTTTTCCCACTTGCAGACCATATCTCTTTTGCAGTTGCCAGAATTCGCCGAAATGAGCAGATCAGTAATCCTCTGACTGAGGATATCAAAGTGCTTTTTTACAGTGAATTTAAGGTTGCTGAGACATTGAAAACAATCTTGAAGAAGAGACTTCAGATAGCAATTGATGACCATGAAGTTGGATACGTGGCACTTCATATCCATTCTGCGATTGGCGATGAGAAGGTATCTGTTGCGATGCAGACTGCTAGGGCAGTGAGAGAGTGTATTGACATGATCGAGAAGGCGACAGGCAAGCCGATTGATGTACTTTCTCTGTCTTATAATCGTCTGATGAACCATATGAAATATATGGTGGCACGCGCATCAACTGGGGAGAAACTGAATCTGGATATGAACGAATATATGCTGGACCAGTATCCACAGGCTTATGAAATCGCAGCGGAGATATGCAAGAATCTGGAAGGATGTATAGGTCATAAGCTGGATGAGACGGAGATTGGATATCTGGCGATGCATATACAGAGAATATATAAAGATGCAGTGTAAGAAAAGTAGTAATAATAGAAGAAAGTTCCTTATTTCAGGAACTTTCTGATCAGTTTTTCATAGATTTTTCTATATGGCTGGTATCTCATAGGGAGGTCCAGCCATGTTTTTTTATCTACAATACTCTTGAAGTGAGAAAAGGTATTGAACCCGTCTCTGCCATGGTAAGATCCCATACCGCTTTCGCCAAAGCCGCCAAATCCCATCTCGCTGGTTGCCAGATGGATGATCGTATCATTCACACAGCCACCGCCGAATCCACAGCGAGAGGTGACTTTGCGGGCGACATCCTTGTCGGAAGTGAAGATATACAGAGCCAGTGGATGTGCCATGGAGTTAACGGTTACGATAGCTTCATCCAGTGAATCATAAGTCAATACCGGAAGCACCGGGCCGAAAATTTCTTCCTGCATAACGGCATCCTGGAAAGTAACATGATCCATAACGGTAGGTGAAATCTGAAGTGTTTTTGGATTGCTGTCACCGCCGCAGATTACTTTATCCGGATTGATAAGATTGCTGATACGGGTAAAGTGTTTCTCATTGATGATTTTGCCATAATTTTTATTATTCAGAGGTGCAGATCCAAACTGTTTTTTAATTTGTTTCTGAATCTGGCGGATAAGTTCATCTTTAATTTCCTTATCACAGTAGATATAATCTGGTGCAACGCAGGTCTGACCGCAGTTGAGATATTTTCCGAATACAATCCGTCTGGCTGCCAGTTTCAGGTTGGCACTTTTTTCTACGATACAGGGACTTTTTCCACCAAGCTCCAGGGTAACAGGAGTCAGGTGTGCAGATGCCTTTGACATAACTTCACGACCGACATTCTGGCTTCCGGTGAAGAAGATATAGTCGAAATGTTCATTGAGGAGCGCAGTATTTTCTGTGCGTCCGCCTGTTACAACGGTTACATAATGCGGGTCAAAACATTCGCAGATGATAGTTTCAATGACACGACTTGTATTGGGTGAGTAAGCACTTGGTTTTAATACTACGGTGTTTCCTGCGGCAATCGCATCTATCAGTGGATCGATGGTGAGCAGGAACGGATAATTCCAAGGACTCATAACAAGAACTACACCATAAGGGGACGGCTTTTTATAGCTTCTGGAGGCGAACTGTGCAAGAGGGGTTATTACGTTTTTTTCCTTTGCGTAGGATGGCGTATGGCGAATCATATAGCTGAGTTCGGAGAGTACAAGTCCGACCTCGCACATATAGGACTCGAAGTTACTCTTGCCGAGGTCGCGCTTTAATGCCTCATTGATCAATGGTTCATATTTCTGAATACAGAATTTTAATTTTTTTAAAGCTTCAATTCTTTTATCAACTGGTAAAGTTGCGCCGGTATAAAAATAGGTACGCTGTTTCTGGACGATTTCTTTAATTTCTGTTTCTGTCATTGAATAGTCCCTCCATACTTTTTCTGTATTATTTATCAGATTCAGGAATCAGCATATAATAAAATTTCTCAAGTTCTGATGCATCCATCAGCTTTGGCACAGGATACAGAGGATTTGCCTCTTTATCTGCATAATGTGACAGCTTCGGGATATCTGTTTTCTGGATCTCTTTTACAGTATCTCCGATTCCGAATTTCTGTTTCATTTCTTCGATTGCCTGAATAAAAAGTTCTGCAGCTTCATGATCTGGTGTGTTCTTATCCGCGAGTCCGGCAGCAACAGCCAGATTGTGGAGTTTTTTATCAATGCAGCATCCATATTCACGAAGCACCATAGGCAGCAGAATCGCATTGGCAAGTCCATGAGGCACGTTATATTCTCCTCCAAGTGAGTGAGCAACTGCGTGAACATATCCTACATAAGATTTGGTAAATGCACAGCCTGCATAGAAAGAAGCATGGAGCATATTCCGACGCGCCTGGATGTTATCACCATGTTCATAAACAGTGTAAATATTTTCAAAAATCAGTTTTACAGCTTTTAAAGCGTCCCTGCGGGTATCTATTGTGGTAGAGTTTCCGATGTATGCTTCGACTGCGTGAGTGAGGGCATCCATGCCTGTGGTGGCGGTGATAAATGGCGGCAGGCTTAAGGTTACTTTCGGGTCAAGTACTGCATAGCGGGGAATTAGTGGAAAGTCGTTGATCGCATATTTATATCGGGTATCTGCATCGGTAATTACAGCTGCGAGAGTAGTTTCACTTCCGGTACCGGCAGTAGTAGGAACTGCCATAAGAAGTGGAAGTTTCTTGTGTACTTTCAGGATTCCCTTCATCTGAGCCAGAGTTTGTTTTGGCTTTACTGCGCGTGCACCGACAGCCTTTGCACAGTCCATACTGGAACCGCCGCCGAAACCGATGATAGCATCGCAACCGTTTTCGTGATAAAGATTCAGTGCCTCCTTAACATTTACGGTAGTAGGGTTGGCAACTGTTTTATCATAGATTGTATAAGGAATTCCGGCTTCGTTCAGTGTTTTCTCCAGACGTCTGGTAAGTCCGAGACGGGCAATTCCCGCGTCTGTGATGATCAGCACATGTGTACATTTATGGCGCATGATGATTTCCGGAAGTTCTTTAACACTTCCGGCGATTTTCGGTTTGCGGTAAGGTAAAAATGGGATAGCGATGTGAAAAGCTTTCTGAAAAGCCCTGCAATATATTTTTCTGATAGGATTCATGATAATTCTCCTCTGTAATATGTAATCAAGAAAAATATAGCAAGGCAAAAAAGAAAAGTCAATATATTTTGACATTCAAAAAGTATGGAATACTTAATAAATTACAGACAAGATAAAGCATACTGCAGAGAATCGTCCAGATGCTTCTTCATCAACTCGCCGGCTTTATATGCTTCAAAAATCAGCCTATGCATATGTCCGATATTGTGTTGAGGTTCGGACTGAGTCTCATACAAATTAGAAAAAATCGTAAGCTGGCTGCGAAGCTTCTCTGCAGCGAGAAGGGGAAACATCCGATCGTTATGTATCCGGGAGAATGTTATTACTGCGGTGCCTGCGTAATGGTCTGCCCGACAGGTGCTGTTAAGCTGGCACATCCGCTTATGAGCAGAGCCAAATTTGTGGAAGTGCGCCATTGAACAAACTTAGAGGAAAATTAATGATTAAAAGCGAAGCTTTTATAATTCTATAGTACCAGCCAATAATCCAGGTCGGAACTATGTTTTATTTTCGGGGCATTTGGAGCGGTCTTAGATATTCTTAGTCGTCAGAAATCTGCGTTATGAGCCGCCCGCCTCACGTGTCTGAGCGAAGCCAGCAGCGGAGCGAGTTTGACAGGGCGGCTCATGGTTTTAGCAGATTTCTGAAGACTTAGAATATCTTAGACCGTGGAAACCGTCCCGAAAATAAAACATAGTTCTGACCGTCCCTTATGATTTGTTTATTCCCTAGCATGAGCCATACTAGCCCTCAGAGTTTCAATGAAAAATGTTACGAAACTTTACGAAACTCCGAAAACCAGTTGACAACCGAGTAAGTTTAAACTAACATAAAGTTAGCAATAGGTAACCACATGATAAAACTATACGGTTATAACAAACACATTGCTAAATTGTCTTATAAGGCAATATGAGGGAGGAGCAAAGAAAAAATGTTTCTGCAAATACAGGGAATCAAAAAATCCTTTGGCACAGGTGACAGTCGTGTTGATGTGCTGAAAGGCTTAGATCTTGAGATTGAAAGAGGAGAATTCTGTGTTCTGCTTGGTCCGTCGGGTTCAGGAAAGTCTACACTCTTAAACATTATTGGCGGAATCGACAGTGCAGACGAGGGGAACTTAGTGATAGACGGAGAACGTCTGGCGGATATGTCGGAGAAGAAACTTTCATTATACAGAAGAAAACATCTTGGCTATATTTTCCAGATGTATAATCTGATCCCAAATCTTACAGTCAGGGAAAATATTGAAGTAGGCGCTTATCTTAGTGATAAACCTCTGGATGTAGATGAGCTGCTTCATACACTTGGAATCTATGAACACCAGAGAAAACTTCCAAACCAGCTTTCCGGTGGACAGCAGCAGAGGACGGCTATCGGCAGGGCAATCGTGAAGAATCCGGATATTCTTTTGTGTGATGAGCCGACTGGGGCACTGGATTATAATACATCAAAGGAAATTCTTAAGCTGATTGAGACAGTGAATCAGAAGTATGGAAATACGATCGTTATGGTTACGCACAATGATGCAATTAAGGATATGGCGGATCGTGTGGTGAAGCTTCGAGATGGTATGATTCGAAAGAACTATATCAATGAACATAAGATTCCTGCGGCAGAGCTTGACTGGTAAGGAGGACGAAAGAGATGAAGAGTCCTTTGAGAAAGCGTTTATCCAGAGAGTTAAAAAGTGAGATTGGGAAATACCTGGTTGTATTTATTCTGATGGTAACTACGATTGGATTCGTTTCGGGCTTTCTGGTTGCGGATGGCAGTATGCTTATTGCTTACAATGAGAGTTTTGAGAAATATAATATTGAAGATGGAAATTTGCGTACGGCAGAGCAGATTTATAAGACGCAGAGAGAGGAAATTGAGAAGCTTGGCATAAAATTATATGAGAATTTCTATCTGGAAGAGCCATTGGATAATGGCAGTACGATGCGTATCTTTAAGAACAGGGAAGAGGTTAATAAGGTCTGCCTGATGAAAGGTGAACTTCCGGCAAAAACAGGGGAGATCGCGATTGACAGAATGTATGCAGATAATAACAGTTTGTCTGTTGGGGATACGTTGCAAAGTGGAAAAAAGACATGGAAAATTACGGGGTTTGTGGCGCTTTCTGATTATAGCTGTCTGTTTCAGAATAATAATGATTCTATGTTTGATTCTGTGAAGTTTGGGGTTTCTGTTGTGACAGAGGATGAGTTTGATTCTTTGAAACAGGATAAATTACAGTATAGTTATTCATGGAAATATGATCAGAAACCGAAGACTGAGAAAGAGGAAAAGGAAGTTTCTGAGGATTTGATGGAGGACATCGGAAAGATTGTTACGCTGGAAGCATTTGTGCCGCAGTATCAGAATCAGGCGATTAATTTTACCGGAGATGATATGGGTAGCGATAAGGCGATGATAATCATGTTGCTTTATATTGTAATTGTGATCATGGCGTTTGTATTTGGCATTACGATCAGCAACACGATCCGAAAAGAAGCAGGTGTGATCGGTACGCTTCGGGCTTCCGGATATACCAGAAGAGAGCTTGTCATGCATTATATGACACTTCCGGTGCTGATTACACTTGTTGGCGCATTGATCGGAAATATTCTTGGATATACAGTATTTAAGGATGTTTGCGCAGGGATGTATTATGGAAGTTACAGTCTTCCGACTTACGTGACGATCTGGAATGCAGAAGCGTTCCTTCTCACAACAGTGGTTCCTGTTGTTATTATGCTGGTGGTAAATTATGGAATTTTAAGACATAAGTTAAAATTGTCTCCGCTGAAGTTTTTGCGCAGGGATTTGTCAGGGCGTAAGCAGAAGAGAGCAATTCGTCTGAGCCCGAAGATTAAAATTTTCTCAAGATTTCGTCTTCGCGTGATTTTTCAGAATATGAGTAACTATATCGTTTTGTTTATCGGGATTTTATTTGCAAATCTGCTGTTGATGTTTGGGTTACTGCTGCCGTCGGTATTGTCTCACTATCAGTTGGAGATTCAGGATAATATGCTGGCGAAATATCAGTACATGCTGCAGGTTCCGGTTAGTGCGGTGAGTGGAAATAAATTTGAAGGTTTGATTTCTCTTCTGGAATTTTATATGGATTCTGAAACGAAAAACGAGGATGCAGAGGAATTTTCTGCGTATTCTTTAAACACTTTGCCGGGGAAATATAAGAGCGAGGAAGTCTTGCTTTACGGTATTGAACCGGATAGCAAATATGTGAAAATTAATTTTGATGATACACAGGATAAGATAGAGTCCGGTAATACAGAAGAGAAAAAGAATGAAGGTAAAACAGACAAACCTGCAGATGAAATAAAAAAAGAAAGCACAGGTGTATATATTTCCAAGGCATATGCAGATAAATTCCTGCTTCATGAAGGGGATACGATTACTTTGAAGGAAAAATATGAAAAAGACGAGTATTCTTTTAAAATAGTGGGCATTTATGATTATACAGCGGCGCTTTGTGTCTTTATGCCACGTAGTGATCTGAATGACCTGTTTGATCTGGGAGATGATTATTACAGCGGTTATTTCTCTGATACAGAGATTACAGATATCAAGAATCAGTATATCGGTTCAGTTGTCAATCTGGAAGCACTGACGAAGATTTCCAGGCAGCTGGATGTGTCAATGGGAAGTATGATGGGTCTGGTGAATGGGTTTGCCATTATGATCTATATGGTGCTTATTTATCTGCTTTCAAAGATTATTATTGAGAAAAATGCCCAGTCTATTTCCATGGTAAAGATATTGGGATACACAAATGGTGAGATCAGCAGACTTTATATTCTGTCTACGTCTGTTGTAGTGGTACTCTGCCTTCTGCTCAGTCTCCCAATTGAAACGGCAGTGATGAATGTGCTGTTTCGTGAAATGATGCTGGCGAGCATTTCGGGATGGATCACACTCTGGATTGACCCGATGATCTATGTACAGATGTTTGGGGCGGGAATTGTTACATATGGGTTAGTGGCATTGCTGGAATTCAGAAGAGTGAAGAAAGTTCCGATGGATGAAGCATTGAAAAATGTTGAGTAATGAGCGTATGATTTTCTCAATAACGCGTCAGAGGCGGGCAGCAGAATCTGACAAAAATTTGACATTATCTGGATTTTGTGTTACGGTAGGTAGGAAACTGTTAGACCAATCAGTTGGAATAGGAGATTATTATGAGAAAAAAATCAACTTCAAAAGCAACAGCAACTATCAAAGAAGCTACAACCAAAGCAACAGAGGCAGTGAAAGAAACAGTAGAGAAAACAATTGCCAAAGCTCCGGAAGTGATTGAAGAAGCAAAAGACGTTGCATCTGATATTGCGAAAGCACCAGTTGTAGAAGAAGCAAAAGAAACTGTAAAGAAAGCAGTAAAAGAAGTGGCTAAAAATATCGACATCAAAAAATTCGTAGAAACAACTATCGAATTACCTGGTTTTGCAGTTACAATGAGCTCCATCGAGGAAGCAATCAAAGAAGACATTAAAGCGAAAGACATCAAAGGAAAAGATATCAGTGTTTATGTAAACGTTGAGCAGAAAGCCGCATACTACACAGTAGACGGTCAGGGATCTGACGATTACAAGATCGACCTGAATACATTATAATCATTTTTATAACTGAAAATGAATGCCTGTGAGCGAAGGCTTGCAGACATAAAAACAGCAGGAATGTTCTCTTAATGAGCGATCCTGCTATTTTTATGTTTTCGAAATCCGCTGATTTACTACGTAAATCGCTACTTTCTCATGTTTGGCGGGTCTCAAGTTCAAACAAATCCTCTCTTGTAATATTCTGTGCCCATTTCCCCTGGCGATAGTGATGGAATACCCATGGCCACTTGACGAATTCGTCTGTACATAACAGGAAGTATACCCAAAGCACAGGAAGTTTCAGCACGAATGCTGCGAAGAATCCAAGTGGTACTGCATATACCCACATATCGATCGTATCGCAGATGAGACCAAATTTCGTATCTCCACCTGCCCGGAATACTCCGGCAATCAATGCAGTATTGACTGCAGAACCCATAATGTAATAAGTATTGATCAGCAGCATATATTTCAGATAATGCATTGCACCATCACTTAAAGAGGCAAATCTCATAACCAGAGGAGTGATGGCAAATACGATCACACCACCGATCGCTCCGGCGATGACAGTCATTTTCAGCATTCTGGAAGCATATACTTTTGACTTCTCCAGATCACCTTTTCCCATAACATTTCCAAGAAGAATCGTTCCGGCACTGGCAATGGCAAAGCAGAAAACAGAGCCGATATTGCGGACAACAGTAACCAGTGAATTGGCGGCAACTGCATCCGTGCCAAGGTGTCCGAGGATTACAGAATACATGGAGAATGCTACGCTCCATGAGACATCATTTCCAAGCGCAGGAAGTGACAATTTAATGAAATCCCGGAACAATACTTTACTGCGGATAAACATATATGTCAGGTTCAGTTTCACATTCTTGCTCAGGGAAGATACAATCACGCAGGCAATCAATTCTATGAATCTGGAAGAAGCTGTTGCGATTGCAACACCTGTAGCTCCGAGCTTTGGTGCTCCGAACAGCCCAAAGATAAAGGTTGCATTCAGAATAATGTTCAGGACAAAAGCCAGCATATTCAAAGCCATACTGATTGTTACACGTCCAACACTGCGCAGGATCGCCAGGTAAACTTCCGTAACACCCCAGCACAGATAAGTAATGCCCATGATTCTGAGATAAGAAGAACCAATGGAGATCAGTTTAGGGTCAGATGTGAATATTTTCATCATATGCTGAGGAGCAGTGAAAGCAATCAGCGCTACAATCGCGGAAATTGCGATTGAAAAACGAAGCGCAATTCCCTCAATCGCATGAATTGCCTGTATATTGTTTTTACCAAAATATTGTGCGCACAGAAGAGAGGCGCCGGTGCCAAGTCCGTAATATACCATAAACAGGATATTGGAGTAATTGGCAGCCAGGGACACTGCGGAAATTGCAGACTGTCCGACGTAATTGAGCATAATTACGTCTGCGGAATTGACCGCTGCGCTGAGCAGATTCTGAATAATGATCGGAATCGTCAGCCGAAACATTTGCCGATAGAAATCATCTTTACCGGCTGATACTGTATTTGTCATATTTACCCCCATAATAAATTATAAATTTTTTTTTGTCTGATCAGAGCATATTATTTCATCTTTTTTTATCATAGCTTTCATGCGGGGAATGCGCTATCTCTATTTTGACAAATTTATACATTATTATGACTTTTATGGCTGCTTGCTTGTTGGTATTCCATAAATTATTTAAAAAATATTCATCTTTTTATCCCCGTTTTTTTAACCGAATCAAGTAAGTCCCCTGCTTCAATTGCGAGGAGCAATAAGCAGGGGACTTACTTGATTCGGTTAAACTTGTGTATCATATGTAGCATGGTCTGTATTGCGCTAAAAGTACTGGACTGGTATAATCTATATATGGATTTTGCAGCCTATGATGATAAATGTAAATATCCGTGTTCTTACCGAAAAGATTTTGAACAATTAAAAAACGATAAATAAAAACATGGTGGGTGAATTTTTATGATGACATTGCAGCAGATCGATATGAGTATTTTATTGTGGATACAGGAACATTTAAGAGCAGATGCCCTGACACCTTTCTGGAAAGTGATCACTTTTCTGGGAAATGGAGGATGGTTCTGGCTTATGCTGGCAGTTGGACTGCTGGTGTATAAGAAAACACGTCTGACGGGGATTGCGGCATTACTTTCCATTACAGTAGGCTTCCTTATCACGAATGTGCTGCTGAAGAATATTGTTGCCCGCCCAAGACCTTTTGACGCCTATACAGAGATTATTCCTCTGATCACAAAACCAACGGATTTTTCATTCCCGTCTGGTCATACATGTGCATCATTTGCGTGCGCGCTGATACTATTTAGAATGCTTCCGAAGAAATTCGGAATTCCGGCAGTGATCCTGGCGGGAATGGTAGCCTTCTCAAGACTTTACCTGGGAGTCCATTATCCGGGAGATGTTCTGGGAGGATTTCTGGTAGCAGTATTTGCAAGCACACTGGTATATCATCTGATGTCAGCATATCAGAAAAAAATGCAGGAGCAGTCATAAGGTCTTTCTCATAAATGGAGATGAGACAAACATGGGAAAGGGCGCTGCAATCAAGACAGCACTTACATATATCAAAGAAATGAATCTGGTGCAGAGAATGAGTATTTTCATTAAGAAAAACCAATAAAGCAGACAATAGATAATATTTTCAGTAATGCAGCCAAAAGTAGAATGTCTGCCATGACAGCAGAATATAATAAATTAATTTTAGAAACAAAGGGAGCTCTTTAATGAAGCAAAAACCCTTATTGATCAGCCTGTTAATTTCTCTGGGAACCGGAGTGATTGCAGGCTTTCTTACTTTCACAAGTATGGAACAATACCAGGAAATGTACCGCCCGCCATTGTCGCCGCCGGGGTGGGTATTCCCGGTGGTCTGGCTGCTTCTTTATGCACTGATGGGAATTGCTGCATACAGAATATACATGAAAGATCCAAAAGCAGAAGCATTAAAGTTATACCTGATTCAGCTGGCGATAAACTTCTTATGGCCGATACTTTTCTTTAATTTCGGCTGGCAATTATTTGCGGCAGTCTGGCTGTTGCTGTTATGGTATCTGGTATTTGTTATGATAAAAGAATTTGCAAAAATTGATGAAGGTGCGGCAAAGCTTATGATCCCATATCTGATCTGGCTTACTTTTGCGGCATATCTGAATATAGCGATTGCTTTGCACAGATAGAAAAGAGTTACTGTTCACTCCCAATGTCATTAACTTAAAAAATAGTCGGCTATAAATAGTAATAATCTTTTTGATACCTACTTGATATTTTTAAATTTTACTTGACAAATGTTTTTTAATATGCGGCGTTATTACTGATCAATCAGTAATAACGCCCTTTGATTAGGGACTGTTAATCTTAACAACTTAATCAAAGGAGTATTTTATGAACTATTCAGATTCTATTAAAGCTATTTTACTTGCTGCAATTAATGAACTTTCCAAAACCCCGGAAAACTATGCTGTCAAGCCTGGAGTTGATTTTATCAGAAACAGAAAACTTGGATTTAAAGATTATATGTTGATGTTCCTGACTATGGAAGCAGATTGTATCAGAGAAGCACTGCATAAGCTTGGCGATAGTGACAGTTCTATCTTTAAGGATGATGTGGTGTTCAAGTATGTCAATGACGAAGATACTATCAAACGGCTTTGTGGATTGAAATAAACTATCAGCATTTCTAAAATATCGGCATATGGCCGGTGGAATTAAAATACAAAGAATTAAAGAGCCGCTTTGCTATGGAAGAGTTTTCCGGTGCTACTGCAACATCTATCATTCAGGAATTTTATATCAATATGCTTCTTTCAAATCTTGTTTCCCTTATCAAGAATGATGCAGATGAAGAAATAGACATCACTTTCAAAAGTTCCAATAAATTTCGTTATCAGGCTAATCACGCATTTATCATCGGACGGATCTAGATCATCTTTCCAAAGATCCTCTGTGATCTGTCTGAAGCCTAATATTATTTATGTGAAAAATTTTATGATAAAAGAAGCTGAGGAACAAGAGCAACAAGTCCAGCAGAATGAGCCGCCTAAGAATTGTGAAAATCAAAATTCAGTAATGCGGAATGTAGAGAATCAGGAAGTTAATCTTTTATCAAAAGAAGAACTTTGCAAGCGGATTGAAGGTGTTGAAAAAGAATTAAAGATGATGGTGTAGGTTTTGATTATAAGAAGGTACTAATTTGAGAGAAAAGCAGTACTGGAGAAGAGTTGATCTTTTGTGGGAAATTAAAATAAGTATACCATTTGCAAGCGGCAAAATCAAATCAGATGGATGTCTTTTTACACTATATTTCGACTATTCACGCAAAAATATAGACAGAGAAATTAAATTCAAATAATATATATAATATAGATATAAAAACAGTTAAAAGAAGGAAGGAGGAAAAATAGAGAAAGTTTATACCAGATATAGTAATGAGCTTTCTGACTATGATGGTATAAAAGGATAATGGAAAGGAGGATACTTCAAATGAAAAAAATCGAATCAAGAGTATCAGCGTTTGTATTAAGAAGGTCAAAATTAAAACAAAGGCTTTTTGCATGTTTGCTATCTTTTGTATTGCTGTTCAGTACTTTAAGTCAAAGTATTGTAGCAACAACCGTGTATGCAGGCAATATTCTTATGATGGAACAAGATTCAGAATTACCTGTCAAAGAAGATCAAGCAGATATTACGGATCAGGATCATCAAGAGGAAAATACTGATACAGAAAACACAAATTCAGATAAAGAACAGGGAACTGAAGAAAGCACGGATTCAGATAAAATAGTTACCGCATATGTATAAAATACAAGGGGGTTAAATCAATGAAATTTGATGTTAAAACACAGGGAAAGAAAATGGAGGTTGCTTTGGAAGGAAGAATGGACTCTGCAACAGCACCGGAATTTGAGAAGGAGATTTTCCAAAAGCTTGATGGAGTTACCGAGCTTGTTCTGGACTTTACCGATCTTGCATATCTTTCCAGTGCCGGATTAAGAGTGCTTTTATCCTGTCAGAAGAAAATGAATGCAGCAAAGGGAAGTATGGTTGTAAAGCATGTCAATGAAATTATTATGGAAGTATTTGAAGCAACCGGATTTGACAGTATTTTGACAGTCGAACAATAAAAGACAGATGAAAATGGGGAAAAGAATATGACAATTGAAGAGAGAAAATTAACACCTGCCGGACAGGGGAATCTGCAACAGATCAAATTGGGAATACCGGTAGTGGAAGCATTGAATCGGATGGCAGAGGATCCTATGAGGGAAAATGAAAAGCTGCTTTTAAGGATTCTGGAACAGAATAAGGATACGGAATATGGAAGGAAATATGGCTTTGCGGATATTCATTCCATAGAAGAATACCAGAAGAAGGTTCCGGTTAGTGTATACGATGATTATGCAGGCTATATTTTAAGAATGAGTGAGGATGGGGAGGAGAATCTGATTACCTCCGGTAAGGTTGTACATTATAACAAGTCTTCAGGAACGATTGGAAATCCCAAGCGTATACCATTGACGGAAGAGGCTTTTCAGGTTTTTCAGAAGTATAATGGTCCCTACCGTATGGGGCTGGTCGCAAAAGAACTCGGAGAAGACTGGATCAACGGACGGAATATGTCCATTGCGGAATCCATTGCAGAGATCCAGCATGTGAAAAGCGGTGTTACTTATGGGGCTTTGTCAGTAAAAATGATCGGTGAATTCCGCCCTTACCTCGGAATGAGTTTTACATCTCCCGATGAAGCAATTTATCCGGAATCGGAAACCAACACCAGATATCTGCATGCACGTTTCGGACTGATGGACCAGGATCTTACGAATATGGCAGCGAACTTTCTTGGGTTTTTACTGGAAGTATTGCGTTATATGGAACAGAATTGGGAGCTTCTGGTTAATGATATTGAACAGGGAACGATTGATCCGGGTATTAAAATGTCAGAGGAAGTCCGTTCCAGTCTCTTAAAGAAAATTCAACCCATGCCGGAGAGAGCGCAGGAACTGAGGGGGATTTTCATGCAGGGGTTTGAGAAACCGATAGTACCGAAGCTGTGGCCTCATGCACAGTTCCTTACCGGTGTCGGTTCCGGTGGATTTAAGGTTTATGCTGATAAGATCAAAGAGAAATATATGGGAGAAAAAATAGCCCGTTATTTTACCGGAATTAATGCATCTGAAGGCATGATCAGTGTCCCGTACCAGTTAAATGATGAGAAGAGCGTGCCGGTTCCGGACAGTATGTTCTATGAATTTCTGCCGACAGACGCAGACGATGATTTCTCCAAAATAGTAACGATAGATCAGCTTGAGACAGGTAAGGAATATGAAGTGATTGTTACGAATCTTTCCGGTTTTTACCGGTATCGTATGCGTGATGCGGTAAAGATTGCAGGAAAATATAAGAATCTGCCGATTCTGGAATTCATCGGACGTATTGATCAGACAGTTAGTATTATGGGGGAGAAGACAACAGAAGTGGCACTCAGGACTGCCGCAGAGGATACAGCAAAGCAGCTTGGCTTTGACATGATTGATTTTACAGTATATCCGGATGTTGAACATGTTCCTCCACGTTATACTTATTTTATGGAAATCGAAAGCCTTCCGGAGGGGATGAAAGCAAAGGAAATCCGCTTTTTTCTGGAGAGGAATCTTGCTAAGGCCAATCCGTCCATGGGAGATAAGGTGGCAAAAGGAATCTGTGCGCCAACTAAGTTAAATATCTTAGAGCCGGAGACATATAGCTTATACCGTGATCTGATGATAATGAAGGGAATTGCGCCGGCACAGCTGAAGCCTGTGCACATCATCCGGAATGAACTGCAGCGGAAATTCTTTTTCAGTCAGACAGAATACGGAGTGGAGCTTGTAAAATAAATGGAAGGACTTTGTGAAAATAAAAGGGGGAGCCTATGAAAATTTTAGCTTTAGTAGCAAGCCAGGATAGTACTGTGGAAGATGTTAAGACAAATGGAAGAAGGCAGATGCAGGCACTGATAGGTAAAGATAAGGAAGTACTTTTCTGCGAATATTCCACGATTGAAATTTGCAGGAACGGGGAGCTTGTGATCACCTGTCTGGGCGAAAAAATGGAAAAGCCGGATTATTTCTGGCCACTGCTTGGATCCACGGATGGATTTATTCTGGAGAATATGCTTCAGGATGCGGGAATTCCATCTATTTTAAATCTGCGTGAGCTTCAGGTCGCAAGAAGTAAGATTGCAACTTATCAGAGACTTGCACAGAATGGAATACGGGTGCCTGATACGATGGTGTTTTTCAAAGATTCTGATCCCGAAACACTGTCTGGTCGTTTTGGTTATCCATTTGTTGTGAAGCCGGACAGTGGATTTGGAGGGATTGGTGTAGAACTGATCCATAACGGCCAGGAGCTTAAGGATTACTTTGCAACTCTTTCCTATGGACAGGCTTATGTGGCACAGGAATATATTGCTACTTCCAAAGGAAGAGACATCCGTGTTGTTGTTCTCCATGGCAGATATTATTTTTCGATGGAGCGCCATGCATCGAATCCTGATGAATTCCGTTCGAATGTACATGTGGGTGGAACTACACAGGAGAAGACTCTTACCGAAGAAGAAAAGGTATTCTGTGAAAAGGTGGCGTCCATATTTGATCTTCCGATTATCGGACTGGATCTTATGATTGGTGATGGAGAGTATGTGCTGGCAGAGGTAAATGCATTTCCGGGTATGCCGGGGCGTAAGATGATGGATGCATATGCTTCCGTTATTGATGATTTTATGGAGGGACAGGCATGACCGGATTTTTGCGAAGAGTATTAAGCCCATACAGGGGACTTTTGATACTGGTCATTTTACTGCAGCTTGGTCAGTCCTTTTTAACCATGTATCTGCCAACAATCAATTCCAGAGTGATCGATTATGGTGTGGCGAATGCGGATGCTGCATATATCATGCATCAGGGAATTCTCATGCTGGGAATAGCCTTTATCCAGTTTCTGCTATCAACCTTGGCTGGTATTTTCGGAGCAAAGGTGGCACTGATGACCGGACGGGATTTGAGGGAGCAGGTTTATGAGAAGCTGATGCATTTTTCACGCAGGATGATCGGAAGCATGGGAGCTCCTACGCTGATTACCAGGGCAACAAACGATGTACAGCAGGTAACCCAGTTTATTACGTTCTTATTTACCGCGATTATTGCAGCACCGATGATGTTTATCGGAGGTCTTGTGCTTGCCTTGTCCCAAAGCGTGAAGCTTTCGGTGGTATTGCTTGTGACGATACCCCTGTTGCTTGGGGTTGCTGTGGTATTTTTAAAGCTGATCCTTCCTTATTATAGAGAACAGCAGACGAAAATAGATGAGATGAATACCGTACTCAGGGATCAGATTTCCGGTGTCCGTGTGGTAAAGGCCTTTACGAAGGAACAAGGCGAGAAGGAACGCTTTGAACGGATTAACGGAGATCTTTCAAGGATTAATACCAGCATCGGTAAGATTACAGGGCTGATGCAGCCAATCTTTACCCTGACAATGAGCTTTGCCAATATTTCGCTGATCTGGCTTGGCGGCCGTATGGCGGGAAACGGTCAGGTACAGATTGGACAGGTGATCGGCTTCGTAACCTACATATCCTTTATTCTGACAGCAACCCTGATGGCTTCCATGATTTTTATTATGCTACCAAGAGCCGAGGTATCGGTTACACGTATTGAAGAGATTTTAAACAGTGAAAGTGAAATTCAGGACAGAGAGGATGCTTTTTTGCCAGAGCAGTTCCGGGGAGAAATATGTTTTGAACATGTGACGTATTCCTATGCACCGGATAATGAGCAGGTGGAGCCTGTATTGAAGGACATTTCCTTCTGCGCACAGCCGGGTAAAACGACGGCGATTATCGGATCTACCGGATGTGGTAAGACTACCTTGCTTGATATGATTCCACGTCTTGCAGATGTGACAGAGGGGACGGTCTTCGTAGATGGCATGGATGTCCGGAAGCTGTTAAGGCATGAGCTTGATCAGGCAATCGGCATGGTTCCGCAGAAGGCTTTCCTGTTTTCGGGGACACTGGAGGACAATCTGCGGGATGGAAAACCGGATGCAACACAGGAAGAACTCTGGGAGGCTCTTTCGATTGCGCAGGCAAAGGAGTTCGTGGAGAAAAACGAACGTGGTCTTAAGATGAAGGTTTCCGAAGGGGGAACAAACTTTTCGGGCGGGCAGCGGCAGCGGCTTGCAATCGCAAGAGCAATTGTCCGCAGACCCTCCATCTATTTGTTTGATGATTCGTTCTCTGCACTGGATTACCGGACAGACCAGGAGCTGCGAAGAGCACTGAAGCCGGTTACACAGAATGCGGCTGTGATTATTGTTGCACAGAGAATCAGTACCATTAAGGATGCTGACCAGATCCTTGTGATGAATCAGGGACGTATTGAAGCGGTTGGAACACATGAAGAACTCATGCAAAGCAGCCGGACTTATCAGGAAATTGTGGCTTCCCAGCCCACAGATAAGGAGGTGGCATCATGAGTACAAAGCAGAAAAAGACCATACAAAAGGGGTCTTTCAAGCGGCTGTTAAAGCTCTTCTTCTTTAAAAATAAGATGCTGACCGCTCTTATGCTGTTCAGTATTATTATTTCAGCGGTTGCTACAGCGCTGGGACCGCAGTATCTGGGGTATGCAACGGATTCCATTGTACAGGATATGTCAAACCCGGTAAGCAGTAACATTCACTGGGACCGTTTTTTCTTCTGGGCAGGGATATCGAGTGTGATTTTTCTGATCCAGTTCGTATCGAAATGGCTATCCGCATGGTTTTCCACACGGATCATCTCTGATACGGCGAAAGAATTGCGCAGTCAGGTAGAGACAAAGCTATGGTCGCTGCCATTAAATTATTTTGATACAAACAGTCACGGAGATATCATGAGCCGGACCACAAATGATATTGATAATGTGGTCACGACTCTGAATTCTTCCGGTGCAGATACGATTTACAGTATTTTCCAGCTGGTCGGGATGATTGTCATGATGACTGCAATTAACTGGAGGCTGGCATTGATCACTGTGATCATTATTCCGGTCTCGGGCTGGATTGTGACCCTGATTTCCAGGTTTGTGCGTAAGGAATATCAGAAGCAGTGGTATTATACCGGAATGATTAACAGTAATGTGGAAGAGAGTGTGAACGGACACAATATTGTGAAGCTTTATGGTCAGGAAGAGAAGTTCGTGGAAGCTTTCAGGAAGCAGAATCGTCTGCTGTATGAATCTTCCTTCAAAGCTATGGCCGTATCGAACTTGATTCAGCCATTGTCCCGGTTCTTTACGAATCTGAATTATGTGATTGTGGCATTGGGAGGTGCTTTACGGGTAATATCCGGACAGATGACGGTCGGAGATGTGCAGGCATTTATTCAGTATACCAGACAGTTTCAGACACCCTTTTCCAAGCTGTCCCAGGCGTATTCTTCACTGCAGTCCGGAATAGCGTCTCTTGACCGGATCTATGAGCTGTTAGACAGTGAAGATCAGGCTGAAGAAAAACCGGAAGCCAGAGAGAGCTACCGGTTGCAGGGAAAGATCGATTTCCGGGATGTGAGCTTTTCTTATGTACCTGAGAGGAAGCTGATCGAACATATGAACCTTGTTGTAGAACCGGGCCAGATGGTCGCTATTGTTGGAGGAACTGGTGCCGGCAAGACAACACTTGTAAATCTGATCGAACGATTTTATGAAGTAAACATTGGAGAAATTATTTTTGATGACAAAGTAGAAATTCACGACCTTACAAGAGCATGCCTGCGGGAGAACATTGCAATGGTTCTGCAGGACACCTGGGTGTATAAAGGAACGATCGAAGACAATCTGAAATATGGTTTGAAACGGGAAATCACGGAAGAAGAATTCCGGAATGCATGCCGGGAGACCTTCGTGGATCAGTTTGTAAGTACACTGCCTGATGGTTATCAGACTGTAATTTCCAATGAAATGTCAAGCCTTTCTGCCGGAGAAAAGCAGTTGTTGACGATCTGCAGGGCATTTCTTGTGAAACCGAATATTCTCATTTTGGATGAGGCAACAAGTTCTGTAGATACCAGAACCGAAGCCATGATTGATCAGGCACTTGATAAGCTGCGGGAGGGACGGACAAGCTTTGTCATTGCCCACCGTCTGTCCACAATTCGCAATGCAGACGTGATCCTGGTTATGGAGAACGGACATATCGTGGAGCAGGGCAGCCACAAAGAGCTATTAGCACAAAACGGAGCCTATGCCAGATTATATCAGGCACAGTTTGAATAATAGAAAATAGGCGGAGGAAGAGATTATGCGTATTGTATTTTATAGTGCGTCAACATCAGCACATTCCAATTCATCAACAAAAACAACCTACCAGCCGTTCCGGGCAGATACCTGGGATGAAATGGACCGGCTTTATCCGGACTGCGAATTTGTTGTAGCAGGACCCCTGAATGGTTCTTACATTTTTGACGTGGCAGATGGGGAAATCTGCAAAAAACCTGAGAAGGTGAAATACGTGCTTTTGGAGAGTGGAATGAGTGCGGAGGATACGGCAGAGCTGATTGCACAGCAGAAGCCGGATATTGCTGTAGCAATTGCATCGGGAGCCGTTCCCTTTGACTGGGTACCGATCAAGACCGCTCTCATTGCTGAGGAATTACAGAAAAGAGGAATTGCAACCATTGCCAATAATACGCTGGTGTCAGTGGCAGCATTTGATAAGTGGCGTAGTAATATCATGTTCCGCAGCTTTGTCAAAGCGGCAAAGGGAATCTATATTCACCATGAGCTGTTTCTTGCGGAGAAGAAGAATCCGGGTGTCAGTATAAATGTATATAAGGAATATGTTTTTTATCGGATTAAGGAAATGAACTTTCCGGTCATTGTGAAGGATACATTAGGTGCAGGGTCAATCGGAGTGGAAGTCATGAACTCCTATGAGGAAGTAGAGAGCTTTCTTAATTCCGATCGGAACAATTCAGATATAATGGTGGAAGAACTGATCCAGGGAGAACAGTTCGGAACGGAAATTCATGGTGTAGAGGGACGTTACAGTGTCCTTCCGCCGATTGCCTTTTCTGTAACAAAAGAGGGCATTACAGATCCGTTAAGCTCTGTAAAATTTGGTCCGGTGACGGATCCTTCCTATCATTTTGAAAAGGTACAGGAAGAACTGCTTAATATGGCACAGAGTTTGAAATTTGAAGGAACAGTGCAAGTCGATCTGGTTTACCGGGCAGGAGAATGGTATATTATCGAAATTAATCCAAGATGGTCCGGAATGACAACAACAACGGCTGCCATGGAGGGAAGAAATCCACTATCTATTTTTGTGGACAGCATACTCGGAACTGACAAAAATTATAGTATGAAACGGAACCTGAAATATGCATTGAACTTTAAGATGAAAGCAAGGTCGCAGGAGGATCTGATCCGATTATATGGGAATCCGCATGTGGATTATATTATGCAGCTGGAAACCTCAGTGGCAGGTATGGAGAAGATCAACTATTGCGAGGTTGTTATCAGTACCGGTCAGGAAAAAGAAGATATTCTGAATATCCTGAATGAACTGGAAGAGGAATTCCCGGGGCTTGTTTCCGATGATGTGAAAGCAAATGCCGGAGAGCTTGTTGCAAAATATCAATGAGAAAACGGCGGTCGATAAGACCGCCGTTTTCTGCTGTTTGGAAAAATTAAAACCATTTTGCAGCGTATTGCTGTAATTGTTCCTGGACATCCCGGTAGCTGTATTTACTGACCGGGATTATTTCATGATTATTCAGTGTGATTTCAAAGCGTCTGATTGAACGGATAGCATACAAAGAAACAATGTAGCATCTGTGACATTGCACGAAGATATCTTTCGGCAGAATTTCACGGACTGCAGAAAGGGATTTATATATCTTCGTGACAGTACCGTCCTGAAGGTGAATCTGCAGTTCTTTATTGATTATTTCAATATAGGTAATATCCCTGATATGAAAGGATACAGTTCTGGACGGAGTGTCGATTATAATGGATTTCGGGATCAGATGTCGGATTGCACGGGTTAGTGCTTCTGCAAGTTTTTGACGGCTGACCGGCTTAAGGATATAACCTACAGGTTCAGCAGAATATGCATCGAATACAAATTCCTTACTGCTGGAAATGAAGATAACGGGAATTTGGTTTTCAGTGTCACGGAGACATTCTGCAAAGCTGATCCCATTGTTTTCACCCAGCATAATATCAAGAATCAGAATGTCACAGCTTTTGGGAGTATTCTGCAATGTATTTTTTAATTCTGAAATAGAAGTATATTTTCGAATCTCACAGGATTCTCCCATGGATGCTAAAATATCGATGATCATTTCTGATATCTGTGTTAAAAAAATCGGTTCATCATCACAGATGGCAATATGGTACATAGTGAAAGCCTCCTATTATTCGTTATTTTCGTCAAGACAAAGCGTTGTTGTTACAGCAAAAAAGCCATCATGTACCTGTACGCTCAGTATACCATTGTATTTTTCGGCGATTCCATTGATGATCTTAAGGCCGTAACCGTGTCTGTCACTGTTCTTTTTACTGGATTTATAGTTTCCATTCGTGATTCTCAAGTTATCCTCATTGCAGGAGTTTTCACATTTAATAAACAGAAAATTTCCCTTTGAATGGAGATTCAGCCGGATGATCCGCTGTCCTTCAGAAACATTCTGACACCCTTCTACTGCATTTTCCAATATATTTGTCAACATCCGGCACAAATCAATGTCTTCCATGTTGAGTCTTCTGCCAATGATAATACTGTACTCCACGATGGCTTTATAACGGCTGGCACGTTCTGCAAATTCCGAAAGGATGGAATTGACCAGAGCATTGGCTGTGTAGGTGACAAAAGGAAGCTGTTCGGCTTCTTCAGTAAATTTCTGTGTATACTGTCTGGCACCTGCATAGTCCTCCTGTTTAAGATAGGAGGACAGGGCATTCATATGATGTCGGATCTCATGGTGTATTTCCAGAATATGTTCGTTGTTTTCTGCCTGATTCCGGTAGTTTTCCAGTATGCGCTCAGAAATCCGCTGTTCTTCCTGTTTACTGCGGATGTATCCCATGACACTGAAGAATACGGCATACACCATGAAAGCAAATACTGCAAACAGTACAAACATAACATGGACAACTATATTATTGGAAAGATTTATTATGCTTGAGAACTGTGCAATGCTGGCAATCAGAATAAACAAAGCAGGGAGGGAGCAGAGAATCTTCCAGATCCGTGATTCCAGATCTGCATTGATCATAGTACGGATTCGCTCCATCAGCATGAGAAATGGTTTCGCAAGAACCAGATTTATGATAAGTGTGAGAGCCAGTGCAAAGGGCGGATACATAAAATAATCGGATGGGAACCGGAAAGTACGGTGCAAAAAGGTAACGGTGCTTGTAACAAAGAATCCGTAGCTCATTACAACAAAAAATACAAATAGTTTTTCTGCTATTTTTGCCTGGATGATAAAACAATACAACACTCCGAACAGTAGCAGGGCAATATAAAAAATAACATTCCAGATTAGCTCTTTGTAATCACCGCCAATGTTGAACTGTGCGATAAGAGAAAACGGAATGACCATTACAATAAAAATGGACAGTGCCATGAGCATTGTCTTTTTTGTGCTTAGGCGGAAACGATCCCGAAATGGATACAAACAGAAAAATGCATAAGGAAAAATCTGAAGAGAAAATCCGCAGAAATAACGCAATGCTATCATAAAACCCTCCTGTCATAAAGATAGATAATGGTCAGGTTACCTATTAAAAATAAGTATACCATTGGCAGAAGGCAAAATCAAATCATATGAAGGCCTTTTTACGCCATATTTTGACTATTCACGCAAAAATATGGACAAGGGAATTAAATTCAAATAATATAAAAATATAAATAATATAGCCACAAAAACATTCAAAAGAAAGGAGATTAAAAAATGAAGAAAAGAATGATTATTGTGACGGCACTGATTATGGGAACTCTGGGAGCAGGATGTGTGAGTGTCCAGGCATCGGATACGTTACCTGAACTGACAAAAGACAATGCACTGGAACAGATGATGAAAGCAGGAGAAACAGACAGTCTTGTAAGCAATCATAAAAGCTATGAAGCTACCTGTGAATATATACTGCAGAATACAAAGGTATATGATTATGAAGATTCTGAAGTGATGTATGTAGATATGTATGGTACTACCCAGATGCTCTATAAGGATGGCGAATTAAAATACGGAAAAGAAGGAGATGAGTATCTCTCCTGTCTGTATATTGATGAAGCAGATGGAAATGCAGATGATCTTATAAGCTTTTATACAGATGAAACCATGGAGGAAGAAGTGACGGATCTGAAGGACGATGGTGATACGATCATTATACAGACAAAAGTACCTGAAGAACTTACGCAGAGCACACTGAATTCTCAGGGCGATGGAGAATCTTACACAGAGGGAGACTGGATTTCTATGGAATATGTGGTTGCTTCGGATGATTACAGACCACTGAAACATACTCAGATTCTGAATCATAAGGACGGCACTTCAGAAGAAGCTTCGAAGATGGAATTCTCCTACGGCGTGGACAGACTTGAGGATGTAGCAGATCTCTGTGAAAAGTACGAAGAAGCAGAAAAAGCAGAAGGTGATGTACGTAATGTGACGGTTACTGCAGCTCCTGGTACAGAGCAGGAAAAGGATTATGCAATCACGGTTCCAGCAGATAATTATGTATGGATCATGCTTCATGACGATAATTCTTATTATATTATGTATACAGATAAGGAGTGTAAAGAACTGTACGAGCCAGAGGAAGATGTGAAAGAAGATACACATCTCTATGCAGAGATTGAGTCTTATGAAGAGGCGGAGGATGAAGTATGAGGAATTTGAGTGTATTTATCAGGAATATTATCTGAAAATTTTGACATTTATACATAAAAGAGTTCCTGATCTGTATGAAGCGGAAGAACTGACTGGAGATGTATTTCTGTCTTTTTACAGGAATATGGACAGTTATGATGAAGAAAAAGGTAGTATAGCTACCTGGTTGTATGCAATCACAGCAAACCGCCTGAAAAACTATTATAGGGATAAAAAGACTCATTATTCTCTGGAAATCCTGAAGCAGCAGACAATTCCCCGGGAAAAAATGCCGGAGGAGATTGTGGCAAAGATTATGAGAGAAGAGACATTAAGAAAAAGTCTGGAGCAGCTTTCTGACAGAGAACGGGAAATTCTTCTGGGAAGATTTTATTATCAGAAAAGTTCCACAGAGCTTGGCAGGCAGATGAATTTATCACCGGGAAATGTAAGGATGATACAGAAACGTGCTCTGGAGAAGTTGCGAATGATTATGGAAAAACAGGGGGAATAGGCGTTCAGGCTACAGAGACTCTGCCTGAACTGACTGGGGATAATGCATTGTAATAGATTATGAAAGCCAGATGACATATTTCAGATATGAGATATTTGCATATGGGCAGTTTGATGAGGAGGGAATTGTATATGTGGACAAGGAGAGAATTGAAAGAGTGTGCCAAACAGCTTTTAAAGATAAATTATTGGAAAGCAGTTCTGACAGGAGTTATATTATCCCTGATTGGAGGTTCGGGAGTGGCCTCGGTAGTAGAAAGGTCTTCTTCCGGAAGTTTTGATGAAGTGATAGGCACAGTAGGAACTGATGATTTTGGCCTTGTTTTAGGAATTGCACTTGGAATTGTGGCAGTGGCGTTGCTTGTTAACTTTATTGTGACGATTTTGATTTGGAATCCTCTGGAGGTGGGATGTAAAAAGCTGTTTATTCAATGTGAATACGGAACAGCAGAGACGAGAAGTATCTGGTCGGTGATCAACAGGAGAGATGGAAAGAATGTTGGCTGGATTATGTTTTTACGGACATTGTTTGTAAGCTTATGGAGTCTTTTGTTTATAATTCCGGGAATTATAAAACAGTATGAGTATATGATGATTCCGTTTTTGTTGGCAGAGAATCCACAGATGAATCGAAAAGAAGCTTTTGAAAAGAGTCGTCAGATGATGAAGGGAAATAAGTGGGCTGCATTTGTATTAGATCTGTCTTTTATAGGATGGAGCCTTTTGGGAATTATAACATTCGGGTTGGTTAATATATTCTTTGCCGGACCATATCAGTATTTAACACAGTCACAGCTTTATTTTCGCCTGAAAGAACAGCAGAAAGAGGAAAGCTATGGATATTGAGTATTTATTGTACCTGCAACAATTTCGCGAAACAGTCGGCAGTATCCTGACACCGCTTATGAATGCAGTAACAAAGCTGTCCGCAGGATTTTTACCTATTGCAATGATGTGTATGATTTACTGGGCATTTGATCGGAAGGCGGGACGAAAAATCCTGGCAGGACTTGGGGGTGGTCTGTTTATCAACGGATTTTTAAAGCTTACTTTCTGTGTCTATCGCCCATGGATACGGGATACACGGATTTTACCCTATGGTGATTCTAAAACAGCAGCTACCGGATATTCATTTCCAAGTGGACATACAACGCGGGCGACGGCTATGTTCGGTGGAAGTGGACTTTGGTTCATGAAAAAAAGGCACAGTGTCGTTGCTGGTCTGTTGTTTGTGCTGGTATTCCTGACTATGTTTTCACGAAATTATCTGGGAGTGCATACTCCGCAGGATGTTCTGGTGGGATTTATATCAACAGCAGTTATGATGTATATGACCGGGTGGTTGGAATTGTGGAGTGAAAAAGACAAAAAAAGAGACCTCATGATTCTTGTGGCAGGGCTTTTGATCTGTATTGCTGCTGTGCTGTACTATGAATACAAACCATATCCACTTGATTATCTGCCGGATGGATCACTTCTGGTTGATCCTGCTAAAATGCGGGGAGATGCATATGAAGGAGTCGGATTTATTGCATCCTTTGTCATCTGCAGGATACTGGAAAAAAGACAATTAGATTTTGACAGAATTTCGCAAAAGCTAAGGTTGTTTATCAGTATTTTTGCATTAATTCCTTTGTACTGGTGGATAAATACAGGGTGCCCATATATAATAGAAGAAATAAGCCGAAGCCTTGGCAAGTTCCTCAGATTTGGGCTTGGAATCATATATATCATGGTGCTGGTGCCAGGAACGGTGGTACTGGCAGGAACTCTGACTAATCGTGGAAGTGATAAGGTGACCAGAGAAAAACAGGGGCAGCCCTAAGGCTGCCCGGAAGGATTGATATAGTTATTTACGAATAGAACTTCAACGCTTCAACGCTTTTTGAATTTCCTCCATATTCATGCCTCGTTTTAACATATTGTTTATCCTCATCTGCTCCCTATATCTGGGATCATCCATAGTAGGACGGCCAAAACCACCGGCAACATTTTCTAATTCTTCTTCAGATAATTCGTTTGTAATGTTCTGTTTGATTTCGCTCATAATAGTTCTCCTTTCCTGTAAGAATTCGAATGCTTCCTATCTGTTTATAAACATCAGAAGAGAATTTGTCACATTATATGAAGAAAAAATTATTTTTATCTGGAGATCTTTGATGCAAAGCGTCAGAGACCAGATAGAATTAAAAATAATCAAGTATTGCTGTGATTGGTACGTGATGATATAATAATATAATTATAGCTGACATAATAGATAAAACGTTGGTTTTGGTTATGAGCAAGTAGCGAAACGGATTGCGAATATCCGTTTGATTACCATCAGTGATGGGAGGGGACAACAATAATAATGCGGGCGTTGAAAGTGAGGAATGGGGCAAAGCAAACTGCATACTGGAGGATGAAAAAGTGGATAAACAGAGTATATTTAGAAGGGAAAGTCTTGATCGTGTTGAATCTCCGGAACAATTAGATGCATATATTAAGGTGTCTCATCCGAAGGTTTGGTTAATTATGGCGGCACTTCTGGTGGCAGTAATATCTGTGATTGTATGGAGCGTTGTAGGAAGTCTTCCACAGACGATGACAGTGAAAGGAGTTACTGTTGGAGGTAATGTGATTAACTGCTATGAATGTGTAGAAAATGCCAACACAAACCTGATAGGATGTAAGGCAAATATTACACTGCCTGATGGAAGAAACATCAGTGGCAAAGTGGAAGCAGTGAGTCAGAATCCTTATTCACAGGAAGAAATTCGTGCTGAAATATCAGAAGACTGGCTTGCGGATAATGTGCTTGATGGAAACTATTCTTATGAAGTTCGGGTTATAGCTGAAGAAGACATTCCCTCAAATATGCTGGCAACAGTTATCATTACAACAGCCGAAATGAAACCAATTCAATTTATTTTGAATTAGGAGAGTGCTATGAAAAAGAGAAAAAAAAGAATCACAGTTCCGGTTATTATGCAGATGGAAGCCCTGGAATGTGGTGCAGCAAGCCTTGCTATGATTCTTGCGTATCACGGCAAGTGGTTACCGCTTGAACAAGTTCGTAGTGATTGTGGAGTATCAAGAGATGGAAGCAAAGCTTCCAATATTGCAAAAGCTGGAAGAAGTTATGGGCTGGAGGTAAAAGCGCATCGATATGGGGTAGACGAAGTAAAAGAGAATGTTACTTATCCTGCAATTATCCATTGGAACTTTAATCATTTTGTTGTGTTATGCGGTTTTACCAAAAATGCAGCTGTAATTAATGATCCTGCACGTGGAACGATCAAGGTAACGATGGAAGAATTTGATCATTCTTTTACAGGAGTATGTATTGAGTTCGCACCAGGAGAAAACTTTGAGAAGGGTGGAAAGCCGGAAAGTGTATTTAAGTTTTTGAAGGATAGACTGGCCAATACAACGGCTTCTGTGATTTTTGTAATGATTACGGCAGCCCTTGTTGCTTTTGTAGGCTTGGTTACTCCCGTGTTTGCCAGAATATTTACGGATCAGATTTTGCCCGGACATAATATGCATTGGCTTGAAATGCTTCTGGTGGCAATGCTTTTCACTGCTATATTCCGAATGATTGTTGGTTTTCTTAATGAGATATATCTTTACAGAATTAAAGGAAAGCTTGCTATTGTATCAAATGCCTCATTTATGTGGCATATGCTTCATCTGCCCATGGATTTTTATGCACAACGAATGGTGGGAGACCTTGCTGGCAGACAAAAACTGAATGATCAGATTGCAGAGACTTTGATCGCAAAAATAGCTCCGGTATTTATCCAGATTATACTGTTGTTTTTCTATTTTATAATCATGATACGTTACAGTGTGGTTTTGACTTTTGTAGGTTGTATTGCGATTGTGTTAAATCTGCTTGCGTCTCAGATTGCATCACATATGCGGGTGGAAACTACCAGAGTTCGTATGAGGGATGAAAGTAAAGTGGATTCTGCAACTATGTCAGGAATTGATATGATAGAGAGTATTAAAAGCTCAGGTGCAGAAAATGGGTTCTTTGAAAGATGGGCTGGATTTCAGGCTTCAGCAAATATCCAGACAGTAAAGCAGTTAAGAAATGATAGCTTCTTTCTGAGCATTCCGGTTTTGCTTCAGGAATTGTCGAATGCGGTAATTCTTACCATTGGTGTGTGGCTGATCATGAAAGGAAAATTCAGTGTTGGTATGCTTGTGGCATTTCAGAGTTTGCTTCAGCAATTTATGATGCCTGTGGAAAGCCTGCTTGATATTGGACAAAGTATTCAGGAAACACGTACTTCTATGGAACGTGTACAGGATGTTATGAAATATGCTTCTGACAACAGTTATGTAAAGACGTTTTCAGAGGATGATATTACTGAATTTGAGAAGCTGAAAGGAACAATAGAACTTCGGCATGTGACTTTTGGATACTCGAAATTGGAGGAGCCGCTTCTGAAAGACTTTAATCTGATCATTCATCCCGGAGATAAAGTTGCTTTTGTAGGACCATCTGGCTGCGGAAAGTCTACGATTGCAAAGCTGATTTCGGGGCTCTATGAACCGTGGGAGGGAGAAATCCTTTACGATGGAAAAAAGATAACTGAGATACCAAGAGAGTCGTTTTCAGGTTCTCTATCTGTTGTTGATCAGGAGATCACATTATTTGAGGATAGTATTTCGGAAAATATCAAAATGTGGGATAAGAGCATTACGGATTACGAAGTGATCCTTGCGTCTCGGGATGCCCAGATCTATCAGGATATTATGGCGCGTCCGGGAGGGTATGAACACAAGATTGATGCAGGAGGCCGCAATTTTAGTGGTGGCCAGCGCCAGCGTTTTGAGATTGCAAGAGTTTTGGCAGGAGACCCTACAATCGTGATCTTGGATGAGGCAACGTCAGCCCTGGATGCTAAAACAGAATATGAAGTCACCAAGGCGATCAAAAACCGTGGAATTACTACGATAGTAGTTGCACATCGTCTTTCTACGATCAGGGACTGTAATGAAATTATTGTGTTAGAGCATGGTCAGATAAAAGAGAGAGGCACTCACGAGGAATTATATAAGCTGGGTGGAATGTATTCCCAATTGGTTACAATAGAATAAGAGGTTTAATATGGGGTGGTTTGACAGTCAAATTAGAGAAAGAATTTCAAATAATAAACAACAGCTTCAAAAGGCATACTGGAATCTGGCATCAGTTGTTATGAAGGAGACCAATGAGACCTTTGCAGACACCCAGAGCACTGGAAATCAGAATGCATTGACGCAGATTTGTCGTTATTTTCATCTTCAAGTTAATACTGTGCCGGACAATATTGTGGATTTGGAAGAACAGATGGAATATCTGTTTCGTCCAAGCGGGATCATGAGAAGACGTATTAAATTGGCAGGCGAATGGTGGAAAGATTGTTATGGACCAATCCTGGCAGAAAGAAAAGATGGACAGATGATAGCCCTCCTTCAGGGAAAAGGAGATCATTATTATTATCAGGATATAAAAGGAAAATCAAAGAATCGTGTTGATTCGCAGACAGCAAAAGAGCTCTGCGAAGAAGCGGTTTGTTTTTACCGTCCGCTTCCGCAAAGGGAATTGACACAAAAAGACCTGTTTAAATTTATACTGAAATCGTTCACAAGTCAGGATAAAGTTTATATGATAGTTACGGGATTAGCAATTATGCTGTTAGGTCTGATCGTTCCAATGGCGACTACTTTTCTGCTGGAGAATATACTGCCATCAGGTCAGGCGATTATGGTTGGTTCTATTGCCGTCCTTTTAGCGGGAACTGCTGTTTCAAAATTTCTTTTTTCTGTTGTAAAAGAGATGATGAGGGGACGTGTAGAGCAGAAAATGAAAGTTGAGCTCCAAAGTGCTGTGTTTGCAAGAATCCTGAATTTACCAGTTCAGTTTTTTAAAGAGTATTCAGCAGGTGAATTGTCTGAGAGGGTGATGGCTCTCACAGAATTGTGTACCATTTTTGGCGAAATATTATTGGGATTTGGTATGACGGCATTGTTTTCCTCGGTATATCTTATACAGATTTTAAGTATTGCTCCTGTTATGTTTTTGCCGGCTCTGGCAGTTCTTTTCATTCAGCTTCTTATTGCGGGAGTCAGTGTTTATGGGCGGTTGACTGTAATGACAATGGAACTTGAAGCATCCACAAAAGTACAGGGTATTGTATATGAGATCTTTTCGGGAATTCAGAAAATCAAACTTGCAGGATGTGAGGAGCGTGCATTTGCAAAATGGGCAGAAAAATATCAGATGGAGGCTAAGGCCAGGTATAATCCGCCGTTTGCGTTCAAAGTTCAAAATGCATTGTCACCGGTTGTCACGATATTAGGAAGCATGTTGTTATTCGCTGTTGCGGCGAACAAATCATTAAGTGTTCCTCAGTACGCGGCATTTAATACATCTTTTGGAATGGTGAGCGGAGCAATTTTGGAATTGACTTCAGTAGCAGCTATGATATCAGCTCTTCGTCCGATCATGGATCTTGCAGAACCGATACTGAAAGCAAAGCCGGAAGTATGTGAAGAGCGTCAAATTGTAAAAAAGGTTAAAGGAAGCATTGAGTTAAATAATATATCTTTCCGCTATACTGATGATGGACCGTGGATCATTGACCATTTGAATCTTAAAATTCCCAGAGGTCAGTATCTTGCTATAGTCGGGACAACCGGCTGTGGAAAAACAACGTTAATGCGATTAATGATGGGATTTGAAACACCGAAATCCGGAGCTGTATATTATGATGGGAAGGATATTCAGAAGTTAGATCAAAAATCTTTGCGTCAACAGATCGGTGTTGTGATGCAAAACGGAAAACTCTTTAGTGGTGATATTTTTTCTAATATTACGATTTCAGCACCGCAGCTTGGATTAAAGGAGGCCTGGGAGGCAGCAGAGATGGCTGGTGTAGCAGATGATATACGCAATATGCCGATGGGGATGCATACGATATTAAGTGAAGGTTCCGGTGGAATATCGGGAGGGCAGAGACAACGTTTGATGATTGCGCGTGCAATTGTTACAAAACCGAAAGTGCTTTTGTTTGACGAGGCAACCTCTGCACTTGATAACATTACACAGAAACATGTTTCTGATTCTTTGAAAAACTTAAAAAGTACAAGAATTGTGATTGCACATCGATTGTCCACAATCAAAGAATGTGATCGGATTATCGTTTTGGATAAAGGGCACATTATTGAAGATGGTACCTACCAGTCTTTGAGTAAAGCAGGAGGTTTCTTTTCTGAATTGGTTGAAAGGCAAAAAAACTAAGGTTTTTATACCTGTACAATCGTGCAGAAAAAACAGTATTGTAACATTACATACATCCCCGTTAAGCGTGGATTCCTGTATCTGACCCAATATAACAATATCAGAGAAGCACGGAAGGCAATCGGTAAATATGTGCATATTTACAACTTTGAACGTTGTCATTCTGCACTCAATAATCAGACACCGGCATCCTGCTATTATCCGATTCTGTTACTGGATAATCATGCGGCCTAAGGGGGAATTTTCTCCCCTACCCAGTTACATATATCAGTTCATTATAAAAAGCTTAGATTTTTGTCTTGACAACTGAACCACTATACACTCCGTACCCAGTAACGGGAAAGATACATAAATAGTCAAAAAGTACGTATACTATCTTCCATGTAGAAAGTAAATTTTTATACAGGAGGACAGACATGGACAACAGCACAAAGAAACTATTAGAAGAATGCAGTGTCGGATGCAAGATGGGAATTGAGAGCATGGAGCAGGTACAGCATCATGTGACAGATGCCAAAATCGCAGCAACGATTGAAAAATCCTGTTCAAAACACAAGGAACTGGAAGAGGAAATTTCCAAAATACTTCTTCGCGCAGGCCAGCCGGAGAAAGAACCGGGTGTTATGGTATCCACATTTTCGTGGATGACGACAGGTGTAAAAATGATGACCGGAGAAGATGAGAATAAACAGGCGGTTAAGATCATCATGAATGGCTGCAACATGGGAACCCAGTCTATCACAGAAGCCATGCACCAATGCAAAGATGCGTCGTCCGAAAGTATTTCCATTGCAAAGAAGCTTATTGGAATGGAAGAGAATCTGCGGGATGATATGCAGAAATATTTGTAAAACTATTTGTAAAATGAAATGCTGTCAGTTACAGAATAAGTTTGTAACTGATGGCATTTTTATTTGTGGTGTGTGGTGAGTGGCGGATTATTGCAGGTCAGGAATAGTTGTGATACAATGCACAAGAGAAATTACACAATTTACATAGAAAAAAGGACAACACAATGAATAAAAATGAAATCTATATAAAAAGTGGTACCCAATACAAAGAAATGACAAAAGAACTCCTTGCGCAATGTGACCTTGTATCTCAGATAACAGATAAGAAAATACAGATCGGCATCAAACCAAATCTTGTCTCACCATCTGAAGCCTCCTGGGGAGCTACCACACATCCGGAGATCGTGGCGGGAATTATCGAATATCTGCAGGAGAATGGATATGAAAATATTGCAATTCTGGAAGGTTCCTGGGTAGGAGACAAGACGAAAGAGAGTTACGAGGTATGTGGTTATCAGGAACTTTCAGAGAAATATCAGGTGCCTTTCTGGGATATGCAGGAAGATAAAGGAATAGAACGCGATTGTAAAGGCGTGAAATTAAATATCTGTGAACGAGTAGAAAAAGTTGATTTTCTGATCAACGTTCCGGTATTGAAAGGCCACTGTCAGACAAAGATAACCTGTGCATTAAAAAATATGAAAGGCCTGATCCCAAACACCGAGAAACGCAGATTCCATGCAATGGGACTACATAAGCCAATCGCACATCTCAATGCCGGAATTCATCAGGACTTTATCGTAGTCGACAATATCTGTGGAGATCTGGATTTCGAGGATGGTGGAAACCCGGTAGTGATGAATCGAATCTGGGCAGGAATGGACCCGGTGCTGATTGATTCCTATGTTTGTCAGGTCATGCACTATGAGACAAAAGATGTTCCTTATATCGGACTGGCAGAAGAATTGGGAGTTGGAAGTACAGATCTGAAAAATGTTCACATCATCTATTGTGAGGAATCTGCCCGAAAGGAACTGCCGAAATCCCGAAAGGTAGTAGAACTTCAGGATGCTGTAGAAGAAGTAGAATCCTGCAGTGCCTGCTATGGATACCTTATCCCTGCACTGGAAATGCTCAAAAATGATGGGCTTTTTGAAAAACTGGATACAAAGATCTGTATCGGGCAGGGTTACCGTGGCAAAACAGGAAAACTGGGCGTTGGTGCCTGCACCTGTAAATTTGAACACAATGTAAACGGATGCCCGCCTACAGAAAATCAGATCTATGATTTCCTGAAACAATATATTCTGAACAAATAAAAAACAGGTTCGTTTACGAACCTGTTTTTTATTTGCAATCTATAATGCCATCTTAATCATCTTAACGATCGTATCCTGGTCAAATTTGCTACTGTCAAATGCCAGATGATACTGGGAAATATCTTTCCATTTCTTATCAGTGAAATATTCATAATAAGTACGGCGTTCTTTATCAACTTTCTTAACGAGTTTCTGAGCACTCTTTTCTTCCCGTCCGGTACGCTCAATGATAGTCTGTACACGATAATCAAATGGCGCATGGATAAATACGCTCAGGCATTTATTATCCAGAATATAATTCGCGCATCGTCCGACAATTACGCAGTCCTCCTTCTCCGCTGCATCCAGAATAATCTTGCGCTGAAGATCAAAGAGAACATCATTCATTGGAACAAAATGAAAATCACTATCCATCTGAAGTTCATGATCGATAGGAAAACGCCACTGACTGCCGCGTTTCTCATCAACTTTGGCAAGCACATCAAAAGGAATATTCTCTTTCTGAGCTGCAATATCGATCAGTTCTTTGTCATAAAAAGCAAATCCAAGTTCTTCTGCCAGAGCCTTACCGATCAGACGGCCATTACTGCCGAGCATTCTGTTTATTGTAATCACGCGTTTACTCATAATCAAAACCTCCTTATGACATCCCTGTTACTGTTATCTTATGATACCTGAGCCAAAGCTCCCATAATCCTGATATCGTATCACCTATCAATAGTAACAAGTCTTTTATTTGTTAACATTATAACACTAATGTCAGAAAAATACCAGTAAAATACATAAAAAAACAAAAATAATACAAGAAAACTTATATATACTACACAAAAACAAACAGACCTTTACGAAAGATATTGTTATATCTGAGTGAAATAGAAAGTCACATTCTGAACACATCTTTTTCACCCGGATTTCACAGGCATCTCAAAATTTGCACATATTTTCCAGATAATATTTGGCTATCAGGTCAAAACAAATGGAGGGAAAGAAGAAATCAAAGAACTTGAAGAGCAGATCAGTGATAGTCCTCTGGTAATTCCTGCTATTTTTTTGCTGCTTTTTTGGACAAATTTATCAATAGACGTGGATATTTTGCGTATGATAAAATTAAATTGGAAAATTTATTTATAAGATAGTGGTTATTTATAGATTTTTTCTTTAAGTTATGTTATTATACTTAATTGGCTGTCTGGCAGATGCCGACAGACGTTTACGGATTGTGCATAAATGTCCGTAAATATACTGCTGTTTAACAGACTCAGGAGAACAATGCACAGAGTCTGGAAACCTGAAGAAACAGCAGTCCGTAACTCTTATGATAAATGATAAGTATGGAAGAAAGGGATACAATACATAATGCTGAAAATCAAAAGCTATGTAAAGGTAAACAGTCTGGCAGAGGCTTATGAGCTGAACCAGAAAAAAACAGCCCGTGTTCTTGGCGGAATGGTCTGGATGAAGATGGGCAACAGAGCAGTATCTACAGCAATCGATCTCTCCGGTCTGGGACTGGATACGATCTCTGAGGATGATGATGAATTCGTGATTGGCTGCATGACTCCGCTTCGTGACCTGGAGACAAATGAGGCTCTGAACACCTACACACATGGAGCTATGAAAGAAAGCCTTTGCCACATTGTGGGAGTACAGTTTCGAAACTGTGCCACTGTGGGAGGAAGCATTTATGGAAGATTTGGTTTCTCAGATGTTCTGACCATGTTCCTTGGAATGGACACATGGGTAGAATTATATGATGCAGGCCGCATTCCACTGACTGAATTTGTAAACATGAAGAAAGATAATGACATCCTTGTGAATATTATTGTGCGCAAAGAGCCGCTTCTTACCTGTTATTTAAGCCAAAGAAACACAAAGACAGATTTCCCGGTACTGACCTGTACTGCTTCAGTGATCGGAGATGAGGCAAGAACAGTAATCGGTGCCAGACCTGCACGAGCCATGGTCGTAGAAGATAAGAAACAGATTCTTAAGAATTTTAAAAACATGACAAAGAAGCAGAAAGCGCAGGCAATCGAAGAATTTGCCGAATATGCGGCCGAGAATGTTCCGACGGCAGGCAATATGCGAGGATCAGAAGAATATAGAAGTCTTCTTGTAAAAGTACTGACAAGAAGAGCCTGGGAAGCAGTAGGAGGGATGAAGAATGAATATTAATTTCTGGCTTAACGGGGTAAACCGCCATGCGGAGATCTATCCTGACACACTGCTGATTGATTTTTTGAGAGAGCAGGGATGTTACAGCGTAAAGAGAGGGTGCGAGACAGCAAACTGTGGTCTGTGTACAGTTTTGGTAAACGGACGTCCGGTACTCTCCTGCAGTACACTTGCAGCCCGCGTTGAGGGAAAGAAGATTGTCACACTGGAAGGAATGCAGAGGGAAGCGAAAGAGTTTGGAAGTTTCCTGGCGAATGAAGGTGCGGAACAATGTGGCTTCTGTAATCCTGGATTTATTATGAATGTGTTTGCAATGTTAAATGAGATCAAAGAACCGACAGAGGAACAGATCAAAGAGTATCTTGCCGGAAATTTATGCAGATGTTCCGGTTTCGTTTCTCAGACAAAGAGTATCCTGAAATTCCTGAAATATAAGAAAGCACAGGAGGAAGCATAAGATGAAATATGTAAATCAACCTGTACGAAAAACAGATGCGATGTCATTGGTGACAGGAAAGCCTGTTTATACAGATGATCTGGCACCAAAGGACTGTCTGATCGTCAAAGTTCTAAGAAGCCCTCATGCCAATGCGTGGGTAGAAGACATTAAAACTGGTACGGCAGAGAAAGTAGCAGGCATCGCCTGTGTCCTTACCTATAAAGATGTGCCGAAAAAGCGTTTCACTCTTGCCGGTCAGACTGCTCCGGAAATGAGTCCGGATGACAGATTGATCCTTGACCGCCATGTCCGTTTCGTGGGAGATGCGGTTGCTATCGTAGCCGGTGAGACTGAGGAAGCAGTAGATAAGGCACTAAAGAGAATCCGTGTGGATTATCGTGTGGAAGCCCCTGTTCTTGACATTCACAAAGCGAAAGATAACCCGATCCTTGTCCATCCGGAGGAAGACTGGAAACTGAAAATTCCGCTTGGCGGAGATAATAAGAGAAATCTATGTGCCTCTGCGGTGGAAGAGCATGGAAACGTAGATGAGGTTCTTTCCAAATGTAAATATACAGTTGAGCGTACTTACCATACAAAAGCAAATCAGCAGACAATGATGGAGACTTTCCGTACCGCCTGCTATCTGGACCATTTTGGAAGACTGATCGTGTTGTCTTCTACACAGATTCCTTTCCATGTAAGAAGAATCGTAGGAAGAGCACTCGACATTCCGGCTTCCAAAGTCCGCGTGATCAAGCCGCGAATTGGAGGAGGATTTGGTGCGAAACAGACATCTGTCAGCGAGATTTACCCGGCAATCGTTACATGGAAAACCGGCCGTCCATCTAAGATGATTTTCTCCAGATATGAATCCATGATCTGTTCTTCTCCACGTCATGAGATGGAGATCACAGTACGTGCCGGGGCAGATGAGAATGGTATCATCAAGGCAATCGATGTCTATACCTTATCCAATACAGGCGCATATGGCGAACACAGTTCTACAACGGTAGGACTTAGTGGGCATAAATCAATCGGTCTTTACAGACATACAGAAGCGTACAAGTTTGCTTTTGATGTTGTATATACAAATATACAGGCAGCAGGAGCTTATCGTGGTTATGGTGCTACCCAGGGTATTTTTGCGGTAGAGTCTGCGGTAAATGAACTTGCACATCAGATGGGAATGGATCCTGTTAAAATCAAGGAACTGAATATGCCGGTAGAAGGTGGCCCTCTTCCGGGTTATCCGGATGTGCCATATGCACAGAGCTGTGCAATGGATCGCTGTATGGCACGTGCCAAAGAGATGATGGACTGGGATGCAAAATACCCACGCCGCGATATGGGTAATGGCAAAGTCCGTGGAATTGGTGTTGCCATGGCAATGCAGGGGTCTTCCATTGCGGGAGTAGACGTCGGCGGAGCAGATATCAAGTTAAATGAAGATGGATCCTATACTCTTGCGCTTGGATGTACTGACATGGGTACAGGCTGTGACACGATTATGGCACAGATTGCAGCAGACTGTCTGAATACTCCGATGGATAATATTGTAGTATTCAGCGTAGATACAGATATTTCCCCATATGATTCAGGATCTTATGCTTCTTCCACTACATATACTACCGGTGTGGCAGTAATGAAAGCTTGCGAGGAGCTTAAGAAGAAAATCTGTAAGCTTGGTGCAGAGATGATGGAAGTTGATGAGAACAAGGTTGATTTTGATGGTTCTTATGTCTTCTATGATTATGACTGTGATGAAGATGGTGATGCTGCCACAGCAGATGAAAATAGTATGACTTCTACGGCCGCAGATGACAAGGCAGATCTGGCCGAAAAGAAAGTTTCTATAGAAGATATCGCATTGAAGAGCACATTCTTTAACAATGTCGAGCTTCAGGTCGTACAGCAGCATTCCTCCCCGATTTCTCCGCCGCCATTCATGGTTGGCATGGTAGAAGTGGAAGTCGATACAGAGACAGGAAATGTGGATGTACTTGATTATGTAGCGGCAGTTGACTGTGGTACGCCAATCAATCCAAATCTTGCCCGCGTCCAGACCGAAGGTGGTATTGCGCAGGGAATCGGTATGGCACTCTGGGAAGATGTACAGTACACAGACAAGGGAAAAATCCGCAATAACTCCTTCATGCAGTACAAGATTCCGACCAGACAGGATATTGGAAATATTCGTGTGGCATTCGAGAGCAGTTACGAAAAGACAGGCCCATTTGGTGCTAAATCAATCGGAGAACTGGTTATTGATACCCCGTGTCCGGCAATTGCAGAAGCAATTTACAATGCAACAGGTGTACGTCTGACAGAACTTCCGATGACTCCGGAGAAAATCGCGATGGGAATCCTGAAGAATAAAATGGAAGCAAAAGACCAGATGAAAGAAAATGCCAAAACAGAGGCGAAGGTTGACAGATGAAAGAACTATGCCTTGCATGTATAGGATTTGTGCTGGAATTTGCAGTTTTTTATGCTGTGGGCAGTCTTCTGACAAGAATACTGAAAATGAAAAAAGACGTTTCTTTGACGTTTATTCTTGGATATCTGACGTATTTTGCTGTATTTGAACTGGTGACAGTGCCTATGACTTTAAAATGGGTTTCTCTTACTACGGCTGCCTGTATATGGGCAGGGCTTATGATTATTACTGTTATAGTGGCAATTATCTGTGCTGTAAAGAAAAAAACAAAAGATAAGTATAGTAAGAATTTGCCAGATGCAGCAGGAATTTCCGGAGATATCACACCGAAAAAAGGCAACAGTATTTCTGATATATGGAAAAGGCATTCGATAATGATCATTATCGCAGGTGCTGTAGTTCTTCTGCAGTGCCTGATTGTAATCTTCTATAAAGATACGACGGTAGATGCGGCATATTATGTGGGAACGGTGAGCACTTCTGTATATACAGATACGCTTGGCAGATATAATCCTTACAATGGAATAATCCTGAAAGTTTTTCAGGCCAGATATGTTTTCTCTGCATATCCGATGAATAATGCAGTCTGGTGCAGGCTTCTGGGAATACACCCGATTGTACAGGCAAAGCTTGTGATGTCATGTATGAATGTGATAACAGCTAACCTGATTATCTACCAGATTGGTAAGAGACTGTTTGACGGAAACAGAAAGAAAGCAGACCTGATGACGGTATTTACATGCGTGTTACAGCTGTTTTGTGGAACGATTTATTCTTCAGGTACTTTTTTCTTTACAAGAAGTTATGAGGGAAAGGCAATTCTTGCCAATATCGCCATTCCGGCAGTGCTGATGTGTGCGATATGGTATCTTCAGGAAAAAAACGACAGAAATGTCTGGATCGTATTGTTTATCACAGCTGTCAGTGCATTGACATTTTCCGGTTCAGCGATTATTTTCCCAATCGTAATCGCGGCGGGGATGGCACCTGTAGCAGTTATGAATAAGAAAATTTCGGGTTTGGTATATTGTGCTGTGTGTATGATCCCGTCAATATTGTATGCGGCTGTCTTTTTTGCATGCAGGATTGGTCTGCTGACGCTGGCGGCATCTTAAATAGGAGGAGATAATAATGGCAGGTGTAACGATTCAGGAATATGGACTCCGCTTTGTCAGCGCATGTATGAAGTTATACTGGAGTTCCTGCTGGTATCCTTTTCTGTTTGTGGTGGGTATCATATGCACGCTGATCTGGGGACGTAAAAAGAATTCCAGAATTTTTATAGGATATGTACTTTTCTTATTGCTCACAGTTTATAATCCGCTGGTTGTGAAATATCTGATCGCGAAAGTGAAGTTCGAAAACGAATATTACAGGTTTATCTGGATTTTGCCGGTGATTCCTGCCGTAGCATATTACGGGGTAAAACTGGTAAGTGTTTTCAGAAAAAAATGGCAGCGCGTGCTTGCGGCGATAGTCGTACTTGGCTGCTTTGTGTTACTGGGGAATCCGCTTGACGGTGTGGTGACCAATTTTGCGATGACGGAGAATATATATAAAGTTCCGGATGATCTGAGGGCAGTCTGCGATGTGATTCACCAAAATCAGGAGAATGATTTCCCAAGGGTTGTATTTGACAGCAGCTTAAACAGTATTGTGAGACAGTATGATGCAGGTATCGGTCTTGTGATCAGCCGAAATGCAAGTATTTATCGCGCGGGAAGTACGGTAGCTGGAAGTTTCGACGAAAACAGTGGCTTTTATAAACGGCAGAAGGCATTGCTGGATGTAATCGATTATCATATTTATGACAGCCCTGATCAATTCAAAAAAGCTCTCAGGAAGACAAAGACCGATTTTGTGGTAACCGCAATCGGACAGGTAGATCATGAGTTTCTGGTAAATAACGGATGTGAACTGGTCGCACAGACAGAGACTCATTATGTTTATAAATATAATGGCTAAGGCTTGCCGGAAACAGAGTTTGCCGGAAAGGAATCTTATCCGAAGAACCTGTTTTGGGTATATTATGCCAAAATTCCTCAAAAATAGCAGTGTACGGGCAATTTTCGTTAATAAAATAACTAATGAAAAAGAAGCAGATACCTATTGCTATTTGTCAGGAAAACTGATACAGTAAGTGATATGATATGTAATGATAGAGGCGCGGGATTCATCAGTAGTCCGGGAGAGATGGAATGACACCCATCCGGAGAAAGGGAAAACCGCCGAAGGAATCTGACAGGTCAGGGGGCAGATTCCTGGGACGTCGCAGAATATGCGCCGTACTGTCACCTGGGTGAAGCGCTATCGGATGTAACGTATACTGTAATGTATAACAGATACCACGAATGTGTTTCAGAATGCATTTGTGGTATTTTTTATGTAATAGAAAATTCTGCTGGAATTTCCTGTTACATAAAAATATCACAGGAAATTGCTCAGTAATGTTCTTGCGATATGAAAGGCCTTTCGGGCAGGATTGTAACATATCGTACATATCTACAAAAGAGGGAGGTACATTCATGAAAAAAAATGTAAAAAAATTATCAGCTGTTCTGTCAGTGATCATGCTGATGATCCTTGCAAGTCCGTTGACTGTACTTGCAGCAGAGGAAGAAGCGGCAGCATCTGTAAAATTTTATGGTACATTCTGGGCGCTGGTTCCGCCGATCGTTGCCATTGCGCTGGCGTTGATCACAAAGGAGGTATACAGTTCGCTGTTTATCGGAATTTTAGTTGGCGCACTGTTTTACTCAGGATTTAGCTTTGAGGGAACGATCCTTCATATCTTTGAAGGCGGAATGATCAGTGTTCTGACAAGCTCCTATAATATGGGTATTCTGATATTCCTGGTTATCCTCGGAACCATGGTTTGCCTGATGAACAGAGCCGGAGGTTCAGCAGCTTTTGGCCGCTGGGCAAGTAAGAGAATCAAGACAAGAGCCGGTGCTGAGATTGCAACAGTTGTTCTCGGCGTATTGATCTTTATCGATGACTATTTTAACTGTCTGACAGTAGGAAGCGTTATGCGTCCTGTAACTGACAAGCACAACGTATCCCGTGCAAAGCTGGCTTATCTGATCGATGCGACAGCAGCCCCTGTATGTATTATTGCTCCGATTTCTTCATGGGCAGCAGCAGTCAGCGGGTTCGTAAAGGGAGAGGATGGAATCTCACTGTTTGTACATGCAATTCCATATAACTTCTATGCCTTGCTTACAATCTTCATGATGATCGCCATGGTCTTTATGAAAGTAGAATTTGGCCCGATGGGTGTTCATGAAACAAATGCGTTAAAAGGTGATATTTATACAACACCTGCACGTCCTTATGCAAACTCTGCCGAGGATGAGAAGGGTAATCCACGTGGCAAGGTGATTGATCTTCTGATTCCTATCATCAGCCTTGTAGTATGCTGTGTTATTGGTATGATCTATACTGGTGGGTTCTTTAGCGGAACTGATTTTGTAACTGCTTTTTCACAGAGTGATGCTTCTATTGGACTTGTACTGGGAAGCTTCTTTGGACTTGTGATCACAATTGTACTCTATCTGGTACGCCGCGTTATGAATTTCAAAGACTGCATGGCATGTATCCCGGATGGATTTAAAGCAATGGTACCTGCAATCCTGATCCTTACTTTTGCATGGACACTGAAAGCCATGACAGACAGCCTGGGTGCATCTGATTTCGTATATGGAGTTGTTAAGAGCTCCGCGGGCGGACTGATGAATTTCCTGCCGGCTATCATCTTTGTAATCGGTGCTGTGATCGCATTTGCGACAGGTACTTCATGGGGAACTTTTGGTATCCTGATTCCGATCGTAGTTGATGTATTCTCAGGAACAAACCATGAACTGATGATCATCTCTATTTCTGCTTGTATGGCAGGTGCTGTATGTGGTGACCACTGCTCACCGATTTCTGATACAACGATCATGGCTTCAGCAGGTGCACAGTGTGAGCATGTAAACCATGTCAGCACACAGCTTCCGTATGCAATGGTCGCAGCGGTTGTATCTTTCCTGACTTATATTATCGCAGGATTTGTACAGACACCTTGGATTGCACTTCCGGCCGGAATCATTCTGATGGCGATTACACTGGTGATTATCCGACTGAAATTTGATGATCTGAAGATATAAAGAGATGAGTACTGCTGAAATTAAGTTTTTATGTTAAAACAGGAATTACTTAATATTCACGGTACTGGCATCAGATAGAAATTGACAGAGTAGCGGATTGGCTATCCGGAGCAGGAAGTGAATTTCTGCTTTGGATAGCCGAAACTGCTGCTCTGCATAGTTTCTGATTATGTTACAGAAATTTTTGCTTCAGAGAATGTGAAAAATGTCAGTAGCAGAGAAACTTTAAAGACATGGTATTTTTGTTATAATATATCGTAAATTTTCAGCCTGATTCGTAAATTATCGTAATAGTAGATAAGTTCGGTACATTTATGCATATTCCAAAAAAAACTTTACTTTTACATAGGGCTGTGATAGAATGATAAATGGAAATTTAGTAACTAAAGAACATTGAAGGTTACTGGATTTATTGTCTTACCTGCACCTGTAGCTCAGTGGATAGAGCAGTGGTTTCCGGTACCATGTGCGGGGGTTCGATTCCCTTCAGGTGTGCTGCCTGGGACGTATGTACAGTTCCGGTGCGTTGTATCATATAGGAGTTGCTGAGAAACGAAGTGAACAGTGACTCATAAGGAGGACAAGAACTTGGATGATTTCAGAGAATGGTTGTCAGACAACCTCCGGTATTTTATGCTGGGTGGTGCGATTCTGATAATCGTGGTTGTCCTGTTTTTTAGCATTCGTGCCTGTTCCGGAAGTAATAAGGGGAATTCCGGAGATGGACAGAAGACCACATCCACAGACCAGGGAAATGTTCCTTCTTCTCCGACAAGTGAAGGGGAGTCTGACGAGAAGAAAGAAGACGCCAATCCCATGGAAACAGCAGATGCAGATATCACTGCATTGATTAAGAGCTATTATCAGGCTCTGGGGGAAAAAGATATTGCAACGCTGAAGACTCTTGAAGATGATTTTACACCATCCGATGAGTCAAAAGTCACAAATTTGAAAGATTATATCGAAGGGTATGAAGTGGGCGATGTGTACACGAAGAAAGGTATGACAGATGATTCTTACGTGGTTTACGCCTGTTTCTCTTACATCTGTCAGGGTATCGAGACGAAAGCACCGGCTTTGACTCAGTTCTATGTGTATAAAAACAGTGAAGGTAACTGGGTAATCGATAACGGAGCTTTACAGGATTCTGAAATTTCTGCATATATGGAGAACCAGTTGTCAGACAGTGATGTTTCTGACCTTGTAAAGAAAGTACAAAATGAGCTGGATCAGGCACAGCAGTCAGATTCATCTCTCGCAGAATTCTTAAATGGCCTCGGAGAGGAAGCAAGTGTGTCAACAGATGCAGAGGATGGCACAATGCTTACTACTACAGATGAATGTAATGTGCGTGCTGAAGCAAGCACAGATGCTGAGATCCTTGGCGTGATTTCGGCAGGCGAGCAGGTTGAGAAGAAAGGCACTGATGGTGAATGGGTTCAGATTGATTATGATGGTGAGACCGGATACATCAGGGGAGACTTGCTTGAATAACAATTAAATACGGATAATAAAAAATACTGCCGCTCATCGGAAAATGATGATAGGCAGTATTTTTTGTGCTGTAATAATGATAAATTAAGAAGCATTATGAAATTCACTGTATGTATTTCCGCCAGATAATTCTGTCTGATGCAGTGCGGCCAGCTCGTGTATCGTCACAAGCTGATATCCGTCTTCAATCAGCTGCGGAATCAGAATCTCAGCAGCGTCTACAGAAGTACTGTAAATATCATGCATCAGGATAACAGAACCATCTTTTACATTGTTCATAACTTCTTCTACAGTGGATTCGACATCAAGTGTCTTCCAGTCAAGTGTATCGATAGACCACAGAATCATAGGTGTTCCAATTGCAGCCTTAACAGTATCATTGACGGAACCATAAGGTGGTCGGACAACAGATGCTCCCTGGCCCGTCAGGTTAACGAGCTGCTCATCCACTTTAGCAATTTCTGAACTGATCTGATCAGCAGATAAAGTTGTCAGCTCAGTATGATCATAGGTATGATTTCCAAGTTCACAGCCCAGCTCCTTCATACGTTTCACCTCATCCGGAAAACTGGCAATCTCAGTGCCGACCATAAAGAAAGTAGCCTTGGCATTATTCTGTTCCAGACAGTCCAGAAGACGGTTGGTAAAGGAACCTGGCCCGTCATCAAATGTAAGGGCGATTGCCTTCTGGGTTGTTGAAGTATCGTTTTCTTTAGAAGTATCGGAGCTACCGGAACTTTCCGAATTCCTGGAATCAGAATTTTGGGAAGATTTCCTGGATTTATCAGAAGAATCCTTCGCTGGAACATAATCTTTCAGTGATCCGTCCGCATTCAGTTCATAAGTTTTTTTATCAACTTTAATAGTCCCGGTCTGCAAAATACCATCCATGTCGAAATAATATCGTTTCTTTCCGATATCGGTCCAGCCTGTCTGCATGATTCCGGTGTCATCCATATAGTATTGCTTGCCATCAGTGTCGGTCAGCCAGCCGGTATATGGCTTGTCGTTTACAAGAAACATCCAGTTACTTCCGCTGGAAGCCCAGTGACCTTTTGATGCCTCTTTTGAGATATCAGAACTTAATGCAGGACCGCCTGATGAAGCCGCGGAAGAACTCTTTGAAGAGTTTTTCTGTGAGCTTTTGCCAGATTTTTCTTCTGTAGATTCAGATAATGTTTCGGATGCATTGTCGGTTGAATTTTTTGCCGAAGCATTATCTGAACTGTCAGGTGAAAGATCATCGGAACTATCGGAAGAAATATCTGTAAAATTATCATTATTATCAGCCACTGTTCCTTCAGAAGAAAACTCCGAAGAATCCTGATCTTCTGATACAAAAACTCCGGCATCACTGTCTGCGCTGACCTGTGAAGGACCAGCAGAAGAACGGGTAAAAATTCCTCCGAAGATCAGACACAGAACAATGGAAAGCAGGATCAGCCAGCGGTTTGTACGTGGTAAATGGCCTGACATAAAAGCCTCCTTTGTGTAGTTGTAATAAGGCTGTGGTGAAATATCCGGCATTTTACGGAGTCAGATAAATCCAACAACCTTAGAGCGTGTTTGAAAAATCAACCCCGCAATCTGAACACCCCACCTCCAGGATCTGCCACTGGCAGCTCCTTACGGATGCATGGTAACTTTGCGGTATATTTGCGAAAAGCAGTTTTCAAACACACTGTACTAGCCCTATCATACAATAAAGAACGACAAAATACAAGGTAAATCCCCCCTTGGCAAATTTTGGTTTATTTCCCCGTTGATAAGACGGGAAAAAAATTATATAATAGAAAAATGAACGAAAAAATCAGAATTAACAAATATTTAAGCGAGGCGGGTGTATGCTCCAGACGTGAGGCGGACCGGATGATCGAAGAAGAAAGGATCACTGTGAACGGCCAGAAAGCTGTAAGCGGTCAGAAGGTAAGCACAGAAGATGAAATCTGTATAGACAATGTACCTGTCCATAAAAATGAAAAAAAAGTAATGCTTCTTTTTAATAAACCCAGAGGAATCGTGTGCAGCACGAAACAACAGCGCCAGGAAACAACAGTGACAGATTACCTGGATTATCCTTTACGGATCTACCCTGTAGGCAGACTGGACAAGGAGTCACAGGGTCTGCTGCTTTTGACAAATGAGGGCGATTTGGTAAATAAGATTATGCGTGCAGGTAACTATCACGAGAAAGAATACTTTGTTACAGTAAACAAGCCTTTAGATAAAGAATTTATCCGCAGAATGAGCAGGGGAGTTCCGATTCTGGATACGGTGACAAGACCGTGCAATGTAGTGCAGACGGGAGAATGCAGCTTCCGGATCATCCTGACTCAGGGACTGAACCGGCAGATTCGCAGAATGTGTCAGTATCTGGGATATGAAGTACAGAAGTTAAAGAGAATCAGAATTATGAATCTGACTCTGGATGGAATTAAAGAAGGCGAATACAGAGAGATCACTGCCCGGGAATGGAAAGAACTGAACCGTTTGCTGGTATCTTCTTCCAGCGAAACAGTGATCGAAACAGGAGGATACAATGGAAACAGCAGCAATCACGCGAATGAAAGAGCTGGTGCAGAAACTGGACAAAGCAGCAAAGGCGTATTACCAGCAGGATATAGAACTCATAAGCAACAGAGAGTACGATCAGATGTACGACGAGCTACAGGCACTGGAAAAGGAAACCGGAACCATTCTGGCAAACAGTCCAACCATCAGCGTAGGGTACGAAGCCGTTGACCAGCTTCCGAAAGAAGAGCATGAGTCACCGATGTTGTCTCTGGATAAGACGAAAGACAGAGAGGTCCTGCGGGACTTCATGGGAGAACACAAAACGCTTCTGTCATGGAAACTGGACGGACTGACGATCGTTCTTACTTATGAAAATGGTGAACTTGCAAAAGCTGTCACTCGTGGAAATGGTGTAGTAGGTGAGGTTGTCACAAATAATGCCAGAGTATTTAAGAATGTTCCGCTCAAGATTCCTTATCAGGGAAGACTTGTACTTCGTGGGGAAGCAATCATCACATATTCCGATTTTGAACGGATCAATGAGTCGATAGAGGATGTAGATGCCAAATATAAAAATCCCAGAAACTTATGCAGCGGATCCGTACGTCAGCTCAACAATGAGATCACAGCTCGCAGAAATGTACGATTCTATGCGTTCGCGCTTGTAAGCGCAGAGAATGTAGATTTCAGGAACTCAAGAGAAAGACAGTTTGAGTGGCTGAAAGAACAGGGATTTGATGTGGTTGAATACCGGGTAGTGACTGGTGCTACATTGGATGAAGCGATGGAATATTTTTCGACAGCGATTACAGAGAATGATTTCCCGTCAGACGGCCTGGTGGCACTTTATGATGACATTGCATACGGAGATTCCCTGGGAAGAACCGCGAAGTTTCCGAGAAATGCATTTGCTTTTAAATGGGCAGATGAGATCAAAGAAACGCACCTTTTGGAAATTGAGTGGAGCCCGTCAAGAACCGGTCTGATCAATCCGGTGGCGGTTTTTGAACCGGTTGAACTGGAGGGGACAACTGTCAGCCGTGCCAGTGTGCATAATGTCAGCATTGTAAAAGAACTGGAACTCGGTATCGGAGATATAATCACGGTGTACAAGGCGAATATGATCATTCCACAGATTGCAGAGAATCTTACCCGCAGCAGTAAACTGGAGATACCGGAAACCTGTCCGGCCTGTGGACATGCCACAGAGATTCAGAAGGTGAATGATGTAGAAGCACTTTATTGCACAAACCCGGATTGCGCAGCCAAGAAGATTAAATCCTTTGCCCTTTTTGCAAGCAGAGATGCCATGAATATAGATGGATTGTCTGAAGCAACACTGGAAAAATTTATTGCCAGAGGATTTATCCATGATTTCGGAGATATTTTTGAGATTGCGAAACACAGAGATGAGATCGTAGAGATGGATGGATTCGGGGAGAAATCCTTTGAGAACCTGATCGCCAGCCTGGATAAGGCAAAAGAGACGACTCTGGCAAAAGTAATCTACAGTCTGGGAATTGCAAATATCGGACTTGCAAATGCAAAAGTAATCTGCCGACACTTTGATGATGACCTGGAGAAAATCCGCCATGCGGATGAAGAAGAGGTCAGCTCCATTGACACTATTGGACCGGTGATTGCCAGAAGCCTGACAGATTATTTTGCAAAAGAAGAGAATAATAAGAAACTGGATCATCTGATGAGCTATCTGACCATCAAGAAAGAAGAAAAGACCGGCGAGCAGATTTTCCGGAACATGAATTTCGTTATCACCGGAAGCGTAGAACATTTTGCAAACAGAGCGCAGGCGAAGGAATTTATTGAATCACTGGGAGGCAAGGTTACAGGCTCTGTGACATCTAAGACGAATTACCTGATCAATAATGATACGACTTCTAATTCTTCCAAGAATAAGAAAGCTAAGGAGCTGGGAATTCCGATTCTTTCGGAGAAAGACTTCCTTAAGATGGCACAGCAGTGAGTGTAAATAAAAAATAAGACAACAGGAGAAAAGAAAAATGCCAATTAAAATACAGGGTGATCTGCCCGTAAAAGAAATTCTGGAAAAAGAAAATATTTTCGTAATGGATGAATCCCGTGCGTCCCATCAGGATATCCGCCCGATTCAGATCCTTATTCTGAATCTGATGCCTCTGAAAGAGGAGACAGAGCTTCAGCTCCTTCGTTCTCTTTCCAATACACCGCTTCAGGTGGATGTAACATTTATGGCGGTACAGAGCCATGAATCCAAGAATACTTCCATGAGTCACCTGAATAAATTTTATCAGACATTTCCGGAGTTAAAGGATAATAAGTATGATGGAATGATCATCACAGGTGCGCCGGTAGAGCAGATGGAGTTTGAAGAAGTGGACTACTGGAACGAATTGGCAGAGATTATGGATTGGACGAATGATCATGTGACATCTACGATTTATCTGTGCTGGGCTGCCCAGGCTGGACTTTATCATCACTATGGCCTGAAGAAACGTAAACTGGATAAAAAAATGTTCGGCCTTTTCTGGCATAAAGTGCTGAATCGTAAGATCCCGCTGGTACGAGGCTTTGACGATATGTTCCTTGCACCACATTCCAGACACACCGAAGTGCCAATCGAAGATATCCATAACTGTAAAGAACTGACAGTACTTGCAGAATCAGAAGAAGCAGGACTTTTCCTCGCAATGGCAGATGGTGGCCGCAAGATTTTCGTAATGGGACATCCGGAATATGACCGCGTGACACTTGACGGAGAATACAAGCGAGATGTCAGCAAAAATCTTCCGATAGAGATACCTGAGAACTATTACAAAGACAATAACCCGGAGAACAGACCACTTCTTATGTGGAGAGCTCATGCAAACAACCTCTATACAAACTGGCTGAATTATTACGTATATCAGAGCACTCCATTCGACCTGTACGGAACACCGGATTTCAGCGAGATTTAAAGGGCATTTGCGGAGATTTACGATTTCACGTATTTTACCGTAATTTCACGTATTTTCACACGAAAATGGTGTAAAAATGGTGTACGGAACTTAAAAAAATGGTGTACGAAATTTTTTTTTAAATCACATATGTATGGAAACCTTTTAAGATAAAACGATAACCCATCTATCGTATTATATGACGTGTTGGCTCATATCAGATATGCTGCAAGGCAATTTGATGTGAGCCTTTTTTTACCCTGAACTTTGCAGAATTTTATCAGCCGTATCTTTACAAGCCTGTATCTCGTCACTACAGCGACTCTCAGCGCTATCCGAAGAAGATAACACTCCCATCCGCAGGACGGACGCATGGCACGAATAGGCGGTATAGAGAACGTTCTGAACAGATGAGAGACAGGTCTGTAGAGAGCGTAGAGCGTGGTATTCAAGACACGTTGCAGCAGACAGAACTCTCAATATTTCAAGACATAATAATAGGGCGGTTGAGTAAATGACATACTCAGCTGCCCTTTTTTCACTCTGAAGATTAGTTATCTGTGACGCCACATCTTCAGATCAATATTATTTATTCTGTCTTCTCCAGATTCTTGATATGTTCTCTCAGTACAAGATTAATGTACTGACTGAAAGAACGATCATCTTCCTCTGCAAGTTCTTTAATCTTATCTATGATATCGGCATCCAGTGTGATGCTTACCTTATTTTTCAATGGTTTCATGTGAAGCTCTCCTTTTGCTGATTAGTATAGCAAAAAGGCGATATAATATTGAAAAATAGTATAAAGTAGGATAAAATAATACTGATACAAAAAATGTCGCTTGTTGGGCGACCAATAGCCCGGTGAGGTGAGATAAAATTGTAGAAGCAATATTGTTAAGGTGATAGATAGAAAATATATAAATATCTATAGACATTTTACAAAAATGTAGTACAATAATGTGTGTGAACATTCTGTGAAAACTACGTAAAGTGTATCACACACAATAAAACTAAATACGGCATAGCCGGAGAAATCCGGTGACGCAAAACTACAGGGTCTAAGCGAATGTATGACAGCCAGTTGCAACTATGATAATTAAGGCATTGCTTTTCGGGGATTAGAAGCAGTGGCTTTTTTTATAAAAAGAAACAGAGAAAAGAGGATGAAAGAATGAAGAAGAAAGTGTTAGCTTTTCTGCTTGCAAGTACAATGGTCGTAGAACCATTCAGCGTTGCAAGTGCAGCAGATTTCTCAGATGGTACAGGTCAGGATGTGGTTCAGTTCAGTGATGATGTGGAAGATGTGCCAGAAGTAGAGAATGATGGTGAAGATGCGGATCAGTTTAGTACGGATGTTGCTAGTGAAGGAGAAAACAGTTCTAAGCCGTCTGAGGATGCAATCCAGATGGGTGATGATGTTTGGGTAGAATTTGATGATTCTACAGGTATTGCCACTATTTCTGGAACTGGCGATATGTGGGATTATTATGAGAATGGATATGATTATACCAATAAACACCAGAATCCATTTGCAGGAAAAAGTAATGTACAGAAGATTGTAATTTCAGAAGGTGTTACCAATGTAGGAGATTATTTCTTACAGGGATATAAATATCGGGGCAATATTAAAGAAATTTCATTATCATCGACTATTACAAAGATTGGAAGATATGCATTTCAAAACTGCTATAATGTGAAAAGCGTAAATTTACCTGGTGGACTGGAAACGATAGGAGATTATAGTTTTGATAATTGTAGTGGTTTGATCGAGATAAATGTGCCAGATAGTGTTAAGAGTATTGGAAAAAGGTGCTTTCAGTCTTGCAACAAACTTAGCACGGCTATATTACCAGATGCATTAATTGAAATACCAGAATTTGTGTTTTCTGGATGTAGCAGTTTGAAGGAAATAGTTTTGCCATCAAAACTAGAAACAATAGGACAATATGCGTTTTCTGAATGTAGTAGTTTAAAAGAAATAACTATACCTGCTTCAATAAAGAATGTTGATTGGTGTATTTTTCAAAATTGTACAAATTTAACAACAGTTGATTTTGAAAAGGAATATTATGGAAATATTTCTGTGGATATGTTTTGGAATTGTACAGCATTGACAGATATTTCTATTCCTGAAAGAGTATCATATATAGATAATGATGCATTTTGTAATTGTTCCCGTTTGTCAACAGTAACAATAAATGGAAGCAAAACTAGGATTAATTCAGGTTCATTCAGAGATTGTAAAAACCTCAGACTTATCAAAGGATATGACTGTTCAAGAGCAAAGCAATATTATGATTCATTAACAGATACTCAGAAAAATAGTACCAGGTTTGAATCGTTGGGCGAGGGACAGCATGAATGGTCAGCAGAAAAAGTTCAGATTAAAAAACCAACTTGCACAGAAAAAGGCATTAAGGCATATAGATGTGAGATTTGTGGAGCTACTAAAGAGAAAGAAGAGATTCCTGCTTATGATCATGACTGGAATAATGGAGTAATAACTAAACAAGCAACAGAAACAGAGGAAGGCGAAATTAAATATACTTGTCGGAGATGTAATGAAACAAAAATAGAGAAAATTCCGAAATTGAATGCAATAAATTTCAAGATTTTGTATCAAGGCTGGAATAATTATTACCGATATAGCTTTAGGTGTACTTCTGATAAAGAAGTTACATATTATGTAAAAAGTGTAAAAAAGGATAGTGAACAACCAATATATGATGCTACAAGACATGACGGACAAATGAATGGTAACAGTGAAAGATGGATAAATGTAGATATCACAGACAAAGATGCAGTAGATATTTACATTTTTGCCACTAATACAAACGGTGATTATGTATGTAGAAAGGTAACACCTGATTATAGTAAACGACCACAGAAACCTGTAACAAAGATAAAAGTAGGCGATAATGTTACTGCAATTGTTGATGGAGATACATTGACATTAACTGGTACAGGTGGCACATATGATTCGAGCTGGTGGTTTGAGGATACAATATATCCAGATGGTATAAAAAATATTATTGTAGAAGATGGAATTACTTCTCTGGGAAATGAAATATTTTATTACTTTTATAAAGTAAACACTATTAAATTACCAACATCATTGAGGAGAATAGGTTCTAATGCATTTGAAGGTTGTAAAGCATTAGAAAATTTGATAATTCCTGAAGGAGTAACAGAGCTTGGTGAAAATAGCTGTAGGGCTTGTCTGAATTTAAAAAGCATTTCATTACCATCTACATTGAAAAAGATAACTTGTTTCAGTATAGATGATAATTTACCTGTTGAATCAATAGAATTGGCAGAGGGGGTTGAAACTATTGGAGAACATTCTTTCTGGAATATGAATAAATTGAAAAACATAATTATTCCAGATTCTGTAACAAAAATAGAAGAATCAGCTTTCGATGGTTGCACATCTTTGGAAAAAATTGTATTACCAAGTAAGCTTACCTCATTAGGATATAGGGTATTTACAAATTGCAATGCTGAAATTACTTTTCCGGCGAGTCTGAAATATATTCCAGAACTTGGAAGTGATGCAGTGCGAAAAGTTACAATTCCTGAAGGAGTAGAAACGATAGGCTACCAGGCTTTTGGCAGTTGCAGTAATTTGACAGAAATAATTTTACCATCAACGATTAAAAACATTGAAAGTGAAGCGTTTGAAGGTACAGGTATTATTAGCTTTAATTATCCACAGAATATAAAATATATACCAGATAGTGCTTTTGCAAGTACGAATTTAGAAGAGTTTTCAGTTCCAGAATCAGTAACAGAGATTAATGATTACGCATTTGGTAATTGTACAAAGTTGACCAAAATTTCCATTCCAAAATCAGTTACTTACATTGGTTCAGATGTGTTTAAATATTGCCGCAATCTTACCATCTATGGCTATAAAGACAGTGCAGCAGAATCATATGCGAAGGCAAATACTATTAACTTTATATCAGCGGATTACAAAGTAGTATTCAAGGATAACGGACGTACCCAGAAAACAGAATATGTCACATCCGGGCAGAATGCAACACCGCCTACACTTCCATCAAAGCCAGGTTACACCCTTTCATGGGATGCTGATTATACCAATGTTACTGAGGACATGGTAGTCAATGCAATATGGACAAAGAAGGACAGTGGTAACGGTGGCGGTAACACCACAATCATCGTAAGTCCATCAGAAACAAATAAATATACTGTTACATTTAAAGATCGTGGCAAGATTGTTAAGACAGAAAAAGTAAAATCTGGTGATGCAGCAGAGTATCCATATATCAGTAGAAATGGATATGAATTATCATGGGACAAGGATTTCTCAAAAGTTACTGCAAATATTACAGTCAATGCAGTGTGGACAGTAATTAAGCCTGAAAAGGTTACAAGTCTGACAGCAGAATCAGGAAACAAATCTATTGCTTTATCATGGGACGAGACAGAATATGCAGGTTATTATCTGGTATACAGAAAAGCAGATTCAGAAAAAGAATATACTCAGGTAGCAAAAACAACTAAGATTCTCTGGACAGACAGCAAAGCAGTACCGGGAACACAATATTCTTACAAAGTAGTGGCAGTTCGTTCACTGGAAGGTAAGAAATATCAGGGAGCAGATTCTGATGTAGTTACTACAAAGATCGGAACACCACAGATCGGAGATACTTATTCCGTTGGTGATCTGAATTATAAGCTTACAGGAACAAAAGAAGTAACTGTAACAGGACTTGCAAAAGTTACAGATACACTGGTTATTCCATCAAGTGTTACAATCAGCGGAAAAGTCTACAAAGTGACCGCTATTCAGGATAAGGCATTCTACAGAAACGAAGACATTGTAAATGTAACTATTGGTAATAATGTTGTAAATGTTGGTAAATATGCGTTCTATCAGTGCTCAGGTCTGGAAACTGTTAAGTTCGGAAAGAGAGTTGCGATAATTAATACTTGTGCATTTACTCAGTGTCTGAACCTTGAGAATGTGACATTACCATCAAGCATAAGAAAGATTGGTGCAAAAGCATTCTACCAGTGTACATCCATTAAAGTTTTAAAGATTAATGGTTCTGTTCTGGAATATGTAGGAAAGAAAGGACTTGCAATCAATAAGACAGTAACATTGAGACTTCCGAAGAAAGTATATACCAGATATAAGAAGTTGATTAAGTCAAGTGGTGTATATTCTAAGACAAAATTTGTAAAATTTTAATGTGAATATGTGAGAATGAAGAGGGGCTAGGTTGAATGATCTAGCCCTTTATCTCTCTCTTCAATAATCTTCTGAGCAGCAATCAATCCACGAGCCACGATCTCTGCTGGAGTTAAATTTTCCTGATTACGGATATAAGCGCCGTTCTTACGGATAGATTTCAGAATTTCTTTGACTTTTTTCTTGAATGACTTAGCGATGGGTTTTCTGGACTGCATAAGAACTTCATAAAGCCCATCTTCAGTAAGGAACCAAGTTCCATTGCCACCTGTACGATTTTCAGAGTAAACATTGTTTACTTTGACTTTTTCATCATCATCTATTGATTTTAGCATTACGGATGGTTGTGAATGTTCAATCCATTCAGCCACATCTTTAGCAAGGAAGAGTGGATTATTAATTGTTCCGAATATTCTGAAATGTTTTCCTAATACTTCCTGCTCATTAATTACTGTAAGAGTAGTATCATCATTTGCTGTTGTAGATACAGATTTCAGATTCATTCCACTGTGTTCATTTACAAAACCGCAAATGTTACTTGCGTCATCCACCGGTGTATTCATCCCCGGGATAGGATCCATTCCAAGTGCTGTTCTCATTGTTGGGTCTGTAAGAACTTCTTCTGGTACATCTTCAAATTTGGATTCTGGTTTTGTGTTTGTTGAAAAATATTTGATTTTTTTTAATGTCTATGTTATAGTGGAATCACGGTCAGGTGAGATACCTGCTAAACGTGCTTTACCATAGAAGAAGGTGGTAAGGTGTGTTAGCATCAATGAATGCGTCTAAGAAAGCGGTGATTTAATCACTTGCTAGAAAGTGTATTATAAATGATAAGATTTATAAGCATCTAGCAGTAATTTCTTTTGTTCTTTAGACGCAGACAAACAGATTATTACTAGATACACTTTTCGGAGTGTATCTATTTTTTTTACAATTAAAAATACAAGGAGGAACAGATTAAAATGAATAATAAGAGAAAAGTACGAGTAATTTCAGATTTTATATGCCCGGAATGTGGCTTAGATTTTCCTCTGCCAAGAATTCATGGTAAGCAGAGAAAAAATGGACATATAAAAGATATATATTGCCCTAAGTGTGATAAAATACAGCAATTTCAAGAGTATAAATACAATCAAGTTTATAAAACGCTTGACGGAGAGATTATTAATAAAGCAGGTTGAATTTTTACAAGATAGGAGAGAATCAAAGATGTTTTGTGTTATACAGGAACTTACAACTAAAAGAGAAAATCCGCTGGGATTTCCCAAACGTTTGGAAGTAATGCAGGAAAGTGTTCCGGCTGAAGACGGTACAGAACGGATAAAATGGGGCTATACATACAGCGATGAATGTTTTGAACGTCCAGTAAAGAAATCATATAAAGTATCTGTACATCAGAGCTATCGTGACAAGGATGGAAAGCCAAGGAAGAAAGAATTTGTATTATTCACAGTGAAGTATTATGATCTTGCAACAGGAGAGTTTGATACATATAACTGGGTGCGGAGAAGATTGAGAAAGTGGCTATTACACTGGGAGTATCAGAAGAAGAAATTCATAAAGCTGTTGAAAGTAAGATCAGACCATTGGAACTTGAACTACAAGAAGAATTTCAGCAGACAGAAGAGAGCCAGACGTATAGAAGAAATTTAAAAATTGTTTTGGAATATGAACGCAAGAAACGTCAGTTCAACATAGAATATATGTTGGACGATAATGATGATAGGTATGATTACTGCTATGATGTGTTTGGAAAATTGAGAAATCCTGCAATGTTGAAACAGATTCAAAAAAAATACAAAGAGAGAAGGCGAGAAGAGAAAGAGCGGCAGAAGAAATTTGAAGAGTGGTTCCATGAGTACAACTGGAATCAGTTTCAAAAAAATTATTCAGGCAGTGGTAGTTACCAGAACAGAGAATCTGATAATTACCAGAGCAGTGATGAAAATAGTAGTTATTACAATTATGTAAATGATAACTACACAGATGAGGAAAAAGTAATCCTTAAACAATTTTATAGGGTATTGGCTAAGAAGTTTCATCCGGATTCAAATGCTGGAAAAGATACTACGAAGCAGATGGCGTTGTTGAATAAGTTGCATGGTCATTGGGGATTAGGATGAGCTGATAATACCAATTTGATATCAGAACTATTATATTCATAAACGATACCGTTTAAAAAAGTATTTCACAATGGTCATGTAAGCCTGAAAATATCAGCAAATTGTTTAGTGACAAATCATGAAATACGATACATTTATATCATAATAAAAACACTGTTAGCATATAACAGATATCGGATATACTTTGATACTCAAAGTATCGGGAGTGTGTTCGCGAACCACAAATGATATTATAAACTTTGGGAAGACAGCAGCTCTTTTTTATACTTGTAGAAGGTCTTCTTTGAGATACCCGTCTGTCGAATTGTCTCTGTATCATTCAGAGAACCACCGAAAGCTTTGTTGTGCTTCTGAATGATTTCTTTTGCAACGATTGATTTCTTGGTAACGAGTTTCTGTCCCTGAGTCTGTCCGATCTGCTTCCCGGCAAGTCGGGCGGTCTGGATGCCTTCGCGTGTTCTTTGACGTAAATCATGGACTTCTTTCTCGGATTGCTCGAAGGCAAGTCTGATCTGTTCTTTGGCAAGTAGCAGAAGATACTTGTTTATCCCTTCCAGAATACAGTCAATATTTGTTCCGGTAGCAGGAATACCGCCTTGCAGAGCTTTTTTATATGTTTCAGTACTGATATGCGGTTCCTTCAGAAATATAAGGTTGATTTCTTTGTAGTAAAGCTCTTCATACATGACGAATCCTTCTTCAGCATCACGAGACATTCGACTGACAGAATCAAAGATAATGGTATCGCCGGGAGTGATCTTGCGCATGAGTCGGTCAAATTCTTTACGTCCTTGAAATTTTCTTCCGGTGTATACTTCTTTGATGATTTCAGCCTGCGGATATGCAGCAAGAATATTTCTGACCTGTCGGTCTATGCTTTGCTTTGGTGTACTGATTCGACAGTAACCAAAATATTTGTTCATTGTTATGCCTTTCTGGTGTAATTCTGACGCTCCTTAGAATTACACCTTTAAAATTCCGTTGAAATGTTACAAGAAATAGTAGTTTTACTACTTTTTGACTGGTACGTCAGATTTACTACTGTTTTTGAAGAAGAAATTCCTTGAACATAATCCAGCCGCGCTGATATACACTCTTACACGATTCTTCGGGTTTAGCTTTGCGTTCGGCTGTACGAATGATCTGTTCAATTATATTTACCGGGATGCAAAAATCAGACATCAGAGCTTTTAATTCCTTTTTCCAGATATCACTTTTTTCATGTGGTAATCTGTCCATAACGGGTTGCTTTGCCATAAGTGCTTAAATTCCTTTCAAAAATTAATATGATATGTCGATAGTATCAACTGAAAAACGAATGCGATATATAGATATCATGATAGAGAAAATCCTGCTGCCAGAACGATTATTACATCCAGCAGCAGGAGAGCTGTCTACTCGAATGGGATTTCTACGTTTTTAAATACAAATTCATAGCTGTGAGTTCTTTGCAAGCTGACAAGAGCTGTCTTTTTGTTTTCCGTAAGATCGACATGGAGAATATACAGGTATGGATAAATCAGACAAGGTTCTTTTTCTTCCCATGACTTCAGGATTGCCAGAAGTCCGTCAAGGAATCTGTTTACGCGTACTGCATAGTCTTTCCCCGGTCTGCGAATTTCGTTATACCATGTATCTTCATCCATTACGACTGCATGAAAGCGTTCCAGTTCTGTTGGCAGATATCCGCTGATTTCAAGTGTTTCGGTTTCGGTGTTAAAGTGTTTCCAGCTCATGTTTTGAGTCCTCCTGATTGTATGTATAAATTCCCAGATCCCAAGGAGTGAAATTTTACTCCTTGAGCTTGCTGGATTATTTAATAATTTACTTCCCGGAAAGAGGAATAATCTCATTCCGAAAAACAAATTCATAGGTTGCTTTACGTTGCAGACTGATAATTGCGTTGGTTTCGTCTGCGGAAAGTTCAATATGCAGCACATAATCATAGGCGTGTTCCGTGATTGGGTGTGTTTCGTCCTGTGCTTTCAACAATTCAAAGAGATTCGCAAGGAACTTTGTCTTTCTGCCTTTTGCCTTTCCCGGAGCTGCTGAAACTGATCTCTTGCAGATAACACTCCATGCATGTTCCTCCATGACAATAGCTTGAAAGTCTGACAATTCTGAAATGTATGGAAGCAGGTCAATTTGTCCGGTTTCCTTGTTGTATTTCATCCAGCTCATACTGTTACACCTCCAGCAGAAGAGAGACAAGTCCAGCAGGTAATGTCTCGGCATATGCAGAAGCACTGGTACGGTCTGCAAAGTGTCTTTCATTAACAATTTCTGACTCACAAAGTCCTACAGAGATAACGATTACCTTATAAAATTTTCTTGTTGCCTGAATATTTACTGCAATGTTTACTTCCATGTTCATCATGATAAAATCCTCCTTTGAATGTGTATGTTATCGGTGTCTGGCAGCAGTACTGACCAGACGTTTAAAAGCTTCCCAGTTACCCGGATTCTCTGCAAAGATGCGGATTGCAGCACCTTTGTAAAGTGGATAGTTGACTATAGGTTGTTGCTTCTTTGGTTTGTGCATGATCCTCTTTCCTCCCGTATAGCCGATAGAACAGTTATGAATCATTTTTCGGGATTGTCTACAAGTAATTCCCGGAACATTTTCAGGCATTCTCTGACACCTGCTTTGAAAGCATTGGCTTCTGTAATAGAAGAGAGTTGAAAGATTGTATCTTCAGTAGGATTCTGAATAGCTTTGTCCATAGCTTCTTTTACTTCCGGTTCATGCTCACTATTACACCAGTTGTCAAAGAGCAGATAAATAATAGCTTCTTTCATTTTGTGATACCTCCGTAAATTTCTTCTGTATTATCGAGCTGCTGCCAGAGCTGTACTGCTGTCTTGAATCCAACATCAAATGCCTGACGTTCAAGCTTTTCGCAGTATTCAGATAGTAGAGAAGTGAATTGCTCCTGCTGATCTTCAGGAACATGCTTTTTAATAGCTTCAGTAACAGAATGCTTCTGATCTGGCGTGCATCTGTTGCCAGTCCATAAGCTGAAAAGTGTTTGTAATATGTCCAAGAGTTCACCTTCTTTCTTAATATCCGACTATGATCCAGTGAATTATCATAGCTATGGGAGGAACTGCCAGAATCAGGAACAGTGCAGCACCGTACAGAAAGCGGTATACTTTATGCTTGATAGTCTTCTTCAGATGTTTTTTGAATAACTGACACCACTGGTCATAGGTCAATAAAGTGTCTGTCTGGTTCATGGTTATTGTCCTCCTGTTGTTAGTTGTTCAGTGTTTCTGAAGGGGTAAAATAATACCCCTAGAAAACGTTAGGAAAAATAGTAGTTATGTAGCCCGTCATGCCGATAGCACAGCATAGTTCATATGACTACCTGACCGCCGGGTAGCCGGGTACGGCGATCAACGCTTGCAGCTTAAAGCCCTGTTTATCGTGGCTGCAACCACTTAGTTGTCCTGTTCTTCACCTTCTTGTGACTTGATGTTTTCTAAAGAATACACTCGGCATCATTGCTGAAGTCATAAACTTCCTTACGCCATCCCCAGTTTTCACGCTCACGTTTTCTGATATATTCCTGTTCAATCAGAAGGTCTGTAAGCATCTGGTTAATCACCCATTCGCCGCCAATGTTGTGAATATCCGGGAGAGAATTGGTCTGCGTCAATAAAACAATCCTGTTCAGGCTCTTCTGATTTCTTCTATACTGTTTTCTGATTTCTGCAATTGTTATAGCTTTGCTCATGTTTTCACCTTTCTCCGGTTGACCTCCACCGGAAGGATAAGCAGTTTATTTAACGTATAACCTTCTGTACTGGCTGATTCTCTGATACTCTGCAAGGCTTCCTAAATCTGCTTCGAGACGTTTGCTGTCAAGAGTTCTTCTTTCGCAGGTTGAGAGTTTGACTGTGAAGTCGTTACCAGTCTCAGTCAATTTTTCGTTCGCATCCATGTAGCCGATAATCTCACGTTCAACTGCTTTCAACTCTTCTTCAAGCTGTTCTTTCATGGCTTTAAGTGATCTGTAATCTGCAATAACCTTTTCTAATTCGTTCATTGTTCTACACATATATTTATCCTCCTGAGATTTGATTTCTTATAAGTAGCAACCCTTTAAGCATCTTCCTGACTATTGTTACGATACTGTTCACTCACAGGTATATGGCTTGAAGTTTGTGGATGCTTTCGGCTGATCCGGTTGCTTAAATGATACTCAGCAACAAAGTACTGTGTCCTCTCGCTCGTTGATTCTTCCGCTTAACAACTTCTTGGTTGAGGGGTAAAGTTCTGATTGGTTCAGACTGTTCATTTTCTTCAAGTAGTATGAACACTGTGCTTTCTTGCCCTGTTGTTCCTGCTTTCTTCAACTGTTTTGCCGGATCATGTTTATTCTGCATTCACTCCATCTGATATATCTGTCAGCATAACTACCATGTTACTTGTGAACCGCCCTATCGCTTCATCCGGTCTTTCCTGCTTTCTTTGTTGCTGTGTTTCATTTGATGACTCAATTATAGTATATGGGTACCCATAAAACAAGACGGAATAGTTCACAAATATGGGTACCATTACAGAGGGTAAAATTGTGCAAATTGTATGGGTACCATAATGCTGTACAATTTTAAAGACTTATGCTATAATTATGAAAGATTTATGGAACGATAGAAAAAAGGAGGATGGAAATGCCAGAAGAAAAAAAACCATATATAGTAGACGGACAGCGTGTGACTCTGGAAGAATATAGAAAAACTAAATATGAAGACTTGAGAGTTCGAGTCCCTAAAGGAAGAAAAGAAGAAATAAAAGCGTTTGTTGCAACGACCGGAAAAAGTCTAAATTCTTTTATAAATGAAGCTATTGACGAAAAAATTGAGCGTGAAAAGAAATAATATTGTATGGTACCCATAAAAATAACTAAAATATGGGTACCATTTTTATATATTATTCCAACTTGAAATATGGGTACCCATAATATATAATAACCTCATAAATCAACAGAACAAACGAAATAACAAATAAAAAGTTTTATGGAGGTTATAAACTATGGCAGCAGCAAAAGCAAATGTATATGAAATGGTAACAGCAAGAATTATTGCAGAACTTGAAAAAGGTAATATCCCGTGGGAGAAGCCATGGACAGGAGTTAGATCAGGAGCATATAACCGGATCAGCAAGAAACCATACAGTATTATTAATCAGATGCTTTTACAGCACACCGGAGAATATGCTACATTTAAACAGTGGACAGATTTGGGAGGTCACATCCGTAAAGGTGAGAAATCAGAGTTTGTAGTCTTCTGGAAGATATTAGAAAAAGAAGAAACAAACGAAGACACCGGAGAAAAAGAAGTTAAGAAAATCCCAATGCTGAGATATTACAATGTCTTTCACATCTCACAGGTTGATGGTGTTGAACCTCTGACGCTACCATTCACAGAAGTGGAACCGATAGAAGCAGCAGATAAGATTATAACAGAGTATGTAGAACGTGAGCATATCACATTTGAGGAATGCGCAAGTAATGAAGCCTTTTACAGTCCATCCCGTGACAGAGTTGTAGTTCCAATGAAACAACAGTATAAGCATATCAATGAATATTATAGTACAACATTTCATGAGCTGACACACAGCACCGGACATAAGAACAGACTTGACAGATTACATACCGGAGCAGATGCAGCATTCGGAAGTGAGACATATTCAAAAGAGGAACTGGTTGCAGAGATTGGAAGCGCATCTCTTATGAATCTGTTGAGAATTGAAACAGTCAGGACGTTCAGGAACTCAGCAGCATATATACAGAGTTGGTTGAAAGTCCTGAAGAGTGATAACAAGTTTATCGTATCAGCAAGCAGCAAAGCAGAGAAAGCAGTCAACTACATAATAGGCGAGTAATACAGGAGCGGTTGAGAGACACCGCTTCTTTTTTGTGCGTTGATATCCGTAGGTTCCGGTTCGGAGTCTGCAAGATGCTGTTGCAGGCGTTATAATCTGAAGCAGTTTGACAGCAGTGTAGAAGGAATAACAAACAAGATTGTAGTTACTATGTTTGTAAACGTGATACCTACAGAGTAGGAAGCAGCAGGGCATAGAACAGCAACAGAGAAGTGAAAGCACGACACAAGATTATGCAGGATAGTGTGAGAATCTGGAAGTGTAACGCTAACAGAATCAGGCGTGTAAAGCTCTGAAAACAGATATCTGAAGTAAGTATGAAGCTGATACCAGAAGAGAATTATCAGCAGGAATAAAGCCAACAGGAATAGCGCAACAGAGCTATGACCGGAGCTATGTTACAGGCACCGGACAGAGGACTCAACAGGGCTGCCGACAGGTGCTTAGATGGGCGTAAAACGCACTCGGCGACGCTAGGAGCCACGCTACAGAGCTACCCGGAGAACTTAGCCAGACGAGGTTAAGATCGCTGTATGAACCGTACAACGCACTATACAACCATGGATAAATAACATCAGTAAGCACAACAAAAAATGAAGATAATGCAATATTATACAGGTGAATACTGGTAATTTTCTGCATGAATGGCAGCACCAGATAACTGGAACTTGTGAGCCTTAATCCACTGGGAGATAAACATCAGATCAACAGAAACGGCAGAGCCTTGTATAAAATCGTTTCTATATGCTTATGTGGCTACTGCCTGAAGTCTGTTACATTTCTTTACTGGGGAAGGTTTGCAATTCTTTTATAGGTTCCACCGGGACGGGCAGCAGGACAGGAAACATTTTATTTACTGAGAGATACAGCTTGAAAAGCGTTTGTGTATGATCTGGAGCAGGAGAACATAGCAGATTACACAGCAGCAGGAGCATAAGAGCAGGGCATCGGGGCGAGGGTGGGACAGGTACCGGGGGTACTTTCAACATAGAAAGGGCTTGTTGTTTCTGGTATTCTCTGTATGTGGTACACTTTTATACTCACTGAAAAAATAAAGTCCGATGAGACTGTAGCAGTAATTTGTCGAGTTTTAAGGAATAAAATAATAGAACAGATTGTACAATCTTATAAGATGTGATAATATATAAGAGCCGCGAACCTTTCCGGTAGAGGGGAGGTGAAACACCGTGGAAACTATTATTACATTCATTGTCTCTGTACTGGCAGGTATTGTTAGCTACTTTATCTGCAAATGGTTGGAAGGGGACGAATAAGCGGCACCAGCCTAAGGTATAAGCCACCTTACATAAACGGAATAGAAAAAGCTCAGAGTCGTGACCTCTGAGCTTTTTCTTATTGTTCCCGATAGAAGTTTAGTTCCATGGAAAATGCTATTACATTCATTAGCTGTTACTATCATATTCCATGATGCTGTAAAAGTCAACCATTAAATAAATGGCAGCAGTCGTTTACTTCCAAATTTGTCCGAATCAAATCCCTATGGTGCTCCAGATACACACTACCCCGGGGTACTTCCAACTTTACATAAGAAACACTTTGTAATAAGAAGAAACTCGATTCAAAAAACGACAGAAAAAAATTTGAGTGTCCAAAATGCCTGGCTCAGGAAAGAAAAAACACATGCAGCAGCATATATTCTTCAGATTTGCACGCTGTCTGAAAAAAAATCTGCATAAAACCCTTGAAAAGTAACAAAAATCGTAAATACAAATTCGTGTGGTATATGAGGAAATGAACTTTTTTCCACAAAATTTGCAGAATATCAGAAGAAAAATTGTCTTAAAACCCTGTAAATATAAGGAAAATGGGATATGGTTTAGCGTGTGGTATATGAGAGACTGAACTTTTATGTTTCATTTTTCGCCAAAAATTACACGAATTCAAAAAAAATATCAGCGTAAAACCTTTTAAAAATAACAAAAATTAAAGGTGACTTAGCGTGTGGTATATGAGGGGAATAACTTTTTCTATGTACAAAATTACACGATATATATGTATCATAGTAACAATAAACGACGTAAATACAACAAAAATCGGAGCTGGCTTAGCGTCCGGTATATGAGAGAACAAACTTTTATAAGATGCAGATGCATCATTATAATATATAACTAACGAAAAAAGGAGGATTTTAATAATGACTGAGAATAGTAAGAAGAGGATTTCTATAGAAGTAGAGCCAGATTTTCACAGAGAGCTGAAGTTATTTGCTACTCTGCGTGGAATGACTTTACAGAACTATATCACAACTCTGATTAAGAATGACATGAAAAATATGAAGTAAGAAAGAGAGGAAACCAGAACAATGAGACAGCAGAATATGAAAACAAAAGCAGTTCGTAGTCAAAGAATCGCATGGCTGTTGCGAAAAGAAGGATTTGAAATCATCAATGTTGTGCCGAACAGGTGCCGTCCGAATCTGGATGTGTTCATATTTGAAGCGACACCGGAGTTATGCGCGGCTCTGGACGAGCACATCAGAAACAAAGATAACAGACGAGATAAAAATTAAAGACGATAATCGGAGGAAAGAATCATGAGTGACTATATCGTAGTAGATGAGAAACTGATTGACAAGTTGGATGAATTAAAGATAGATAATGGTAAGTGTATCATGTTATATGCCAAAATATTAGCAATGGCGAACAACAAAGGATATACGACAGCAGGAAATGCTTACTTTGGAAGAATTTTAAATTTGGAAGACCGACAGGTCAGAAGACATTTGAACAGTCTGGAAGCGGCTGGATGTATTACAAGATATGAAAAACGAAGAGGATCACATACGGAAGCTCGTATGATATATCCAAAACTGTTTCTTACAGAAGACGACGGACAAGATTGTCCAGACCGGACAGATATGACCTATGACGCCGGTCATAAATGTCCAAAACCCCGGTCAAGAAAGACCAAAACCTCGGACGGATTTGACCAAAACCCCGGTCATACATGCCCTCCAGTAAAAGAATGTAATAGATATGTAAAAGATAATAGTACCGCTGACGCTGAGACGGACGCTTCGCTGGTAGACGTTCCGCTTCGCTGCACTGTAGAGGTCGCTGACGCTCCAAATGTCGTCGCTTCCGCTCCTAACTCCGCTGACGCTGCGCGCTTACGCTTGCCGGATGATCTGCCGGAAGATATTCGCAATATAAAGTTTGAAGCGAAAATAGATGACAAATCTATGTTAGAGGTTATGGATCGTGATTATCGTGATTATCTGGATGATTATTGGGATACTCATGAGGATATTAGAGATAAGCTTATCGAGAAGTTTACTACTGGATTCTATTGTGGTAACAAGGATAAGGTTACTGCTTATGCAGAGTTCTTGATGGAACATTATAAAATAGTACCTATCAAAAAGTATTTGTAATTGAACAAGAATTTGAATTTACAATCAGAGAATAACTAGAACGTATAAGCACATGTCAGTGTTTATGACTTTCGGATTGCTTATATATTGTAGTTATTTTCTGCTGAATAAGAAAGTGAGGAACAACAGATATGAAATTTTATACAGCAGAAGACTTACAACAGATCATGCAGATCGGACACAAACAGGCAGAAGCATTGATGAGAGTAGAAGGATTTCCGAGTATTCGGATCGGACGCAGTTACCGGGTTGAGGAAGATGCTCTTTCAGAATGGTTAAGCCAGACAAAATCAGTGAAACTGGATTACAGCAAGTGCTAGGACTGGTGAAGTTATGAGCGGAACATTTACATCTTGGGGAGCACTTGTGCAGGCACTTCAGAAAGAAGTAGCAGAAGCAACAGAAGAGGTTGTGGACGATTCTCTGGATGATCTGTACAGGAACGTTGACAGATTTTACAGTTCCTCAGAAGGAAGATATCACCGTACAGGAATGCTGCGTATGTCACCACAGAGTTACTTCAGCGGTGGCGGTTCTGTGTCTACAGGTGAGATCAGTCTGAACACCGGACACGGTTACAGTCCTTCTGGGAGAGATACAAGAACGATTTACGGTTATGCTGAGAATGGTGGATTGCTGGGTAACGGTGGATTCTGGGCTGATACAATGTCCAGAATCCCGGCACACATACAGCAGTCATTCGGCAGCAGATTTCATTAAGAAATGATTCGGAACAATAAAAATACGATTGAGAATAAAGGAGAACAAGGATTATGAAATTAGCAGATGTTATGGATAAAGTAGAAGTTGGCATGAAGATGGTAGTAAGAAGTGAGTACAATCCAGAGTATGAAGTATTCGGCGGTAAAGTTGTGGAGAAGAAAGGCGTTTATTTATGTCTGGAAGTGGATGGAATCTTGCATGGACTGTCTGCGAAAGAAAATTATGAAGTGTTAAAATTGTTTGATAAGAACGGCGTAGAGCTTATAGAGCGAGACGTTTGGGAGATTATTGAAAAATACGTACCAGAGGTTGAATCACCGGAGCAGGTTTACTCTGCTGCGCTTGATGTCTGGGGCTGTTATACAGCAGAAGTGAAGCGTAAGGTTAGTTTTGCTCTGGCTGAGCTTATGACAGATGATGATATGGAGTGTTTTTTCGATGAACTGAGTGACAAGCACAGACAGATTGCGAATCTTCTTGGGTATGAGGATGATTCTGAGAATATAGACGAAGAAACTGAAGATATTATTGAAGAACTGGTTGAAAATACAGAAGACTATGATCCAGATGCTTACGAAGAAGATGGAACTGAAGAAAGTCTTTATCTTGAAAATACAGCATTAAAAAAACTGATGGAAATTCAGATGATGTTAGAAAAAATAAAACAGAAAGATGAACAGAAAGAGAGCGTGAATGCTTAATGGCAGAAGATTTTAGAGCGAAGATAACCGCTGAACTTGATACCGCAGAAGCGGAGAACAAGTTGAATGCGTTTTTAAATAAGAAGAATAAGCTGAAGATTGACGTGGAAGTAAATCAGGATTCCGCAAAGAAACTCAGCTCCAGTATTGAGAAAGGTATCAGGCAGACAAAGCTTGATACCTCTTCTATTACGGAACAGTTGGCAGGTTCTTTCAATATCTCAGATAAGAACGTGCTGAATAAGATGAAGAAACAGATGGATACGATGGTGTCCAGCTTAGGCAAGACTTGGAATGGCAGTGATTTTGATTTTAAGAATGCTTCCGGGTTTTATTCCGGGTTGAATAATCTGTCTGATACTGTTACAAAGAATGCAAAGATTGTTCAGGGCAAGACCGGAATTTATGATGATTTTTTCAACTACTTTAAAGATAAGAAGATTTATGTATCGGATGAACTGAAAAAAGCAATGGGTGGTGATGCCTATAAGGAACTGTTGCAAAATAATATCGGAAAGATTGTCAGGGATTCCACAAAGGGCGTATCTATAGATTCCATCTGGGGAGAAATGACCAGCTTATTCCCGGAACACTTTTCTACAGATATGATGAATCAGGTGGATCAGATCACTCATGCCTTTGATCTGATGAAGCAGGCAAGAGCTGATATGACACAGAGTTTTTCCGTGAGTGATCTGAAAGGTGCAGACTTTACAGCTATGACAGATTCGATAGCGGAGCAGGTGTTAGCAACAGGTACACAGCTGAAAGATGCTTTACAGACAAATCTTATGTCTGCAACAGAAGCAGCGAAAACAATGATCGACCTTGATGTTGAGGTGAATACTGAGAAAATTGCTTCAGATATTCGTTCCGCAGTACAGAGCGCAGGGACAGAAGCAGGGGAAGCTCTCAATGTTGACCTGAAGATCAATGACGAACAACTGATATCAGAGCTTAGAAGTGCCGTGGGACAGCTTGGAACCGGGGAAGAACCTGTAAAAGTAAATCTTCAGGTTGATCGGGAATCCTTACAGTCTGATCTGAACCTTACATTGAATGATCTGGAACTTCCGGTGCATTTTAAAGTGGATGCGGAAGAGATCGAAAGCCAGCTCCGGGCAGCAGTAGAGAGCATTACGGATATTCAGATTGATCTGAGAGTGAACACTGATCCGGTCACGGATGCTACAGCTCAGGCGGCAAATACCGGGAATATACAGGCAGAAGTTCCGGTCACGGCTCCACAGACAGATACTTCCGGGCTTACACAGTTGCAGCAGGCACTTGGAAGTGTAAATACAGCAGGACAGAGAAGTCAGAGTATCTTTTCTTCTCTGGGAAGCAGTTTCAGGGAAGCTTTCAGTGCATACAGTCTGGCGAATCTGATGCAGGATGGATTGTATAAGATTACGGATGCAGGAAAAGAAGCTCTTTCTACAGTGAAGGAATTTAATGATCTGGAGACTGACCTTGCAATGGCTACAGGTGAGAGCCGTTCTTATGCAAGTGATCTGACGCAGAGTTACAATGCATTGGGACAGGAACTTGGAAGTATCACTTCGGATGTAGCGAAATCTGCGGACAGCTGGTTAAGACAGGGACGTTCCATGTCTGAGACTAATCAGCTTATCAAGGACAGTATGGTGCTATCCAAAGATGCACAGATGGATTCGGAGAATGCGTCAGAGGTATTGACTGCAACTCTGAACGGTTTCCAGATGAATGCGGATCAGGCAGGGCATATTAATGATGTACTGACGAGTATCGACTTGGAATCTGCTTCAGATGCCGGAGGAATCGGACAGGCACTGACAAAAGTTGCATCACAGGCGAATAATGCAGGTGTCAGTCTGGAGAAAACTGCTGCCATGATTGCAACAATCAAGGACGTAACACAGGACAGTGATGATTCGATTGGTACAGGCTTGAAGAGTATTCTTTCCAGAATGAACCAGATTAAGGCTGGTAAATTTGTAGATTCTGAAACTGGCGAGAGCCTGAATGATGTGGAGAAAGTCCTGAATAAAGTAGGAATCTCCATGCGTGACGTGAATGGACAGTTCAAAGAATCGGAACCGATCATTGATGAAGTTGCAGGCAAGTGGTCAACCTTTGATGGAAATACAAAGAAAGCAGTTGCAACAGCTATGGCAGGTACCTACCAGTATAACAAACTGATTGCCATGTTTGACAACTGGGATAAAGTGCAGTCTTTAACAGAAACCGCGTTAAATGCAGACGGCACCGCACAGAAAAAATTTGAGGATAATTACCTGACTTCACTGGAAGCAAAGACCAACGCACTGAAAGTAAGTCTTGAAAATTTGGCTACATCTACCGTATCCAGCGACTTGTATTCAGGTTTTCTGGACGGTTCCAAGAGTCTTGTGGATTTTGCAAATAACATTAATCTGGTTCAGTCTGCCATTGCAGGGCTTGGTGCAGCAGGTGGAGTGTATGCAATTCAGCAGATTGTAGCGGCATTCCGGGAGCTTTCAAATCTTGGAAATGCTTTGAATCTGAGCAGGGCAGTAAATATCCCGGATGATTCTTTCCAGAGATTATTGACGTTGACACAGGGATTATCGGAATCACAGACCAGACTTGTTCTGTCCAGTACTGCTTTAACGGATGCACAGAGGGCAGCAATTCTGACAAATCAGGGAATGAGCAGTGCAGAAGCACAGGCATCGGTAGCAGCAATGGGCTTGTCAACCGCAGAAGGTGCAGCAGCGGCATCAACATTCTCTTTATCTGGTGCATTATCTGGTTTGTGGGCTACATTAATGGCGAATCCACTTATTCTGGTGGCTGCTGGGGTAACGGCTGCCGTATCTGCGTTTAGTGCATATCAACATTCTGTTGAGGAAGCGGTATCTTCCGCAAAACAGGCAGGTACCGAATGGCAGGAAAATAATACATCCTTGCAGGATAACATTGAGAGAATCACAGAACTTCGTACCGCATTATCTTCTGGGACTTTGACCGAACAGGAAGCTGCCAGCGCAAAGAGCGAACTGTTATCTATTCAGGAGTCACTGACAGATTCCTACCACAGTCAGGTAGCCGGGATTGACCTGATTAATGGAAGTCTGGAAGAACAGATTGCACTTTTGGATAAGGTTTCACAAAAAGAAGCCAGCCAGTTCCAGAACGAGAACAAAAAAGGGATTGAGGAAGCAGAGAAAAAAGTAGAGAAGAAACGCCACACTTATCTTGGACAATTCCTTGATAATGGTTCCAAAGAATCTGAAGCAATCAAAAAATCTATTAATGATCTGAAGAAAGAATACGGGGATGAAGTATTTACGATAGAACCGGAAATGGACGGAATTACAATGGATGTCCATTTTAAAGCGGATTCTGTAACGGCAAAACAGGCATTGAATGACTTTATGGATGATGCCAAATCCATTGAGAAACAGTATGGAGAATCTGATACATTAAGCGTGATGCTGGATAACGCATCAGGAGGATTATCAGAAGCCAATGAAATACTTGGAAAATATGGTGATCTTTATGAACAGGCACAGGAAGCGAAGCTGGTTGCAGAAGAACAGACATTTAAAGCTGATGGGAAAGACCAGACAGCTCTGAAATGGCTGAATGATTATACAAAAGCAGTAAAGAATTATAATGATGCACTGACAGAACGCGATTCTGATAAGATCACACAGGCAGCAGGAGAGTTTGAAACGGTAGATACGGCGATACAGTCTTTATTAAAGAATTCTGATATGTCTCAGTTTGCGGATCAGTTCTCGGAGGTAAGAGATCAGTTAAATGATACGGCTATCGCTGCGAATCAGTTTAGTGATGCTTTATCAGGAAAAGACACTTCAAAGTTCGGAAAAGAGATAAAGAAGAATGCAGATTCCCTGAAAGAACTTGGTTTGACAGATACAGACTTCAAGTATGCTTTCGAGACAGAAGGTGTACAAGAAGGTGAAGATCAGATTAATGCTCTTGTGGATGCAGCAGTGGAGTGTGGACTGATTTCTGATACATCCAGCGGTGAAGTGGCGAAGCTGGTGAATATGCTTACACAGTTAGGAGTCATTTCATCCAGTGCAGGAGCTTCTGTGGACACAACAACCGAAGCTGTCTCAGATTTGGCAGACCAGATCATAAATGCACAGGAAGCGTTATCCGGGATTGAGAAAGCAACTTCAGTTCTCGCTTCACAGTCAACAGGGAAGTCTATATCTTTGGATGATTTTAATTCAGATGAGCTTTCAGATTACACCTCTGCATTGGAATATAACAATGGCGCACTACATCTGAATGCCGAGAAAGTCCGGGAACTGCAAAAAGCAAAAGCAGAGGAAGCAATCCAGACGAATGAGAATCAGAAACTGGAAAAACAGGCGCAATATATGCAGAACATTGCAGAAATCGAGCGGCTTCGGGATGAACTGAGAAATTTATCTGATGCAAAAAGTCAGAATGCACAGACCATCCAGAGTAGTATAGATGCACTGTTATCTGAGAATGATGGATTAGTGAATCAGTGTAACCAGCTTGATCTGCTGTCTGCATCACTCAGAGAAGCAACAGGGGCATATCAGAATTGGCTGGATAAACAGAATACTTCTGAGTCAGGAGATATGTTTGACGATGCTATGGGAGCATTGGATCACATTGAGGATGTAACACAGAATACGGATTCTGAGGATTATGGAAGGATAGGAACAAATTCTTATAAAGCAGCAGTGGATTTTATCGTCCCGGATTCTGTAGATACAGAAGATGCAGAAGCAGTTTCTTCTTATATAGATAGTATTGAGCATTATTTTAACCATGATTCAGACGGGAACAGAACCGGACTGGATGTTGCGGAGTTCTGTGCAAAGGCGACAAAAGCCGGACTGATGGAACTGGATGAAGCAAGTGGTGAGTATAAGATTGCAGGTCAGCGTACTATGCAGGACTTTGCAGACGGATTAAATCTGTCGTTGCCAATGGTACAGGCAATGTTTGGAGAGATGGAAGAGTTCGGCGGTGAATTTGACTGGGCTGACGAAGCTATCAAGACATTGGGGGATCTGGGTATGGCAGCAGGAGAAGCGAAAGGCAGGATTGAAGAACTGTCCGGCGACAAAGACCTGGATATCCAGATAGATGTTTCAGATATTGATAGTACGGAAGATAAGGTCAAGACTCTGGATAATACGATCCAGCAGATGCAGGATTACAAAGGTACTCTGGAAGTAGATTCATCACAGGTGGATGATGCAAACACGGTGATCCAGTATTGTGTAACTCAGAAACAGATGCTGGAAGCTCCGGCGGTAATGAATGTTGATACTTCTCAGGTGGATGGAGAGCTTGGAAACACGTTATCTTTATTACAGCAGTTCCAGCAGGCTCAGAACAACGTGGAATTACAGGCGGCAGTCGGTGCAGATACATCTGAAGCACAAGGTCAGGTGGACAGTCTTGTAAGTGAGATTGACGGATTAACCCCGGAGATCAAAGCAACACTTGGAATAGACACAACCTCTGAAACGACGATTACAGCATCCATTCAGGCACTGACACCGAAAATGATGGTAGAAGCAGGCGTGGATTCTTCAGTTGTAGATGCTTATGCAGCAGAGGAGAAGAAATCTCAGGGAACAGTAGAGTGGGACAACAACACCGGAAAAGTGGATGCCTGGGCTGCACAGATGCATACTTCCAATGGTCAGGTTAACTGGACGAATAATGTAAGTCAGGTTAAGACAAGTTTTACCGCGACAGGAACTGTCAACTGGACAAATACAAGCGCGCCAACAAAGGGAGCAGGCGGTGCAAGCGGTAGCGCTCATGTATCTGGAAGTGCACATTACCCTCATTTGGTCGGTCATGCAGATGCAAAAGGCAACTGGGGAACAAAAACAGGCGGTATGACACTGGTTGGAGAACTGGGAAGAGAGATCGTAGTTGATCCGGCAACCGGAACATGGCATACGGTCGGGGATAACGGTGCGGAATTTCAGTATATTCCGGCTGGAAGTATCGTATTTAACCATTTACAGACGGAATCTTTGCTGGAACAGGGCTTTGTGAACAGCCGCGGAATGGCAAAAGCATCCGGTACAGCCATGGTAAGAGGTGGAATTTCTGTCAGCCAGGTAAATATTGCATCCGGGCACAAGACATATTCCGGCAGTAGTCCATCTACAGCGAATACTGCTGCCGTTAATAACAATACGAAAGCAGCACAGAGTCTGGGAAAAACAACCAGTGATGCAGCTGATAAAGTAGATGAAGCCCTTGAAAATGCGGTTAAGAAACTGAACGATAATGCTATGGACTGGGTAGAAACTGCTATGGATCGTCTGGATCGGACAACTTCTAAGTATACGGACTATGCAGAAAGTGACAATAGTCATTATACGAAATCCCAGAAGTATTATGAAAAAGCGATTGCAAGCACACAGGAAGAGATTGATGCATCTAAGGCAGCCATGAAAAAATACTGGGATTATGCACAGAAAGTGGCAGCAGATGCTACAGTCAGCCAGTATCTTACTCCGGCATTGAAGAAAAAGATTGATGAAGGTAAGACCATTGACATTGAATCTCTATCTGCAAGTCAGAAAGCTGCGGTGGATGCTTATAAAGAATGGATCGACAAATATCTGGATGCAAAGGACACTAACCGTGAAAAACGAGCACAGAAACTGAAGCTTGCTAAAGCAAAAGTTGATAATGTCTATGATTCCTATGATCTGATTATTGGCAAACGTAAAGCTGCTGAAGACTATTATTCTGCCAAAGCTGAGAACAGAATCGCAAATGGCAAGAGTCAGAAGATTGGTTCTGTTTATTATAAGGATATGAAAAAACAGCGTGATTATGCGCAGTATCAGAAAGACTGGACTTCCAAAGAGATGAAAGCTGTCCAGAAGAGAATGAAAGAATATCTCAAAACGAATGGCAATAATCGTAAAGATAAAGCATATCAGGAGATGCTGAAACAGTATACGGAGCTGAAAACGACATACGTGGAAGCAGATACTCATATTCAGGAACTGACACAGGCGATTCAGGATGCAAGAGAAAATGTAAAACAATGGGCGGTTGACCGTTGGGAAAGAGCTGGTTCAAAGCAGGATGCTGCAATCAGTTACAAGGAAGTAACAGATAATCCTGACCGACAGATATCTGAAAAAGATTACACCGAACGGATCAAGACAGACAATCGCCAGATTCTGGCACTTCAGAAGCTGAGGGCAGAAAAGGCGGAATACTATGATGCACATTTCAGCAGCTGGAACAATGAGGAAGCGCAGGAATATCTGGATTCGATTGCAAAAATTGATGAACAGATACTAAATCTTGGAAGCAGTATAGAAGAACTGAAGAATAAGATTATGGAACTGCGCTGGAAACCGTTTGATGATCTTCAGGATAAGATCGACAGTGTGCTTACGGAGTACCAGACCATGCAGAAACTTCTCGGTGACGAGGACAGCTTTTATAATGATGATGGTTCTCTGACGGAGAATGGTCTTACAAATGTTCTGCTGCTACAGGAATCCATTGATCTGACAAAAGACAAGCTTGCAAACTACAGGGTTGCACTGGATAAACTGGAAGAACAGTACAAAAATGGCTGTTACAGTGCAGAAGAATACAAAGAAAAAACAGAGGAACTGTTGAAAGGCATACAAAATGCCTCCTCTTCACTGGCAGAATACAGGCAGCAGATGATATCTGTATATGAAACCCAGGTCAAAACAGAGAATGACCTGTTGCAGGATAATATTGATAAACGTCTGGAAGCACTGGATGCGAAAGAGAAATACTATGACTATGATAAGAATATAAAGAAGAAATCCAAAGATATCAATGCACTGAAATCTTCTATTGCTGCCTTAGAGGGAACAACAAATGCTGCTGCCCGTGCCAGATTAGAAAAGTTAAAGGCAGAATTAGCAGACGCGGAAGAGGATATGCAGGACACGGTTCATGAGCATGAAGTTGAAATGAAGAAAACCGGATATGAGAATCTTCAGGAGGATGCAGAAAATGCACTGGATAATACATTGGATGCACTGAAGAAGAATACCAGTTTTCAGGAAGCTGTCATTAATAACATGCTTAATAATGTGAAGTCAAACTATGACAGTACATATAAGCATCTTGGTGATGTGATGGATCAGTACGGAATGAAAGTTTCCCAGACGTTTGACCAGATGATTACCAAAGCCGCTGATTTTAATACTGCTGCCGTAAATGCAACAAAAGCATGGGAAGGTGTCTATAAGATGGACACATCCAAGATACCCGGAGCCAGCAACGGACAGGGTGGTAACAATGGATCAGCGGACAAAGTATTGGATGATACTTTGAAGAAAAGCGATAATTCAGATGATGCAGGAAATGTAACGCCGGGAAAAGTAAATGGAACGACATATTCTCTGAAGCTGAATGCAACAGAGATTTATCTGACATACAGTCATTTAAAATATTCATTGAAAGCTACATGGTCACCAAGTAAACCAGAACATTCTGATATTGAATGGTCGAGTACAGATAAATCAGTTGCAAAAGTCTCAACTTCTGGTGTTGTTACAGGTGTAGCTGCACCACTTAGTAAACTTGGGTTAATGTCAAGAGATGAATCCTTAACCAGAAAATGCAAGATTATTGCAAATGGTGGTCCGGGTCTTGCAAAAGCTGAGTGTACGGTACATATTATGCCAGATGAACATTATGGTGCAATTAAGCGATATGCTGATAGAGTAGGTATTGACACTTCTAAAGAAGGTAACAATCTCAGAGAAGCTATGGAATACGCTTATAAAAATGGGGCATTCCGAAGCAATCAGTCAAGTACCGCTGTTGAAGGATTTCAGAAAGCTTACCTGAAAGACTGGTTTAATGCTCTTCCAAATCGTCCAGACGGGGCAACGGATGTTCCTAGTGGAGTTAGTCAGTTAGCTGGATATTTCTATTCCAAAGGTAAACAAGTTACACGTAATGATATGCAGAAACTTGCTGATATCCTTCAGATTAAAACTCCGGGAGTTGGAAGTTATGATACCTGGGGCGCTCCGCTCAAAAATAAGATTCTGAAAGCATACAAAGCTTATGGATTCTCAAAAGGCGGTGTTGTACGTAATGGTATTCCTGCTAACATACTTGATATGATTGGTGGAGATGCTTTAATACCACGCGGAGATTCTGTACTGATTGGTGCAAATCCAGGTGAAACCGTCCTTACCAAAGAATTTACGGATCAGCTGAAGCCTACTGTGGCTACACTGAACGCATTCAATGAAATGATGGCGAAACCGATCCTGTCACCGGGTGCAGCAGTTCAAAATCAGAATACAGAAATAGTAGCTGAAAACCACTTCATCTTTAACAATCCAGTCATAAAGAGTGAAGAGGACGCAGAGAAGCTGATGGAAAAAGCAATCCAGAAACACATGGAGAAAAATAAACGAGACTGGAAAAAGGTTAGATAAGGAATAAAAGAGATAAGTCTGTATTTCACTGAAAAACAGTGGAGTACAGGCTTATTTTGTTTGGAAAAATAAGGAATACAAGGAGAAAACGCATGAAAGATTCATGGGTAATTGAACGGATGAAAGGAGAGTGTCACTTCGGTGATATTTATAAGTAAAAGAATAATGAGTTTTTGCTGGTTGTTATGTTTATGCATGGTTTTGGCGTGCTTGCTATGGAAGTGGCACGACAAAAGAAACATGGTAAATTATACGAAGCCGACAAAAGAACAGAAATATAATCTGAAAAGCAATATGAAAACAAGATGTTATAACGAGAATTATCATAAGGTAAGACCGGATTACAAGGATTGTACGATTTGTGATGAATGGTTAGATGATAAAAAGTCATTTTATGAATGGGTAGATCACAACTTCTATGAAATCGAGGGAGAACCTACAGCGGAACTGGATAAGGATATTTTGGTGCCGGGGAATAAAATATACAGTCCAGACACTTGTATCTTTGTACCGAAGCGGATCAATGATCTGTTCGTGCATATTCATGGAAGAAAAAAGAACGGATTACCGACCGGAGTAACATATTCAAAAAAGACCGGGAAATATCAGGCTACAGTCAGAGAAAGCTGCGAAACAGAGGACTCTGAAAACACAAAGAAGAAAAAAGGTGTCCAGCTGGGATATTTCGATACGATAGAAGAAGCTTACGAAGTATATAAAGCTCATAAGTTGGCAGAAATCATATACATAGCAGACTGTTATAAAGATGTCATCCCGGATAAGCTATACCAGGCTATGATTAACTGGAAGTTTGACGAAATCACTGCTTGATGTAACTGGAATCATGTGATGCTGCTGCCTATGCAGGAGAAGAATCTGTGCTGGCAGCAGGATAATTTATATAGAAAGAAATGATACGGGAGAGTCAGATGTGGCTCTCCTTTTTTGATACTTGAGGAATTGCTAATATTCACATACTATGGTAAACTATGCACAAAGGTTTCTATCGTATGTGAAATATGAAAGGACACGATACGATGGGAAAAGATTTAAAAGGTAAAGAACTCGGAAAAGGGTTGTCACAAAGAAAAGATGGCAAATATTCTGGAAGATTTGTGGACAGATTTGGTAAACGAACACAAGTTTATGGCTCTACATTAAAGGAAGTTAAAAATAAAATAGCTGTGGCAGTTGCAGACAATGAGAAAATGAGGAATGTTGTTGAACCGAATACAACACTTGACCAGTGGTATGAGAAATGGATGAGAGTATATAAAATTCCGGTTATCAGACCTAATTCTAAGAGACATTATGAAAGCGTATATACCAAACATATCAAGCCATATCTGGGAAATAAACGTTTGACAGACATTACAAAGTTGATGATAACTGACACGATTAATCAGATATATATGAAAGGATATCAGTGGGAGACATTAAATAAAATAAGAGTTCTGCTCATTGATATGCTGGATAGAGCTATGGAAGATAATCTTCTGGTAAAAAATCCGACAAGAGGTGTACGGTTACCGATTAACAAACCTCAAAATGAAGTGAAAGCACTTACGAGGGAAGATCAGAAAGCATTTTTTGAATGCAGCGCAGGCACATTTTATTATAATCTTTTTGTTGTTGCTATAAATACAGGATTACGTCCTGGTGAGTTGTTTGCTTTGAGTGAAAATGATATTGACTTAACAAAGAATGAAATTAAGGTAACTAAAACATTACTATATCAGAAGTTGGATGGAGATGAACAGAAAGAATTTCATATTGACTTACCAAAGACACAATCCAGTAACAGGACAGTGCCGATTAATAGTTTTTGCAGAGAAGCGTTGCAGAAACAAATTGTACTTCATAAGATAATCTGTAACAATTCTCCATATAAAGGTAAGTTGAAATTTCCAGATTTACTGTTCACAACAAAATTTGGTACGCCACTAAATTCTCAGATTTATATGGACGCTATTAAAAAAATTGTGGACGAAATAAACCTTATGCGTGATCCGCTGGATTCAATGGAGAAATTTTCAGGACATGCATTCAGACATACGTTTGCCACACGCTGTTTTGAAGCTGGAATCCCACCTAAGACTGTGCAGACATATCTTGGACATGCTAGCTTGAAGATGACAATGGATTTATATACGAGTGTTTTGGAACAGAAGAAAGTAGACGATATGAAACTGTTAGAAGACACAATAGGATTAGAAAATTCAGATTCTTCATCACTTACCAGAAAAATTATTCAGTTTGGTGCATGAAAAATGGCGTAAAAATGGTGTACAGAGAGAAAATGGTGGTGTATAATAGCTCAGAAATAGCTATAATTCAGTGCTTTTTGAGGTCGAAAAGAATATGAGATTAGATACTTATTATGTATATCAGAGCACTCCATTCGACCTGTACGGAACACCGGATTTCAGCGAGATTTAAAGGGCAGAAAGGATATCTGATACAATGAATATTAGAAATATGATGAAGTTTACAGGTGCATGGAACACCTTCAAAAGAAACCATCCGAAATTCCCTGCATTCTGTCAGGCGGTTTCACGCAAGGGAATCAGAGAGGGAAGCATTATTGAGATTGTATTTACCACTCCTGAAGGAGAGAAAATCGAGACAAATCTCAAGGTGAAAAACAGCGATCTGGAATTATTAAGACAATTATCAGAATAAGCAATAAGCAGTAACGCAATAATCGGCCGGAGCAGATTTTACAAAATTTTTATTTGAATATTATGTATAAACCTGTTATAGTATACTATGTTGGTTATAGTTAGTTATTGTTCACTCAATCGGTAACAAAATGCTTCAAAACATACATTTTTATACTCGGATATCCAGATGACCAGCACTTATCCGGATGTCTTATGAAACAGTAAATTGAAACATCTGCTGCAGATTCGGACAATAGTTTCTCATAAGAAAGAAAGAGGAAGAAAATTGCGTAAAAAATCACATATTTTATTAGCAAGGTATCTTGCGGATCAGATGCAGACCACAGCAAGCCTGCAGTCTCACAGAAAGGCTTTCTGCCTGGGCAGCATTCTGCCGGATATCAAGCCGTCTTTCATTACTAAGAGACATGAGTTCTACGGAACATTTGAGGATGTCAAGAGAAGAATGAGAGAACTGGCGGATGTCAGACTGGATGAGAGCAACCAGAGAGTTTACTGGCGTCGGTTCGGCGAAGTGATCCACTATATGGCGGATTATTTTACCTTTCCTCATAATAAGACATATACGGGCACATTTGCTCAGCATAACCATTATGAGAAAGTGCTCAAGAACAGACTGAAAGCCTGTATACAGCAGGGAGAAGCACATAAATATCTGGAACCTGCGATACGTTTTGCGGATTTTTCCACACTGGTCGATTATATTGAGGCAAATCATGAGAGATATCTTAATAAACTTCGTTGCGTGGAAGAAGATATTCGCTTCATTCTGAATATGTGTTTTCAGGTAATCCAGGGGCTGGTACAGATTTGCATCGGACAGAGTTTTGCAAAGACTGCACAGGCAGCCTGAAGCGAAAAAATACATGCTGATAAAATAAGGAAAGGCTGTGCGGAAGAAATTTCTGCACAGCTTTTTTACACACAGTCTCTTTGTGCGCGACCAATATTCGCAATCCGCTTCGTTACTTGCTCATAACCTGATTTGGTTAAAATGTGACGAAAAAATGAATTTTGGTTAAATGAGGAAATTGACCGGCCACAGCGGTTGATTTCACAAAATGATTATGCTAGAATAAAACAGGTTAATGTTTTAGTAAAAAATATAAATAAACTTACAAACAGCATAATTAATGCTGTTGAGTGATAGGAAAGAATAAACAGTATGCCCTTACTGACAGGGGGATAAGGACATGCTTAGAGTAAGAAGGGAGCAATTTAGATATATGAAAAACAAGTATCTTACCAAGTTCTTATGTCTGACATTGATGTCAGGTATGGTATTATCAGGTCCTGCGTCCATACTTGCAGCGGAGGAAGTACCTGCATATACATCAGAAGGCGGCAGTTCAGACTTCAGCGACTCCAGCGACTTTGGTTCAGAACCTGAAGTTCCTACACCGACACCGGCAGACCCGACACCAGCACCGGTAGACCCAACTCCGGGTCCGATAGATCCGACACCATCTCCTGCAGACCCGACTCCGACACCGGTGGATCCTACACCTACACCGGCAGACCCAACGCCTACACCGGCAGACCCTACACCGACACCGGCAGATCAGATTACAGCGGCAGCACAGGATGTGATCAAAAGAATTACTGAACTGAATGCGCAGGAAGTAACTCTGGAGAAGAAATCTATTGTTCAGAGTATCCGTACAGCTTACAATGCCCTTTCTGATAAAGAGAAAGCACAGGTTTCAAATTATAATCTTCTGGTTCAGGCAGAGGCTAAGATTGCCCAGTTAGAAGAACAGCAGAAGAATAATACAAACAGCAACACAAACAATTCATTTACAGATAATACCACCAGCACAGCGCAGACTGGAACTCCGGTATACTATGCATCTAATATCCATGCTGGTAAGGATTTCTATCTGGACAGCTTAAAGAGCAATTACAATCTGACTTTCTCAGATGATTTTTCCACTGTTATGGATGAAATCGAGAAAGAATATAAAGAGAAGAATAAAGTTTCAGATGCCAGCGACACTGACGGCAGCAAGACCACCACATCCGCAGACAGTCTTCTGGTAAGAAACTGGCAGGATATCCTTGCAGTATATGTATACCAGCAGAGCAAAGACGGCAAGACAGAATTCACACTAGATTCCTCTTGTAAGGAAGATCTGGCGAAGATTTTCGCAGAGATGAATCCAATCGTAAGAGACAAGCAGAATATTACTCACGTTACATACGGTAACCGTAAGATCAACTACTATATCAAGAAGAATAAAATTGCCAAGAAAGACCGTACAATTCTTAAGAAATATGTAGAAACAGACTGCAAGCTTCTGTGCGCGGTTGTAACAGCGGCAAATGGCTTCGTCCGTGAGAGCGTTGGTGATGATGTTTCTGAGGAGAGAGTAAATGTTATCTCCGCAGCTTATTCACTGGTTGGTAAGGTTGGATATTTCTGGGGTGGTAAATCCACAGTAATCGGAGATGATCCAAGCTGGGGAACATCTGAGACAGTATCCGCTGAAGGAAGCAAGAGTACCGGTACAATTCGTGCATATGGTCTGGACTGCAGCGGTTTTGTTACCTGGGCAGTAATCAACGGATATCAGGAAAAAGCTATGCAGGAAGCCGTAGGAGACGGAACTTCAGACCAGTGGGAGAAAGCAAACGTAGTAAGCGAAGCAGATGCACAGCCTGGCGATCTCGTATTCCAGAAAGGACCAGAAGCGGGAAGCGATAACCATGTAGGTATTCTCTGTGGTAAGACAGACGCAGGTGACTGGATCGCAGTACATTGTTCTTCCGGAAAGAATGGTGTAACGGTAGGTGAAGCATATAGTGCAAGCTTCAGATATATCCGTCAGCCATCCTTCTATCCGACTTCTGAGCAGGTACAGGAGATGCAGAACAGCAGCACAGCAATCAGTTCCGGCACAGATATCTTCAGTTCAAATGTAACCGTAAGCAATACCCTGCAGGATGCAATGAAGAACAGCGGTTCTGCAAGCTCTTCCGCAACAGGACTGACAGCACCGGATTCTTCTTCAAATACAATATCTATTATTTCTGATAAGATTGACCTGTCTACAGAGGATGTTGCAGTATTTAAGGCGAAATAAGTCAATCGGATATTCGAAAACCGCTTTCACTACGTGGCTCTACACCGAATAACTGCTCGGAAATTAAATAGCATAAGAAAGGCAAAAGCGCCTGACAGAACTTACTGCCCAGGGCTTTTGCCTTTTTGCGTTTTCTATATATTTCCGGAATAAACCATCAGCATTAGAACTGAAACGTTAAAGCTAAATTTGAGCTTTTTGCCTGATAATCTGCGGGATATGTCTGGAAAATGTGAAAAATATGTGCAAATAGGGAAACAAAAATTGACAAACTGTACAAGATATGTTAAGTTCAAATCAATAAAAATGTTACTGAGAACGAAGTGGACAGTAGCATAAAAATCTGAAGATAAGAGAATAGTAATGTCTATAATATGATTTCGGTTTTCTACTGTATTTGATATATATTAGATACAGCATTTAGCGTACCTGAAAATATCAGTGATCGGTATGCTGGCAGCTTAGCCGTATCAGAAACAGGGCATTGCTAAATTCGGAAAAGAGACGCATAGATGGCATTAAGACGTGAACGAATGAGACTTGGTGACCTGCTCATCAAGCAGAATGTACTGACAGAAGATGAATTAAAGAAAGCCCTTGCATTACAGAAGGGAAGCGGTAAGAAGATCGGTGAAGTCCTGGTGGATAACGGATTTATCACAGAAGACATGATCGTACGTGCGCTTCAGATGCAGTTAGGCCTTAAGGTAGTCCAGCTGACAGGCGTGACAATTCCGAAGGAAGTCAGAGGACTGGTCAGTGTTGATCTGCTTAAGAAATACACTTGTATTCCTTTTGAACTTGACCCGTATAATGCGAATATCCTTCATCTTGCAATGGCAGACCCTATGGATATGGCGGCCATTGATGATATCTCCATTGTAACGAATCTGCAGGTAGAGCCGTATATCGCATCTACCAGGGATGTACTGGCAGCAATCGACAGATGCTACGGTGCATCAGAGACACTGGATGCAGCCAGACGATTTACACAGGAGAGAGCACAGCTTCGTGGAAATACAGCAGATGAGGACACAGATGCAGACGTAAGCGATGCACCTATCGTACAGCTTGTACGTTCTTTACTGGAGCAGGCAATCAGACAGAGAGCCAGCGACATTCATATTGAAGCGCTTGAGAGCAAAGTTCGTGTCCGTTACAGGATTGATGGTGCGCTCTATGAGCGAATGGTCTATGATAATAGTCTTCTTCCGGCAATTTCCACCCGTATCAAGATTCTTGGGGGTATGGATATTTCAGAGAAAAGGAAACCGCAGGATGGCCGAATGTCTATTATGGTAGACAGACAGGACTATGATATCCGTATTTCCTCTCTTCCGACCGTACATGGAGAGAAGATCGTAATGCGAATCTCTTCCAAATTAAATCTTACCCGTAACAAGAAAGAACTGGGACTTCCACCCGATGAGATGGAACGTTTCAACCATATGCTGGCCAGTCCTTTCGGGATCATCCTTGTAACAGGACCGACAGGAAGCGGTAAATCCACTACCCTGTATACAGCATTAAGTGAATTAAATAAAGAAGCGGTCAATATCGTCACAGTAGAGGACCCTGTGGAGGCAGATATTGAGGGAATAAATCAGGTACAGGTCAACAATAAGGTAGAACTGAATTTTGCGTCAGCTCTTCGCTCTATCCTACGTCAGGATCCGGACATCATTATGATCGGTGAGATCCGAGACAGGGAGACTGCTGCTATTGCAGTACAGGCTTCCATAACAGGACATCTGGTTGTTTCTACATTGCATACAAATAATGCAGTAGGTACTCTGAACCGTATGGCGGACATGGGAGTGGAGAGATATCTGATCGCAGATTCTGTTGTGGGAGTTATTGCACAGCGCCTTGTGCGCAAGCTGTGCAGCCATTGCAAGAAGATGCGCCCTGCAACCTCTGAGGAGAAGAGAGTTCTGAGAATGAATACACAGGAGGTAGTAAATGTCTACGAACCCTGTGGCTGTGATTTCTGCAGCCATACAGGATATTACGGGCGTATCGGTGTATTCGAGATCATGGAGGTCAACGACGAGATCCGTGACCTGATCGCAGAGAATGGGACAACAGAGGAACTGGAACGCGCAGCCAGAAACAGCGGAATGCGCACACTGAGAGATAATGGTATCAGCTATGTACTGAATGGCACCACCTCTGTGGAAGAGATGCTCAAGGCATCTTATGAATGATCGAGACTCACAGATTATTAATTTTACGACTATTAATATAGAAGGAATTCCTGCGGAACCGGAGTCCTCCGGAGAACCCAGGGAGTTACGAGGCAGATTAGGAAATATGTATGATTTAGATGAAATACTGATACAGTCAGTGAAGGTAAAGGCTTCCGACATCCACCTGACAACCGGCAGACCGCCCAGTTACAGGATCGATGGTGTGCTGTCTCCCATAGAGGGAGAACGCCTGACTCCTCAGATGCTGGAAGATATTCTCATGCCCCTGATGGATGTCCGTCACAGAGAAGAACTGCAGAATAACGGACAGACAGACTTCGCATATGCCATCTCAGGTGTGGGACGTTTCCGCGTGAATGTATTTAAACAGAGAGGAACACTTGCTTCTGTTATGCGAAGCCTTCCTTTCAACATCCCGGAGCCTGAGGATCTTGGTATTCCAGCAGAGGTAGTGGAGATGACCTCGCGGAAAAGAGGTCTCGTTCTGGTAACAGGGCCGACAGGAAGCGGGAAATCAACTACACTGGCTTCATTGATCCATGTGATAAACAGGAATTATCCATATCACATCATCACTCTGGAGGACCCGATCGAATATCTTCACAGACATGACAAGTCAGTGGTTAATCAGAGGGAGATCGGCAGTGATTCAACGAGTTACGCACAGGCACTGAGGGCTGCACTGCGTGAAGACCCGGATGTTATCCTGGTAGGAGAGATGCGAGATCTGGAAACTATTTCCACAGCGATCACAGCAGCGGAGACCGGTCACTTGGTATTCTCCACCCTGCATACCATTGGTGCGGACAAGACCATTGACAGGATCATTGATGTATTTCCGCCAAATCAGCAGCAGCAGATAAGGATACAGCTTGCCTCTGTATTAGAGTGCGTTGTATCCCAGCAGCTTCTTAAGAAAGCAGATGGAAGCGGCCGTGTGGCTGCACTTGAAATACTTTTTGCAAATAATGCAGTGCGAAACCTGATCCGTGAGAGCAAGACCTATCAGATATCCTCTGTGATGCAGACCAACAGACGTGCAGGGATGCAGACAATGGATGATGCACTGTATGACTTATATATGAGAAAACTGATCGATGGGGACAATGCAGTGACATATGCCCAGGATCCGGTCAGCATGAACAAAAAAGTCAGCTTTGACTTCTGACAGAAACCCGATCTGGCAGATCCCCTGAGCCTGACTGAGAGAAAGAAGTGATAAAATGCCGGGTTTTACCTACGTGGCAGTAGATAAAAAGGGAAAAGAGAAAAAAGGAAGTATTGAGGCTGACACCAGAGAGAAAGTTATAGATATCCTGAAAAACGACGGGCTTATCCCTGTCTCTGTAAAAGAACAGGGCGCCCTGAACAAAGAGATAGATTTCTCCATAGGAAAGAAAGTAAAGCCAAGAGATCTCAGTGTATTCTGCCGACAGTTCGTCAGCATCACCCAGGCAGGTGTCCCTATGAAAGAAGCCTTGCAGATGCTCTCAGAGCAGACGGAGAATAAATGGCTCAAGCGTGCGATCTCTGAAGTTTTGTTTAGTGTGGAAAAAGGTAATACACTGGCGGATTCCATGAGAGGTCAGCAGGATGTATTTCCGCCGATGCTCATCAATATGGTAGAAGCTGGTGAGAACTCCGGTAGTCTGGAGATGGCTTTCACGCGAATGGCAGTACAGTTTGAGAAGGAAGCCAAGCTGAAAGCGACGATCAGAAAGGCAACCATCTACCCGATCATCCTGGTCATTGCTGCGATCGGAGTTGTGGCTGTCATGCTTCTGTTCGTTATACCAATCTTTATTGATATGTTTGCAGATCTGGATGTGGAAATGCCGGGAATCACCATGTGGGTTATGAACACCAGTAAGTGGATGACCGCAAACTGGTATATTATCCTGGCGCTGATCATTCTGGTGATCGTGGCATATAAGATGATCTACAGGACAGAACAGGGCAGGCTTGCCATCGATAAGGTGAAGATGAAGATGCCCTTGTTTGGCAAGTTGACAGTAAAGACTGCCTGTGCACAGTTTGCAAGGACTATGAGTACACTGTTGTCTTCGGGTATTTCTACCATTGATGCGCTGGAGACAGTGGGAAAGATCGTCAATAATATTCATTATACCAATGCGTTGATGAAAGCAAGGGAAGAAGTTATGAAAGGTATTCCTCTTTCGGAGCCTCTGACTTCTTCGGGGATTTTTCCACCGATAGTCTGTCATATGACGGGGATTGGTGAGGAGACCGGTAATATTGAGGATATGCTGGAGAAGCTGGCGGATTATTATGATGAAGAGGTGGAGATGACTACGCAGAGTGTGCTGGCGGCTATGGAGCCGTTGATTATTGTGTTTATGGCATTGGTTGTTGGTACGCTGGTTATAGCGGTTATTTCGCCGATTGGGGCTATGTATAATGGACTGGATAACCTGTAATATGCAATAAAAGTCCCAGATTGCGGCAATGTGACCGTTGTGCTTGCACATAAGGGCATATGGACATAAACTTGCGATTGGGAACCGCGTTAAAAGTTTCCGGATTGTTTGGGATGTTTCGTGGCTCGCATAGGGGCTGCGGTCATCATAGAATCATGTAAATGTCGTGTTTTCTTTGAGAGACATGGAAGGGGGCGCATGGGAAAGACGGGATGAAGTGATTTGTCAGATAAAAGAATAATTTGAATATTTAAAATTTAAAGGATATTGTCGGGTGGACGCTCCGAAACGTAAATGTATTTGTATACGGCTTCGGAGCCAGTCATGCTAGGCATTCGGAAATCTTCTAAAGGCATTCCGCGAAAACCTCAGGACTCGCTTCGCTCAGACAGTGAGTTTTTTCGCGGAATAACGCAGATTCCCAAATGCCAAGTATGACTAAGACTCCTGTAGATGTATACAAATACATTTACGTTTCGGAGCTGGTATTGGCAGTAATTTGAAATTTGAAAGTTATTCTTTTAACTGAGTTTGAAACAAAATGTAACATGAAAACTGAATAACGAGTTTATAAACATAACTCCCTCCCTCCTGGAAAAGAGATTTTTACAGGGGGGGGGTGGAGAGCCTGTAATAGGTTCTCGCTCGTTGAATCAATCATCGGATAGTGACATTCGTGATGACAGCAACAGGAGAGTTATGTATTCATCGAAAAGTTGAATATATTGTCTGGCATGTATGATGTGCCACTCTTGGATCTTTCGACACGATATGACTCTATCCGGATTGAAATGAAATTTAATTATTTTTGAAGGAGAATGAGTTATGTTTAAATTTCTGAAAGACAGAAAAAAGAAAGATAACAAGGGATTTACTCTTGTTGAGCTGGTAATCGTAGTTGCTATTCTTGCGATCCTGGTTGGTATTCTTGCACCGCAGTATACGAAGTATGTTGAAAAGTCAAGAAAGGCTGCAGATGTTTCTAATCTTGAGAATCTTGTAACTGCATTTAAGACTGCTGCTTCTGATGGAGATGATCAAGTTCCTGCAGGTGAATATACAATAACAATCAATAATTCAGTGACATCAGGAAAAACAACAACGTTAACTGGTGATGATTCAAATAATACAGTTGCAGGAATTATTACAACTTATGCAGGAGAGAATTGGCAGGATACAAAGCTGAAATCTAAAAAATGGACATCTGATGGTTCTGATGATAAGGCTAAACTTGTAACCAGTATTAGCGCTAAGTTGACAGTTGGAATAGATGGTTCAGTTACTGTTGATTATACACCTGATACTATTAAGGATCAGACAAATAAATAATTTTTAAAAGACATCTTTTTGGCAATAATTTAATTTTTCGATGAATGCATAACAATTCTCTGCTATACATGAACGGTGTTACTATCTCGATGTAACGAAAGTTAAGGAGAGATAGTAATATGTTAAAATTATTTAACAGAAAGAAAGAAGATAACAAAGGTTTTACATTAGTAGAACTTGTAATTGTAGTTGCTATTCTTGCAATCTTAGTTGGTTTACTTGCACCACAGTATACAAAATATGTTGAGAAATCAAGAAAAGCTGCAGATGCTAATAATCTTGAGGAAATTGTGAAACAATTACAGGTTGTATCAAGTGATCCACAGTATATGGTTCCAGCAGGAAGATATGTAATTAAGATTACGGACACAGATGCAGGAACAACTATTGTATATTCTGCAGGAACAACTACTAATGCGGCTACGACATCAACTAAAGCTGATTGGCGTGATGGTATGATATCTACGTTAGAGGGAGATTGGACTAAAGCTGATAATCAGTTAAGTAGTACTGGCTTAAAGTTGAAATCTAATAAGTGGCTTACAACAGCTAACACTGACATGGGAGCAACAGCAAATGAACATGCAATCTATGCGATGGTTGAAGTGTCTGCAGATGGAACAATGAAAGTAACATATAATCCATCAAGTATTAAAGAAGGAACAAACTAATTACCATTTAGAAAGGAATTTACCCTATGCTTCTTTTCTTAGATGCAATCCCCTACATAACAATCTTCATATTCGGAATCACCATCGGCAGTTTCCTGAATGTCTGTATTTATCGAATCCCTCTGGGGGAGTCGATTGTGACGGCCCCTTCGCATTGTATGACTTGCGGAAGGAAACTGAGATGGTATGATATGGTTCCGGTGTTTAGCTGGTTGGTTTTAGGGGGGAAGTGTCGTAACTGTAAATCGAAAATTTCAGTTCAGTATCCGATCATAGAGGGTGTCAATGGCATCCTCTATGTGGTGATATTTGCTGTTAATGGACTGGTGTGGAGTAGCGTGATTTATTGCCTTATGGCGTCGGCTCTTCTGGTTTTGAGTGTGATTGACTGGCGGACTTATGAGATTCCGTTTTGTCTGAATGTGTTTTTGTTTGTCCTTGGTGTTGCGGCTGTGGTGCTTGACAGGGGGAATCTGGTGGATCATCTGATTGGGATGGTTTGCGTGAGTGGTTTGCTGGAGGTTCTTTATCTGGTGAGTGGCGGCAGAGCGATTGGCGGGGGTGACATTAAGCTGATGTTTGCCTGCGGGCTGATTCTTGGATGGGAGCGGATTATTCTGGCTTTTCTTCTGGGATGTGTTATTGGCTCAGTGGTTCATACTGTAAGAATCAAGGTGAGCAAGGCAGGACGTATGCTTGCTATGGGTCCTTATCTGTCGGTTGGTGTTTTGCTGGCTGCTTTGTGGGGGAATGCATGGATTAACTGGTATTTGTCATTACTTGGACTGTGATTTTTATGACTGTCTACCGGCATTATTCTGTAAGGTGTTTGTCGGCGAGGCAGAGAAACAGAAATATATTTAACTGGAAATCGAAAGATTTTTTCAGTTAGAAAAATGTGTTTCAGTTAATAAGAGTAAGTGGTCAGAGTGGATTGAAAAATATCTGCCTGAACTGAAATGTATTTTTCTAACTGAAAAGTTGCCGGGCGTACGGAGCACGGCAATCGGAAAACATACGGAGGAACGCATAATGGCGAAAATTTTAAGCATAGAAGTTGAGGCATCTCAGGTCAGAGTTGCGGAAATCGAAGTACGTGGTAAGAAGGGAAAGATTTATAATTGTTTCTGTATACCGGCACCCCAGGGGGCTGTGGAGGATGGACAGATCCGTGATACGAAAACTCTCGGAGAGAATCTTAAGGCAGAGCTTTCCCAGAGAAAGATCAGGACAAAGAAAGTATATTTTGCCACAGGTTCTACCAGAATTGCGAGCAGGGAAGTCCGTATCCCTTTTGTGAAGGCAAACAGAATACAGAGTATTATAGAGGCAAATGCCACAGATTATTTTCCCATTGATGTGAGCAAGTATGTGCTTTCCTACAGCGTGGTCGATGTGGAGAGCCAGAAATCTGAGGACGGGAAGGAAGAGACTAAGCAGTACCATCTGATGATCTATGCTGCTCCCAAAGCAATCTCAGCAGCTTACAGTGAGTTTGCGGAGAATGCAGGACTGACAATGACAGGGATCACCTACACAGGTGACAGTATTTATCATTCGGTAAAGGATGAGTATGCAAAAGGAACTCATATTCTGGTTAAGGTGGAATATACGGGAACCAGCATTACGATCATCCAGGACGGTGAACTGACCCTACAGCGTAATATTAACTATGGTGTGGACAGTGCGGCAGAGACAGTAAGGGCTTTCCCGGAGTTTGGGGACAGACTGGATGCAAATGAGGCTCTGGATGTGCTTTGCAGCAGAAAATGTATCAATCCTTTCCTTGACATGGAGTCTTTTGACGAAGAAATCTCTGATGAGGAGAGAAAGCTGGAAACTGCCAGGGCTGAGGTGACAGAGAGCCTCAGATACCTGATCGGAAATATTTCCCGTATTATGGATTATTATATTTCCCGCCATACGGATACAAATTTTGATTCCATTGTATGCTGTGGTCTTGGTGCTCAGGTAAAGGGGATGATGCTCCTTCTTACAAATGAGCTGGGACAGCAGGTGGACGTTTTACAGGAGTTTAAAAATTTTGCCCTGCCTGCCGGCGGAGACGCACAGGAAGCCTGCCTTTACGCTGCAGTTCTTTCACCGGGCACTTCAGGCGTTAACCTGATGGACAAGGTCAACAGAAAGAAGAAAGAAAAAAAAGAGACTTTAAGTGGTGCTATCATTATCTGTGTGGTGGGAACAGTGGCAGGAGTTGTACTGACAGCTGCAGGATATGCAAACCGTATTTATCAGCAGCATGAGCAGGAGCGGCTGAACCAGAGAATCTCAGAAGAGAGCTCCATTGAGGAGATTTACAGTGCTTATACCAATGCAAAGGCACAGTATGACAATTACCAGAATATGTACCAGTATACAAATACCCCCAATGAGGGACTTAAGACATTTATCGAAGAGCTGGAAGAGAAAATGCCTTCGGATATCACAGTAGAGAACTTCAGCTCCACGGGAACGCAGGTCAGCTTTTCCATGCGTGTGGGAAGCAAATCAGCAGCAGCAAACACGATCATGCAGCTTCGTACCTTTGAGAGCCTGTCTACTGTAACCACTACAGGAATTGACGAGGCTGAGGATGGAACAGTATCCTTAAGTGTACTCTGTACATATTCAGATCCGGCACCGCTGGACAGTTCTGAGGAATGATAGGGAGGCAGGATTAATTATGGACATGAATATTTCTATGCGTGATAAAAAAATACTGCTGATGTTTCTTGGAGTAGGTGTTTTTGCAGCAGGATATTTCTTCGGATACAGACCGCAGATGGAAGAGGCACAGAGCATCCAGGCATCAACCGAACCTTTGAAGACAAGGCTGGATGACCTGTTGAAGCTGGCTGCAGACAGGGATTTTTATCTGCAGGAGACAGAAGATATCAATGCAAAGGTCAGCGAATATACATCTGCATTTCCGGCAGATATCCGTCCTGAAGACGGAATCGTACTTTCTATGAATATGGAGAACTCCCTGGATATGCAGATCTCCAATGTAGGTCTGGGCACAAGAGAGTTTGTGGCTTCCCTGGACGGAAGTACAGAAGACCCTCTGGCAGGTCTGCCAGACCAGACTCTCTCAGAGCAGGCAAATGATCAGATCCAGTCTCAGCTTGATGAAATCGAGGGCACAGATGTAATAGGAGAGAAAGAGCGTCAGGCTGCTTCTGATGCAGAAGTGGAGAATCTGAACAGTGTGTTCACCAGTCCTGTACTCTACCGGACACAGGATACCATGCAGTTTACAGGAACCTATGCCAGCCTTAAGGATATGGTCGACTATCTGGCTGACCAGACAGGCAGGATGACATTGGACAATGTAAATGCTTCCTTTGACTCCACTACCGGAAATCTTACAGGAAGTGTTACCGTCAATATGTTCTCCATGGCAGGAACCGGCAAGACTTACACTGAGCCGGATGCAGGAAGTGTGGCGTACGGAACCAGCAATATTTTCGGTACTATTGAGTCTGGTAAGAAGAGTAAGAAAAGCAAAAAGAGTAAAAAGAAAGCCGCAGAGACAGCTGATGCACAGAGTGCAGACAACACGACAGACCAGGCGGCTTCCGATACTGGCGCTGACGGCCAGAATACCAACAGTCAGGAAGGAGAAAATACGCAGGATGCAGCAGCCCCTGCTGATAGCGCCGCACAGGCACAATAAGGAAAGTATGTTAGAGGGGAGAGGTACAGGGCCCCTCTATTTGCATTTTTATGGAAATGATGGATTCCTGTACGAAATAAAAAATACGGAATGAAAGTATAATTTTGAAAAGATTTTATGAGAAATTTCAACATTGTAGAAATAATCTTGCAGATAAATGATAAAAAAGACAGGAGGGAGCATCGGGATGGACAGTAAAAGAAGGGAAAGATCAAATGCAGGTATGTCATTGATCGAAGTGATCGTTGCGGTCAGTATTTTTTCCATAGCAGCGGCGGTGCTTCTTCAGAGCTTTGTTACCTCACAGAGAATCAACAAGAAATCAAATCTATATCTGGAGGCAACTACGGTGGCACAGAATATCATGGAGGAGATTAAATCCAAAGATTTTGAGGATGTGTCTCTGGCATTTAATTATCCGATCGATGTTCTTACCGGTCAGTCAAGACTATCTTTTCTTAATTCGGACAATAGCAGAATTAATACCGGAGAAGCGAATTCCATTGGTGTGAGGGAAATTGTGAAAGATGGAGATGAGTATAAAGATGTACGTCTTTATAATTCTCTGGATGGAGATAATACATCGAGGGTAACTGCATCGGTTATTTCTAAGGATAATGGCGTAACCTATGAATTTAATCCCAGAAAAACAGGAGATAATGCAGGAAAATATTATTTTGAACTTACAAATGTAACAAATAATCATGAGACATTTGATGCGCTGGTGAAGTTTGACGGAGGAAGAAGTTCCGGATATAAGAAAAAAACAGCCACGAATAATGAAGAAGGAAAGAATGATTATCTGGCTCCGAATATTTCGAAGCTGGATACGAAGACAAATGCATTCCTGATCATGGGTAAAAACTGGGATGAGAATGCGATGAATGTGATCGCAACAGAACAGCTTCAGGCAGCGCAGAAGTTATGGGCTCAGGATCTGGCTGATTATATCCGCGGAGCGTCCGAGGAAGAGCAGAAAAGGCTGACGGAGGAATTTACTTCACAATATCCAAGGCCGACAGAAAAGCTGAGTACGGAAGATATTTATGCACAGACAAAGAGAACGCTTTATGTGAAGATTGAAGAGAGCGGCGGAACAATTAAGACAGAAGCGAAGTATGTCCTGAATACATATGATTATGTGAAAAAGGGCGGAAATAAATATGAGCGAATGGATATCTGTCCGTGCCATGGCCAGTCAGAAAATGGTAAAGTCAGCGGATGTTTCTGCACATATGAGAGTGCTTACTGGACATTCTACAGTTCAGAAGCTGACACAAAACTGAAAAATCTTTATGTATTTTATTATCCAAATTATGAATCAAAAAGCAGTACGAAGCCTCTGGATCGTATAGTTATTGAGAATACGGATAACTATCCAGCTAAGGTATATGTAACAAAACAAAGAGATGAGGAAGAGAATACGCCAACTTCTGCGCAGGAGAATTCCTATCGTATGTCTTTGACGGTTAAAGAATCTCCGGTCAAACTGGAACAGACAAACTGGAATACAAACCCCAGCCTTTATAAGGCACAGACAAAGTTAAGAACAAATCTTGATTATAATATCAGCGATTTTGACAAAATTCTTACCCGCCCGAAGATCAGCCAGATGCAGCTGACTTATCAGGCTGTTACGAAAGATGGCCGTAATGACAGAAAGAAGACCGGAGCCGCTGCAAAGCAGATTCTAAGCTACAACGGTCTGGATGATAAGATAGAAACAGACAGAATCTATACTGCGACAGTGGATGTCTATAAAGTAGGGGCGGCTGCAAAGGGATTTCCGAAAGAGGATCTGGTAGCAAGCCTTGATGGAGCGAAAGAGAATTGATAACAGGGAGTAAAGATATGAACGATTGGAAAGATACAGCCAGAAAACAGAATAAAGGTTTTTCGCTGATTACTGTGATTATTGCGGTAGCTTTTATCGGAATTCTCGGACTTCTTGTTCTGTATATGGCATTGAGTAATTTTCAGATGAAGATCACAGATTTAAAAGGTAAAGACAGCTTTTATACAGCTGAGCGGGCGATTGAGGAAATCCGTGTAGGTTTACAGGAAGACGTGGGTGATTCTATGTCTGAAGCATATATTAAGGTTCTGGAAACCTATAACAAAGATGCGGATTCAACAGATATAGTGCTTGACAAGCAAAGACAGAGCGATTTTATAGATGAGTTTATCAAAAAACTGGCTGGCAGGTTAAAAAACGGAACAAATCAGAATGAATATAACCTGGAACATCTGACAGATTATCTTGATCTTAACAACAGCGAAAAGTTTGATTCCACAAAAGAAACACTGATCGTTACTACACCGTCTGACAAAACACCTGTAATGACAAAGGATAAAAAAAGTGGAATTTTGTTAAAAAATCTGAAAGTAATCTATGTTGACCCGAAGGGATATGCTTCAATAATAGAAACCGATATCCGTCTTGGAATTCCGAAAGTACAGTTCCCGACACCGTCTACGCTTCCGGATCTTATGAATATGATTGTTGTTGCCGATAAAGGCATTATCTGTAAGGCCGGGGGAAATGAGACGACTACAATATCAGGAAGTATTTACTCTGGTATTTTAAAGAATATTACAGATAACACGATTCTGGAAAAGAATCCACGGACGAGTATCTGGGTTCAGTCCGGGGCAAATCTGGATATTCAAAGCGGTGATAAAGTTGTCAGCGCAGGTGAGATTTATACGGATCAGAATGCAACGTTTACCAGTGAGACAGGAGTGACACTCTGGGCACAAGGTGTGAAATTATCTTCTGCACAGGTAAATCTTCTGGGAACTACCTATTTCTCAGATGACCTGACGATAGAATCAGGAAATAGCAGTAGAGTAATGATTCAGGGTGAGTATTATGGATATGGATATCCGGAATCTGCCAGAAACTCAAAGAATGACTATATGTATGATGCCGCTGATGGGAAGTGGAGTGATACTGCACTTAGCAGTTCAATTGTGATCAATGGAAAAAGTACGACGTTAGATCTGTCTGGCGTTCGAAAGCTGATGCTTGCAGGAAGAAGCTACATTGGTACATCGGATGTAAGACCTGTCAGTGGGACAAGTAATTCAAATGATGTTATGATGGGCGAAAGTATTACCGTGAAGGGGACACAGCTTGCATATCTGCTTCCGCCGGAACTGATTGATACCTCCAGCTTAAAGACGCCGGATATGGATATTAAGAATCCAATGTCTTATTCAGATTATGAAGAAAGTGGTCTGATGCAGATGGATTCGATTCCTTTAAAAATGGATACTGCATCAGCAGAGCTTGGAAATAAAACACTCAATGAAATCGGTGTGGATTCTCAGAGACCTGTGCAGGAAGTTTTTTATAACAATAATGCGGATGAAGGATATGTATATTTTTATCTGAATTTCAGCAATACAAGTGAAGGAAACCGTGCTGCTTCAGATTTTATGTATAATTATTATATGAATAATTCTACTGTGAAAACAAATCTGGATAAATATCTATCTTTCTATTTCAGCAATACCAACAGTGGAATTAAAGTGAAGGACATGAAGAATTATATCCGTTATGTCACAAACGGAAATGTTCTCTCTTATGAGGGCGGAGAAGCGACAGAAGGTGGAACAGGTGCACAGGGAAATATGACTACTGCTACCAGTGCAGAAGTTTCTCAGGCTCTTTTGCAGGAACAGAAGAATTATCAGAATATGTGGTATGCATTGAATCGAAAGATGATCACCAGTGTGGATCTTTTAAATAAGGAAGTAAAAGATTCAGATGGAATTACACATGATGAGACGGACAGCAGCAGAGGCGTTTTTGACAATATGGTTAATGAAAAAGAGATGATACAGTTTCTTCAGGAAAAACAGCCCGGAACTCTGAAATTTACATTTGAAGCGGGTGCAGAAGATGACGGTCTTCAGGCAATCATGGCACATAATGGAGAATCCAGTACTTTTAAGGTAAAGAGTGCAGACGGTACAGAATCAGAAACGACTGTTAACGGAACAAATGAACCTTTAATCATTACTTCTGCCATGGTGGATAAGCTGAGACTTGTTGTATGTACCGGTGATGTAGTAATTGAACCTGGGGTTCATTTTCAGGGAATTATCATGGCAAAAGGAAGAATTACTCTTGGTTCGGGAGCAAGTCTTGAATCTGCTCCGTTAGAGGCTGCCAAAGTATTCCAGGCACAGATGGCATCTGATAAAAATATGTCACCGAAGAGTTTTTTCTGGGAGGGTGACAAATATGTTCTCGGAAATAGTAATACATCGAATGAATCAACGGACAGTGGACGTGTTTTGGATACTTATGATCTGGCGGACTGTGTTACTTATGAAAACTGGAGAAAAGAATAGAGTTGAAAAAGGATATGTATAAATTAAAATCAGAGTATTGCGGTCAAAAGAAGAATAAAGGTTTTACACTTGTGGAAATGGTTATTACTGTAGCTATTTTTGCCATTTTGCTTGGAATGATTACTCCTTCTCTGAATTCAGTGCTTGGTTTTCGTGTTCAGCGTGCGACGAATTCCATAGCATCTGCGCTGGATAAAACAAGAAGAGAGGCAATGAGCAGACTGGTAGGAGAAATGAAGTTAGAATATCGGTCTGACGGATATTATATTACGTATTATCTGGACAGGGGCAAAGAAGGTGCTGAATCATCCAGAATAAGAAATGATGATTCGGAAAAAATCGCACCTGCGGGAACGAGAATCAGTTATACGGACAGTACAGGACAGACATATAATCTGTGGGAGGGTGACAGAAATTCTATTATCCTTACTTATAACCGTGCAACTGGTGGTTTTCTTCCTATCCAGTCAAATGAATGGGAGCAGAATCAGATTCTGGCAGTACTTGGTTGTGGGGAGGATATTCCGTTGGAAAGAGATGAAAGTTTACCGTATTGCCAGACAATCACAGTCAGAGGCGGGATGCGCACCCGTGTGATCACTCTGAATAAAGATACAGGAAAGTACACGGTCAGGGCGCAGTAAAACAGCATAAAACCGGATCTGCAAAACCGGAAATAAGGAGAGAATAAGTTAAGAGGAGAAATTGCTGCATGAAAGGAACACAGAGAAGAACAATCAGAAAAGAGAAAAATAACAGTGCCGGTTTCACTTTAATAGAGATGATTGTTACAGTGGCAATTATCGCAATTTTCTCCGGCGTTGTGGTAACATTGATTACTACGGGTTCCAGCCTCTTTAGGGGCGTTTCCGGAAATACGAAATCTCAGGTGAAGGCACAGGAAACATTGGATGAGATTGAAGACCTGATCATAGATGCAAACAGAAGTATTTATTATGCATATGGTTCAGGAACGGATATGGGAACGCAGATTACCAGCGACATTGATGACTCTAATGCGGCATCAAAGACTTTTATTGCATGCAATGAATACGAAAATGGCGATGGAACCAGCCGTTATGTTTTTGATGTGCTTGACTGGGTGGGAAGTGAAGGAAAACTTTATTACAGTCAGCGTGAGTACACAAAGGCAAGTAGCAATACGGAAGAAGAAAATGAGAATGGCACAGGCGACAATTCAGAAAATCAGCAGACAGTGGATACCAGTGGGATTTCTGCAGAAAGCATGGACAATGGAGTTGCTGTATTTGCATCAGCCGACAATGATAGTGGTAATGGAGTTGTTTCCGGAGGCAGTTCAGATAAGGCAAAAGATTCTAAAGAATTAATTGCACGTTCTGTGTTTGCAGAGGGAATTGAGAATTTTACAGTAGATGTGACGAAGGTGGAGAGTGAACGGATCGTACGTTTCCGTTTAACTACAGAAGAAAATGGGAAAAAAGTGAAAACACTTCACACGGTTAATCTCAGAAACCGGATTCAGGTCATGAAACCGGATGATGCTTTCGCAACAGCCAGCAGTACAGATGTAAGGATTAATATCGTTGGTGCACCGGATTCTATCGATGCAGGCAAATCAAAAATCCTGGGATATAATCTGACTGGAAATGGTTCCATTGATCCGACAACATTGAAATGGGAAATTGTAGATGGAACAGAAAAAGGATATTTTCCGGAACTTGATCCTACATATGGAAAGCTTACAATCAATGACAATGCAACCGGAACAGTCACCGTAATCGTGTCTGCAAAAACATCCGATGGAAAACAGACAGTAACTTCTGCAGCGGTGACGATTAAGATTAATAATACTAAGACGGTGACGGGGATCAAGACAGAGAATGTCGAAATTATATTAGGTTTGGATACAGAAGAAACTGTTTCATACGATTTAAATGATTATATAAAATGGTCGGAAGTATATAGTGATAATACAGATTCAGGAAATTCTTATGTAAAAGTTGTGTGGAGCGGAGGAACCAATGGAACTACAGTTCAGGAAAATGGTCTGATAAATATTGAAAAGAGCGAGGGTACATCTCAGGCAAATGGAGTAATTTCTGTAAATGCTTCCTATGAAGTAGGTGGAAAAGCATTTTCGGCTACAGCGACTGTAAATTTAGCTCGACTTGAAATAATAAATCCATCGGGTGAATATTATCTGGGTGATAATAAAGTTTCACCAGAATATAATTATTATATTGGCGGTAAAAAAAGAAACTTGTCCTCTACGCCACAGTTTACTGTAGATGGAATGACATATCAGGAAGGAAATGCATTTACAATCGAGGAAAATGGAGAATGGAAAGCAAAAGCGACAGTTTCAGTAAATAGTGGAAGTTTGGCAACGGGACATTCTACATTTAGTGTTAATACAGATTTTTATCGTATGAATATCTGGTGTAAAAATAAAGTATCCGGACAGAATGTTACGACTGTATATCCTGGTAATACATATGATTGTTCTTATTATAATGCTTCAACCGGATTTTATGTGGATGCAGACAGAGCAGATTATTCTTGGAAATATAGTGTACAGTGGAAAATTTTAAAGAGTTCAAGTGAAAAGACGTCTGTTAGTAATGATTTATTCTATAATGATCAGCATACTGCTAAATTATATGTTGATGAAAGCGAGCAGGGATTTTCTATATCTGCTGAATTGACATTTTATGTAGAAAATGAGAATAAAAAGGTAATAAAAAGACGGTATAAAGGCGTGGCTAATATTGGAGTTGTGCATGGCGTGGAAATAGTATCACCGAAGACATCAGTAGTTATAGGAAATAAATATCCATTGAGGGCTAAAGTAATAGAAACTTATTTATCTAATCCATATTCAATTGGGAAACCAGAATATGCTACAGCAGAAATAGAAGATGGATTAACTACACCGAAGTGGTCGATTGATCCAAGTAGTGGAGGATTGGATTCTTCTGGCGTTGTTCCATGGGATGTGCAAGTATGGCAGCAAAATACTACATTAAGCATTAGCGTAGAGAATAGCCATCTTTTATGGGTTGGAACTGGAGATAATCCTAAGATATACGAAGCTTCAGTTCCAATTGAAGTTTTAGAAAAACCTATTACGCGTTTTAGAGTAGAAGGTGAAGGAAAAAACCAGAGCGCAACAATCACCATTGACGATGTGATTAACTTAACTGCTGATTTAGAAATTGATGGAGCGGAGATTAAAAATTCGGATCATATCACTTGGAGATGTAAAAAAGATGGTGAGTTACGCACAGATATTTTGCCGTACTCCAATAATTTAAATAACACTTTCAAACTGGAATATGATAAGAAAAAAACGGGAATTTATGTCGTTACAGCTGTCTATAAGTCAGATAGAGGCACGGAAACAGAATCGGAACCTTATACGATAACGGTGACTGATAACTAGAGGTATATGGATAAGGAGGAGATTGTTTCAAATGAAAATCAGACGTAAAAAAATACTACTATCCGGCATTGCAGTAACTGTAGCCGGAGTACTGGGAGTTGGAGCATTGCTCCAGACCAGTATTTCCGTACAGGCCTCTCCTGCAATGATGCCAGGTATTGAAGAAATCGTAAATGAAACATCCAAAGATGAACCTTTTCGAATTCTCGAAATCGTAGATTCTGAAGCTGAGGCAGAAATCGGGTATTATGTATCCGGTCAGGAGCCGTATATCAAACTGTATAAAGACGAAAACGGAAATGCCATGTCTTTTTCGAGTCTGGAAGATGGGTTAAGTAAGCTGTCGGAAAAGCAGCGAAAAGAATTTGCCACGAATAAAAAAACAGACGAAAACGGAAATGTATCTTCCGCAGGGAAAAATATAGAGAGTCTTTGCGGAGATTCCGCAGAAGAGTATCCGCTTGCATACTCAGAATATAAGGAGCAGTATTTTGTTTCCTCTGAAGACGGATGGAAAAGAGTTGATTTCGTAGATGCTGATGGCAATCCAAGAACTGATACAGTAAAGATTCGGGGACATTATCAGGAAAACACTGCCGGAAACGGACAGTATACGAAAGAGGAACAGACTTATTATCCAATTCGTAAAAATGTCACAGAAGATAATGCCAAAACAAACAAATATCGTGAGAATATAGAAAATTTCTATTATTCTGATGATGAAGAAGCACAGGCTCCATATGCGCTGACATTTGCAGAAGTAAAAAATGAAGACGTTAATAATGCATTAAAAGATGCAAATGACAGAGGGCAGACTACCATTCTTCCAGAATATGATTATTCTAATGGAAAGTATGGATATTATGAAAATGTATATGCAGATTTCACAGAAGATATTGCAAATAATATCCAGAATAATATTTTTAAATTTCCAGGAGAAAATCCGGTTGTAGATGAAAGTAGAGCGGTATTGATTCAGGATAATACTCCACAGGGAGCTTCGGCATTTACTGCAGGAGAAGAAGCAGAATTTTCAACTGTAAATGATGGCAGTGAGACAACAGCTGCTTCACAGTCCGAATTTGCGGGGGAAACATCAGATAATTCAGGAGCAGATGCGTTTTCAACAGGAAATTTTGGAGACGGAACTTCGGATGGCGATGCTCAGATTCCATCTTCACAGGATACTTCACAGACAGCAGGAATGGCAGATGAGCTGACTGATAATGCACAGGCGGAAGAACAGACTTCTAAAGGCCGAACGATCCTGCTTGGATTTGCTAATGAAGAAACAAAGGGAACGACAGAGAATCCGTATATTTATCTGGGAGAAAATATACAGGCGTATCCGTATTATAAATATACTCTGGTAGGAGATCTGGAGAAGATCAAAGCTCTGGCACAGGACAACCAGAAAAAAGATGCAGAAAGTGTCACAAATAAAACACAGATCGTACGTAATGAGAAAGATATTACACTGGAAGATGGACAATATTGGTACTGGAAAATGGATACTGCAAGCGGACAGCTTGCCAGATATCCTCTTTCCATAGTGACCGGACGTCAGGCAGTACCTTACAGTGACATAAAGAAAATAGACAGCAGTCTGGATTACAACTATTATTACACTGTAGAAAAAGCATATTTCTGCTGTGAAGCTTCTGCTGATGCAAAACTTCCTACAGATTATCAATATTATGGATGGTATTATGCGTCTTATCCGCAGAATGACGGAAATACCTATATTAAAGTAACAGACGGTGATGGAAAAGTTGCAACGCATTATATTTCCGATGCAGAATATAAATTGACTCCCGGAACTGGAGATTATGATTTTATTCCGAATGAACAGGAACCGGAGCAGACAGTAGAAGTAAATCATATATTTTATCAGGGCGGATATGTAAACCACGACTGGTTTAAGCGATACGTATTTCATTTATCACCTGATGACGAAGAACAGTTTGCGAATTTTGACATTAAAGTTGATACGATTACGGCTCAGGAATTTAACGAAAAATATGGTATCCAAACAGCAGCTGTCAGTACGGAAAATGCAGAAGGGGCAGCTGATATTGCTGACAGTGCAGCCGGAGATGATGGTGCTTCATCAGATTCTGAAACGGATCAGCTTTCTGATGAAACACAGATGGAGGAACCTCAGCAGGAAGAAGCGCAGACAGAAGAATCACAGACAGAAGAGCTACAGGAAGACGGGGGTGAAACATCTGAGGTTGATTCTATGGTCAGTGAAGCAGGAGTTGAGTTAGTTTCTATTGAAAATGAAATAAATGATAATGTAGCCGATGAATTCCAGGATGGAACAGATGCTGCATCAGACACTGATAATACAGATGCACAGCAGGCAGAGAGTGAGACTGTAACATCCGGAACACCGGATGCCGATTTTTCAGATGGTGAAAGCGATGGTACAAGTGCCTTTTCAGCGGGGACAGCACAGACTGCGACAATTGCAGACAGTGAACTGTCACAATATGATCTGATTTATGTAAATGGAATCGTCACAACTGAAGCAGTGCAGGCGATGGGAACCATCCCTGTAATGATTAATTCTGTAAAGGCATATAGAGAAAATGATTTGCTGGAGGCATTTTCTGCTTATACAGAGCCGGACGATGCAGATAGGCATTATGTGGACAGAATGGTTTATTTCTTTAAAAATACTTTTTCTGATGACAATCCTTCTGGCTTAATAAACAGAGACTTTCATACAAATTTCAATTCAGAATCAGAGGGAAGCACATTTACAGATGGAAGCAGGTCGGAAGGATTTGAAGAGATTCTGAAATATATCGAAAGTGAAAACCAGTATCGTCAGATCGGACAGACAACAGATGAATCGCAGTCATTATCAGATGGAGAAGAAAACTCTGACAGTGAAAGTTCGTTTTCCGCAAATAACTCGAAGGTTCAGTTATTGAGTAAAGAGCTGACACAGGCAAGAGCGATTGAGTATATTATCAATTATCAGTATAAACGTAATTTAAATACGAAAAGCAGTATTAAGGTGTTGGAAATAGAACCGGCAAAAACCGGAAGTACACTTGATCAGAATACCGTATTAGGATGGTTGGGCAAAAAAACGAATGATCCAATTGAGATAGATACGGTGACAGCTGATTGTGAACAAAATTCAGGAAATGAGAAACATCCAGCATCTAATATTTTAGATTCTGATCAAAACTTATTCTGGCATTCAGCATGGAATAGCAGTGGAACGAATTATCATGCATCAGGAAATCATACTTTAACGATAACTCTGAAAAAGGCATCTGATATCAGCGGATTTATATACACCCCCAGAAGATATAGTACAAATGGGGATCAGAATGGAAAAATACTGAATTTTTCAATAAGCCTGTATGATAAAAACGGTAAGGAACTGTTAAAGGATGAAACAAATGACAAAGAATTATATACAGACAGAACAGATAATACAAGTAAAACATATACATTTAAAGATGGAAAAACTTATAAAAATGTAAAGAAAATAACGATAAGAATAACGAATGCATATCATAACAATACAACGAGTGACACGATAGCGTCATGTGCGCATCTGGAATTTTTTAATAGTGAGAATATACAGACACAGGTTACCGTTACATCTATGACTGCATCTGAGTATGTAGGACATGTTGATGATATTAATTCTGAATATGACATGATTTACATTGGGGATTCTTTGAATGAAAGTTCGCGTGATATAAGGATTAATGGTACAAAACCTATGTTATATACCCATGTGGGCGGTGCGATTAGTTTGAATGACATACATACAGGAAGTGGTTCGAACGATATAAGAAAGTTATCTCTTATGGGAATGCTGAATATTGATTATATTGTAGGATCAAATGGCAAAAAAAAGATGCGTGATACAAAATTGTATAATACGGGAGAGAATGGAGAGACACAATATGCTGGTCTGGGATCATTCAGGGGGTCGGGAAATGACATTACAAAACAGCAATATAATGAGTTACTGGATTTTGTAAAAAGTGGATATCCGGTTGTACTTGGAAATTCTCTGGTAGACAGCAAAAGTGGGAAAATATCTACACAGACTGTAGATAACTCATCCTGGTATTATAGGTTTCTGAATGAGGCATTTTCATATGGAAATGTAGCTACAGTCAGTGGACTGTCAGATTCACAATTTACTTTTTTTGCGAATCTTGCAAAACCGGTAATCGAGTTTACTGACACTGGAAGACCGCCGGAAGTTCCGCGTACAGGAGGAAGTCAAAGTTCATCCAATACCGGCTATTTGTCGGCAGATAAGGAAAACATAGAATATACATTTACTGTCAAAAATGACTCAGATGCAACACCGGCCAGTACGACTTATAATTGTCAGCTATATTTTGACCTGAATTTTGATGGTAACCTTTCCGACGCAGAAGAGCAGAGTAAGTATATAGAAATATGTGATGAAGTAGGAAATGTACTATCCAGAAAAGACGGAGTATATCAATTACGGATTGGCAAGACTTATACGGTGTCAAGAAAGATTCCTTATGATTATTTCAAAGCTATTAACTGGAAATTACAGCTGGTAAGTAATTCCAATCCCAGCGTTAGAACTTCAGTAACCGGATATTCCAAGCGTAATAAGCAAGATAGTAAACAGATAATTCATGTTTTACAGATTATACCATCTGGAGGTGATGCTAATTTTCATACATGGAATTTGAAAACAGATTGGGATGATCATAACAGTTGGTTTTATAAAGAAATGTCTGCTGTAGAAGATTTTACATTGGATATTGATACAAAAACAGTTACAGAATATGTAACTAATCAGAAAGGGCTAAAAGAAGGTACAATAAAAAAAGAAGATTCACTGTTATATGAAAAGGACATGCTGATTCTGGGATTTGGAGATGTATATCAGAATATAGATAATACGGATGGTGCAGTAGATAATATAAAGAGATTTATACAGAATGGTAAAAGTGTTATTTTTACGCATGACACTACATCAAATATTAACTGGTATTATGAAGAATTTGATGCCGATCCTGTTACAGAGGATGGAAAACAGATCAAGGATGGATGGCTATGGAACAATAACAGAAAAGATTGGGGATATTCTCTTAATTCTCTGTTTCGTAGTATAGCGGGACTTGACCGCTATGGAATTACAAATGATGAGGCATATTCAATTAAAGGGGGAAATACCAATATTTCAAGCCTTTTGAAAGTCGGAAATATGTTGTCTGCAAATGCATCAGATGTGGATTTTGATTATATGGAACAGATGGTTGGTGATGTAGCTTATGTTACGAATTCTAACCGTTCTCAGAGTTATATGCAGACGCAGGGATACACCAATAAAGAAATTACTAAAATGAAAGCCGGGGATGAAGTAAATAGCATCACAAAAGTAAATGATGGAATTATTACAGAATATCCTTATAAATTAAAAGATGGGGTCAGTCAGACATATACCGTTGCGAACACTCATGGACAGTATTATCAGCTGGCACTGGAAAAAGATCTTGATATTAATGGAGTCAGCGATGGAAAGAACGATATTGTAGTCTGGTATTGCCTGAGTGGAGATTATTATCAGAATTCGCCTAATGATGTAAGAAATAACTATTATTTTTACAGTCGTGGTAATGTTATCTATACAGGTGTGGGACACAGAAAGGTTACCGGAAAAGACGAAGTAGATCTTTTTGTTAATGCAATTGTAGCTGCTGCAAACATCACCGCGGTTAGTCCTTATGTGGATTTCGTAAAAACACTGAATCCTGCTGCGCAGGTAGAGAAGACCCGGTATTATGCAACGGATCAGACGAGCTGGACTCAAACGGATGCCAATACTCTGGAGAAAGATATGGATTTTTATATTAATATAAAGGATTATAATATGATCAGTTCCAGTCTCAGCCAGGAGGATCAGGATAAAGAGGACATGACTGTTGAATTTTATATTGGTGGAAACAGTATAGAGGACAGCGTGTCTATTAATTCCGTAATTGGAAAAATGATTCCGTATAATAAGAATGCAGATGTAGTTACTCTGGATACTTCAGACGGATTATTCCATCTGAAAGACAGAGATAATGATGCGTATAAGATCAGTATATCAGATATTGAACAGTATTTGCAGGAATCAGGTGGAAATTATAAGAATAACTGTAATCTTTATGTTAAAGTTACAAGTAAGGCGGCTCTTTATGGTGAATTAAAAGAAAATTCATCAGTGACATCAGTTTCATTAAAACAGCGTCAGCTTTTTGAGCTAGATTAATATAAAGAGATATATTGGATTGGAACTGGGAGTCCCGTCCTCTTACTTTCCTGGATGCAGAGGTAGTCGCAGGGACTGGTTGGGGTCGGGGGGGGGGGGACCGGTTGGGGTCGCACCCCCTGTCGGGAAAATAAAGAAACGAAATTTGTCTTAAAAGTTCTCTAAAGAAAGTATAAAAAGCTAACTGAGTCACAGACTGGCGCCCATCCAGCCTGTGGCTTTCTTCATTCCCTGGTTGACACGTCGGCCATCATTTGCTACACTAAAATTACATATCTGGGAAAGTTCTAAGGCCGTTCGGTCAATCTGATTCCACGTATGAGACTGAAATAAATATGGTGGAAACAGTACAACGGCACATATAAATTCTGCAGAAACATGCTGCTTCCCCCATCATAAGGAAAGGAGCATGCAGATGCAGAATGAAAGAAAAAAACTGGAAGAGTTAAACCTGTTGGATGATTTTCTCTTCAATGCCATGATGACATATCCTGAAATGGGAGAGAAGTTTACACGAAAGATTCTGAAACTTCTGTTTAACAAGGAGTTTCGAAATCTGAAAGTGATCGCACAGAAATCCTATGGAGGATTGAATACGGATCTGAGGGGAGCCCGGCTGGATGTTTATGTAGAAAGTGATGACAGCGCTGAGATAGATGCGTCAGAAGATGCATCTATTTATGACCTGGAGCCGGATAAGAATGATAAGGCAAAGTATATTGCCGCATTTCCACAGAGGATCCGCTTTTATCATGCTATCATAGACAGCCGCAGCCTGAAATCAGGAGAGGATTTTGGAAAGTTAAAGAGAGTATGCGTGATCTTTATCTGTAATTACGATCCTTTTGGTTACGACAGGGTGAAATATACAATACGAAATATGTGCGTAGAAGAACCGGAAATGCCATATGATGATGGTGCTCAGACAACCGTACTGTATACTAAGGGAACAAAAGGTGATGACATATCCGAAGAACTCCGGCAGTTCCTGAATTATATGGAGAACACAACCCAGACAAATGCAGTAAATGATACGCTGAAAGATATCCAAAAGATGGTGGATATTGTAAAGCGGGACGGGGAGGTGTCGTTGAGTTATATGAAGGGATTTGAAAGAGATACGATCATGTATGAAAAAGGTCAGGAAGCTGAACGCAAAAATACAGAAAGGGAACGCCAAAGAGCGGATTCTGCTGAAAAAGCAAGGGATGAAGCTGAAAAAGCAAGGATGATTGCTGAAGAAGAAAAAATAAAAGTCCAGAAAGAGACG
>NZ_QRIL01000001.1:0-229597 GCF_003471165.1 Ruminococcus sp. AM22-13 | reverse complement strand
AGTTCCTGAATTATATGGAGAACACAACCCAGACAAATGCAGTAAATGATACGCTGAAAGATATCCAAAAGATGGTGGATATTGTAAAGCGGGACGGGGAGGTGTCGTTGAGTTATATGAAGGGATTTGAAAGAGATACGATCATGTATGAAAAAGGTCAGGAAGCTGAACGCAAAAATACAGAAAGGGAACGCCAAAGAGCGGATTCTGCTGAAAAAGCAAGGGATGAAGCTGAAAAAGCAAGGATGATTGCTGAAGAAGAAAAAATAAAAGTCCAGAAAGAGACGGCAGAAGCGCTTAAAAGAGTAGCTGAACTGGAGAAGATTCTGCAATGTAAAACTGCGGAGGTTAAATAAGATTATCTTAAGGCAGTCACAGACTGGCACCCACCCAGTCTGTGGCTTTTTCACATTCTAAGGTTGACATCCAATCTGCCATTTGCTACACTAAAATCACATATCTGGGAAAGTTCTAAGGCCGTTCGGTCAATCTGATTCCACATATGAAGCGAAAATAAATATGGTGGAAACAGTACAACGGCACATATAAATTCTGAAGAAACGATGCTGTTTCCTCCATCATAGGGAAAGGAGCATGCAGATGCAGAATGAAAGAAAAAAACTGGAAGAGTTAAACCTGCTGGATGATTTTCTCTTCAATGCCATGATGACATACCCTGAAATGGGAGAGAGGTTTACACGAAAGATTCTGAAACTTCTGTTTAACAGGGAGTTTCGAAATCTGAAAGTGATCGTACAGAAATCCTATGGGGGATTGAATACGGATCTGCGGGGAGCCCGGCTGGATGTTTATGTAGAAAGCGATGACAGTGCGGAGATAGATGCGTCAGAAGATGCATCTATTTATGACCTGGAGCCGGATAAGAATGATAAGGCAAAGTATATTGCCGCATTTCCACAGAGGATCCGCTTTTATCATGCTATCATAGACAGCCGCAGCCTGAAATCGGGAGTGTCGGCCTGGCGGGGTCGCACCCTCTGTCGTGAACTATCTGGTAGAGAACAGAGAAATCAACAGTCAGATTGATTACTCTACTGGTGGCAGACCATCTATTAAGTATACGAAGCATTGAGAAGTATAAAATGAAACAGCTCTGATTTTTTTCGAAAAGTTCAGAGCTGTTTTTTCAGCAGAATATCAGAAAAATTATTCTGCCGGTAATATTGTTATTATGGATTAACAACCGAGATGGAAATATTTGCAGATTGCATTAAATAACTCGGAGCAATTACTGAAATTAAAACACATAGATATTACGTCCTCCTTATTCTTATTATTTGTGTTAGCTAAGCACAAAAGAATAGTAACATTTATGAAATATCTTCTCAATAGGAGGTAGCTGGAAAATCTGGAATTAAGATGAAAATGTTGATGATTTGGAAGTAAAAGTGTGATAAACTGTAAAAAACAAAAGCTGGAGGTTCATTATGTTAGTGTGTGATTATATCGTAGAATCAATTGATGGAGATTATGCGCATCTGCGCAGGACAGATGTTCCTGATGAGGAATTAAAACTTGTTGCGAGGGCGCTTCTTCCTTTTGATATTGTAGAGAGAAGCAAATTACACTATGAAATGATGCAGTATACGATAATCGATTAATTAAGTTAGAAAAATTCACTGTTCCGATTGTAAAAAATAAGCAGTGACAGCGGCCTGGCGGGGTCGCACCCCCTGTCGTTTACAAGTACATTTGGCTATCCAGCCAATACATATGCCAGTGCCAGAGAATTTTCCCCCATTTTTCATAATAAACAGGCAAATGTAGAAATAACCACTATGACAACATCTGAATTTGTCGGACATATTGATGACTTAAATACAAAGTATGACATGATCTATCTGGGGGATGATGATAAGGATTTGGATTATGATGGTAATTTCCGACCAGATGATAAGGTGCTTTATTATCATGTTGGTGGAAATAGATTGGCACGCTATGAATTACAGGGTTTGATGAATCATGATTATGTCACGAATGGAAGTCAAAAGAAAGCCGCTACGGTGGGGGAAACAGATTCAACTACAGGTACTACTATTGGCTCTGTTCGTGGTTCTGGAAATGATATTACAAAAGAAATAAAAAATAAACTGGTGAATTTTGCAAAAAGCGGGTATCCGGTAGTAGTTGCAGGAAATATTTATGGTGAGAATAAAAAAACGATATCTACAACTCTGGTAGACAATTCTTCCTATATTTATGATTTCCTTAATGAAGTAAAAGGATTTGATAATGTATACAAAGAGGGAGAGATTACAGCAGATGAGGATATAAATTTCTGTGCGGAACTTCCAAAACCAAAGATTGAATTGAGCAGTTACCCTCCTTCTGCAATTGGAACAGGGGATGGCCCATCGAATGAATTTCTTACCGGAGAAAATATGACTTTTCAGTTTCAGATTATTGACGAGGCGCAGGCTTCACCTGCTAATGCAGAATATAATTGTGAATTGTATATTGATCTGAACTGTGATGGTAATTTCTCAAAATCTGAGAAGCTGGATGATATTGCAGTCATGCAAAATGGAAATGTTATAAAAAAGGAGAATGGGATATATCAACTTTCCCTTAATACAACGTATACAGTTTCAAGAAAAATCCCGCAGGAATATATCAAACTAATGCCGTGGAAACTGGTAGTCACCAACAATAATAACAGCGAGATCCGAACGTCTGAGATTGGATATACAAAAAGACAAAATACAACTTCAACCCAAAATACAATTAATGTATTGCAAATTATTCCAAATAATAGTGCCGAATGTACATGGAATTTGGCTACAGATACTACGTTTCAAAATCTGTTTGATAATGTAAAAGATTTTAATGTTAAGATTAGTACAATTACTGTAGGACAATATGAAACCCAGTATTCTGCAAATGCAACCTATCTGAATCAATATAACATGTTGATCATTGGATTTTGCGATGGTGCTGGTTATGGAAGTAGTTATGGAGGAAATAATCCTACAAACTTTTCAGAGAATGGCGCTCAGAGAATCCTGGAATTTGCAAATACAGGAAAGAGTGTGATCTTGGCTCATGATAATACGTCATCCTCTGTGTATGATAGAACTGCGCAGAATGGAGGTATTAGTGGTGATTCTACGTGGAAAGGTTGGGCATACTTTTTTAACCAGACACTTCGCAGAGCTTCAGGTATGGATAGGTACGGCATCACTGCCCCGCAGTCAACTTCTGATATATTAAAACAGGCAAAAGAATTAGATACAAATGCACAGTCTACAGATTGGAATGCTATTTCTAAGAATTCCAGTGATATGGCATATTATCTGAACAAAAACAAAGAAAAAACATATTCAGAAACGCAGGGATTCACCAATGGAAAATTAAGAATTGCAAATACAACACGAGAAACCGGAAGTACGGAAGTAACAACTACAGCATCTCAGGTAAATGAAGGTGCAATAACAGAATATCCATATAAAATTGATAAAAAAATAACCGTTGCCCCCACACATTTCCAATATTATCAATTGGCATTGGAAGAAAATGCAGATGAGGATGATTCAGGTGATCTTGTAGTGTGGTATTGCCTTGGCGATAAAGATAATAAAACCGGAAATGGATATTATGCTCATTCACCCAATGATGTCAGAAATAATTATTATATCTATAGCTATAAAAATATAATTTATACAGGTGTAGGGCATAAGCCTGTCACTGATAAGGGTAATCTTATGGAAAAGAAGTTGTTTGTCAATACTATCATAGCCGCATATAATGCACAGGCAGTTAATCCGGAATTGATGTTTGTAAAGCAGGCAAATATAAATGCTGCGCAGGAAAAGACTGTTTATTACACACTCGACAATGTTAATTTCAATGAATCCCAGGAGCTTATTAAAAACAAACCACTTGAATTCCATTTGAAAGTGACAGATTCCAACCTGGTTGGTACTTCCCTTGCCGGAACAAACACAAAAGATCTGAAACTTCAATTGTACATAGAGTCTGATGGTGGTAAAAAAGTTGAAGGAATTGGAGGAGAAAACACAAATGTGGTGCCGATAGATGTTCCAGTATATGAGGCTGGTAATAAGGATTCATTAACGACAGATTCCAACGGATGCATCTATGTCAACAGCGGAAAGGTATATAATTTTACTCTAAATGATCTGCCAGACTATGAGAATTATTTAAAAACAAGTGCAGGGTATAAGGGAAAGGTTACCCTGTATGCTAAAATTTCATGCAAGTACATTTACTACGGCACAGAAAAAGAAGCACAATCCGTTGCGCAAATAAACATCTGTCAACGCCAGCTTTTTGATTTGGATTGATGTAAAAACTTTATAACTCCAAATTCTGAAAGCCTCAGACTGGTACAGCACAGCTACCCCGGTCCGGGGCTTTTGGCATCTGACAATTTTTACAAAAATGCCTTGAAACTACTGAAGAAGCATGCTAGTATAAAATCAAAGCATATTTCTCTCAAGTTTCAGGGCATTTTGCCGTCTTATATTCTAAATTCATTTCAGAAATCCATGCTTTTAATTCCAATTCAATTAAAAAAGCAGGGGTTCTGAACAATTTGGAAAAGAGCAGTATGTTCTTACGCTCCTGCTGACACAGGAGGTACTGTCTATGGCAAAAAGAAAGAACAAAAAAGTCACTGCAAACCGTAATTACAAGGATACAGTATTCCGAAAACTGTTTTCTGACAGAAGAAACCTACTTTCTCTGTATAATGCGATCAATGGAACAGCGTATACAGATGAAACGAAGCTGGAGATTGTTACACTGGAAAATGCAATCTATATGGGAATGAAGAATGATCTGGCGTTTATCATTGATACGAATCTTTTTCTGTATGAACACCAGTCAACCTACAATCCCAATATGCCGTTGAGGGATTTATTTTATATATCCAGTGAATATCAGAAATTAGTGGACAGGAAATCCCTGTATTCATCCATATTGCTGAAATTACCGGCACCGAATTTTATTGTATTCTATAATGGAAAGCGGAAAATGCCGGACAGATGGACGAACTGTCTGTCAGAATCCTATGAAAATCAGCAGGGAGATCCTAATCTGGAGTTAAAGGTAGTTACGATCAATATCAACAGCGACTGCAACAGGAAATTGATGGAGCAGTGCAGGATTCTTGGAGAATATGCGCAATATGTAGAAAAAGTACGTAAAAATGCGGAGACTATGAGTCTGGATGTTGCTGTAAAAGAAGCAGTGGATGAATGTATTCAGAAAGGAATTCTGGCGGATTTTCTCAGGGTCAACCGCGCGGAGGTTATTGCCATGAGTATATTTGAGTATGACAAAGAGGAAGAAGAACAGAAACTGCAGGCAATTTATGAAAAGCAGGGTGAATTAAGAAAGGCAAAAAGCATAGCCATTTCGCTTGCGCAGGAAGGAGAATCCGTAGAGAGAATAGCAAGAATCCTTGGTGAAACGGAAAAAACAATTAAAGAATGGATGGCTGAAACGTATTAAAATTGGTTCCGCAGTATCATTAACCGAATGTTACTGCGGAACCTTTTTATATCGTGCGCCCGGCGGCGCACGTTTCTAACGGGTTAAAGTCCCGAATCCACCCGGTAGTGGGAAGCGAGCCGGTTGGGGTCGCACCCCCTGTCGGGAAAATAAAGAAACGAAATTTGTCTTAAAAGTTCTCTAAAGAAAGTATAAAAATCTAACTGAGTCACAGACTGGCACCCACCCAGTCTGTGGCTTTCTTCATTCCCTGGTTGACACGCCGGCCATCATTTGCTACACTGAAATTACATATCTGGGAAAGTTCTAAGGCTGTTCGGTCAATCTGATTCCACATATGAAGCGAAAATAAATATGGTGGAAACAGTACAACGGCACATATAAATTCTGTAGAAACGATGCTGTTTCCTCTATCATAAGTATGGAGAACACAACTCAGACAAACGCAGTAAATGATACGCTGAAAGATATCCAGAAGATGGTGGATATTGTAAAGCGGGACGGGGAGGTGTCATTGAGTTATATGAAGGGTTTTGAGAGAGATACGATCATGTATGAAAAAGGTCAGGAAGCTGAACGCAAAAATACAGAAAGAGAACGCCAAAGAGCGGATTCTGCTGAAAAAGCAAGGGATGAAGCTAAAAAAGAGAGAGATGAAGCTGAAAATGTAAGGGATGAAGCTGAAAAAGCAAGGATGATTGCTGAAGAAGAAAAAATAGAAGCACAGAAAAAGACAGCAGAAGCGCTTAAAAGAGTAGCTGAACTGGAGAAGATTCTGCAATGTAAAACTGCGGAGATTAAATAAGATTATCTTAAGACAGTCACAGACTGGAACTCACCCAGCCTGTGGCTTTTTCACCCATTATTTTTGAGTTGACTTTTTTGCACATTCCGCATATACTAACAGTAGCTAAGGAATGTGGTGAGATTCCGTGAAACAAAGCAAAAGCCCTCAGAGTGCCCGCTCTGGGGGCTTTCTTGCTCGTTGCGGTGAGCTATTCTATTCAGTCAAGTCTAATCTTGCTTACAGTTGACTGCAATCGCATTTTTGTAATATACGGTCAAGTCTAAACCTGTTTATAGATGACTTGCTATCCTATATTTGTAGGAATATCTCCATTCCTTTATTTTCTGATAATGAAAGTGTACCCTTTCATATGTGGATTGTCAACAGAACCAGAGGGGGTATGAAATGAAAAAATATTATTATTGTACTGTATGATGAGCAAGTGGTATAATAATACATATTTATATTGTTGGAAAATAGCACGGTTTGTAGTGGTGCTTGTATGCCTGGCATTGACTGTGACAAAATACAAAAGACTATAATAAACAAAATTACCTGTGAAAGGAAAATCTATGGAACTGACAGCAGAAAATGTTAAAGGGGAAAAAACAAAATATCGTCTTGCGCAGTCCATGAAAGAGTGTATGAAGACAACAACTGTAGACAACATTACAGTAAAACAGATTACAGAAAACTGTGGCCTTACCAGGCAGACTTTTTACCGGAATTTCATGGATAAATTTGATCTGATCAACTGGTATTTTGATAAACTCCTGGCAAAATCCTTTGAGCATATGGGAATGGGAAAAACAGTTTATGATGCACTGGTAAAGAAGTTTACCTATATTCAGGAAGAGCACATTTTCTTTGCAGCGGCCTTTAAATATGATAGGCAGAACAGTCTGCGCCAGCATGATTTTGAACTGATCCTGGCTTTCTATGAAAATCTGATCCGTGAGAAAACAGGAAAAATTCCGGATGAGACCATACATTGTATTCTGGAAATGTACTGCCAGAGTTCTATTTATATGACTGTAAAATGGGTGCTGGGGGAATTGGAATGTGCACCGGAGGGACTGGCGAAAATTTTAGTTGATGGGATGCCTGGGAAACTCTCCCAGTTGTTTGAAGAACTGGAAATATTGTCATAAACATAACAGATTAGTGCACAATTTTACCTAATTATTTTCGTATTTATTGCACAAACTTAGTGAGAAAGTTACATTTGAGCGAAAGTGTAACTTTCTTTTTTGAATTTACATTGTTAGAATAATAACAAAGATGAGCGTTGCGGAAACTTATCTGTAAAGAATATCAAAATGTAAAATACTGAAAGGAATGGAAATCATTATGGCAAACAGAATTAACTTAAATCAGACATCTTATCACGGAGCAGGTGCAATCGAGGAAATCGCAAACGAAGCAAAAGCACATGGCTTTAAGAAAGCTTTCGTTTGCTCTGACCCTGACCTTGTAAAATTCCATGTAACAAGCAAAGTTACAGATATTCTTGAGAAAAACGGACTTGCATATGAACTGTATTCAGACATCAAACCGAACCCTACAATTGAGAACGTACAACACGGTGTCCAGGCATTCAAGGATTCAGGTGCAGATTATCTGATTGCAATCGGCGGCGGCTCTTCCATGGATACTTCCAAAGCAATCGGTATCATCATTGCAAACCCTGAATTCGAAGATGTAAGAAGTCTGGAAGGTACAGCTCCTACCAAGAAACCTTGCGTACCGATCATTGCAGTTCCCACAACAGCAGGTACAGCAGCAGAGGTAACAATCAATTACGTTATCACAGATGTAGAAAGAAAACGTAAATTCGTATGTGTTGACCCACATGATATGCCGATCATCGCAATCATTGATCCTGAAATGATGTCTTCTATGCCAAAAGGACTGACAGCTTCTACAGGTATGGATGCTCTGACTCATGCAATCGAAGGGTATACAACAAAAGCTGCATGGGAAATGACAGATATGTTCCATTTAAAAGCAATTGAGCTGATCTCAAAATCTCTCCGCGGTGCTGTTGAAAACACAAAAGAAGGTCGTGAAGGAATGGCTCTTGGCCAGTACATTGCAGGTATGGGATTCTCTAACGTAGGTCTTGGAATTGCTCATTCCATGGCTCATACACTTGGCGCTGTTTATGATACACCACACGGTGTTGCCTGTGCAATGATGCTTCCGATCGTTATGGAATACAATCAGGAATGCACAGGCGAGAAATATCGTGAGATTGCCAGAGCAATGGGTGTTAAAGGTGTAGATGAAATGTCTCAGGATGAGTACAGAAAAGCAGCAATCGAGGCTGTTAAGAAGCTTTCTGTTGATGTAGGAATCCCGACTAAACTGGAAGCAATCAAAGAAGAAGATCTTCAGTTCCTGGCAGAATCCGCACACGCAGACGCATGCGCACCAGGAAATCCAAAAGATGCAAGTGTAGAAGATCTGAAAGATCTGTTCCGCAAGATTATGTAAAGAATTACTTTTGCAAAATAAAAAAGCAAAAAGCAGCGATTAAGGCCACAGACTGGCACCCACCCAGCCTGTGGCTTTCTTCATTCCCTGGTTGACACGTCGGCCATCATTTGCTACACTAAAATCCTGTCTTTGGCAGTTACGAAACAAAAAAATCGCTGTACCTCTTGATTTTACTGGGGTTCGGCGATTTGGTGTGTCGTTTTGGAATATAGTATTTTATTTCCGGCCTTTACTTTTTTTCTGAATGTTTTTCATCTGCCTTTTGGTGATAAATTTATAATCCGTTTCAAAGCCGCAAACAGTGTGCAATGCATCGGTTAGCTTGTCTCGTGTGTAAAGTGGAATAAAACCTTGCTCTTGTATATCGGCGAAATTCATCGTTCTTAATTTATCCAAGATTGTTTCGCAGCTGAAGGCATTTTCCAGGTTTCTTTCAAGGTAACGATATATCACTAATGCAAGGAAACAGATAAGGAAATGGGTTTTTACTGGAGAAAATATTTGCAGAAGCATTTTGACAAAACACTCCCAGTCGGTTTATAATAAATTCTGTATAAAAATTTTTGCTGCTGGCTAATAAAAATATAGCAGTAAAAGCGGAGGAGAATCACATGAAACAAGAGAAAAAACAGCCTGGCAAGCTGAAGATGCTTGCTGGCTATTACAAACCATATAGGGGATTATTTTTTGCAGATCTGTTTTTTGCATTTCTAGGGGCGGCAGTTACCCTTGTTATTCCATTGATGGTCCGCTATATTATGAATTCGGTAAGCGAGTTATCAGCGGTGGAGGCTAAGACTATCATTCTGAAAATAGGTGTGGGAATGCTGCTGCTGATCCTGGTGCAGCTAGGAAGCCGCTATTTTATCACCTATTATGGTCACATGATGGGTGCCTATATTGAGCACGATATGCGAAATGAGATTTTCAGCCATTATCAGAAGCTTTCTTTTGCATTCTACGATAACCAGAAGGTAGGACAGCTGCTTTCCCGTATTACAAGTGACCTTTTTGACATTACAGAGCTTCTTCATCATGGACCGGAGGATATTCTGATCTCCGTGATTAAGCTGTTCGGAGCGCTGATCATTCTCTTGAATGTAAAGCCGCAGATGGCGTTGCTGTGTTTTGCTGTTGTGATCATCATGTTGATCTACGCGCTGATCTACAATAAGAAAATGAAAAGTGCATTTAAAGAGAATCGTGTGCGCATGGGTGAGATCAATAGTCAGATTGAGGATAGCCTTTCCGGAATCAGGGTGGTAAAATCCTTTGGAAATGAGAAGCGTGAGATTGAGAAGTTCCGTAAAGGAAATGAGCGTTTCGTGGATTCTAAGCGTGTGACTTACCGCTATATGGCAGGCTATCATGCAGGAATGGATGCCTTTACTACATTGATCACGGTAACAGCACTTGTTTCCGGTGCTGTGTTCCTGGCATCTGGAAATTTAAGCGCTACAGACCTTGTGACATTTCTTTTGTATATCAATAATTTTACTGAGCCCGTTACGAAGCTGGTGAATTTCACTGAACAGTTCCAGAATGGTTACAGCGGTTATGACCGTTTCCTGGAAATGATGTCCATTGCACCGGATATTGAAGATGCACCGGATGCTGTGCCTATGGAACATGTGGATGGAGATATTCGTTTTGAGAATGTATCATTCCATTATGAAGACCATAATGAGAAGGTGCTTTCTAATGTGAATCTGGAAGTAAAGTCTGGTAACTATGTTGCTCTTGTAGGTACCTCAGGCGCCGGAAAGACTACTCTTTGCAGTCTGATCCCCAGATTTTATGATGTGTCATCAGGAGCAATCTATCTGGATGGAAAAGATATCCGTAAGATTAAACTGAAGGATCTGCGTGATCACATAGGAATCGTGCAGCAGGATGTGTATCTGTTTGCCGGAAATATTATGGAAAATATTCGCTATGGACGTCCGGATGCTACAGACGAGGATGTTATCAGGGCGGCTAAGCTGGCAAATGCTCATGATTTTATTATGGAAATGCCGGATAATTATGGTACAGATATTGGGCAGCGTGGAGTGAAGCTCTCTGGAGGACAGAAACAGCGTCTTTCCATTGCCAGAGCTTTTCTGAAGAATCCGCCTATTCTGATTTTTGATGAGGCAACATCTGCGCTGGATAATGAGAGTGAGAAGGTGGTTCAGGAATCGCTGGAGCGTCTTGCAAAGGACAGAACTACTTTTGTAATTGCTCACAGACTTTCTACAATTCGCAATGCCAGAAGAATCCTTGTCCTTACAGAGGATGGAATTGCAGAAGAGGGAACACATCAGGAACTGATGGATAAAGATGGCGTTTACGCAAAGCTGTGTAAAGCCGGCTTATAGGATACCAGGCGGGGGCCCCCCCCTGCCACAGACTGGAGCCCGCCCAGCCTGTGGCTTTTTTCTTTATGATGTTTTTACGGTACAGAGCTTTCTTCTTTTCTCTTGCCTCTTGCCATCTTTGCGGGATACCATTTTTCGAACCACATTGTAAAAAATCCCATCAAGATTGGAACTAAATTGTTTACAATGATAAGCAGATTTCCAAACCCGGCTCTTCTGAGCAGAAAGGTCCAGACTGCTGTCAGTACATATAACAATCCCCATGCCGCTGCAAGAATATAATTTGTCTTCATGAAGAGAGGGTTTTGATGTGCACTTTCACCACCATAATTGTATTTTACATAAGCAGCGCATAAAGGTTCTTTTGTCAGGCATGAAAGTAGCCAGAACAATCCAAACACAAGATATCCTATATTTGTAGGAATATCGCCATTCCCGGTTACATTTGCTGCTGCGGAAAGTACAGCAACGGCTATCATAGAGAGTTGATCCCAGATCACAAATTCATGATTTCTCATAATAAACGGTATGCCTGCCACTACGATAAGAGTTATCAAAGCCCCCACTTTAGGAGCAATAGAAACAGCAATCCAAAAGGCAATCCATGGTATAAGCATTGTCATCATAGAAGGATTTTTCTTCTCAATCATGTTTGGAGATTTTTTCTCAGGATTTTTGACTGTAGATGTGCTTCCAAAGAATTTATCCCAATTGATCATCAAGGAGAAATCACCGGATACCGTATACATCTGTTTCCCCAATGCCTCTGCGCCACCAATTTCTCCACGAGAAATAGCTGACCATACAGAAAAAGGTGTATCGATGCGAGTAGTTGGAGAAAGGCTTCCATCTGTAAAAATCTGGCTTCCGGTCTTGTTAAGTCGAATCTGATACGTATGATCCAAATCGGTAAAATGTATCTCAAGTACGCGTTCTTTTCCGTCATAGGCGTCTTTATTGTAAAGAGCGGCCATTTGCCGGGTAAATACAAGATCCTCAGGTTCTTTCTCTCCGGTCGTTTTGTTAATACCCCAGCTGGCATCTGCCATTTTTTCAAATACATCTCTGGGATATAAAAGTGTATGGAGTAAAGCATCTGTTTCTTTTGATATTGCTCCTGTCATTGAATATTCAGAGCCCGCACATTTTACTGCAGCAAGATATTCATTTGTTCTCACTGACAATTCCTTTACACGAAACAATTCTCCCTGACCGCAAAAAATGGTCGTATAATTTCCCCTGCCAAGGAAATGGTCAAACATCCGCAATACACTGTCATAATTTTCGTCTGCAGAATAAAAGCCACAGGTAGAGATTAATACGTGTCTCTTGCCTTCCATATCATATCTGGCATCATGACTGCCGCTTCCGTATCCGTCCTGCCTTGAACTCATAAAAGGAAGACTCATAGGAAGCTGACGATCAATCAAATTCTTTAACATACCGGGAACATTAAAATAGTACAGTGGAAAAGACCATAAAATTAGATCAGCACGAATCAGTTTTTTAATGACTGTTTGCATATCATCATTTATACAGCATCTCCCGGGTGTTTTCTGCCAGCATGCAAAGCATCCCTTACACGCACCTATATTCATTGAAGCTATATGCAGTTCATCAACAGATAACTCTTCTTTATTACTCGTACATCCGTTTTCCAAACCCTTAATAAAGCTGTATGCAAGCTTTAATGAATTACTCCTTTTGCCTTTTGGGCTTCCGTTGATCAGAAGTATCTTCATCTCTATGCCCTCCATTCATTTATTTCTGATAATGAAAGTGTACCCTTTCATATATGGATTGTCAACAAAACGCTGTACTAGTACAGCGAATATTAAGTAACCGCTATATTGACTTGTCTGATTTTTCATCTGCGGCGTTGTCGTCAATCGCCGTAGCCACCGCTACGCCTCATTCCTCCGCCTTGCAGCTGAAGAAATCATCCTGCGTCACTATAGCAGAAACTTAATTTTCGCTGTACTAGAGTGGTATGAAAAGATTGGCGAAAAGCAGGATGAATTGGATTTTACCTGCGTATTCCTGACAGTTCGTCTTCTATCCACTTATCTGTGTTGAAGTTGCTGTCAAAGAACCTGACGATCACGCCGTAAGGTTCTGTATCACTGTTGAATGCGTTGGCTTCATCGGTGTCAACGTGCATTGCCAGGTGATAATTTCTGTGGACTCTGACTACTACATCTGCGTAAATAAGTGCGCGTCCATAGCTTTTAGTCAGGACGAAGACTTCGTCGTTGTCTTTGATATGCAGGGCAAGTGCTTCATCCGGAGTCATGTGGATGTGGCGTTTGGCTACGATGACACCTCTGGGAATTTCGATATCCCCGCATGGACCGGATAAAATACAGCCGGGAGTTCCTTCGATATCACCGGACTGGCGTATCACGCTTGGAATCCCCAGTTTTCTGGTGTCTGTAAGGGACATTTCTACCTGCGTGTCGCTGCGGAAAGGACCGAGAAGTGCCATGTTTTCGAAAGTACCTTTCGGTCCTTTGACAGTCACTCGTTCCTGGCAAAGATATTGTCCGGGCTGGCTTAATTCTTTGATAAAATGTGGTTTGCTTCCTTCTCCGAATAATTTTTCAAAATCTTCCTGCGAGATATGCAGATGTCTGGCAGAAGTTTCTATAGGTATTTTGATGCTCATTTATTACAATACCCTCCCTCAATATGCTACTGTATATGTCTGTCTGACTTCCTGTTATCTGATGGAATGCAGAACAGTTATACTTATTGTTTAGTGTATCTCTTTAGCTGAAAAGATGCAATGTTTATCTTGCAAGAAGGACAATTGTTATTGTTCACTTGTCAATGTCATTTAGGTGGTTGTCATTTGGATATCACAGTCAACAGCAGATCACTTATTCTTAAGTGTAGCCCTCAGGAAAAAAGATGCAATATTTATTTGAAAAAATGGTCAGTGAAATAAAAAAATGAGTAACAAAAAAGAGATTAAAAAAAGAGATTTTACAGGTTTACAATCAATAGTGTTCTGGTCTATAATAGAAAAACAGACTGGAAAAATAATTTTAAATCTAACGAAACAGAACCAAACCGAACAAAAAACAGAATAAAACAATAATCTGATATCCGATAAGGGAAAAGAATATCAGAGGAATGACAAGAGAAGGATTATTGAATGAACAAAAAAAGATTTTCTGCATTGCGACTGATTCTTATTGTGTTTGTGATTGTGTTATTAGCAGGTATTGGTGTGACCGGAGAGAGAACTCTGAGAGAGCCAGTGGAGGTAAGAACACTTAGAAAGCAGCAGGTGACACAGTCAGATGAAGGACATCAGGAATATTATTTTGGACTTCTTAACGAGGATGAGCAGAGAGGCTATCGCGAGATTCTGGAGGGTATCAGGAGTTTTGAAGAGAAGTTTTACCTGTCTCTTTCCGGAGATGACGAGATAGACAGAGTGTATCATGCAGTGCTTAAGGATCATCCGGAGGTGTTCTGGGTACATAATCGTGAGAAGGTATATAAAACAACTTATACAGGCAGGGATTACTGCCAGTTTTCTCCGGGATATACTTATACAGAGGATGAGCGGCAGGAGATTTCGCAGGCTATGGAGAATGCATATCAGGAAGTTCTGGCGCAGATTCCAGAAGGTGCAGATGACTATACCAAGGTAATGACGGTTTACACGTATATCATAGACAATACCGATTATGTGGTTTCTGATGATGATCAGAGCATTGCGGGAACTTTCTGGAAAAAGCAGGCAGTGTGTGCAGGTTATGCGGGTGCGGTTCAGTATCTGCTGGAACGGCTGAATGTTCCATGTATTTATGTGGAGGGAGATGCTGCAAACAGTGATCAGGGACATGCATGGAATATTGTTCAGCTGAATGGACAGTATTATTATGTAGATGCTACAAATGGTGACCAGCCGGACTTCCTGGAAGGTGATGCCACAGTACTGGCAGAGCATAGGACGACGATTTATGATTATCTTTGCCCGTTTCCTCAGGAGTACGAGATGAATTATACGGCATCTGATGAGTTTGCAGTTCCGGCGTGTACGGCTACGGATATGAATTTCTATGTGAGAAACGGAGCTTGCTTTGACAGTTATGACTGGGACAGCGTATATGAGTTGTGTAAGCTGCGTATTGACAGTGATGCGGCTGTGGTGCGGTTTAAGTTTAGCGGCCAGGAAGCCTTTGATGAAGCGTATATGGATCTGATTGATAGTAATCGGATTCAGGATATTGCGAGATATTATATGGAAGTACACGGGTTATCACAGATTTCCTATCATTACGGTATAATTGACAATATGAAGACGCTGTATTTTATGTTTTAACCAAATCAAGTAAGTCCCCTGCGGAGGTTGCGAAGAGCAATAAGCAGTGGGTGGGGACTTGTTTGACTGACTAAGAATATGCGAGTGAGAGAAAAAGGAGTGATTAAAGTATGGGTGATATGACAGATGTATTTAATGGGGTTGTGAATATAACCGGAAATCTTCTGGATTCTGATTTTGTGAATCGTTTTACGATGGCGATTTTTGCAGTGATACTTGTATTTGGAATCCTGAATTGCGTGTTTGGATACCGCCTGCTCCGCTTTTGGATGATGATCGGAGGTTTCTTTGTAGGTGCGGGACTGGCGCTTATTGTTGTACATACAATGGGAATGCAGGAGAAATCCACGATGCTGATCGCAGCTTTGGCAACAGGTGTTGTGTTTGCGGTAATCGCATTTTTGATTTATAAGGCGGGTGTGTTTATACTTGCGGCAGGAATAGGCTGGGCTCTTAGTATTTATTTCCTTCATCCGACCAGTTCTGCGTCATTTTTTGCATGTATTCTTATTGGTGTAGCACTTGGTTCTATGGCGGTGAAATATTGCCGGGAGGTTCTGATTGTTGCAACCAGTCTGATCGGAGGTGTAATGTCAGGTGTTTCTCTGGCAAAACTTGGAAATCTGGAGGATATTCCGTATGGACTGGGAATGAGTGTGGGATTTGCAGTTCTGGGAATGCTGATTCAGTTTGCAATTAATAAACCGGTTTCAGATGAAGAGTATGCTGCTCAGGATGAATACAATACACAAGATCAGAGAATGCCACAAAATCCTGATATGCAGGGATATCGGCCGCAAGGCGAAAACAGAACAGAATATTCTGAGAAGATGCGTAACAGAGAGAAAAAATAATACGTTGCTCTGGAACGGAATGAACAGTAATGATGATGTTATCCGGGAGTTGCTGAGAATAGAATGCTCAGCAACATTTATGAAATAGATGAAAGAGAAAAATAATAGTAAAATTGTACGAATGTGAAGAAAGAAGGGGAAAGTGTAGATTTTACAGATTGTAAAATCTCCGCAGAAGTGAGAATGACAAATGTATCAGGAGAAAAAGTGAATAATCGTGCACAGGACTACTATAAGATGCTTTTATTTTTGAACGAATCTACAAATGATACGTTTCTTTTGTGGGATATGGAGCGAGATATCGTATACTTTTCCAGACAGCTCACTGTTCTGATCGGACAGGAGTATAAAGATGGAGTTCCGGATGATATTTTTGCATATAAACTGGAGATTATCAAAGATATTGTATACAGGAATGATATGCCAAAAGTTGAGCGGGCGATTCGCCATGTGACAAGAGGTACGGATGAACGGATGGACTTAAACTTCCGGTACGTGGATAAACATGGGAAAAAGTTCTGGGTTAACTGTCGGGGAAATGTTCTCAATGAAGGTGGTAAAGAGCAGCCATTGATGATAGGATGTCTGTCCAGAAGGGTTCTGTCAGAGAAGGTAGATATGCTGACGGGACTTATGAATTATAATAAAATGCTGGAGAATGTCGAAAAGGGGATAGCCAAGGGTAAAAGAGGTCATATGCTCATTCTGGGTATTGATGATTTCCGCGAGATCAATCAGCGTATGGGACGTGATTATGGTAATCAGGTGTTAAAGACGGTTGCTGAGGTTCTGGAAGAAATCAAGAATGAGAAAAGCAGTGTCTACAGAATGGATGGCGATCATTTTGGCGTGGATCTGGCAGGATGCAGTAAGAGAGAAACAGTGGATTTCTTTGAACGTCTTCAGAAACGGACAGAATCCATGTGCGAATTTTCAGGTGGAGCAGTATGCTATCCATATAATGAAAATGAGAAAGATATGAGTGCACTTGTCAGCTATGCTGAGAATGCGCTGATGCAGTCAAAGAAGAATGGAAAAAACAGACTTTCGTTCTTTTCTTCAGATGATTATAAGGAGAATGCGTCCAGAATGGAACTCCTGAAAGAGTTAAGAGAGAGTATCCGTAATAATTTTGAAGGCTTTGAATTATATTATCAGTTGCAGGTGACATCGAATGGATATCGCCTGAAAGGAGCAGAGGCGCTGCTTCGATATCATTCAAAGCAACGTGGCTTCATGTCTCCGGTTGTGTTTATTCCGCTGCTGGAACAGACAGAACTGATTATTCCTGTCGGGAAATGGGTAATGAGGCAGGCGTTTGCACAGTGCGCACTCTGGCGTAAGAAATATGGCGATTTTAATATCAGTATAAATATTTCCTATATTCAGCTGAAAGATAAATCGATTGTCCAGAATGTGATTAATGCAGCAAAAGAGGCAAAGCTTCCGGGAAATGCGATTACTCTGGAAGTTACGGAGAGTATGCAGCTGCAGGACTATAATTATTTCAACAGTATGTTCTACTATTGGAAAGAAAAAGGAATGCAGATTTCTATTGATGACTTTGGAACAGGATATTCTTCGCTGAGTTATCTGAAAGGGCTGGAGGTAGATGAGGTTAAGATTGACCGGTGTTTTGTAAGACAGATACATAAGAGCTCTTATAATTACAGATTACTCAGTAATATGCTGGAACTTACACAGGAAGCACAGATTCGTGTCTGCTGTGAGGGCGTTGAGGAAGAAGAGGAACTGCGTTGTCTGGATACACTTTCTCCGGAACTGATACAGGGATATTTCTTTGGAAAACCGATGTCGGCTGATGAATTTGAAAGTACCTGTCTGGCTACAGAAGGCTCTTATAATAAATTTGTTACGGAACTTCGCAAGCGTTATCATGATCATCCGGTTTCTGCCCGGACACCGGAGTCTGCTTCTACAGAGAGTATCGAATATAAGAATATTCTGGACAGCCTGAAATCTATCATTTATGTGGTGGATAAAGAGAATCTTGAAATTCTCTACATGAACGCAGAGGCAAAGAAGATTACGGGGATTTATAATTATCTCGGATGCAAATGCTTTCAGGTTTTTACCGGACGTGCAGAACAGTGTGAAGAATGTGCGATGAATAATTCAGAAGATGTTGTAAATATTACCAGCAAAATGTTCTATGATCTTTATGGAAGAAAGATGTATGTCAGTGAGAAGAATATTCTATGGCATCAACGAGAGGCAAGGCTAATCACAGCACTGCCTGTAGACGGAAAAGATGGACCGCTTAATCAGAAATTGAATCAGGATCTTTATGTGGCGGAGAAAATCATACAGATGTATGAACTTGTGCAGAGTGGTGAGAAAGACGACGGAATTCTGGAAAAACTGGTGACTTTTACAGGAAAGTATTATCAGGCTGACAGAGCATCCCTTTTCCTTTGGGACGAGAGCCTGGAGTTGTGGGAAGATGTTGCGACTTATCATGATCAGGGTGTAATGGATAAGGAACGCTATCTCGAGGTTACGACTCAGGCGAAGATACAGCCATGGCTTGATTATATCCGGAAAAACAAAGTAATCTATATCAAAGACAGAGAGTCTTTGAAGGAGATTGATGAAACTTTGTATAAAGGTTTCCTTAAACAGGATGCGCAGAGTTGTCTGTTATGTGGAATCTGGCATGAAGAGCAACTGTTGGGATTTATAAGTATAGATAATCCGGAAATGGTTGTGGACAGGCTGGCATTACTTTGCAAGACAGCATTTCTGGTTGAACAGGTGTTGCTTCATAATCTGGATAACAATGGCGCAAGAACGATGCTTCATAAACTTGTGGAGAATAAATTGAATCATAATATCTTGTCTGTTTCGGGCGTGGGGCTGTGGCAGATGAAGATTGACAAGGTGACAGGAGATACCACGATCCTTGCAGATGAGAATATGAAGAAACTCCTGGGTGTGGACAAGGACGCGGATCCGGAAAAATGTTACCAGGCGTGGGTCAATAACATAGCGGAAGAGTATCTGGATTATGTAAAGGATGCAAGAGACACGATGATGGTCACAGATAAGACGGCACAGATTGAATATAAAGGATTTTCTCCGCAGCATGGCAAGGTGACGATCCGGTGTGTGGGAACAAAGACTTCTGAGAATGAAGCAGTTGTGACGATTGATGGTTATTACCGTATTTTGGAAGATATGCTTCAGATTCGTAAATAAATTAAAAAATACGACATAGGACAGAAAGGACAGGCGTGATAAGATGTCAAAAGAGGCTAAGACAAATGCAATGAGAATGCTGGACAGACAGAAAGTAAAGTATGAGGCATTTTCTTATGAATGTGATGAATTTATTGATGGAATTCACAGTGCGGATAAGATAGGCGCACCTTATGATCAGTCTTTCAAGACTCTGGTCATGGAAGGAAAGAGCGGCAGTTATTTCGTATTTGTAGTTCCGATTGAGAAAGAAGTAGACCGTAAAGCGGCTGCGAAAGCTGTCGGTGAGAAAACAGTGGATATGATTCATGTGAAGGATATCACAAAGATCACAGGGTATGTGCGAGGCGGCTGCAGCCCGCTGGGAATGAAGAAACCTTACCCGGTAGTATTTGATGCTTCAGCAGGAAACTTTGGGGAAATCTATGTCAGTGGCGGACGCATTGGTCTGACGCTGAAAGTTCCGCTGGCAGATCTTCTGAAGGTGACAGGTGGAAAACTTGCTGAGATTACTGCATAGAACAATATGTTGTGAGAATTCAGTATACAAAAACAGACAAGGTATATGAAGCCCAAATAGGCGGACGAATGTACCTTGTCTGTTTTATATTATTAGATAAAGCTATTTATATAAAATATCGAAATTAGTTATCAGAAGCATCTTCCTCATTGATCTCGAATACATGACGTTTCTTAGCCATTTCATCACTTGCCAGGTATTCGTCATAAGTAGTGATCTTGTCAATCATTGTTCCGTTTGGAAGAATTTCCATGATACGGTTAGCTGTTGTCTGAACAAACTGATGGTCATGGGATGTGAAAAGGATAACACCCGGGAATTTGATCAGTCCGTTGTTTAATGCTGTGATGCTCTCCATATCCAGATGATTGGTAGGCTCATCAAGAATCAGGATATTAGCGCCGGAAATCATCATCTTGGAAAGAAGACAGCGAACTTTCTCACCACCGGAAAGTACACGTACACGTTTGATACCGTCTTCACCAGGGAAAAGCATACGTCCGAGGAAACCACGTACATAAGTAGCATCCTTGATCTCGGAATACTGTGTCAGCCAGTCTGTGATTGTAAGGTCGTTATCAAACTCTGCTGTATTGTCTTTCGGGAAATATGCCTGTGATGTTGTAACACCCCATTTGTAATTTCCTTCATCCGGTTCCATCTCTCCGACAAGGATACGGAACAGAGTTGTGATTGCCTGCTCGTTTGCACCAACGAAAGCAACTTTGTCGTCATGTCCGAGTGTAAAGGAAATATTATCCAGAACCTTTACGCCATCAATGGTTTTGGAAAGATTTTCTACCATAAGAACTTCGTTACCGATCTCGCGGTTTGGACGGAAGTCGATGTATGGGTATTTACGGCTGGATGGACGCATGTCATCAAGCTGAATCTTCTCCAGGGCACGCTTACGGGAGGTAGCCTGTTTGGACTTGGAAGCGTTGGCGCTGAATCGGGAAATAAATTCCTGAAGTTCTTTGATCTTTTCTTCTTTCTTCTTGTTGGCTTCTTTCATCTGTTTGATAAGGAGCTGGCTGGACTCAAACCAGAAGTCGTAGTTTCCGGCATAGAGCTGAATCTTACCATAGTCGATATCTGCTGTATGAGTACATACCTTATTTAAGAAGTAACGGTCATGGGATACAACGATAACTGTGTTGTCAAAGTTGATCAGGAATTCTTCAAGCCATTCGATTGCCGGCAGGTCAAGGTGGTTAGTAGGCTCATCGAGAAGAAGAATATCCGGGTTACCAAACAGAGCCTGAGCAAGAAGTACTTTGACCTTCTGGCTACCTGTAAGGTCTGCCATCTGGGAATAATGGAATTCTGTGTCGATTCCGAGACCATTCAGAAGAGTAGCGGCATCGGATTCTGCTTCCCATCCGTTCATCTCTGCAAATTCACCTTCCAGTTCGCTGGCACGGATACCGTCTTCATCTGTGAAGTCTGCTTTTGCATAGATGGCATCTTTTTCTTTCATGATCTCATACAGTCTCTGGTTACCCATGATAACAGTATCCAGAACAGTATATGCATCATATTTGAAGTGGTCCTGCTGCAGGAAAGAAAGACGCTGACCTGGTGTGATGACTACATCACCGTTGGTAGGCTCTAACTGTCCGGAAAGAATTTTAAGGAAGGTAGACTTACCGGCACCATTTGCACCGATGAGACCATAGCAGTTACCTTCTGTAAATTTGATATTTACATCTTCAAAGAGCGCTTTTTTACCTACGCGCAAAGTAATATTGTTTGCTGAAATCATATCATACCTCGTTTTGTAAAATCGTTCTTATTTATACATAACCGCTTATCATTGTACCGTAAACTGAAAAATTTGCAACAGTTTTTTGCTTTTTTGGGTTCTTTTGTTTACAAAAAAAAGAAGCACTGGTATAATAAGAGACAAAATAGGTCTCTTAGTGGCATAAACAAAGAGGCGTTGACAAATGAAATCAGGCATTGCTTGAGAATGGAGAGAATGCCAGTGGCTGACTATCGTATAGTGCAGTGAACTGTGCAGCAAAGTAAGATAATGAAGTAGATAATATGTAAAGAATGAATTTATAGAGAGGTTGCAAGGACTATGTTTATTACGAGAGAGTGTGATTATGCGGTGCGTGTAGTGCGTGCGCTTTGGGGAGAGAGCAGGCTGAGCGTATCAGATATCTGTGAGAAGGAATCAGTGACCGCACCTTTTGCTTATAAGATTCTGAAGAAACTTCAGAAAGCGGAGATCGTTAAAGGGTACAGAGGCGTGCATGGAGGCTATTCCCTGAATGAGGGACTGGATGAACTGACATTGTATGATATCTATTCGGCAATCGATCCGGAGATGTTCATTATCGAATGTCTGGATCCGAAATATAGCTGCATCAGGGACGGGCAGAACGGTATGCCATGTCTGGTACATAAAGAACTGGTGCGAGTACAGGATGAACTGGTGAATCTTCTTAAAAGAAAAACAATACAGCAGATTATGGAGGAGGCATAATGCCTCCTCTTTATATTTTTATAACGTTAATTTCTTTATACATGATTTAGGGATAAGCGTTTGTATTTCTGAAATACATTGTCAATCGGATAAAATCATCCGCTTCCGCTACGTAGCTCTACACCGAATAACTGCTTCTCTGTTTATCAGGACTTGCTTGTACCCCTCCTGATACAAGCAAGTCCCCACCCACTACTTATTGCTCTTCGCAACCTCCGCAGGGGACTTACTTGATTCGGTTAAAAAAACAAAGCCATAGCAGTGTGACTGTAAATTGTTATAAATACATAAAGTTAGATAAAGGTAACTCGAAAAGATATACATATTCACATCTAAAATAAGATAAAATCCCTGTTTTGTACCTCATAAGATACAAAATATGCCAAAACAAATTGGACATAACCAAAAGATTATGCTATAATTTACAATGAAATTTAGGGCATACCATATTTATGTCTTAAAATAATATAATTTTCATCAACCTTTAAGGAGGAAAAACAAACTATGGCAAGAAAGATGAAAACCATGGATGGTAACCATGCAGCTGCTCATGCTTCTTATGCATATTCAGATGTAGCCGCTATTTATCCTATCACCCCTTCATCTGTTATGGCGGAAGCAACAGACGAGTGGGCAACCCAGGGAAGAAAGAACATTTTCGGACAGGAAGTTCAGGTAACTGAAATGCAGTCTGAAGCTGGTGCAGCCGGCGCAGTTCACGGATCTCTGGCAGCTGGTGCTTTAACAACAACTTATACAGCTTCTCAGGGTCTGTTACTTATGATCCCGAACCTTTATAAAATCGCTGGTGAGCAGTTACCTGCAGTATTCAACGTATCTGCACGTGCTCTTGCTTCTCACGCGCTTTCAATCTTCGGTGATCATTCCGACGTTATGGCCTGTCGTCAGACTGGATGCGCAATGCTTTGCGAATCTTCTGTACAGGAAGTTATGGACTTAACACCTGTTGCTCACCTTGCAGCAATCAAAGGTAAAGTTCCGTTCATCAACTTCTTCGACGGATTCCGTACATCTCACGAAATCCAGAAGATCGAAACATGGGATTATGAAGATCTTAAGGATATGGCAGATCTGGAAGCAATCGCTGAATTCCGTAACCATGCCCTGAATCCAAATCACCCATGCCAGAGAGGTTCAGCTCAGAACCCTGATATCTTCTTCCAGGCAAGAGAGGCATGTAACCCATACTATGATGCTCTTCCGGCAGTAGTTCAGGAATACATGGACAAAGTTAACGCTAAGATCGGTACAGATTACAAATTATTCAACTACTACGGAGCTGCTGATGCAGAACACGTAATCGTTGCTATGGGATCTGTAAACGATACAATCGAAGAGACAATCGACTACCTTGCAGCAGCAGGAAAGAAAGTCGGTGTTGTTAAAGTTCGTCTTTACAGACCATTCTGCGCACAGGCACTCATCGATGCAATTCCGGATTCTGTAAAACAGATTACAGTTCTTGACAGAACTAAAGAGCCGGGTGCACTTGGCGAGCCACTGTACCTTGACGTTGTAGCAGCATTAAAAGACAGCAAATTCGGCGGCGTAAAAGTATTCTCCGGACGTTATGGTTTAGGTTCCAAAGATACTACACCTGCACAGATCGTAGCTGTTTATGAGAACACTGCTAAAGAAAAATTCACAATCGGTATCGTTGATGATGTTACTAACCTTTCCCTTGAGACAGGTGCTCCGATCGTAACAACTCCTGAAGGAACAACAAACTGTAAATTCTGGGGTCTGGGAGCTGATGGTACAGTAGGTGCCAACAAGAACTCCATCAAGATCATCGGTGACAACACAGACATGTACGCACAGGCTTACTTTGATTATGACTCCAAGAAGTCTGGTGGTGTTACAATGTCCCACTTACGTTTTGGTAAGAAACCGATCAAATCCACATACCTGATCCACAAAGCAAACTTCGTAGCATGTCACAATCCATCCTACGTAAACAAATACAACATGGTTCAGGAACTTGTTGATGGCGGTACATTCCTCCTTAACTGTGCTTGGGATATGGAAGGTCTTGAGAAACATTTACCAGGACAGGTTAAAGCATTCATCGCTAACCACAATATCAAATTCTACACAATTGACGGTGTTAAGATCGGTATTGAAACAGGCATGGGACCAACACGTATCAACACAATCCTTCAGTCTGCATTCTTCAAACTTACAGGAATCATTCCGGAAGAGCAGGCAATCGACCTTATGAAAGCTGCTGCTAAGGCAACATACGGACGTAAGGGTGATGATGTCGTTCAGAAGAACTGGGCTGCTATCGATGCAGGTGCTAAACAGGTTGTTGAGATCACAGTTCCGGAAAGCTGGAAAGATGCTGAGGACGAAGGTCTTCATATGACTCATGCAACAGAAGGACGTCAGGATGTTATTGATTTCGTTAACAATATCCAGGCTAAAGTTAATGCTCAGGAAGGTAACTCCTTACCTGTATCTGCATTCAAGGATTATGTAGATGGTACTACACCATCAGGTTCTTCTGCATATGAGAAACGTGGTATCGCAGTTAACGTTCCTGTATGGAATCCTGAAAACTGTATCCAGTGTAACAGATGTGCTTATGTCTGCCCACATGCAGTTATCCGTCCTGTAGCTCTGACAGCTGAGGAAGCAGCTAATGCTCCTGAAGGCATGAAGACATTAGACCTTACAGGTATGAAAGAATACAAATTCACAATGTCCGTATCCGCACTTGACTGTACAGGATGTGGTTCTTGTGTAAACGTTTGCCCAGGTAAGAAGGGTGCGAAAGCACTTGCTATGGAAAACCTTGAAGCAAGCGAAAACGAGCAGAAATACTTTGACTACACAGTGAAACTGCCGGTTAAAGAAGATGTTATCGCTAAATTTAAAGAAGCAACTGTTAAAGGCAGCCAGTTCAAACAGCCTCTGCTTGAGTTCTCAGGAGCTTGTGCAGGATGTGGTGAAACACCATACGCTAAACTGATCACTCAGCTGTTCGGTGACAGAATGTACATTGCAAACGCAACAGGATGTTCCTCTATCTGGGGTAACTCCTCACCATCTACACCATATACAGTAAACGCTAAGGGACAGGGTCCTGCATGGTCTAACTCTCTGTTCGAAGATAACGCTGAGTTTGGTTATGGTATGCTTCTTGCTCAGAGAGCTATCCGTGATGGCTTAAAAGCAAAAGTTGAAGATGTTGTTGCTAACGGAACAAATGAAGACGTTAAAGCAGCTGGTCAGGAATGGCTGGATACATTTGCTGTAGGTGCTACAAACGGTGCTGCTACAGACAAACTTGTTGCTGCTCTTGAAGCTTGCGGATGTGACAAAGCAAAAGAAATCCTTGCTCAGAAAGACTTCCTCGCTAAGAAATCCCAGTGGATCTTCGGTGGTGACGGATGGGCTTACGATATCGGATTCGGTGGTGTTGACCATGTTCTCGCAAGCGGACGTGATATTAACGTAATGGTATTCGATACAGAGGTTTACTCCAACACAGGCGGACAGTCTTCTAAGTCTACACCAACAGGTGCTATCGCTCAGTTCGCTGCAGGCGGTAAAGAGACTAAGAAGAAAGATATGGCTTCCATCGCTATGAGCTATGGCTATGTATACGTTGCTCAGATCTCCATGGGTGCTGACTTCAACCAGACTGTAAAAGCTATTGCAGAGGCTGAGGCTTATCCGGGACCATCTCTGATCATCGCTTACGCTCCATGTATCAACCATGGTATCAAGAAAGGTATGGCAAAAGCTCAGACAGAGGAAGAATTAGCAGTTAAGGTTGGATACTGGCACAACTTCAGATTCAACCCGGCAGCAGAAGGAAACAAGTTCTCTCTTGATTCCAAGGCTCCGAGCATGGAAGATTATCAGGCATTCCTTGACGGTGAGGTTCGTTACAACTCTCTGAAACGTCAGAATCCTGAGAAGGCTGCAAGACTGTTTGCTAAGAATGAGGCTGAGGCTAAAGCCAGATATGAATATCTGCAGAAGCTGATCGCTCTTCATAGTGCTGAATAATCTTTTCGGTTTTTGAACGACTGTAAACAAGTTTATAAATCATTAAAAAATAAATAGATAGAGCTATTTATAGTGTCCAGACGATATATGTGGGCCGCGGTACTTTTTGTATCGCGGTCCTTTTTATAAGGGACGTCAGAAAATGAAATAACTTCTGGGGCTCAGTTTCGGAACCACTGAATTTCTAAGCATTTGAAAAGCCACTAAAAGCATTCAGAAATCGCTCAAACTCGCCTGCGGCTCAGACAGTGAGCGATTTCTGAATAACGCGGCTTTCCAAATACTAAGAAATTCAATGAACCCTCAAAATTCGCCCCAGAAGTTATTTCATTTCCTGACTGGATACTGGCTGATTTAAATACTTTCGTTGTTCTTAAACAATAAAATAATGTTGGCTATAAATTTGACAAGTATTGGATATTTGTCTATAATCAGTGAGAACTCTATAACTCGGTTTAGAATGATAGAATATGAAGGAGCGGTTATGAGGAGATTTGTGAGCAGGGATAGTAAGAAGGATTTCTATTTATTATATACGCTTGTATTTGGGGTTATTGCGGGGTTTATTTATTATCAATTTGCGGGGAATGGGAAGTCTTTGGTGTGGAGTCATGATGGGATTCCGCAGCATTTGAATTCGCTGGCTTATTATGGACGGTATCTGAGAGAGGTTCTTCATACAGTTTTTGTGGAGCATAAGCTGGAATTGCCTATGTGGGATATGAATATCGGGTATGGTTCGGATATTCTTACGACGCTGCATTATTATGTGATCGGGGATCCGCTGACTTTGTTGTCTGTGTTTGTGCCGGCGGATAAGACGGAGATTTTGTATGAGGTTCTGATTTTTCTGAGGATTTATCTGGCGGGGATTTCGTTTAGTATTTTTTGTTTTTATCATAAGAATCCGAAGCAGGCAACGTTTATGGGGACGTTGATCTATATTTTTGCGGGATGGACGATTTATGCGGCTATGAAGCATCCGTATTTTTCCAACCCGATGATTTATCTGCCATTGGTTCTGATGGGGATTGATAAGATTTATAAGAGGGAGAAGCCATGGCTGTTTATCTGGGCGACTGCGGTTTCAGCTATGTCGAATTTCTATTTCTTTTATATGATCTGTATTTTTATGTTTATTTATGCGGCTTTCCGGTATTTTGGAATTTTCAGCGAGAGAAGTGTGAAGGATGTTCTGGGATGGCTGGTGAAGTTTATTGGGTATTATGCGGTGGCTTTGATGATCGCGGCGGTTATTTTTCTGCCGGTGATCATGACGCTTTTTGGTACGGACAGGTTTCAGGCTGAGAATTATGTGCCTCTTTTATATGATAGGATTTATTATGAGAAATATCTGGGTGATCTGATCGGGGAGAATATGATCCAATGGGGGGTTGCCGGGTATTCTGCTGTTGCTATGGCAGGTGTGTTTGTGCTTTTTTCCAGGAAGAAGAAGTACCTGGATCTGAAATTGGGATTTGGGCTGTTGAATCTGTTTTTACTGGTGCCTTTTGCAGGGCATGCGCTCAATGGTTTCTCCTATGTGTCCAACAGGTGGATCTGGGCTTATGGGATGATGATCGCATATATTTTTGTGAAGGCGTATCCTGAGCTGTTTACTCTGACTGTGAGGGAAAAGAAGAAGATTTTTGTTATGGTCGTGGCGTATTGTGTGCTGGCATTGTTTGCGAAGGCTGCCAGGACGCAGAGAAATATGGCCGGTGTGCTGGTTCTGGTATTGGCTGTGTTTACGGTTACTTCTTTTGGAAATATTTTTCTGCAGGGGAAGTATATGTGCGGGCTTCTCAGTGCTTTGCTTGTGGTGAGCATTATGTTGAATGTTTCTTATCAGTATTCTTATGAGAAGGATTATCTGTCGGAGTTTGCAGCCGAAGAGGAGTCACTGGATAAGCTGGAGTCGAATACGGATAAAGCGGTTCTTGCTGCCGGGGATTCAGGTGTCTATCGTTATGATCAGTATGGGGCATTGCCCTATGATAATACTTCTATGTATATGGGTACGAACAGTACTGCTTATTATTTCAGTCTTGCAAACAGCAGTATCAGTGATTTTTTCAGCGAGATGTATCTGAATACACCATGGGAACAGCATTATGAGAATCTGGACGGAAGGACGATCCTGGACAGGCTGGCTTCTGTGAAGTATTTTGTGATAAGTGGTGATAATTTTCGCTATCTTTCCTATGGATATAACAGGGAGAAGGGTTCTGCAGGAAAGGGAAAAAGTGAGTGCAGGGCTTATGAGAATGAGAATGCACTGCCTCTGGGTTATACTTATGACAGCTATATTCCTGTATCGGAATATGAGAAAATGGATGTGGTAAAAAAGCAGCAGGCTCTGATGGACGGTGTGGTGCTTGAGGAGAGTACACTGCCTGAGGCATCTGTTGATGCTGATGATGAGAATATTCAATATCGTATGGAGGCAGGGGATGGTTGTGCTCTGTCTAAGGGAGCAATCAGGGTGACGAAGGAAGGGGCACAGCTGAAGCTTGTGTTCCATGGCCTTACGGACAGTGAGAATTATCTGATCGCAGATAATCTGGATTATGACAGTCTTTCACCGAGGGAACTGATTGGTAACAGTCAGTGGAAGAAGATGTCTGAGTATGACCAAAATAAGGTTCTTGATGAGGACAGCCAGTGGCGGTACTGGAAGGAGTCAAAGGAAGCGGCTATGACGGTCAGTTCCAATGATGTGACCAAGACCATAAAGATTTTTACGGATAAGTATAATGCCTACAGTGGACGGCATGATTTTCTCTGTAATATGGGATATTCCAGATCAGGGGTTCGTACTATGACAATCACCTTTGCCAATACAGGTGTTTATACCTATGATAAATTAAGGGTTGTCAGCCAGCCGGTACAGGGGATTGAGGCAAAGACTGTGAAGCTGGGTGAAGAAGCTCTCGAGAATGTAAAAATGGGAACAAATGAGATCGCAGGGAATATCAGTATTTCCAAAAAGAAAGCTCTTGTATTGTCTGTCCCGTACAGTAAAGGATTTACAGCTTATGTGGATGGCAAAGAAACAAAGCTTCAGAAGGCAAATACCATGTTTATGGCGTTGGAACTCGAACCTGGTTCCCATGAAATACGATTGACGTATTGTACACCATATTTAAAGGCAGGCCTGGCACTCAGTCTGGCTGGCTTAGTGGTTTATTTTATGTTGGTGGCCGTTCGAAGAAAAAAACGTTGCTGAGAATGGAATAATGGACTTTTCTGTAAAGTCGTGTATAATAGAACAGGTAGTTTAGATTCAAAGTTTTATTGCTACAGGCAATTTGAAATGGAATTGCAATAGTTATGTTGCTGATGACAAAGTAAACAGCAGCGGATTATAATTAAAAATGAGGAATGACATCATGAGTAAATTATCAGTAGTGCTTCCGGCATATAATGAAGAATTAATGGTAGGAAAAACCTGTCGTGTGCTGGCGGAAGTCCTTACGAAGGCAGAGATTCCCTATGAACTGGTTGTGGTAAACGATGGCTCCGGTGACCGGACATGGGAAGAGATTCAGAAAGCAGGAGAAAAGGACGCAAATGTAACAGGTGTACTTTTTTCGAGAAATTTTGGAAAAGAGGCAGCGATTTTTGCAGGACTGGCACAGGCCAGTGGCGATGTAGTTGCTGTTATGGACTGTGATCTGCAGCATCCGCCCCAGACGCTTATTGAGATGTACAGATTGTGGCAAAATGGATATGAAGTAATCGAGGGCATAAAAGCGGACAGAGGAAAAGAAGGCTTTTTACATAAAGAATGTGCCGGCTTCTTCTATGATATTATGTCAAAGGCTACGAGAGTTAATATGAAGGATGCATCTGATTTTAAGATGATGGACAGGAAGGCGGTGGACAGCATTCTGTCAATGCCTGAGCGGAATATGTTCTTTCGTGCTACTTCTTCCTGGGTGGGATATAAGACCACAAGTGTAGAATTTGAAGTGCAGGAAAGAGAAGCTGGTGTTTCCAAATGGTCTCCCTGGGCACTAGTGAAGTATGCGTTTACGAATATTGTGGCATTTACGACAGTTCCGCTGCAGTTTGTTACGATCACAGGTTTGCTTTGTTTTATCTGCTCTGTGATTCTTATGATCTATTCACTGGTTCAGTATTTTACAGGTTCCGCTGTGGAGGGATATACGACTTTGCTGATGGTTCTGCTTCTGGTGGGCAGTGCCATGATGATCAGTCTTGGAATCATTGGATATTATATTTCCAAGATTTATGAAGAGGTAAAGCGCAGACCGCGATATATTATTTCCAAAGTTATTAAAAAGGGAAGAGAACATAATTAATCATTACAAACGAAAGATATTGCAATCGTGCCATATGTTTGAACTGGTGTACCACCAAGTTGAACATACGATCAGGTATATAACTATGAATATATTTAAATGATAAAAATGAAGGAAATAAAACAGTTATGAAACAATGGATCAGAAAAATGTATGAAAGTTCCGTAATCCGCTATGTTTTTTTTGGCGGATGCACTACGCTGGTGAATCTGGTCAGCTTTTTTGTTCTGAGAAAACTTGATGTGGAACTCAATATTGCTAATATTATTTCTATCATACTGGCGATTCTGTTCGCCTATGTGGTAAATTCGAAATTTGTTTTTCAGGATAAATGTGAAACTCTGAGAGATCATATTCAGCCATTTTGTAAATTTATCAGCGCCAGATTAGTGACTATGGTGATTGAGGTTGGCGGTGTCTGGCTGCTTGTGTCAGTAATGGGACTAAATGATATGATCGGTAAATTTCTGACGCAGTTTATCGTGCTGATATTGAATTACATATTTAGTAAATTTTTTGTATTTACAACAGGAAAGAGAGGGAAGAACTCATGACATTGCAGGAAGCTGTTTCCAATATTGAACCGTTAGATCAGAAAGCTATGGTTATTGCACAGAAAAGATGGGACAGTATTGCGAAACCATTACATTCTCTTGGAAAACTGGAAACTCTGTTGACACAGGTTGCAGGAATTACAGGGAATGCTGATATTGACCTTTCTAAAAGAGGTCTGGTCGCTATGTGCGCAGACAATGGTGTGGTAGAAGAAGGGGTGACTCAGACAGGGCAGGAAGTAACTGCAATCGTGGCAGAGAATTTTCTGAGATATGATACCTCCGTTGGTGTGATGTGTAAACAGAATCATGCGGAGATTTTTCCGGTAGACATGGGTATGGTAACTGATACAAAAGTACGCACAGATCACAAGGTTGCGTATGGTACGCAGAATATGACCAAAGGCCCTGCCATGACAAGAGAACAGGCCATAAAAGGTATTGAAGCAGGAATTGCTATGGTAGAAGAGTTAAAAAATAAAGGGTATAAGATTCTTGCAACAGGAGAGATGGGAATCGGAAATACGACTACCAGCAGTGCGGTGGCTTCTGTATTGTTGGATCAGCCGGTAGAAGAGATGACTGGACGTGGCGCAGGGCTGACAAGTGAAGGTCTGGTACGAAAAATCGCAGCAATCAGGAAAGCAATTGAGCTGAATCAGCCGGATCCTTCAGATGCAATCGATGTCCTGGCGAAGGTTGGTGGTCTGGATATCGCAGGAATGGCGGGTGTATTCCTTGGCGGAGCGGTTTATCATGTTCCGGTTATAATGGACGGATTTATTTCCTGCGTTTCTGCATTGATCGCGATGCAGATTTGCCCGGCAGCAGGGGACTATATCCTGGCATCTCATGTATCGAAAGAGCCGGCTGCGCATCTGATTCTGGAGCATATGAAGAAAGAAGCGATTCTTTATGCGGATATGTGTCTTGGTGAGGGAACCGGTGCGGTAGCTTTATTCCCGATTCTTGATCTGGCGGCGGCTGTTTATCATTCTATGAGTACTTTTGAAGATATCAATGTGGAACAGTATGAGGAGCTGAAATAATGTTGACAATTGTGACCGGAGGAAGCGGAAGCGGGAAATCGGCTTTTGCGGAGGATAAGGTGCTTGCTTTCGGGGAAGCACAGAGGGTTTACATAGCAACAATGCATCCGTTTGATGAAGAAAGCCATAAAAGAATCGAGAGACACCGCAAAATGCGTGCCGGAAAAGGCTTTGAGACGATAGAATGCTATACCGGACTGAAAGATGTGCAGCTGCCGTCTGGCTGTGTGGTCTTGCTGGAATGCATGTCTAATCTGGTGGCAAATGAGATGTTTGAAGAGCAGGGAGCACATGAACAGACAGTAAAGGATATCATGAGTGGAATTGATGAACTGGTCCGGCAGGCAGCACATGTGGTGATCGTGACGAATGAGATTTTTTCAGATGCGGTCGTATTTGATAAAGAAATGGCTTCTTACTTAGAATATCTCGGAAAGATCAATCAGGCTGTCGCACTGAGAGCGGATGAGGTAGTGGAAGTTGTTTATGGGATCCCAGTGTATCAGAAGAAGTAGAAGAGATATTTATGATAATAAATATGATAAGAAATAAGAAGTGCTATTAAAAATAGTGTGAAAAAGAGGAAGTGCAAATGAAATCTCTATGGAATAATTTTAAGGTAGCTTTTGCCATGTTTTCAAAGATTCCCATGCCCCGTGCGGACTGGACGAAGGAAAACATGAAATATATGTTTTGCTTTTTTCCATTTATTGGAACAGTAATCGGTGCATTGACGATGCTGGTGGCATATCTGGGGCTGCGTTTTGAGTATCAGCCGGGTTTTGTGACTGCGGTTTTAGTTCTTGCACCTGTGTTCGTGACAGGCGGGATTCATGTGGATGGTCTGCTGGATACTTCGGATGCGCTCAGTTCCTGGCAGGAGAGAAGCAGAAGGCTGGAGATTCTTAAAGATTCCCATGCCGGGGCATTTGCTGTTATTACGGCTGCGGTGTATTTTGTTTGCTGGTATGGGGCATACAGCCAGTTATTTGGCATTGAGGAAAATATGAAAGCAATTGGGATTCTGAGTCTGGGCTTTATGGTTTCCAGATGCCTTTCAGGGATTGGTGTTATTACTTTTCCAAAGGCAAAGGCTGATGGTACGGTAGCAGAATTTTCAAGAAATTCTTCGGATGTGATATCAAGAAATATACTGGTGGTTTATCTGGTGATTCTTGCAGTTTTGATGATCTGGATCGAGCCGGTATGGGGAATTGCAGCTTTTGCAGGAGCGTTGCTGATCTTTGGATATTATCATCATATTGCAATGAAGTATTTTGGCGGAACGACCGGGGATATATCGGGATTTTTCCTGTGTATCTGTGAGGTTGGAATGGCTGTGATCCTTGCTGTGATCACAAATTTCTGAGTCATGTGGATATTCGGCAATGGAAAGCAGGAAATATACCTGATTTAGTCAGAATATGAAATATCTGGCAGGAATTGATAAGGAGAGTGTGGAAAATATGGAGATGATCATTGGCGGTGCATATCAGGGAAAAACTGTTTATGCAAAAAAGGAATATCCTCTGTTAAACTGGGCGGATGGAGATAAAGTAACAGAAGAGGAACTGATGAGAGCACAGGGGGTTACGGATTTTCAGAAATATATCCGCAGAGAACTGGAAAAAGAGAGAGATGTATCAGAACTTGCTGAGCAGATTATTCTTAAAAACCCGGATGTTATTCTTGTCTCTCAGGAAGTGGGATATGGAGTAGTACCGGTAGATGCCTTTGACAGGAAATACCGGGAAGCAGTAGGCCGTGTGTGTACGAAACTGGCGGCATACAGCCATAAGGTGACAAGGGTAGTCTGTGGAATCGGGACGGTGATCAAAGATGATTAAACTATGGCTGATTAGACACGGAAAGACAGAAGGAAATAAACTTGCCCGTTATATTGGCACAACGGATGAACCGTTATGTCAGGAGGGAATAGAATTCCTGAAAAAGATGGATTATCCGAAGGTGCAGGAGATTTATGTAAGTCCGCTCAGACGCTGTGTTCAGACTGCTGAGATTCTTTTCCCGGAGAAACCGGTACATATTATCGAAGAACTGGCAGAATGTGATTTTGGCGAATTTGAGAATAAGAATTACAAAGAACTGGATGGAAATCCAAATTATCAGGCATGGATAGACAGCAATGGAACTTTACCGTTTCCCGGAGGGGAGAGCAGAGAAGAATTTAGAAACAGAAACCTTAGGGGATTTGAAAAAGTAGTAACTAGCTGTATCCGTAGTCACGTAACTGAGGTGGCTTTGGTGGTTCATGGCGGCACGATCATGAATATTATGGAAGAGTATACAGATATACAAAAACAGTTTTATGAATGGCATGTCAAAAATGGTGGTGGCTATGAGGTTGAACTGGATGAGAATATGTGGAAGAACGGAAGAAAGCAGTTAAAATTAAAATCATCCATTATGGAAGGCTGATTAGGATTCACATCGTGCAGCGTTTTGCCGGGCACGGAGTGATCAGCAACACGTTTGGCGAGGATATACGAAAATCCTGAAATATAAAATATTGACAAATCTGAAAATCTGTCATGAAATCATTTTCAATATAAAAGAACGAAGTTGTTCATTTGTTAAAAATGGACGCTTCGTTCTTTTTTATTTCCGCACATCTACAAGAAACTTCGAGAAAAAAACGGAAAACTAAAAATATTTTGAAAAACCAAAAAGATTTTGTGATTCTCTCTTGCATTATGTGAAGAAATATGTTAGAGTATTAGTATAAAATTCCTAAACAATAGGTAAAAAGCAATAGTGAATTGGTGATTTTTAACAAGTAAAAGGAGGAACTATATGCTGGTAATTGGTAATGGAAGAATGATCACACGGGACGCATCCAACCCATTTGTTGAGAATGGTGCTGTTGCAATGGATGGTAACACCATAGTAATGGTGGGGGTAACTGAAGAAGTAAAGAAGGCTTATCCGGATGCCGAATTTGTTGATGCGAAGGGTGGAGTTATCATGCCGGCATTTATTAATGCCCATGAGCATATTTACAGCTCCTTCGCACGAGGATTAAGCATTAACGGATATAATCCGCAGGGCTTTCTGGATATCCTTGACGGATTGTGGTGGACAGTAGACCGACATCTTACACTGGAGCAGACGAAGCTTTCTGCATATGCAACCTATATTGACTCTATTAAAAATGGCGTAACAACAGTATTTGACCATCATGCAAGTTTTGGACATATTACAGGTTCACTCAGTGCGATTGAAGAAGCAGCCAGAGATTTAGGTGTGCGTACCTGCCTCTGCTACGAGATTTCTGACCGTGACGGAATGGAGAAATCCAGAGAATCTGTAATGGAGAACGTGAATTTTATCAAACATGCACTTGCAGATGACAGCGACATGATTGCCGGAATGATGGGTATGCATGCGTCCTTTACAATTTCTGATGAGACAATGGCTCTTTGCAACGAACTGAAGCCGGAAGGCGTCGGATATCATATTCATGTAGCGGAAGGAATTTATGATCTTCATCAGTGTCTGAAAGAACATGGTAAGCGTATCGTTGACCGTCTTTATGACTGGAATATCCTGGGACCGAAGACGTTGCTGGGACATTGTATTTATGTCAATGAACATGAGATGGATCTGATCAAGGAGACAGATACCATGGTGGTACATAATCCGGAATCTAATATGGGAAATGCCTGTGGATGTCCTCCAACTATGAGAATGGTACAGAAAGGAATTCTCACAGGTCTTGGTACAGACGGATATACTCATGATATGATGGAATCCTGGAAAGTTGCAAATGTACTTCACAAACATCATCTCTGCGATCCGAATGCGGCGTGGGGTGAGGTTCCGCAGATGCTCTTTGAGGGAAATGCGAAAATTGCCAACAGATACTTTAAGAAACAGCTCGGTGTGCTCAAAGAAGGAGCTGCCGCAGATGTGATCGTAATTGATTATGATCCGCTGACACCAATGAATGAGAATAATATTAACGGACACCTGATGTTTGGGGTAAACGGAAGCATGGTTCAGACTACCGTATGTAATGGTAAAGTTCTTATGAAAGACCGAGAGGTTCTTGTATGCGATGAAGCGAAAGTGATGGCAGATTGCCGTCGGGCTGCAAAAGAACTTGCTGATGATATTAATGGCTGATTCTTGAAATAATTTTGCTGGCACTTTTAAAGGCAAGAGGAGAAGAAAAAGTATAATAAAGGCCAGACAGGAAATTCTGTCTGGCTGAAATAAACATGAATAAAAAATAATGGAGGATCGGATTATGAGTGAAGTCATGACCTGTATGCCCTTTGAACAGTTAATGAACTGGGTATTAGAAGAGAAGAAAACAAAAGGAACCGTATTCGGACAGCACAGAGCTTATGTGGCAGAAGCTGATAAGAAGCTGAATATTTTTGAAAGAAATTTAGAGACACCGATCGGACCGGCAGCAGGACCACATACACAGCTGACACAGAATATCGTTGCTTCCTATTATGCAGGAGCACGTTTTTTTGAATTGAAAACTGTTCAGAAGATGGACGGCGCAGAACTTGCAGCCTGTATTAACAGACCATGTATCCTTGCTGAGGATGAAGGATATAACTGCGAATGGTCTACAGAGCTTTATGTTCCTCAGGCGATGGGTGAGTATATCAAAGCATGGTTTATTCTCCATGTAATCGCAAAAGAATTTGATCTTGGTGCACAGGATGGATTCCAGTTTAATATTTCTGTCGGATATGATCTCGAGGGAATTAAAACACCAAAAATTGATGGCTTTATCAATAACATGATGGAAGCGAAGGATACGGAAATCTTTAAAGAATGTAAGCAGTGGTTATTAGATAACGTAGATAAATTTGAGAAAGTTACAAAAGAAGATATCGAGGCAATTCCGTCTGATATCTGTAATTCTGCGACAATCTCTACTCTTCACGGATGTCCTCCGAATGAGATTGAGAGCATTGCAACTCATCTGTTTAAAGAGAAACATCTGAATACATTTATCAAATGTAATCCAACTCTTCTTGGATATGAATTTGCGAGAAAAACGATGGATGACATGGGATATGATTACATGGTATTCGGTGATTTCCATTTCAAAGATGATTTACAGTATGAGGATGCTATCCCGATGTTTAAGAGACTGCAGGCACTTGCAGATGAGCTGAATCTTGCATTTGGTGTGAAGATCACGAATACATTCCCTGTAGATGTTACAAGAAATGAGCTTCCAAGCGAAGAAATGTATATGTCCGGAAAATCTCTTTTCCCGTTATCCATTTCTCTTGCAGCAAAGCTTTCCAGAGAATTTGATGGAAAACTTCGTATTGCTTACTCCGGTGGAGCTGATTACTATAATATTGACCTTATCGTTAAAAGCGGTGTATGGCCTGTGACAGTAGCAACTACCTTGCTGAAACCAGGCGGATATCAGAGATTTACACAGATGGCCCAGAAAGTTATGGCTGCCGGTGTTGAAGAATGGACGGGTATTGATGTAGCTGCACTTGAGCAGCTTGCTGAGGATGCGAAGAAAGATGCACATCATGTAAAGAGCATCAAGACTCTTCCGAAGAGAAAAACAGACTCAGAAGTTCCGCTTCTTGACTGCTTCTTTGCTCCATGTGAAGAGGGATGTCCGATTCATCAGGATATCACAACTTATGTGAAACTGGCAGGAGAGGGAGATTATGCACAGGCATTAAGAGTTATCCTTGAGAAGAATGCCCTTCCGTTTATCACAGGTACTCTCTGCGCACATAACTGTATGTATAAATGTACACGTAACTTCTATGAAGAACCTGTAAATATCCGTAACACCAAGCTTATTGCAGCACAGAATGGATATGACACAGTGATCGGTGAAATCAAAGCGGGTACGGCAAATGGTAAGAAAGTAGCTGTTGTCGGTGCGGGTCCTGCAGGTATTGCTTCTGCATATTTCCTTGCAAGAGCCGGTGCTTCGGTAACAGTATTTGAGAAAGAAGAGAAAGCCGGCGGTGTGATCCGTTATGTAATTCCGGGATTCCGTATTTCTGGTGAAGCAATTGATAAAGATATTTCTTTCATTGAGAAAATGGGTGTGGAAATCAAAACCGGTACAGAAATCACATCCGTACAGGAATTAAAAGAACAAGGATACGATGCAGTGATCGTTGCAGTAGGCGCAAACAAACCGGGAACCTTGAAACTTGAAAAAGGCGAAACGGTCAATGCACTGAAATTCTTAAGAGATTTTAAAGAATCAGATGGCAAAGTTTCTCTCGGAAAGAATGTTGTTGTTATCGGCGGTGGAAACACAGCTATGGATACGGCAAGAGCTGCAAAACGTACAGAGGGTGTAGAGCACGTTTATCTGGTATACAGAAGAACAAAACGTTATATGCCTGCAGCAGAAGACGAGTTGTTGGAAGTTCTGGAAGAGGGTATTGAATTCAGAGAACTTCTTTCACCGGTATCTCTGGAGAATGGCAGGCTTTTCTGCAAGAAGATGGTACTTGGCAACATGGATGCTTCCGGACGTGCCAGCGTAACAGAAACGGATGAAACAGTAGAGGTTCCGGCCGATACAGTGATCGTTGCAGTAGGTGAGAAAGTTCCGACAGAGTTCTATGAAGCAAATGGCATTGCAGTCAATGAACGAGGAAAAGCCCGCATCAATGACAAGACAATGGAGACAAGTGTAGAAGGTGTTTATGTAGCCGGTGATGGTGCGAAGGGAGCTGCTACGATCGTAGAAGCAATACGTGATGCGCAGATTGCGGTAAAAGCAATTCTCGGACATGATATCGTAAAAGGCCAGCCGGTACCTGGAACAGAAGAAGACTGCTATTCTAAGAAAGCAATTCTTAAAGAGAGTAAAGATGCTGCAAATGAAAGTGAACGCTGCCTGACTTGTAATAAAGTCTGTGAGAACTGTGTGGATGTATGTCCAAACAGAGCAAATATTTCCATCAAAGTGCCGGGAATGGCTATGAACCAGGTAATCCACGTAGATTATATGTGCAATGAATGTGGCAACTGTAAGAGCTTCTGTCCATATGCAAGTGCACCATATAAAGATAAATTTACATTATTTGCTTCAGAGGCAGATATGGCAGACAGCACAAATGACGGATTTGCAGTGATCAATCCGGAAACAAAAGAGTGTAAGGTTCGTCTGCTGGGTCAGATTTCTGACTGTAAGGCGGATGATGCCAATGATAAACTGTATGAGGGTCTTCGCAGACTGATCTGCGCGGTGATCGATGATTACGGTTATCTGATCATGAAATAGGTATTTCTGTTTATATAATCTTTATGTGACGGTGATTCCTTTTTCTGAAAATAGCAGAAAATAAAAAGAAATTAATACACTGTCCACAGTACCAAAGGCTGTGGACAGTGTGCATATCAGGCTGAACGCGGCCGCATATCAGGGGTGTATATGCGGTATCACAGGCAGACAGAGAAAAACTCCTAAAAGAGTTCAACTGAATGTCCAAAAGGCAGACGTGCAAGAAAGAAAGGAGAGTCCAATATGGCAGTATTTACAGTCAATGGACAGAAGGTCGAAACGATCAGAAATCAGAAACTGCTGCGTTTTTTGCGGGATGAACTTCACCTTACATCTGTGAAAGACGGATGCAGCGAGGGTGCTTGCGGAGCCTGTACAGTTATTATTGACGGGAAGATCTGTAAGGCATGTGTTCCAGATACAGACATGCTGGATGGCAGAACGATAATTACAGTAGAAGGTCTGACTGAATGGGAAAAAGAAGTTTATACATATGCCTATGGAAAGGCGGGAGCAGTCCAGTGTGGGTTTTGCATTCCTGGGATGGTGATGTGTACGAAGGCTCTTCTGGACGTAAATAAACAACCGACAGATGATGAAATCAAATATGCATTGCGCAATAATTATTGCCGTTGTACAGGATATGTAAAGATCATGGATGCAGTGCGGCTGGCCGCGAAGGTTTTAAGTAAAGGTGTGATTCCGGATGATATGGATGACAACTGGAATCTTGGTCATCGTGTATCCAGAATTGATGTGGAAGAGAAAGTACTTGGAACTGGCAAATATCCGGATGACTTTTACCTTGATGGAATGCTGTATGGGGCAGCACTGAGAAGTAAATACCCGCGTGCCCGTGTACTTGAAATTGATACGACAGCAGCTGAGGCACTTTCCGGAGTAGAAGCAGTTGTAACAGCAAAGGATATTCCGGGAGAAAATAAGATCGGACATTTGAAGCATGATCAGTATACTTTGATTCCTGTAGGAGGCTTAACTCATTATCTGGGTGATGCGATCGCTGTTGTAGCTGCAAAGGACAGGGAAACGGCAGAGAAAGCGAAGAAGCTGATCAAAGTCAAATATGAGGTACTGCCGCATGTTCATACGATTGAAGAAGCGGCGGCAGAAGGTGCGCCAAAAGTATTTGATGAAGAGGAAAATAACATTTGTGCACATAAGCATATCAGCAGAGGAAATGCAGAAGAGGCAATCCGTAATTCCAAATATATGATCAGTCATCATTTTGAAACTCCCTGGACAGAGCATGCATTTCTGGAGCCAGAGTGTGCTGTGGCTTTTTATGATGAAGACGGAGATGTTTTCATATATTCTACAGACCAGTCTGCGCATCAGACTTTACATGAATGTTCTCTGCTGCTCGGAACAGATAAAGTAAAAGTGCAGAATGCACTTGTCGGCGGAGGTTTTGGCGGAAAAGAAGATATGACAGTCCAGCATCTGGCGGCGCTTCTGACTTATGTAACTAAGAAACCAGTTAAGATGAAACTTACGAGGGCTGAATCTCTTCTGGTACATCCAAAACGTCATCCATTTTACATGGATATGACAATGGGCTGCGATGCGAATGGCAATATTATGGGGGTAAAGGCGAAAGTAGCATCAGATACAGGGGCGTTTGCTTCTCTTGGCGGTCCGGTGCTGGAGCGAGCGTGCACACATGCGGCAGGTCCGTATCATTATGAGAATTTTGAGATTGAAGGAACAGCATATTATACAAACAATCCGCCGGCAGGAGCATTTCGTGGATTTGGCGTGACTCAGACTTGTTTTGCGACAGAAACACTGTTGAATATGATGGCCGATAAGGTGGGAATTACTCCATGGGAGATTCGCTACCGCAATGCGATCCGGCCGGGCGAGACACTTCCGAATGGACAGATTGTGGATAATTCCACAGGTCTGGTAGAAACTCTGGAAGCTGTAAAAGAGAAATACAATGCCGCACTTGAGGCTGGAAAACCAGTCGGAATCGGATGTGCTATGAAAAATGCCGGTGTTGGCGTTGGAATTCCTGATACAGGACGTGTGAAGCTTGTATTTGAAGAAGACAGAAAACTTCATATCTATTCGGGAGCTTCCTGTATTGGTCAGGGACTTGGCACAGTTCTGACTCAGATGGTAGTTACCAACACTGATCTGAAACACGAGGATATTGTTTATGAGAGAAGTAATACCTGGTTTTCACCTGACTCGGGCACAACCTCTGGTTCCAGACAGACTCTGGTAACGGGAGAAGCATGTCGCAGGGCCTGTGATAAGATTATGGAGGACCGCAATGCAGGAAAAACAATTGATGATGTGATCGGAAAGGTTTATTATGCCGAATATCTCGCCAAGACAGATCCACTTGGTGCAAATGTACCCAATCCTGTTTCTCATGTTGCATATGGTTATGCGACACAGGTATGTATTCTGGATAAGAAAACAGGAAAAATCGAGGAGATAGTTGCTGCCCATGATGTAGGCAAAGCGGTTAATCCTTTGTCATGCGAGGGTCAGATCGAGGGTGGCGTAGTTATGTCCATAGGATTTGCTCTGCGAGAACATTATCCGATTGATGAGAACTGTAAACCTATCGAGAAATATGGTTCTCTTGGGCTGTTTCGTTCTCATGAGATTCCGAAAATCGATGCAATTGTTATTGATAAACCGGGATTAAATGTAGCATGCGGAGCTATTGGAATTGGCGAGATCACTTCGATTCCGACGGCACCTGCGATTGCAGACGCATATTTCAGGCGGGATGGTGAGAGACAATACAGTCTTCCTCTGACTGGAACGCCATATGAAAGGAAGTGCTGAGTATGGCAGTAAAGAAGAAGTTTCCATATCGTTCGGCAGTTGTAGCATGTAATGGCGGATGCAGGGCAGCAGAAGGCGAGACAGGATGTAAGGACGGCTGTATTGGATGTGGAGCTTGCGTAAATAAATGTAAATTCGGAGCGATTTCTATCAATGAATATGGTGTGGCAGAAGTAGATGAAGAAAAGTGTATTGCCTGTGGGGCTTGCACAAAGGTCTGCCCGCAGGGCGTGATCCACATTCATGAATGTGCAAATTATATTGTGGTAAAATGCTCCAATAAGAAAAAAGGCGCAGAGGCAAAGAAACAGTGCGAAGTCAGCTGTATCGGATGTGGAATCTGTGAAAAGACATGTACAGCAGGCGCGATTAAGGTGTCTGACAACTGTGCGGTGATTGACGAGTCTGTATGTTTAAGCTGTGGTATGTGTACAGTGAAATGCCCGCGCCATGTAATTCATGATTTAAGAGGTATTTTTACGTAACTGTTCACGTTACTGTTCACACGCCACTATCCCGCGAGGTGTTTTGGCATGAAAATGCCAAAAGCCCGAGACATACCGCGCGAATTTATGCGATTAGCATAAATTCTGTGCATCGCGAAGCGTGTTACTGAGAACGGAGTGAACAGTAACCTGTTCACGAAAATACACTAAGAAATATTGAATAAAAGATTGCCAATAAACAGATAAATGTGTTATACTTATACAATAAAACAGGTAATAAATATGGAAATTAAAAAATAAGTTCGCCTGATGTCTGAAAACAGGCGGAAGGAAAGTAGCATGGTTCGGAGCCGGACATCAGTCCTGAGGGGAACAAAAGAATACCTTAGGTGAGTCCGGCTTTTTCTATATCCAGACAGAATCCTTTCCTGCGTATCAGTAAACAAAAATAAAATATAGAGAAGGTGAAAACATGATTGGAAAGAGTGTTCCAAGAGTAGATGCCTACGACAAAGTTACAGGACGTGCGAAATTTACGGATGATATAGCTCCTGCTAATTGTCTGGTGGCAAAGGTCTATCATGCAAAGATCGGAAATGGTATCGTGAAATCAATCGATACAAGTAAAGCTGAGGCTCTGGACGGCGTAGTAAAAGTAGTTACTTTTAAGGACGTACCGAATCATTGTTATCCTACACCGGGACATCCCTGGTCGGTAGAATTGGCTCATCAGGATATTGCAGATCGTAATATCCTTACCGGAAGAGTTCGTTATTATGGGGATGATATCGCTGCGGTAGTAGCTGAAGATGAGATAACGGCCCAGAGGGCATTGAGATTAATTGAAGTAGAGTACGAAGAATATCCGGTAGAGATTCATCCGCGTAAATCTATGTATGGCAGTAATCCGCCGATTCATCTGGACAAGAAGGATAATGTACTTGTCCGTTCCAACTATTTTATCGGGGATGTAGAAAAAGGATTAAAAGAATCTGCAACAGTAGTGAAACGAACCTATAAGACACCAATCGTACAACATTGTCATATTGAAAATCCGATTTCCTATGCCTATATGGAGAATGGCAGAATCGTAGTAGTAAGTTCCACACAGATTCCTCATATTGTACGTCGTGTCATTGGCCAGGCATTGGGAATCCCATGGGGAAAAATCAGAGTGATCAAGCCTTACATAGGTGGTGGATTCGGAAATAAACAGGATGTACTTTATGAGCCTCTGAATGCATTTCTTACTACTCAGGTTGGCGGCAGACCAGTCAAGCTTGATGTGACAAGAGAGGAAACTTTCTGTAATACGAGAACCCGCCATTCTATAGAATATGACCTGACGGCCGGAGTAGATAATGAGGGACATCTTCTTGCAAAGGATATGCTTGCAATCTCAAATCAGGGAGCGTACGCTTCTCATGGACATGCCATAGCAGCAAATGGCCTGACTGCATGGAGACTGCAGTATGCATGTCAAAACATTAAAGGAGAGGCCTATACTGTCTATACCAACACACCGGTAGGTGGAGCTATGCGAGGATATGGGATTCCGCAGGTATGCTTTGCAATTGAGTGCTTTATGGATGATATTGCAAAAGAAATCGGAATGGATCCACTGGAATTCAGAAAGAAGAACCTGATTAAGGGCTATTATGAAGATGCGTATCTGAAGCCGATAGCAGCGAATACCAATGGTATTTTCGAGTGTCTGAAAAAAGGTGCAGAATATATTCACTGGGATGAAAAACGAAGAGAATATGCAAATCAGACAGGAAAGATACGAAGAGGCGTGGGAATGTCTCTGTTTTCCTACAAAACCGGTGTATGGCCGATCTCTCTGGAAATCGCAGGCGCGAGAATGACTCTGAATCAGGACGGAAGTGTAGGCCTGATGTTGGGAGCAACAGAAATCGGGCAAGGTGCAGACACTGTATTTTCTCAGATGACAGCGGAAGTTTTAAATATGGATATCAGTGATATTCATATCCAGAGTGTACAGGATACAGATGTGACACCATTTGATACAGGTGCTTATGCATCACGCCAGTCGTTTGTTACAGGAACGGTGGTGAAGGATTGTGCAAATCTTATGAAGAAGAAAATTCTTGATTATGCGAAGAAACTGATGCCGGAAGAGACAAGAGAATTAAGTCTGGACCATGGTTGGATCATGGCTGGTGAAGATTATGCAATGTCTCTTGCTAATCTTGCACTTGAGAGTTATTATAGTCTGAGTAATTCATCTGTACTTACAGCAGAGGTATCTGAACAGGTAAAGAAGAATACGATTGCTACAGGCTGCTGTTTTGCAGAAGTGGAAGTAGATATTGAACTTGGCAAAATTAAGATTCTCCATATTATTAATGTTCATGACAGTGGGAAGCTGCTTAATCCAAAGCTTGCCGAGATGCAGGTTCATGGCGGTATGTCTATGGGAATGGGATATGGTCTTTCTGAACAGCTGATCCTGGATGAGAAGACAGGCAGACCTTTGAATGGAACATTATTAGACTATAAGCTGATGACAATGATGGATACACCTGATATCAAAGCCGATTTTGTGGAGCTGGATGATCCGATCGGACCATTTGGAAATAAAGCACTGGGTGAACCGCCGGCAATCCCGGGGGCACCTGCAATCCGCAATGCAGTTCTTCATGCGACGGGTGTTGCCTTTAACGAAAATCCTCTGACACCGCAGAGATTGATCGATGGCTTTATGAAAGCCGGACTTATTTAGAGGGGAGGGGATTTTATGTACGATATTGAGAAGTATTATCAGGCTGAAAGCGTAGAAGAGGCAGTCAGACTGTTGAATGAGCATCCGGAGGCAAAAGTGATATCCGGAGGAAGTGATGTTCTCATTAAAATCAGAGAAGGAAAATTTGCAGGAACTTCTCTGGTGAGTATTCATGGAATTGAAGAGATAAAGGGCGTGAAAATGGCAGATAACGGCGATATTTATATTGGAGCAGGAACTGTGTTTTCACATATTACGAACGATGAGATCATAAAGAAATATATTCCGGTACTTGGGGAAGCTGTGGATCAGGTTGGCGGACCACAGGTGAGAAATATTGGCACGATCGGTGGAAATATCTGTAATGGTGCAGTAAGTGCTGACAGTGCACCAACGGTATTTTCCCTGAATGCTCTGTTGCGTCTTGAAGATGGCAAAGGAGGTCGTCTTGTTCCGGTGAAAGACTTTTATCTGGGACCTGGTAAAGTAGATCTGAGACAGGGAGAAGTATTGACTTATGTGATCATTCCTGCAAAAGAATATCAGGGTTATCGTGGGCACTATATCAAGTATTCTATGAGAAATGCCATGGATATCGCAACTATCAGCTGTAGTGTAGTCAGCAAAGTGAATCTGTCAGATGGTGTGATTGAAGATGTGCGTATTACTTTTGGAGTTGCAGCTCCGGTTCCATACCGCTGTGTAAAGACAGAAGAAGCATTAAAGGGAATGAAGATTGCAGAAGATCTGTATGAGAAAACAGCTGAGCTGGTTCGGGAAGAAATCAATCCACGAGATTCCTGGAGAGCATCTAAGGCATTCCGCCTGCAGATTGGAGGAGAAATCGCAGCGCGGGCATTGAGACGTACTATTGAACTTGCAGGAGGTGACAGCGTATGAAAAAGCAGATGCAGCTTGTACGGTGTATAGTAAACGGAAGAGAAGTAGGAGAATATGTCGATGTAAGGGAGTCGTTACTTGATATGCTCCGTAACCGTCTTGGACTTACCTCTGTGAAAAAAGGTTGTGAGGTAGGAGAATGCGGAGCCTGTACAGTAATCATAGATGGAGAAACCATAGATTCCTGCATTTATCTGGCAGTATGGGCAGAGGGCAAAAACATTCGCACACTGGAAGGTCTGGAGAAGAATGGAGAACTTACCAGAATTCAGGAAGCCTTTATCGAAGAGGGTGCAGTACAATGTGGATTCTGCACACCGGGATTTATTATGTCTGCGACTGTTTTGCTGGAACGTGGCGAGAAATTGTCGAGAGAAGCGATAAGAAAGCATATGGCGGGAAATCTGTGCCGTTGTACAGGATATGAAAATATAGTAAATGCAGTAGAAAAAGTAATGGATGAAAATGAGACAAGAAGAGGAAAGACAGTAAGATGATAAATACTAATGCCAGAAATGCCGGGGATGGATTGGAAAATGTTGTAATCATAAGAGGAGGAGGCGATCTTGCCAGTGGTACAATTCACAGATTGTATCGTAGCGGATACCGTCTGCTCGTGCTGGAATGCGAGAAACCGACCGCAATCAGACGAATGGTTTCGTTTTGTGAGGCAGTTTATGATGGACAGTCTTCAGTGGAAGGGGTTCTTTGCAGGAAGATAAACAGTATTCAGGAATGTGATGCTGTCTGGAATGCGGGAGAGATACCTCTTATGGTTGATACAGAGGGAGAAATTCTTCAGAAATACAGACCGGCTGCATTAGTAGATGCGATTCTTGCCAAAAGAAATCTTGGAACAACCAAAAATATGGCAGATCTGACGATTGCTCTTGGACCGGGATTTATGGCGGGAGAAGATGTAGACTACGTGATTGAGACTATGCGTGGACATAATCTTGCCAGAGTTATTTCCAGGGGAGCAGCACTTCCGAACACAGGAGTCCCGGGTGTGATCGCTGGCTTTGGCAAAGAGCGAGTGATTCATGCACCGGCAGCTGGTGAGATTCACTGTATCTCAAAAATTTCAGATATCGTAGAAAAAGACCAGATACTTGCGTGGATCGGGGACGTGCCTGTCAGAGCTTCTCTTACAGGTGTGTTGCGTGGTATTATACGTGATGGATTTACAGTGCCGAAAGGAATGAAGATTGCAGATATTGATCCGCGTAAGGAGCAAAAGAAAAATTGTTTTACGATTTCCGATAAGGCTCGCTGTATTGCAGGCAGCGTGCTGGAAATTCTGCTTTCAGAAGGAGTGATGCCATATGAAGCACCAGGTCGATTTTCTGGAATTACTGCAGATTGATTATGAGAGATACCCTGTAATTGCTGTCGTAGGCGGTGGAGGCAAGACGAGCCTGATCTATCGCCTTACTGATGAATTGCTTGACAGAGACAAACGAGTAATCATTACGACAACCACACATATGACAGGGGAATCAGAACTTCCCTTTGTGAGGGGAGGAGACGCTGCCAGAGTAAAAGAAATGTTGGATAGAGAAGGATATGTTATTGCAGCTGAATATGAGGAAGAAACAGGTAAATATGCAGCGCTTTCAGAGAAAAAGATGGAGGAACTGAAAGGTTTATGTGATGTGATGCTTGTGGAAGCTGATGGTGCGAAACATCATCCGGTAAAGGTTCCTGAGGCATGGGAGCCTGTAATACCTGCCTGCGCGGATATTGTGATCAGTGTGATCGGACTGGATTGTTTGGGACAGCCCATCAGTCAGAGCGCATATCGAATGGAACGAACATCAGAATTTCTCAAAAAAGGTCTGGAAGCTCCGATCACAGAGGATGATCTTATAAAGATAGCAACTTCTATCTGTGGATTGTTTAAAGACGTGGAAGAGCGGATTTACAGAGTTTATCTGAATAAATCAGATGTTCTTACAGAGGAAACATCTGCGGAGCATATCGTAAAGGAACTGGGAAAAAAACATACCATAGCAGCATATGGAAGCCTATGGGAGGAATAAAATAACTTTGAAAATTGCAATGATTATGCTGGCGGCTGGAAACAGCCGCCGTTTTGGTGGAAATAAGCTTCTGTATGAAGTAGACGGAATGCCTATGTACAGGCATATTCTGGATTTGCTTATGGAAGTGGAAAATGAAGTGAAAAACATTTTGAAACAAAATAAAGAAAGCAATCCTGTTGAGGATGAAACTGTCATTGAGCTAAATAGAGGGTGCTTAAAAAATATTACGTGTAATATTACTGTAGTCACACAATATGAAACGATCGCAGAGATGGCCATAGAAAATCAAATCCAGGTTCTCTATAACCATCATCCGGAGAAGGGAATTTCTTCAACTATTCAAATTGGGCTGAATGCCAATCTGGATGCAGATGCAGTACTATTTACAGTCTCTGACCAGCCATGGCTTAGTAAAGAGACAATCTGTAGATTGATAGAAGTATTTTTAAACAGCGAGAGGGGAATTGCCTCCGTTTCCTGTCAGGGGAAGTTAGGGAATCCATGTATTTTCAGAAAAAAATACTTTAATGAATTACTTGCGCTGGAGGGGGATAAGGGTGGGAAGAAAATAATCATGAAACATCTCGAAGATACGCAGATTTGTGAAATAGAAGATGTCAGAGAGTTAGAAGATATAGACTATCGTGATATAACACCGAAAATAAAATAAAGATTACATTTCATTCTTTATTTTAACCGAATCAAACTGCGAAGCAGTTATTTGGTGTAGAGCCGTGTAGCGAAAGTGGATGATTTTATCCGATTGACTAATGTAATAAAAAAGTTCTGGTGCTTTTGAGCGTCAGAACTTTTTTGTGAGAGTATTCGCTTGTATAACAGATACCGTAGTATCTGTAAAATGAATTAAAGATGGATTTTGGTTCCGGTCTTTTCCTGAATGCCGTCTTTTGCTTTTTCCAGTAAGGTAATCATGGCAGTTCTTCCTTCCTTGGAACTTGCAAAATCAACAGCAGCCTGAACTTTAGGAAGCATGGAACCTGGAGCAAACTGACCTTCGTTAATGTATTTCTTAGCATCTTCTACCGTCAGGTCATCTAGCCATTTTTCGTTTTCTTTGCCAAAGTTTACAGCAACTTTTTCTACTGCTGTAAGAATGATAAGCATATCTGCATCCAGTTCTTTGGCCAGAAGACAGCTTGCAAAATCCTTATCAATAACAGCAGATGCACCTTTGAGATGATGTCCGTTAAGAACAACAGGAATTCCGCCGCCTCCGCAGCAGATAACGATTTTATTTGCGTCGACAAGACTATTGATTGCATCCTGTTCAACAATTTCAACAGGCTTCGGAGAGGCAACAACACGACGGTAACCACGTCCGGCATCTTCTTTCATGATATGCCCATAAGCTTTAGTCTGATACTCAGCTTCTTCTTTAGTAAGGAATTTGCCGATCGGCTTGGACGGATTTTCGAATGCAGGATCATTTGGATCAACGCGAACCTGAGTGACAACTGTTACAACAGGTGTGCGGACAAAGCCGCGGATACGAAGCTCCTCTCTTAATGCATTCTGTAAATCATAGCCGATATAAGCCTGGCTCATGGCAACACAGACGGAGAGAGGAGTATTTGGCTGATTTTCGTCTTCTCTGGAAAGAGCCGACATTGCGTTGTTAATCATACCAACCTGAGGTCCGTTTCCATGGACAACAACAACCTGATGACCTTCTTCGATCAGATCACATAATGCTTTTGCAGTAGTTTTTACAGCTACCATCTGTTCCGGGAGAGTATTTCCCAGAGCGTTTCCGCCAAGAGCGATAACAATTCTTTTTCGTGTAAACATTTGTAAAAACCTCCTGATTAAGGGCAAAGAGGGCCGCCGCAATAAACATTGTCTGCTTTCTGCGACAGCCCTGCCTGCTATACAATATAGTAATGAATGCGTTTGAGTAATCACGCTGACTGCCTGATTACTGTCTGTATGAACAATAAATTCTGTTTGTGTATAATTAAGATTTCGAGATTAATATTCTGAAAGACAGTTTATTTCAGAATTCTCGGAGCTGCCTTAACTTCAAGTTTTTTGAGGATATCCTGTGGATTTTCAAATTTGGAAAGCATGATCATAGCAGCGATGATGTATGGTTTGAAGCTTGCTTCTTTGTATAACGGGATTCTGTAACGGTCGAATACAGAAGCATCAACTTCACCTGTTTCACAGCTTACGCCTGTGATATCAGCTGGCAGGCAGTGCAGATAGAGGGCTTTTCCATCTTTCGTTGTTTTCATGAGTTCCTCAGTGCAAGCCCAGTCTTTGTGCTGTGCATTCTGAGCAAGAAGTTCTTTCTCTAATTTGTCAATTCCGTCAAAATCACCTTCTGCATAAAGGTTTGTACGTTTTTCCATAGCTGCAAATGGAGCCCAGCTCTTAGGATAAACGATATCAGCATCTTTGAAAGCTTCAGCCATATTGTTTGTTTTTGTGAAGGAACCGCCTGTAGCTTCAGCGTTTTTCTTAGCAATTTCTTCTACTTCAGGCATTACATCATATCCTTCCGGATGAGCAAGTACAACATCCATACCGAAACGTGTCATCAGACCGATCACACCCTGTGGAACGGAGAGTGGTTTGCCATAGGATGGAGAATAAGCCCAGGACATAGCGATTTTTTTGCCTTTCAGATTTTCAACACCACCAAATTCATGGATGATGTGAAGCATATCTGCCATACACTGTGTTGGATGGTCAACATCACACTGAAGGTTTACAAGAGTAGGTCTCTGCTCAAGGATACCATCTTTATTTCCTTCTGTTACAGCATCCATGAATTCTTTCTGATATGCATGTCCTTTACCGATATACATATCATCACGAATACCGATTACATCAGCCATGAAAGAAACCATATTTGCTGTTTCACGAACTGTTTCGCCATGGGCAATCTGAGATTTCTTTTCATCCAGATCCTGCACTTCCAGACCAAGAAGGTTACATGCGGATGCAAAAGAGAAACGTGTACGTGTGGAGTTATCACGGAAGATAGAGATTCCAAGACCGCTTTCGAATACTTTTGTGGAAATATTATTTTCTCTCATGAAACGAAGGGCATCAGCAACTGTGAATACAGCTTCCAGTTCATCATCTGTTTTATCCCATGTCCAGAAGAAATCGTTGTTGTACATTTCTTTGAAGTTTAAGCTGTTTAATTTGTCAATGTAATCCTGTAATGTTTTCATAAAATTAGTACCTGCTATGCTTTTGATAGCTTATCCTTTCTGAATATGAATTGTAAAATGAAATTGTAACAAAACATTTTATGTATTGTTTTTATTTAACCGGATCAAGTAAGTCCCATGCTTCAATTGCGGAGAGCAATAAGCAGTGAGCAGGGATTTTGTCTGAACACAAATCGGGCCTCTGGGATTATAGGAATCCGTTGTCTAAACTTTGAGATAGGAACGATTATTTGCAATATGCAGTTGGAAGAGCAGCATATACAGCAGCACATCTTACAAGGTCGATCTTCCATGTTTTTTCATTTGGAGCATGTGCCTGTGCCTCTGCACCAGGTCCAAATCCAATACAAGGAATGTTGTTACGTCCCATAATTGTTACACCGTTAGTAGAGAAGGTCCATTTGTCTGTGAGTGGACGAGCTTTTCTCATACCCTCAGTTTCAGCATTGCCAAGACGTTCTTCGCCGTACAGTCCCTTATAAGCTTCTTCCAGAGCCTGTGTTACTTTGTGATCTTTCGGAATTACCCATGTCGGGAAGTAGCATTCAATCGGGTATACAAGTTCTGTATAGGATGGACGATTGTACTCATACATGGATACAGTTACGTCATCACCGTATTTCTTTACAGATGGAAGAGCACGAATCTCATCCAGACAGCTTTCCCATGTTTCTCCGGCTGTCATACGACGGTCAAGAGATACAGAGCAGGAGTCAGCTACTGCGCAACGGCTTGGGGATGTGAAGAAGATTTCGGAAGTTGTAACAGTACCACGTCCAAGGAAACGAGCTTCTTCCCATTCAGGGTTGTATTTCTCATCAAGCATTTTAACAAGACCTTTGATTTCGGTAGTATCAGCTGCATCGTTTTCATTTAATGCACGAATATCCTGGAGAATGTCAGCCATTTTGTAAATAGCATTGTCACCACGCTCAGGAGCAGAACCATGACAGGAAACACCCTTTACATCTACGCGGATTTCCATACGTCCACGCTGTCCTCTGTAGATACCGCCATCTGTCGGCTCTGTGGAAACAACGAATTCAGGACGAACACCATCTTCATGGATGATATACTGCCAGCAAAGTCCATCACAGTCTTCTTCCTGTACAGTACCTGTTACCAGTACCTGATATTTATCATTTAAAAGACCAAGGTCTTTCATGATTTTTGCGCCATATACTGCAGAAACGATACCGCCCATCTGGTCAGATGTTCCACGTCCTCCGATCTCCTCATCGGTTTCGAAACCTTCATATGGATCAAATTCCCAGTTCTTGATGTTACCGATGCCTACAGTATCAATATGAGCATCAAAGCCGATCAGAGTTTTACCTGTTCCCATATATCCGAGGATATTTCCCATAGGGTCGATCTGAACTTTATCAAATCCGACTTTCTCCATTTCTTCTTTGATTCTCATGATGTGTCCTTTTTCTCCACAGCTTTCACCAGGAATGCGAACCAGGTCGCGAAGGAATCTGGTCATATCATCTTTATAACCCATTGCAGCTTCGTTGATTTTTGTGTAATCCATTTTTGTATCCTCCCAATATTTATATGATCAAGTTATTTGGTTGCAAAGTATGTAATGCGCTTGTGCGATACTTTTTATAAAACCAGAAATCGCTGTGATTATTCACTTAATGATTCATTTGTTCCGTATAATCCATCCCATACGATCTCGCGGTAACGAACAGGGTCGGTATCACCCTCTGTGGAAAGAACCAGTATTACGGAGTTTTCATCCAGCTTCAGAGCTTCCCTTAAATCCTTTGCGTCTTCGTCATGAAGAGCAGTATAGCAAAGACCAAGCGGAACAGAACCTGATTCGCCGGAAACAATGTGAGGGTCATCTCCAAGTGGATTAGCGTAGATACGTGTTGCTTTTGCGCTCATCCAGTCAGGACAGGAAGCAAATACATCTACATGATTCTTGAGAATATCCCATCCAATAGTGTTTCCCTCACCGCATGCAAGTCCGGCCATGATAGTCTGAAGATCTCCGGTAACATTTACCAGATTACCTGTTTTGGCAACCGCAGAACGGTACAGACAGTCAGCGGCACTTGCCTCACAGACAGTCATGATCGGCGGGTTATCTCTATATTTATGAGCGAAATAACCAACTACAGCACCAGCCAGAGAACCAACACCGGCCTGAACAAATACGTGAGTCGGACGGTCAATTCCCATTTCTTTTAACTGCTGGTCTGCTTCAAGAACCAATGTGCCATAGCCCTGCATGATCCATGAAGGAATTTCTTCGTATCCGTCCCAGGCAGTATCCTGAACGATGATACCATGTTCTGTTTTGGCAGCTTCTGCAGCAGCCATTCTTACACAGTCATCATAGTTTACTTCTTCAATTGTAACAGTGGCACCTTCTTTGGCAATATTATCGAAACGTGTTTTTGTTGTGCCTTTTGGCATTCTTATAACTGCTTTCTGGCCGAGACGTTTCGCAGCCCATGCAACTCCACGTCCATGGTTACCGTCTGTGGCAGTAAAGAAAGTTGCCTGTCCAAATTCTTCTCTTAATTTGTCAGAAGAGAGAACATTGTATGGCAGTTCGCTGATATCGCGGCCAACTTCTTTTGCGATATAACGTCCCATTGCATAGGAACCTCCCAGTACTTTGAAAGCGTTTAAGCCAAAGCGGTAGGATTCATCCTTACAGAAAATATTCTTTACTCCTAAATATTCAGCAAGGGATGAAAGGTTCTGAAGAGGTGTCACACTATACTGTGGGAAACTCTTGTGAAACTCATTTGCTTTCTTTACGTTTTCTTCGGACATCAGTTCCAGATGTTTATCATCTGATTTCGGAACCTCATTTACAGTCCATTTTAATCCTTCTGTCATAAAATGACCTCCCTTAAAATTATCAATTGGTTTCCTTAATTTCTGACTCTATCATACCATATAAAAAAAATTTTGCAATAGAAAATACAAAAATTTTTAGGTTTTTCAAAAAAAAGTTAGGTGTTTTGATATGCGCATTGATATAAGTTGAAAAATGTGATAAAATAATAAATAGTTTGTGTCTCATTTAATGGTAATCAAATCAAATAAGTCCCTTGTTTCAATTGTAAGGATTTGTTTGATTTTAAGACGAAATAAGTTTTATTATTTTTCTGCCGGAAAAGAAAATAATAAAAATAGCAGAAATGAGGCAAGGATACAAGAGAGGAGAGAATATCATGGCAGTACTTCAGTCATTCAGGGCGTTACGCCCTGTGCAGGAAAAGGCAGCAGATGTAGCTGCGCTTCCGTATGATGTAGTAAACAGAGAAGAAGCAAAGGCAATCGGAGATAAGAACCCATTATCTTTTCTTCATGTAGACAGACCGGAAATGGATCTGAAACCGGAGATTGACCTATATGATGAACGGGTTTATGAGAAAGCAAGAGAAAATCTTAGTGACATGGAAAAAGCAGGAATTTTTCTCCAGGATGAAAAGCCTTGCTACTACATATATGAACTTGTAAGAAAGGGCAGGACGCAGACAGGCATTGTAGGATGCAGCTCTATTGATGATTATATGAATGGTGTAGTCAAGAAACATGAGCTGACCAGGGAAGATAAGGAACAGGACAGAATTCACCACGTGGATTCCTGCAATGCTAACACAGGCCCTATTTTTCTTGCATGCAGATACCCGGAATCGCTTCTTAAGCTGATGAATGACTGGAAAGAAAATCATGAAGCAGCATATGATTTTACGGAGGATGATCAGATTACACATAGAGTGTGGGTGATTGATAATCAGGAGATTATTGGTGAAATACGTGAAGAATTTGAAGGAATTGATTCTCTTTATATCGCTGATGGGCATCATCGTGCGGCTTCTGCGGTAAAAGTAGGTTTAAAGAGAAGAGAACAGAATCCAGATTACACAGGTGAAGAAGAATTCAATTATTTCTTATCCGTTGTATTTCCGTATGATCAGCTTTGTATTCTTCCATATAACAGGGTTGTCAGAGACTTGAATGGTCTGACTGTAAAAGCGTTTCTGGGGGCGCTGAAATTTAATTTTGAACTGATGCTGATGCCTGGATTTCCATGTAAACCTGTAGAAAAGCATTGTATGGGAATGTATGTAGATGGACAGTGGTATCATCTGAAGGCATGGCCGGATGTTTATGAGAAAAAAGATGTGGTAGGACAGCTTGATGTATCTATCCTTCAGGAAAAAGTTCTCAGTCCGATTCTCGGAATCGAAGACCCACGTACAGACCAGAGGATTTCTTTTGTAGGGGGAAATCATAAGGCAGCAGAACTTGCCCGGATGGCAGACAAAACCGGTGGCGTGGCCTTTGTTATGTATCCGACTTCCATGGAAGATCTGATGAAGATTGCTGATGAGAGCAAATTAATGCCGCCAAAATCCACATGGTTCGAACCGAAGCTCCGGAGTGGATTGTTTATACATAAACTGTAGAAATATATTTTATAAAAATCTTATAATTTCGACATGGACTTTTATTCCTTTCGATGGTACAATGAATTCATACAAAAGAGAACGAAATGTACTGAATTATGAAAGGAGGGAGAGTAAATGGAAGATACAGAATTGAGAAGTATTCTTTTTTCTATTCAGGGAAGCATTATTGATTTGCAAAGTGATATGTCTGATATGAAGAATGATATGGCAGGGATGAAAACCGATATCACGAATATGAAAACCGATATCACGAATATGAAAGCTGATATCATAAATGTGAAGTCAGATATTAAAGAATTGCAGGGAAGTGTGAAAAAGATCGAACTTAAACTGGAAAATGAAATTGACAGAAAGATATCTGCCCTCTTTGATGCACATATTGATGAACTTCGCTATAGGAAAGAGAATAAAGAAACCAGGGAGAAAGTTGCCAGTTTGGAAATGCGCGTAGATAATCTTGAAAAAGTGGTTATGACAGCGTAGAGGAACTTAGAATACATATGATAAACCAGGAAGAAGCCTTATATTACAGAGAACATATATAAAATTTCTTTCTGGTTAATTTTAGGTGATTTTACAGAAAATAGTTGAAATCAGAGGATGGATTTGTTATACTTATATTTGTTGCGGGGTATGGCGTAGCTTGGTAGCGCGCACGGCTGGGGGCCGTGAGGTCGCAGGTTCAAATCCTGTTGCCCCGACTGATGATAATAATATAAAGTAATGCTATAAAGTAATGCAGAAGTTTTTCTTGACGAGTGCTTCGGCTTTATGTTAATATCATCTTCAGAGGTTTTATTAAAAATATAAGAGAAATGCACGGATGAGGAATAGTACACATGGACCAGAGCACAGAGAACTGCTGGGAGCTGAGAAGCAGTGGAAGGAAATTGTGGAACTCGCCTTTGAGCAGCTGCCTGAAACCTTCTGAGAGTAGGTGCAGACGGTGTCCACCGTTATATGGAGAGGATATAAGGACGATGACTCGTTCCGTATCCCATGAGTGTATGACGTAGTTCATAAAATAAGAGTGGTACCGCGTAAGATAATAGTATCTTTCGTCTCTTGCAGATAAGTCTGTGGGGATGAGAGATTTTTTTTATGTCAATTTTAGCTGGATCAGATAAATCGTCCGTTTCAGTCCGCTTCAATAAAAACAGGCAGAGGATTTATATTCAATGATCAAAACGGTAAGATTTCAGCCCACAGGAAAAACATAATATTTACATAATGGAGGAAGAGAAAAATGATGAATCCAAGCAAGTATCAGAGACAGTATTTCATGCCGCCTGTTAAATGCATGAAATGGGCAGAAAAAGAATATGTAGACAAAGCACCAATCTGGTGTTCTGTAGACCTTCGTGATGGAAACCAGGCACTTGTAATCCCAATGAGCCTGGAGCAGAAAATTGAATTTTTCAAACTTCTTGTTAAAATTGGTTTCAAAGAAATCGAAGTAGGTTTCCCTGCTGCTTCTGAGACAGAATATGAATTTCTGCGTACTTTAATTGAACAGAATCTGATTCCGCAGGATGTAACTATCCAGGTTCTTACTCAGGCAAGAGAGCATATTATCCGTAAGACTTTTGAAGCTGTTAAGGGTGCTCCCAAAGCAATCGTACATGTATATAATTCCACATCTGTTGCACAGAGAGAGCAGGTATTTAAGAAATCTAAAGAAGAAATCTTAAAGATTGCAGTAGATGGAGCTGCATTATTAAAGAAGCTTGCTGATGAAACAGAAGGAAATTTCCAGTTTGAATACAGCCCTGAGAGTTTTACAGGTACAGAGCCAGAATATGCACTGGAAGTTTGTAATGCAGTTCTTGATGTATGGCAGCCGACAGCTGACAACAAATGTATCATCAACCTGCCTGTAACTGTACAGCACTCCATGCCACATGTATACGCAAGTCAGGTAGAGTATATGTGTGAGAACCTGAAATACCGTGAAAATGTAATCGTATCTCTTCATCCGCATAACGACAGAGGGTGTGGTGTTGCAGATTCTGAGATGGGCTTACTTGCAGGTGCGGACAGAATAGAGGGTACTTTATTCGGAAATGGTGAACGTACCGGTAATGTGGATATCGTCACACTTGGCATGAATATGTATTCCCAGGGAGTAGATCCGAAACTTGACTTCTCCGATATGCCACATATCTGTGAGGTATACGAAGAATGCACAGGAATGAAAGTCAGTGAAAGAAGTCCATACAGTGGTGCCCTTGTATTTGCTGCATTCTCCGGTTCTCATCAGGATGCGATTGCCAAAGGTATGCACTGGAGAGATAACAAAGATCCGGATCACTGGAATGTACCGTATCTTCCAATTGATCCGAAAGATGTTGGCAGAAACTATGACGCAGATGTAATCCGTATTAACAGTCAATCCGGTAAGGGCGGTGTCGGATATATCCTTGAGACAAAATTCGGCCTGAATCTTCCACCGAAAATGCGTGAAGCAATGGGATATGCAACAAAAGCAGTATCTGATCATAAACATAAAGAGCTTCATCCGGATGAGATCTTCAGCCTGTTTAAACAGACATTTGAAAATATTGTGGAACCATACAGTATCAATGAAGTCCATTTCCAGCAGAAAGACGGCGGTATTGTGACACAGGTTACTTCCAGTTTCCAGGGAAAGACGATTACAACAGAGGCTACAGGTAACGGACGTCTTGATGCAGTCAACAACGCATTAAAGAAAGCATATGAGCTGAAATATACACTGGAGACTTATCAGGAGCATGCTCTGGAACGCAGCTCAAGTTCCAAAGCTATCGCTTATGTAGGTATTAAAAAACCAGACGGAACTCTTGCGTGGGGAGCAGGAGTAGATGCGGATATCATCAAAGCCTCTATCGATGCTCTTGTAACAGCAATAAATAATCGATAATCGTTACTTTAAAATGAAAGAAGTAAACGAAATTGATTATATTAGCAGCTCATTGAATGTGAAGTAAGTAACAATTTTGTATTCGTATCTTAGAAAGAAATTCAAAATTCAGATTGACATAAGATAAAAAATATCGGGTACTTGGCAGGATGTGTGATGGATATCCTGCCAAGTATCTTTTTGTATTTTTATATGTACAAAAATCCTTTAAGTACAGGATAAAGTACATTCAAATGGGAAATCCTGAATAAAAATGAGAAAGATTGTATTTAATTAAAATCATAAGCAAAACCAATTGACATAATGCCTGTGTTTACGTATACTGACACCGTGGACAGAAAAGTGTCCTAAAAAAGTATAAATTACATTTTATTATCTCACATCAGGCTAGTGAGAAATGCGCGGAAATATTTTAGAGAAAGAGGTAAAAGAATGAAAGATTTTGAACAGTGGAATGGCTTTAAAGGGAACCGTTGGAAAGAGAAAATCGACGTTCGTAACTTTATTAAGCTGAACTACACACCATATGATGGGGACGATTCCTTCCTGGAAGGACCTACTGAGGCAACAAACAAACTTTGGGGTAAACTTCAGGAACTGCAGAAAGCAGAGCGTGCAAACGGCGGAGTTCTGGACATGGAGACAGAAGTTGTAACCTCTCTGACTGCTTATGGTCCTGGATATATTGATGAAGACCTCAAGAATCTGGAAAAGGTTGTAGGACTTCAGACCGACAAACCTCTCAAACGTGCATTTATGCCATACGGTGGTATCAAAATGGCAGAGCAGGCATGCGAAACCTATGGATACGAAGTAAGTGATAAAATTAAAAATATTTTCAACAACTATGAATTTAAGACTCATAACCAGGGTGTATTTGATATCTACACACCAGAGATGAAAATGGCCCGTCATAACAAGATCCTTACAGGTCTTCCGGACACATATGGCCGTGGACGTATCGTAGGTGACTACAGACGTGTAGCTCTGTATGGTATCGATGCTCTGATCGAAGGAAAACAGAAAGACTTCGCAGCAAGTGACCGCCAGGGTATGAGACGTTACGACTTCCAGCTTCGTGAGGAAATCGCAGATCAGATTCGTGCACTGAAAGGCATGAAAGCAATGGCTCAGGCATACGGTTATGATATTTCCCAGCCGGCTAAAGATGCAAGAGAAGCATTCCAGTGGTTGTATTTTGGATATCTGGCAGCTATTAAGACACAGAACGGTGCTGCAATGAGTGTTGGACGTATTTCCACATTCCTTGATATCTATATTGAAAGAGATCTTCAGAATGGTACTCTTACAGAGTCTGAAGCTCAGGAACTCGTTGACCACATGGTAATGAAATTCCGTATGGTAAAATTTGCACGTATTCCTTCATATAACCAGTTATTCTCCGGTGATCCGGTATGGGCAACTCTGGAAGTAGCAGGTATGGGAATCGACGGACGTCATATGGTAACAAAGAGTGACTATCGTTTCCTTCATACACTGGAAGATATGGGACCGGCTCCGGAACCAAACCTTACAGTACTTTATTCTTCAAGACTGCCTGAGAACTTTAAGAAATATGCTGCAAATATTTCTGTTACAACAAGTTCTATCCAGTATGAAAACGATGATGTTATGCGTCCGGTATGGGGCGATGACTACAGCATCTGCTGCTGTGTATCTGCTACAGAGACAGGTAAAGAGATTCAGTTCTTTGGTGCTCGTGCAAACCTTGCAAAATGCCTTCTTTACGCTATCAACGGTGGCGTTGATGAGAAAACAAAACAGCAGGTAGGACCGGAATACACACCAATCACTTCTGAATATCTTGACTATGACGAAGTAGTTGCAAAATATGACAAGATGATGGACTGGCTGGCTCACCTCTATGTAGGTACTCTGAACATGATCCATTATATGCACGACAAATATTACTATGAAGCAGCAGAGATGGCTCTGATCGATACAAAAGTTGATCGTTCTTTTGCAACTGGTATCGCAGGTTTCTCTCATGTAGTTGACTCTCTTTCTGCTATCAAATATGCGAAAGTAAAAGCTATCCGTGATGAGGATGGAATTACTACAGACTTTGAAGTTGAAGGTGATTTCCCACGTTATGGTAACGATGATGACAGAGCAGATGAGATCGCAACAACACTGCTTTCCACATTCCTTGAAAAACTGAAACATATTCATACTTATCGTGATTCCAAACCAACCACATCTATTCTTACTATTACTTCTAACGTAGTATATGGTAAAGCTACAGGTTCTCTTCCGGATGGAAGAAAGATGGGAGAACCTCTTGCACCTGGTGCAAACCCATCTTACGGTGCAGAGCAGAACGGACTTCTTGCTTCCTTAAACTCTGTTGCAAAACTTGACTATGAAGATGCGCTTGACGGAATCTCCAATACACAGACAATCAATCCGGATGCACTGGGACATAGTAATGAAGAACGTACAGAGAACCTTGTTCATGTACTGGACGGATACTTTGATCAGGGTGCTCATCACCTCAATGTAAACGTATTTGGCAAAGAGAAACTGATCGATGCTATGGAACATCCGGAAAAAGAAGAATATGCAAACTTTACAATCCGTGTATCCGGATATGCTGTTAAGTTCATTGACCTTACAAGAGAGCAGCAGCTGGATGTTATCGCAAGAACTTGCCACGACAGAATGTAATCAGAATGGATGATAAGCAGATGAAAGGTTATGTTCATTCTCTGGAAAGCTTCGGGTCCGTAGACGGACCCGGAGTAAGATATGTGATTTTCTTAAGTGGCTGTGCTATGAGATGCCAGTTCTGCCATAATCCGGATACCTGGAAGCTGAATCAGGGACAGGAGTATACGGCAGATGAACTTCTAAACAAGGCATTGAGATATAAGGGTTACTGGGGAAATAAGGGTGGTATCACTGTAAGTGGTGGAGAACCATTGCTGCAGATTGATTTTTTGACAGAATTGTTTAAAAAGGCGAAGGCAATGGGGATAAATACAACTCTTGATACCAGTGCGAATCCTTTTACAGATAAAGAACCGTGGCATTCCAAGTGGCTTGAGCTTATGAAATATACAGATCTTGTGCTTCTGGATATCAAGCAGATTGATGAGGCGGAGCATATTAAACTTACGGGGCATTCAAATAAGAATATTCTTGAGATGGCGCGTGAGCTTTCAGATATGAAGAAGCCTGTCTGGATCAGACATGTGCTTGTGCCGGGCGGCAGTGACAAGGATGAATATCTTCATCGGCTGGCTGATTTTATTCATACGCTTTCTAATGTGGAGCGTGTGGAGGTGTTGCCGTATCATACACTTGGGAAGTTTAAATGGGAGAATCTTGGGATTCCTTATCCGTTGGAGGGGGTTAATCCGCCGCCGCAGGAGAGGGTTGATAATGCCAGGGAGATTCTTGGGGCAATTTAACCGAATAACTTGAAAAAGATGATAAGCTGTTATATGGGTGAGAGGCCTGTATAGCAGCTTTTTAATTGCGAAGGGGACGCTTGCCAGAAAAAATATTTATTTCTGGCAAGCTGGTGATTGGCAAAATTGAATGAATTTGTATCCCCCCTATGGGCTTGTTGGGGAAGGGACGGTTTGTTATAATTCAGGTCATGATGAATTTGTAATCATATTGTATGGTGCAGGTGAGGGCAGGAAAGCTGTTGGTAACTTGTAAGATACAATTACTGTATAGAATTGAGATTGTTATAGAAAGCGGAGGAAGATATAATTGAAGGATTTATTGTCGGAGATTGAGAGCTATTGGACTACCCGCGCGGAGGGGTATTCTGAGGTGAATCATAAGGAATTGAATGGGATGCAAAAGGGGGCGTGGCTTGAGGTTCTTGAGAGTCAGTTTCCGAAGAAAGCGAAGGAGGAGCTGAAGATTCTGGATATTGGTACCGGACCGGGCTTTTTTCCTGTTATTCTGGCTGGAGCGGGGTATAGGGTTGCTGCGGTGGATTATACGCAGGAGATGCTGGATACTGCGAAGAAGAATGCAGGGGAACTTTGCAGGAATATTACTTTTTATAAGATGGATGCGCAGAATCTGGAGTTTGAGGATGATGTGTTTGATGTGGTAATCAGCAGGAATCTGACCTGGAATCTGAAGGAGCCAGAGAGGGCTTATAGGGAGTGGTGTCGTGTTCTGAAGCCGGGGGGAAAGTTGCTTAATTTTGATGCGAACTGGTATGGCTATCTTTATGATGATGAGAAGCGTCAGTCTTATGAGGAGGATAGGCGGAGTGTAGAGAGTAAGAATCTGGATGATCATTATCTTTGTACGGATATTGACCGTATGGAGAAGATTGCATTACAGATGCCGCTTTCTGCGATTAACAGACCATCCTGGGACAGGAAGTTTCTGAAGGAGAATGGGTTTTCGAGTGTGGCAGTTGATACAGGAATCTGGAACAGAGTGTGGAGTCAGGAGGAGAAGCTGAATTATCATTCTACGCCGATGTTTATGGTTAGTGCTGTGAAAGAAGCGGGAAATAACTGGAATAGTAAAGAGTTGAAGCCGGGAGAGGATGATGCGCAGAATTATATGGAGAGTTCTCTTATGACTGCACCAGGAACTAAGAAAAATGGTTTTCTGAAGCTTGGAGGAGGGGAGTTTGCTCTTCCTTATACTGTGATCTGTGGAAGTAATCCGGGGAAAACGGTTTTGATTACGGCAGCAGTTCATGCAGGGGAGCATGTGGGAATTCAGGCTGCCATAGAACTTGCAGAGAGTCTGGAGCCTGAAAAAATCAATGGCAGCGTGATTATTGTAAAAACTGTCTGTCGAAGAGAATTTGAGGAACGTGGCGGCAGTATTTGCAAGGAAGATAAAAAGAATCTGAATCGTGTTTTTCCGGGGAATCCGGATGGAACCAGGATGGAACGTCTGGCTTATGCGGTTGTGCAGACATTGCAGAGCAAAGCGGATTTTTATATAGATATTCACAGTGGTGATGATTTTGAAGAACTGACACCGTATATTTATTATGCCGGAAAGGGAGATGCGGATGTTGTTGCTATGTCAAAGAAGATGGCTGAACAGGCAGATGTACCGTATATGGTGAAATCTGATGTAGCTTCGGGAGGTTCTTATAATTATGCGGCGTCCTGCGGAATTCCGAGTGTACTGATTGAGAGAGGACAGATGGGAGGATGGACACAGGAAGAGGTTTATTCTACAAGAAAGGATGTTCATAATATTCTTTGCTGTCTTGGAATTTATGATGAACTCAGAAGCTATAGTACGTATTATCCGATGGAGATTGATGAGATGCGCTATCAGTCTGCAAGCGTATTTGGTCTGTGGTATCCGGAAAAGAAACCAGGAGACCTTATTAAGGCAGGAGAATTTCTTGGATGTACACGTGACTATGAAGGGAATATTCTGGAAAAAAGTTATTCAGATTTAAATGGCGTGATTCTTTATCAGGTTGCCAGTCTTCAGGTATTAAAAGACGGACCAATGATTGCTTATGGTAAATTCAGTTCCAGGAAAGATGAGAGAAAAGAAAAGATTACGAATTACTGGACGAAAAGAAGTGACAGCTTTATGGAACAGAGAAGGGCCGAACTTCACAGTGATATGGCGGATAAGTGGATGAAAGAAATCAGTACTTTTCTTCCGAAAGGGAAGTTGAAAATTCTTGATGTGGGATGTGGGGCAGGATTTTTTAGTATTCTTTTATCGAAACTTGGACATGAAGTTACAGGAATTGATCTGACTCCGGACATGATCACTCATTCCAGGGAACTGGCCAAAGAGGAAGGTGCTTCCTGTACATTTAAGGTGATGGATGCAGAAAATCCAGATTTCACAGACGAAAGCTTTGATGTGATCGTAACCAGAAATCTTACCTGGACGCTGCCAGATGCCGCACGGGCTTACAAAGAGTGGATTCGTGTGCTGAAAACAGGCGGTGTATTGATTAATGCGGATGCCAATTATGGAGCTGATAACTTTGCTGATACAACGAATCTTCCTTCTAATCATGCGCATTTCACAGTTGGGGATGCAATGATGAATGAATGTGAGGAAATCAAACGGCAGCTCCCAATCAGTTCTTATATCCGACCTGCCTGGGATGTAGAAATATTAGGAAAACTTGGGGTAAAGAAATTTTCGATTGATACAGGTATCAGTGAAAGAATTTACACGAAGAAAGATGAGTTTTATAACCCGACACCTATGTTTTTACTTTGTGTGGAAAAGTAGGCAATTTGGAATGAATTTTGGTTGCATTACTGAGAACGGAGTGAACAGTAACCGGAGTGAATAATAACGAATTATTACGTATAGATTTTATTGACGGGGAATAAAGTGACTTTTATACTTAAGATAGATATGGAAATTCTAATATGGTTGTAGCTTTTGATAAGGTCAGGATACATTAACAGTAACCATGCGCAGTACAAATGTTACAAAAATGTAAAAAAAGCTTGACAAAATTAATTATATTAAATATAATTTTCTTATAAATTACAGAAATGTTACGAAAATAAAACTTATAATTAAAAAGCGCAAGGAATGAAAAGTATGAAAGTTCAAAAAAGTTTAAGCCACCCCGGTAAAGAAGAAAAAAAGAAACAATCAGGTGAATCAGTGCGTAGTCTGGCATTGGTTGCAGTTTGTACATGTGTGGCGGTTGCATTTGCGGCAGGCGGCAGAGTGGCAGACTATAATGGGAAAAATAAAGTATATGCTGCTTCGGAGAATGAACAGGAAACTTTTTCTTCACATTCCGCTGGAAATGATATAGTACCTACAGGGATTGCCGGTGTAGTGTCGGGAATGAAGGGTACAACTTTTCATAAGAAATCAGTAACTCGTATTGGAACCTCCTGTGAGCAGGTCATGGTTGGTCAGAGAATCAAAGTGATAGAAGATAATGTTGCAGAATTTGATGTCAGTTCATCAATGGAAAATAAGATAAATGATCTTGATGCGAAGACAATGACACTTTCTGAGAAAGCCCAAATGATGTCTGATGAAGATTATGATACTTTACTGCATATTGTAGAAGCAGAGGCTGGAACGGAAGATATCAAGGGACGTGTTCTGGTGGCTAATGTAATCATGAATCGTACAAAAAATGATGAATTTCCGGATACAGTTACCGAAGTGGTCTGGCAGCGTACCAATGGAGTTCCACAGTTTTCACCAACGTATGACGGTCGTATATATGAAGTGACAGTTACCGATGAAACAAAGGAGGCTGTCAGACAAGCTCTTGAGGGAGTTGATTATTCAGAGGGAGCTCTGTTTTTTATCCAGAAATCTGAGGCTGAGAAACATAATGTTTCATGGTTTGAAAAAGATTTGAAACGATTATTTAAATATGGTGTACATGAATTCTATACATATCCAGACACAGATGAGAATTCAAAGGAATCTTAGATGATGTATTCTGGAGATATGAGTGTATGTAGTAAGTAAAAGAGGTGCAGATAACCATGCCATGGAAAATCTGTACCTCTTTTTCAACCTAGTAATCAATGACAAAAAGAAGAAGCAAAAGAAAAATAATTTAGGATGGTATTTTGTTAAAGCATATGCTATAATGTGTTCAATTGGCAAAATGAATACTTTGGAAAGGCAGGAAATATCATGCAGGTATTATACAAAAGCACAAGAGGAAAAGAAGAAACCGTAACAGCTTCTATGGCTATTTTAAAAGGGCTGTCTGAGGATGGCGGCTTATTTGTGCCAACAGAGATTCCGAAGCTGGATGTTCCGATGGATAAACTGGCAAAGATGAGTTATCAGGAGACAGCATATGAGGTGATGAAACGTTTTCTCACCGATTTTACAGAAGAAGAATTAAAGAACTGCATCAACAATGCCTATGATGACAAATTTGATACAAAAGAGATCGCACCTCTTCATGAAGCAGACGGAGCTTATTTCCTTGAACTGTATCATGGTGCAACGATCGCATTTAAGGATATGGCGTTATCGATCCTTCCACATCTTATGACTACAGCTGCAAAGAAGAATCAGGTAAATAACGAGATTGTCATTCTTACAGCTACTTCAGGAGATACAGGTAAAGCGGCTATGGCAGGTTTTGCTGATGTTCCGGGAACTAAGATCATTGTATTCTATCCGAAACATGGTGTAAGCCCGATTCAGGAGAAACAGATGGTGACTCAGAAAGGCAACAATACTTATGTTGTAGGAATCACCGGAAACTTCGACGATGCGCAGACAGCTGTAAAGAAGATGTTCAATGATAAGGAACTTGAGGCAGAGCTTGATGCTGCAGGATATCAGTTCTCATCTGCAAACTCCATTAATATCGGACGTCTTGTACCTCAGATTGTTTATTATGTATATGCATATGCGTCACTTGTGCGTCAGGGAAAGATTAAAGACGGACAGGAAATCAATGTAGTAGTACCTACAGGAAACTTTGGAAATATTCTGGCTGCTTATTATGCAAAACAGATGGGACTTCCGGTTCACAAATTAATCTGTGCATCCAATGATAATAAAGTTCTGTATGATTTCTTCTGCACCGGAACATATGACAGAAAACGTGATTTCATTCTCACAACTTCCCCTTCTATGGATATTCTGATTTCCAGTAACCTGGAACGTCTGATTTATCGTATTGCAGGTGGCGATGCAAAGAAATGTGCTGAATTAATGCAGTCTCTTACTGCGGGCGGCGAGTATACAATCACAGAGGATATGAAAGCACAGTTAACAGATTTCTATGGCAACTACTGTACAGAAGAAGAGACAGCACAGACAATTGCAAAAATTTTTAAAGAAAGCCATTATGTAATTGATACTCATACTGCAGTTGCAGCAGGCGTATATGATAAATATACAGCAGATACAAAAGATACCACACCGACAGTCATTGCATCCACTGCAAGCCCATATAAATTTACAAGAAGCGTAATGGAAGCTCTTGGAGTAAGCGTAGATGGCAAAGATGATTTTGCATTAGCTGATGAGCTGAGCAGCCTTTCCGGAGTAAAACTTCCGCAGGCAGTTGAGACTATCCGTACAGCACCGGTACTTCATGACAGAGTTGTAGATGCTCCGGATATGCCACAGGCAGTAAAAGAGATTCTTGGAATCAAACAAAAAATTAATTAAATTGCGCATTTTATGTTGAAAAAGAGTATATACTAGAGTATAATAAAAAACAGTTAAGAACAGTGAATATCCTGAAATGTGCGAGACCCCTTCTTTTTTTGAACCTACATCGACTTTAACGGGAATCCAACATCGCATACCGGATGTCAGGCCGTCATTACGCAGCGGAAGACAGAAAGCCTGTTGAGGATACCCACCTAGCTACGGCTAGGCGTCAATGGGAAGGGAACGGCATTTCGGGAACTGTAAAAAATGAGCCATGGACAGGCTCTTTTTTATTATTGTAATTTTGCACATGGGAGGTTAGAAACGATGAGTGTTTCTGAAAGAAAATTTGGTGTATTACAGACTGGGGAAACAGCGAAGATTTTTCATCTGGAGAATAATTCCGGGGCATATGCAGAGGTAAGCAACTTTGGAGCACTTCTGGTTAAAGTGTCTGTGCCGGATAAAAATGGTGCCATGACAGATGTTGTACTTGGATATGATGATCTGGCATCTTATGAAGTGAACGGATGCTTTTTTGGTGCAACGATCGGAAGAAGTGGAAACCGTATCGGAGGAGCGAAGTTCTCTATTAACGGTAAAGAGATAGTTCTTGCCCAGAATGAGAATGACAATAATCTTCACAGTGGTCCGAATGGATTTGAGAAGAAAATATGGAATGTGGCAGAGATTTCCCAGGATAAGAACAGCATTGTATTCAATCGCATCAGCCCGGATGGGGAGAATGGATATCCGGGAGAATTTGATGTATCTGTAAAATATGAGTTTACAGAAGAAAACGAACTGAAGATTCATTACCAGGGAGTTTGTGATGAACCGACTATTGCAAATATGACAAATCACTCTTACTTCAACTTAAATGGTGAAGGAAGCGGAACTGCCATGGAACAGTATCTTACGATTCATGCGAAATATTATACACCTGTAGCAGATAGTCATTCTATACCAACAGGTGTTTACGAGGAAGTTGCCGGAACTCCTATGGATTTCAGAACTGCCAAGAAGATTGGACAGGATATTGAAGCTGATTTTGAACAGCTTAAATTTACCGGTGGATATGATCATAACTATGTAACAGACAATTATGCAAAGGGAAACAGAAGACTGATTGCCACAGCATACAGTGATAAGAGCGGAATTGCTATGGATGTTACTTCTGATTGTCCATGTGTACAGTTCTATGCTGCTAATTTTGTGAAGAATGAGAATGGCAAGAATGGTCATGTATACAATAAACGAGATGCTTTCTGCCTGGAAACACAGGTAGAACCGAATGCAGTTAATGTGGAAGATTTCCATTCCCCTGTGCTTAATGCAGGAGAGCAGTACGACTCTATGACAAGTTATCGTTTTTATATCAAAAAATAAGTTACATATTGATCTGGTTTCTCTCATATATTTATGTGTGGGTGAGACCAGATTTTTTTATGGGAAATTTGGTGGAGATTTCTTTAGCGAGTTTTTGTATTTGTCATAACAGTAGTTTCATGATATGATATTGGACAAGGATATTCCATTATTAGAATAACAGAATGGAGAAAATTATGGAGAGGAAAAAGGAAAAGCAGTCAGTTATAGGTCTGCTGCTTGGATTTATGGATCGCGTATCCGGAGATCATGTCGGGGCATATGCGACTCAGGCAGCATATTTCCTGATAATGTCTTTTATCCCGTGTATTCTGTTTTTGACTACACTTGTACGATATACACCGTTGACATATAATGTGGTCAGGGATGCGATCATTGCATTTATTCCGGAGAATCTGCAGAGTTTTGTGCTTGGAATCGTGGTGGATGTATATAGAAGAAGTACGGCAATTGTCCCTCTTTCGGCATTCGTTGCACTATGGTCTGCAGGAAAGGGATTACAGTCAATCATAAATGGCCTGAATACGATCTATCATGTAAAAGAAACCCGTAACTGGCTTCTTACCAGAATCTATGCAGTATTTTATACATTATCACTGGTGATTGCATTGATTATATCTTTGCTTATGTTGGTACTTGGAAATGAAATTCAGGCAGCAGTTTCAAAATATGTACCTTTTCTTGGAAGGATCATCGCACGGATATTAGGCGCGAGAGCAATGCTGGTATTTGGCGTGTTGTTTGTGGTATTTCTTATGCTGTATAAAGTTCTTCCAAATAGAAAGGCAACATTTAAGAGTCAGATACCGGGGGCGTTTCTTATAGCGATTGCGTGGTCAGTTTTTTCATATGGTTTTTCTTTTTATTTTGAAATTTTTCCAGGATTCAGCAACATGTATGGGAATCTTGCGACGATTATCATGGTTATGGTATGGTTGTATGTCTGCATGAATCTACTTTTGTATGGCGCAGAGATCAATGCATATTTTGAAAAAGAGTTCAGGCTTGCGCACAGATCGGTGAGAGGACTGATCATTCATGAAAAAGAACGCAGACAGCCAGGATTGTCTGCGCAGGCACCTCTGGAGCCATTGCCTGAGCCGGAGAAGAAAAAAGAAAATGATACTTGACATATTTTTGAGTCTGTGGCATGATTATAAATGTTGATAATCATGAAAAGCATAGAAGGTGTTTATAGGGAATTATTTTCCATCAGAGAGAGGAAGTCATCGGCTGGAAGCTGCCTCAGGTTCAGATATTTCCTGAATTTCCCACCGGAGCTGCATTTCTGAAGTAACAGTAGGAAATGACGTTACTGCGCGTTAAGCAGACCGAGAGCCTGTAGAAGATACAGGAAGCAGGGTGGTACCGCGGATATTTTACTCCGTCCCTTTACGAGGGACGGAGTTTTTTTATATCGTAGGAAATTGCTACGTAATATTCCTTCGATAATAAAAAGCCGTCCGGGCAGGATTGCACTGCGGCGGAGAAGCCTGCAAGCAGGATTTTTTCTTGTGTTCTGAGCAGCATAATATTTGTGAAGAGATATGCTGGATGAACGTAAATTCTTCGGATAGACCTTGCTTATTATAAGATAAAGGAGAAAGAAAAGACATGGATATGAAAGAAAGACTTCAGGAACTGGCTGAAGCAGCCAGAAAACGGATCGATGAATCTGAAGGCCTGGATAAACTGAATGAAGTACGTGTAGCATACCTTGGTAAAAAAGGTGAGCTGACAGCAATCTTAAAAAGCATGAAGGATGTTGCTCCGGAAGAACGTCCGAAGGTTGGACAGCTTGTAAATGAAACAAGAAGTAAAATCGAGGCATTACTTGATGAATCCAAGCAGAAACTGGAAGAAGCAGTTCGTGAAGAGAAGATGAAACAGGAAGTCATCGACGTTACTTTACCTGCAAAGAAAGCTAAAATCGGGCATCGTCATCCGAACACTATCGCTTTGGAAGAAGTAGAGCGTATCTTTATCGGTATGGGTTATGAAGTTGTAGAAGGACCGGAAGTAGAGTATGCAGATTATAACTTTACGAAGCTGAATATTCCGGAAAATCATCCGGCACGTGACGAGCAGGATACTTTCTTTATCAATGATTCTATCCTTCTTCGTTCTCAGACATCACCGGTTCAGGCGCGTACAATGGAAAAAGGCAAACTACCGATTCGTATGATCGCTCCGGGACGTGTATTCCGTTCTGATGAGGTAGATGCAACACATTCTCCGTCTTTCCATCAGATTGAAGGTCTTGTTATTGATAAAAATATTACTTTTGCAGATCTTAAGGGAACTCTGCAGGAATTTGCGCAGGAATTATTCGGACCTGAAACAAAAACAAAATTCAGGCCACATCATTTCCCATTTACAGAGCCAAGCGCAGAGGTTGACGTTTCCTGCTTCAAGTGCGGTGGTACGGGATGCCGTTTCTGTAAAGGTTCCGGCTGGATTGAAATCCTTGGCTGTGGTATGGTTCATCCAAATGTATTAAGTATGTGTGGAATTGATCCGGAAGAGTATACCGGATTTGCATTCGGTGTAGGTCTGGAGCGTATCGCACTTCTGAAATACGAGATTGATGACATGAGACTGCTCTACGAAAACGACATTCGTTTCCTGAAACAGTTCTAATTTATAATAGTTTATTATTCGTAACTGTTCAGTACCTTCACAGTTACGAGTCAAAATCCATTAAAAATCGCCTTCGGCTATGGGATTTTGACTTGTATGTCTCGGGATTTTGGCATGTTCATGCCAAAACACCTCGCGGGATAGTAGACTGCTGAATAGTTACTATTATTCAATAAATATAAGAAGAGGATTAACAAAATGAATACTTCATTATCTTGGATTAAAATGTATGTGCCGGATCTTGATGTGACAGCACAGGAATATACAGATGCCATGACACTGACAGGAACAAAAGTGGAAGGCTTCGAGAAACTGGATGCAGATCTGGACAAGATCGTGATCGGACAGATCGACAAGATCGAGAAGCATCCGGATGCAGATAAACTGATCATCTGCCAGGTAAATATTGGAACAGAGTCTGTACAGATCGTTACCGGTGCTCCGAATGTAAAAGAAGGAGATAAAGTTCCGGTTGTTCTTGACGGTGGACGTGTAGCTGGCGGACATGATGGAAAGAAAACTCCGGGTGGAATCGAGATTAAGAAAGGCAAACTCCGCGGAATCGAATCCTGTGGTATGATGTGCTCTATCGAAGAACTTGGAAGCACAAGAGAAATGTATCCGGAAGCACCGGAATACGGAATCTATATTTTCCCTGAAGATGCTGTTGTAGGTGAAAGCGCCATTAAAGCTCTGGGACTGAATGACGTTGTATTTGAATACGAAATTACATCTAACCGTGTAGACTGCTACGGTGTGCTTGGAATTGCAAGAGAAGCAGCAGCTACTTTTGACAAGAAGTTCTGTCCTCCTGTAGTAGAGTGTAAAGGAAATGATGAGAAAGCTTCTGATTATGTAAAAGTTACAGTAGAAGATCCTCAGCTTTGCCCACGTTACTGCGCAAGAGTTGTAAAGAATGTTAAGATCGGACCTTCACCAAAATGGATGCAGAGATGTCTTGCCTCTAACGGAATCCGTCCAATCAACAATCTGGTTGATATCACAAACTATGTAATGGAAGAGTTTGGACAGCCAATGCATGCATATGATCTGGATACTATTGCAGGAAAAGAAATCGTTGTGCGCCGCGCAAAGAGTGATGAGAAATTCGTAACTCTTGACGGTCAGGAACGTACTATGGACGACCAGGTGCTGATGATCTGTGACGGTGAGAAGGCTGTCGGCATTGCCGGTATCATGGGTGGCGAAAATTCTATGATCACAGACAATGTAAAAACAGTTCTTTTTGAAGCAGCGTGCTTTGATGGAACAAATATCCGACTTTCATCTAAGAGAATCGGACTGAGAACAGATGCTTCCGGTAAATTTGAGAAAGGTCTTGATCCAAATAATGCACAGGCTGCTATTGACAGAGCATGCCAGCTGATGGAAGAACTTGGTGCAGGAGAAGTTGTAGGCGGAATGGTAGATGTCTGCAATGAAGTAAGAGAACCATCCAGAGTTCCATTTAAACCAGAGAAGATTAACGCACTTCTTGGAACAAATCTGACATCGGAAGAAATGCTTGGATATCTTGCAAAAGTAGAACTTACTTATGACGAGAAAACAAATGAAATCGTTGCACCTACTTTCCGCCAGGATATTCATTATGTAGCTGACGTGGCAGAAGAGGTTGCAAGATTCTTCGGATATGATAAGATTCCGACTACACTTCCTACAGGTGAAGCTACAACAGGTAAACTTCCATTTAAGCTTCGTATTGAATCGGTAGCACGTGATATTGCTGAATATTGTGGATTCTCTGAAGGAATGAGTTATTCTTTCGAAAGCCCGAAGGTATTTGACAAATTAAGACTTCCGGCTGACAGCGAGCTTCGTCAGGGAATTGTTATCAGCAACCCTCTGGGAGAAGATTACAGTGTTATGAGAACAACTACTTTGAACGGTATGCTCAGTTCTCTTGCTACAAATTATAACAGAAGAAATAAAGATGTCCGTCTCTATGAGCTTGGTAATGTATATCGTCCGAAGTCTCTTCCACTTACAGAACTTCCGGATGAACGTATGCATTTTACTCTTGGTATGTATGGAAATGGTGATTTCTTTGATATGAAGGGCGTTTGTGAAGAGTTCTTTGAGAAAGTCGGAATGAGAGATAAAATAGATTATGATCCAAACAGTGGTAAGACTTACCTCCATCCGGGAAGACAGGCAAACATGATCTATGACGGAAAAGTTGTCGGATATCTTGGAGAAGTCCATCCTCTGGTAGCTGACACTTACGGAATCGGTGAGAAAGCTTATGTGGCAGTTATCGATATCCTTACAGTTCTTGAGTTTGCAAGCTTCAATCATAAATACACAGGAATTGCCAAATATCCGGCAGTAACACGTGACTTAAGTATGGTTGTTCCGAAAACTGTGCTTGCAGGACAGATTGAGCATGTTCTTACACAGAGAGGCGGAAAAATTCTGGAAAGCTATCAGTTATTCGATATTTATGAAGGAAATCAGATTAAAGAGGGATTCAAGTCTATGGCTTATTCTCTGGTATTCCGTCATCATGACAAGACTCTGGAGGAGAGCGAGATCACAGCGGCAATGAAGAAAATCTTAAATGGTCTGACAGATCTTGGAATCGAGTTGAGAAGCTAATGCTACTTTATGTGTTAAGACATGGGATAACCCAGTGGAATAAACTGAAGAAGGTGCAGGGGGCAGTAGATATTCCCCTGGCACCGGAGGGAATCGAACTTGCCAAAAAGACTGGTGAGGCGTTGAAAGATATTCATTTTGATATCTGTTTTACCAGTCCGTTGACAAGAGCGAAACAGACAGCGCAGTATGTGCTGGGAGATAAAAAGGTTCCGATTATCGAGGATAAGAGAATCCAGGAAATTGATTTTGGAGTTCTTGAAGGAACACGGTTCAAGGATGCACAGGGAAAGATCATCAGTCATGAAATGGAAATCTTTTTTACGGATCCGCTGAAATTTAAGCGCCCGGAGAACGGAGAAAATATTTTCGATATTCTGAAACGAACGAGAGAGTTCTGGCAGGAGAAGATAACAGATCCTGCACTGACAGATAAGACTGTCCTTGTTTCTTCTCATGGATGTGCAGTACGTGCACTGCTTCAGAATATTTATCAGGATCATGAAAATTTCTGGCATGGATGTGTACCGCCAAACTGCAGCATTAATCTTGTTGAAGTGAAGGATGGCAAAGTACGTCTTCTGGAAGAAGATAAGGTTTATTCTGGGATAAACAAGTAAATATAGCGAAACATTCCGGCGGGAAATCTGTTTATGGCACAGGTTTCCCGCTGCTATTATTTATGACAAAAGAACATAGCTTTTTCACTTGTGACAGATATGACATTGTGATATGATAAACGAAAAAGAAGATTGTCTGTAATTTTACGCAAAATTTGCAAATAACCACAGGAGGTGTATTATGGGCAAAAAAATTATGAATACCGTGCTTTTTCTGGCGGTACTTGGTGGGTGTATTGCGATGACTCTGCTGACGGGCAGGGACTCAGTAAGCACGATGGCTTACAACTTCGCATTTCTTGCCATTATGGCAGTGATTTATCTGGCGGGATTATTCGGCGGGGTGTTCCGAGTGGATGGTATTACACAGGCATTTTTAAGAGGGACGCAAGAACTTACCAGTGTTTTTAAAGTGCCTGGAAAAGCAAAGAGTGAAGATTTGTCATGCCTGAAAGGAATTTTTGATCACAGATATCTGGATGAGAGAATGGATAATTTTATCGATTCTATGGATAAGAATCAGGAAGGTGTCGGAGGAATTGAAGAATATATAAACGAAGATGAAATAGACCTTCATGTACATAAAAAAATTCTGGAAATGGCACCAGATATCTTTACCAGTCTCGGTATTCTTGGTACCTTTATCGGTCTTGTATGGGGCCTGAAGAGCTTTGAACCGTCCAGTTATGAGACAATGACTATGTCTGTTTCTACACTTGTAGATGGTATCAAAGTTGCGTTCCTTACTTCTATATATGGAATTGCATTTGCTCTGATTTATAGTTCCGGAATGAAGAGTGTTTATGCGGGAATGGATGAGAAACTGCAGGGATTTCTGGAAAAGTTTCATATGTATGTTCTTCCCGCTGCTGAGAGTGAGTCAAGAAATCTTATGCTTGCAAGTCAAAAGGTTCAGACAAAGGCTATGAAGCAGATGGCAGAACAGCTTACTTCACAGATGGCGGAGAGTTTTGAAAAGGCAATTAATCCTACATTTGAGAAAATGAATGAATCTCTGGAGATTCTGACAGAGTCTGTAACGAAATGCCAGCAGGATGTCGTACAGGAGATTCTCCGCTCTTTCCTGCGAGAGATGAACAGTTCTTTTAAACTGCAGTTCAAGGACTTTAATGAGTCACTTGTACAGCTGAAAAAGGCGCAAAAAGAGAATACAGATTACACTACAAATCTCTACCAGGCAATGAGTGAACAGTTAAATGAATCTTATGCAAGACAGAATGAATCTATGAAAGAAATCGTGGATGAACTTGGCAGGATTCAGGGACGTTATATGTCAACTGCGACAAGAATCATACAGGATAATCAGGAAATCCAGAAACAGCAGCAACAGGATTACCAGCATATTTCAGATTACTTGAAGGAAGCAGAGAAATCTTCTGCCAAGTTCTGGGTTGCCTGCAATCAGACTATGCAGAAATATGTAGAGACTGCAACGCAGGGAATGGAAAAGATTTCTGCAGCAAATCAGGCAGGAGAGGATGTGCTTAAGGCAAATCAGAAACTGGTTGAGGAACTGGATGCAAAATTGCAGGAGTTTATTTCTTATCAGAAGATGACATATCAGACTATGGAAGAAGTGCGCAGACTCTTTGCTGATATTTCTGTTCAGAAAGAAAACAGTAATATATATCTTTCTGAAGGAAGAACAGGTCAGGGAGCAGTGCAGAAAGAATCCATGGAAGAAGTACGAAAACTGCTTGAGGAACAAGGTGAACGCCAGGAAGCGCTTCTTGAAGAAATGAACAAGAATATGAAGAGCATTTCCAAAAATCAGAAAGGTAAATTCAGTTTATTCAGATAAGAAAAGGAGAGAATTATGCGCAAAAGAAAGAAATCAGATGACAGCGGATTTAATGTCTGGCGATCTTATTCTGATATGATGGCCGGCGTGCTGCTCCTTTTCATCCTGATCATGTGTGTGACACTTTTTCAGGCACAGAAAAGTTATAATGAAAGTATTAAAGAAAGAGATGATAAAATTGCTCTTCAGGAACAGTATACTGCAGAAATCCTGGCGCAGCAGAATGAGCTGGATGAAAAAGACAGTCAGTTAAGTTCTCAGGATGAACAGCTTGACAAACAGAAAAAACTTCTGGCTGAGCTGGCTGCGCAGCTGAAAGAACAGCAGGCTACACTGGATAAGCAGCAGTCAGATCTTGATGAAAAAACATCTCTTCTTGCCACACAGCAGAAAAAGATTGACAATATTATCGGTGTAAAAGCCGATGTTATTGAAGCATTGCAGAAAGAATTTTCCAAGAATAATGTCAGTGTTGATATAGATGCGCAGACAGGAGCTCTTACATTGAATGCAAATGTAATGTTTGACTATGACCAGTCAGAACTTACGGATGAGGGTAAGGCAGAACTTGCAAATATCCTGCCGATTTACTGCAAGGTACTGTTGCAGGATGATTATAAGAAGTATCTGGCTGAGATTATTATCGATGGATATACAGACACAGATGGTGATTATGATTATAACCTGGAGCTTTCCCAGAAACGTTCTCTGGCTGTCGCGCAATATCTGACGGAAATTCAGGGGAATTTCTTAAGTCCTGATGAAATTTCAGATTTGCAGAATTATCTAACAGTAAATGGACATGGTTCTGCAAATCCGGTTCTTGACTCTAAGGGAAATGAAGATAAGAATGCATCAAGACGTGTAGAGGTAAAATTCCGTCTGAAAGATGATGAAATGATCAGTGAACTGGATCAGATCATGAATGCAGATTCTGCATCTGATTCTGATTCTACAAAATCCAGCGGCAATTAAGCTGCTGGATTTTTTGGTATCGAATAATTTTACCAATAATATATCACATTTTTGAGAAAAAATATGATATGATAAGAAAGTACGCGGTCATTATGATTTGATTTTAACCGAATTAAGTAAGTCCCCTGCGGAGGTTGCAAAGAGCAATAAATGCAGTAGTTATTCGGTGTTGAGCTAAGTAGCGGAAATGGATGATTTTATCCGATTGAATCAAAGCAAGTAGCAGAAGCAACTAAAGAAATTCACTTGCAGTGAAATTGTCGAATGAATTAATGATACGCTGTACCCAACATAAGAAAAAAGGAAGAGGAAGATAAGCATGTCTTTAAAAATTGGAAGAAATGATCCATGCTGGTGTGGAAGCGGTAAAAAATATAAAAAATGCCATGAAGCATTTGATGAGAAAATGGAAATGATGAAGCAGAAAGGATATGCAGTTATTGATCATAACCTGATCAAGACACCTGAGCAGATTGAAAAAATCAAAGAGAGCTGTAAGATCAATATTGCAGTTCTTGATTATGTTGCAGAGCATATCGGACCTGGTGTCTCAACAGAAGAAATTGACAGATGGGTGCATGAAGAAACCGTAAGACACGGAGGAATTCCGGCACCTCTTGATTACGAAGGCTTTCCGAAAAGCGTTTGCACTTCTGTAAATGAGGTTGTGTGTCATGGAATTCCGGATGAAGAGCAGATTCTGAAAGAGGGGGATATCATCAATGTAGACGTATCTACGATTTATAATGGATACTATTCTGATTCATCCAGAATGTTTTGCATTGGAAAGGTAAGTCCTGAAAAAGAAAAACTTGTCAGAGTTACCAAGGAATGCGTTGAACTTGGAATTTCACAGGTAAAACCTTGGACACCGATTGGAAATATGGGAAGTGCTGTTCACAAACATGCGGTAGAAAATGGATTTTCTGTAGTAAGAGAAATCGGCGGACATGGCGTGGGACTCGAGTTCCATGAAGATCCGTGGGTAAGCTTTGTTTCAGAAGAAAATACAGGTGCTCTGATGGTTCCTGGAATGATGTTTACGATAGAACCGATGGTAAATATGGGAAGTGATGAGATTTATACAGATGAAATTGACGAGTGGACAGTACGAACAGAGGACGGACTGCCGTCTGCACAGTGGGAGGTAACGGTTCTGGTTACAGAGACCGGTTGTGAAGTGATCTGCTGGTAACTATACTTACATTTTACAAAATGGTAAATTGTATAAATCTGCAAAAAAGTATTGCAATATGACAATTGATATAGTATAATCACAACTGTTGTGAAAAAAGATGGTCCTCTGTTACGGAATATGTATTAAGAACATCCATATAAGAATAGGAGAGAATAAAATGAACGAAATTATCAAAAACATCGAAGCAGCTCAGTTAAAAGCTGAAGTACCGGCATTCAACACAGGTGATACTGTAAGAGTACACGCACTGATCAAAGAAGGAAACCGTGAACGTGTTCAGGTTTTCGAAGGAACAGTTCTCAAGAAACAGGGCGGAAGCAACAGAGCTACATTTACTGTAAGAAAGAATTCTAACGGAGTAGGCGTTGAGAAAACATGGCCGCTTCATTCCCCACATGTAGTTAAAGTAGAAGTTATCCGTCGTGGTAAAGTACGTCGTGCAAAACTGAACTACTTAAGAGACCGCGTAGGTAAAGCTGCTAAGGTTAAAGAGCTTGTTAAATAATTTCATGAGTTGTAGAAGAAGGGACAATAACTAGTGTATTGTCCCTCTTTTTCCATCTGGCAGGAGAATTGAATGGATATCAGAAAGTGGAAAGAGAATTCAGCACTGCAGGAAACAAAAGATAAACTGGAAACAAAACTGGAAGACCGTAAAGTCCGGGGAATTCTCAACTGGGTTTTTCAGATTGCTGTTGTGCTGATTTTTGGAGTGCTGGTGGGAATCGCAATGTTCCAGTCAGTGACCATGCAGGAAAGTGCAATGGAACCTACTTTGCAGGTAGGAGAACGTTTTTTTGTAAATAGAGCTATTTATAAAGTGTCATCGCCAAAAAGGGGTGATATTATTGTATATAAGACCAGTGGAAGTGATGATGCGGCTTTACATATTGGCCGTGTGATCGGATTGCCTGGTGAGACAGTACAGATATCTAACGGTTCTATATTGATCAATGGGGATGTATATAATGAGAATAAGGGATTTCCTGAGATCAATAATGCAGGACTGGCTTCAGACGGAGTCTCTCTGGAGAGTGGAAAATATTTTATACTTGGTGATAACAGAAATAACAGTGAAGACAGCCGTTACGGTGACATCGGAAATATTAACAAGAAATATATTGTGGGAAAAGTATGGTTTATTATTTCCCCGAAAGATAAATTTGGATTTTTGAAAGGTTAGGTGGATATGAACGTACAGTGGTACCCTGGTCATATGACCAAGGCAAAGAGACAGATGCAGGAGGATATCAAGCTGATTGATCTGATTATCGAGCTTGTAGATGCCCGTGTACCTCTTTCAAGCAGAAACCCGGATATAGATGAACTGGGAAAAAACAAATCCAGACTGATTCTTCTTAATAAGTCGGATCTGGCTGATGAACGCCAGAATGAAGCGTGGAAAACATATTTCCAGGCAAAGGGCTTTTATGTTGTAAAAGTTGATTCCAGAAACGGTTCCGGAATGAAGGCAATAAACAACGTCATTCAGGAAGCATGTAAGGAAAAAATAGAACGAGACAGACGCCGTGGAATCAAGAACCGGCCGATCCGTGCAATGGTAGTGGGAATTCCGAATGTAGGAAAGTCCACATTTATCAATACCTTTGCGGGACGTGCATGTGCAAAAACAGGAAATAAACCTGGAGTTACAAAAGGAAAACAGTGGATCCGCCTGAATAAGGGCGTAGAACTTCTGGATACCCCTGGTATTTTATGGCCTAAGTTTGAAGACCAGCAGGTAGGAATCCGTCTGGCCTGCGTTGGTTCTATCAAAGATGATATTCTGAATATGGAAGAACTTGCGCTCTGGCTGATTGATTATCTGCGTGAGAATTATAAGGATATTCTGGCAGATAGGTATCAGATCACAGAAGAGGGAAGTGCTGTGGAAGTTCTCGAACAGATTGCGAGGGCAAGAGGCTGTTTGAAGAAGCAGGAAGAATTGGATTATGCAAAGGCTTCCCTGATACTGTTTGACGATTTCCGTTCCGGAAAAATGGGACGTATCACATTGGAGTGGGCACCGTTATGAAAACAATAGCTGAGATCAAAGCCGAGTTTGCTGTTGCAGATATGCACAGCTACCCGGCTTTATATGAAATGTACAAAGAAGATACCAGAAGCGGAGTCAAAAAGCTGATTGAGCAGTGTCATAAGAAAGAGGCAGCGCTTGAAGCAGAGAAACAGCGCACTGAGAAAATGAAAGAATACGAGCATAAATATGAACATCTTGGATATTTATGTGGTATTGATGAAGTTGGAAGAGGTCCGCTGGCAGGTCCGGTTGTTGCATGCGCGGTGATTTTGCCAAAGGACAACCAGATTCTTTATTTAAATGATTCCAAGAAACTCAGCGCTTCTAAGAGAGAAGAGCTGTATGATGTGATCATGAGAGAGGCAGTTTCTGTGGGGATTGGAATGCGCAGTCCGGAACGGATTGACGAAATCAATATTTTACAGGCTACATATGAAGCAATGCGTGAGGCGGTAAGTAAATTAGACGTTATGCCACAGGTTCTGCTTAATGATGCAGTTACGATTCCACAGATTACAATCCCACAGGTTCCTATTATCAAAGGTGATGCCAAGAGTGTTTCCATTGCGGCGGCAAGCATTGTTGCGAAAGTAACAAGGGACAGACTGATGGAAGAGTATGATAAAGTATTTCCGGAATACGGATTCGCTTCAAATAAAGGATATGGCGCTGCGGTACATATTGAGGCATTGAAAAAGTATGGCCCGACACCAATTCACAGGAAAACATTTATCACACATTTTATTTAACCAAATCAAGTAAGTCCCCTGCGGGGGTTGCGAAGAGCAATAAGCAGTGGGTGGGAACTTGCTTGTAAAAAATACAAAAGAAGCCTACACGTAAATAGAAATGAGTGAAAAAACTGTATAATAATACCAGAGCGACAGGAACCTGGTACGAAAGAAAATCGGCCGAATATTTAAAGGGACAGGGGTTATTTATCCTGAAATATAATTATCGCTGCCGGCACGGAGAAATCGATCTGATTGCCAGAGATAATGAATATCTTGTTTTTATTGAGGTTAAATATCGAAAAGGCAACTGGTCCGGACGTGCTTTGGAAGCGGTAAATTTTGCAAAACAGAAAACCATATGTAAAGTAGCCAGATATTTTCTTGCGGTGGAATATCACAATGTAGACATCCCATGTCGTTTTGATGTAGTTGGGATTGACGATAAGAAAGTATACTGGGTAAAGAATGCGTTTGAATATATGAATTGACAAAAGGAAAAGATATGAAAATAAAATGGAACAGCGAACAGATTCCGAATTTGAATATAAAAAAGAATGAGGGAGTTACTTTTCTTACATATCCTGCATTTGAAGATGTGGAATGGCTTGTTCATGGGTTTAGTACTCGTCTGGGTGGCGTGAGTCAGGGAATATACAGTTCGATGAATCTTAGCTTCACAAGAGGTGATGAAGAATCCTGCGTAAGGGAAAATTATAACCGGATTGCAGCTGCTATGGGATTCCGGGCAGAGAATATAGTTACCTCTGATCAGACACACACCTGTAATGTGAGAAAAGTGACAGAAAAAGATCGTGGAAAAGGAATTGTAACTCCGCGGGATTATACAGATATCGATGGGATGATCACCAATGTTCCCAGTCTGGTTCTGGCAACTTTTTATGCGGACTGCGTACCGTTATATTTTGTAGATCCGCTACACCATGCGATTGGGCTGTCTCATTCCGGATGGAGAGGTACTGTTCAGAAAATCGGAGAAGTTACGATAAAAAAGATGGCAGAAGAGTACGGCAGTAATCCAAAGGATATGAAAGTTGCCATTGGTCCATCTATCTGTCAGGATTGTTATGAAGTAAGTCTGGATGTAATTGAAGAATTTAAGAATGCTTTTGACCAGAAACACTGGGACAAACTTTTTTATGGAAAAGACAATGGAAAATACCAGCTTAATCTCTGGGAGGCGAATCGGATTATTTTCACAGAAGCAGGAATATGTCCGGAAAATATTTCTATGCCGAATATCTGCACCTGCTGTAATCCGAAATTTCTTTTCTCCCATAGAGCCTCTCATGGGAAACGTGGGAATCTTGGAGCTTTTCTTGGCATCAGAGAATAAAAAAGAAGAAGATCTCTCTTAGATGAGGGATACTTCTTCTTTTTTCATTTATGAAGAAAAAACTATCTTGAGTTAACTTTCTCCATAAGGCTCATAATTTTTTCATTGCTGGAACGAACTTTTTCAACAGAGACATCATGATTGATGATATCAATAATACTTGCAAGATATTTGCTCATGTTTGCCTCGATGTAATATGGTCTTGTAAGAAGTTCCGGGATGCGGTAGTTTAAGTTGGTTGTGATCACTCTGTCGAGCCATCCCTTTTCATAATATTCGTCAAACTTGTCCAGACCATCTGTAAACAGGCCATAAGTAGTGCACACAAATACTCGCTTTGCATGGCGTTCTTTTAACTGTTTTGCAACATCAAGCATACTTCCACCGGAGGAAATCATGTCATCAATAACTACAACATCTTTTCCCTCTACAGAATCGCCAAGGAATTCATGAGCAACGATAGGGTTCTTTCCGTTAACGATCGTAGAATAGTCGCGACGTTTGTAGAACATTCCCATATCTACACCAAGGATATTTGAAAAATAAACGGCTCTGGACATAGCGCCCTCGTCAGGGCTGATGATCATCAGATGATCGTTGTCAACACGAAGATCCGGCACGCTCTTGATCAGAGCTTTTAAGAACTGATAGGTTGGGAAAAAGTTATCAAAACCGTTCAGCGGAATAGAGTTCTGAACACGTGGATCGTGAGCGTCAAATGTAATGATGTTGGAAACGCCCATATCACTTAACTCTTTCAAAGCCAGTGCACAGTCAAGAGATTCTCTCTTTGTACGTCTGTGCTGACGGCCTTCATAAAGAAATGGCATAATAACATTGATACGATGTGCCTTACCTGTAGCAGCAGAAATGATTCTCTTAAGGTCCTGAAAATGATTGTCAGGTGACATATGATTCTCATGTCCACATACTGTATAAGTTTCGCTGTAATTTGTCACATCGACCATGATGTAAAGGTCAGTACCACGGACAGATTCCTTAATATAACCTTTACCTTCTCCTGTTCCAAAACGCGGGCAGTCACATTCTACAAGAAATGACTCTTCACTGTAACCCTGCGGTATAACACTAAGCTGTTTACGGGCAACCAGTTCCTTACGGAATTTTACCAGTTTCTTATCAACTTCTTCTGCAAGTTCTCTGCATCCAAGAGCTGCAATACGGATAGGTGCAACCGGCATGGATTTTTCCAACAATTCTATGTTTGGCATAATACTCCTCCTAAGTGATTTTATACTCAAAAAATAGATTTCAATATAATTTATAACATTTGCCCTAAAATACGTCAAGGAATTTATTGATTTTTTCTTGCACAATTGTTATGATATAGAAGATAATGAGTTTATATAGCTGTGCAGTAATTGGCAGATAACGTAGAAAATGCTGAATAGTTATAAAATTATCGAAACAGATGCGCATAAGCGTGTTTTAATGAAAAGATATACCGGAAAAATGATCCCACAGTTTTCGGATATATCCCAATGGAGTTAGTAATTCATGAAAAAAAATTTACACATTATATCCAGAGTTCTTCCTGACGGTATCGGAGAAGAACTGGAACTGGAACCGGGGGATGCACTGCTTTCCATTAATGGCCAGCCGGTAGAGGATGTGTTTGACTATCGTTATCTGATGAATGACGAATTTGTCACGCTCCTTATCCGGAAGAAGAATGGCGAGGAATGGGAACTGGAAGTGGAAAAAGAATACGAGGATGATCTTGGAGTTGAATTTGAGAACAGTCTTATGGACGAATATCGTTCCTGCTCTAATCATTGTATTTTCTGCTTTATCGATCAGATGCCTCCCGGGATGAGAGAAACTTTGTATTTTAAAGATGACGATTCCAGACTTTCGTTTCTTCAGGGAAACTATGTTACCCTCACGAATATGAGTGATTATGATCTGGATCGTATTATCAAGTTTCATCTTTCACCTATTAATGTATCATTTCAGACCATGAATCCCGAGCTTCGCTGTAAAATGCTTCATAATCGTTTTGCCGGGGATGCTCTTGCAAAGGTTGATAAGCTTTATAAAGGCGATGTAACTATGAATGGGCAGATTGTTCTGTGCAAGGGGATAAACGACAGAGGCGAATTGGAATACAGCCTGGAAAAGCTGGCAGAATATGCACCTGTGTTACAGAGTGTTTCGATTGTTCCGGTAGGACTTTCGAAATATCGTGACGGCTTGTATCCGCTGGAATCTTTTGACAAAGAGGATGCGAGATATCTGATCAGTCAGGTGGAACGCTGGCAGAGAATTATGGTAGAAAAGCATGGCATACATTTTGTACATGCCTCAGATGAATGGTACATTCTTGCAGGTTATGAACTTCCTGAAGAAGGAAGATATGACGGATATCTGCAGCTTGAAAATGGCGTTGGTATGATGCGCCTGCTTGAAACAGAGGTAAAAGAGAGACTTGAACAGCTTGAAGGCGATGACAGAAGAGTAGACGCTACTGTTGCGACAGGGCGGCTTGCAGCGCCCTATATAGGTAAAATGATAAAACTGGTACAGGAGAAATTTCCTAATGTGCATGCAGAAGTATATGCGGTGAAGAATAATTTCTTTGGAGAGAAGATTACCGTTTCGGGTCTGATCACAGGTACTGATCTTAAAGATCAGCTCGCCAGGAGAGAATTGGGCGAGAAGCTTCTGATTCCCTGCAATATGCTTAGAAGTGGAGAGGATGTTTTTCTGGATGACCTTACGGTGGAAGATATCAGACAGGCTCTTAACACAGAAATCGTTGTGGTTGACGAACCGGGAGCGGACCTTGTAAATTGTCTGATCGAAGCACCCGACCATAAAAAGATAAGAAGGAGACAGATATATGAGCAAACCGGTAGTAGCGATAGTGGGCAGACCTAATGTAGGCAAATCCACATTGTTTAATGCGCTGGCAGGTGAGAAGATTTCTATTGTAAAAGATACACCTGGCGTTACAAGAGATAGAATTTATGCAGATGTGACATGGCTTGATAAGACGTTTACCATGATTGATACAGGTGGTATTGAACCGGACAGCAGTGATATTATCCTTTCTCAGATGAGAGAACAGGCTCAGATCGCAATTGATACAGCTGATGTTATTATCTTTATCACAGATGTTCATCAGGGGCTGGTTGATTCCGATGCAAAAGTAGCAGATATGCTTCGACGTAGCGGTAAGCCGGTTGTCCTTGTTGTTAATAAAGTAGACAGCATTCAGAAATTTATGATGGATGTCTATGAATTTTATAATCTTGGTATCGGAGAACCGATTCCGATCTCTGCGGCAAACCGTATGGGGCTGGGAGATATGCTTGATGAAGTAGCGAAACATTTTCCTGAGGATGCTGATACCGATGAAGAGGATGAGATTCCGAGAATCGCTATCGTAGGTAAACCAAACGTAGGTAAATCTTCTCTGGTAAATAAGCTTCTTGGAGAAGACCGTGTGATCGTTTCTGATATTGCCGGAACTACAAGAGATGCGGTAGATACCAGAGTAAAATGGCAGGGTAAGGATTATATCTTTATTGATACAGCCGGACTTCGCCGCAAGGGTAAAGTAAAAGAAGAAATCGAGAGATACAGTGTGATCCGTACAGTGACTGCTGTGGAGCGTGCAGATGTCGTTATTGTTATGATCGATGCGTCAGAGGGAGTTACAGAACAGGATGCCAAGATCGCAGGTATTGCCCATGAAAGAGGAAAGGGCGTTATCATTGCCGTCAACAAATGGGATGCGATTGAGAAGAACGATAAGACAATCTACAAACATACAAACAGAATCCGTGAGGTTCTGGCATATATGCCGTATGCAGAACTGGTATTTATCTCTGCAAAGACAGGCCTTAGAATCTCAAGAATGTTTGAGACGATTGATGCGGTTATCGAAAACCAGACACTGCGTATCCAGACAGGTGTCCTGAATGAAATCCTTTCTGAGGCAGTAGCAATGCAGCAGCCTCCGTCTGACAAGGGAAAACGTCTGAAGATTTACTATATGACACAGGTGGCTGTCAAACCGCCTACATTTGTTATCTTTGTAAATGACAAAGAGCTGATGCATTTCTCTTATACCAGATATCTGGAGAATAAGATCAGGGATGCCTTTGGATTTGCGGGAACATCACTGAAATTCATTATTCGTGAACGAGGTGAAAAAGAATAATCATGGAACGACTGATTTGTATTGCAATTGGATATGCATGCGGACTTTTTCAGACCGCATACATTTTAGGAAAAATTTATCATATTGATATCCGCAAACAGGGAAGTGGAAATCTGGGCTCTACAAATGTACTGCGTACACTTGGCAAAAAGGCCGGAGCATTGAATCTGTTATGTGACTGTCTGAAGTGTATTGCAGCCATCCTGATCGTAAGAGCAATATTGGGAAATTCTTATGGAGATATCCTGCCGTTGCTGAGCCTTTATGCAGCAGCGGGGTGTATTCTGGGGCATAATTTTCCGTTTTATCTTAATTTTAAAGGCGGGAAGGGTGTAGCTGCATCTGTAGGACTTGTGATTGCCTTTGACTGGCGGATTTTTATAATCTGCGCAATTGTATTCTTTGGATTATTTTTCCTGACACACTATGTTTCACTGTGTTCGGTAAGTGCATATCTGGCTGCATTTATCAGTATGATCATATTTGGACAGAGGGGTTCTTATCATATGGATTCTTCTCATATGATCGAGCTTTATATTGTTATGGGACTCTTGACAGTACTGGCATTTTACAGACATAAAAAGAATATAAAACGGCTTCTTGACGGGACGGAAAGTAAAATTTATTTAAGCAAAAAAAATAAATAAAAAGAGGTATTTATATGGCAAAGATAAGTGTACTTGGTGCGGGAAGCTGGGGAACTGCCCTGTCTATCCTTCTTTACAATAATGGACACGAGGTGATTCTCTGGTCAGCACTTGGGGAGGAAATCACAACATTAAGGGAAAAGCGGGAACATGTGAGCAAACTTCCGGGTGTAAAGATTCCTGAACCGATTGATATCACAACAGATATTGAGAGAAGCCTGCGGGATGCAGATGTGGCAATTCTGGCAGTTCCTTCGCCTTATACCAGAAGTACCTGCAAGCGTATGGCGCCTTTTGTAAAAAACGGACAGAAAATTGTAAATGTTGCCAAAGGCGTGGAGGAAAAAACTCTTCTTACTTTAAGCGAGATCATTGAACAGGAACTTCCACAGGCAAATGTGTCTGTGCTTTCCGGTCCAAGCCATGCAGAAGAGGTTGGAAAGGGACTTCCGACTACCTGTGTGGTAAGTTCTCACCAGAGAGAGACAGCAGAATATCTGCAGGGAATCTTTATGAGCCCTGTTTTCAGAGTTTATACTACACCGGATATGCTGGGAGTGGAGCTTGGCGCAGCGTTAAAGAATGTGATTGCACTGGCGGCCGGAACCGCAGATGGTCTGGGATACGGCGATAATACCAAAGCAGCTCTGATCACAAGAGGAATTGCGGAAATCTCACGTCTGGGTGTTAAAATGGGAGCGCGTATGGAAACCTTCTATGGTCTGTCCGGAATCGGAGATCTGATCGTTACCTGTGCCAGTGTCCACAGCCGTAACCGGAAAGCCGGATATCTGATGGGAAAAGGATATACCATGGAGCAGGCAATGGCTGAAGTGAAAATGATCGTGGAGGGTGTTTATTCCGCAAAAGCAGCAAAAGAACTGGCTGAGAAATATGATGTGGAAATGCCGATCATTACAGAAATAAACAAAGTTCTGTTTGAAGGAAAAAGTGCAGCGGAAGCGGTGATCGACCTTATGGTAAGAGATAAGAAAGTGGAGACACCGATGCTTCCATGGGAAGACGGACAGTGAGCTAACTGAGATGTTATAGAAAAACTGTAACTGTTCAGTACCTCGCGGGATAGCTGACTGCTGAATAGTTACGAAAAACTTTCAAATGTATCATTTACGGGAAATTCTATAGACAGAGATGATAAATATGCAAAAAGCAGATGTTATATAAATACATCTGCTTTTTGCATTTGCATGATAAAATATTTTTTAACTACTCTTTATCAGAATGCAATGTCCCTTAAATCCTCGGGAATATGTGAACTGTGAAAATTCTCATTCAGAGTATCGATCAGATCCATGTCTTCCTGTTCGATTGTGAAATCAAAAATATTGCCATTGCTTCTGATGCGGTCAGGATGTACGGATTTGGGAATTACGGAAATTCCTTTCTGAGTAGCCCAACGCAGACCGATCTGAGCGGGAGTATGGGCGTATTTGGTTCCAAGTACACACATTACATCGTTATCAAGATATGCGCCTCTGGCAAGCGGGGCATATGCCTGTACCTGAATTCCTTTATTCTGGCAATAATCAATCAGCTCTTTCGGATAGCAGAGCGGATGGCATTCAATCTGATTTACCGCAGGTATAATTCCGGAATTGGCTTCCAGCTCTTCCAGATGACGGATTTCAAAGTTGCTGACACCGATAGAAAGAGCCCGTCCGGATTTCTGGATTTCCTCCAGTACTTTCCAGGTGCTGAGATAACATCCCGGAACCGGCCAGTGGATCAGATACAGATCAACATAATCCAGTTTGAGCCGGTCCAGGCTTCTTTCAAAAGCACCCTGAATGTCTCCCAGACGCTGTGCGGTATTCCATACTTTTGTAGTAATAAAAAGTTCACTTCGCGGTATTCCGCAGCTGGCGATTCCCCGTCCTACATTTTCTTCGTTCTTATATACGGAGGCTGTATCAATCAGACGGTATCCTGATTCAACAGCAGAAATAATAGCACTTTCAGCCTCGTTTTCCCCGGTGGCTTTGTACACTCCCAGTCCGAGTAAAGGCATCTCTCTGTTTGTGTTCAGAAAAACAGTATTATCCAAAACAATTCCTCCAATTCCTATATACACTTTGGGCAAGCCGCTTTGCCCGATAATCTTGTCCAAGTATAACATAAAAATGTGTCAGAAGTACATAAAAATTATTAAGTTTTTGCAAGAATACATTGTTAACAATATAACATAACGGTCAAAATATTAACACTTCTTGTGAAAAAAGCTATTTCAAAGCATATATTTCAAAATTTTTTTAGTGATTATTTATGCTAAATGGCTTGCGAAAACGAAAAAAAAGATGTATAATATCAGTAAATTGATAATTTATTGTCATAAAAAAAGACTGAATTTTATAAATTCAGTGTATTTTTCAATAGAAGGGAGCATTTAACCATGCATTTAATCAAAGATGAAAATGGGAATCTTGTCCAGCATGGACATGGACACACCCATGAACATACCCATGAAGATGGTATGACTCATACTCATGAGCATACTCATGGCGAAGGTCATGATCATGGACATTCTCATACAGATCATGCCTGTGATACTGCTCATTGCGGATCATGCAGTGAAGGTGACTGCAAGAATGAGACACTGGCTCTTCTGACGTATATGCTCCAGCACAATGAGCATCATGCTCAGGAACTGGATCAGATGGCTGACAATCTTGCCAAGATGGGAATGGATGCAGCATGTAAGACCATTAAGGAAGCTGTTGCAGATTTCCAGAAAGGTAATATGAGACTTGGACTTGCCTTAACACTTGTTAAAGAAGAGATGAAATAGGAGGCGACATCATATGTGTCTGGCAACTGTATATAAAGAAAGTGATGATTCTGTTATTTTTAAAAATGTTTCCCGCATTGATGTAGACGGAAACAAACTGATCCTCAGAGATATTATGGGAGATGAGAGAGTGGTAGAGGGGACTATTTTGATGGTTGACCTTGCTAACAGTATTGTGAAACTGAAATGTGACTGATATCAGGTCGGGAGTAAAATACTTTTTAAACCTGACATACTATATTGAATTAAGACAGATTTAGGAGGCACCTGGTTTTATGGCACACGTAATTGCTGTCGCGGGAAAAGGCGGCGTAGGAAAAACAACATTATGCGGAATGCTGATCCAGTACCTGTGTGAAAAGGGTAAAGGGCCGATTCTTGCGGTAGATGCTGATGCAAATTCAAATCTTAATGAAGTTCTTGGCGTAAAAGTAGAGACAACTCTTGGTGATGTGCGTGAGGAAATTGCACGTGCTGAACTTGCAAAAGAGAATCCGATTCCTACCGGAATGTCCAAGGCAGATTACGCAGAGATGCGCTTTGAAGATGCACTGGTTGAGGATGATGACTTTGATCTTCTTGTTATGGGAAGGACACAGGGAAAGGGCTGTTACTGTTATGTGAATGGTCTTCTTCAGACTCAGCTTGCAAAATATCAGAATAATTATCCATATATTGTTGTAGATAATGAAGCCGGAATGGAACATATCAGCAGAGGCGTTCTTCCGAGTATGCAGACTGCTATTCTGGTCAGTGACTGTTCCAGAAGAGGAGTACAGGCAGTAGGCAGAATCGCAGAACTTATTAAGGAATGTGATATGCATCCTGACACAGTCGGGCTGATTATCAACCGGGCTCCGAAAGGAGAACTGAATAAAGGAATTCAGGAAGAGATTGCAAATCAGGGACTGACACTTCTTGGCGTTGTTCCTCAGGATGAGACAGTCTATGAATATGACTGTGAAGGACGTCCTACAAGCACACTTCCGGAAGACAATCCTGTCAAGACTGCACTTCGTGCAATCGTTGATAATTTAAAATTATAAAATACACCCCTTGTCGGATGGGAATCCGACGAGGGATGTTTGTGCGCATAGGAAATCTATATATGCAGAAATAAATACAATTTTATATCTTTATTTTTTTAGTTAAATAACCCATGGGAGGGGATGGGTTATCACAGTTATCTTTAGCGGAGCCAATTCTTCAGATATAGATAACCGGGATTTCCTGCCTATGGGATTATTAATAAAATAAAAATGTGTATCTTAAGGAATACACAAACCAGAATTAAAGGAGGTCTATAATGAGTGAATTCAAATTAACTACAGTGGAAGAGTTTGAAGAGGCTACTGCCAGACTTTTGGAGACAGGTGCAAAAGTAGGAGCTGATGCATGGCAGTTCCGTGTAAAGAACCAGACTCCACATTGTAAATTCGGTGAGCAGGGTGTCTGCTGTCGTATCTGTTCTATGGGACCATGTCGTATTACCCCTAAAGCACCAAGAGGTGTCTGTGGATGTGACGCCCATGGTATCGTAGGAAGAAACTTCCTGAAATTTACAGCAGGCGGTGCAGCTACTCACTCTGATCACGGTCGTGAAATCTGCCACACATTATATTGTGCAAAAGACGGTGGAAACTATCAGGTAAAAGATCCTGAGAAACTGATCCGTATTGCGAAAGAATGGGGCGTAGAGACAGAAGGGAAAGATATCTATGATCTGGCTCATGAAATGGCTGAGACAGGATTGATGGAATATGGTAAACCATTTGGATATCAGAGATTCCTTGACAGAATGCCAGCAGGACAGAAAGAGAAACTGATTGAAAATGAAATTGCACCACGTGCGATCGACCGTGAGGTTTCTACTTCTTTACATATGGCTCATATGGGATGTTCTTCTCTTCCGGAAGCTCTTGTAAAACAGTCTATCCGCTGCGGTCTTGCTGATGGATGGGGCGGTTCCATGATGGGAACAGAGTTTTCTGACGTATTATTCGGAACTCCGAAACCAATTGACACTGAAGCTAACCTTGGTGTAATGGTTGAAGAGAACGTAAATATCGTTGTACACGGACATGATCCGAGCCTTTCTGAGATGATCTGTGAATATGCAGACAGTAAGGAAATGATCGATTATGCAAAATCTGTAGGAGCAAAAGGAATCACTGTTTCCGGTGTATGCTGTACTTCAAACGAAGTAGCTATGCGTCGCGGTGTTCCGATGGCCGGTAACTTCCTGCAGCAGGAGAATGTAGTACTGACAGGTGCCTGCGAAGCAATCGTAGTAGACGTTCAGTGTATCTTCCCTGCATTAGGACCTTTAAGCAAATGCTTCCATACTAAATTTATCACAACTTCTCCGATTGCTCAGATGCCGGATGCTGAATTTATCAGATTCAATGCTGAGACAGCAGGAGAGAATGCGAAAGCGATCGTTAAGATGGCTATTGATAACTTCAAGAACAGAAAGCCTGAACTTGTACATATCCCACAGCTGAAACAGAAAGCTACAGTTGGATATTCCGTAGAAGCAATCGTTAAGGTTCTTGACAGTGTTACAAACTCTCAGGTTGATGAGACAGGAACAACCAAACCATTACTTGAGTGCATCACTTCCGGTGTTATCCGTGGTGCTGTTGCTATGGTCGGATGTAACAATCCTAGGATCCGTCCTGACTATGCACATATTGAATTGATGAAGAAATGTATCGCCAACGATATCGTTATTATTGCATCAGGATGTTCAGCACAGGCAGCTGCAAAAGCAGGTCTTATGGACAAATCTGCCAAAGATCTCTGCGGCGCAGGTCTGAAACGTGTCTGTGAACTGGCTGATATCCCACCGGTACTCCATATGGGATCATGCGTAGATATTTCCCGTATGATGATCCTTGCTGCTGAACTTGCAAAAGATTCAGGTCTTCAGATCAATCAGCTTCCTGTAGTTGGATGTGCACCGGAATGGATGTCTGAAAAAGCTGTATCCATCGGTAACTATGTAGTAGGTACCGGTATTGATACATTCCTTGGTGTTGATCCATATGTTTCCGGTTCTTCAGAAATGTGCGAACTTCTTACAGAAGGAACCAGAAAATGGACAGGTGCTGCTTATACAGTAGAAAAAGACATTGATAAATTAGTTGATCTTATGATCGAGAGAATTGAAGAAAAGAGAACAGCATTAGGAATCTGATCTGCTGTGATCTGAAAACGAAATAAAAGGTGGATGACGTAAAATGAAAATAGCAGTTACAGGAAAAGGCGGCGTAGGCAAAACCACTTTTGCAGCAACGCTGGCCAGGTTGTATGCAGCAGAGGGCAGACCGGTACTTGCAGCAGATGTGGATCCGGATGCGAATCTTGGTCTTGCATTAGGCTTTGATGAAGAAACTCTGGATTCTATTGTACCGATTTCAAAGATGCGTAAGCTGGTGGAAGAACGTACAGGTGCTACAGCAGGAAATCAGTTCTATCATCTGAATCCGAAAGTAGACGATATTCCGGAGAAATATGGTAAGGTCTGTAATGGCGTACGGCTCCTTGTCCTGGGAACTGTCGAGACAGGCGGCGGCGGATGTGTATGTCCGGAGCATGTAATGCTGAAACGTATTATTAACAATCTGGTACTGAGAAGAGAAGATGTAGTAATTCTTGATATGGAAGCCGGCCTGGAGCATCTCGGCAGAGGAACCACAGAAGGAGTAGACGCATTTATCGTAGTGATTGAACCAGGTGCAAGAAGTGTGCAGACATATAAAAATGTAAAGCGTCTGGCAAAAGATTTAGGGGTATCCCAGGTAAAGGTTGTTGCAAATAAAGTGCGCAACGAGGATGATGAGAACTTTATCAGAGAACGGATTCCACAGGAAGATCTTTTAGGAATGATTCATTACAATACAGAGGTAATTGATGCGGACAGACAGGGCAAGTCCCCCTATGATTTCAGCAAAACAGTTACCGATGAGATCATTAAGATAAAAGAAAAAATAGATCGTCAATAATCTCATATATTAGGAGGTAAACAAAAGTGACTTTATTTGAAAGTGTTTTTGCGGGAAACGACGCGGTTTATGGACTGACAGAGGGTGCCATTAACCAGGCAATTGAGAAATACGGCGCTGACAAAGCAGTCAGCTTCCCTGATACAGCATATTCCTTACCATGCTACTATGCAGTAACAGGAACAAAGGTTGGAACTCTTGCAGAGTTAAAAGATGCTCTTGCAGTAGTAAAAACTCTTATGACAAGAGAGAAGAGAACACATGATGTATTTATGTCAGGTGTTGCTACAGCTCTCTGCGCAGAATTTATCGAAGTTCTGAAATATATCGACGGAGCAGTTCCTTATGAAGCTCCTTGCTACGGACATCTTGCAGATGCAGTGATCCGTGAACTTGGTGTACCGCTTGTAACAGGCGATATCCCAGGTGTAGCAGTTATCCTTGGAAAAGCTCCTTCCGCTCAGGAAGCAGCAGACCTTGTTAAATCCTATCAGTCTCAGGGTATCCTGATTACTCTGGTTGGTGACGTTATTGACCAGTTAGAGGAAGTTGGATACAAGACAGGTGCTAACGTACGTGTTATCCCGCTTGGAAAAGACGTTACAGCAGTTATCCATGTAGTATCTGTAGCACTTCGTGCAGCTCTTATCTTCGGTAACGTGAAACCAGGTGATGCTGCAACTCTGATGGATTACACAATGAAACGTGTACCTGCATTTGTTAATGCATTTGCACCGTTAAATGATGTGATCGTAGCTTGTGGTGCAGGCGCTATCGCTCTTGGATTCCCGGTTATCACAAACCAGGAAGATGTTGCAAGAGTACCGAAGAGCCTTATCTGCCAGAAAGACATCTCCAAATGGAATGCAACTTCTCTGGAAGCCCGTGACATCAAGATCAAAATTACAAACATTGATATCCCTGTTGCTTTTGCATCTGCATTCGAAGGTGAGATTATCCGTCGTAAAGACATGCAGGTTGAATTTGATGGTTCCCGTGTAGACTGTGCAGAGCTTGTACATACATGTGAACCGAGTGAAGTAGAAGACCACAAGATTACAGTTGTTGGTCCGGAAGTAGACGACATGGAACTTGGCAGCAAGAACAGCATTGCATATGTTGTTAAAGTTGCAGGTAAAAACATGCAGCCTGACTTTGAACCGGTTATCGAGCGTAAGTTCCATAACTACATCAACTGTATCGAAGGTGTATACCATACAGGACAGAGAGATATGCAGAGAATCCGTATCAGCAAAGATGCATTTGCTGCAGGCTTCAAGATCAAACATATCGGTGAAGTTCTCTATACACAGGTTAAAAATGAATTTGACGCAGTTGTTGATAAATGTGAAGTTACTATTTATACAGATCCTGCTGAGTGTACAAGAATCCGTCATGAAGTTGCTATCCCGATCTTCGAGAAACGTGATGACCGTCTGAATACTCTGACAGACGAATCTGTAGATGTATATTACAGCTGTATCCTCTGCCAGGCATTCTCCCCGTCTCACGTATGTGTTGTTACACCTGAGAGACTTGGACTTTGCGGTGCCGTTTCATGGCTGGATGCAAAAGCTACCAACGAGCTGGATCCAAACGGACCTTGCCAGGTAATTACAAAAGAAAGACCTATTGATGAGAACCTTGGTTCTTATGAAGACGTAGATGAAGCTGTTAAGAAATTCTCCCAGGGTGCATTAGAGCACGTTACACTGTACTCTATCATGCAGGATCCTATGACATCATGCGGATGCTTCGAGTGTATCTGTGGTATCGAGCCATTCTCCAATGGTGTTGTTATTGCTAACCGTGAGTATGCAGGCATGACACCTCTTGGAATGACATTCTCAGAAATGGCATCCATGACAGGTGGTGGTGTTCAGACACCTGGTTTCATGGGACATGGTAAACATTTCATCAGCTCCAAGAAATTCATGAAGGCAGAAGGCGGTATCGAACGTATCGTATGGATGCCAAAAGAATTAAAAGAGTTTGTTGCTGAACGTCTGAACAACACAGCAAAAGAACTCTACGGAATTGACAACTTTACAGATATGATCGGTGATGAAACAATTGCTACTGATCCGGAAACACTGGTTGGCTTCCTTACAGAAAAAGGCCATCCGGCATTAGCTCTTGAGCCGATGATGTAAAGCATGGTGGTTTCCCCGGAGGTATTATGGAGTCATGCGGAGGCTTTCAATAAGCCTCCGGGTTTAAACGCCCAAAAGCGTATAGATAAAAACCATAGTATATTATATTTCAAGGACATACAAAACGTGATCGTGTGAAAGTACAATCATTCTGTTTCGTAAGGACGAAATGTGGATGCGTAATGATTTGCTGATAAAATATATGCGGAGTGTATGAAGAATCAGTAAAGTTCAGATATGGCAATTTGCCGGATTTTTCACTTTGTTATGGAAAATAAATGAAAGCGGTGAAATTGTTGTTTTTTTAACAAAATATGGCAGAGTGTACTTGTCAACGGGCAGGATAATGTTGTATACTACACATGACATAGTGTGTAAGTCTGCGAAAAGATACATACACACAGTAATTTTTTTAAGGAGGCCAAAAAAATGCCGTTTAATCAGAAACTTCAGAAATTCAATGCAAAGATTAATACAGTCACCATTGGCAGCGGAGATAAGACTGTAACAATCGGCGGAGACTCTACTTATCCATTCTATTCTTTTGATGCACCATCAGAAAACACACCTAAGATTGGTGTGGAAATCTCTGATATGGGTCTTGAGAATATTGTATCCGAAGGTATCAAAGCATACTATGACGGAGCTTCCACAATCGGAGAAATGGCTAAAAAAGCAGCAGCTATGGAAGGTGCTGACTTTGTAGCTCTTATCCTTGAAGGTGGAGATCCAAACGGTGTAAACAAATCTGTTGATGAACTTATCGCAGTTGTAAAAGAAGTTGCTGATGCAATTGATGCACCATTAGTAGTAGAAGGATGCAAGAACGTAGAGAAAGACGCCGAACTTCTTCCGAAGGTAGCAGAAGCTCTTCAGGGAAGAAATGTATTGATCCTTTCTGAAAAAGAAGAAAACTACAAAGCAATCGGTGCTGCAGCAGGACTTGCTTACGATCAGATCGTAGGTGCAGAATCTGCCGTAGATATCAACCTTGCTAAACAGCTTAACGTTGTAACTACTCAGTTAGGCGTTAACGCACAGAAGATCGTTATGAATATCGGTAGTGCTGCTGCCGGATATGGATATGAGTACGTTGTATCTACAATGGACCGTATCAAAGGTGCAGCTTTATCTCAGAATGATAACATGCTGCAGATGCCTATCATTACACCGGTATCCGCTGAGACATGGGGCGTAAAAGAAGCTACAGCTTCTGAAGCTGATATGCCTGAATGGGGACCGGAAGAAGAGCGTGGAATCGATATGGAAGTTATGACAGCTGCTGCTGACCTTGCAGCCGGATCTGATGCAGTCATCTTAAGACATCCGGAAGCTGTTGCAGCTATTTCCAGAATGATCAAAGCACTTGCGTAATTGAATAGGAGGAACAAATAAAATGGCACTGAATGGTATTCAGATCTTTAAATTAACACCAAAGAAAAACTGTAAGGAATGCGGATGCCCAACATGTATGGCTTTCTCTATGAAGGTTGCTCAGGGCGCTATGAAAATCGAACAATGTCCGCATATGTCTGATGAAGCTTTAGCATCTCTTTCCGAGGCAACTGCTCCGCCAATGAAGACAATCAAAATTGGTACTGGTGCAGAAGAACATAGTCTGGGTGGAGAAACAGTATTATTCAGACACGAAAAAACATTTGTAAGCAAGCCAAGATATGCAGTAGCTCTGTGCACATGCATGGATGATGCTACAGTAGAGGCAAAACTTGCAGAGATTCCGAAGGTAGATTATGACCGTATCGGTGAAAGAATGTATGCTGAACTTGTATATGTAAACTGTGGCGAAGGTGCAGATGCAGCTAAATATACAGCACTTGTAGAAAAAGCAGCAGGTCTTGGAAGAACTTTAGTTCTTGAATGCAAAGATCCTGAAATTGCTAAAGCCGCTCTTGCAGTATGCAAAGACAGCAAACCGGTCTTAAACGGTGCAGATGCTTCCAACTATGAAGCAATGAACGCAGTTGCTACAGAAGCAGGTGTTGTTCTCGGTGTATCCGGTAAAGACTTAAATGAATTATATGATACAACAGCAGCTCTTGAAAAACTTGGAAACAAGAACCTTGTTCTTGATACAACAGGCGCTGACATCAAAGAAACCTTTGCAAACACTGTACAGGTTCGTCGTGCAGCTCTGAAAGATCAGGACAGAACATTTGGTTATCCATCTATCGTAAACCTTGTTAAGATCGCAAAAGGTGACCTTCACTTACAGGCAGCTTTAGCATCTATGTTTACAATGAAATATGGTTCCATCATCGTTATGGAGCAGATGACATATGCAGAAGCTCTTCCATTATATGGTCTGCGTCAGAACGTTTTCACTGACCCGCAGAAACCAATGAAAGTTGAGCCAGGTATCTATCCATTAAATGGTGCTGATGAGAATGCGGTAGTAGTTACTACTGTAGACTTTGCTCTTACATATTTCGTAGTATCCGGCGAGCTGGAGCGTTCCGGTGTTCCGCTTAACCTGGTTATCAATGATGCAGGCGGACTTTCCGTACTGACATCCTGGGCAGCTGGTAAATTCTCCGGCAACAGCATTTCCGCTTACATCAAAGAAAATGTTGAGCCTAAGGTAAAATCCAGAAAGCTTATTATCCCAGGTAAGGTAGCAGTTCTTAAGGGTGACCTTGAAGCAAAACTTCCTGGATGGGAAATCATCGTTGGACCAAGAGAAGCTGTACAGCTTGTTAAATTCTTAAAGGATATGCAGGCAGACGGTCAGATCTGATGGGATTAACATGCCGGGCCGGGCATCTGTCCGGTCTGGCGTTTAATGAGAAGCATACAGGTTTTATCCTGTGTAAATAAATAAAAAGGAGAACACGGTTATGGCAAAATTTGTAACAATCGGAGAAAGACTTTCCACTACTGCACCTGCAGTAAACAAAGCATTTACAGAAAGAGATCCAGAGCCGATCATCAAAAGAGCAAAACAGCAGCTTGATGCTGGCGCAACTTACCTTGATGTAAATATCGGACCTGCTGAGAACGACGGAGAAGACCTGATGAAATGGGCTGTACAGCTCCTTCAGTCAGAATTCGACAATGTTCCGCTTGCACTGGATACAACAAATAAGAAAGCTATTGAAGCTGGTATTTCTGTATACAACAGAGCAAAAGGAAAACCGATCGTTAACTCCGCTGATGCTGGTGACAGAATCACAAACATCGATCTTGCAGCAGCAAACGATGCCATCTGTATCGCACTTTGCTCTTCCGGTATGGTAGCAGCAGACAATGATGAACGTATGATGCACTGCCAGAACATGCTTGAAAGAGGTATGTCTCTTGGTATGGAAGCTGAAGATCTCTGGTTTGACCCGTTATTCCTGGTTGTAAAAGGAATGCAGGACAAACAGATGGAAGTTCTTGAAGCAATCAAAATGTTCTCTGATATGGGACTGAACTCCACAGGTGGTCTTTCCAATAACAGTAACGGTATGCCGAAACATATCCGTCCGATCATGGACTCTGCTCTTGTAGCAATGGCTATGATGAATGGTCTTACATCTGCGATCGTTAACCCTAACGACCTTCGTCTGATGGAAACTATTAAATCCTGTGATGTATTCAAAGGCAATACACTGTATGCAGATTCCTATCTGGAAATCTAATCAGTATTTCTGATAAAGCGTATTTGAATAAATTGAATACATAATTATGGGGGCTGAAGGCTTCGGTCTTCAGCCCTCGTTTTATTACAGGCTATTAACGACTATGAGAAAGGTGGTTGCCGAATGTTTAAGGTAACATTTTCATTCGAAGATGGCAGTGTGGTAGAAGCTTATGCCAATGCGGGGGATAATTTACTCGAGGTTGCACGTGGAGCCAATGTGGCGATCGATGCACCATGTTCCGGAAACGGAGCCTGCGGAAAATGCCGTGTCCAGTTAAAAAGCGGAGAACTGGAGAGCAAAAAGACATTACACATTTCTGATGAGGAATATCAGGAAGGATGGCGCCTTGCATGCTGCAGCAAGATCAGTGCAGATGTAAATGTGCTGGTACCTGATATTGCATCTGCCTATAAGAGCAGAATGAAAGTAGCTGATTTAAGCTCTAAAGAGGAAATAGCCATTTTTGAAAATGCCAAACGAGATGTGGAACTTGCTGGCATAGAACTGAAAAACAGTCTTGAGGTAGTGGATGTTGTCATGACTCCGCCATCTTTAGACGATACAATGCCGGATAATGAGAGACTGACACGTGCCCTGCGCAAATATTTAAATATCAGCAGAGTCCGGATTCCTTATGCAGTTTTAAAGAAACTTCCGGATGTACTGCGAGAGAATAATTTTGCAGTGAAGTGTGTGATTCGTGCTACATCTGATGATATGTTTGTATATGATATTTTCGGTAAAGATGAAGATGTAGTGATCGGTGGTCTTGCAGTAGATATCGGTACAACAACCGTTTCAGCTGTACTGATTAATATGGAGAATGGTGATATTCTTGCAAAGAGTTCTGCCGGAAACGGACAGATTCGTTTCGGTGCGGATGTAATTAACCGAATCGTGGAATCACAGAAGCCTGGCGGACAGAAGAAACTGCAGGATGCTGTCATCAAGGAAACAATCAATCCTATGATCCATGAGATGTGCAGAAGTGCAAATTTCCCGGCAAACCGTATATACAGGATGTGTGTAGCATCCAACACAACTATGAATCATCTGTTTGCAGGAATCAATTCTGATCCATTACGTACAGAACCGTATATCCCTGCATTCTTTAAGACCAATTCCCTTTTTGCTTCCGATGTGGGAATTGAGATTAATAAAGATGCCCATATTATTATGGCACCAAATATCGGAAGCTATGTAGGCGGTGATATCACAGCCGGTACAATGGTCAGCCAGATCTGGAACAGACCAGAGTTCTCACTGTTTATCGACCTTGGTACAAACGGAGAGCTTGTATTTGGTAACTCAGACTTTATGATGAGCTGCGCATGTTCTGCAGGCCCTGCCTTTGAGGGTGGTGATATCAGCTGTGGTATGCGTGCAACAGATGGCGCGATTGAAGCATGTACCATTGATAAAGAGACGATGGAGCCGACCTACAAGATCGTAGGTGATCAGGGAACCAAACCTGTAGGTTTGTGTGGTTCCGGTATCATCGACGTAATCAGTGAACTTTATATCTGCGGAATCATTAACCCGAAAGGTAAATTTATCCGCGAAGGTAAGAGAATCAAACATGATAAATATGGAATGGGAAGCTATATCCTTGCTTTTGAAGAAGAGGCAGGATCAGTAAAAGATGTTGAGATCACAGAAGTTGATATTGATAACTTTATCCGTGCAAAAGGCGCGATCTTCTCAGCTATCCGTACCATGCTGACTTCTCTGGACTTTGATGTGAGCATGATTGATGAAGTCTATGTTGCAGGTGGTATCGGAAGTGGTATCAATATGCAGAATGCAGTCAACATCGGTATGTTCCCGGATATTCCAATCGAAAAATTCCACTATATCGGTAACTCTTCCCTGACAGGTGCATATCTTATGCTTCTGTCAACGCCGGCGGAGAAGAAGACATACGAACTGGCTTCTAACATGACATATATGGAACTTTCCACAGTTCCGATCTATATGGATGAATTTGTAGGAGCATGTTTCATTCCTCATACAGATACCAGTATGTTCCCGACAGTAATGGAAGAGGTTCAGAACCGCTGATATTTATACGGCATACGGCAGGTTACCGGGAGTGAACCGTAACGATTGCCGCACCTGAATGAATAAAAAGTAACAGGGCAGGCAAGTATATTTTGTCTGTCCTGTCTGTGGAGACTTAGAATGGCTTTTAGCTTAAATGATTTAAATTATGAAAAAGACAGCAAGGAAAGAATGCCATGGGAGCATTATACACAGGAGTTTGCAGCGGCAGATCCCAAAGAAATAGCTTCAAGGCTGTCCATTCCTTACGATGAAGAAACAAAAACACTGACATTAACTTTTCTTGGAACACAGTATCAGATTACATGGCCGGATTTTACAGTAACACATACGCCGGATGATAGAGGCTTTTATCCGCTGGAAGATATGATTTATGCCAGAATCCTGACCATTCGTTTTCTCTTAAATGGAGTGAAATCTGAAAGTTCCGGAAAATTTAAAACATATCGTGAGATGCCATGGGGCGAGGTATATTTAAGGCAGTTTGACGGCAGATGCATCAAACGTCTGGCATTTTCCTATGGAAATCGTCTGGGAGATTTCAAAGCAATTATGGAGCATATCAAGGCAGTTTCTGTAAAGCATGGTGATATTGCTTATGAAGTGGAGATTTTCCCGGAATACAAAGTGCAGATGATCCTCTGGGAAGGCGATGATGAATTTCCTCCGTCTTCACAGATTCTCTTTTCTGACAACTTCCCTGTTTCTTTTCAGGCAGAGGATATGGCTGTTATGGGAGATGTGATCATCGGTTCACTGAAGGCATTTCTGAAATGCGTTCAGGCATAAATCTTGAATAAGACAGGCGGCACCTGTTTTAGATAAAAACCGTAACTATTCAGCACCTTGCTGGATAGCATACTGCTGAACAGTTACGAAAAACCGACTTAAATGCGGAGTAAAAAGGAGGTAATTTGAAATGGGATTCAAATCAGACATTGAAATTGCACAGGAATGCGAAATGCTTCCAATTACCCAGATTGCAGAAAAAGCAGGTATTGATGACAAATATCTGGAGCAGTACGGAAAGTACAAAGCAAAAATTGACTACAATCTTCTGAAAGAAAGTGACAAGAAAGACGGAAAATTAATCCTTGTTACAGCTATCAATCCAACTCCTGCCGGAGAGGGTAAAACAACTACCACTGTAGGCCTTGCAGATGGTATGCAGAGACTTGGCAAGAGCGTTATGGTAGCTCTTCGTGAGCCATCCTTAGGACCGGTATTCGGTGTTAAAGGTGGTGCAGCCGGTGGCGGATATGCACAGGTTGTTCCTATGGAAGATATCAACCTTCACTTCACAGGTGACTTCCATGCGATCGGCGCAGCTAACAACTTACTTGCAGCTATGATCGATAACCATATTTTCCAGGGTAACGCATTAAACATTGACCCACGTAAGATCACATGGAGAAGATGTGTTGATATGAACGACCGTCAGCTTCGTAATGTAATCGACGGCCTTGGCGGAAGAACAAACGGTATGCCTCGTGAAGACGGATACGACATCACAGTTGCATCTGAGATTATGGCAGTTCTCTGTCTTGCAAGTGACATCAAAGACCTGAAAGAAAGATTATCCAAGATTATCATTGGTTATACATATGGTAAAGTTTCCGAGCAGAAGCCGGTAACAGCCGGTGACCTTCACGCAGAAGGTGCTATGACAGCTCTGTTAAAAGATGCCCTGAAACCAAACCTTGTACAGACTCTGGAACACGTTCCTGCAATCGTACATGGCGGACCATTCGCTAACATCGCTCACGGATGTAACTCCGTAACAGCTACAAAGATGGCTATGAAACTTGCTGATTATGCAATCACAGAAGCTGGTTTCGGAGCTGACCTTGGTGCTGAGAAATTCCTCGATATCAAATGTCGTATGGCAGGCTTAAAACCAAGCGCAGTTGTAATCGTAGCTACTGTACGTGCCCTGAAATACAACGGTGGCGTTGCAAAAGCTGACCTCAACAATGAAAACCTGGAAGCTCTTGAAAAAGGTATCCCGAACCTGTTAAAACACGTTTCCAACATCAAAAACGTATACAAACTTCCATGTGTTGTTGCTATCAACGCATTCCCTACAGATACAAAAGCAGAGCTTGACTTTGTAGAAGCTAAATGTAAAGAACTGGGTGTTAACGTTGCTCTTTCTGAAGTATGGGCAAAAGGCGGCGAAGGCGGAATCAAACTTGCAGAAGAAGTTATCCGTCTTGTAGAAGAACCAAACGATTTCTCCTATGCATATGAACTGGAAGGTTCTATCGAAGACAAACTGAACCAGATCGTTCAGAAAGTTTACGGCGGCAAGAGAGTTGTCCTGACAGCAAACGCTCAGAAACAGGCAAAACAGTTAGAGGCTCTTGGCTTCGGCAACTGCCCGATCTGCGTAGCTAAGACTCAGTACAGCTTAACAGATGACCAGACTAAACTGGGTGCTCCGACAGACTTCGAAGTTACTGTACGTAACTTAAAGATCTCCGCCGGTGCTGGATTTATCGTAGCCCTTACAGGCGAGATCATGACAATGCCAGGTCTGCCGAAAGTTCCGGCTGCTGAGAGAATCGACGTAGACGAAACAGGGAAGATTACAGGTCTGTTCTAATTTACTGAATTTTATCAAATACAAAAGGAGAGTGTTCCTATATGTATAGATATACTTTGAGAGCACTCTCTGAAACACGCAGATCTGATATCTGCTTAATAAATAAAAGAAAGCAGGAGAGAAAAAGATGGGATTTTCAACAAGTACATGTACAGAATTCGTTGAAGTTTTAGCTTCCAAAGCTCCGGTTCCGGGCGGCGGCGGTGCATCTGCATTAGTTGGTGCAGTAGGAACTGCTCTTGGAAACATGGTAGGAAGTCTTACAGTGGGCAAGAAGAAATATGCTGATGTAGAAGATGAAATGTATGAATTAAAAGCAAAATGCGATCAGTTACAGAAAGACTTCCTTCGTCTGATTGAACGTGATGCAGAAGTATTCGAGCCATTATCCAAAGCATACGGAATGCCGAAAGAAACAGAAGAAGAAAAAGCTGAAAAAGCAAGAGTTATGGAAATCGTATTAAAAGATGCATGCTCCGTTCCTATGGAAATCATGGAGAAATGCTGTGAAGCAATCGAACTGATCGTAGAGTTCGGCGCAAAAGGATCCAAACTTGCAATCAGCGATGCCGGTGTCGGCGCAGCTTTCTGTAAAGCAGCATTACAGGGTGCAAGCCTGAACGTATACATCAATACAAAATCCATGGCTGACAGAGAATACGCAGAAGAATTAAACAAAAAAGCAGATGCGATGCTTGAGAAATATACAAAGATCGCAGATGATACATTCAACAGCGTACTTGGCAGATTGAAATAATATGATATCAGGGGCAAAGGATCTTTTGACCCTGACATCATAATATAAAGACAATATGAGTGCAATTTGGGAGGAAACAATCAATGGCTAAGCAGTTATTAGGTAAAGAAGTAACAGCAGCATTAAATGAGAAAATCAAAGCTAACGTAGCAGAGCTTCAGGGAAAAGGAGTAAATCCTACTCTCTGTATCATCCGTGTAGGCGAGAACCCAAGCGATATCTCTTATGAAAGAGGCGCTACAAAACGCTGCGAAACTTTAGGCGTTGCATGTGAGAAGATCTTACTTCCGGAAGATGTTTCCCAAGAAGAACTTCTTGCAACAATCGATAAAGTAAACAAAGATGACAAGATTCACGGCGTATTATTATTCCGTCCACTTCCAAAACATCTGGATCAGGCAGTAATCGAGAACGCACTTGCTCCTGAAAAAGACGTTGATTGTATGACAGACCTTTCCATGTCAGGTGTATTCACCGGCAAACAGATCGGTTTCCCGCCATGTACACCACAGGCATGTATGGAAATCCTTGATCACTATGGAATCGACTGCACAGGCAAGAAAGCAGTAGTAATCGGAAGAAGCCTTGTTGTTGGTAAACCGGCAGCAATGATGCTTGTTAAGAAGAACGCAACTGTTACAATCTGCCACACAAGAACTGTAGATATGCCGTCTGTAGCACGTGAGGCAGATATCATCATCGTGGCCGCAGGCCGCGCCGGTGTTGTCGGAGCTGAGTATGTAAAAGAAGGACAGACAGTAATCGACGTAGGTATTAATGTAAACGCAGAAGGCAAACTTTGCGGAGACGTTGACTACGCTGCAGTAGAGCCGATCGTAGATGCTATTACACCTGTACCGGGCGGTGTTGGAAGCGTTACAACTTCCGTACTGGTTGGACATGTAGTAGAAGCTGCAATGCGTAAAGTTAATGACTAATTGATTTATATATCATTTTGAAAGTACAGATGATTAAATCATAAAAGGGAAGAGGAACTCATCACAGAGATTTTTAGATTTCGTGTGGTGGGTTCTTTTTTGTATGACAGTGACTTGTGGGAAAAGTAACCATGTGTTATGATAATGGCAAATAGCATTAAAGTTCTGAGAGGAAAGGAAGTGATTCTAAAATGCTTAAACTGCCAGTGGGAATTGAAGATTTTGCGGAGATCCGTCAGTTGGGTTTTTATTATATCGATAAGACAAAGCTGATTGAGCAGTTACTTAATGGGTGGGGAAAGGTAAGCCTTTTTACCCGGCCGAGAAGATTTGGAAAAAGCCTGCCAAAAAGCTATGGAGCAGATTAAAGACCGAAGATATGAAGAATTTCTGCGAAATGATGGCAGAAATGAGATTCTGGCTTATGGCATTGCATTTTGCAGGAAACGCTGCAAGGTGATAATGGAAAAGATGTAAACAAAGATCTATTAATTGTAACTCAAAAAATCAAATCAGTTATCAACAGAACAATCAGGGCCCATGAGAAATGAGTTGTGATTATAAATATATAGAGGATAATTATGTTAAGAAAATTAGAAAAATGTTGCCTTGTAACAGGCGTGATGGGAATTCTTCTGATGGGGATGCCTTTCAATATAAGCGCCAGTGAGGAGGCCGCTGTGCAGGAAAATAGTCTGGAGTCCGGGAATGAAGTAGACCATTCTCAGGAGGGACAGCTTTCCAAGCCCAAAAGTCTGGAAGGGCTGGAAGCAATTTCCGGTGAAGATCCAACCGATAATACTTACGGATATTATACAATCATGGGCGGTACAACTGTATCAGCCGATGAAATGTGTTCCTTATATAACAGTCAGGGTTGTACTTATCCGTCTGAAGAATTAAGTGAAGGCGGTGCACCTGACATTGAGACTTTTTGTGATATCATAATTGAAGAAGCGAATGCGGAAAACGTGCGCGGCGAGGTTGTCTTTGCACAGTCAATGCTCGAAACCGGATGGCTGACTTACGGCGGGGATGCCGATATCACTCAGTTTAACTTTGCAGGTCTTGGAACGACCGGGAATGGAGTAAAAGGAATTGCTTTCCCTGATGTAAGAACCGGAATCCGCGCCCAGGTTCAGCACTTAAAAGCATACGCCTCTACAGATGACCTGAATCAGGAATGCGTAGATGAACGCTTTGATTATGTGACAAGAGAGACTGCTCCCTATGTAGAGTGGCTCGGAATTCAGGAGAATCCTTACGGTGGCGGCTGGGCAGCGGGGAAGGATTATGGAAGTAAATTACGGAAAATATTGGCAGACTTAAAAAGCTGACGAAAAAAGCCTTTGAATTTATAGGAGATTACTATAGATTCAGGCTTTTTTATTTTGATCAAAGTATAAAAAAGTAAAAGATATACTTGATATGGATAAATTTACGTTAAAAAAATATCAAACTTTCAGCTCTGCTAAAAATTTTTTTGAAGATTAAAAATATTCCATCTCACAAAATTGTGCAGATTTTTATACAAAATAATAAAAATCCACTTGTTAAATAGTTGACAATATGTTATCATTTAGGAGTCAATTTTGTTAGGAGAAAAGGAGTATTAAGATTATGAGCAGTAAAATTACTATCATTGGAGCAGGCAGTGTCGGTTCTACTATCGCGTACACTTTATCAAGCCAAGATATCGCATCTGAGATCGTTCTGATCGATATCAACAAACAGAAAGCAGAAGGCGAAGTTCTCGATATCATTCAGGGAACCTGTTTCAGAGATCCTATTTCCATCATTGCCGGTGAATATGAAGATGCCAAAGACTCTGATATTGTTATCATTACTTCCGGTATTGCCCGTAAGCCAGGTCAGACAAGACTTGAACTTACACAGACAAATGTAAATATTCTCAAGTCTATTACACCGGAGATCGTAAAAGCAGCGCCAAACGCTCTTTATCTGATCGTAAGTAATCCGGTTGATATCATGACTTATGTATTTACTAAGATTTCCGGACTTCCGGAGAATCAGATCCTTGGTTCTGGTACAATTCTTGACTCGGCACGTCTGCGCTGCGGATTATCTGAGCATTTCCAGATTGCACAGAGCAACATTCATGCTTATGTATTTGGCGAGCATGGCGATACATCCTTTATTCCGTGGTCAGGAGCCTATATTTCCGGCGTAAGTGTAGATGAATACTATGATCTGGAGAAGAAACTCGGAAAAGATATTGAGCCGATCGACAAAGAAGCAATGCTTCAGTATGTACAGAAATCAGGCGGCGAGATCATCTCCAAGAAAGGTGCAACTTTCTATGCGGTATCTTCTTCTGTATGCAAACTTTGCAGCCTTCTGGTAGCTTCCTCAGAATCCATTTCCACAGTATCTACTATGATGCACGGAGAGTATGGCATCGAAGATGTATGTTTAAGTACCTTAACCTTAGTAGGACCAAACGGTGTACAGGGCAAAGTTCCAATGAGAATGACAAAAACTGAAATCGAACAGCTGAAAAAGAGTGCAGATGCACTGAAAGAAATTATTGCTCAGATTAATCTTGATTAACTATAAAATAAGATACCAGAGTCATGAGAACGTGATGCTTTTTGACTCTGGTATCCGAAATGAAAAATCAGAGCAAAATTATTTTATTTAAAAAAATTATCAAAAACCACTTGTTAAAATGTTATCAATATGATATGATATACGTCGGAAATCGAGCTGATACACTCCTTTAATGCGGAGGAAGGGTGTGCGAACTCTTTTATTTTTCTATGTCTCAAAAAAGATATAAAAAGTAATTGTATTAGTCTTGGTTTATATTTTTGTCTATTTATTGTTAAAAAAAAGACAAAGCTTATCTTGATTTTTATATGAGTTATATAACTTAATCAGATAAGTAATAAGACAGTATTTACTATTTACCTGAACAACTAAGAAAGGATAATGTTAAGTATGAAGTACAGTTATTATCCGGGTTGTACCCTGAGAAACAAGGCGAAAGATCTGGACGAATATGCCAGAGCCAGCGCCAGAGCACTTGGGTTTGAACTGGAAGAGATTGAAGACTGGCAGTGCTGCGGAGGTGTATATCCTCTGGGAACAGATGAAATTGCCACAAAACTTTCTTCCGTACGTGCTCTTAATCAGGCCAAAGAAAAAGGCCAGGATCTGGTGACAATCTGTTCTGCCTGTCATCACGTGATCAAACGTGTCAATGATGATATGAAAAATGTGGAAGATATCCGCACCAGAGCAAACAATTATATGCAGCTTGAAGAGCCTTACGAAGGGGAGACCATTGTACTCCATTATCTGGAAGTACTTCGCGATAAGGTTGGCTTTGACAAGCTGAAAGAGAAAGTGGTAAATCCGCTTACAGGAAAGAAAATCGGAGCTTATTACGGATGTCTCTTATTACGCCCGGGCAAGATCATGGCATTTGATGATCCTGAGAATCCGACAATTATGGAAGACTTCATCCGTGCACTTGGCGCAGAACCGGTCATCTATCCATACAGAAATGAATGTTGCGGCGGTTACATTTCTCTTAAGGAAAAAGAAATGTCCCAGAACATGTGTCAGAAAATCGAAGACAGTGCGAAAGGCTTTGGAGCTGATATGCTGATCACAGCCTGTCCATTGTGTAAATATAATTTAAATAAAAATGCTTCCAGCGACCTGCCTGTATATTATTTCACAGAGCTGCTTGCAGAAGCCCTCGGAGTAAAAGAGGAGGTGGCAAAATGAGAGACAATCATTCAGCAGCAGAGAAGATCAAAGAAATCTCAGGAACCAATCCGCTGAAATGTATGAAATGTGGAAAATGTTCTGCTACCTGTCCTTCCTTCAATGAAATGGATATCAAGCCACATCAGTTTGTATCCTATGTTGTAAACGAAGATATCGAAGCACTTGCCAATTCAAAATCACTCTGGAAATGCCTTTCCTGCTTTGCCTGCGTAGAGCGTTGTCCAAGAGATGTAAAACCTGGAAAGATCATTGACGCTGCAAGACAGCTGGTTGTCCGCCAGAAAGGCGGAGATTACCTGACAGCAGATGAGATTCCACAGCTTCTTGATCCGGAAGTGCCACAGCAGCTTCTGGTAAGTGCATTCAGAAGATACAGGAGGTAAGCCAGCGTGCAGAGAATTGGTGTATTTGTCTGTCATTGCGGAAGTAATATCGCCGCTACGGTAGATGTAAAAAAAGTAGTTGAATTAGCTGCCAAAGAGCCGGGTGTCGTTCATGCAGAAGATTACCAGTACATGTGCTCAGAAGCAGGTCAGGCTAAGATTCAGGAAGCTATCAAAGAAAAGAACCTGACAGGTGTGGTTGTCTGTTCATGTTCTCCACGTATGCATGAAGCAACATTCAGAAAGGCTGCAGAGAGAGCCGGCCTGAATCCATACATGGTGGAGATTGCAAACATTCGTGAGCATTGTTCCTGGATTCATAAGGATATGGAAGAAGCTACAAAGAAAGCAGTAATCCTTGCCAGAGCAGCAATCGCAAAAGTTAACTTAAACACCCCTCTTCAGCCAGGAGAGAGCCGTGTTACAAAGAGAGCCCTGATCATCGGCGGCGGTATTGCCGGAATCCAGACAGCCCTGGATATCGCTGATGCAGGCTATGAAGTAGATATTGTAGAGAAGACTCCAAGTATTGGAGGAAGAATGTCACAGCTTGACAAAACATTCCCGACACTTGACTGTTCCGCATGTATCCTTACACCTAAGATGGTAGAGGCTGCGGCTCATGAGAAGATCAATATCTATACATATAGTGAAGTAGAACATGTCAGTGGATTCGTAGGTGATTTCACTGTTGATATAAGAAAGAAAGCAAGAAGTGTAAATATGGACAAGTGTACAGGCTGCGGTGTCTGTCAGGAGAAATGTCCGTCTAAAAAGATCCCGAATGAATTTAACAGAGGATTAAATAACAGAACAGCTATCTACACTCCTTTTGCACAGGCCATCCCGAATGTTCCGGTCATCGATCGTGAGAACTGTATCAAGTTTAAAACCGGAAAATGTGGTGTATGTTCCAAAGTATGTCAGGCAGGTGCCATTGATTACGATCAGCAGGATGAGATCGTAACACAGAAATATGGTGCAATCGTAGTTGCCACCGGTTTCGATACGATCAAACTTGACAAATACGATGAATATGCATACAGCCAGAGCAAAGATGTCATTACATCTCTGGAACTGGAACGTATCATGAATGCAGCAGGTCCTACAAAGGGACACTTAGAGCGTCTTTCCGATGGAAAAGCTCCGAAGGAACTTGTATTTATCCAGTGTGTCGGAAGCCGTTGCTCTGATGACAGAGGAAAACCATACTGTTCCAAAATCTGCTGTATGTATACTGCAAAACATGCAATGTTAATTCGTGATAAATATCCGGATACAAATGTAACCGTCTTCTATATTGATGTGCGTACCCCAGGTAAGAACTTTGATGAGTTCTACAGAAGAGCTGTAGAGCAGTACGGTGTAAACTACATCAAAGGCCAGGTAGGAAAAGTCATTCCTCAGCCGGACGGAAGTCTTCTTGTACAGGGATCTGACCTGATCGATAATAAGCAGATCCTTAAGAAAGCAGATATGGTCGTCCTTGCAACAGCCATTGAACCAAATCCGGATGTACGTAAGATTGCTACCATGCTTACAGCAAGTATCGATACCAATAACTTCCTCACAGAAGCCCATGCAAAGCTTCGTCCTGTAGAGTCTCCTACAGCAGGTATCTTCCTTTCCGGTGTATGCCAGGGACCGAAAGATATTCCGGAGACAGTTGCACAGGCCGGTGCTGCAGCAGTTAAGGCCATCGGTCTCCTTGCAAAAGATAAACTGACAACCAACCCATGTACAGCAAAATCCGACGAACTGTTATGTAACGGATGCTCTACATGTGCAAATGTCTGCCCGTATGGAGCAATCTCCTATGAGGATAAAGAAGTAAATGACCACGGTATCCGTGAAACAAGAAGAGTAGCCGTTGTAAATACAGCACTTTGCCAGGGCTGTGGTGCATGTACAGTAGCCTGCCCGTCCGGTGCTATGGATCTGCAGGGCTTTTCCAACAGACAGATTATCGCGGAGGTAGATGCAATATGTCGATAGAAACAAACGAAGAATTCAGACCTAAGATTGTGGCATTCTGTTGTAACTGGTGCAGTTATGCAGGTGCAGACCTTGCAGGAAGCAGCCGTCTTTCTTATCCGGCTGATGTAAAGATCATCCGTGTTCCTTGCTCCTGCCGTGTCAATCCAATGTTCATCCTCCGCGCTTTTGAAAAAGGTGCTGACGGTGTGATCATGTGTGGATGTCATCCTGGAGACTGTCATTACAGCACAGGTAACTACTACGCAAGAAGACGTATGACACTTCTTTTCTCCATGCTGGATTATATCGGCGTGGAAAACGGAAGAACACGTGTAGAATGGGTTTCTGCCGCAGAAGGTGTGAAATTCTCCCAGACTATGAATGAGTTTGTAGAGAAGATCCATTCCCTTGGTAAGAACGTAAGATTGGAGGATTTAAGATGCAGGAGCTGATAAATCGTGCAAAAGAACTTCTTGCTGATGGTACAGTTGCAAGAGTTCTGGGATGGAAAGCCGGAGATCTGCCTTATAATCCGGAACCGGCTTACTTTGAAACAGAAGAATCTTTGAAAGATTTTGTATATAACGGATTCTGCGGTGCAAACTTAAGCAAATATATGATCGAAGCTTCCAAACTGGAAGGTAAGACACTGGTTTGTTTGAAACCATGTGATACCTACAGCTTTAACCAGCTGATCAAAGAGCATCGTGTAGACCGTGAGAAAGCTTATATCATTGGTGTTGGATGTAAAGGAAAACTGGATATCGAAAAGATCCGCAAACAGGGAATCAAAGGTATTGAGAGCATTTCCGGCGCAGAGATCACGGATGAAGCAGAAACACTGACCATTCAGACAATTTATGGTGAGAAAACCTGTGCATACAAGGATGCTATGCTTGAAAGATGTCATGTATGTAAAGGAAAAGAACATAAGATCTACGATGAGCTGATCGGAGAGTCCAAAGAGACAAAAGATGCAGACCGCTTTGCAGAAGTAGAGAAAATTGAGGCAATGAGCCCGGAAGAGAAGTTTGCTTTCTTCCAGAATGAATTAAGTAAATGTATCCGCTGCAATGCCTGCCGTAATGTCTGTCCTGCATGCAGCTGCCGTAAATGTGTATTTGACAGCAATAAATTTGACAGTGCACAGAAAGCAAATGTCGATTCTTTCGAAGAAAAAATGTTCCATATCATCCGTGCATTCCATGTAGCAGGAAGATGTACAGACTGCGGTGAATGCAGCAGAGTTTGTCCACAGGGAATCCCGCTTCACCTGTTTAACCGTAAATTTATCAAAGATATCGATGAGTTCTACGGAGAATATCAGGCCGGAGAGGATACTACTTCCAAAGGGCCTCTTACAAACTTTACATTTGAAGATGTTGAGCCAGGAATCGTGGCAGAAAGGGGATAATGTATGTATAAAATAGCAGCAGAGAATCTGCAGGCATTATTCCATAAGATTGCCGCAGATCAGGATTTATATTTACCGGTTAAAGTCAGTGACCAGGTAAACTTTAAGGCATGGAGTGAAGATGCAGAAGTTTGTCTTGATACTTTAAAAACCGTAAAATCACCAAAAGATGCATTCTTTCCACAGAGTGAAAATCTTTACACCTGTAAAAAAGAAGAAAAAAATATTTCCATCGAGCCACAGGCATTACAGGAAAAGGATTTCGTTGTATTCGGTATGAAAGCCTGCGATGTACAGGGAGTAAAGGTTCTGGACAACGTATTTTTAAGTGATCCGGTCGATACTTTCTATGCAGCAAGAAGAGAGCATGGAACAATCGTTGCACTTGCATGTCATGAACCGGAAGAGAGCTGTTTCTGTAAAGTGTTTGGCATTGACTGTGCTGATCCGGCAGCAGATGTTGCAACATGGATGATTGAAGGAGAACTTTACTGGAAACCTCTGACAGAGAAGGGTGAAGCTCTTACAAAAGCAGTTGCAGAGCTTCTTACAGATACAGACGAGACGAAAGTAGAAGCAGAGAAAACTGCAATTCGTGCGATCGTAGAGAAACTTCCATATTCTAATCTTTCTCTTGAAGGATGGGGACAGGAAGATTACATGGACCGTTTTAATTCTCCTGTATGGGAAGAACTTTACAAACCATGTCTGGCATGTGGTACCTGCACATTTGTATGTCCGACCTGCCAGTGCTACGATATCAAAGACTACAACACAGGCCATGGCGTACAGCGTTATCGTTGCTGGGATTCCTGTATGTACTCTGACTTTACCATGATGGCACACGGTAATAACCGTAACAGTCAGATGCAGCGTTTCCGTCAGAGATTCATGCATAAGCTTGTTTACTATCCGGTAAATAACAATGGAATGTTCTCCTGTGTAGGATGTGGGCGCTGTGTAGAGAAATGTCCGTCCTCTTTAAATATCGTAAAAGTTATCAAAGCTTTTGAAAATCAGGGAGGTGAAAAATAATGAGTGAATGTACCTGCCATAAAAATTATACATTAGATACACTGATCCCGAAGGTTGGTGTGATCACAGATATCCGCCAGGAGACACCGGATGTTAAGACATTCCGTGTAAATGCCCCTGAAGGTGGAAAGCTTTTTGAACATATGCCTGGTCAGTGTGCAATGGTCTGCGCACCAGGTGTGAGCGAAGGTATGTTTTCCATTACCTCTTCACCGACAAACAAAGAATATCAGGAATTCAGTATCAAGAAATGTGGTGCCCTGACTGATTATCTTCACAGCCTTCAGGTAGGAGATGAGATTACAGTCCGTGGACCATACGGAAATCATTTTCCTGTAGAAGATAAATTAAAAGGAAAGAACCTTCTGTTTATCGCAGGTGGTATCGGACTTGCTCCTCTTCGTTCTGTTATCAACTATGTACTGGATAACCGTGCAGATTACGGAACAGTAGATATCCTCTACGGTTCCCGATCCGCAGATGATCTGGTACAGTTAAAGGAAATCCAGGAAGTCTGGATGAAAGCTGAGGGAGTAAATGTTTATCTGACAATTGACCGTGAACAGGAAGGCTGGGACGGACATGTTGGATTTGTTCCTTCCTATTTAAAAGAGATTGGATTTGATACAAACAAAACAGCACTTGTCTGCGGACCGCCGATCATGATCAAGTTCGTTCTTGCCGGACTGGAAGAACTGGGCTTCTCCAGAGAACAGGTTTATACAACTCTGGAGCTTCGTATGAAATGCGGTGTAGGTAAATGCGGCCGCTGCAATATTGGTTCCAAATATGTCTGCAAAGACGGCCCGGTATTCAGATGCGATGAGATCGATGAATTGCCGAATGAGTATTGATGAATTCCCGAATGCCCTCAAGCGAGAAGAAACGAAGTGGATTCGAGCCTGACGCACTGCGGATAACAGATAGATATATAGAAAGGACTGGTAATCTCAAATGGAAAACAATATGGTAAACGTATATTTTTTCGGTAAGAAATACAGTGTACCTGCTGAACTTACAATTATGACTGCCATGGAATATGCCGGTTATACATTAAAAAGAGGCTGTGGATGCAGACACGGATTCTGCGGAGCATGTGCAACCATCTACAGAATCAAAGGTCAGAATGAACTGAAAACATGTCTTGCCTGTCAGACAAAAGTAGAGGAAGGAATGTATGTGGCAAGTATCCCATTCTTCCCTACAGATAAGAGACTCTATAATATAGAGGATCTTCAGCCAAACCAGCAGGTAATGATGGAATTATATCCGGAAATTTATAGCTGTATCGGATGTAATGCCTGTACAAAAGCATGTACTCAGGACTTAAATGTAATGCAGTATATTGCATATGCACAGAGAGGCGAACTCGAGAAATGTGCAGAGGAATCTTTTGACTGTGTAAGCTGCGGATGCTGTTCTGTAAGATGCCCGGCTGGTATTTCCCATCCAATGGTAGGACTTCTGGCAAGACGTCTCACCGGTAAATATATTGCACCTAAGAGTGAACATCTGGAAAAACGTGTAGAAGAGATTCACGAAGGTAAATATGACGACCTGATCGAACAGATCATGCAGAAACCAATCACAGAAATGCAGGAACTTTACAACAACAGAGAGATTGAGAAATAAGGAGGGCGTAAAAACATGTATGCACCATATCCAGAAAATATGATGGAATCCATCAAAAAGGTAGAGGCTACAAGAGCACAGCGTATGGCAACTGAGCCAAGACGTCTGACGGCTGATGAAAAAGATGCCCTTCTTAAGAAATTCCATCCAGACTATAACCCGGACGCGTTTGCAGAAATCAAAGTAGGACCAAACAAAGGACAGAAAGCTCCTCTGGAACTGGCAGAAATGCTTCATTCAACAAGCCGTCTGATGAACGAAAAAATTGATCTTACAAAAATTGATTATGACGTAGATGTACTTGTCATCGGTGGCGGTGGTGCAGGTTCTTCCTGTGCGATCGAGGCACACAATGCAGGCGCAGATGTTATGATCGTTACTAAACTTCGTATCGGTGATGCGAATACAATGATGGCTGAAGGTGGAATCCAGGCAGCTGATAAAGAGAATGATTCTCCTGTACAGCATTATCTGGACTGTTTTGGCGGCGGACATTTCGCTGCAAAACCAGAACTGGTAAAGAGACTGGTAATGGAAGCTCCGGATGCGATCCAGTGGCTTAATGATCTTGGTGTGGAATTTGATAAAGATCCGGAAGGAAACATGGTTACTACACATGGCGGCGGAACTTCCAGAAAAAGAATGCATGCTGCTAAGGATTATTCCGGTTCAGAGATTATGCGTACGATCAGAGATGAAGTTATTAATCTCGGTATTCCGGTAGTTGAATTTACTTCCGCTGTTGAACTTTTGAAAGATGAAAAAGGACAAGTTGCCGGTGCAGTTCTTCTTAATATGGAAACAGGTGACTATTCTGTTGCAAGAGCAAAGACCGTTGTAATCGCAACAGGTGGTGCAGGTAGAATGCATTATCAGGGATTCCCGACATCCAACCACTACGGTGCAACCGCAGATGGACTTGTACTTGGATATAGAGCAGGTGCTTCCCTTCTTTATCAGGATTCTATCCAGTATCATCCAACAGGAGCAATTTATCCATCACAGATTATGGGTGCTCTGGTAACAGAGAAAGTTCGTTCCGTTGGAGCACAGCTTGTAAATGCAAACGGAGAAGCTTACATTCATCCGCTTGAAACTCGTGACGTAAATGCTTCCGGCGTTATCCGCGAGTGTGAAGAGGGACGTGGAGTAGAAGTTCCCGGAGGACTTAAAGGCGTATGGCTTGATACTCCGATGATTGAGATTCTTGGCGGGGAAGGAACTATCGAAAAGAGAATTCCGGCAATGTTCCGTATGTACATGAACTATGGCATTGATATGAGAAAAGTTCCGATTGTTATTTATCCGACACTTCATTACCAGAACGGTGGTCTTGAGATCGACGGAGACGGATTTACAAAAGAAATCCCGAACCTTTTAGTTGCCGGAGAAGCAGCCGGCGGAATCCACGGAAGAAACAGACTGATGGGTAACTCTCTTCTGGATGTAATCGTATTTGGAAGAAATGCAGGTAAGAAAGCCGCAGCTAAATGCAAAAACGTAGAGCTTGGAGAAATGAACCTTGACCATATCTACAAATATGCAGAAGAACTGAAAGAGGCAGACGTACATACGGATAAAGTATCTCCATTACTGCTTCCGAAATATGCCCGCCACGAGAGATAATCTGTATTAGAAAGAACAGTGTAGATTAAAGACATAAGATTCATACTTCTGTATTAATCTGGAATGATAAAATTTTAAAGATAATGTTGATATCTACAGTAAGAAAATATAATATTATACATAGGTTCCGGGGAAGTTTCCCGGAATCTGTTGAAAAAGGCTAACCATATCAGAAAGGAGCTCATACATATGCGTGAGATAGAAGTAAGCAGACTTACAGATGTCATTGAAAAGCTCTGTATCGAAGCCAACGAGCATCTTCCGGAAGATGTAAAATGCGCGATCAAAACCTGTCGTGCATGTGAAGACGGAGAGATTGCCAAAGGTGTACTTGATAATATTATTGAGAATTTTGAAATTGCCGATAACGAAAACGTACCGATCTGCCAGGATACAGGAATGGCATGCGTCTTCCTTGAAATCGGACAGGATGTACATTTCGTTGGTGGAAACCTTGAAGACGCCATTAATGAAGGTGTACGCCGCGGATATGACAAAGGATATTTAAGAAAATCCGTAGTAAAAGATCCGGTACGTCGTGGAAACACAGGTGACAATACACCGGCTATGATTTACACAGAAATCGTTCCTGGAGATCAGGTAAAGATTACAGTTGGCCCGAAAGGTTTCGGAAGCGAAAACATGAGCCAGATCCGTATGTTCAAACCATCTGCAGGTTTACAGGGTATCAAAGACTTTATTCTCGAAGTGGTAGAGACAGCAGGTCCTAACCCATGTCCTCCAATGGTAGTTGGCGTTGGTATTGGCGGAACTTTTGATAAATGTGCACTTCTTGCAAAGAAAGCTCTTATGAGACCATTAGATTCCCAGAATCCGGATCCATTCTATGCAGATCTTGAGAAGGAAATGCTTGAAAAAGTAAACAAACTTGGAATCGGACCACAGGGATTTGGCGGAAAGACAACAGCAATCGGTCTGAATATCGAGACAATGCCGACTCATATTGCCGGTATGCCATGTGCAGTAAATATCAACTGTCATGTAACCCGTCATAAAACGGAGGTGATCTAAGATGGAAAGAAAGAAAATTACACTTCCACTTACAAGAGAGCTGGCAAAAACTCTCCACGCAGGTGATCAGGTATTATTAACCGGAACAATTTATACATCACGTGATGCAGGACATAAGAGAATGTGTGAGGCTCTTGCCAAAGGCGAAAAAATTCCATTTGATCCTACAGATGCGACCATCTACTATGTAGGACCGACTCCTGCAAAACCAGGTGCAGTTATCGGTTCCGCAGGCCCTACAACCAGTGGACGTATGGATGCATATGCACCAACTATGATGTCTGTCGGAGCAAGAGGAATGATCGGTAAAGGTGCCCGCCTTCCAGAAGTAGTAGATGCTATGAAGAAATATGATGGCGTATACTTCGGAGCTATCGGCGGCGCAGGTGCACTTCTTGCTAAATGTATCAAGAAAGCTGAGCTTATCGCATATGAAGATCTCGGCGCAGAAGCACTTCGTAAATTATATGTAGAGGATATGCCTCTTGTAGTTATCATTGACTCAGAAGGTAAAAACCTTTATGAAATGGGAAAAGCCGATTACCTCAAAGCGCATGGAGATAAATAATCGGACGGATACTATAATGAAACAAAAACGACTGTAAACATTCAATGATTTTACAGTTACAGATAACTTCCATATGCTGTAATATACAGTGTATGGAAGTTGCTTTATACAATAAAAGATGTTAGGGACAAAAGGTCTTTTGCCCCTAACTTGATATCTACGAATTGCTCCGCTGCAAAGCAGCTCCCGCAATTCTCATAAAATATGACTGTTTTATATTGGGTTTTTAAGTCAATGCTTATAGGACATGTTTTTTAGTTACTGAATCGTTACTGAATTTTCCGCAGAGTATAATAAAGCTTAATATATAATATTCATATATATGACAATACGAATTATATCTTTTACATTTAACCTACAAACGTATAACATAAATAAACGGTAAAAGAATAAAGGTCGCTGTGAAACAGTGGCAAATAAACTTGAACGGGGTAAATCATGAAAGATCATAATCATCACGACATACAGATGTCGGAGGCTTTTTTAAACAGTGCCTTTCTGGCTTTGTCAGGAGGATTTCAGGATGCTTATACCTATAATGCCAGAGATGAGGTATTCTGTAATGCCCAGACAGGAAACGTAGTACTTATGAGCCAGCATTTTATGGCAGGGCAGTGGATGGCAGGATTGAGTTACTTCTTTCCTATCATTTTCTTTGCTTTGGGTGTATGGGTTGCCGAGAAAATACAGGGAAAATTTAAATATGCCAGGAAACTTCACTGGAGACAGGGAATCCTTGCAGCAGAAATCCTGATTTTATTTATTGTTGGCTTTATACCTACCGAATATAATATGTTGGCAAACGCAATGGCATCTTTTGCCTGTGCGATGCAGGTACAGTCCTTCCGAAAAGTAAACGGATATTCCTATGCAAGCACTATGTGCATTGGAAACCTTCGCAGTGGTACAGCGGCTTTATCCGGATACTTCCGTGAAAAGAAGCCGAAACAGATGGAGCAGGCGATGTATTATTTTGGAATCATCTTTATGTTTGCACTGGGAGCCGGTATCGGTGGAAATCTCTCTATCCATTTCGGAACAAGAATGATCTGGGTATCCTGTGTGTTCCTTACGATAAGTTTTCTCTTAATGTTCGTTGAAAAATATAAACATTTTCACGAGGAACATGAACATATGAGTATTTAACCAAATCAGACCAAATAACAAAAGCGGATGATTTTATCTGCCTGACAATTCAAAAAGTATACAAAAAGTATAAAAGTGAAAACGCTGTCCCATGGAAAGAACTTCCGAGACAGCGTTTTCGCCTTTTTTCTAAAAGTTCAACCAAATCTGCGAAGTAGTTATTGATGCAGTTTAAATAACAAAATAAGATTGAGAAATTTAGTTCAATTCAAGGTCTTCCAGTTCCTTTGCAGGAAGTTTCTCGGTGGAAGAAGCAAGATAGCTCTTTAATGCTTTGGAAGCTTTTGCAAACGGTGCATTTGTTCCGGCACCACCCATGCATCCTCCCGGACAGGCCATGCCTTCGATCATACATCCATTTAACTTGCCAACCTTTGCGAGTGTCAACATCTTTTTACATTCTGCAAGACTCTCTGCATGTTCAATATGAACCGGTACATCCGGATAGTATTCCTTGAGACATGCTTCGATTGCACCGGCAACACCTCCGGCAACTGCGTATCCACGTCCGGCTGCAGTAGCATTATGAAGACTTGCAGATGGCTCTATTTCAGCCGGATTAATTTCTTTTGCATCAAAAAGTCCCCACAATTCTTCAAACGTAATAACAAAATCAACATCACTTCGAACAGAAGTGCGCATTGCTTCCAATTTTTTGGCTGCGCAAGGTCCGATGAATACGACTTTTGCATTCGGATGCTCTTTTTTGACACTTCTTGCAGTTGCAACCATCGGAGTCAGCTCTCTGGAAATATTGTCGATCATTGCAGGGAACTGCTTCTTGGCAAGCATAGACCAGGAAGGACAGCAGGAAGTAAGTAAAAATGGAAGATGTCCGGTAGCCACTTCATTCGCATAATGATGCGCCTCGCTGATTGCACCGATATCTGCACCAAGTGCCACTTCATATACATCGGTAAAACCAAGTGCCGCTAAAGCTGCATGGAACTTTCCAGGTGTCACGTCATCACCAAACTGACTGATATAAGCAGGCGCAACTTCAGCAATAATTTCATTTCCCTCACGAAGCGCATGCGCAAGCTGGAAAATCTGAGATTTATCAGAAATAGCTCCGAAAGGACAGCTTACCATACACATACCACAGGAAACACATTTGCTCTGGTTAATCTGTGCACGTCCCTGTTCATCGCTTTCAATAGCTTTTACACCACAGGCGCGTTCGCATGGACGTTCTTTATGGGCAATGGCATCATATGGACAGACAGACTTGCATTTTCCGCATTTAATGCACTTCGACTGATCGATATGTGACTTACCATTTACCATGGAAATCGCACCCTTAGGACAGACCTGCATACATGGATGAGCAACACATCCTCTGCACATATTGCTGACTTCGTACATATTAGACGGACAGGCTGAGCATGCAGAAGGAATCACCTGCATAAGCGGCGGTTCATAATATTTCTCATCGATGTTAGAAGCCTCAACTCCGGCAGTCAGATGAACAGCTTTGTTTTCAGGACGTAAAGAAAGTCCCATTGCCAGTCGCACACGCTCGCTGGCTACGGCACGTTCACGGTAAATACTTTCACGATACTGTGCACGCTCTTGTACGATATTATAAGGAATTGCCTCAATATCGTGGATCAGAGATGCATCTGTAGACTGAAAGCCAAGCTTTGCAACTTCTGCAAAAATCTTACGCCGGATCTGTTTTACGGGTGTGTCAAGAGTTCTCATATTTTGTTAATCTCCTATTATATTTATTTCCGCGCTTTTTCTACACTAAAAATATATCAAATAATGGTAAAAATGTCATGTTTTTTATTTAACACACCTGTTAAAGAAATTGCTTTTCAATTCCAAACATTAACGAACAATATAAATCTATAAAAGATAATAGTAAATAAATTTCAGAAAATTGTAAAAATGATATTGTGTAAATTAACCATATATTGTATAATGTCAGCAGCACATATGTTGAAAATAACTAAAGCTGCGTGGGAATCAAAAAACATATTTTTAAGGAGGGAACCGAATGTTAGACCAGTCTTATTACAGAAAAGCGGATGAGATTATCGAGCACTACGGACGTACAGCGGCATCGCTGATTCCGATCATGCAGGATATTCAGGCAGAATACCGTTACCTGCCGGGAGAACTGCTGACTTATGTAGCTGCCGAAATCGGAGTAAAAGAGGCTAAGGCCTACAGTGTCGCTACATTCTATGAGAACTTTTCCTTTGAGCCGAAAGGAAAATATATCATTAAAGTGTGTGATGGAACAGCCTGTCACGTAAGAAAGTCTATGCCTGTTAAAGAGGCCCTGATGAAAGAACTGGGACTGAGCCACAAGAAACATACAACAGACGATATGCTTTTTACGGTAGAAACTGTATCCTGTCTTGGTGCCTGCGGACTTGCACCGACAATGACTGTTAATGACGAAGTACACCCGAAGATGACTCCTGAGAAAGCTGTTGAACTTTTGAATGAATTGAGAGGTGAGTGCGTATGAGTATTAAGAGCAGGGAAGACCTGTTAAATAAACAGGCAGAGGTAAATGAGCAGATCAAATCTTACACCTGTCGAGTTCTTGTCTGTTCTGGTACAGGATGTATCGCATCCGGAGCTCAGAAAATTTATGACGAAATGGCAAGGCTTTGTGAAGACATTGATGGTGTTACTGTAGAAATGCAGAAAGATGTGCCACATGTAGGCGTAATAAAAACAGGATGCCAGGGCTTATGCGAACTTGGACCTTTAATGAGAATTGAACCTTATGATTATCAGTACGTTCATGTACAGCCTGAAGACTGTAAGGAAATCGTAGAGAGGACTGTACTGGAAGGCAAACCGGTAGAGAGACTGTTTTATCGTGATCATGATACTGTCTGTCCACATCCGGATGATATTCCTTTCCTGAATCAGCAGACCCGTATCGTTCTTGAGAATTGTGGTAAGATCGATGCAGAATCTATCGAGGAATATATTGCTGTCGGTGGCTATCAGGCACTTGCAAAAGTAATAGGAAGCATGTCTCCTCAGGAAGTTATTGATGAAGTTACCAGGTCAGGTCTTCGTGGCCGTGGTGGTGCCGGATTCCCGGCCGGTAAGAAATGGTCCCAGGTTGCCCGTCAGGCAGAAAAGACCCGTTATGTGGTATGTAATGGTGATGAAGGTGACCCTGGTGCATTTATGGATGGTTCCGTAATGGAAGGCGATCCATATAAGATGATTGAAGGTATGACGATTGCAGCTTATGCAGTAGGCGCAGAGAATGGATATATTTATGTTCGTGCGGAATATCCGCTTTCTGTAAAGAGACTGAGAATGGCAATTGAACAGGCCGAAAAATATGGTCTGTTAGGTGATAACATTTTAGATTCCGGTGTAAATTTCCATTTACATATCAACAGAGGTGCCGGAGCTTTCGTATGTGGTGAAGGATCTGCCCTTACTGCATCCATCGAAGGAAACAGAGGCATGCCACGTGTAAAACCACCTCGTACAGTAGAGAAAGGTTTATGGGGCAAGCCTACTGTTCTTAATAACGTAGAAACTTATGCTAATGTACCAAAGATCATTCTTGAGGGAGCCAACTGGTTCCGTACGATCGGTACAGAAGGAAGTCCGGGAACCAAGACATTCTCACTGACCGGTTCTATCGAGAATACAGGCCTGATCGAAGTTCCAATGGGAACTACGCTTCGCCATATTATCTATGATATCGGCGGCGGCTTAAAGAGTGGTGCGGCATTTAAGGGTGTTCAGATCGGTGGTCCGTCCGGCGGATGCCTGATCCTTGATCAGCTGGATGCACCTCTTGATTTTGATTCTGTAAAGAAATTAGATGCAATCATGGGCTCCGGTGGTCTGGTAGTTATGGACGAGAATACCTGTATGGTAGAGGTTGCCAGATTCTTTATGAACTTTACTCAGCGTGAGAGCTGCGGTAAATGTGTTCCATGTCGTGAAGGCACCAAGCGTATGCTTGAGATCCTTGAGAGAATTGTTGCCGGAAAAGGCGCGATGTCTGATCTGGATGAACTGGAAGAACTTGCAAATATGGTTCAGAATATGGCTCTGTGTGGCCTTGGCAAGAGTGCGCCTCTTCCTGTTATCAGTACGCTCAAACGTTTCCGTGATGAATATGAGGAACATATCCTTGATAAGAAATGCCGTGCAAAAGTATGTACAGCACTTCGTCAGTTCCACATTAATCCTGAATTCTGTATCGGCTGTGGTAAATGCGCGAAGAACTGCCCGGCGGGAGCTATTTCAGGTAAGATCAAACATCCACATCACATTAATAACGATATCTGTATCAAGTGCGGTGCATGTAAAGATAACTGTAACTTTGATGCTGTATACGTGGAAGCATAGAAGGGAGGATACACTATGGGCCATATGATAATTGACGGTAGAAAGGTAGAATTTACCGATGAAAAAAATGTCCTGTCTGTCATCCGCAAGGCAGGAATCAATATTCCGACACTGTGCTACCACTCAGAGGTATCCACTTTCGGTGCCTGCCGTTTATGTACAGTAGAAGACGACAGAGGCAAAACTTTTGCATCCTGTTCAGAAGAACCACGAGACGGAATGGTAATCTATACGAATTCCGGACGTATCAAAAAATACAGAAAACTGATTGTTGAACTGCTTCTGGCAGCCCACTGCCGCGACTGTACAACCTGTGTTAAGAGCGGTGAATGTATTTTACAGGAACTGGCACATCGTCTGGGTGTACAGAATATTCGTTTTGAGAATACCAGAGAACATCATGAACTGGATACAAGTTCTCCGTCTCTGGTACGTGATCCGAACAAATGTATTCTCTGTGGTGACTGTGTGCGTGCCTGCGAGGAGCTTCAGGGAATCGGTGCTTTAGGTTTCGCATTCCGTGGAACAGAAGCTATGGTAATGCCTGCATTTAATAAGAAAATTGCAGAAACAGAGTGCGTAAACTGTGGACAGTGTCGTGTATTCTGCCCGACTGGTGCAATTTCCATTAAAACGCATATGGATGAGGCCTGGGAGGCACTTGCTGATCCAAATATCCGTGTAGTTGCACAGGTTGCTCCGGCGGTACGTGTAGCGGTAGGCGACCACTATGGACTTACCAAAGGTAAGAGTGTAATGGGTAAGATTGTTAATGCGCTTCACAGAATGGGATTTGATGAAGTTTATGATACTTCTTTCAGTGCTGACCTTACTATCATGGAAGAAAGTGCCGAATTCCTCGACCGGATTAAGAAAGGCGAGAAACTTCCTCTTCTTACATCCTGCTGTCCTGCATGGGTAAAATTTATTACAGACCAGTACAAAGATTACATTCCAAATCTTTCTACATGCCGTTCCCCACAGGGAATGCTTTCTGCAGTAATCAAAGAATATTTCCGTGAACCGGAACATGCAGCAGGCAAGAAGACTGTTATGATTTCTATTATGCCATGTACAGCAAAGAAAGCAGAAGCAATCCGTCCGAACAGCTTTACAGATGGCGAACAGGATACAGATATTGTTATCACAACTACAGAATTACTCCGTATGATCGATAACTTCGGTATTGATTTTGCAGCTCTCGATCCGGAAGCATGTGATATGCCATTCGGATTCGGATCCGGCGGTGGTGTTATCTTTGGCGTTACCGGTGGTGTTACAGAGGCAGTACTTCGTCGACTCACACCAGATCACAGCAAAGAATCCATGCATGAAATTGCTGAATGCGGCGTTCGTGGAGACGATGGTATCAAGGAATTTACAGTTCCATATGAGGGTATGAATCTCAATATCTGCGTTGCCAGCGGTCTTGCAAACGCAAGAAAAGTTATGGATCAGGTTAAGAATGGAGAGAAAGAATATCATCTGATCGAAGTTATGGCATGTCGTCGTGGATGTATCATGGGTGGCGGACAGCCGACAAGAGCCGGTGACAGAACGAAGTTCTTAAGAGCTAAGGGGCTGTATAATGCAGATAATACTACTATTATCAAGAAATCCGATGAGAATCCGTTAGTTCTCGAACTCTACAACGGATTGCTTAAAGGTAAAGAACATCATTTGCTGCACAATGATTCTTATTGATAGAAGAAATTTTGACTTAATATCTGATGCCATAGTGTATTATGCTAGTATAGCAGGCTGTATGTTTGAATATACTGAAATTTAAGGTTACCGGGCACAGAATGAACAGTAACAATTTAAGAGAGCAGGTCCTGCATTGTTTTGTAAGCAATGCAAGGCCTGTTTTTATAGGAATAACAGGAAGTCCTTCTGCATATTTTATAGCAATACATGAACGTTATGTGTAAATATGCAAGGGGGCTATTTTTATGGAAAATTTTCAGGTGTACCGTGATATTCAGGCCCGCACCGAGGGCGATATATACATAGGGGTCGTAGGACCTGTCCGTACAGGAAAATCTACTTTTATACGCAGATTTATGGAAGTCGTGGCATTACCGCAGATGTCAGAGAGTCGTCAGGCAGAAATCAGGGATCAGCTTCCATTGAGCGGATCAGGAAAGATCATTACTACCGTAGAAACAAAATTTATTCCCAAAGAAGCAATTCCCATCACTCTTGGGGAAGACCAGAAAGTAAAGATACGCCTGATCGACAGCGTGGGATTTCTGGTAAAAGACGCCTCCGGACATACTGAAGAGGGCAAAGAGCGAATGGTAAAAACTCCCTGGTTTGAACAGGCAATTCCATTTCGGGAAGCGGCCCGTATCGGAACTCAGAAAGTAATTGAAGAACATTCCACGATAGGAATCGTAATTACGTCCGATGGAAGTTTCGGTGAACTGCCAAGAGAAAATTTTGTGGAAGCAGAAGAGAAGACGATACAAGAACTAAAAAAACAGCAGAAACCATTTATTGTCCTGGTCAATTCGCAGATGCCGTATAAAGATGAGGCTTTAAAGACAGCAGAAGAAATTCAGCAAAAACATCAGGTCACTGCTTTAACAGTAAACTGCGATCAGTTAAGAAAAGAGGATATCACCCGTATTTTGGAAAAAGTTTTATATGAATTTCCAGTTAGCCAGATTCAGTTTTTCATCCCGCGATGGGTAGAAATGCTCCCGATGGATCACGAGTTAAAACAACAGCTTCTTACCCAGATCAGGGAGAAAATGAAGCAAATGCAGCATATTCGTGATATCACAAAGGAATTTATACAATTATCAGGACCATATGTGCAGGATTCACTTCTGGAAGATGTGGGATTATCTGATGGAACAGTAAAAGTCAGAATACGAATCAAGGATGAATATTATTACCAGATGCTCAGTCAGATGAGTGGAATTAAAATGGAAAGCGAGTATGAATTAATCCATACTATGCGGGAACTGGTACATATGAAAGAAGAGTATGTGAAAGTACAGGCAGCACTGGAATCCGTACGGGGAACCGGGTACGGAGTAGTTGTTCCAAATCTGGATGAAATTGAAATCGCGCAGCCGGAAGTGATCAGACAGGGAAATAAATATGGAGTGAAAATAAAATCCAAGAGCCCGTCCATTCATATGATCAGGGCAAACATAGAAACAGAAATTGCTCCGATCGTAGGAACAGAGCAGCAGGCAAAAGATCTGATAAAATATATTGATGAGGGAAACCAGAGAGGAGAGAGTATCTGGGAAACAAATATTTTCGGTAAATCCATTGAGCAGCTGGTGCAGGATGGTATCCGAAGCAAAATAACAGCAATCAGTGAGGAAAGCCAGGTAAAACTTCAGGATACCATGCAGAAAATTGTCAATGACAGTAAGGGCGGACTTGTTTGTATTATTATATAAATATAGCATATTCAATCGGATATTCGCAATCCGCTTTCGCTACTTGCTCATAACCAAATAACTGCTTCGCAGTATATCAGAAGGGGCTTGTACCCCTTCTGATACAAGCAAGTCCCCACCCACTGCTTATTGCTCTTCGCAATTGAAGCAGGGGACTTACTTGATTTGGTTAAAAAGCTTATATAAAAGCAATAGACCTATAACTTGTCAGAAGATATGAATTATGACAACCTGAAGAAAAAGCAGATTAGGTTACTGCATCAATAGATGGTTGATTCGTATCTCCTGAATCCGAGTTTTTATTACCTTCAATAACAACCTTATTAGGGAGGCATACGATAGTGCCTCCTTTTTCGTCGATTGATTTCTGCTTCATACATAAATGATCCGGACAGTCAGCCGAGAGCATGTATGCCTTTCCATCTTTAATTTCGCATACGTTAGTATCATTGATTTTAATAATCTGATCTTTTGACAAAGAATAAGTACCGTATTCCTGCCCATCTACTGTGATTTTAATAGATCCATGCCTGCCTTTATTTACAAAAGACATACCACCCCACAACGCAAGTGCCAGAATAAGAATAGCACTTATAAAAATGATTTCTTTTTTCTTCAAGATTTTTACCATCTTTCTCAATTTTTTATGACTGCATCATAACATGAACAAAAAATAATAGCAACTGACTTCTGTTTGTGGTATGGTTATTTATAGACTGATAAGAAAAAGGAGAGGTTTTTATGGGAAAATATATTATGGCGCTGGATGCCGGAACAACCAGCAACCGGTGCATTTTATTCAATGAAAAAGGAGAACGCTGCAGTGTAGCCCAGAGAGAATTCACACAGTATTTTCCAAAACCAGGCTGGGTAGAACATGACGCAGATGAAATATGGGCCAGTATGCTTGGTGTTGCTGTAGAGGCAATGACTAAGATCGGAGCAGATGCCTCACAGATTGCAGCCATCGGAATTACTAATCAACGTGAGACGGCAATCGTATGGGATAAGAATACCGGAGTACCTGTCTATCATGCTATTGTATGGCAGTGCCGCAGAACGTCAGAATACTGTGACTCACTGAAAGCTAAAGGATTAACTGAGAAATTCCGTAAAAAAACCGGGCTGGTAATAGATGCTTATTTCTCAGCAACCAAAATAAAATGGATTCTTGACCATGTGGATGGAGCCAGGGAGAAGGCAGAAAAGGGAGAGCTTTTATTCGGCACAGTAGAAACCTGGCTGATCTGGAAACTGACAAAGGGAAAAGTACATGTTACCGATTATTCCAATGCCTCAAGAACGATGCTGTTTAACATTAATACTTTGCAATGGGATCAGGAGATCCTTGATGAACTTGGTATTCCTAAATCCATGCTTCCGAAACCAATGCCGTCCAGCTGCATTTATGGAAAATCAGATCCGTCAGTTTTTGGAGGGGCAATTCCGATTGCCGGGGCAGCAGGTGACCAGCAGGCAGCTTTATTTGGACAGACATGCTTTAGCGCGGGTGAAGCAAAAAATACTTATGGCACCGGTTGTTTTCTTTTGATGAATACAGGAGACAAACCAGTATTTTCAGAAAATGGCCTTGTAACTACAATTGCCTGGGGACTGAATGGAAAAGTCACTTATGCCCTGGAAGGTTCTATTTTTGTTGCAGGTGCTGCAATTCAATGGTTGCGTGACGAATTAAAAGTAATCGATTCTTCCGAAGATTCAGAATATATGGCAAATAAAGTATCAGATACGCATGGCTGTTATGTAGTACCGGCATTTACCGGACTGGGAGCACCTCACTGGGATCAGTATGCAAGGGGAACTATCGTAGGAATTACCCGCGGTGTAAATAAATATCACATCATTCGTGCAACTCTGGAATCTATTGCCTACCAGGTAAATGATGTATTAAATGCCATGAAAGCAGATTCAGGTATCAATCTGGCTTCTTTGAAAGTAGATGGCGGAGCCAGTGCCAACAATTTCCTGATGCAGACACAGGCCGATATTATCAATGCACCAGTCAACCGCCCATGCTGTGTGGAAACAACTGCAATGGGGGCAGCTTATCTGGCCGGACTGGCAGTAGGTTATTGGAGCAGTAAGGAAGAAGTGCGTAAAAACTGGTCCATTGATCAGAAATTTTATCCATCTATCACAGATGAAACCAGACAGCAGAAGATAAAAGGATGGAATAAGGCGGTAAAATATTCTTATGGATGGGCTCGTGATGAATAATTAAGTCAATCGGATATTCGCAATTGAAGCAGGGGACTTACTTGATTTGGTTAAATCAAGTCCCAACATTTTATCAGTGTACCTAAATAAAATTCAGCGTATTGACAACCTTACAGAGATGGTGGTACGGTAATACAGTAATTCCGGTGCGAACCGAACAAAAGTACATAAGAATATTGAGGTGCGAAAAAATGCAGGAAATGAAACCAATCAAAGAAGGTAAAGTACGTGAGATTTATGACAACGGTGACAGCCTGATCATGGTTGCAACAGACCGCATCAGCTGCTTTGATGTTATCCTGAATAACCAGGTAACAAAGAAAGGAACTGTACTGACTCAGATGTCCAAATTCTGGTTTGATATGACAGAAGATATTCTGCCGAACCATATGATTTCTGTAGATGTAAAAGATATGCCTGAATTCTTCCAGCAGGAGAAATTTGATGGAAATAGTATGATGTGCCGTAAGCTTGAGATGCTGCCAATCGAATGTATCGTACGTGGTTACATTACCGGAAGCGGCTGGGAAAGCTACAAGAAAACCGGTAAAGTCTGTGGTATTGAGTTACCAGAAGGCCTGAAAGAATCAGACAAACTTCCTGAGCCTATCTATACTCCGTCTACAAAGGCAGAGATTGGTGATCATGATGAAAATATTTCCTATGAGCAGAGTATTGCTCACCTTGAGAAATATTTCCCGGGAAGAGGAGAAGAATTAGCTGCAAAACTTCGTGATAATACCATTGCACTTTACAAGAAATGTGCAGAATATGCATTAAGCAAAGGAATTATCATCGCAGATACCAAATTTGAGTTTGGACTGGATGAAGAGGGAAATATGGTAATCGGTGATGAGATGCTTACACCTGACAGCTCTCGTTTCTGGCCGGCAGAAGGCTATGAACCAGGACATGGACAGCCGTCCTTTGACAAACAGTTTGCCCGTGACTGGTTGAAAGCGAATCCGGACAATAACTGGACTCTTCCGCAGGATATCGTAGATAAGACGATTGAAAAATATCTTCAGAGTTACGAAATGCTTACTGGTAAGAAATTAGCCTGATTATTTATTCGTATATTCTGGCGGGAAACAAATATATGATTTTGAAAATACTGTTATCTGAATGAATAACTTCGGATAGCAGTATTTTTTGTAAAAAATCAATAAAAATATAGAAATCAATTGACATTTTTGATACAATTCATGTGTAAGCAGTAAAAAGAAGCACATTTTGCTGATTATCTTACAAACTTATAGATGAGGGAGAGAAAGTTTATGAAGACACTGAAAAAACTCTTTTTTGTTTTATTAATGATGGGCATTTTAACTGTGCCTGTATTTCAGGTGCAGGCTACAGAAAATGATGTTCTGGTTACCGAGCAGCCTTCACCAACACCATCAGCTGTTCCAATAAGAGAACTGGTTACAAAAGGTAATAAAATATATTACTACTATAAGGGAAAAATGGTAAAAAACACATGGAAACGATATAATGGTTACAAATATTATTTCGGAGCCAATGGGAATGCCGTTCGTGGTGGTCAGCGAATCAATAATGTAGTCTATGTTTTTGATGAAAAAGGACGCTTATTTGAAAAGAAAGAAAACAGAATCGTAAAATCCGGATCTAATCGTTACCATATAAGTACAAAACATGGCCGCGCCACAATTGGATACTTCATATATAAAAACAATTTATATTATGCAGACCCTAAAGGAAGATTGTATCAAAACAAATCCAGACAAAACGGTCAACTTTATTTCACCAGTTCCGGTGCTGCAAGAAAAGACTATAATGCGCTATTAAAAATGCGTGTCATGAAAATAGTTGCATCAATTACAAACTCAAGTATGAGCCAGAGTCAGAAACTTTATGCATGTTGGAAATACGTTGTTTATGGCGGCTTTTATTATGGTGGTCCGGATCCTAATCTTTACCAGAGTGGATGGGCACGTAGTGAAGCACTGCGAATGTTTAGTACAGGTTATGGCAATTGTTATGGATTTTCCTGTATTTTTGCAGCCCTCGCACGTGAGGTAGGATATACTCCATATATGGTTTGCGGCAGAGTACCCGGAAGCAGAGATGGAGCGGCAGATGGGTTTACACGCCATTGCTGGGTAGAAATAAATGGCCTTTACTATGATCCGGAGGCTCAGTATGCAGGATGGATGACTGGAGTTTATGGATACGACTATTATCCGATCAGTCATCAGATTCAGAGAGTTGTAAATTTCTGTACATATTAATTTTGAAAATTATCTGAGAAAATTTCTGAAATGAGGTGTTTCTATGGCGAGCAGAATTGCGGTGATTGGAATTATAGTTGAAGAGCCTGATTCTGTGAAAGAGCTGAATCAGATTCTTCACGAATATGGTGAATATATCATAGGAAGAATGGGAATCCCATACAGACAGCGTGGTGTTAATATTATCAGCGTGGCGATGGATGCCCCCCAGGATATGATTAATGCAATGACAGGAAAAATCGGGCGGCTTGCAGGGATTTCTGCAAAAACAGTTTGCTCAAAAAAGGCAGAAAACATATAACAAGAGGGGGATTACATAGTGTTAGCAGATTTAAAAATGTTAGAGAGTATCCAAAATACGCAAAGTATTTCAAGGGAAGAATTAGGCTCGATTTTACAGACACAAGATTCCTTTCTGATACAGGAACTTCATAAAAAGGCACAGCAGACAGCGACACAGATCTATGGAAATAAAATATATATCCGCGGTCTGATTGAATTTACTAATTATTGTAAAAATAACTGCTATTACTGTGGAATCCGCAACGGCAATACAAAGGCCGACAGATATCGCCTTACAACAGAACAGATTCTATCCTGTTGTAAAACCGGATGGAACCTGGGATTTCGTACATTTGTATTACAGGGAGGAGAGGATCCTTATTATACAGATGTGAAAATCTGCCAGATCGTTCAGAAAATTAAATCAAAATATCCGGACTGTGCAGTAACCTTATCCATTGGTGAGAAGAGTGAAGAAAGTTATCAGGCATATTTTAATGCCGGAGCTGACAGATATCTGTTAAGACACGAAACTGCAGATGAAGAACATTACAGAAAACTCCATCCACAACAGATGTCTTTAAACAACAGAAAAAACTGCCTGAAAGTTCTGAAAAAAATCGGCTATCAGACCGGTTGCGGATTTATGGTAGGATCACCGGGACAAACGGTAGACACCCTTTATCAGGATCTTCTGTTTATTAAAGAATTGAAACCTGAAATGGTTGGCATTGGACCTTTTATTCCTCATAAGGATACTCCGTTTGCAGATCAGCCTGCAGGGACACTGGATCTGACATTGAGATTATTATCAATCATCAGACTGATTCATCCACATGTTCTTCTGCCAGCGACAACTGCACTTGGAACAATTGATCCTAAAGGAAGAGAGAAGGGAATTCTGGCTGGCGGAAACGTCGTAATGCCTAACCTTTCTCCGGTCAATGTCAGAGATAAATACAAACTTTATGATAACAAAATCTGCACCGGTGACGAAGCAGCAGAATGTAAGGCCTGTATGGCAGCAAGAATGAAGAGCATTGGTTATGAAGTAGTGACGGACAGAGGAGATTATAAGGTCTGAATGTAAAGCTGATTTTTCTGAAGTTCCAGAATGCTTTACAAAAAGAGTCACTTCTGAATAACTTAAGCATCCGCAGTATGCGGAATATAAAACTGAATATAGAAAAATAAAAACTAATCGGAAAGCAGTTGATAAGAAAGCTCCTGACCGAAAAGAAAGGAAAAAAGCCTATGTATAATCCAAAATCATTAAAAGCAGAAGAATTCATTTCCGACGAGGAAATCCGGGAAACCCTTGCCTACGCTGACGCAAACAAGGAGAATGTGGAACTGATCGATCAGATTCTTGCGAAAGCAAAAGAATGTAAAGGTCTTACGCACAGAGAAGCGTCTGTTCTTCTTGCCTGTCCAATTCCTGAGAAAATTCAGGAGATGTATGATCTGGCAGCGGAAATCAAGAAAGAATTCTACGGAAACAGAATTGTTTTGTTTGCGCCTCTGTATCTGTCTAACTATTGTGTAAATGGCTGTGTGTACTGCCCGTATCATAAGAAAAACCAGCACATTGCCCGTAAGAAATTAACACAGGAAGAAATTGTAAAAGAAGTTACCGCATTGCAGGATATGGGACATAAGCGACTCGCTATTGAGGCGGGTGAAGATCCGCTCAATAACCCGATTGAATATATTCTGGAATGTATCAAAACGATCTATAGTATCAAACATAAAAATGGTGCGATCCGTCGTGTAAATGTAAATATTGCAGCTACAACAGTAGAAAATTACCGTAAATTAAAAGAAGCCGGAATCGGTACTTATATTCTTTTCCAGGAAACATATCATAAAGAAAGCTATGAAAAGCTTCATCCAACAGGACCGAAACATAACTATGCATATCACACAGAGGCAATGGACCGCGCGATGGAAGGCGGTATTGATGATGTCGGTTTAGGTGTATTGTTCGGACTGGAACTTTACAGATATGAATTTGCAGGACTTCTGATGCATGCGGAACATCTGGAAGCAGTTCATGGTGTAGGACCGCATACGATTAGTGTGCCACGTATCAAACATGCGGATGACATTGATCCGTCTGCATTTGACAACAGTATCAGCGACGAGATTTTTGCAAAAATCTGTGCACTGATCCGAATCTCTGTTCCATATACAGGTATGATTATTTCAACAAGAGAGAGTCAGGCTGTTCGTGAGAAAGTTCTTCCTTTGGGTGTTTCTCAGATTAGTGGAGCTTCAAGAACCAGTGTCGGTGGATATGATAAGCCTGAAACGGAAGATGAGGTTACATCTGCTCAGTTTGATGTCAGCGATCAGCGCACGCTTGATGAGATCGTAAACTGGCTGATGAATATGGGAGACATCCCAAGCTTTTGTACCGCCTGTTACAGAGCCGGAAGAACCGGTGACCGTTTTATGTCATTGTGCAAAAGTAAACAGATTTCAAACTGCTGTCATCCAAATGCCTTGATGACTTTAATGGAATATTTACAGGATTATGCAAGTCCTGAAACTAAGAAAGTCGGTATGGAACTGATTCAGAAGGAACTCGAAAATATTCCAAGTGAAAAAGTAAAGAGGCTTACAGAAGAACACCTGGCAGATATCGTAAATGGGCAGCGTGATTTCAGATTCTGACAGAAATCATCTGCGAAACAGTTATCCAGTGTAGAGCCACGTCGCAAACGCGAATGATTTTATTCGTGTGACTTATTATATTGTGAAAGGAAAAAATATGGCTGTTACATTAAATGAAACACCTTCTGCAAATCGTCTGCATATTGGAATCTTTGGAAAAACGAACAGCGGAAAATCTTCATTTATCAATGCGTTTTCCGGACAGAAAGTATCTATTGTAGCAGATGTTGCGGGAACTACTACGGATCCTGTATACAAGGCTATGGAAATTTACCCTCTCGGTCCCTGCGTCCTGATCGACACGGCGGGATTTGATGATAAAGGTGAGCTTGGAGCTTTACGTATCGAAAAAACAGAACTTGCAGCGCAGAAGACGGACCTGGCAATTATTCTCTTCTGTGAAGAAGAAATGTCGCAGGAATTAAAATGGTATCGTTACTTTAAAGAGAAAAATACGCCTGTGGTTCCCGTTCTCAATAAAACAGATCTGTACACGCAGGAAGAAAAAGAAAAACTTGCTCACCTGATTCAAAGGAACACAAAGGAAGAAGTCTGTCTGATCAGTGCTAAAACAGGAGAGGGAATCCGTAATTTGAAGGAACTGCTTGCCCGAAGTATTCCGGAAGGATATGGAAACAGGATGATTACCGGTGATCTGGTTGATACTGGTGACCTGGTTCTGCTTGTGATGCCACAGGACATTCAGGCACCAAAGGGGAGACTGATATTACCACAGGTGCAAACTTTAAGAGAACTATTGGACAAAAAATGTCTGGTAATGAGTGTGACAACAGATCAGTATCTGTCAGCCTTGGAAAATCTCGCAGTACCTCCGAAATTAATCATTACAGACTCGCAGGTATTTTCCTATGTATATGAAAATAAACCAAAGGAGAGTATGCTGACTTCTTTTTCAGTTCTTTTTGCAGCATACAAGGGAGATTTACCATATTATATAGAAGGCGCAAAGGCAATTGATACTCTTAATGAAAATTCACATGTTCTCATTGCAGAATGCTGTACCCATGCACCTCTGAAGGAAGATATCGGAAGAGTGAAGATTCCGCGAATGCTCAAAAAACGTTTTGGAGAGAAACTGGATGTAAGTCTGGTAAGCGGAACAGATTTTCCTGATGACCTTACTAAATATGATCTGATCATCCAATGCGGTGCCTGTATGTTTAATCGCAAATATGTAATGTACCGTATTGATAAAGCCAGAAATCAATATGTCCCAATGACGAATTATGGAATAACGATTGCTCATCTTACAGGAATTTTAGAGCACGTTGCACTTCCATAATTTGCAGAATATTTTGCAGAAAGCCTTTTTCAAACACGCTCTAAGATGAGCACCTAAAATATAATTTGTAATTGCTGAAGAGACCATTATACAAGGAAGTATGGTGGTCTTTTTGTTTATTTTATCGATCAGATAAACACGAATAATTAATTTAACCAAATCAAGTAAGTCCCCTGTTTCAATTGCGAAGAGCAATAAGCAGTGGGTGGGGACTTGCTTGTATCAGAAGGGGTACAAGCCCCTTCTGATAAACTGCGAAGCAGTTATTTGGTTATGAGCAAGTAGCGAAAGCGGATTGCGAATATCCGATTGACTAGAAGCCAGGTAAGTCCCTTGCTTCAATTACCAAGAGCAATAAATTAGTTATTTGTTGTAGAAACATATAGCAAAACGGATGGTTTTATCTTCTTAACTGCATATTTCATAGTATTTCAATATACTTTATTTTAAATACATATATTTTATTGCAATGTATTGACAAAAACGTCATGTTAGTTTATACTAACTTATAGTTAGAGATAAATAACTACTAACACTATAAGAAAGCATAACTATAATATAGCACTCATAAAATATACTAAAATCAGGAGGACAATATATGAGTATCGTAATCGTAGGTGGACATGACCGTATGGTGGCACAGTATAAGAAAATATGTAAATCTTATAAATGCAAATGCAAAGTATTCACACAGATGGAGGCAGACCTCAGTAAAAAAATAGGATGTCCGGATCTGCTCGTACTTTTTACAAATACTGTATCTCATAAAATGGTAAAGTGTGCTCTGGATGAAGTTGGTTCTTCTACAGATATCGTTCGCTGCCATACCAGCAGCGGAAATGCACTGAATGGTATTCTTGAAACACGTTGCTGCTAAGCGACGAATTGTAAAATTAATTAAGAAACCTGAAACATTGACTACTTTGCGATATCAATACTACATATCGAATGCATGAATGAAGTTTAATTATTATGCAGATTGCAGTAATATAATAACGAATAAATGAAAAATTTTATTAATGTTTACAGATGAAAAACTTTTTCAATAAAAATATCAACAAAGTTATTGACATCTAACCAAAATTAGAATACACTAACCACATGGTAAAGAAAATGTTTATCATTTATTAAATGCAAAGGAAGGGATGAAGAAATGCCGTTATCAATGGTAAATGCCGGTGAACCTTTTACAATCAAAAGGATCGGTGGCAAAGAAGAAGTTAAGAGACATCTTGAAGAGCTCGGATTTGTAGTAGGAGGAGTTGTCACAGTTGTTTCTGAGATTAACGGAAGCCTGATCGTCAATGTTAAAGAATCCAGGGTTGCCATTGGAAAAGATATGGCAAGCAAGATTATGGTCTGATCCATAATTCTTCCTGTAAAAAAGCATTAAAATTCTAGGGAAAGAAGGGAAATAAGCTTGAAGACATTAAAGGAAGTACGTGTTGGAGAGACCGTCCGGGTTCAGAAACTTACCGGCGAAGGTCCGGTCAAGAGAAGGATCATGGATATGGGAATCACTAAAGGCGTGGAAATTTATGTAAGAAAGGTTGCACCTCTGGGAGATCCTGTAGAAGTAACTGTAAGAGGATATGAATTATCCTTACGTAAAGCAGATGCCGAAATGATTGTCGTGGAATAATTTTTTTTGGCATTATGTTAGGTCTTTCTAACAATTAGTGTAATCTAATAGTTAACAAAAGCTAAGTATTAGCGATGACTAATAATTGTTGAGAGTGATATCAACAGTAGAAAGATTGGATAAAGCGGTCAAAATAATAGAGATCAAGAAATCAGAGGAGAGAGATTATGTCAGTAAAAATTGCACTCGCAGGTAATCCGAACTGCGGTAAAACGACATTATTCAATGCACTGACCGGCTCAAATCAGTTTGTAGGTAACTGGCCAGGTGTAACTGTCGAGAAAAAAGAAGGTAAACTGAAGGGACACAAAGATGTTGTCCTCACTGACTTACCTGGTATTTATTCTTTATCACCATATACACTTGAAGAAGTAGTTGCAAGAAATTACATTCTTCAGGAAAAACCGGATGCGATCATCAATATCGTTGATGGTACCAATATTGAACGTAACCTGTATCTTACAACACAGATTCTGGAACTTGGGATTCCGGTCATCATGGCAGTCAACATGATGGATATCGTTGAGAAAAACGGTGATACAATACATATTGATAAGCTGAAAAAGAAACTTGGCTGTGAAGTTGTTACTATTTCCGCTCTGAAGGGAACAGGGATCACAGAAGCCGCAAACAAGGCAGTTTCCATTGCCCAGAGCCATAAGAAAGTAACACCTGTCCATGAATTCTGTGATAAAGCAGAAGAGATTATCGGAGCAGTTGAGAATAAACTAACCGGTGTAGTACCGGAAGAACAGAAGAGATTCTTCGCGATCAAGCTTCTTGAAAGAGATGACAAGATCATTGAGCAGATGAATACATCCGTAAATGTATCTGCCGAGATCAAAGAAATGGAAAATGAGTTTGACGACGATACAGAAAGTATTATCACAAATGAGAGATATGTTTATATTTCTTCTATCATTGGTCAGTGTGTGACTAAGGCAAGAAAAGATAAGCTTTCCACATCTGATAAGATTGACCGTATCGTTACCAACAGATGGCTGGCACTGCCGATCTTTGCAGTTGTAATGTTTATTGTATATTATGTATCTGTAACTACTGTTGGTGCTTTCGTAACTGACTGGACAAACGATGTTCTGTTTGGTGAGATCATTCCTCCGGCAATTGAATCCGGACTGAATGCGATTGGCTGTGCAGCATGGTTACAGGGACTGATCCTTGACGGTATCGTAGCCGGTGTCGGAGCAGTTCTCGGTTTCGTACCTCAGATGCTTGTACTGTTTGCATTCCTTGCATTCCTTGAGTCCTGTGGTTACATGGCTCGTGTAGCATTTATCATGGACAGAATTTTCCGTAAATTCGGTCTTTCAGGTAAATCCTTCATTCCAATGCTTATCGGCAGCGGATGCGGTGTTCCCGGTGTTATGGCTTCCCGTACAATCGAGAATGACCGTGACAGAAAAATGACAATTATGACAACCACATTCGTTCCTTGCGGAGCTAAACTTCCAATCATTGCCATGATCGCAGGTGCGTTCTTCGGAAACAGCGGATGGGTTGCAACAAGTTCTTATTTTGTTGGTATCGTAGCAATTATCTGCTCCGGTATCATCTTAAAGAAAACAAAAATGTTTGCCGGTGATCCGGCTCCGTTCGTTATGGAGCTTCCTGCATACCACTGGCCAACAGTCAGCAACATCTTAAGAAGTATGTGGGAAAGAGGCTGGTCCTTCATTAAGAAAGCCGGAACAATCATCCTTCTTTCAACAATCATTCTGTGGTTCTTAATGAGCTTCGGATGGGAAGGCGGAAGCTTCGGTATGGTTGAAGAACTTAACGAGAGTATCCTTTCTAAGATCGGTACAGCAATCGCATGGATCTTTGCACCTCTTGGCTGGACAAAAGCCGGCGAAGGATGGAAGATGGCAGTTGCAGCAGTTACAGGTCTGATCGCAAAAGAGAACGTAGTAGCTACATTCGGTATGCTTTATGGATTCGCAGAAGTTGCAGAAGACGGTGCTGAGATCTGGGGTAACCTGGCAACAGCCATGACACCGATCGCAGCTTACGGCTTCCTGGTATTCAACCTTCTTTGTGCTCCTTGCTTCGCAGCTATGGGTGCGATCAAGAGAGAAATGAACAATACAAAATGGTTTTTCTTCGCAATCGGATATCAGTGTGGACTTGCATATCTTGTGTCCCTGTGTATCTACCAGATCGGTACACTGGTCACAGGCGGTGGTTTCGGTATCTGGACAGTGGTTGCATTCGCAATTATCATCGGATTTTTATATCTTCTGTTCAGACCTTATAAGGAAAGCAGCAGCCTTAATGTAAATGTAAAAGGTATGGCAAAGGCCAGATAAATAGTAAGCAAACCAGAGCCTGCGTCCTTCAGTGATGTGGGCTCTGATAAAATAATCAGTTGCAATAGTATACCTATCTATGTATCATGTGAAGTAGATATTGTACTGAGTAGAATAGATTATACTATATGGAGTAACACAAAAAGTCGGCAGGAGGTGTCGGTTATGGGAACTTTTGTTGTAGGAGCAATTTTAGTTTTGATCGTCGGACTCATTGTAAGAGGAATCGTAAAGGATAAAAAAAGCGGTAAATCATCATGTGGTGGTGACTGCAGTCATTGCAGGGGATGCCATTGATCAAAGAGCAGCCGTAATTATTTAGAAGTCTACTATCTCACAAGGATACTAAACAGTTACAAACAGACGATTAACAGGAATAAATTAAGCGGAAGGATGATGTAATTTTGGGAGCAGCAGCATTACAAAGACAAAGAAATTGTGAAGAACCCAATTACCAGAGAACCCATATGCAGAAAGATGTTGTAATCCAGGAGTTAAAAAAGCGAGGATGCAGGATTACCAAACAAAGAAGAATGTTGTTGGAAGTCATTCTTGAGAATGAGTGTTCCTGCTGTAAAGAAATTTATTACAATGCATCCCGCCTGGATCCGGGCATTGGATCAGCTACGGTGTACCGCATGGTAAATCTTTTAGAAGAAATCGGTGCGATCAGCAGAAGAAATATGTATAAGATCGTAAGAAATCCGGATTGTAAAGACGAGAGTGTCTGCACGATCGAACTGGATGATAATACCGTCCAGAAATTATCAAGAGACAATTTTAATAATGTAGTTCTGGCAGGGCTCAAAGCCTGCGGATACATTGATAATCAGGAAATTGAAAGAATGTTTGTAAATTCCTGTGACTTTAAACATTGAAAACAAGTAATATTAAGATAGATAAAAATATCCGCCGGAAACTACTGAACAGGAAGTTTTCGGCTTTTTTCTTATTACACTATATTTTGTAGTGTGAGCATAGAAATTCCGAAAACATTTTGGTATAGGTACAATTTATATAAAACGTCTGTTATATCAATTTTGCCTTTTTATGTGATAAGATGAAAATGTTTCTCAACAATAAAAAAATAGTAGAAATATGAAAACATTGGTTGTATAATACATAAAATAAAATAACCTGATGTCGAAAAGGAGGACAAAATAATGATTAAATTTGACGCAAAAAAAACAGGAATCTTCGCAGCAGGAGTAGCTTTTGGAACAGCAGGTATTAAAGTTCTTACAAGTAAAGATGCCAAGAAATTATATACAAACTGCACAGCAGCCGTTTTACGTGCAAAATCCTGCATTATGAAAACAGCTTCCACAATTCAGGAAAATGCTGAAGACATTTACGCTGAAGCACAGCAGATCAACGAAGAAAGAGAATCAGCTGAGGAAGTAGTGGAAGATGCAGCTGAAGAAACAATAGAAGATACAACAGATTTTAAAGAAGAGACAGAAGAAACAAAAGAAGAAGGCAGCGAAGAATAATGAAATTTGCTATTAAGCATGAAATCAAAGGGAGAATCCGTATTCATCTTGCTCAGAAGCACATGACTTACAGACAGGCAGATATCCTGCAGTACTATCTGGAGGAACAGAAAAATATCAGCAAAGCTTCCGTTTATGTAAGAACACAGGATGTGACTGTTTATTACTCCGGAAGCAGAGAAGAGCTGATCCATCTGTTGAGCAGATTTTCTTATGAGACAGCCCAGGTGTCAGATTCTGTTCTGGAGAATTCCGGACGTGAATTAAATGAGACATACAAAGAAAAACTGATTAATTCTGTAGTATTACGTGCATTAAACAAAATGTTTCTGCCATACCCGGTACGTATGGTGATCACTACAGCTAAATCCTGTAAATATATTTATCATGGAGTACGCACTCTGATGAAAGGCAAACTGGAAGTTCCTGTTCTGGATGCGACTGCAATCGGTGTGTCTATGCTTCGTGGTGATATCAATACCGCAAGTTCTACGATGTTCCTGCTTGGAATTGGTGAGATTCTCGAAGAGTGGACACATAAGAAATCTGTAAACGATCTTGCGAGAAGTATGTCTATTCATGCAGAAAAGGTATGGCTTGTAAATCCGGAAGGTCAGGAAGTTCTTGTACCTGTTTCCAGCATTAAAGCGGGGGATCATGTTCGTGTACATATGGGAAATGTGATTCCATTTGACGGAAATGTTGTTGCCGGAGAGGCAATGGTCAACCAGACTTCTCTTACCGGTGAATCACAGCCAGTCCGTAAAGCAGAGGGAAGCTTTGCTTATGCCGGAACTGTTCTCGAAGAGGGTGAGATTACTGTCCAGGTAAAAGAAGCCGCAGGATCCAGCCGTTATGAAAAAATCGTCGGTATGATCGAGGATTCTGAGAAACTGAAATCTTCTGTAGAGAGTAATGCCGAACATCTGGCAGACAGACTTGTTCCATACACTCTCGCAGGCACAGCTGCAACTTATCTGATTACCAGAAATATGACCAAAACTCTGGCAGTGCTCATGGTAGATTTTTCCTGTGCACTGAAACTTGCCATGCCTATTTCAGTATTGTCAGCAATCAGAGAAGCAAGTACTCACAGTATCACTGTAAAAGGTGGAAAATACATGGAAGCAATGGCAGATGCCACAACAATCGTATTTGACAAGACAGGTACGCTTACCAAGGCAAAACCGATAGTTTCTGATGTTGTATCTTTCAATGATGAACTGAGTGCAGATGAACTTCTGCGTATTGCAGCATGTATGGAAGAACATTTCCCTCACTCTATGGCAAGGGCCGTAGTAAATGCCGCAAAAGAAAGAAATCTTGTCCATGAGGAAATGCACTCCAAAGTAGAATATATTGTAGCTCATGGTATTTCTACTACTATTGAAGGCAAGAAAGCCGTAATCGGAAGCTGGCATTTTGTAATGGAAGATGAGAAGTGTGTGATTCCGGAAGGAATGAAGGATAGATTTGAACGTCTTCCGTTAGAATGTTCTCATTTATACCTTGCAATCGAAGGCAGGCTTGCGGCAGTTATCTGTGTGGAAGATCCTCTTCGTGAGGAGGCAGCAGATGCAGTACGTGAGTTAAAGGAAGCCGGAATCACAAAAGTTGTTATGATGACCGGTGACAGTGAACGTACAGCGGCAGCTATTGCAAAACGTGTCGGAGTAGACGAATATTATTCTGAAGTTCTCCCTGAAGACAAGGCTTCCTTCGTAGAAAAGGAGAAGAAACTTGGCCATAAAGTTATTATGATCGGTGATGGAATTAATGATTCCCTGGCATTATCTTCTGCAAGCGTAGGCATTGCTATCAGTGATGGTGCAGCTATCGCGCGTGAGATTGCTGATGTAACAATTTCAGCGGATAACCTTCATGAGATTGTTACATTAAAGAGATTGAGCACCGCTTTGATGAAACGTATCCATAATAATTACAGAACGATCATTGGTGTCAATGGTGGTCTGATTGCACTTGGAGTGACCGGTGTAATCATGCCGACTACCTCAGCACTGCTTCATAACCTTTCAACACTGACAATCAGTTTAAGAAGTATGAGAAATCTTCTTCCGAAAGAAGAGGAAATTTAAATAAAAAGAACCATATTTAACCGGCATCATCGTGAGATTGAAACTATCTATACGATAGACCGGGAATATGGTTCTTTTTCATTTTAACCGAATCAAGTAAGTCCCCTGCGGAAGTTGCGAAGAGCAATAAGCAGTAAGTAGGACTTGCTTGTATCAGGAGGGGTACAAGCAAGTCCTGATAAACTACGGAGCAGTTACTCATATAAATTCATTGATTACTGTACGTCTGCAATAAATTTCTTAATAGCTGTAAAACTCTCTGAGCTGATTGCATGTTCCATCTTACATGCGTCCTCAGCAGCAACTTCCGGATCAACTCCGATTGAAGTGAGCCAGTTAGTCAGAAATGTGTGTCTTTCATAAATCTTGTCTGCAATTTCCTGTCCGGTTTCAGTGAGATTGATATATCCATTCTCATCAACCGTGATATAATTATTTGCTTTTAAATTCTTCATTGCAACACTGACACTTGGTTTGGAAAAAGAAAGTTCATGTGCCACATCAATAGAACGGACGTTTCCGTTTCTCTCCTTTATCATAAGGATCGCTTCAAGATAGTCTTCTCCAGATTCATGTATCGCCATACCAGGATCCTCCTTTTGCTTTATTGTGATGAATTATAACATAAATTTGTATTTCCGTAAAGAAATCTGTGGAAAACTATTGACAGAACAGGAAAGCATGCTATAATAAAATCAAACAAATGAACAAGTGCTCATATGTTAATATAAAAAATATGAGCCAGAAAGGAAAGTATACTATGAAAAAGACTTATAAGATTGATGTAGACTGTGCAAACTGCGCAAACAAAATGGAGGAAGCTGCTAAGAATACAGCAGGTGTTAAGGATGCAACTGTTAACTTCATGATGCTGAAGATGATCGTTGAATTCGAAGACGGACAGGATCCGAAAGCAGTTATGAAGGACGTATTAAAGAACTGTAAGAAAGTAGAAGACGACTGCGAGATTTTCCTTTAATTTCAAATGATTCCAGGGACTGTTGCATAAAGAATCACTTTTACGGCATATGGCTTGCCGGAAATGTTTAATGCAACAGTCCCGCTTTTATCATATATCCAGGAATTTATACCATAATTTTTAAGATGGCTTCGCGGGATTAATACCGTAACTTTTACAGAACTGCTATAGATACAAATAATGGATACAACATAAAAACGGGGAGGACATAGAATATGAACAAGAAGCAAAAGAAAATGCTTGTCAGAATCATCATATCACTGATTCTAGTGGTCGTTTTTTCAGGACTTCCGATAGATGAACATCAGAAATTTGGAACTTACCTGAGATTTGGGCTTTTTATGATTCCATATCTGATCATTGGTCATGATATTCTGAAGAAAGCATTAAAAGGTATCAGAAATAAACAGGTATTTGATGAGAACTTTCTGATGGCTGTAGCTACCATAGGCGCTATTCTTCTGGGTGACTATACAGAGGGTACCGCGGTTATGCTTTTCTATCAGATTGGAGAGCTTTTCCAGGGCTATGCGGTAGGAAAGAGCCGCAGAAATATCAGTGAGCTGATGGATATCCGCCCTGATTATGCGAACGTAGAACAGGATGGTAAGTTAGAACAGGTTGATCCGGATGAAGTTGAGATTGGAACGATCATCGTTGTACAGCCAGGTGAAAAAGTACCGATTGATGGTGTGATCACAGAAGGCACTTCTACATTAAATACCAGCGCACTGACAGGCGAGAGCCTCCCGCGCAACGCAAAAGTGGGAGATGAAGTAATCAGTGGATGTATCAATATGACTGGTCTTTTAAAAATCCGTACAACAAAGGAATTTGGTGAATCTACTGTATCCAAGATCCTGGAACTCGTAGAGAATTCAAGCTCCAGAAAATCAAAATCCGAGAATTTTATTTCTAAATTTGCCAAGTACTATACACCAGCTGTATGTTACGGAGCACTTGCACTTGCGATTATTCCTCCAATTGTATTGCTGATTATGGGAAAACCTGCAATGTGGGGGGACTGGATCTACAGAGCACTTACTTTCCTTGTAATCAGCTGTCCATGTGCACTTGTTATCAGTATCCCGTTAAGCTTCTTCGCAGGAATCGGTGGTGCCAGCAATCAGGGTGTTCTGGTTAAAGGTTCCAATTATTTAGAGACACTGGCTCAGACAAAATATGTTGTATTTGATAAAACAGGAACCATGACACAGGGTGTGTTTGAAGTAAGCGGCATCCATCATAATGAGATGGCAGATGAAAAACTGATAGAATATGCAGCACTTGCAGAATGCTCTTCTTCCCATCCGATCAGTAAGAGTCTTCAGAAAGCTTATGGAAAACCAATTGATAGAAATCGTGTTACAGATATTGAAGAAATCAGTGGTAACGGTGTGATTGCAAAGGTTGACGGTGTTTCCATTGCTGCCGGAAATGCAAAATTAATGAAGAGACTTGGTATTTCCTATCAGGAATGCCACCATGTGGGAACGGTTGTACACATGGCTGTTGATGGAAAATATGCAGGACATATCCTGATTTCCGATATCGTAAAACCTCATGCAAAAGAAGCTATCGCAGAACTTAAGAAAGCCGGTATTACAAAAACAGTTATGCTTACAGGTGACTCCAAACGTGTTGCAGATCAGGTTGCCGCTGATCTTGGAATACAGGAAGTATACAGCGAACTTCTCCCGGCGGACAAGGTATCTAAAGTAGAAGAACTTCTCTCAAAGAAAACAGAGAAAGAGAAACTCGCATTTGTAGGTGACGGTATCAATGATGCTCCTGTATTATCCAGAGCGGATATCGGTATTGCCATGGGGGCGCTTGGATCTGATGCAGCAATTGAAGCTGCCGACATCGTTCTGATGGATGACGATCCGCTTAAGATTTCAAAGGCTATCAAAATTGCAAGAAAATGTATCCGTATCGTATACGAGAATATCTATTTTGCCATCGGAATCAAGGTTCTCTGCCTGATTCTTGGCGCATTAGGTATCGCAAATATGTGGATGGCGATCTTTGCAGATGTAGGTGTTATGATCATTGCTGTATTAAATGCAATCCGATCATTGTTTGTGAAAAAATTATAACTATTCAGCTGGCTAACCATAAAAATACTGAACAGTTACAAAAATTTATAAGCAACTATATGGTTACTGTCTGAAATGTGGGCGGTAACCATTTGTAATAATATAAAGGAAGGAACAGGTGAAAGAATGGAAGAACGTAAAGATGAAATTTGCGAAGGATGTGAGGTTCATGAAGACCTGTTAAAAATTGTAAACGAAACATTACCGGAAGAAACCGAACTTTACGATCTGGCTGAATTATTCAAAGTTTTTGGAGATTCCACCAGAATCCGTATTCTGTTTGTATTATTTGAAGCTGAAGTATGTGTATGCGATCTTGCTAAAGTACTGAATATGACTCAGTCCGCAATTTCTCATCAGCTTCGTATTCTGAAACAGAACAAACTGGTAAAAAACCGCAGAGAAGGCAAATCTATTTTTTATTCCCTGGCAGATGACCACGTACGAACAATTATTAATCAGGGACGCGATCATATAGAAGAAGATTAGTTACTGTTCACACGCCACTATCCCGCGAGGTGTTTTGGCATGAGAATGCCAAAATCCCGAGACATACCGCGCGAATTTATGCGAATAGCATAAATTCTGTGCATCGCGAAGCGTGTTACTGGGCACGGAGTGAACAGTAACGAAGATTAAAACAGATATTGGATATTTTTAGATATATAAATATTTTTATACTTGTGATAATATAGTTGTTAAAGAATAAGCAGATATTTTCAGAATATGTTTTAATCTATAATGAGGATAAATAAATGGAATCTCATATTTATGTCGCGATAGATCTGAAATCCTTTTATGCGTCAGTAGAATGCAAAGATATGGGGCTGGATCCTATGATCACGAATCTGGTCGTTGCAGATGCCAGCCGTACAGAAAAAACAATATGCCTTGCAGTTTCCCCATCCCTGAAAGCTTATGGGATTCCGGGAAGAGCAAGGCTTTTTGAAGTTATACAGAAAGTCCGAAAAGTAAATCAGGAACGTCTGAGATCAGCACCCGGGCACAGATTTACAGGTGAATCATGCGACGATACTGAGTTAAAAAGTAATCCATCTCTGAAAGCAGCATATCATATAGCGCCGCCAAGAATGGCCAGATATATCGAAATCAGTACAAAAATATATCAGACATATCTGAAATATTTTGCACCGGAAGATATGCACGTATATTCTATTGATGAGATTTTTATAGACATCACACATTATATGAAAATATATCAGATGTCTGCACGCAAGCTTACCCAGAAGATCATTCAGGATATCCAGAATACTCATGGACTTACTGCTGCCGCGGGAATCGGTACGAATTTATATCTCTGTAAAATAGCCATGGATATTGTGGCAAAACACGTAGAACCCGATGAGAACGGAGTCCGTATTGCACAGCTGGATGAAATGGAGTATCGCCAATTATTATGGGATCACGAGCCTATTACTGATTTCTGGAGAGTTGGACGTGGATACGCCAGAAAACTCGCAGAAAACGGAATGAAGACAATGGGTGATGTGGCCAGATGTTCCATTGGGCAGCCAAATGATTATCATAATGAAGAATTACTCTATAAGCTTTTTGGCATTAATGCAGAATTATTAATTGACCATGCCTGGGGCTGGGAACCCTGCACTATTGCAGAAATCAAATCCTATAAGCCGGAAAACAACAGTATCTGTTCCGGGCAGGTACTTCAATGTCCTTATAAATTCGAGAAAGCAAGAATTGTCATCCGGGAAATGGCTGAGATGATGGCACTTGATCTGGTAGATAAAGGACTGGTGACAGATCAGTTAGTTCTGACCGTAGGATATGATATAGAAAATCTTTCCAACCCGGCAATCAGCAGGAACTACAAAGGTGAGATTACGATTGACCGCTACGGAAGAAGTATTCCAAAACATGCTCATGGAACTCAGAATCTATCTGGTTTTACCGCCTCAACTTACGAAATCATTGACAGTACATTGAATCTTTATGACTGCATTATGAATCCGGAGTTGTTGATCCGCCGTATCACACTGACTGCCAATCATGTAAAAAAAGAGCAGGATGTTGTTTCTAAAGAAACATACGAGCAGCTAAATTTGTTTACTGATTATGCAGCTATTGAAAAAGAAAAGCAGGAAAAAGAAGCAAAGCTTCAGAAAGAAAAGAAACTTCAGCATGCAATGCTGGAAATTAAGAAAAAGTATGGAAAAAATGCCATATTAAAGGGTACAAATTTTGAAGAGGGTGCAACATCTGTCGACAGAAATCAAAGGATCGGAGGTCACAAAGCTTGAGTAAACCAATAAATGATTCCCAGAAGCAATACAATGATTTTAAAAATAAATATGTCCCTGACAGCCATATGACAAATCATTCCTCTCGTAAATATGATGACATTATCAATCTTCCTCATCCTGAATCATCCTCTCATGTGAGAATGCCCCTGCATGACCGGGCAGCCCAGTTTGCACCCTTTGCAGCACTCACCGGGCATGGCAAAGCGATTCAGAATACGGCAGAAGCAATGGAAGATGAGATGAAGCTTGGCAAGGATGTAACTCTTTTCGAAGACCCCGCTGATCCTGCTTTATGGGCCTGTTCAAAACCTAAGACTGGCAGATAACAAATCAGGAGAAACTTGTTTGATTTGGTTAAAATATACAACTATATATGAACTCTTTTTACAATTTCATTTGTAAGTCCACCAATCACTACACCAGCAGCCACACCTGCCACTAACAGTGCCGGTGTATATACGAATACACTTGCATTATTTACGATCAGCATGGCAATGATCAGCTGACCGATATTATGAGAAACACCTCCTGCAACGCTGACTCCGATCAGGCTGAAGGAGGTGTTTTTCAGCATAAGTGTCATAACTGTCATACTAAGCGCAGCGCCTGCCAGACTGTACAGGATACTGAACAGATTTCCGAACATAAATCCGATCACCAGAATGCGGACAACAGAAACCAGAGCAGCCTCCCTAAATGAATATTTCTTCAAAATAAAAAGTACTCCCAGATTGGCAAGCCCAAGTTTAATCCCCGGAATCCCCGCAAAAACCGGAATCAGTGATTCCACATATCCCAGAATGATCGCCACAGCTGAAAAAAGCCCAAGGCAGGCTGTTTTTTGCTTCATAAATCTATTTTCTCCTCTCAAAAAAATCCAAAATGGAATTCTCAGAATTCTTCAGACATTTTAACACAGAAAAAATATTCCCGCAACCAAAAGTTAGATATAACTAATACTGATTTTTACTGAAAGCATTTATTGAGAAAAAATGACGAATATCCCCGGTGAAAAAGTGTGGATTTTTTCAGACAGACATGTTACTATTTTATAAGTTAGTGGTAGCTAATTTACATAATTACTGCTGACAGCATACCTATAGCAATTCTATATGAATATCTTTGGCAGAAGTCACTCCCTTTTGGTAAAAGTAAAATCCCTTTGGTTAATAAGTTGATTAACCCTCTGGTAAGAGTGATTCCGCAAAAAGAAAAATTTTAGAAGAGGAGAAAACCATGACAAACAAAAATCTTATGAAAAAGATAGCACCTGTTGTAATGAGTGCAGCAGTGGCAATGACCAGCATGCCATATGCAGTTCTGGCATCTGATTTTACAGACAGTGAGGTACTTGCAGACAGCACAGATTTCTCTGTTTCCGAAGAGTTTGCCGCCGAGGATGCGCAGGAAGAATTTACCACCGAAGATGTCCAGGATGCTTTTGCTGCAGAAGCACAGCAGGGCGAAGCCTATGTTCTTATGAACATCCCATATGATGATTTCTATAAGGCAGAACTGAAAAACAATGATGTAAAAGTGGATGCCTTTACATCTGCAACCCTTAATAAATCAAGAACTTCCGGAATGATGAACGGAAATTCCGCTTATCATGTAGACCCCAACGGAACCGATGTAACAGGTGTTACATTCCCTGTAAAAGTCAGTGATCTTTCCCTCCTGAAAGACCAGAAACAGGTAACAGATTCTGACTCTGTTACAATTACTGTGACAAACAGAGGACAGACAAGCAGCAATACCTATACAGGAAAAGATTCCCTGATTGAAAATGCCTCTTATTCTTATTACATTTTAAGCGAAACACCGTCTTATTACAAAGAACTTACTGTAAATGCAGATGGCAGCTATTCATTCTCAGCAATGAAAGGCGCTCAGACAAAGACAGTTGCAATTGATGCTACATTAAAAACAGAAACAAAATACGGTGATTATGAACTGGATCTGGACAAGGAAACTTTTTCATCACTGTTCGATACAACCACAGATAAGATTTATGGCGTAACTGTAAATACTACAGACGGAACTAACTATGGCCTGCGTCATCTGGAGAATATCTGGCACGGAAGCAAGCTTGCCTGGGGAACCGGATATACAACAGAAGTTCACGGATGCCCTGTTTCTTCTGCACATTATAAATCAATCATGGGAAAAACCATTGACAGCGTTACTTATTACACAGATAAGGGAATGATCACCTTTGATGTTCCGGATGTAAAGGTACAGACAACTACAGGAATCAAGGCAACAGTAGCAGATATTATGAATACAGACACATCTGCAGCAGTTACCTTTGACCAGACACTGCCTGCTGATTTCAAGGCACAGTATGCCGTAGACGGAACTGCGGTTTCCTGCACAGACGGAAAACTTGCTGTTGGAACTCTTGCACTGGGAACACACAAGGTTGAAATTGCAGATGCCAGCGGAAACTACGCAGCTATTGTCACTGAATTTACAGTAAATACAGACAAAATGCCGGCTTCCTATGACAGTAACGAGACAAAGCTGGTTGCAGCAGAAGGCATTACTGCAGAAGAATTCTCTGCATACATTAAGAGCATCAGCAAAGTAAAAGTTGATGATACAGAATATGCCGCAACAGGAAAAGGAAGCAAAATCATTGTAAAAGAAGATGGAACTTTAGACCTCACAGATCTTCAGGTAACAGACACAACTGTATTTGAAATAACTGCTGTGGGATATAAGAATAATCTTACTTTTACTTACAAAGAAGTAGAAAATACATTTGAATTAAATACTTCTTCCAAGACTCTATATACAAAAGGCAGCACAAAAACCACTCTCAAAGTTACAACAAACCTTACCGATAAAATTACATGGGAATCCAGCAACACAAAAGTGGCTACAGTAAACAGCAACGGTGTTGTAACTGCTAAAGCAAAAGGAACAGCAGTGATCACAGCATCCTGCGGAGAATACAAAGTAACCTGCAAGATAACAGTTAAGAATCCATCACTGAAACTTACAAAAACTTCAGCGACTGTAAAAGCAGGAAAAACAACAAAAATTTCCGCAAAAGCAACCCCATCCGGAAAGATTACTTACAAATCCAGCAACACCAGGATTGCAACAGTAAGCTCCAAAGGCGTTGTAAAAGGAAAGAAAAAGGGTACTGCTAAAATTACAGTAACCTGCAATGGAGTTAAAAAAGTATTTACAGTAAAAGTAAAATAAATGATAACAGATCAATGATTCACACAATAAATGACCTCGGATTTTACTCCGGGGTCATCTTAATGAGAAAAAAACAACATTAGCAAAAGCCATTATATATAGATTTTTGGATACGAAAATGATATACTTCCAAAGTTAGTTGTGATTAAGTTTTGCTTCGCTCAAAAACAAATATCATATCCGGCAAAAATAAAATGAAAGAGAGGAAACAACGTGAATAATCAAAATTTTTATCTGCGTCTGATTGCTCTTTTGCTGATCATCATGGCGGTATTTTTCTATAATGGAACAGTAAAGGATAAAGAACAGACTCAGGATATTGCAGACCTGACTGCAAAAGTAGAGAGTCTGGAGAATCAGCAGGACCAGATTCTTACAGCATTACAGGAAACTTATGAAGAACAGAAAACAGCAGCAGAAAGTAAAACTTCTTCTGATGCCTCTTCAGAAGCTGATAATAAATCCGAAAAGGATTCTACAGATAATAAGGAAAATACAGACCAGGCAGATTCTGAAGAAGCCGATGACTCTGACAATGTATATAAGAATGGCACCTTCGAAGGTTCAGGAACAGGATACGGTGGAACGATCACTGTTCAGGTAACTCTGGAAGACGATACCATTACAGCAGTCAGTGTAGTCAGTGCACCGGGTGAAGACAGTGCTTATCTGTCACAGGGTGAGAATGTCATAAACAGCATCATCAGCGAGCAGAGCACAGATGTTGACACCATTTCCGGAGCAACTTTCAGTTCTACCGGTATCTTAGAAGCAGTAAATGACGCATTATCAAAGGCGGAAAACGCATGAAAAAGAAACAACGAAAGGTACGGCTGATCCGTGCCGCCATACAGCTTATATTTTTTATAGCAGCGCCATCTCTTTTTTCTACTGCATTTGCAGGAGTAAAATCTATCTTTCTTGCAATCGGAGGACAGCAGAGCGTAACCTGGAACTCCTTTCTGGATATCACGGCATTGCTGTTGATCATTACCATTCTGTTCGGACGTCATTTTTGCGGTTATGCCTGTGCGTTTGGCTCGCTGGGAGATGCTCTGTATGAGCTTACCGCATTTATTCGTGCGAAATGCTTTGGAAAAAAGAAAAAACATGGATATCCGGAGGAATGGGTGCACAGATTACAGAAAGTAAAATATGTGCTTCTTACATTCCTGCTTCTCTCCTGCATAACAGGATTCTATTCTAAATTACAGGGAATGAGTCCATGGGATGTATTCTCCATGCTTACAACAGGCAGACTGCCAAAATCTACATATATTGCAGGAACAGTTCTGCTGATCCTGATCATGGTCGGAATGTGTACACAGGAGCGTTTCTTCTGCCAGTTTCTTTGTCCCATGGGAGCGGTATTTGCAATCATGCCGATCATCCCGGGAGCACTTTTCAAACGTAATCGTCCAAACTGTGCGCAGAAGTGCACTCTCTGTAAGAAGAGATGTCCGGCACATCTGGATATTGACGGCGATACTGCACATTCAGGGGAATGCATCTGCTGTCACGCCTGCACTGCAGTCTGCCCAAGAAAAAATATTCACACAGGCACTGTTATTGATAAAAATTAGCAATTACTAACTTATTGAGAAAATTTGATTAGTAAGAACTAACTATATTGGTAGACATACTATCCGTACAATGATATAGTCTATAGAGTTAGTTAACAACAACAATAAGAGGATAAGGAATCAGAAATATATGACAAACAGACGCTCTTTTGTGCTGGGACTTTTCATTACGGCATCTCTTTTATGCACATCCCGGACTGCATGGGGAAACTCTGAAATAAACACTTACACCAAAACAGACTTTGCTATGGACACTGTAGTATCAGAGACTCTTTACACAACAGGTGAGGATATCACAGCAGACGTAATCTCTGCATTAAAAGATGTGGAAGAGAACTGGATCTCTTGGACAAAAGAAAGTTCTCAGATATATCAGATCAATCAAAATGCCGGAAATACAACAACGGTATCTGATGAAACTGCCACCTGTTTAAAACAGGTACTGGATTTGTCGAAGGATTCTGACGGAGCCATGGATCCTACTATGGGAAGAGTGATCCGCCTGTGGGATATTGACGGAGAGGATCCGCACATTCCTTCAGATGATAAATTAAATTCCCTGCTTGAAAATGTAGGATATGACAAGGTGACTCTGGATGGAAATAAAGTTACCATGCCGGAAGGAGTAACCTTGGATCTGGGTGCGGCAGGTAAGGGAATCGGCTGCGATGCAGCAAAGAAGATTCTTGATGCAGATAAGAATGTATCAGGCATGATTCTGAATCTTGGCGGTAGCAGTGTTATGAGCTATGGAAGCAAACCCGACGGCTCAGCCTGGCAGGTAGCTGTCACTGATCCGCGGGATACAGAAGGTGATTACCTTGGAGTAGTTACTCTGAATGGTACTGAATTTTTATCTACTTCCGGAGATTACGAAAAATATTTTATAGAAGATGGTGTCCGATATCATCATATACTGGATCCTGCTACAGGATATCCTGCAAGAAGTGGTCTTACATCTGTGACGGTTGTGTGTGATGATGGTCTGAATGCGGACGGACTTTCCACTGCCTGCTTTGTACTGGGAAAAGAGAAAGCAGAGGAACTTTTAAAGAAATACAATGCAGACGGACTGTTCGTAGATGATTCTGATCATGTCTGGATGACGGAAGGCATGAAAGAAAGATTTCAATTACTGAAAGATACTTATTCCATCAGTGAATAGGCTTATCTTATATAAAGATCTCTGAACTGTCAAAACTTTCAGTTTTCCGGACAGTTTGGAAATATATTTATCGTTACTGTGAACAGTAACTATTTATCAAATCATATTCAGGAGGATTTAAAGGTATGCGCAAGGGAAATTTAATCAAAATGGCAGCTCCTGCAATTTTAAGTGCAGCAATGATGGTTTCAGGATTACCGGTTATGGCTGCGGATTTTACATCTGATGTTGCTGTGGAGACTGAAGCACAGGCAAATGAGTTTGATGCAGCAGATGACACTGCTGATGCTTTTGCAGGCGATGAGGAAACACCTTTTGTTGACGACCAGACAGCAGCAGAAGATGAATTCGCTGCAACAGCAGAAACAGGCTATAAATATGTCTATGCAGGTCTGACATGGGCACAGTACTGGGCGTCTGAGGGAGTTTACAATGCTGCAAATACAGCTTCCAATGCAACAAAAGACAGCCATGATGAACTTGACAAAGGCGGTTTCGATACAGTAACCAGAGCTACTGTAAACCATGGCCTGCACAGAGGAAGCTACCAGTGTGAGGCAATCATGTATGACAAAAACGGCGGTTCTTATGAGATTTCCTACTGGACCTCAGCAAACGATGCGGTACTCACTGACGGAACCACAGTAAAGCTGAACCAGCCGGAGAGAGGGCAGATCACAAAAGCTGACGGAAGTGTTGTAGAATTCGACCATTACAACGTAGTAGGTCTGAAATATGTGCCTGTCGCAGTAAAAGCAGAAGACTATGAAGCTTTCAAATCACAGTTCAAGGTTGTGGAAGATGGAAGTACAGTTGCCGGAGGATTTGGAGAAAACAATTTGCAGTCTTATAGTGCAGTTGCTGATGTTACCGCTGAAACAAACGGCTTAAAAGAAGCTGTAAAAGGTTCTGATGGAACATTCACATTCAAAGCAAGAACAAATGGTACTGGTTCCGGACTTAAAGATCAGGCACTCCAGACAGCATCCAATGTTACCGCGACAGTAAAAGAAGCAAGCGGAAGCTACGGTGAATTCTTAAGAGTAGATATTACCGGTGACGGATATGGAGCTCTTGGAGCTAAAATGTATGCTGTAAGATGGGATTACTACGGAAATGGTGACAAAGTTCTGGCATCTTACGGAACAAAATTCGCAGCAGATAACTGGATGCATAAAGCTATGGGAATCCAGCTTGGTCTGACAGATTCCTACCGTTGCCAGCTTCCAAAAGGAACAGACGGAACCGGAAAATGGAAAGTTACTGTATATGCAATGGGATATGCAGATACTGTATTTGAAGTTAATGCAACAGATGCAAACATTGTAAAACCGGAAGCAGGAGAAGCGGATACAACAGCATTAAAAGCAGCAGTAGAAAAAGCAGAAGCATTAAAAGAGACAGATTACACAGCAGATTCCTGGAAGGCAATGCAGTTAGAGCTTCAGGAAGCAAAAGATCTTCTTGCAAAAGAAAAACCAACTCAGGCAGAGGTTGATGAAGCTACAACTCATCTGAACACAGCCGTAGAGGCTCTTGTTAAAGCTGATACGAAGGTAACAGTCACTCTCAACAAGAAAACAGCTACTGTTTACAAAGGAAAAACAACTACACTGAAAGCAACTGTAACAGGAGCAGATGCATCAAAAGTTACATTTACTTCCAGCAACCCAAAAGTTGCAACAGTAAACAAAACAACCGGTAAAGTTACAGCAAAAGCAGCCGGAAAAGCTGTGATCACAGCTAAATGCGGCAACGTAAAAGCAACCTGCACAGTAACAGTTAAGAATCCAACTCTGAAGCTTACAAAAACATCAGCATCTGTAAAAGTTGGAAAGACAACTAAGATTGCGGCAAAAGCAACTCCATCCGGAAAAATCACATACAAATCCAGCAATAAGAAAATTGCTACCGTATCTTCCAATGGTACAGTAAAAGGTATCAAGAAAGGTACAGCTAAGATTACAGTAACATGCAATGGTGTATCCAAGACATTTAAAGTAACTGTAAAATAATCGGATTAATTCAGTGTGAAAATTAACTGATTCACAGACATAGAAAAGAAATCCTGTATTCCGGTCAAAAGGGCAGGGTTTCTTTTCCTTGTAAAACATAAAATGACAGATATTCAGTGTGAAGTCACGTAGTGAAAGCGGATAGTTTTGTCTGTTTAATTATATAACGTTTCCGGAAAATACAGAGGGGATAAGTCTTGAAATTTAACATAATGCTGTTAGTAGGAAATTTGCTATCTATATTTTCCAGAAATGTTATAAAAGAAGAGGAGAGGATTTATGGACAAGAATAATGAGCAGAAAAAAAATACGAATCCTGAAACAAATCAGAAACAGGATAATTTAAAGCCCTGGTTAAAGCTTCTTCCGGCGGCTGCAGTTTTTGCAGCAGTCTGTGTGACCTGTTATCAGACTGAAAAAAGCCCCGTAGAAACCGCTATAGTTTCTAATAATAGTATTATGTCTACTGATGATATCAAAGAACTGATTGCAACAGGAAATACCCACGACGAAGTTTTACAGGAATCTTCTGCAAAAAGCAGCAAAGCATCAGCAAAAACATCAAAGAAAGCCAAAAAAGCCAGTAAGATAAAAACCGGCACAAAGAAAAATGCTTCTACCGGAGCCGCTGCAAATGGCAGCGCTGCCGGCGGAGGTGGTGCAGGAAGTACTGTCACACCAACTACACAAGTTCCGGCTGACGGATATGTGGATGGAACTTATACAGGCTCCGGAACCGGATTCGGTGGAACGATCACTGTGCAGGTAACTGTCAGTAATCATAAAATTGCATCAATCAATATTTTGGATGCCTCCAGCGAAACAGCTTCCTATTTTGCCAATGCACAGGGTGTAGTCAGCAGAATTATTTCCAGCCAGTCACCAAACGTAGATGCTGTGAGTGGAGCTACCTATTCCTCAAATGGAATTATCACAGCAGTCCAGAACGCATTGTCTCAGGCGATTCCATCAGGAAACCAGACAACAGCCACACCAACACCAACGCCGTCACCAAAACCTACAAAGAAACCAGTTCCAACACCAAATCCGGATAAAGAATCTCCATACAAAGATGGTACTTACACGGGAACTGCACAGGGTTACAGCGGAACGGTAACCCTGACTGCTAAGATAAAAAAAGGAATTATCAAATCTCTCGATGTAAAGCATACCGATACACCACAGTTTTTCCAGAAGGCATGGGAGGTTCTTGAAAATTCAATCATTCAGAATCAGTCCGCTGATGGAATCGACACTGTCAGTGGTGCGACCTATTCATCCAAAGGAATCTTAAATGCGATGAAAGATATCCAGAAACAGGCTGCCAAAACGAACGCAAAAGTAACTCCGACACCAGTTCCAACAGAAACTCCGAACGTTACTCCGACACCGGAAGCAACACCGACGCCAGAGGTAACACCAACTCCTGAAAACACACCCGCTCCGACAGAAACGCCTGAACCGACACCAACCCCAGACGAAACACCTGAACCGACACCAACCCCAGACGAAACACCGGAGCCGACACCAACCCCAGACGAAACACCGGAGCCGACACCTGAACCGCAAGGACCGTATAAAGACGGAACATACTCCGCTTCAAGTTATGGCTATAGTGGAAGAGTAGAAGTAACGGTAACCATCCAGAACGGTCAGATTGCTTCCATCGAACAGAGCAACAGTGATTCACCGGAATACTTCGACTATGCATGGGGAACTCTCTATCCTCAGATCATGGGAAATCAATCCGCTGATGGAATTGATACGGCAAGTGGTGCAACATTCTCCTCTGAGGGAATCCTCGGAGCCGTTCAAAAAGCTCTTGCGCAGGCTCTTGCATAGAAATTGTAAAAATGGAATTTATGTGATATAATCGCTGTTAGTGAATATTAACTTTTCTAAATCATTAAAATGGAGGATGCTATTATGATCAAAACAACTGTAAAAGTAGACGGAATGATGTGCGGGATGTGCGAATCTCATGTCAATGACGCAGTAAGAAAAGCTTTCCAGGTAGATAAAGTCTCATCTTCCCACAGCAAAGGCGAAACCACTCTTATCACTGATGCACCTGTCGATGAAGCCAGATTAAAAGCAGCGATTAATGCCACAGGATATGAAGTAAAGGGAATTACCTCAGAGCCTTACGAAAAGAAAAAAGGACTGTTTTCATTCCTTCATAAATAAATCGGTAATTGCCAGATTCATCAGGCAGTAACTCCTATACAAAACCGGACATGAATTTTGATAGTATCAAGATTCTTTGTCCGGTTTTTTGTAACTATCCGAGTTAATCAAACAATGAGTTGTGTTAAAAGTATTCAAAATATGTGCCACAAAATCCGAAAGCATTGTGCAAAATCTCGATAAATCTCGAAGAATGGCGTCAAAAAGTCTGATAATTTCATAAAAATCGGTTGTGACTTTTGTGCAGTTATGATACACTAAATGCAGTTAAGAAATTGATAGAAGATTACAATCTGGAGACGAAATAATGAAAAGAAAAATAGAAATTGTCTGCTGGATTCTATTTACCATATGTTCTGGTGTTTGCTTTTTTGTCAACTTCATGAGCAAACCTCCTGTAGACGATACCCATACTTTTACTTTATATATGATTGGTGCCACAGTAGTATCTTTACTGTATCCGGTGTCCATGTTCATCCTTGGACTAAGAAATCGATATTTATATGATAAATTAAATGAAATCGCTGAAGAAAAAGAGGAAACCTTAAAGGTAAGGACATCCAGATCATCTGTTTCCACACCTGTATCCGGATACCCGGTACCTGACATAAATATCCTCGTCAGCGCTCTCACTTCTGAGCAGGAACTTACAGAAGAAGAGAAAAATTACTTGCTTGAATACATTAAGAAGAAATGACGTGATATCTAATGAAACTACTGACCTGTATGTCCATCGCAGGATCAATCCCCGTTGTAATCTGTTTATTTATGTACCTGATTCAACGCGCTGATTACAATTACACTTTAGGCAGAAGATTACTGATAACGGGTATCCTCTTTTATCTGATGCCTGTGCAATTGATAAAATATCTGATTCCAAAAGATGTATTTCCAACATCTATGCTGATCACAGATGAATCTCAGCTATATTTATCAGGTTCTTTGTCCTTCACTCCAGAAAGACAGGGTGAATATATATGGATGCCGCAATGGTTTGATATCATATCTAAAATATGGCTGGTAGCAATCATTATTTTCGCCATTTATCAAATCATCAGCTTCTGGAGAGGAGCTCATTCCATTCAGAATTATATATTTGATAAAGTGGAAGATTCAGACAATAACCAAGTATATTATCTGATTCCTGATGGAATCTGCGGACCATGTACAATCGGATTTTTCCGTCAGAAAATTGTATTTCCAGAGAGTTTCCCTATGTTACATTCAGAATATGACATGGTATATAAGCATGAACATTCTCATCTGAAAAATCACGACAATCTGGTAAAAGTATTATGCCTTCTGGTTTTGTGCCTGCACTGGATGAATCCGGTGGCATACCTTTTACTTTTCCTTTACATAGATACAGCAGAAATAGTCAGTGACAGCGCCGCCGTAGAGGGCTGCTTAAAGGAACGCCGCAAAGACTATGCCACACTGCTGGTAAACGAAGCCTCAACTCCGGACAAAAATCCGGTTATGTGGAAAAATAATCTTTTCAGCAATAAAAAGAAAAGCGGAAAGAACATGAAAATCTTAAAAAGGAGGATCAACTACATGATGAAGGAAAAGAAAAAAGGATTGTTACAGAGAGGGATTATGGTGGCTGTGTCTGCACTGACAATTGTTGCTGGAGCTGGAACAGTGTTGGCGTATGAGCCGATGCAGTCATCTGATTTAAGTATTACGGATGATGTCTATAATGCTGATTTAGAATCTATAAGTTTTGGATTTTCAGAAAATGATATGTATGCTCCTGATTTTTCGGAAAGTGATTCTGTATTTATTGATTTAAACGGAATACAAACACCTGTTTATGATTTTTCATCGTATGCATTATGTACCCACAGTATGGTTAATGGATATTTAAAAACACATGCTAAAGATGGTAAAGGTGGATGTTCAGTTAAAGTATATACTGCCCAAAGATGCGAAAAGTGTGGCTATCTAGCAAACGCAGTTTATAAATATACTGCAACATATGATAAATGCCCTCATTGAAAATATAACTGAATAACCTAAAGTCAAACATTGGTTTATATATTTAACCATGTTTGGCTTTTTTTATTTTTGAAATACTTTTTCAATATTCTCCAAATTTATCTCTTGCATTTTTAACGCAGTTAGAATATACTAACTATTAGAGTTAGATAAAATAAACTCTCGCGTGAATCAATCATTTAAACTCCATCCGAAGCCAAGCTGAAATCTTCGGAAGCCATGAATCATACCTGCGATTTCATTCAAACCACGGTCATGCTGAAGCCGTTTACCAGATATGATTCATCTGCATACAGCCCATATAGCCAATGGCCTGTTGCACTTTGGTACATCTTTTTCCAAATAGTTATATTCTTGTATCTCGCGCATTGCATGGATACGGCTTTTTAGAAATGATGTACCAGGAGTTTAACCGAATCAAGCAAGTCCCTTGCTTCAATTTTGAATAGCAATGGATGGGGACTTGCTTGATTCGGTTATGAGCAAGTAGCGGAAGCGGATTGCGAATATCCGATTGAATGTAATATCAGAAAGGGGATTTATCATGTACTTAGAAATTGAGAAAGTAGTAGGAAGAGAAATTCTGGATTCCAGAGGAAATCCGACAGTAGAGGCAGAAGTATATCTGATGGACGGCACAGTTGCAAGAGGAACAGCGCCAAGCGGTGCTTCCACAGGTGAATTTGAAGCTCTGGAATTAAGAGATGGAGATAAAGCTCGCTACCTTGGAAAAGGTGTACAGAAAGCAGTAGAAAACATCAACACAACAATCAATGAAGCAATCGAAGGTCTCGATGCCAGCGATATCTACGCTGTAGACGCAGCTATGATTGCAGCGGATGGAACAAAAGATAAATCCAAACTGGGAGCAAATGCAATCCTTGCAGTATCTATCGCCTGCTGCAGAGCAGCCGCAGCTTCCCTTGAAATTCCGCTGTACCGATTCCTTGGCGGTGTATCCGGAAACCGTCTTCCGGTTCCGATGATGAATATCGTAAACGGTGGATGCCATGCATTATCCTCCGGTCTGGATGTACAGGAATTTATGATCATGCCTGTCGGAGCACCATCCTTCAAAGAATGCTTAAGATGGTGTGCAGAAGTATTCCACGCACTTGCTTCTATTCTGAAAGAACGCGGACTTGCTACTTCTGTAGGTGATGAAGGTGGTTTCGCCCCGGCACTGAAATCTGATGAAGAAGCAATCGAGACAATCCTTGAAGCAGTTAAAAAAGCAGGTTATGAGCCAGGCAAAGATTTCAAGATTGCGATGGATGCAGCTTCCTCCGAATGGAAGAGTGAGAAAGGCAAAGGCTACTACAAACTTCCAAAGGCTGGAACAGAATACACAGCCGAAGAGCTTATTGAGCACTGGGCTAAATTATGTGAAAAATATCCGATCATTTCCATCGAAGACGGTCTGGATGAGGAAGACTGGGAAGGATGGCAGAAACTTACTGCAAGACTCGGGGATAAAGTACAGCTTGTCGGTGATGATCTGTTCGTTACAAATACAGAGAGACTTGCAAAAGGTATTGAGCTTGGCGCAGGTAATGCAATCCTGATCAAATTAAACCAGATCGGTTCCGTATCTGAGACACTGGAAGCAATAAAAATGGCTCATAAAGCAGGTTATACTGCAATTTCCTCTCATCGTTCCGGTGAGACAGCAGATACAACAATCGCAGACCTTGCAGTAGCACTGAATACCTGCCAGATCAAGACAGGCGCTCCAAGCAGATCTGAACGTGTTGCAAAATACAATCAGCTTCTCCGTATCGAAGAAGAACTCGGCGCAAGCGCAGTATATCCTGGAATGAAAGCATTTAATGTAAAGCAGGACTAAATAATTTACTTCCATAATAATAAGTCAAAATAAACAAAATGCATTTCTGAGAGAATCACTTCCCCGGAAATGCATTTTGTTCATTTTGCTCTAAGAATACTTATTCTTTAACAAAACCCCGCAAGCGATAAAAAACAGGCTGCTGATTCAACCGCAGCCTGTAATATTTCTTATATAAAATTATCTTTCATCAAAAGCAACAAAATCTGTATGATGTCCCACATACTTATAAGCCGGACGAATGATCTTATTTGCATTAATCAGCTCTTCCAGACGGTGAGCACTCCAGCCAGGCATACGTGCGATGGCGAAAATCGGAGTAAACAACTCTTCCGGAATGCCAAGCATGCTATATACAAATCCACTGTAGAAGTCTACGTTAGAGCAGACATTTTTGAACAGTTTTCTATGCTCCATAATCAGTTTTCCGGCAATTCCTTCAACTTTGTCGTAGAGATCAAATTCCTCCGTCATTCCTTTCTCCTCAGCCAGTGCCTGAGCAAAACGTTTCAGAATCACTTCACGAGGATCAGAAAGCGTATAGACCGCATGTCCCATACCATAGATCAGTCCTGCATGGTCAAATGCCTCTTTATTCAGAACTTTCTGAAGATAATCAACAATCTCATCTTCATTATCCCAGTGCTCTACATGTGCCTTCAGATCTGAGAACATATTCTGAACTTTCAGGTTTGCACCACCGTGACGAGGACCTTTCAGCGATCCGATTGATGCAGCAGTGGAAGAGTAAGTATCTGTACCTGAAGAAGTTACTACATGAGTTGTAAAAGTAGAGTTATTACCACCGCCATGCTCAGCATGAAGAATCAGCGCAATATCCAGAACTTTTGCCTCCAGTTCTGTATATTTTCCATCCGGACGAAGCATAAGAAGGATATTCTCTGCAAGGGAAAGTCCTCTCTGTGGATTACGGATAAATAAAGTATCATCCTTACGGAAATGGCGATATGCATGATAAGAATATACTGCAATCTCAGGAAGTTTCGCGATCAGTTCCAGTGACTGGCGAAGTACATTCTCAGGAGAAATATCTTCCGGATTATCATCATATGTATAAAGTGCAAGGACACAACGCTGCATAGCATTCATGATATTGGCATTCGTTCCTTTCATAACTACGTCACGGACAAAACGACCACCCAGATCTTCCATATCAAACATTACATCCAGAAATCTGGAAAGTTCATCCTTATCCGGAAGCTTCCCAAAAATCAAAAGATAGATAGTTTCTTCAAAGCCAAAACGTCTGCCCTTCAGGCCGCTGATGATATCCTGTACGTTAATTCCCTGATAGTATAAACGACCATCAGCCGGGATCTGTCTTCCGTTGATCAGATTGTAGCCGTTGACATCAGAAATTTCTGTAAGACCTGTAAGGACACCCTTACCTGCGGAGTCACGCAGACCTCTTTTTACATCATATTCTACATACAGATTGGGATCAATATGATGATTCTTGAGCAGTTCCTGTTCAAAGAATCTCATTCTTTCACGAAGCTGTTTGGAGTCTTCCAGACTCATCATTTCATGTTTTTCCATAATATCTTTCCTCATTTCCCCAGTTATTATGCAGGTATTTCTGCTAAAAAACACTGATACAGTGAAGAGCGGATGCATCCTTGCGATCAGTGTTTTAGTATGACGAACATTTGTATTTATACCTATTTAATGATTGTACAGGAAAGTAGTGGGAAAGGCAAGCTAAAGATTGTATTTTTTTATATACAATCATATTAAAGTGCTAACGCTTTAAAATTCTACAGAACCAACAAGTATTTTCAGAAAAGAAATATGTATTACATAAATAAAATAGAATGGTAACATAAATAAGCCAAATGTGCTATAATAACCATGTTTATAACCCGTATTTGTATATTTATGTTTCCGTTAAGCAGGAAATTTACCCTATATACACATAACATATAATATTTCCAGTCCGAAAACAGATATATATATATAGATATAGATTAACAGGATTTACAGACAAGAAGTAAACGAAGAAGTAACTGAAGAAGCAAATAAAGAAATACATATAAAAAGGAGTATATAAGAAATGTCAGAAAGAAAAATGAAACGAGTAGAAGACTCACTAACAGAACAATCTCACTTATTAATGCCTAAATGTCTTAACGCAGCCGGATATTTATTCGGTGGTCAGCTGCTTGCATGGATTGACGAAACTGCAGGAATTGTTGCCAAGCGCCATGCAGAGATGAACGTTGTAACTGTAGCAGTAGATAATATGTATTTCAAAGCCGGAGCAAAAGTAAATGATACCATTGTACTGATTGGACGGCTTACTCATGTCGGGCGATCTTCTATGGAGGTACGTATCGATACCTACTGTGAAGCTCTTGACGGAACAAGAACCATGATTAACCGCGCTTACTTCACAATGGTCGGAACAGATGAACAGCAGCATCCGGTAGAAGTTCCGGGACTTATCATTGAAGGAGTTACCCAGCAGATTGAGAATGAAGCAGCACAGAAACGTGCCAAACTCTGGAAAGTCCGCAGACATGAGGGATTTTAACCGAATCAAGCAAGTAGCGGCAGCGGATTGCGAATATCTGATTGACCCAGATCAACCAGGTTGCCAAAACAGATTATGGATTATTAAATTGGTAAAAAAAACTGGTATGGAACAGAATTTCCGGCAGGTATGGTAGTAGGATATATAGATGTAGCCCGGGGCGGTTCTTCTGTAACCAGAAATACCTGATTTATTTATTCCAAAAACAAACGGATTTCCAGAACCCTGGAAGATTTTATCACCTATATAGAACGGGACGCAAAGGAAGTTGAAGGGCATTAATCAAAGATTCAATAAAAAAAGAGAACCTTACACGATCAAAAGATTGTGACAGGTTCTCTTTTATTTATAAATTAAAGTTTTTTAGTAGCATTTGCTACATGGACCATACCCCATGGCTTCTGCCTCTGACTGAGTAACCTGTCTGGCTGTATCAGGATTCATTCTTCCACAATTCGGGATACTATGATATTTTTCTCCGGTTGCAGGTATCCATACCATTGCGCCTGTTGCCGCAGAAGAATCTTCCTGCACAGAATTCTGCTCAGAAACTGTTGTTTCTTCATGGTATGATGTTCCGTCGGATGATAAGTCATCAGATGAATTTGCGGATGAATCTCCGGAAGAATAATCATTACAAGGATTCTGAGACCAGTTAATCGTTGTTCCGTCAGATACCGCGATAATAGTTCCCTGTTTATCTGTACGAAATACAGGAATTTCCATATCCGATAATCGTCCCATTGTCTCTGCTGATGGATGATTATACTGGTTATTCACACCGCAGCTTATCACTGCATAAGACGGAGAGGTTGCCTCGAGGAAATCCCATGTGGTTGAACTTGCAGAACCATGATGTCCAATAGAGAGTACATCACAGTCAAGGTTCATTCCTGTACTGATCATATCCTGCTCACTAGTTTCTTCCGCATCACCGGTAAAAATAAAGCTGTTTGAACCATTTTCCAGTTTGATCACAAGAGAGTTATCATTACTATTCTGGCTGATACCACTTGGAGCCAGGACAGTAAAACTTCCGGTACCAAAATCAAATGTATCACCGACAGATGGATACTGTACAATAATCGCATTTGCAGTAGCCGTATTCATAAAGGTGTTAAATAAATTAGAAGTATGTACGTAATCCGGTCCTAAGACGTTACTTACTTCGAAAGTATTTAAACATGGAATAAGACCTCCGAGATGATCCTCATCATAATGAGAAGAAATCATATAATCAATCGTCTGTACATTTTGCTGTTGTAAGTATGATACAACTTCATCTGCGTGGTTCTGATCACCACCGTCGTATAACAGGTTTTGTCCTCCGGACTGCACCAGAATAGCATTTCCCTGTCCGACATCCAGAAAATGAACTGCTATTTCTCCGTTTGTTTCCGCATTTACTGTCAGCGTTGCCTGAGGTGCTAAAGTAAACAGCAAAAGAAACAGCGACAAAAACAAGGATATCAATTTGTTTTTTCTCTTCATAAGAAAGTCCTCCTAAGTATTTATAGCAATATGATTATACCACTTATTTTATGCAAATCATATTCCACAGATAAAAAAGGTTATAACGACATTCTTTTATGTTACTGTTCACTGCGTTCTCAGTAACACGCTTCGCGATGCACAGAATTTATGCTATTCGCTACAATAAAACCAGGAAGTATAACAGTTCAGCAGCTTATCTCACAGAAATTACAGTCTGTACATTACTTACAGGATAACATTTACTGAACAGTTATTTATAAAGTTATTCGGTTATGAGCAAGTAGCGGAAGCAGATTGCTTAATTCGGTTAAATTTTTCTGTTCCTATCGTTCTTTCTTCTGGTTCTTCAATTCATCAATCAGTGTTTGTACAAATTCCGCTGTCTCTTCCCCACTGTAGAGCCCACTGTCATCCAGGCTGGAGAGATAATCCAGAAAAGTAGTCAGAATACTGGACTCATTGATGATCAGACAGGTCGTCCGGTTATGAATATTGTTAAATAACATATATCCAAAGGTACTGTTTACGCACAAATGCAGATTATCAGAAAGCTGATTTAACGGCTTCTTAAGCAGACGGTAATTGCCATTTTTGCAGCATGGAAGAATACGGCATAATAAGCGGATTCTTTCCGATACAGTAAGCGGCCTGTAAAAATTATCCGGTATTTCTTTTATCCGGCCTTTTTCAGCAAAGTCAGCAAGACCTCTTTTCGTAAAATAGACATTCGCCAGACCATTTTCCATTTTTGACTGATTCACCTGGAGTAATGCCGTCATCTTTTTAATAGCATTATCCCTGTCGGGAAATTCCGGTATGATTGCCTGGCTAAGAAGCTGCCTGTCAATAAACGGAACCATACAGGCTTCCGGCTGTAATACGTAGTTTGGTGTCTCTGTATACACAGGACTGTTGAAATCATTTTTATCCATTGACAGATATTCCGTAGCCAGAAATAGCGGCTGGCATTTATCCTGATAAGAATCATACAGACTCCAGAGCATGGAAACCACCGCAGGATCCCTGTAAAAAATCCCTCTTGTATAATCAGAATTACAGGTAATTACATATTCTGATGACAAAATCATACAGGAGAGACCATTCATACTGTAATAATGTGCAAAAATATCCTCATAGAAATAATACGGATGATAGTCCATACTTGAAAAATATAACGGAAGTATTTTATTTAAATACATCAGATTATAAATCTCATGATTCTCTGTCATCTGGTTTGTTTTACTCATACAAAATGTATGTTCAATTTTCAGATGTCCGGCAGGTTTCAAACTGGAAAGCATATTTAACAGAAAACCATAATCCGGCTGCAATAAAAGCGCAATTTTGCCGGAAGACTTCTGTGTTTCCGAAGAAATCATATAGTGCAGCAGATGGTTTAACTCCAGATGAGTAGAGACTACTGTGCAATCAGACGTATTTACCGGAGTCTGGATATCTGTATCTGTTTTATAATCATTCTCATCCTTCATCTTCTTCAGATCGTCCAGAAACAGAACCGGTTCTCCGGAGAAATTTCTGGGGAAGTTCATGAGATATTTTTCTGTGTATTTTCGCTTATAATAAAGATCTTTTCCCAGTTTGGAGATCAGATAAGCCTCCTTAAATTTACGATATTCTACGGGAGTAAGATGAAGAAATTCTGCAATTTTCTGGAATACTTCCATGGAAGTCGGATTTCGTTTTCCGTTTATAATCTTATACATGGTAGAACGGTCAAGGTTACAATATTCCAGAAGAGAGTAAACTTTGATTTCCTTTTCATCAATATAGGAACTAAGCAAATCGGAAAATTCAGACATAAATTAAACACACCTCAATATATTTCATTTCGGGTGACAGCTCAATATTATATGTGAAAACACATCTCCATCCACTGTTTATTGCTCTTTGCAATTGAAGCAGGAGGCTTACTTAATTCGGTTAAGTAGTCACTGTCACCAATGTATTAACTATACCATTTTTTGACCAAATGTAAAAGACGAAATGAGTTACATTTTTGTAAAAAAAAGTTTTCTGAAACAATATAGAGGTAGATTCAAAGTCTGCTGATACTGATATCTATGTTCGTTTTGTCAGAATCAAAAAACAGGTTGCTGAATAGACATAATCTATATTATAATACAAGCATAAGAAACTGAAATTTACAAAAATGAACAGCTTATACTTATATTGGTCTGGTGTACTATCCATCAGGATGATTTTATTTCATACGAAGGGAGCATATAGAATGGATTGGAATTTAAAGATTACAGATATGGCAGGTGCTACACCAGAACATTCATCAGTTATTGTCAATTTTGTGGCTGCGGTCAGATACCAGTTAAAAAACAGCACTTGTTATGTTTATTCCGATAATGTACAGTACCGTTTTAAAGATGCTGACGGAAATAATAAGATTGTCATTCCTGATGCTTCTATAAACTGTCGCACTAAATCCAGGAGAGGGAATACATTTACAGATGACCCACGCTTTGTTATGGAAGTAAGATTGGTTCATTTTCCCAATATTAAGATAACCTTTGAAGATTTGTTTGATGAGATTGACTATTAAGATATAGTATGGAATTGTAGGAGGTGATAACATGCCATTGCTGAAAGAGGAATATAGAAAAGAAGAGAAGATTAATGGTGTAATCTATGATATGTCACCATCACCAAACTATCAGCATGGGATTGTAGATGGTAATATTTATCGAATCATATCAACTGGTTTACAGGGAACACTGTGTTTGGCATTTATGGAGAATCTGGATTATAAATATCATGCACAGGAAAGTAATGATTATGTGATACCAGATGTGATGATTATATGTGACCGTAAACATTTGAAAGGTGGTTCTTATACTGGTACACCAAGATTTATTGTGGAAACTCTTAGTCCTGCAACAGCATTGAGAGATATGACTGTGAAGAAAGAAATTTACCAGGCAGCAGGGGTAGAAGAGTATTGGATCATCTCATCGAAAGAAAGAGCAGTACAGATTTATTATCTTGAGGATGGTAAATATGATTTGAAGTATAGCTATATCTTGCAGGATGATCCAGAAGAAGAACATTATAATGCAGATACAGTGGTAATACTGAAAGATTTTCCGAAAATCTCTATGACATTAGCAGAGATGTTTGAGAATGTAGAATAATCACAACTTAATATGAGACAGTATGAAAGCCTCCTGGAGTTAATCTGGGAGGCTTTGGTAATGTGGATGCTATAGTAATGGCTTAATGTCTCCAATGGAATTGTACAGAAATGGATTGGCTTGCTAATATATATTTGCTTATTTAACCTGCCATATACTTTGAGATAAAATTTCTCAAAGGCCAAAAAATCCTTTAAATACAATAAAAATATGGTATACTCTATATCGTGTTAGAATCAGCTAACATATAGATAAGAAATGGAAGGAACAATTATGCCATTAAACTTAGCAGATTTTAATAAGAAATACCGGATAAGCAAAGTCTGCGGGCAGGAAAAGCAGCGCCATTATCTGGAATCCCTGGGATTTATATGTGGAAGTGAAGTCGAGCTTCTGTCTGAAATTCATGGCTATTACATTGTCATGGTTAAGGGAAGCAAAATCGGGATTGAAAAGAGTATGGCAAAGCGAATCATCCTGCACGCCGCTTAAACCAAAAGAAGCTAAAAAAAATGCTGGTATCAGCAATTTACAAAAATATTAAAAGAAGGATAAAGGCAGGTTTTTAACTACAATATGGAAAAGAACAAGATTATATTACGTCTTTGTTATACAGAATTTATAATATTTGCAGGTGTTCTTGCAACTATGATTTTCCATTTCAGAAAAGGATTTGGAAAGTCTTTTTTTACGCTTATGATCATAGCGATGCTAGCTGGATGCGGAGTCTCCCTTGCGCTGAAAGACTATCTGAAAAGCATAATTCAAAGCTCCGGTTTTGATGTTGCCGGAGTACATAATAAAAAAGCTCTGGAAAAAAGGCTGCAGCAGCTTCAGGAAGCAGATGATACCTTAAACACAGGCATTATGATGTTTGACCTGAATAATTTAAAAATGATTAATGATACATACGGGCATGAAGAAGGAGATGTGTTTATCCAGACATTCGCGTCTTTTCTCACCAGAATTCTTACAAAAGACAGCTATCTCGCCAGATTCGGCGGAGATGAATTTATGATTATCCAGAAAAACACAACCTGGTCACAGCTTGAGCAGATGAATATCCGTCTCCAGACAATGATTGATGAATACAATCAGACAGCAGACCACCCATTAAGCTATGCAGTAGGATATGATCTCAGCTGCAAAAATCACTATTATCTGATTATGGATCTGCTTAAAACTGCTGATCAGAAAATGTACCAGGATAAAAAATATAAAAAACAACAGCTGGCAAGTAAACAACAATATATTATCCAAAATGGGCTTGCACAAAGCATTTCATCTGATTCTCTGAAAGAGAAAATATTTACGATTCTCACAAACGCTAATGGTACAAAACAATATGCCTTTCTCATGACAGATATCAGCAACTTCCATCTGATCAATGACTACTGGGGATATGAAACAGGAACCAAAATCCTGAATTTTGTGCTCAAAAGAATGGAACTTTTTCAGGAATCCTTATTTGTAAACAGATATCACTCCGATATTTTTGTAGCAGTGATCGATACAACCGGATATGACACAAGTGAGATAAAAGAACGCATTGAACGACATAATACTCAGATTACAAAGGAAATTTTGCAGTCGTATCCAATCAATTATTTCCATCTGAATACTGGCATTTACTATCTGAAAGATATCAATATTCCGGCAGAAGAAATCATTTCCCATGCAAACATCGTGCGCTGTATCGCAAAGACAAAATTATCAGGTGTATGTGAATATACTCAGGATATTGCCATGAGAGAACAGCATAAAGCAGATACGATTCACTCGTTCAAACGCGCATTAAGCCAGAAAGAATTTAAAGTTTATTTTCAGCCTAAAATACATGGTAAAGATCAGACACTTGCAGGTGCAGAAGCCCTGGTAAGATGGCAGCGGGATGCCAGGACGATCTGGTATCCGGATGTGTTTCTTCCAATTCTGGAGGAAACAGGAGAAATCCAGGCGTTGGATTACTATGTGTACGAAGAAACTTTTATCTGGATGAACCAACGCCAGAAAGAGGGAAAGAGAATCGTTCCTGTCTCTTTAAATGTATCACCGGTTCATTTCCGGGATATCCAAAGTTTCACTAAAAAAGTAATGAATCTGATAGAGAAGTATGAGATAGAACCTCATAATCTGATATTCGAGATCACAGAAACTACTTTTATTCATAACATTGAAGCCGTAAATGCCATGATCCGTTTCTTTCACGACAAAAATATACGGATATCCATGGATGATTTCGGTTCAGGCTATTCCTCACTGAATACTTTAAAAGATATCCTGTTTGACGAAGTTAAAATAGACAAGCGTTTTCTTTCAGATGATCTGTCCGAAAATGGAAAGATCGTCCTTCAGGAAATTTTTCATCTGTTAAAACGGACCAAGAAATTTATTGTTTGTGAAGGTGTGGAAACAAAAGAAATGGTAGATTTCCTTGTAGAAGAGGGATGTGATGAGCTTCAGGGGTATTACTACTATAAGCCTATGAATCAGGAATCATTTGAACAATTGTTGCAAAAAACATTCTAAAATTAATCTCTGTAATTTACTGATATATAAATAAGGCTCCGGTTACTAATCAGTTCATAAAACATCAGTAACCGGAGCCTTTATTTATATCAGATCAGTAAGTTATCTGCTCAGCATTGTCATAATTATCTTCCTCTGTACCATCCAGACTACCGTCAGTATTATCAGCCGTTGTATCGTCAACCGGATAATCAATCTGGTCTGAAGAGTCATCTCCTGAGTCATCACCAGATGTCTGATCATCATTCCCAGTATCAGAAGATCCGTCCTCATTATCAGTATTATCATATTCCTGATCAGAATTATCCTGTTGATCATCATAAGTATTATCATTATAGGAAGAATCATCATAGCTGCTGCCATCATCTGAATTATCATCATAATTGCTTTCCTGCGTATAAATGGGAAATCCATTCTCCTCAGCCTGTTCTTCTGCCTGCGCCTGAGCCTCTGCTGCTGTTTCCGGTGCTTCTATAAAGTTTGTAACCGCTTTTGATACGGTATTTCCGGTAGGAGCGACAGCAGAAATTGCAAACATCGCACCACAAAGCAGAACAGCAGTTCCGGCAATCTGAATTTCATCTATATGTCTCATAAAAATATATCTCCTTGTAAAAAACTTAATAACATAACATGATTTCTGATCTGATTATATACCTTAAATATGTTTTTTTGTAGAGTAAATTTTAACCAATCGAATAATTACAAAAATAAACGTTACTGTTCACTCCGTTCTCAGTAACGTAGCCAAAATTCATTCCAGATTGCCTGCGGCAATGGAATTTTGGCTTGTATGTCTCGGGATTTTGGCATATTTATGCCAAAACACCTCGCGGGATAGTGGTGTGTGAACAGTAACATACAATCATATTGAAAAAAACTGAATATTGAAAAAAGCTGGATTCTATCCTCGAAATCTGCTATTATATAAAAGATATATATATTTTCAAACTATAAACAAAACAGAGGTGGCATTTATGAGCTGGTATAACGAGGCAATATTCTATCACATTTATCCACTGGGCTTAACCGGAGCACCCAAAACTAATGATTACAGTGCGTCAGTCTCCCGTCTGAACACATTACTCCCATGGATCGATCACATCAAAGAAATCGGATGTACTGCATTATACATCGGACCTTTATTTGAGAGTGTCGGTCATGGATATGAAACCACTGATTATAAGAAGCTTGATTCCCGTCTGGGTACTAACGAAGATCTCAAAAATTTCGTAGCAGTCTGTCACGAAAAAGGAATTAAGGTTATCTTTGACGGTGTATTTAATCATACAGGTCGTGACTTCTTTGCATTTAAAGACATTCAGCAGAATCGTGAGCATTCCAGATATCTGAACTGGTACTGCAATGTAAACTTCGGCGGAAACAACGAATATAATGACGGATTCTCATATGAGAACTGGGGCGGTTACAACCTTCTGGTAAAATTAAATCAGAGAAATCCGGAAGTTCAGAATTATATCTGCGATGTAATCCGTTTCTGGGTATCCGAATTTGATGTCGACGGAATCCGTCTGGATGCGGCAGATGTGCTTGATTTCGATTTCATGCGTGCACTTCGCCGCACAGCAGCAGAAGTAAAAGAAGACTTCTGGCTTATGGGTGAAGTTATCCATGGTGATTACAGCCGCTGGGTAAACGGAGAGACACTTCACAGTGTAACGAACTATGCACTTCACAAAGCACTCTATAGTGGTCACAATGACCATAACTATTTTGAAATTGCTCATACAGTGAAATATCTTCAGAACATGGGAAATCTGGATCTCTACAACTTTGTGGACAACCATGATGTAGAACGTATCTATACCAAACTGTCAAATAAAGCCCATTTTGCCCCGGTTCATGTATTACTTTATACACTTCCTGGAGTTCCAAGTATTTATTATGGATCTGAATTTGGCATCGAGGGAAAGAAAGAGAAATTCTCCGATGACAGCCTCAGACCTGCACTGAATCTGAAGGACTATGCAGATGCCATAACAACAAATCCAAACACAGCTCTGATCGCGGCACTTGGAAAGGTGAGACAGCATACACCTGCATTAAGTTATGGAAGCTATACAGAACTCCATCTGACAAACCGCCAGTTTGCATTTGCCCGTGATCTTGACGGAGTCCGAGTGATCGTTACTGTAAACAATGATGACAATGCAGCAGGAATGAGCCTTCCGGCTGGAAATTGTGCAGAATATGTCGGAACTCTTACCGGACAGAAAGTATCTGTTGAGGGTGGACGCATCAATGTGACGGTAGCCGCAAACAGCGGTGAAATCTGGGTACCGGCAGATACAATGACAGAAGATACACAGATAAAAGTTGAAAATGCAGCAGAGGTTCAGGCAACATCCGATACTGAGACATCTGCTTCCGCTGAGACATCCGAAACTAAAAAAGCTGAAATTAAAGAAGCAGTAACTAAAGAAACAGCACAGGATCTTGCAGCACAGGAAACTGCCGCAGCGAAAGAGGAATCTGCCTGCGCAAATGAAACATGTGCAAAAGATGCTGACAAAACAGATGAAACTTCGGATACAGCAGCCAAAACAGTAGCCGATTTGAGCAAAGCACCGGAAGATATGACAGTAGCGGAACTGCAGCTTTGCATCCTTGCTAAAATGGCAACGAACGGTCCTGTTACCGACCAGATGAAGAAAACCGTATATGATAATATCTGGCATGACTCTCTGGTAAACTGGTTTAAGAGTTTTCGTTAAGATTTAACCAGTCAACTTACTAAACAAAGGAACTACGCAATGAAAAGAAAAGTAAAGATACAGAGTTTTCCTATGTAAATAAAAAGCTTACTTCTAATAAAACATACTATTACAAAGTGCGGGCATATCGTACTGAAAATGGTAAGAGAGTATACAACAGTTATTCTAAAGTAAAGAGCGTTAAAGTTAAATAATATAAAATCAGATAATAACTAACCAGAAATTATAAAAATATCGGGCAGGATAAGTTCTTTATTACACTCTTATCTGTCCGATATTTTTATTTAAGGATTTGTGGACTTTAAATTTTGCAAGTGCTACAATAAAGAGCGTATAAAATCTACCTGAAAGGATAAACGAAAATGAACGTTCTTAAAATTATTTTACCAGTACTGGTGATGATCGGGCTTGGCATCTCATGTAGAAAATGGAAATTCCTCTCCAAAACAGGAATTAATGACATGAAGTTTCTGGTAACAAATATCATGCTTCCGGTTGCGATTTTTCATGCACTGGCAACTGCTGATTATAATCTTGAAACAGGGAAGCTGGTTCTGATCATGTTTCTGATGCTCCTGATTTCTTTTGGCATCGGATTTCTCCTGAAACCGTTAATGACAGGTGTTTATCAGAAATATCTGCCATTTATGGTCAGCGTATATGAAGGCGGACTGATGGCATATCCTTTATATACAAGCTTATGCGGACAGGAGAATCTTTCTCAGATCGCAGTACTGGATATCGCAGGACTTTTGTTTGGATTCAGCATCTACATGGGAATGTTGGGACAGACAGAAAATGGTGAGAAAATAAATGCAAAGAGCCTTGCGTTGAGTGCCGTTAAAACTCCTGCATTTATTGCAAGTGTGCTGGGAATCATTGCCGGACTTACCGGTATTATCCGGTGTCTGCTGGAGAGTTCCTGGGGAAATGTATATCTGAGTGTGGAGAATATCCTGACGACTTCCGTTACTGCCATCATCCTGATTGTGGTAGGATACAGCTTTGAACTGACTCCTGAATTATTAAGTCCGTGTATCAGAACAATTTTATTACGTACAGCCTTACAGGCAGTAATGATCGCAGGTGTTCTTTTCACCGTACATAGTTTTGTCGAAAACAATAAGCTGCTGGATCTTGCAGTCATCAGTTATATGTCTGCACCTGCTACATTCAGTATGCAGACTTTCCTCAAGAAAGAGGAGAGCAGTGCTTACGTTTCTACAACCAACTCCATGTATTGCGTTGTATCCATTCTGGTTTATATGGTTCTGGCATTTACAGTTTCTTAAATGTAATGCGCCCTTGTCGATATCTGGCAGGGGCATATTATATTGTTCGGAAATTTTCTTATTATGCACATGATTTTACTTTTCTCATATTCTATAAAGTGAACAAGCATCTAAGAGGTTCTTATGTGTAATTCAGCAAATAGTAATCCTAATTATCATAATCCGCAGCAGCATGTTCACGAAATTACGGGAAGCACAGCTACCGTAAACGGATGCCGTGAATGCCACAACCACCGTTTTTGTACAGTTTCCGGCGAAGCTATTCGAATGGGAAACTCTCATGTACACGAAGTAAAATTCCGTACTGATTTTTCTGATGGACACTTCCATGAATTTTGCGGAACATCATCCCCTGCGATTGATGTCGGCAATGGAAAGCATGTTCATTTTGCAAAAACATTTACTGATATGCTTGACGGACACCGACATCAGTTTCAGGTGGCATCTTTGATTGACAGTCCGACTGATTTCGAATGTAACTGCCACGATTAAGCCAGTGAGATATGGATAAAATCATTCGCTTTACCTCGCAATGTTGCACCAGATAGCTGTTCTGCAGCTTGACTAAGAGTACAGCTGTTAAGCGTGTTACTGCCTGATTCAGTAACACGTTGCTTTTATTGCCATTGATATCTGGCAGGTGCAGAATACGTACGTTTACCGGGATAAGCTTCATATCAAAAAAATCCTGATTAATCTTCTGGGAAATGCAGTGAAATTAATTTTTTTGCCATTGACTAAATATTTTTTTGATGCTAATATAGGACTATAATTATTGATAAATCAATAACACAAAATCGTACGGGAGGAATCATTCATGAAAACACTTGAAACTAAAAATGCACCAGCAGCAATCGGACCATATTCTCAGGCAAAAATGACAGGAAACTTTGTATTTGCTTCCGGTCAGATTCCGGTAGACCCAACAACAGGTGAAGTTGCAGGAGATACAATTGAAACTCAGGCAGAGCAGTCCTGCAAAAATGTAGGTGCAATTCTTGAAGCAGCCGGACTTGGCTTTGACAATGTCGTTAAAACAACCTGCTTCCTTGCTGAAATGGCAGATTTTGCTGCATTTAACGCAGTCTATGAGAAATACTTCACAAGCAAACCAGCGCGTTCCTGCGTTGCTGTTAAACAGCTTCCAAAGAATGTTCTGTGCGAAGTAGAAGCTATTGCAGTTGTTGAATAATCTGAACAAATAAATAATGTTTTTATCAAATACAAGGAGAATCGTTTCGTATGATTCTCCCTGTATTTGTTTTAGCATCATAGGAGATTACTCCACATAATGTGCCTATGAATTGCCATAAAAAGGAGGTTTATATTGTATGAAAAACAAACTTCAAAAACAACTGATAGTAACCGGATTATTAGTTTCTGCAATGGCGGTATCATTTCCGGCAAATGGAATTACAGAGAACGTATGTGCCGCAGAAAGCACAGATTCTTCCGAAAATAAAGAAGAACTACAGACACTTTTTGATGAATCAGTAGAAGATGCCATGATCATCGATAAGGATGAAATTCTCCCTGTGGTAAGCCTGGATAAAGGAGAACCTTATGCCGTTTATGATGAAAATGGCAGGATACTTCTCTATACTTTTCACAAATATCCGGATAGCTACCCGGATGGCGCTGATGTAAAACTGGAATGGGGAAATGTATGGACATTTACAGGTGGAGAACTTGAAGACTGGTATCAGAAAAATAAAGATGGTGTCACTGACTGGCAGACAAGAATAAAAGAGCTTATCGGTCTGCGCCCTGATAATGAATCAGATCACTTTACTGCTATGTGGGTAAAACCGGAAGATGTATTCCGGCCGGCATATGTATCAGAAATCGGAACGGTAGAAATGACAGATTCATTTTCCGATGATGTCAATGAAGAATATAAGGCATGGTTTGACGCAAACATTATTTCCAGCTATTTTGATGGCAAATATCCATGGACACGACTGGGATATACATATGACTGGGCTGATAATGGACAAGAATATGGTTTATCTGAATTTATCATCAAAAAAGATAGTGATGTAACAGTGGCATATACCGTTGATCTTGAAGAAATGATTAAAAAACTGGATGAGAATTCCTGGAACCCGGAAAGTGAAGTCCAGAAATAACAAACAGAAATCCACTACAAATCCTGGTATCCATTTCACTTTGTATTCTTAAGGATTTTAGCATATTCATGTTAAAACACCTTGTGAGATAGCAGATTGCTGAATAGTTACGAATTATCAGTTAATACATTTCATTCCAGATACTTGCAATTCATTCCCTGCATTATAATATTGGGCATTCTTATGATAGGCTGAAAACAGTTAAATTATTATAGAACGCATAATTAACAGTAATATCAAATCAAAAGATAATACTAAGGAGGTCCAATATGAAGAAGAGAATTGCGCTTGCACTATTGGGTGCATTACTGGTAATGGCATCTGCCCCGACACTGGAGAAAAGACACCATAAATATTTCCTGCGTTTTACCTATACAGAAGAAGTAACACTTACCAAAACACCTGTGAAAGAACAGGTCATCTGCAGCGTGGACCTGGGGATCAATACCGATGCAGTCTGTACCATCATGCGGGCAGACGGAACTGTCCTGGGAAGAAGATTCATAGATCATCCCAGTGAAAAAGACCGGATGTACCGCGCACTGGGACGGATCCGCAGATTCCAGAGGGAACATGGTTCTGCGCAGACACAGGGAAGATGGACGTATACGAAACGTCTGAACACAGAACTGGGTAAAAAGATTGCAGGTGCGATCGTAAGATATGCGGAAGAAAACCATGCAGATGTGATCGTGTTCGAGTATCTGGAGATGCAGGGGAAGATACCGGGAAAGAAAAAGCAGAAACTGCACCTGTGGAGAAAGCGGGATATCCAAAGACGCTGTGAACATCAGGCACACAGGAAAAGGATGCGGGTATCCCGGATCTGTGCATGGAACACCAGCAGACAGGCTTATGATGGTTCCGGGGCGGTAACACGTGACTGGGAAGATCACAGCCTCTGTACTTTCCAGACAGGAAAACGATATAATTGTGACCTGTCAGCATCCTATAATATAGGAGCCAGATATTTTATAAGAGAACTTTTAAAACCCCTTCCGGTAACGGAAAGGTCTTTGCTGGAGGCAAAAGTCCCTCCTGTAAAGCGTAGAACCTCATGCGTCTATGCAGATCTGAGGAAACTCCATTCAGAAATGGAACTCTTAAAAGCAGCATAGATACAGGCAGATATACAGCGGACTACCTGTAATGTGGGAACCAGCCATATCTGGCATGGGAAATGCGCATAACTGCGCACCTAAGTTACAGGCGTATCCGCCGATATTCAGTCTGACGCCTAAAGCGTCTGGAAGCATGTGACTTCAGTCATGTGAGGTTCACTATCTCGCTTTTCCTGTCTGAGTATGATTTGCACCATAAACAACAATAAAGTCATCATCAGAATCCAGGGTAAAATCACGTGTCATAACGTACATTGCATCACGGTTGTCACCCTGTGAATTAGTATCATTATAATATGCAGTAAGTCCTTCCGGAACAGCAATTTCTGTTGAAAGCTCTTCATATGTATATTCATCGGCATACTTTACAATAATTGCTTCACGAATATTCTCCAGATGCTCAGCAGGCTTATCCATAACTTCTGTTTCATGTTTTCCGGTTCCACGAGGTGTCACCGTTGCATTTTCATATGGTGCTGCCTCTGTTTCTGTATTTGGAGTTACACGGTAAACAACAGATTTATCAGCAAGAGTGGCAACATATTCGTCATAAGCATCTGCGTCAGATGGCTGGGAAATACGACCCAGGAAGCAGAAAGTATCAGCACCTTTTTCCAGTCCCATATGATAGGTTTCTGCCGGGATTGGCATCACATTGATCATATTTTCATCAAATCCTGATGCTTTAAGCTGTTCAGTAACCTGGTCTGTTACTGTCTGGTTCGCACTGATTACCATAACCGCTGTACTGCCAAATTCGCTGTCACCACTGTGCTTAATATTCAGCATATTAACCGGTTCTCCTATAGAACCGAAGATTGGATGATAAAGACCTGTGGTTTCATCTCCAACACTGAAAAATCCTGATTCGTTCGTATAATCTTTTCCTTCTTTCTGTTCAGTAAACATGATGTAATTGATAAAGGAATAATAAACACTTTCTGGTGGAAGAGGCGTAACAAGTACAAGTGCTTCATCCTGGCGAAATTTATATTGCCAGTTGTCAGGAGGAAATGTCGGATTCGGAACTTCCTGATCCGGTGCTTCCGGAAGATTAAATACCATGTAGGAAGATCCGGCATTATTTCCAAAGCAACTCATAAGTTTTCCTTCGGAAGCGGATTTGACTGTATCAAGTTCATAAAAACTTCCCTGCTGTACAGTAAATCCGGAACCTTCTAAAAGTGTTTTTAACTGTGCACTGTCACCTGTTTCTGAACTGGCTTCTTCCTGTGTGGAATCCTGTTCTTCTGCCTTTGCAGAGACCGGATTGCCAAGTGCAGCGAAAATACCTGCTGTTAAAAGACATGTTGCAAAACAAAAATATGCAATTTTTCTTTTCATATGTGGAAACTCCTTTCTTTATCTGCAAGTTTTACTTTAATAATTCTAACATCAAATAGTATTTATTTCTTTTTCAGGGAATGAATGGCAGGTATCTGGAACGAACTGCAAAAACAAAATTTTTATGCAGAAATAAAGCCCGTGGCGATTATGAAAATCCAAAACTTGGATATTCAAAAAAATCATAAGACAGTCAGCTTAAGAGCCAGACACTAAGACGCAGAGCCGCTAATTCTGAAAATATGTAATTCAGAATGGCGGCTTATTGTATATTTATTATAACCAGTATGGTATGCTATCTATTGTGGACAATCACTCAGGAAGAAAGTAAAAACTCAGGGTAGCGATAACAATATAACGAAAATAGAAATCTATTTTATTTGGGAGGAATTAAAAAAGAAACAATGTCCCTGGCCCAGATGATTATCGAGGAAAAGGAACCTACCGATAAGATTTCAAAATATACAGACTATGCCATCGATAAGTTAAAGGAAACTGCATCAGCAATGGGGCAGACACTTGTGTAACATAAGATTTTATAGTAAAGGTGTATAAGATGTAACTGTTTTATGCACCTTTTTATTATTTACAAAAAATAAATTCTTAATATGATGTTGACTGGATTTTAATGAACGTTCGGAATGCAACGTGACCTTTTATTACCAAAGACGTAATTATGCAACAATTAAAGTTCGAACAGATATTCTATATAGGAGAAACTTATGGGAAACGTATCAGGTGAATGGATCATCTATGGTGTCGAATGGGATAATCCAGAAAAAGCCCCGTATAAACATAAAAAGATCATGGATTTTTTTATGGAAGAAAAGTATCTTAAAACGGTTTGTTTTTTACCGTCAGGTTTTTCTCTTTTATAGTACGTCTGTAGTCTCCGGCTGTAACACCACAAGATTTCCGGAAGCTCTGCGCCAGATAACTTTGGGATGAAAAACCTGCCATATGTGCGATGTCTGAAATTTCATAATCTGTGTTTTCCAGAAGTTCTTTACAGACTTCAATTCTGCGACAGTTCAGGTAACTAATTGGAGAGATACCATAATATCTGGTAAACTCATGACTTAAGTGGTATTTATTCAGATGACTGAAACTGGCAAGCTGATCCAGCGTGATATTCTCACTGTAATGAGAATCCAGATAGCGCCGGACCATAGCGCACTCCTTGCTTGGATGAAAAGAAGGAACCAGCTGGAATCCAGATACAGTAATTCTGCGAAGCTGGGCAATGAGAATTGCAAGATTATATTTGCATATTTCTTCATAGCCCTCTTTTTTTTCTTCCAATTCCCGAAATAGAGAATGAAAATGAAACAAAAGATCTGCCTTTTTTTCCCTGCAGTTGAAAATCCGAAATTCTCTTTTGTCGTGGAAGGAAAAGCTGATTCCATCTACACCTACCGTATAATAAGAAAGAGGTGCGTCAGGCTGGGATTTTTCCGTATGCTGGATATAAGGGTTCACAATAATCAGATCGTCCTTTGCAATAGAAAAGACCTGGTCTTCAATGAAAAACTCTCCATTTCCATCACAGACATAAAAAAGTTCTGTAAACGGATGGGTATGCCGGATGCTGGACCAGTCCTCACCATAATGGGAAGAAGAGGCATTTACCAGAATTGCTTCCGTAGAAAGGGGATTTCCGTCTATAAAAGAAAAAGACCGTGTACTCATAAGACCTCCTGATTGTATAAAAATTGTGAATCCGTTTGTTCATACAAACATAACTCGTACGCCGTATGAGAATCTACTTGTTTTTGAATAGTTCCAGAATACCATAGTCAGATAAAAATCGCAAGATTTCTAAAAAGTATCGCAACAAGTCCCTAGAAATCCCGTCTGTAAAAACGTATTCTTAAACTTAAGAAACATATACATAATTGCAAACATAAAATTTTTGAAAGTGGATCCAAAAAATAATTGCAGCGGAGGTTACAAAATGGAAAAGACAAAAGGACGGATTACCATTCCAACTGATTTGGACATGGTAAAAGAAACACAAAACATTATGGATGAATGGGGAGCAGATGCCATACGTGACTGTGACGGAACAGAATTTCCCCAGGAATTAAAAGATACCGGAGCCAAAATCTATGCTACTTACTACACTACAAGAAAAGATAATACCTGGGCGAAAGAAAATCCGGATGAGATCCAGCAGATGTATATTATGAGTTCTTTTCATACCGCAACATCAGACAAACTGGAAATTCATCTGATGGATCATCTGTATCCGGATATGCTGAAAGTAAATACCCATGATGATATTACAAGATGGTGGGAAGTAATAGACCGAACTACAGGAAAAATAGTCCCCACCACCAAATGGACCTATAAGGAAGAAAACGGGAATGTAGTAATCCAGCCGGCAGAACTGTTCCATGAATATACCGTAAGTTTTCTGGCTTATATCATGTGGGACCCGGTTCATATGTACAACGCAGTAGTAAATGACTGGAAAAATGTAGAACCGCAAATTACCTTTGATGTCCGGCAGCCTAAGACCAGGGCGCATTCTCTGAAACGCCTGCGCCGCTTTCTGGACACTCATCCCTATGTTGATGTGGTACGTTTTACCACCTTTTTCCATCAGTTCACTCTGATTTTTGATGAGTTTGCAAGGGAAAAATATGTAGACTGGTTTGGATATTCAGCTTCAGTAAGCCCATACATTTTGGAACAGTTTGAAGAGGAAGCAGGTTATCCTTTCCGCCCAGAGTATATCATCGATCAGGGTTACATGAATAATACCTACCGGATTCCATCCAAAGAATTTAAAGATTTCCAGGCATTCCAGAGAAGGGAAGTAGCAAAGCTTGCCAAAGAAATGGTAGATATCGTTCACGAATATGGAAAAGAAGCTATGATGTTCATGGGAGATCACTGGATCGGCATGGAACCGTTTATGGATGAATTTGCATCCATCGGACTTGATGCAGTAGTTGGAAGCGTAGGAAATGGTGCAACACTGCGATTGTTTAGTGATATTAAAAATGTAAAATATACAGAAGGCCGTTTTCTTCCTTATTTCTTCCCGGACACTTTCCATGAAGGTGGTGATCCGGTAAAAGAAGCAAAGGTAAACTGGGTAACAGCAAGACGTGCCATTTTAAGAAGTCCGATTCAGCGGATCGGATACGGCGGATATTTGAAACTGGCACTTCAGTTCCCGGATTTTGTTCAGTATATCAAAGAAGTATGCCAGGAATTCCGTACCCTTTATGACAATATCCAGGGTGTAACACCGTATTGCGTGAAAAGGGTTGCCGTCTTAAACTGTTGGGGAAAAATGCGTTCCTGGGGCAATCATATGGTACATCATGCCATTTATTATAAACAGAATTATTCCTATTTTGGAATTATTGAAGCTTTGAGTGGAGCGCCGTTTGATGTTTCCTTTATCAGCTTCGACGATATCCTGACAGATTCGGAATTGCTGAAAAAATTTGATGTAGTAATCAATGCAGGAGATGCTGATACAGCCCAGAGTGGCGGTGAATACTGGTGTCAGGAAAAAATTATCACAGCTGTAAAAGAATTTGTTTATAACGGCGGAGGTTTTATCGGAGTTGGCGAGCCTGCTGCCCATCAATGGCAGGGAAAATTCTTCCAGCTGGATGATGTTCTGGGAGTAGAAGAAGAACGGGGATTTAACTTAAATACAGATAAATATAACTGGAAAGAGCATAAGGACCATTTCATTCTGGCTGATACAGACGGAACTGTAGATTTCGGAGAAGGTAAGAAAAATATCTTTGCCCTTCCGGACACTACCATTTTAATTCAGAATAACCAGGAAGTGCAAATGGCGGTAAAAACTTTTGGAAAAGGCCGTGGTGTCTATGTCAGTGGTCTCCCCTACAGCTTTAAGAACAGCCGAATTCTTTATCGTGCTGTCCTGTGGTCTTCATCCGCTGAAAAGGAGCTGAACTGCTGGTATTCCACAAACTACAACGTGGAAGTTCACGCCTATGTAAAAAATGGCAAATATTGTGTGGTAAATAATACTTATGAACCGCAGAAAACGGTTGTTTACCGGGGAGATGGCAGCAGTTTTACGCTTCATATGAAAGCAAATGAAATCAAGTGGTATGAAATTTAGTTCTGCAGATTGCAGGAATGATTTTTGGAGCAGGCTCTAGCATCCTACTAAGAAGAACGGCAGAAATCCAGTGGCAGATCAAATCTGCTGCTGAACTTCTGCCGTTTCTTTTAGAGAAGAACTGTCTTTCTATCATAAATTACTGATGAAACCGTTTTCCATATTCAGATGGTGAAATTCCCATACATTTCTTAAATAGTCTGCTGAAATAAAGCTGGTCTTCAATTCCTACCATAGCAGATATTTCTTTTAGGGAAAGTTTATCTTCCTTTATCATAGTAGCCGCTTTCCGTATCCTGAGATTATTCAAATAACTGGTAATATTTGTCCCCACTTCAGATTTAAAAACCCGACACAAATAACTGGAACTAAGATTGACATTAGAAGAAATGGAAGCAAGTGTAAGCCGGTGCATATAGTTCTCTTCCAGATAGGTCAAGGTTTTTGCCACATCGTCTTTATAGTGTCCTTCATTTGAGATAAAAGTCTGATAAATCTTCCTTGCCTCTTCATAGTTTTTAAGATTTTCCTGGTAAGGCATATCGGGAGCAAAGGATTGATACATCGTAAAACGGTTATATAATTTTTTTATCAGCTGCTCAACTTTTACCTGGCTTATAATCAGTTCCTTCTGGGAAAAAACAACCAGTGCGCTAAAATCACTTAGAACAAGAATGTAAGGCTGTAATACTCCCTGTACTGCATCAAGAATCATATCACACAAAAGTTTCCCAGATATGGAAAACGCTTCATTTGAAAGGTATTTTTCAAAAGTGACATAGCAGATTGCACAGCCTTTCTCCATAAAAGAAAGATCAGTCTCTGAATGTGCCTGCAAAAATGCTGGAAGTGTAGCCTCTCCTTGAAAAAAGGAGAGGAGTAGCCCTGTTTTATTCGAAGAAGTATTTACATTTAAAGCAGATCTTTCTCCAGCTTTTTTCTGTAGTTTTTCCGTTGTTTTGTTAAGGCATGCCAAAAGATTATCTGGCTGAATTTTTATTTTCAGCAGATAATCGGCTGCCCCGAGGAGCAACGCACTTCTCACAGAATCAAAATCCTCATAGTTGCTAAGTACCAGGATTGCTCCAGGATATCCCTTTTCCTTCAAGGTACGGATTAGTTCCAGTCCATCCATTTCCGGCATTTTTAAATCTGTAATGATCACATCTGGCTGATGTTTCTGAATCAATGGCATCGCCTCCAGACCGTTTGAGGCAGTTCCGCAGATAGAAAAACCATGTTCTTCCCAGGGAAGGATAGAACGGAGAGCAATTTTTACGATTGGTTCATCATCTATAATAAGTATGGTATACATATTAATTCCTTTCTGTATTTTTACATTCTGAAACGGAATCCCTATGGTCAGTATTCAGCTTCGGTAAAGTTAAAGTGCAGGTTGTCCCATCACCTGGATGACTTTCAATTTTCAATCCGTATTCCCGGCCAAAGTTCAGCTGTATCCGGTCATTTACATTGGAAACTCCGATTTTTTTGCGATCCTTGTGGGGCGCAAGTGCAGCAGGAGTTACTTCAAACCCTTTCCCATTATCTGTAAGCTCTATCATTATATTTCCATTTTCTTCCCAGCATGTGATCATGATTTCCATGACAGAGCCGTCATCGGAAGAACCATGCATGACCGAATTTTCAGCAAGAGGCTGAAGAATCAGTTTTGGAATAAGGCAGGAAAGCAGTTCATCCTCTTCTGTATGGATGGAATATTCAAAACTTCCTGCATAACGGATTCTAAGAATGGAAAAATAGTTTTCCAAGTTTTCCAGCTCTTCCTGGATGGTAATATACTCATTCTTATTGGTAAGTGTATTTTGTAAAAGACTGCTAAGTGCCTGGATACCATCACTGACGATCTGATCTTTGTGCATAGCAGCCACAAATCGAAGACTGTTTAAGGTATTAAACAGAAAGTGTGGATTTAACTGGTATTGGAGCATCTGTAATTCTAATTCTCTTTTTTTCTCCTCCTGTTCTTTTTGCTGATGAATCAGCCGTTCAATGGTATCCGCCATATGGTTCATGCTTCCGGAAAGATCGGATAACTCATCCGAACAGGTATCCTGGATCCGGACACTTAAATCTCCGTCAGAGAGTTTTTTACAAAAATCCAACATACTTCGGATTGGTGATGTGATTCCAAGGTATACGGCTGAGACAATTGCAACACACAGAAGAACCAGAAAAAGGGCAACGATCAGAATCCTTTTCAGCAAGGTGTAGACTTCCGAATTGATATAGTGATAGGGCATGGTATACACGAAAAGCTGATTCAGATTTTTATTAAAGATATATGTGACCAGCTGTTCCTGCCCGTTTTCATCAATACTGAAGGAATCAGTTTTCTTTGGCAGTCTGTTCTCTATGTTTTCCAGTAATTCCTCATCTGCTTTCTGACCCATTCCTACTTTCCTGTCCCAGGAGGAAAGGATAGTACCATCTGTATTCAGATACATGATATTGGAAGAATCAGCCAAACCAATAGGCTCCAGTACCGTTTTTGAAAAGATCTTTTCATCAATAGAGATCAAAGTATAACCAATCACCCGGCTCTGATTGTACTGCTCATAAATTCTGCGGCCCAGAACAAGAATGTCCCTGTCACGATAAGTATGAACATAAGCCCATACATCCCCCGTTTCTGTCTCCAGCCGGCTCAGGAGCATATCCACATCCTCCTGATAGAATCCGTCATATCCGAGATCATAAAAAATATTTCCATCCGTATCATATACTGTTATGTTTTTTGCCTGTGCAGGATAGATGATCTTACTGCGAATCATGGATTGAATCTCAGTGATTGCCTTATTTTTTTCCATATCTGTCATATCCTTGTTCATAAGACCATCTTTGATTTCCTGACTGACACAGATAGAGCCGCACAGATACTGGTATTTTTCAATTTCACTGACCATGTTCAGATTGATCATGGACAAGGTCTGGGAAATGGAAGCGGAAAGTTTTGCCCTAAGTGCGACTGAAAAAATATGAAAAGAATAGCTGCTGATTCCTGCTAATGGTATAATGGAAATCATCAGAAGCGCAATCATAAGCCTGGTTTTAATGCTGAACTTACGGAATCCCTGGTAATGCCGCCTTTTTCTCATTTTAATATTCCTTTTCTCTTACTATAATCAGTTGATGTTACAATCCAAAATTCCTTTATACGTTCATTATACAGGAAAAAGACAGGATAATCCATTTAAAACGAAAATGCAAAAAAAACGTACATATATAGCACAAGAAAATCCATATAGGACAATTTACACAAGAAGATGTTCTATATACAGGAGCGTTTTGTCAATTTACCACAAGCATAATTGCGCTTATAATAACATCATCAGGCAAACATAATAAAGAGCCAATTAAAAGGAGGAACCAACCTATGAAAAAAAGATTTGCAGCTTCTGCCATGATCCTTGCCATGAGTGCAGCTACCGTGCTTTCCCCACTCACCGCATTTGCAGAAACAGAAGAACAGGAACTGAATATTGCCATTTTCCAGGGAGGATACGGAGATGCTTACTGGAATCAGATGGTAGAACTTTTTGAACAGAGCCATGAAGGGGTAAAAGTAAATATGACAATCAGCCCTACCATTGGAGATATTATCCGTCCGCAGATCGTTGCCGGAAATGCACCTGATTTTATCTGTCTCAATGATGGTGGAGAAGACGGTGTAATCCTATCCCTTATCAAAGAACATGCGCTTTTAAATCTGAACGATGTATTTGATGGTGAAAATTATGCCGGAACCGGTACACTTAGGGATGACATTACAGATGGAATCCTGGAAAGTACAAAATGTGCACCTTATGGAGATGATGAGATTTATCTTGCGCCATTTAACAGCGGTCCGCAGGGTCTGATCTATAATAAAACTTTCTTTGATGAGAATAATCTGGAAGTACCAAAGACATGGGACGAATTCTTTGCTCTTGGTGATACCGTAAAAGAAATTGACGGACGTGCACTGTTTACCTATCAGGGAATTTATCCAGGTTATATGGAAGAAATGCTCTGGCCGGCAATCGCAAACGAATGTGGCGAAGATGCACTGAAAAAGATTGCAAATTATGAGGAAGGTTCTTTTAACAACGAAGGTGTATTAAAAGCTCTTACACACATCAAGGAAATTGCAGATAACGGTTATCTCCTTGACGGCACTGTTGGTATGAACCATACCGAATCCCAGACAGAAATGATGCTTGGAAAGGCAGCATTCATCACAAACGGAACCTGGATGGAAAACGAAATGCAGGATGCACCAAGAGAAGATGGATTTGAATTTGCCATGGCTCCAATCCCAACCGAGAATGCAGATGACGTACATTATGTATTTGACAGCTGTGAGCAGTTCTCCATTCCGGCAGCTGCCAAGAATCCAGAACTTGCAAAAGAATTCCTTCGTTTCCTGTACAGTGATGAATCCGTATCTGCATTTGCAGAAGCTTCCGGTGCCCTGTATGCTACAAAGAGTGCTCGTGAAGTAGCAAAAGACAAGCTTTCCACAGCAATTTACAACATGTACGGAATCTATGAAGAAGCCAACGCTTCATCCCTGATCATGAGCTTTGCAGCAGTTCCTGCTGACTGTAAGATCAATCCAAAAGATGAGATCTTCAACCCGATTACTTCTGTTATGAATGATGAAATGACAGTAGAAGAATGGGCACAGAATGTGGAAGACGCTTTTGCTCAGGTTCGTGCAGATATGGAAGCTGCGAACTGATCATGTAGGATAGTTACTTTCAACATATAACATTCAGTAACACATGTTTGGAATTGAACAGTAACACTCCTGGAAAAGCTGCTGCACAATATATGCAGCAGCTTTTCTTGACTCTGATAGCCATAAGATCCGTTGTCCGGCAAAATAATCTGTCGGGCATCCTAAAATAAAAAAGAGGTGACCAAACGTGGTAAAAAAACCAAAATTATTCATTGCCTTGTGTACACTTCCGGCACTGATTCTTACGATCGTTTTCATGATCGCACCAATGCTGAACGCCATTTATCTTTCTTTTACCAGTTCTACTGCACTAAGCGTTGGGTTTAACAGTAAATTTGTATTTTTTGATAACTATATTTACATGTTTCGGGACAAGGACTTCCTTCAGGCCCTGTATAATACCTTTAAATTAATGCTTGTGATCCCCGCTGTGACAATCTTTTTAAGCCTTGTATTTGCGTTTATCCTCACACAGGGACAGTTGAAAGAAAAATCCTTCTACCGTACGGTATTCTTTTTTCCAAGCATCGTCTCCATGACAGTGGTTGGTATTGTGTGGTCCTTTGTTTTTAATCCTACAAGGGGAATTTTTAACCATATGCTGGATCTTTTCCATCTGTCTACCTGGAAACATGCCTGGCTGGGAGAAGGAAAAACAGCGCTCTGGTGTATCGGTGCAGCACTGGTATGGCAGGCAGTGGGTTACTATATGGTCATGCATGTGGCGTCCATTGACGGAATTTCCCAGGAGGTTTATGAAGCAGCCTCTATTGATGGTGCAACGGGAGTCCAGAAGTTCTTTGAGATTACCATTCCACTACTTCGGAAATCTATTGGAACAACTTATATCCTTTCTTTGTCCGGAACCATCAATTTAAGTTTTACATTGTCCAATGTCATGACTGGCGGCGGCCCAAATGGAGCATCCAGTGTCCTTTTACAGTACATGTACACCCAGGGTATGCGAAACGCAAACTTCGGATATGCCATGGCCATTGCCATGTTTACTCTGATACTGGCAGTGATTCTTGCCATGATCTCACGTAAACTGTCGTCTGAAAAGGAATAGGAGGAAACTGATGAAAACTGTAAGAACCTGGTGCACCAGAATCCTAATGATTCTGTTCACGATCGTATTTCTATATCCGCTTTTCTGGAATCTGATGTCTGCATTTAAAACCAATGCAGAATATCTGACAGATCCCTATGCACTGCCAGCAGCACTCAATCTGGATAACTTTGTATGTGCCTGGGAAAAAGCGAATATTGCCGCTTATTTTGGAAATTCCATTTTTGTAACAATTGTGTCCACACTTTTATTGCTTCTGTTTGTGATCCCTATTTCTTATGTACTGGCAAGATACCGTTTTGTAGGCAGCAAACTGATTTCTACTATTTATATGGCTTGTATCTTCCTTCAGGCAACTTATATTATGATTCCTCTGTTCCTGGAACTGCAGGCGATGAATGGTCTTAACAGTCTTCCTGTACTATGCTTGGTATATGCAGTTATGCAATTTCCGTTTTGTATCTTCACTTTACAGGGATTTATGTCAGCAGTCCCACGTGATTACGAAGAATCCGCAAGGATTGACGGAGCTACCAATATTCAGCTTCTGTTAAAAGTGATGGTACCCCTGGCAAAGCCTGGAATAGCAACAATCACCATGTTAAGCGCAATGGGATTCTGGAACGAATACCCCCTGGCTTTGGTGCTGCTCACAGAAGATGCAAAGAAAACCCTGCCAATTGGAATGGCAAATCTGTTTGAAGTGCAGAAATACGCCACTGACTGGGGCGCTTTATTTGCTGGTCTTGTGATTGTTATGATTCCAACGATCATCATTTATCTCATTGGTCAGAGATATTTGCTGCAGGGAATCGGAGCCGGAGGACTAAAAGGATAATTATTTGATATCTTGAAACAAATGTTTATGAATAAGGAGGGAACAAATGCCAACAGATCAGGAATTGATTAAAGTGGTTCCGTCAAAAAGACAGCTTGCCTATCAGGCTACAGAATTTTATGCCTTTTTTCACTTTGGAATGAATACATATACAAATCGGGAATGGGGAGACGGAACCGAAGATCCGGAAATTTTTAATCCGACAGAATTTGATGCCAGACAGTGGGTGGAGGCGGCCAAAAGTGCAGGTATGAAAGGTGTGATCCTCACCTGTAAACATCATGATGGATTCTGCCTGTGGCCAACAAAATACACAGCTCACAGCGTAACAGCAAGTCCATGGAAAAACGGGCAGGGAGACATAGTACGAGACGTAGCGGATGCCTGCAGGGAGTACGGAATGAAGTTTGGAATCTATCTTTCTCCATGGGACCGAAACCAGCCTTGTTATGGAAGCGGGAAAGAATACAATGATTACTATATTTCCCAGCTCACAGAACTTCTGACAGGATATGGGGACATTTTCAGCGTATGGCTGGATGGAGCCTGCGGGGAAGGGCCAAATGGGAAAAAGCAGGTCTACGACTGGGAGCGCTATTATGCCTGTGTGCGTAAATACCAGCCGGATGCCTGCATCTGTGTATGCGGACCGGATATTCGATGGTGCGGAAATGAAGCCGGTGATGTGCGAAAATCAGAGTGGAGTGTTGTCCCTGCCCGCACTGCACTGGCAGAAAGCGTTCAGGAAAAGAGCCAGCAGTCAGACGATACTGAATTTCGTCAGCGAAAAATCACCAGTGATATGGAAGACCTTGGAAGCCGGGAAGTCCTGAAAGGAGAAAATGATCTGATCTGGTATCCTGCAGAAATAAACACTTCCATAAGACCTGGATGGTTCTATCATAAAGAAGAGGACAATAATGTCAAAAGCCTGGAAGAATTAAAACATATTTATCTAGGCTCAGCAGGAGGAAATGCAACTTTTCTTTTGAATATCCCACCAATGCCAAATGGACTGCTCCATGAAAATGACGTAAACCGTCTGAGGGAATTTGGAGAGTGGAAACAGGAAGCCTTTTCCTGTAATCTGGCAAAAACGGCAGATGTTTTTTCCAAAGATGAGAATCCGGACCATCCGGTATGCAATCTGCTGGAGGATACTTCTAATACCTGGTATCAGCCTAAAGAGGGTAAAATTCCGACTGAACTTATTTTTTCCCTGCCAGAAGTCAGGCGTGTTGGTTATCTGGTGCTAAAAGAAGCAATCCAGTACAGCCAGAGAGTGGAAGCGTTTCAAGTAGCCGTAAAGACAGACGAAAATATTGATTGGGAAAAGATATATGATGGAACTGTAATTGGATATCAGAAGATCATTCCAGTTTTTCGAGAGAATGTAAAAGAAGTAAAAATTCTGATCCGGGATTTCAGAGTTTTACCACTGTTATCATTTGTGGGAATATACCAAGATCGTGGTCAGGCTGACTAGAAATATATTTCTGGAGAGGATGAGAAGATGGATTATTTATCAATGACTTTTAAGCAGCCGGCCGCCAAATGGTATGAAGCATTGCCCCTTGGAAACGGGTCCATGGGGGCAATGTCTTATGGACGATTTCAGAATGAAAAAATTGAATTAAACCTTGATACCCTCTGGTCTGGAACCGGGAAGCGTAAAGAAAATTCAAACAGGGAGATTGACTGGGAATTTCTCAGAAATAACATCTTTGATGAAAAATATCAGGAAGCAGAAGATTACTGCCGGGAGAATGTGCTTGGTGACTGGACAGAAAGTTATCTTCCAGCCGGTAATTTAAAGATTGATGTAAAAGTACCTGTATTGACAGAAGCAGGCAGCTATAAAAGACAGCTTTCTTTTAAAGAAGCCATAGAAAATGTGGAGTTTTGCCAGGAAGGAAAGAGATATCAAAGGGAATTTTTTGTAAGTATGTCTGAACCTGTTATGGCACTTCATTATCATTCCGGCAAGGATTGTAGCCTTGAAATGGAATTGTCCTTGGAAAGTCAGATACACCATCAGACTTCTTTGTTTGAAAAAAACGGACTTCTTATGGAGGGACAGGCTCCTGTTTCTGTAGCTCCTCCTTATTATTCCTGTAAGAATCCGATTGTATATCAAGAAGGACTGGGAATTCGTTTTGCTTTCTGTCTGTATGTGCAGACGGATGGGAAAACTGTTCAGCAAGAAGACAAGCTGTATATAAAAGATGCCCGGAATGTTTTTGTTTATTTATCTGGACTGACAGACTTTGAACAGAAGGATTTTTATATATCCCGCAAAAAACAGATGCTGGAACGTTTGAGATTTTATCAGTATGACAGGGTGAAAATGGCACATTTGAAAGAATATGCAAAGTACTTTGACCGGATAAGGTTTACCCTTAACGATACCAAAGAAAATAACTTTGTATTAAAAATGTTTTACTTTGCCAGGTACCTGATGATTTCTTCCTCAAAACCAGGTTCCCAATGTACAAATCTTCAGGGAATCTGGAACCATTCCATACGTGCCCCCTGGAGCAGTAATTATACGGTAAATATTAACACGGAAATGAATTACTGGATGGCAGAAACAGGAAATTTAAGTGACTGTCACGAACCCTTGTTCCAGCTCATAGAACGAACAGCAAAAAGAGGGATAACAACAGCAAAAGATGTTTATCACTTAAATGGCTGGGTAAGCCACCATAACCTGGATATCTGGGGGCATTCCAGTCCGGTGGGACACTTTGGACAGGATGAAAATCCCTGTACCTATTCCATGTGGCCTATGAGTTCCGGATGGTTGTGTCGGCATTTATGGGAACATTATTGTTATACTGTTGATGAAACATTTTTAAAAGAAAGGGCATTTCCTTTAATAAAAGGAGCTGTGGAATTTTATCTTGGCTACCTGGTTCCATACAAAGATTTTCTTGTGACAATTCCTTCCACGTCACCAGAAAATACTTTTATAGCTCAGGATCATACCAGCCATAGCCTTACCTTTGCTTCCACCATGGACATAAGTATTTTGAGGGAATTGTTTGAAATCTATCTGAAAGCCTGCAAAATTCTGAACTGTACAGATTTAACAGCCCAGGTAAAAGTAGCTCTGAAAAAACTTCCGCCCTGGAAAATCGGAAAAGAAGGGCAGCTACAGGAATGGTTTTATGATTATCCGGAAATGGATATTCACCACAGACATCTTTCCCATTTATATGGCCTGTACCCTGGAAATCTGATTTCCAGGGAGAATCCAGAACTTCTGGATGCCTGCCGTGTGGTACTGGAAAGAAGAGGGGATGAAGGAACCGGATGGTGCATGGCCTGGAAAGCCTGCCTGTGGGCAAAACTTGGTGACGGGAATCATGCATTGAAACTTCTAAAAAACCAGCTGTGCTTTACCAGAGAAGAAGAATGTAGTCTGACAGGAGGTGGGATCTATCCCAACATGCTTTGTGCCCATCCACCATTTCAGATTGATGGGAATTTTGGCTTTGCAGCAGCTGTTCTGGAAATGCTGATCCAATATGAAGGAGATAAGATTTTTCTGCTTCCTGCACTGCCAGATGAGTGGACGGATGGGAGAATAAGCGGTCTTAAAGCACCTGGAGGGATTACCATTGGTTTTAAATGGAAAAATAAGTGCGTCACAGAAATATCTTTAAATTCCATATGCCGTACAGAATGTATAATCCTGTATAATGGCTGTGAAGAAAAAATAGTTTTAAATGCAGAGGAGATTCAGATATGATCTCTCGGAATCTTGAGGATCATGCCAGCAAAACTCTGGCATTGAACTTTGAAAATTGAACATTTCCCAGAAAGGAAAGAACAGAGCTGTTTGTCAACGGCGTATGAAGGAAGCGTCTTGTAAAAAAGGAGGGACAGCAGACAATTTTCACCATTTCCACAAAAGCACACGATTTCTCTTGAATTTCTGAAATGACCTGTATTATAATAGGATAATTAACGGCATATATCACAGCCGGTACCGCCGTGACCAAATGCCGTTTTCGGGGTAAAAATAAGTTCAAAAATGAGCATTATTTTTCCCACTTATTCAGAAAAAAGGCACTATCCAAATCTAAACAGAAGAAGTTCTGTATTTGGCAAATAGTGATAAATTGTGAGAGGAAAAGAATGAGAAAATTAGCACTTAGTGACGAAATATTGCTCAGTGTTGACAAAGCAGCACGTTATATCGGCGGGGAAGTCAACTCTGTGATGAAAGATAAAAATAAAGTAGACATTCGTTTTGCCATGTGCTTCCCGGATGTCTATGAAATCGGCATGTCAAACCTTGGCATGATGATTCTCTACAATATGTTCAACGAACGTGAGGATGTCTGGGCGGAGCGTGTATTTTCTCCGTGGCTGGATCTGGATAAGATCATGCGTGAGAAAGAGATTCCGCTTTTTGCACTGGAATCTCAGGAACCGGTAAAGAATTTTAACTTCCTTGGAATCACTCTTGGATATGAAATGTGCTATACCAACGTCCTTCAGGTATTAGACCTGAGTCATGTTTCACTCCTTGCAAAAGACCGTGAGGAAGATGATCCTATTGTGATCGGCGGCGGTGCATGCGCATATAATCCTGAACCGATTGCCGAATTTTTTGATATGTTCTATATCGGCGAAGGCGAAACTGTCTATGATGCTTTGTTTGATGCTTATAAGGCAAATAAGGCAGCAGGCGGCTCCAGAAAAGATTTTCTTTTCGCAGCTTCTCAGATTCCGGGAATCTATGTTCCATCTTTATATAATGTAACTTACAAGGAAGACGGAACCATTGCTTCCTTTACTCCCGCCAGAGAGGGTGTACCGGAAAAAGTCTGTAAACAGCTGATTACAGACATTACTAAAGAATATCGTGCAATCAAAGCGCCTGTTGTTCCTTTTATCAAAGCAACCCAGGATCGTGTTACCCTGGAGATCCAGCGTGGATGTATCCGCGGATGCCGCTTCTGTCAGGCAGGTATGATTTATCGTCCTACCAGAGAGCGTGATGTGGAGACTCTGAAGGCAAGTGCCAGAGAAATGCTTCAGAATACCGGACATGAAGAAATTTCTTTAAGCTCTTTAAGTTCCAGTGACTATTCTGAACTGAAAGAACTGGTAAACTTTTTAATCGAAGAGTTACATGGAAATGCCGTAAACATTTCCCTTCCATCCTTGCGTATTGATGCGTTTGCCCTGGATGTTATGAGTAAGGTACAGGATGTAAAGAAAAGCAGCCTTACCTTTGCTCCGGAAGCCGGTTCCCAACGTCTGCGTAATGTTATCAACAAAGGTCTTACTGAAGAGGATATCCTTCATGGTGCAGGAGAGGCTTTCAAGGGCGGATGGAATCAGGTAAAACTTTACTTTATGCTTGGTCTTCCGACAGAGACGGAAGATGATATGAAAGGTATCGCCCATCTTGCCCAGAAAATCGCAGAAACTTATTATGAAGAAGTTCCGAAAGAAAAACGTAACGGCAAAGTTCAGATTAACGTAAGTACCTCTTTCTTTGTTCCAAAACCATTTACTCCATTCCAGTGGGCCGGTATGTACAGAGAAGAAGATTTCGTAGAAAAGGCGAAAGTAGTTAAGAGTGAGATCCGCGCACAGGTAAATCAGAGAAGTATCCGATACAACTGGCATGAACCGGATGTGACAATCCTGGAGGGATTCCTTGCCAGAGGTGACCGCCGTTGTGCACAGGTTATCCTGAAAGCATATGAAAAAGGCGCAATCTACGATGCCTGGTCAGAGAGTTTTGATTATAATATCTGGAAAGAATCTTTTGCAGAAACTGATACAGATATTGATTTCTACACACTCCGTGAACGTTCTACAGACGAAATCCTGCCATGGGATTTTATTGATGCAGGAGTGACTAAGAAGTTCCTGATCCACGAATGGGAGCAGGCAAAGAACGAAACCGTAACACCAAACTGCCGACAGAAATGTTCCGGCTGCGGTGCTATGCGTTATGGCGGAGGTGTATGTTATGAAGGTAAGAATTAAATTCAGCAAAGAGGGTCCGGTTAAATTTGTTGGACATCTGGATACGATGCGTTATTTCCAGAAGGCAATCCGCAGGGCAAATCTTCCGGTAGCTTTTTCCGGCGGATACAGCCCGCATATGATTATGTCTTTTGCAGCACCACTTGGTGTCGGCACTGAGAGTCTGGGAGAATATTTTGACCTGGAACTTGTAGAAACAATTCCTACCTCAGAGATTACCAGACGTCTGGATGAAGTAATGGTTGAAGGTGTTCATGTGATCAGTACCCGTCAGGTAGAAGACGGAAAGGCAGGTAAGGCAATGTCTCTGGTGGCAGCAGCCGATTATTACGTAGAATTCCGTCCTGGAAAAGAACCGGAAATCTCCTGGAGAGATAAAATCAATGATTTCCTTGCACAGCCGGAGATTAAAGTAATGAAAAAGACGAAGCGAAGCGAAAAAGAAATCGATATCCGCCCTTTTATCTATAAAATGGAAATTCAGGGCGATAAGATTTTCATGATGCTTGCTTCCGCAAGTGCCAATTATACAAAACCAGAGCTTGTAACAGATACTTTCTTTTCCTGGCTTGGTGTTGAACTTCCGGAATTTGCTTATACGATCAAACGTCTGGAAGTATACGCAGACAAAGGCAATGAAGAAGAACATAAATTTGTAACTCTGGAAGCATTAGGTGAAGAAGTTGAGTAAACTGGTCATTACACAAATGGAAATCCGACAGGTTTCCTGTTATGTATGTGCATACGAAGAAGATGGAAGAATCATGGAGCTGCGTTTCGAACCGGTCGACAGGAAATCTTCTCTTGGCAATATTTATGTCGGACAGATTGAGAATGTCGCTGCCAATATCGGGGCTGCTTTTGTACAGATCTCAGCCAATGAGAAATGTTATCTCCAGCTTTCTGATGCGCAAAATGCGATCTACACTTCTGTAAGAAAGGGAAATCGCCCGTTAAAATCCGGCGACGAAATTCTGGTACAGATCAGTCGCGATGCAATGAAAGGCAAGCTTCCGGCAGTAACCACCAATCTGAATTTTACTGGAAAATATCTTGTTCTTACAACAGGAGATAAGAAGTTCGGATTATCTTCCAAACTTTCTAACGAAGACAGAAGTCGTCTCAGCAAATGGATGGAAGAAGAGATCAACCGCCCGGATAAAGAGTTTGGAATCATTGTCCGCACAAATGCCGCAGATGCCTCAAAAGAGGAAATTCAAAAAGAACTGGAGTATCTGAAAGGTCTGTATCAGAAAGCTGCTGTAGATGGCAGATCACGTACCTGCTTCAGCTGTGTCTATCGGACCGAGCCTTTTTATATCTCTGCAGTCCGGGATGCCAACAGCCGAAATCTTGAAGAAATCGTAACGGATATTCCGGAAATCTCTCAGCAGATTTCTGATTATCTTGAAAACAACAGCCCGGAAGAAAAAGATAAACTGCGCTTTTACGAAGATAAACTTCTGCCTCTTTATAAACTTCACCGTCTGGAAACCGTGCTGGAAGAGATTCAGCACGAAAAAATCTGGCTGAACAGTGGCGGTTTTCTGGTAATCCAACAGACAGAAGCATTTGTATCTATTGATGTAAACAGCGGTAAATTTACAGGCAAAAAGAAAATGCAGGAAACCTATCGTAAGATTAATCTGGAAGCTGCAAAAGAGATTGCCCGACAGCTGCGCCTTAGAAATTTGTCGGGGATTATCCTGATTGACTTTATTAATATGGAGAATCCTGACCATCAGGATGAACTTTTCCATGTATTGCAGAAATATCTTCGCAAAGACCCGGTAAAGTCAAAAGCGGTTGATATCACTCCACTGCATATCCTGGAACTCACCAGAAAGAAAGTTCGCAAGCCTGTAATTGAAGATATCAGAGAATTATAGATTACTGTTCACTCCGCGCCCAGTAACACGCTTCGCGCGGTATGTCTCGGGATTTTGGCATTCACATGCCAAAACACCTCGCGGGATAGTGGCGTGTGAACAGTAACAATTATAGCTGCTAAAAAATATTTAAAAATTCCAAAAAAACATATTGACAAATCGAATTTTGTCCGCTATTATAAACGAGATGCCGCACAGAGAGGTACAAGCACCGAAAGGTCACCATATCTGGCGAGTAAAGATTATAGGAGGTGCCACAGATGTACGCAATTATTGCAACAGGTGGTAAACAGTACAAAGTTGCTGAAGGCGACGTAATCAGAGTTGAGAAACTCGGTGTTGAAGCTGGTGAAACTGTTACTTTTGATAATGTTATTGCAGTAAGCAATGATGGATTAAAAGCTGGTGAAGATGTAAAAGATGCCAGTGTTACCGCTACTGTAGTTGAGAACGGTAAAGCAAAAAAAGTTATCGTTTACAAATACAAGAGAAAAACTGGATATCACAAGAAAAACGGTCACAGACAGCAGTACACTAAAGTAAAAATCGAAAAGATTAACGGTTAATCTGGTGTCATTATGATTACAATTACAGTTAAGAAGAGAAATGGAAATTATCTGGAATTTGTTTCAAAAGGTCACGCCGGATATGCAGAAGAAGGACAGGATATTGTCTGTGCTGCTGTTTCTGTACTGGTGATTAATACTGTGAATTCTCTTGAGGCGTTTACAGACGATCAGTTTGAGGTACAGGAAGATGATGGTTATGTATCTTTTCATTTCACGACTCCGGTTTCTGAGAAGGGAAAACTTCTCATGGATTCGCTGATTCTCGGATTAACAGAAATTGAACATAGTTATAACAATCGATATTTGACAGTAAAAGTCAAGGAGGTGTAACAACATGATGAAAATGAACCTTCAGTTATTCGCACATAAAAAAGGAGTTGGTTCTACAAAGAACGGTCGTGATTCCGAATCCAAGAGATTAGGTGCGAAGAGAGCAGACGGACAGTTTGTTAAAGCTGGAAATATTCTTTACAGACAGCGCGGAACTAAGATCCATGCTGGTGAAAACGTAGGTTGCGGTAAAGATTATACTTTATTTGCACTGAAAGATGGTGTAGTAAGATTTACCAGAAAAGGACGCGATAAGAAACAGGTTTCTATCGTTCCAGTAGAAGCAGAATAATCTGGTTAAGCGGAAGGCTTCAAATCTGACAGGGTTTGGAGCCTTTCTTTTAAATTAAATATAAAAAGGACAGAGGTGTGTCATATGTTTGCAGACAGAGCGAAAATCTATATCCGCTCCGGTAAAGGCGGCGACGGCCATGTAAGTTTCCGAAGGGAATTATATGTTCCGAATGGTGGACCTGACGGTGGCGATGGCGGCCGTGGAGGAGACGTGATATTTGAGGTAGATGAAGGCCAGAACACCCTTGGCGACTACCGACACAGAAGAAAATATAAAGCAGAAGACGGGCAGGAAGGCGGCAAAAAACGCTGCCATGGTGCCGATGGAAAAGATGTCATCTTAAAAGTTCCGGAAGGAACAGTAATCATGGATGCTGCATCCGGCAAGGTAATTGCAGATATGTCCGGCGAAAACAAACGCCAGATCGTATTAAAAGGCGGAAGAGGCGGCAAAGGAAATCAGCATTATGCAACTGCAACCATGCAGGTTCCGAAATACGCCCAGCCAGGTCAGCCTGCACAGGAACTTGAAGTTCTTCTTGAACTGAAAGTAATCGCAGATGTAGGTCTTGTTGGATTTCCGAATGTTGGAAAATCCACATTCCTTTCCCGTGTCACCAATGCTCAGCCAAAGATTGCCAACTACCATTTTACAACCCTGAGTCCAAATCTTGGTGTTGTCGATACTGAAAATGGTGGTTTTGTAATTGCTGATATTCCTGGACTGATCGAGGGTGCTTCTGAAGGCGTAGGACTCGGACACGAGTTCCTTCGTCATATCGAACGTACCAGAGTCATTATCCATATCGTAGATGCCGCATCTACAGAAGGACGCGACCCAATTGATGATATTTATAAGATCAACAAAGAACTGGAAGCCTATAATCCTGAAATTGCTGCAAGACCGCAGGTGATCGCAGCAAATAAGATTGACTGTATCTATACGGAAGACGGCGAAGAGAGTCCGATCGATAAACTAAAAGCTGAATTTGAGCCGAAAGGTATTCAGGTTTATCCAATCTCCGCAGTCAGTGGACAGGGTGTCAGAGAACTCTTATTCCATGTAAAAGAGCTTCTCGATAACTGTAAACAGGAACCGATTGTATTTGAGCAGGAGTTCTTCCCGGAAGATATGCTTATGGGTGAAAATCTTCCATATACCGTGGTACAGAGTCCTGAAGATCCGACCATCTTCGTAGTTGAAGGTCCGAAGATTGAGAAAATGCTCGGATATACAAACCTTGACTCTGAGAAAGGTTTTGCATTCTTCCAGAAATTCCTGAAAGAGGGAGGCATCCTGGAAGAACTTGAGAAGGCAGGCATTCAGGAAGGCGATACTGTACGTATGTACGGATTTGATTTTGACTACTATAAATAAATTCAATAATGAAACAGATGTGGTAAAACGGATGATTCAATCCGTTTGCAGAGAATAATAGAGGAAAATAAAAATGACAAGTAAACAGAGAGCTTATTTAAAAGGTCTTGCAATGACAATGGATCCAATCCTTCAGCTTGGAAAGGGTGGTCTTACTCCTGAGAACACGGCTGCTGTAGATGAGGCGCTTGCAGCCAGAGAACTGATCAAGATCAGTGTTCTCCAGAACTGCCTGGAAGATCCGCGCCAGATGGCTGAGGTTCTGGCAGAACGTACACGTTCCCAGATTGTACAGGTTATCGGCAAGAAAATTGTTTTATACCGCGAAGGCAAAAACGAAAAGAAAAAAATCGAATTACCCAGAAAATAATACGGAGTTTTTTATGGCTGACATCAAACACAGAATTGGTATTATGGGCGGTACATTTGATCCCATCCACATGGGGCATCTGATTCTGGGAGAGAAAGCATACGAACAGTTTCAACTGGAAAAGGTACTGTTCATGCCTTCCGGAAATCCGCCTCACAAGAGGAACCGTCAGGGACGTGCCACAGATGAAGAAAGAGTTGAAATGGTCCGCAGGGCGATTGCCGGAAATCCTCATTTTGAACTGTCGCTGACTGAAATGCATGAAAATGGTTATACTTACACTTATCATACACTGGAAATGCTAAAAGAAAAGAATCCGGATACTGATTATTATTTTATAATCGGCGCAGACTCCCTGTATGACTTTGATACATGGCGTGAACCGGAAAGGATCTGCAGAAACTGTATTCTGGTAACTGCTGTAAGAAATCATTCCACAATCGCAGAGCTCGAAGCAGAAATGAACCGTCTTTCGCTTAAATATAATGGCACATTTCTGACTCTGAATACCACAAACCTTGATGTGTCCAGCGAAATGCTCAGAAACTGGATCAGCGAAGATAAAAGTGTGCGTTACTATATTCCTGATCCGGTAATTGAATATATCAGAGAAAACCAGATTTACAGTCTGACCGAAAAGAAAGGATGATCTTCTAATGGCAGAGTATGATTTTATAAAAATGCAGAAAAAATTAGCAAAATATCTGGATGAGGATCGTTATGAACATACGCTGGGAGTTATGTTTACATGTGCAGCACTTGCCATGGTTCATGACTGTGATCTGATCACAGCCCAGACTGCCGGACTGCTCCATGACTGTGCAAAATGTATTCCGAACAAAAAGAAGCTGAAAATGTGCAGCCAGCATCACATTCCGGTATCTGAATTCGAACAGGAACATCCTTTTTTACTTCATGCCAAGCTTGGAGCTTACGTAGCTAAGGCTAAGTATGATGTTACAGATGAAAATATTCTTTCTGCCATCACCTGGCATACTACCGGAAAACCGGATATGACACTGTTGGAAAAAATCGTCTATATTGCTGATTATATTGAACCAAAACGTGATAAAGCTCCTAATCTTGCAATTGTACGTAAACTGGCTTTTCAGGATCTTGACGAATGTATGTATAAGATTTTGGCTGATACATTGGCTTATCTGGAGGAAAATCCGAAAGATATTGATAATGCTACGAAAGATGCCTTCTTGTATTACAGGGATCTACATATGAAAAAACAGTCCTGAGTATAAATTGTCTCGACTGGCAGAGTTTTACATATAGGGGACAGCACAACAGGGAGAACAGATTACTGATATAAATATTTATTAGAGAAGATATATGTAGCTATTCAATAGTCTGTTGATCATGAAGATATTGAACAGTTACAAAAGCAGATAGAAAGAGAGGTTGTTTCCATGAACAGAGAACTTGAAATGGCAAAACTTGCCTGCCACGCACTTGATGAGAAAAAAGGAAAAGATATTAAGGTGATAGATATCCATGAAGTATCTGTAATTGCCGATTATTTTGTAATTGCAAGTGCTTCCAACCAGAATCAGGTTCAGGCTATGGTTGACAATGTAGATGAAACACTTGGAAGAGCAGGATATGAAGCAAAACAGATTGAGGGAACCAGAAACTCCAGTTGGGTTCTTATGGATTACGGCGATATGATCGTCCACGTATTTGATGAAGAGAACCGTCTTTTTTACGATCTCGAAAGAATCTGGAGAGATGGCAAAATCCTGGACATTAACGAATTTCTTGAAAAATAAATAAAAACGGTATTAGGAATTTATATAATTTCTCAATTGCAAAAAAGCATGAGACAGATGTATTTTTATACTATATCTGTCTCATGCTTTTATAAATGATAAATATATGTATTTTTATACCACATCTCAAACTAAAACTCAGACAATTTCCTAACACAATTACTGATATAAACGGAATACGCCAAATACCTTGCCGAGAATCTGTAATTCCCCTTGCACGATAATAGGATCCATTGCATCATTTTCCGGCTGAAGACGATAGTAACCTTTTTCTTTATGAAAAGTCTTAACAGTAGCTCCATCTTCGATCAGAGCAACTACAATATCTCCATCTTCAGCAGTAGACTGTTTTCTTACAAGTACCTGATCACCGTCAAAGATTCCGGCATTTACCATACTTTCGCCCTTTACTTTAAGCATAAAGCTCTGTTCATTCGGCATAAATTCCGCCGGAATTGGGAAATACCCTTCGATATTCTCAACTGCCAGAAGCGGCTGACCTGCTGCAACAGTACCAACGATTGGCACATTTACAACCTCTCTGCGTACCAGATTAAAGTTATCATCAATAATTTCAATTGCGCGCGGCTTCGTTGCATCTCTGCGAATATATCCATTTTTTTCAAGTGCCTCCAGATGTGAATGCACAGAAGAAGTTGATTTCAGATTTACAGCCTCACAAATTTCACGTACTGCAGGAGGAAAACCTCTGTTAAGAATCTCATTCTTAATATAGTCAAGAATTTCCTGCTGCTTTTCTGTTATTCTTCCATATGCCATAATTTATACCTCCCTGCCGGTTTAATAAATTTCTTATCTATTTTCAACCTTACCATTTACCGGTAAGTTCTATATATAAGTTCTATATAATTGATGTAAAAAGAGTTACATTTATAATATCATATTCCATTACGAAAAGCAAACTTATATTCTGAAAATACGTTCTTATTTTAAAGTTATTGTTACTGTTCACTCCGTTCCCAGCAACACGCTTCGCGATGCACAGAATTTATGCTAATCGCATAAATTCGCGCGGTATGTCTCGGGTTTTCTGTGACCTTCGCTCACAAAAAACACCTCGCGGGATATTACCAGTGAACAGTAACAAGTTATTACCGCACACTCAGTTCCTAGTAACAGCTATGGCAAGCACTTTCCTGTGAATTCTTTATGAATAAACTTGTTTTTAACTTAACAAAGTGTTACAATATTTTGGAAATTATGGAAAGATGACAGCTTTCCGTAACAGAAATAATTTACATTCTATATAGATTCCATGATCAAAGGAGACATTTCATTGTCTGATAAATATAAAAAACAGGAAAAAACGCCTGGAATTCTCGCCAGGTTACGTAAGGTTGCAGGTCTGAATATTGGTACTATTATGTTCGGTATCTTATTTATTTATATGTCATTCAGCGCTATCTTGTACTTTACAACTACCCACATTGAATCTTATCAGGTAACATCAGGACCACTGTCCCGCAATGAAACGTATACAGGACTTGCTATTCGTGAGGAAACGGTATGTACAGCGCCTTCTTCCGGGTATATTACCTATTACGCGAGAGAGGGCAGTAAAATCAATGCTTCCGGAGCTGTTTATGGTTTAAGCAGTACAAAAAAATCCACATCCACAGCTTCTCTTGCTACGGAAGAACTATTAAAGATCAGAAATGATATGATGAGTTTTTCCAAGGGATTCAATTCCAGCAAATTTAACAATACTTACAGTTTCAAATACGAACTGAAGGGAAACATTCTTCAATATGCTGAGTCTGAAAACAGTTCTTCAGCTCCGCTTACATCTGATGAATATGGCGAAAGTGATGACAGCAGTGGTGAAGACAACATCACGAACAGCAATGTATATGCCGGAAATGAGTCGATATGTCAGTCACAGTCAGATGGAATTATTTTATATTCTACAGATAATTATGAAGGAAAAACAATAGATACTGTGACTGCTGAGGATTTCGATCAGAATTCTTATCATGAAACAGATTTAAAGACATCTGATTCTGTTCAGTCAGGAGACGATGTCTACACAATTATTACAGATGAGCGCTGGAGCCTCTTGATTCCACTAAGTGATAAACAGGCAGAGAAACTGAAAGACCGCTCAACTATACGTGTCAAATTCTTGAAAGATGACATGACACAAAACGGAGATTTTTCCATTATCACGATAGACGGTGGGAAATATGGACAGATTGATTTTAATAAGGGACTTATCCGTTATGCTTCTGACCGCTTTCTTGATATTGAACTTGTAACGAATACAGTAGTTGGATTAAAGATACCATTATCTTCTATTGTGACCAAAGATTTTTATGTTGTCCCATCCAGAATGGCAACAACCCAGAATAATGAAACAGGATTTATGCTTGCATCTGGAAACAAAGATTCCGGAACATTTAAAAGTGTAAGTATATATGCAAGTGTAGAAGATACATCGGTTTCCAAACTGGCAACCGACGGATCAGAAGATCAGCCAATGATCTATTATATTGACAAGAGCTCATTTAAAGAAGGAGATGCACTTATTGATCCGGATACCGGAGAGAAATATATCATCGGTGAAACAGACACTTTAGAGGGTGTTTACTGTATCAATAAAGGATATGCTGTTTTCCGCCGTATTGAAATACTTGACCAAAACGAAGAATATGCTATTGTCTCAAAAAACACTTCCTATGGTCTTGCAAGATATGACCATATTGTAAGAAATGCAGATAAAGTAAAAGAAGAAGACATTTTATACTAATTAAGGAGGCTTAACATGTTAGCTGATAAATTAAATCTTGTAAAGAAAAATATCGAAAATGCCTGTGAAACTGCCGGGCGTTCTCCTCAGGAGGTAACTCTTATTGCAGTCAGCAAAACAAAACCTGTAGAAATGCTCAAAGAAGCATATGATGCGGGTGCCCGCGTATTTGGAGAAAATAAAGTTCAGGAAATTATGGATAAATATGATCAGATGCCTTCTGATGTACAGTGGCACATGATCGGACACTTACAGAGAAATAAAGTGAAATATATTATTGATAAGGTATCCATGATTCATTCTGTAGATTCTGTCCGTCTGGCAGAAACCATTGAAAAAGAAGCTGCGAAAAAAGAAATCTGTATGCCTGTTTTAATCGAGGTAAATGTAGCGGAAGAGGAGAGCAAGTTTGGCCTTACTGCGGAAGAGGTATTACCATTTCTGGAGGAAATTTCTTCTTATCAGCATATCAAAGTGATGGGACTCATGACAATTGCTCCATTTGTAGCAAATCCTGAAGAAAATAGAGAAGTTTTTCAGAAATTAAAGAAATTAAGTGTTGACATTGCGGCCAAAAACATTAATAATGTTAATATGAGCGTCCTGAGTATGGGAATGACAAATGATTATCAGGTCGCAGTTGAGGAAGGTGCCACTATGGTACGCGTGGGAACGGGTATTTTTGGCGAGAGAGATTACTCAATAAAAGAAGACTAAAAAAAGATTGGAGAATAAAATGGGCGTTTTAGATAAATTTTTAGATGCCATCAAATTAAATGATGATTACGATGATGATGGATTCTTAGATGATGATCTGTTAGATGAAGAGGATGATGAAGATTTTCTTGATGAGGATTTTGATGAAAAACCTAAGAAGAAATTCTTTGATAAGTTCTCTAAGAAGAAAGAGGCCGATGAGGATGACGCTTTTGATGAAATAGAGGAAAAATCAGTAAAAACAGCTCCAAAACAGGCATCCGCTCCGAAACAGACAGCTCCGGCTCCGTCAAAAGTTACGGTTAAGCAGGAACGCGCCGAACGCCAGACACGTCCTGCTGCATCTTCTAAGATTACTCCAATGAGAAGCAGCCGTAAATCAAACCAGGGTTCAAATATGGAAGTCTGTGTTATTAAGCCTTCTTCTATGGAAGATACACGTGAGATTGCAGACACATTAGTAGATAATTCTACAGTAATTTTAAATCTGGAGGGAATTGATGTTGAACTGGCACAGAGAATCATCGATTTCACATCTGGTGCATGTTATTCTTTAGGTGGAAGCCTTCAGAAAGTATCAAGCTATATCTTTGTACTTGGACCGTACAATGTAGATATCACCGGTGATCTTCAGAATATTCTGGGAGGATCTGCTCCGTCAGTAAGAGCAGGCTATTAATCCCCGAATGGAAAAAGACGAATTTTTTCTTAAGAGAATCCGGGAATTAGCTAATCTTTCCTATCAGAGAGATATCGTTACATTTTCGGATTTTCTTAATTTAAATGAGCAGAATATGGTCAGTAGCCTAAAACGTCAGTTTCCCCAGATTGTTATGGAAACTTTCGGGGGCTATGAAAATGCGGAGCGTCAGATGGTGGCATTTCATCCTGATGCTCTTGCTTTTACATGGGAATATCCGATTGACTGCCTTAAAATAGAGCCAAAAGCAATCAAATTTTCCGAGTCTCTCACACATCGTGACTATCTCGGAGCACTTCTTAATCTTGGAATAGAGCGAAGTGTGATTGGTGATATTGTTGTTCAGGAAAAGGCTGCCTGGTTTTTCTGCCAGAATAAAATGACGGACTTCTTTCTTGATAATCTGTGCCGTGTCCGCCATACAAATATTTTAATTACAAAAGTAGACGACCCTGATGAACTTCCCCGCCCAAAATTGGAAGCTATTAATGGTACCTGTGCTTCTGTACGTTTAGATTCATTGATTTCACTTGCATTTAAAGCTTCCAGAAGCAGTATGGTATCTTATATCGAAGGAGGACAGGTTTTTGTCAATGGAAAACTGATTACTTCCAATGGATATGAACCCAAAGAGGGTGATATCATCTCTGTACGAGGAAAGGGACGTTTTATTTTTGATGGTATGTCCCACCAGACCAAAAAGGGAAGATGCGGTGTCCGCATTTTACGTTATATATAATTACTCAATAGTTATTTATAACACTTAACAATGCCGTAGTGTACTTAACAAGTCATTTTTAGATTAGTGTCGGTACATTGGCAGATGATGTTATTCTTTATATTTATACAATTTAAGTTATCAAAGGAGAGTGAGAAAATGGCAGAACAGAAATTACTTGTCAAACGAGAAGGAGATTTTCATTATCCTATTTATTTCGAAAATGACTTTAAAAATCTTGCCCGTGCACTTAAAGAAGAAGGACTGGATGGACGAAAAATCTGTATCGTAACAGACAGTCATGTAGCACCACTTTATCTTGATTCCGTCAAAACAATTTTTCAAGAAATCTCTTCAAGTGTGTTTTCTTTTGAATTTGAAGCCGGTGAAAAGAATAAAAACCTATCTACTGTACAGGAATTATATAAAACTCTGATTGAAAACGAAATGGATCGTAAAGGTCTTCTGGTTGCATTAGGTGGTGGAGTTGTAGGTGATCTGACTGGCTTTGGTGCAGCAACTTATTTAAGAGGAATTGACTTTATTCAGGTTCCTACCACCCTTCTTGCCCAGGTCGACAGTAGTGTAGGCGGTAAAACCGGAGTCGACTTTCTTCAGTATAAAAATATGGTAGGAGCGTTCCATCAGCCACGTCTTGTATATATGAATATGAGTACTTTACAGTCTCTTCCAGAGCGTGAATTTACCTGTGGTATGGGCGAGATTCTTAAGACAGGTCTGATTTGCGATGGCGATTTCTTCCGCTTTGTATGCCAGAATCAAGAGACAATCAGCGAACTGGATTTAGGTATGCTCTCTAAAATGATTCGCAGATGTTGTGAAATTAAGGCTGGTGTAGTAGAACGAGATCCCAAAGAACAGGGCGAACGTGCTCTTCTAAATCTTGGTCATACAGTTGGTCATGCCGTAGAGAAACTCAAAGATTTTCAGCTGCTTCATGGACAGTGTGTCGGTATCGGTCTGATTGCGGCTGCCTGTCTTTCCATGAATAGAGGATTGCTGACTGAACACGAATATGAAGAGATTCGAAATGGATGTTCTTCTTATAAGTTGCCTCTTTCCGTCGATTTACTGAAAGCCGAAGATATTCTCGCAGCAACTAAGAAAGATAAGAAGATGGAAGACGGACATATCAAATTTATTCTTATGGACGGAATTGGTAAAAGTTTTATTGACAAAACAGTTACAGACGACGAATTACTTCAGGCAATCGGGGAGATTCTCGTATGAGCATAAATTCAACAAAACCAGCCTGGAAGCATTGGCTTCTAGGCTGTATTGCCATCTTTGCGCTGACAATTCTGGATCAGGGGAGTAAGTATCTGGTTCTCACTTATCTGAAAGGTAGACCTGATATAAATCTTATTCCCGGAGTTCTTCAGCTACATTATCTTGAAAATCGTGGAATGGCATTTGGTCTGTTTGAAGGTAAAATCCCAGTATTTGTGATTTTGTGTCTTTTATTTTTTGGTGTATTTGCCTATGTATATGCTCGGATTCCACGAAATACCTATTATCTGCCTCTTACTATAACTTCTCTTATAATGGTTTCTGGGGCTTTGGGAAATTTTATTGACAGAGTATTCAGAGACTATGTGGTAGATTTTATTTATTTTTCACTTATTGATTTTCCTGTATTTAACGTGGCCGATATCTACGTTGTATGCAGCGGCGTATTGCTTATCATATTGGTATGTTTTAAATACAAAAATGATGAAGATTATGATTTTTTACGAATAAAAAAGGAATAATACTATGGAAATTCTTAATTATCACGTTTCTGACGGTCAGTCCGGTATTCGGATTGACCGCTATCTTTCTGAAAAAAATGAAAAATTATCACGATCTTATATTCAGAAACTGCTTAAAGAGCAGAAAATAATGGTGAATGGTTCTCCTGTAAAGGCTAACTATAAAGTTCAGGATCAGGACGATATTTCCCTGGAAGTTCCGGATATGGAAGAACCGGATATCCTTCCCGAAGATATTCCTCTGGATATTCTTTATGAAGATGAGGATGTGCTTATTGTAAATAAACCAAAGGGAATGGTCGTTCATCCAAGTGCCGGACACACTTCTGGTACACTGGTAAATGCAATTATGTTTCATTGCAAAGATAATCTGTCCGGCATTAACGGTGTTCTTCGTCCCGGAATTGTCCACAGAATCGATAAAGATACCACTGGTGCACTTCTTGTATGTAAAAATGATAATGCTCACCGCGACCTGGCAGAGCAACTAAAAGAGCACTCTATTAAGCGTAGATATCGTGCAATCGTGGCAGGTGTTTTAAAAGAAGATGAAGGAACTATTGAAGGTCCGATCGGACGTCATCCGGTTGACCGAAAGAAAATGTCTATTAACTATAAGAACGGAAAAGATGCTGTTACACATTATAAAGTGTTAGAACGTTTTAAAAATGCCACCTATGTGGAATGCCGCTTGGAAACAGGAAGAACACACCAGATTCGAGTACACATGACAAGTATCGGGCATCCTCTGCTTGGCGACGAAGTATACGGTTCAGGGAAAAATCCTTATCATTTACAAGGACAGACACTTCATGCAATGATTCTCGGCTTTGTTCATCCATCCACTGGTCAATATATGGAATTTACAGCTCCTTTACCTGAATACTTTCTTAAATTATTAGAAAAATTGCGAAAATAGTTTGCATTTCCGCAAAAGTATTGTATAATATTTCTATTGAATCCATAACAGAAGGGAGTGTAGATTATGAACAGTACAAGTTCAATTATTACAATAGGTCGTGAATATGGCAGTGGCGGAAGACAGATAGGACAGGAAGTTGCCAAATATTTCGGTATTAAATGCTATGATAAAGAGCTTCTTGAACATGCTGCAAATGAAAGTGGTATCTGCAAGGAACTTTTTGAGAATCATGACGAGAAACCTACCAACAGCTTTTTATATTCATTGGTAATGGATACATATTCCTTTGGATATTCCTCTTCAGGATTTACTGATATGCCGATGAATCATAAAGTATTTCTTGCACAGTTTGACGCAATTAAGAAACTGGCTTCAGAAGGTCCTTGCGTTATGGTCGGAAGATGTGCAGACTATGCATTGGCAGAATACAAAGACTGCTTCAGTGTTTTTGTACATGCAGATACAGACTGGCGAATCAGCCGTCTTTCTCAGAAACACAACAAAACGGCAAAAGAAGCAAAAGATATGATCAACAAGACCGATAAGAGCCGTTCCAGTTATTATAACTACTACACAAACAAAAAATGGGGCGCTGCTGCAAGCTATAATCTCTGTGTGGACAGTAGTAAACTTGGCATTGATGGTGCGGCTAAGGCAATCATTCAGGCAATTGAGATTTTTGATTCTATGAAAAAATAATAAAACTCTTATATAATAAAAAGAACAGTAGCTCAGCTAAAGATTTTTGATTGAAGATTTTTTAAATGAATCTCTTTAAATGAGCAAGCTGTTCTTTTTTACTGTTCATTTTTTAAATATCACATTTACCATAACTATATTATGTATACTTATTCCAGGAGCTATATTATGATTTATGTGTAGTTTAAAATATTTGAGTTATTGTTTATTTTGTGATACTGAGAACGGAGTGAACAGCAACTATTTTGTCCTCAGTATCACAAATATTTTTTTATATATTAATTTTTCATAAAATCAAGAGACATTCCTTAAAAAAAATGTTATAATCGTACCATGTTAAATAAAAAGGAGGACGTTATGAAGTTTCGTTGGGATAACCGCTATTTACACTGGGGTGTGACGGCTTTTCTGGTAATTGCCGCCAGTATGCTGTTTTATTATGGCATCTTTCATATGAAGACCCTTATTGTGGGTATTAAAACATTTTTGGGAATCATGGCACCTATTATCTATGGTGTGATATTAGCCTATATTCTCAGTCCACTGATAAATCTTTTTGAACAGAAATTGATCTATCCACAGCTTGAAAAACACAATATCCAGTTACAGAAGAAGGGAAGACGAGCCATTCGATGGGCATGTGTCCTTTTTTCTATGTTTTTATTCTGGGTCATTATTTATGCATTAATTATGATGATACTTCCACAGTTGATCCGAAGTATCATGAGCATTATTTACAGCTTTCCATATTATGTGAAAGTTATTGAAAAATGGCTTAATTCCTTTGTGGAGCACGGATGGAATATGAATTCTGATATGATTGACATGATCAATCAGTATTCCACAAAAGCACAGGATTATCTTACCACCAACATTCTACCACAAATGCAGGATATGCTAAAAAATGTTTCTGCCGGTATTTTTGATATCCTGATTTTCATGAAGAACTTTCTGATCGGTGCAATCGTTGCTTTATATGTATTAACAGATAAGGAAAAATTTGTTGCCAAAAGTAAAATGCTTGTATATGCCGTACTGCCGCACAAATGGGCAAATACACTCATTCATTCTATGCGTTTCACTCATAAAACTTTTGGCGGTTTCATATACGGCAAGCTTCTTGATTCTGCCATCATTGGCGTTTTGTGTTATATCGGAATGTTACTTTTGCATATGCCATTTCCAATTCTGGTCAGTGTTATTATCGGTGTAACAAATGTTATTCCGTTTTTTGGACCTTATATCGGAGCTATCCCTTGTATTTTCCTGATTTTGGTAGTAGATCCTATCAAAGGTTTATATTTTGCTATTTTCATTCTGCTTCTTCAGCAGTTTGATGGAAATATTCTCGGTCCAAAGATTCTCGGGGAATCCACGGGACTTTCCAGTTTCATGGTTATTGTTGCCATCTTAATTGGCGGCGGACTCTTTGGCATTCCTGGTATGATCGCAGGAGTTCCTGTTTTTGCTGTACTTTACGCTATGGTATGGAGGCTGATTGACCACTCCTTAGTTGACAGAAAAATGCCAGTAGAAGAAGAAACCTACGTAAACATAGATTGTCTGGATACAGAAACAGGTGAGGCGATTCCATTTCGCAAAGAAGAGTCTCACAGATTATCCTCTGAAAAGCTTGAGGAAAAACGGAATAATTTCTTTATGAAGATATGGAATCCATTTTCCAGGTTTGTTATGCTTATATGGAAATATATCTTACAGATTTTGCAGGTTATATGGAAATATATAAAAAAAGGGTGGCATTTTTTGAAAAATAAATATCTCGAATTTAAAAATACACAGGAGAAAAATAAATGAAATTATTGATTCAACGTGTAAATTACGCAGATCTTGAGAATGACGGTCCTTTTACCATCATTCTCGATGAATCTATTTTATGGTTTTGAGATTATGCTTCAGATCATATATGACAGGAGAGTAATATGAAGAAAAAAAAGTTTATTTTACCGGTTTTTCTGTTTATTCTGTCACTTATTTTTTGTGGAGGAATTACACAATATTCTACGGTATCAGTTAAAGCAGCAACAACCACCAAGAAACAAACGGGTTTTGTAATGAAAAATGGTAGCTGGTATTATTATGACAAAAACGGCAAAAAAGCTACCGGATGGTATCAGAGTGTTGCCGGAAATAAATATTATTTTGGAAAAACAGGGGCAGCAAAGGCCGGAATTCTTACAATCAGTGGAAAAAAATACTGTTTTAACTCCAAAGGAAAAATGCTTACCGGGTGGCAGACAGTCAATGGAAAGACCTATTTCTTTGATGCGAAAAAAGGATATATGTACACTGGCTGGATTACCACAGCAGCTGGAAATAAATACTATTTCTGGAATGATGGAGCAGTAAGAGCCGGTTTCCATAAAGTCAATAATGTTTATTATTGTTTCAGTGAAAAAGGAAAAATGTATAAGAACTGTTTTCGTAAAAATGGAAACTCTACTTATTACCTTCAGGCAAATGGAACGATGGCCAAAGGCCGCCTGAAAGTTAAAGGATCCTGGTATTCTTTTAACCGAAACACAGGTCAGCTTGTCACAAGTGGGTGGTATAAAGAAACGGATGGTTCTTATTATTATGCCGGTTCAAATGGTAAGTTAGTCAAAGGCTTTTATAAACCAGATTCCTATTACCGTTATTTTCGTGAATCAGACTGTAAATTACTTACAGGATGGCAAACGATCAATGGTCATAAATATTACTTCAAAAAAACAAATGGCATTCGTTATGACGATATTATTCTGAAAGCTTCTTCAGGAAAAAGATATTATTTTGAATCCGATGGAAAACTTTCCTGTAGTAAATGGTTTACTAAGAATGGTTCCCATTATTATTCAGAGTCAAATGGAGTACTTGCTTCAGGCTGGCTGACCGTAAGTGGTAAAAAATATTATATGAATCCGTCGACGTGTGAACGAGAAACCGGATGGATTTCGGTAGACGGAGAGAAGTATTATCTCAATTCTTCTACGGGTGTTCTGGCTACAAGTCAGTGGATTGATGACGATAATTATGTCGGAGAAAATGGAGCTCTTATCCCTGGATATCAGAATGGTGTTTCTTTTAGATGGCCATTAAGCTCCGGTTATTCTTATATCAGCAGCTATTTCGGATATCGTCAGTCACCAGGCGGAATTGGTTCCACTAACCATAAAGGAATTGATATTCCTGCTCCAACGGGTACACCTATTTACGCTGCGGCATCAGGAACGATTGTTGCTATGTTATCACCATCTGCTTCAGGCGGTGCAGGATATTATACTAAGATAAATCATAATGGTAAGGGACTTATCACAGAATATATGCACCAGTCCAAATTTAATCCAAAGCTGAGTGTCGGAGATAAGGTATCAAAAGGGGATATTATTGGATATGTGGGAAGTACAGGAAACAGTACAGGTCCGCATCTTCATTTTGGAGTGATAGTAAATGGCGTAAATCAGGATCCTCTGAACTATGTAAAAAAGCCTTCATGATCACTCATTAATGAACCCGGGGTTAAACCTAAAAACCTAATAATAGAAAAAGAGGAAACTTATGGAATCACTAAAAACATATACTTATTGCAGAAAAGCACAATATCATGAAACTGATCAGATGGGAATCATTCATCATTCCAATTATGTAAAGTGGATGGAAGAAGCCCGAATCGGCTATATGAATCAGATGGGATTCAGCTATAAAAAAGTGGAAGAACTGGGAGTTATTTCTCCAGTGGTAGAAATTTCTGTCGCATACAAAAAACAGGTTTTTTTTGACGATGAAATACAGGTTCGTGTCAGTATTAAAAAATATAATGGAATTTCCCTTGAATTTAATTATGAATTCTTTAATACAACCAGAAATGAAGTTTGTACAACCGCCTATTCCAGACATTGTTTCCTTAAAAATGAAAAATTAATATCTGTCAAAAAAGAAATTCCTGAATTGGATTGCATAATAGCAAATTGTATATAAATTGTTATTATAAATATTATAAAACAGTAATTCTAAAATTAAATTAGCTAATATAAAGCAAAAAAGCTTGTGCAAAAAATGCGCAGGCTTTTTTGCTTTATTACAGTATGAATATTAAAAAATAGTAGTGTTTTATGTTATTTACATCTATACGACAAACGCGAGTTTTTCATATAGATGTTGCTAAAAACCCACTTTCATGGTATAATTCATTTATCAACTGGCTTATTTCCTATATGTCCTTTTAAGTAAAAATGATTGAATTCCATTTAAAAAAGAAAATTCCAATGAAACATCCCCGGATTTCAGAGTTCCAGGGACTTTTCATTGGAATCTATCACTATGCATTATCCGTAATACTTTAATAAAAAATGACATGGCTTGTTCTGTATCTGTAAATTTCTCATTTTTTCCTGTAATATAATGTATCGTTTTACTACAGTCATCCAGGTCAAAATCATCCGGATGGATTCTTGTTACTTCCAATTCGATATGGTTGAAATAATATGTATCACGTAGATCTGACAAAAACGGGATTCCTGACTTTCTCCTCAAATATTCCAACAGGTTCTCTTTTTTCATGTACTTAGATACTTCCTTATTTTCTAATATACGCATCGGCCTTTGAATAACCAATGCGTATATCCTTTTCATATTAAACAGATACTGGTCTAGTGTTTCGTATCACTTAACTGTTACTGTAACAGCCTTATAAACATCGTTCTGCGCATATACCCAGATTGTACAGGTTCTCTTACATTTTGCCTGGATCATACCGTCTGGTGTTACGGTTGCTACTTTAGTGTTGCTGTTTTCGTAGCAGATGTTTCTATGATGTTTGATCGGTCTGTCTTTCTTGATCTCTGTTGCAGTGATCTGGGAGGTCTTTCCTATAAAGCAAACAAAAGAAAGGCCCTGCACTTTGGCAGCGCCTCCCGGCATTTTCTTTTAAGAGCTTTTGCTCTCTAGCCAGATTGTGGTAAATGCTAAACCCTTATAAAGCTGGTAACGCACTGCCTTCTGGTACAACACCTTACTTCAACGCTTGACAGACACTCTTGTTGTCTGTTGTTAATATTATAACAGCCCAGGCACTTAAATATGTCAATCGTATTTCTTTAATTCTTTTCATTATCCGATTACTATTCAGGGACTAACTGGGTTGTTACTGTTCACTCCGCGCTGAATTATCAGCGCAGCTCCACACGGATCGTGATGGAGTTGTTGAATGGCTAATGAACAAGCGCGTCTTGAGACTCTGAAATATAAAAGTGAAAAAGAACTGATTTTGCCGGATTTGTTCTGCAAAACAGTTCTTTTTTATACGACAAAATATACGCACCAGTTTAACACCAGTGCGCATATTTATTACTTCAACTATAATACTTTAACAACTACTGTCTCCCATAGTTTTTACTATTTGACATTAGCCTTTACATATTCCGCCCATGGTCCGAATACTTTTTCGTTATTGTCAGCAGTCCGATTCCATTTACGCAGGCTTAAATAATAAGTTCCTTTCTTTACATTTTTAAATGTCACAGTTGTTACATCCTCGTCCTCTTCAATTACGTATCTCTTGTATTTAACAGGACGTTTTTCTCCATATAATTTCTCCAGTTCTTTACCAAGAATAACCTCTGCTCCTGTTGCTTTTCCGGTCTTGGAGAATTTGACTGTTATTGTTGAACCATTTGTTTTAACACTGATAATTCTTGGCTGAGATGGAGTTTTGGCATTGACAACTACTGTCTTTACTTCCGACCACTCACCGAATGTTTTCTTCCCATTTGCATCTTTGACCCAGGCGTGGCATGCTACATACCAAGTTCCTTTGTCCATATATGTAAATGTTGTTTTCAGTCCTTTTCTGTTTTTATTTACTTTCTCATATTCTTTGGTCTGCAGCATATTGGAAGATTTACCAATCACGTAATCATAGCCCTGCGCACCTTTGCAGCTATCATACAGAACAACCTTTACCTGATTTTTATTCTTATATGTATATGCGTTCTTTATCATCGCTTTTGCAGGTTTCACGCAGTTTCCATCTTTATCTGATACGCTTCCGTCCATTTCATAAACATTACCATCTGTATCCACGATTCTTCCATCACTGAATATTTTCCATCCTGCACCGGTTTCCAGTTCAGAAAGTCCCGGACGAATTACCAGAGTTCCATCACCTGTGATCACTTCATTTTCTTTATTGAGCGCTGGCTTATTTTCCTCATTGCCTGGTTTTACGATTACTCCATTTGGAAGTGTAATCTCTCCGTCACTGTCTACGATCGTACCATTCGGTGTTTTGATGCTTCCATCCGGAAGATATTCTGAACCATCCGGATAATTATCCGGAACAGGTTTCACGGTCGGTGTCGGACTTGGAGTAGGTGTTGCTGTCGGTGTCGGACTTGGAGTAGGTGTTGCTGTCGGTATTACTATTGGTGGATAATATGGAGTGTAAATTGTAAATGGTATGATTTTTTTCAAACCGTCATAATTGCCATTTCCGTCAACAGTTGCTTTCATATACCAGCTGCCAGATGAAGTCGGCTGAGTTTCTGTATAAGTTCCATCTTGTTTATCGCTGTAGCTAAAAGATACTGTTCCAAATTTCGCTTCACCTACAGGTTTCGACGGAGTCTGGTCACTTGTCCAGTTGTTGATTGCCGGATTCACTGTCCATTCATTCTGTGCTTTACTTATGGTAAACTCTACTCGTTTAGAATATCCGGCTTCATAATCATCACTTTCTTCTGCATATGCCTTAACAGAATATTCGCCTGCATCTGTCGGAGCAGCGCTAATTTCTGTCCAGTCTTCTCCGCTTTTCTGATACCATTTTAAAGAAGCTTTCACTCCTTCCGGTACAGTTATAGCAGGAGACGCCACAGCATTTCCATCGTAAAATTTATCTAAACTATCGGCTGAGATTGATATCGAGGCTCTGTATTTTACTTTCGGATATATAAGAGTAAATGTACAGTGTCGTCCATCTGCGCTGATTCCCTGCTCATTTTCTACAGTCACTGTAGCTTTGCTCTTCACATCTTTATTTATGGCTGTGTTTGTATCTTTCCATGAATATACATTAATAAGATTTGCAAAGTCCAGAATCTGATTAAAATGACAGTTATTATACTCACTGTCAGTTAATGTAACCTCTACTGTTAATACAGGGACATCACCGCCAGACCAAACGGTATTCTCTCCCCCATATCCACTCCATTTTCCAACTACTGACATATTCGCACCGGGAAAATTTGTCATCTTTGCGTTAACAGAAATATTTTCACCGGATGACATATCCACATTTTCTTTATCCCGTGGTTCATTTCCAACGTATAAATCTATCTGGGGATCAATGCCTTCGGAAATGTACATATAGTCTTCTCTGATTTTTAATTCATATTGCATACCATATGAACTATCCAGTTCTATATTAGATATCTTAGATATTGCCTTAGGTACTTCAAGTACTTTTATTCCTCTTAATTCTTTTTGCCCTATATCATTTAAACGTACTTTTAGTTTTCCAGTTCCTGCTATTCCTTGATTTATTTTTCCCGGAGAATTTAAAGTATAAATAAGTGTGTTGTCTCCATCAATTGTAAGATTATCGGTCAAAAATCGGCCATTTAATTCCGTATTATTTTTTAATTCAACTTTATTGGCTGTTATAGTAGGACAAGCAATTTTGCTATCATTCAACGTTACAGCACTTAATCCATTTATTTCTTTTATATTTGCATTCTTAACAGTATCCAAAACAAGATTTCCAGGTTTTCCAGGTTTTTCTTTGTATGGGAATATACCAGCAGTTTTTATAGAAATATTGCTCAATGTAACTGTTATGTTCGGATCTATATACCAATTCTGATTTCCTGTCAATGTCACAGAACTATCATTTGATTTACCAGCAACTGTTACTGTCTTATCAAAAAAAACCCTGTTTGTTTCCACACAGTTCGAAAGTAATATAATCGTTCCGCCATTCCTTATACCATCAAGAGCTCTTGAAAATGTTCGAACCGGAGTAGTTTCACTTTCTCCCGTATTTTGGTCATTTCCGTTATTATTGTCTACATAAATAATATCTAATGTCTTCTTTTCTATCGTACATACATTAGACGGGGATGTACTTTTCTGTACATTAACATAATCAGGATTCTGCATATTTTGTTTTACAGCACCATATTGTTCATTAAGTGTCAACATAAGTTTTATACGGGACTCGCCTCTGTTAACTGGAACTCTATAGGAAATTCCTGTTTCTCCAGTCAATGGATTTCCATTTAACTCCCATTTTCCTGTAAATATCTCAGATGTTTTAATTTCAGAACCAGGTATCATCCCTGTTATAGTTGGCGTTATCATATCACCCGCAGTTACCTTTGGCGGTATACTTACCTTTATCTCATCCTCCCCATCCTGTAATATATTGATTTTTAATTTATCATTTATCGTTCCAAGATTTTCCTGGTAATTCACATATACATTTCCAGATCCAGTGGCATCGATATTACCTTCATTTTTTATAATACCTTTAAGCCAAATCGTTTCAAATTGTCTTGTCGAATCTATAATTAACTTAGCATTGTCACAAATTTCTATATCTGTAGTATACTTTCTTGAGAGACCACTGGTAATCTTAAATGTATAACCACTTTCTATTATTATTTTCTTACCATCACCATCTGGCAACTCATATATATTTTTACCATTTCCTCCTATATTCCCTCTGATTCTAATAATATCCACAGAAGAATTTACTGCCCTCTTAAATTCATCATCCGTTGTAACTACTGTCCCTCTCTCTGTTTCACTTTCTGTAGCAGAAACTCCTTCTCCATCTTCATTCTGAATCTGTGGCATATCATCTGAAATTTCATTTTTATAATCCTGATTTTCCTGACCATCAGAGAATTCTTCCGTTATTTCTTCTGGTGATGAAAATTCACCTGCTAATACAGGACTGAAAATAGTGGTTACAGCAAGTATTGCCGCCATAACTGCCGCAGTTATCTTTGATTTCTTAATCATTCTCCATTCCTCCCTTTTTATCTGATGTTTTCCATCTCTTGTTTTTTAGGAAATTATAGCACTCCTTTTTTATTTTGTATATATTTCCATGTCGAAATACATTTTAACAGGACAAAATTGCGTTACTGTTCAGACCCTTGCAGGGGGAATTAGTAAAAATGACGAATTTTAATTTTTTCATTGATGTCTCAAAAGTTCTTTTGTGGATAATGCGAAAGAGCTTTTTTATGGTGGATAACCTTCCACCAGAAACGTTTATACAGATAGCGAAGGAATACTTTTCCTGTTTCAGTCATATGGAGATCCTTTTTATCCACAAAATATGTACTGTTTTTTATCCGTCATTTTTACTTTATCCACAATCACCCGGATTCGCTTTTTTGCGGCTTTTCCTTTATAATGTGTGTATAGATTTCAACGATTTCAGGAGTAAGATAACCCGTGCGAAAAAAGGGCACGAAGGAGTAAAGGGAACTGTTGCGGAGGATTACCAGGGTATCCTTGTCCATGACCATGATATCACTTTTTATAATTATGGGACAGACCATCGGGAATGTCTTGCCCATGTGCTGCGGTATCTGAAAGACAGCATGGATAATGAGCCGGACCGTACTGGAATAAAGAAATGCATGGTCTGATACAGGAAATGATCCACCTCCGGAATAAGACCTGGCTGTCTTGTAACCCAGACCCGGAAAAGATCTCCGGATTTGAAGAACGGTATCTGAAGATACTTGAAACGGCCCGGAAAGAATATGAGGACATTCCGGCAAATATATATGACAGAGTGTCCAGGATATTTGGATAAAGAGAACCGATGGCTTTAACTGTTATCAGTCTACACCATCGGTTCTTCTAAGTCCAGCTAACCTTTGAACAGTAACACTGGGTTTATTTGTTCCCTGATTATGAACATTTGCTGCTTGACTTTCCTGTAAAGTTATAGTACGATTTGCTTAGTGAACGCACTGGGGAAACTTGTGAAGCCCTCAGTCCGGAAGGCTCCTGCGGGGGCCTTTCGTTATATAAAGAAATAGATTTTCTGAAACCTGGGAATCCATTTTATGTTTAAAATATAAAAAGATTGGAATATAGCAGATGAATTTGATTGGGATATAGTCTCAATAATAAAAAATTGTTTCTTATGATTCAATTTTACTTAAATTCGGTCGTAACAATCTAACTTCACTTAAAATCGACCGTAATAAACCACTTTTCACTTAAATTTTTTAAATATAAATGGTTTATATCAATCGAAAAGCCCAATAAAATCGATGTTTTTATAGAACCATTTATACTTAAAAGGACACTTATTTCCTATAGTTTATAATTTTTTAGCATATTTTATACGTTCTGTATTTACATAAAGCTATTACTGTTAACTAATTTACATTTTTAATTTTATATATGATCTATATTCTTTTATTATTTTTCGCACAAATCATAAAGACGGGTTTTCCAATACTCAGGGATGTATAACACTATACAATTTATAATAAGCCACAGCTGAAATACTTAATTTAATTATTAAAGATTAAAGGAGTTTTCTAATGGATAATTACACAGATTATAATGATAACAAAAAAGTTACCTACCATGAACAAACTGATATCTCAAATATTCTGAAGCTTCGTGCTGTTTTAAAAACCCTTCCAGATTTCTGTAAAGATTATTTTCGTGCTATGGACCCGCTTACTACCACCAAAACGCGAATTTCCTATGCATATGATATCCGTATTTTTTTTCAGTTTTTACTGGATGAAAATCCTGCTTTTAAAGACTGTTCAATGAAAGATTTTACCGTAGATGTTCTGGATCAGCTTAAGGCTGTTGATATAGAGGAATATCAGGAATATTTAAAGGTTTACAAAAATGGGGATAAAACAGAGACAAACGGTGAACGTGGGCTCAAAAGAAAAATATCTGCTTTGAGAAGTTTTTATGCATATTACTACAAACATGAATTCATCCAAACCAATCCAACCGTTCTTGTGGATGTTCCGAAAACCCACGAAAAAAGTATTATACGTCTTGATGCCGATGAAGTTGCTATGTTGCTTGATTACATTGAACATTGTGGTGATGAACTTACCGGTCAGAAACGTGTTTATTACGAAAAGACAAAAGAACGTGATTTGGCAATCGTTACTCTCCTGCTTGGCACAGGAATTCGTGTATCTGAATGTGTAGGACTTGATGTAGAAGATGTAGATTTTAAAAATAATGGAATCAAAGTCACCCGAAAAGGTGGAAATGAAATGGTTGTATATTTTGGTCATGAAGTAGAAAAAGCTTTAAAAAAATACCTTGAAGTTCGCGAAAATATCATTCCTATATCCGGACACGAACACGCTCTCTTCTATTCTACTCAAAGAAAAAGAATCGGTATTCAGGCTGTTGAAAACCTTGTCAAAAAATATGCAAAAGCTATTACAACTACAAAAAAAATTACGCCTCATAAGCTCCGCAGCACCTATGGTACCACCTTATATCAGGAAACAGGTGATATTTATCTTGTGGCTGACGTATTGGGGCATAGAGACGTAAATACAACCAAAAAGCATTATGCTGCGATGGACGACGCCAGACGTCGTAAAGCGGCTACTGCAGTACATTTACGTGAAGATTAAGTGCTATCATTTTACAGAACTTCTGGTCCTCCAAAAAACAGACAATAAAACAGGCGGAATTTTTCCGCCTGTAACTACGAAAATGCATTTAAGAATTTACATTTTCATATCTATTTCTATTATTTATCAAAATCTGTTTCAAATACACCTTCCGGAGTACGCATTGTCAACACTCCAAGATTAAATTCATCATCCATAATGGTAATGTGATATTCAAAGATAACATCATCTTCAAATTTAGAAAGCAAAACATATGATCCATTTTCTTTTCCTTCAATCTGATCACAGATATCTCCATAAACCGCTTCACCAGAAATCACTCTTGGATAGCCGGAAGCTTTAATTTTTTCTTCTATTGATTTGTATAATTCTTCCATTTTTCTCTCCTTTTTCTCGATATTTATGAAATATACTTACTGTATGCCAGAGACACGTTGCTGGTCTTTTCATCATAACAGACGTCACCAGAAAATGCAAGTGAATTACTCGGTAACTGAGTTGCCAGAGCATCTGAATCAAGGCGGGATACCGCCTTTTTTCAGGGTGCATCCATGACACCACTACTGTTTGCTCTTTAGAGCTATACAGCTACTTTTATTATTTCCGGTGTTTTCAGTCCGGTTACGGACAGTTCTCTTTTTACTCCGGATACGGAGTGATATTTTCTCAGGATATTATATGCGCCTACGGCATCTGCGTTATAGGTTCTGTTTCCATCTCTGTACAACCCTCTCTCTTTCCGTTTGGACGGCTCTGCATATCTTTTCCCCACTTTCGGTGACAGCGGACTGCACTGGCTGGTATAACTTTCTTCCTGTTTTATAAAACGGATCCCATATCTTTTCAGCTTATATTCCAGCATGATGTAGATCCTGTTATACGGCAGGCTGTGGAACTTCTGGTTTGTCCTGTGTCCCAGATCTTTTTCTCTCCGGATGTTCCGGATATCCCCTGTAACGACACAGGTGATTCCCTGTTCCCGGCAATATTCTGCAACATATCTTGTAATCTTGTGCAGATAGTCCGTTACTGAGTCTTGTTTTCTCTTATATAACTTCCTGATATGTTTTGATGTGACCGGATGCTTTACTCCCTTTCCGGACTGCTGTCCATACCACTGGGTCTGCACCCTTGCGATCTCTTTATGGAAATATCTTTCCAATTCAAGGTACTTCCTGCCCAGGATAAACGTCTTCCCATTTTCGGAATCATAACACGTCATAAGATTATGAAGCCCAAGATCAATAGCCAGTTCATGTCCGTTCTGTGGAAGTTCTTCCTGGTCAGGGACCTCATAAACAACAATAATTTTACAGTTTCCCTTCTCCGGCGGGTAGATCCGCAGCTGTTTGATCTGATCCATGCCCCTGAAAATCTTATTTTCAAGGTAAAGAAAGTTTTCATGGATCTGATACGTTTCTTCCATATATTTTTTTAATGCCTTTGGAAGGGACAGGCGGACTCTGCCCGTATCCCGCTCATGCACGATCCCCATCTGCATATAGGTAATGGGGATACTTTCCTGCTTAAACCGCGGCAGTCTGGGAGTCTCAATCCCTCCGGATCTTTTCAGGGCGTAAAAAGACTTCCATGCCTTGTCCAGCAGCTTACAGACTTCCTGGGCGGTCTGGGACGGGAGCTGTTTATACCACAGATTCTCTTTATGGGCTTTTTTCTGATAATACCAGTCCGGATACTGCTCCATCCCAGTTTCTTTGTAATGCTGACGCTCGTAATTACAGACATTCCAGAGCTTGGATGCTGCATAGCACATATGTCCGATGAGATTCGCATATTCCCGGCTGACCTTTATGGATGTTTTCTTTGACAGCAACATTTCCTCTCCTCCATAGTATCAGGAAGCTTTGCTCTGATGTTCGATATACCTGCGGATATTTTCTTCCGATACAGATCCGACTGTTTCCACATAATAGGAATGGTTCCACAGCTCCCCTTTCCAAAGCTGGTTTCTTATTTCCGGAAAACGTTCGGAAAGTTTCCTGCCGGAGATCCCCTTCAGGTATTTCACTGACCATACCATATGATAATTAATATTATGCACACAAGTACGGTAATGTATAAGATTTTCTTTCATACATATATAATACCATGATATCAAAAATTCCGCAATAAAATATCGAACATATTTTCTTTTTATAATGCTGGATACAGCTTTTTATAAGGAGAAACTTAAATGAAAAACCAAATTCCGGTTTTGGACCAAATGCAAGAGTAAATTCCATATAGGTCG